>JAXLUJ010000009.1:0-168919 GCA_046329575.1 Chitinophagales bacterium | reverse complement strand
CTTCATGAGTTAAAAACCGTTCGGATTCCCTTTGAATCAGACCAAACGGAAGGCATTCAATTGATGGGAATTTTTGAAACCCGGGCCTTGGATTTTGATCAGGTGGTGATTCTGGCCTGTAATGAAGGGATTCTGCCACCTTCTAAAAAGAGCAACAGTTTCATTCCATATGAAATGCGGAAAGCTTATGAACTTTCTACTTCCGACGAAAGCGACAGTACGTATTCATATCTGTTTTACCGGCTGATGCAGCGCGCGGAACAAGTGGTGTTGCTTTACAATACCGAAAGTGATGTGCTGGGTGGCGGTGAAAAAAGTCGTTTCATATTGCAATTAGAACAGGAATGGAAAAAGATGACTAATGTTCAGATGGACGAATCCATCTTCACCCTTGAAGCGCATCTCGATCAACAGGAAAAACCGATTGTAATTGCAAAAAGCGATGAAGTATTTCAACAATTGACTACTTATTTGGAAGAAAAAGGACTTTCGCCTTCGGCACTGAACACGTACATCAATTGTTCGCTGCAATTCTATTTTCGATATCTGCTGGGCCTTGGCGAGCAAGAGGAGGTGGAAGAAGAAATGCAGGCCAACACCATCGGCTCGGCTATTCATGAAGCATTGGAAGAAATTTACAAGCCATTCCTTGGAGTGGCCCTCCAACCGGCCGATTTGCAACCCTGGCTGCAACGCGATGCCGGAGTAATGAAATTATTGAAAGAACATCTGATCCGCCGTTTTTCAGAGAACAACCTTTCTGAAGGAAAAAATTATTTGCTCCTGCAGGTATCCGAAGCGCTAATCATCAATTTTTTAAAAGCCGAAATAGCACGATTAAATGCGCTTCACCAACGGCACCAAACCCTTACTGTTATTCGTTTGGAACAGGAAATGCGTTTAGTGCTGCAGCAGGGTGGCCGGAATATTTTACTGAAAGGGATTACAGACCGGGTAGAACGCAGCGAAGGTATTACTGCAATTGCCGATTATAAAACCGGCGACGCCGTCAATCCGAAATTGAACATCGATGATTTGGAAGAGATGAAGAGCAATCCAAAATTTGCAAAAGCCTTTCAACTATTGATGTATGCCTGGTTGTATGATCGTACATTAAATGAAACTCAAGAACCCCTTACCTCAGGAATTTATTGGCTGCGTGAAGGTTCAAAAGGTTTAGACACACTGAAAAAAAATCGCAGCAAAGCCGTTTTAGAAACTCAAGACCTGCAAGCGTTCGAAAGTGTGTTGCGCGACATTTTGGGTGAAATGGCCGACCGCGATCGGCCGTTTCAAAAAACCGAAGACCGCGACCGCTGCGTGTATTGCGACTTTAAACGAATTTGCGCCAGAGAATAATGCCTGAGTTTCAGGTTTTATTCTACTTTGCACCAACATGAAATCACTTTTCAGGAAGAAGGATGTAGCTCGTATTGTTGCAGATGCCGAAGCCGGATATGGCGATGGTGAAGCCGGGAATACACTGCAACGCTCGCTCACCGTTCGCGATCTTACCGCACTTGGAATTGCTGCCGTTGTAGGCGCCGGAATTTTTTCCACCATCGGCAAAGCGAGTTATGATGGCGGGCCGGGAATTATTTTCCTCTTCATTTTTGTAGCGGTTGCCTGTGGTTTCAGCGCGCTTTGTTATGCCGAGTTTGCCAGCATGGTGCCGGTGAGCGGCAGTGCGTACACGTATAGCTATGTGGCCTTTGGAGAAATCATAGCGTGGATTATCGGGTGGGATTTATTAATGGAATACGCCATTGGCAATATCGTAGTGGCCATTTCATGGAGCGATTATTTTACCACACTGCTGCACGGGCTGGGTATCGACATTCCCGCATGGCTTACCATGGACTATTTTACTGCTGAAAAAGGCGCCACCGCAGCAGCCGAATTAGCCTGGCAAACCGCGCCGCAAATTTTTGGCTGGCATTTCATTTGCGATGCGCCGGCCTTCCTGATTGTGGCCATCATCACCGCCATCACCTACATCGGTATAAAAGAAAGCAAGCATAGCGCCAATATCATGGTGGCGCTTAAACTTTCTGTAATTTTTCTGGTCATTTTTGTAGGCGCATTCTACGTAACTCCTCAAAACTGGTCGCCTTTTCTACCCAATAAAATTGGTGGTGTACTAAAAGGTATTTCTTCGGTCTTCTTTGCCTATATCGGATTTGATGCCATTTCTACTACAGCCGAAGAATGTAAAGATCCACAACGCGATTTGCCTCGTGGCATGATGTATGCCCTTGCCATTTGTACAGTGATTTACGTGGTAATTGCGTTGGTTCTAACCGGCATGGTGAAATACGACCAATTGAATGTGGGTGAGCCGCTGGCATTTGTTTTCGACCGGGTTGGCTTGCATTGGATGGCCGGAGTAATTGCCATCAGCGCCGTGATTGCAACTGCCAGTGTACTTTTAGTTTTTCAGGTTGGTCAGCCACGAATTTGGATGAGTATGAGCCGCGATGGACTATTGCCGCCCATTTTCGCGCGCATTCATCCCAAATTCGGAACGCCCTCTTTTTCAACGCTTTTAACCGGTGTGGTAGTGGCCGTTCCGGCGCTTTTTGTGAACATGGATTTGATGGTTGACCTTACCAGCATCGGCACTTTGTTTGCATTTGCACTGGTAGCCGCCGGAATTCTCATTTTAGAAACACAACCCGAACGACCGCAACCGAAATTCAAAACCCCTTACATCAATGCCAAATACCTCTATCCGTTTTCCTTTTTAATGGTTCTTGCAGTTTGGTTCATCGGATTTCCTGACTATTTCTATACCTATTTTGGATTGCAACAAGGTTTCGTATTTCAAAACATCCGGCAGGTTTTACCGCATTACGGTTTTATAGCGCTGTGTACTACGCTGGCATTTTATTCCTGGAAAAAAAACTTGTCGCTCCTGCCCTTATTGGGATTACTTTCCTGTGCTTATCTGCTAAGTGAATCGGGCGCCACCAACTGGGAACGATTTGCTATCTGGCTCATTATTGGTTTGGTCTGCTATTTCCTTTATGGAAAAAGCCACAGCAAATTGGCCCTGGAACCGGAATTAGAGGAACGTAAGTAATCCCGAACCGCTAAATTACACCGCGTTTATTAGTTTCACCACCCCGAACGTGAAACATTTATCAGCATATAGTATTGATTTCGTATCATTTGCAAGAATTACTGGCGCCTGGTTGCTATTCCTCCTTTTAGGAAGCAATGTGCAGGCCCAAAGTGAACAATTCGATTATTCTCAATTAAAATTTATGCCGCTGGATAGCTACTACCGCGCTAATCAAATTGATGTAGTGGCTGCCGATAATTGTGATCTTTATTTTGAAGTTTACACCTGGCTGGGCACCAGGTACTGCTACGGCGGCCGTACCCGCAACGGCATCGATTGTTCCGATTTCGCTTCAGTGATTTATGAAAAAATCTACAACAGAAATATCGGCGGCACCGCCGGCGATATTTTCAATAAGTGTACACCGGTTGATACCAGTGAACTGCGCGAAGGCGATCTGCTGTTCTTCAAAATTTCAAGAAAAGGCATTTCGCATATGGCGGTATATCTTCAAAACCGGCGTTTTGCGCATGCCACTGTGCACGGCGGAGTGATGGTGAATTCGTTAGACGAACGCTATTATGCCCGCAGCTTTTATAAGGCGGGAAGGTTAAAAGATTAGGCCAGTTTTATGGTTTTCCTGCAATGAACTTTTTGTGGATAAAAAGGTTGTATTCTAAGCGCACTAGCTTAATTTCACCGCTCAGGAAAAAACCATGGAAAATTCACAATTGAACTTCATCCCTATTTTGATGCAGGGCGTGTTTGCAGCCGCCTTTGTTGCCTTGATGCTGGCCCTGTCACACTGGATTGGCCCGCGGCGGAACTCCCGTGTGAAAGACGAAAATTTTGAATGCGGTATCCAAAGCTATGGTAATGCCCGCATTCCATTCTCCGTGAAGTATTTTCTGGTGGCTATACTGTTTGTGTTGTTCGATATAGAGGTGATCTTTCTGTATCCCTGGGCAGTTAATTTCAAAGCTTTGGGCTTTGTGGGTTTATGGAAAATGTTCCTGTTCATGGGAACGCTTCTGGCCGGTTTCTTTTACATCATCAAGAAAGGTGCGCTGGATTGGGAATAATTTAAACTGAAAATTATGGCTGAAAATAAATTTGAAAATAGCGAAGTGAAGATGGTGGCCCCTCCTCCCGGAGTACAGGGTGAAGGCTTTTTTGCTACCTCGCTGGATGCTGTGGTAGGTTTGGCGCGCTCCAAATCGCTGTGGCCTTTGCCTTTTGCCACTTCCTGCTGCGGTATTGAGTTTATGGCAACCATGGCCTCTACTTACGATCTGGCTCGCTTCGGTTCTGAACGCCCTTCGTTCTCCCCGCGCCAGGCCGATATGCTGCTGGTAATGGGCACCATCTCAAAAAAATTGGGTCCGGTGTTGCGCAATGTTTATGAACAAATGGCCGAACCACGCTGGGTAATCGCAGTTGGCGCGTGTGCCTGTTCCGGCGGAATTTTTGATACCTATAGCGTGTTACAAGGCATCGATAAAATTATTCCGGTGGATGTGTACGTGCCAGGCTGTCCGCCAAGGCCCGAGCAAATTCTGGATGGTATTATGAAACTGCAGGAGATCGTGAAAAATGAACCCCTGCGCCGCAGAAACAGTCCGGAATATAAAGCACTTCTTGCCAGCTATGGCATCAGCGTAAACTAATTTGAAATGGCATTGGAAAACTCAACAATACTTGAAAAAATTAACGCAAAATTTGGCGAAAGCGTAAAGGTGGATGAAAGTTCACTCGATGTGCTGGCGGTTATCGTTGATCGCAATCACTCGCGCGAACTCCTTCAATTTCTTCATGATGATGAAACGCTGCGCTTTAATTTCTTTACCGATATCTGCGGCGCGCATTACCCCGAAAACGACCCTGCCGCGCAATTTGGCGTAATCTACCATCTGCACAATTGGATCGACCGCGTGCGCATTCGAATTAAAGTGCTGCTGCCGGCCGATAAACCGGAGATTGATTCCGTTTGCGATTTGTTTCCGGCTGCTAATTGGTGCGAACGGGAAACTTACGACTTCTACGGCATCATTTTCAAAGGGCATCCCGATTTACGCCGCATACTGAACATGGACGAAATGACGAGTTTCCCAATGCGGAAGGAATATCCGATGGAAGATCCGCACCGAACCGATAAGGACGATCGTTATTTCGGCCGTGTGCCACAAGCCAATAATGTAGCGCTTAATTAATTCTGAAACAGCAACTATGAGTGCCATCACACTTTCAAAAAATATTGAAGAGAAGTACAACAAAATGATTCGTCTTCGCGAAAACGAAGACGGAAGCGAGTTGTCTATTCTCAACCTCGGCCCCTCCCACCCTGCTACGCACGGCATTTTTCAAAATGTGTTATTAATGGATGGCGAGCGCATTGTTGATGCCGAGCAAACCATGGGTTATATTCACCGTGCCTTTGAAAAAATTGCCGAAAACCGGCCGTTCTATCAGATCACTCCGCTTACCGACCGCATGAACTACTGCAGTTCGCCTATCAACAATATGGGCTGGTGGCTTACGGTTGAAAAATTGCTGGGTATCGAAATTCCCAGGCGCGTGCAATACATGCGCGTGATTGTTATGGAACTATCGCGAATTGCCGACCATATTATCTGTAACTCCATTCTGGGTGTAGATTCCGGCGCCTTTACCGGCTTTCTCCACATCTTTCAATACCGCGAAAAGATCTACGAGATTTTTGAAGAAATTTGCGGCGCTCGCCTAACGACCAATATGGGCCGAATGGGTGGTTTTGAACGCGATTGGAGCGATGCCGCCTGGCGCAAACTGGACACGTTCATGAAAGATTTTCCGGTGGCCTGGGAAGAGTTCGATCAGTTGCTTACCCGTAACCGTATTTTTATGGACCGTTGCAACAATGTTGGCGGCATCAGCGCCAAACGCGCCATGGAATTCGGTTTCACCGGTCCCAACCTGCGCGCTGCCGGTGTTGATTACGACCTTCGCGTGGTAAGCCCATACTGTTCATATGAAGATTTTCAGTTTGATATTCCTGTGGGTAAAAATGGCGACACCTACGATAGGTACATGGTTCGCCAACAAGAAGTTCGGGAAAGTTTGAAAATCATTCGCCAGGCGCTGGACAAAATGCCGAAGGAAGGTGGATGGCATGCCGATGTTCCTGATTATTATTTGCCTCCGAAAAGTGAAGTGTATAACAACATGGAAGCGCTCATTTATCATTTTAAAATTGTGATGGGCGAAATTCCGGTGCCAAAGGGAGAAGTTTACCAGGCCGTAGAAGGCGGCAATGGCGAACTGGGCTTTTATTTGGTGAGCGACGGTAGCCGCGTGCCTTATCGATTGCATTTCAGAAGACCTTGTTTCATTTACTATCAGGCTTTTACCGAAATGATTAAAGGCGGACTTTTAAGCGATGCCATTCTGATCATGAGTTCCTTAAACGTAATTGCAGGTGAGTTAGACGCCTGATTCAATCCAAACGAACTACTTATGCTGAACATAAAAACAACTGAGTTAAAGCCTTTCTCTGAAAAATTAATGGCGCGCATTGAATTGCTGAAAAGCCGTTTCCCGGAAGGAAAACAAAAAAGCGCCCTGCTTACCGTACTTCATGAGGTACAGGATGAACAGGACAATTGGCTTACCGTTGCTGCTATGGATAAAATCGCCGAACTGTTGGGAATACTACCTGTTGAAGTTTATGAAGTGGTGAGCTTTTACACCATGTACAACCAAAAGCCTACAGGCAAGTACATGCTTGAATTTTGCCGTACCAGTTGCTGTGTTACTCGCGGAGCCGAAGATTTGATGGAATATACCTGCAAAAAACTAGGAGTTGAAGAAGGTCAGGTAACTTCCGACGGGCTGTTCAGCGTGAAAGGTGTGGAATGCCTTGGCGCTTGTGGCTATGCGCCTATGTTGCAATTGGGCGACTTTTACCATGAGTTTCTTACTCCACAAAAAATCGACGAACTGCTTGAAAATTGCAAGGCAGGGAAAGTAGAAACACTGAGCGTTGTGTAAAGGCACTTCGCCCGAAACCCAAGTTCCCACTACATTTAGACTACCTGGTTGGAATCGGGAAAGAAATCCCGGAGGGCCGCAGCGAATAAATTACGAATTCAAAATTACGAATTACGAAATGCATCAGGCTTGTATTACTATGACCAACCTCCTTTTTCGTAAATCGTAATGGCGTTGTTGCATGAATAATTCAGACGTGCCAAGGAATAGCATCGCCTCAAAAGGTGATGAAATATTTAAATGGACCTGTGTATGTTGTTCAAAATGAGTAAGGCTTTATATTTTGGCAAACCGCGGTAGGGATGGAAGCGGAAAGCCCGGAAGCCGCGCCACTGCTGCATTTCAAGGATCACAAACATTATGCCGCGGCTGAGGACTTGCAGCGAACAGCCCGGCATCCGCAAAAATAAAAATCCTGTTTAGACAGTATATTCATGCAACTACGGCATTTGAAATTCGTTGACATTTTTCGATTATTCAAAAGCCGCCATTTTCTCCAACAGCCACCGTTTATCAGCCATGTGTGCCGTCGCTTTCAGGTTGGAACTAATTCGCGCGCAGCGCGCTTTATCAGACGAACGTAAATTGATAAGCAACTTCGCAAAGCGTAAAAAATTAGAGTAGTTACGGCGATGCTGCGAGGAAACATTTTTCTTGCGGTTTACATACTGCCTAAAACTGTAATAGGCATTCAGGAAGGCTTCTTTTTCATCGGTTTCATAGAAGCATTTCAGCATGAGCGCACGAGCGTCTAATCCGTAAAAGGTGTCAGATAAAGTTACGGTTTGAAGGTGTTTTAAAGCCTTTGAATAATCCTGTTTGAAGAACAGAAATTGGGCGGTATTGTAGTTCACCGCATTTTCGCGTTCCGCAGCCGGCAAGTACTTTTTATAGTTGTGAATAAAGTAATCGGTCCAGTCGGTTTTGCCGTTTCGTAGGGCAACGGCAACAATATTTTTGAAATGCCGGGGGTCTAAACGATTCCTATCCAGTAGCACACCCTGGCGCAGCGCGTCGGCATACAAATCAAATAGTTTTAATTGGTAGGAAGCATCACCCGAATTGATTTTTGCAATACAAATGTTAGTGGCAAAAGTATGCAGTTCCACATTCATTTCACGGGTAAACTTTTTGTTCGAACGATTAAAAAACTCAACAAAATCATCAAAAGCTTTATCACTTCGGTGGCGCAGCAAATCGCAAAGTAAGGTATAGGCTTTAACCAGCGGATTCGCCTTGATAGCCGGATTAGCGGCCAGTTTCAGCACCTCCTTTTCATTAAAAATATCCCGTTGCTGATTATAAATCCACTGTTCGTTTAATGCATTTACTATTTGCCGCAACTTTTGGATGACGTAGTAAGTTTCTAACGATGATGGCCGGCTGAAATCGGCCGCATAAGGCCGCTTTACAAACTTTTTGTGAGAAATATCAGCCGATGTTTCCAGCAATTCCAAAGCCTGCGCGCGCGCTAATTCATGCGCCGGTGAATACTGATCGGTTTGATTGAAGTTATGAGCTAACTGACGGGTGATATCATTTAAGGGTACGGCCAGATTTCGGTCGCGGTATTGATAAAAACAGTATTCCTGATAAAATGGTTTTTCCTGCCTTACATTTTCGAAGTATAGAAATTCCTGAATCGCCGATAGCAGGGCGCTTACGGCATTTCGAAACTTTTTTTCGTTCCCTGATTTTAAACGAAGCGCCTGCATGGCGCTTTTCACGGTTCCATCATTTTCTCCATTCAAATGCGCCAGGGTAAATTGAAATAAAGCCGGCAAGGCTTTTACGCTGTTGAAGTATTGGCTTTCCAGAAAGGCCGAAAGCCTTTGTTTTTCTAAATTGGAAAGCGAAGCGGCCACCTCGCACAGCAAGGTGCTGAAACTTTGAGGCTCTTTCATATTATTATTTTTTATAATTGGAAAAGGTCAAATAAATGTATCAATTTTTGATGGGTGGTGCAGATATATTTGTTCCGTGAATAAAAAAGATGCTATGAACAGGATTGCCGCACTAATTAAAAAAGGCTCATTTGCGCTGCTGTTGTTGCACGCCGTTGCTGCTTTTGCGCAACCTCAGGCACACAACGATTTCTACATGGTGCTTCAGGGCAGTTGCCGCACCGGTTTAACAGTAACAGCTAACGACGCCTATACTGTTTTAGACAGCGCCTGGATTGTAACCGCACCCTTGCATGGCCAAGCTTCTTTTTCCGGCTCTAAACTAACCTATTGCGCCAACGCCAACTATTCCGGCACCGATAAATTACTTTACACCTTACTTGACACTGCCGGGAAACGCGATACGGCCTTAGTTTTCATGAGCGTTCTGGCGCCTAATACCACGGTATTTCCCGGTGATGCCGATAATAACGGTTTGGTTGAAAATTTCGACGTGTTGGCGCTGGGCCTGGCATATGGCGCATCCGGCCCGCCACGCGCCTCCACTGATAGTATCCAAAGTTTTGCATGGGATCCTTCATCTTACATCAATTCCAACCCGGGAGCTGCCGATGGAAATAACGACGGGATCGTAGATTTTCAAGATCAGAATGAAATTGCCTCGAACTACAATCGGTTGAATACAGCTATTGTTTATCAGCCTCGCGAACTGAGTGCTGTAGAACCGGATGGCAGTTTGTTGGAATTGGTGGCGCTTAATGATACGGTTCACGACTTAGATACACTGCAATTATCGCTGCACCTTGGTTCATCGGCCCAAACTGCGCAGGCTTATGGCATTGCCTTCCGGTTAGAACTTGATTCTAACTGCATGCGGGCCGATTTATCAGAAATAAAAACCGAGACCAGTTGGTTAGCCGGTTCACGCGATTCATCGCTGTTATTTAACCACTCGCTGTTCACCCGTAATAATTTGGCGTTAGTGAAAACCAATCACCGCGCGTCGTCGGGCGGTGGTACCATTCTCACCATAAAAATTCCGGTGATTGATAACATTGACGGCGTGATCCGCCCGGCAGGTAAGTATCCTCTTCAGATTATTATCAAACAGGTGCGTTTGATTTCGGCTTTTGACATCGCTATTCCTATAGCTGTAAAGCCAATTCAGCTTACTATGAAAAAGGAGCCGAACGGAATCCCGGCAATTCCGGAGAACATCTGGCAGTTGTATCCGAATCCTGCCTTGAGCTATCTGACTGTTCGCTCGGCGGAAACAATAGAGGAGTTGTATATCGTGGATGCTTTGGGCCGCGAGGTGCTTTATGCAGCACCCAAGGCCAATACTGAAACGATTTTGTTGAAGAACATCGGTTTGCCGCAGGGTAGTTATTTATTGAAAATTCAAACGAAGAATGGCGTTTACGTCAAACATTTTACTCACTAACAAAAAAAATTCAATCACATGAATTCCACATAAAAAATAGCCGGTAACAGCCCTGGAAGGCAGCACCGGCGCAGAATTAGTCTCTTACCCCTAATTCATCCCAAATCTACCTCAATTCCGATTAAAAATTTAAAAAAAATCAAAATGAAAAAGATACTATTAAAAATCGCGATGATCAGTTCGCTGGTGGCGACAGCGGTAGTTTCGAATGCCCAGTGCAATTTGACGGCATATATAGTAGCCGATTCGGCTTCAGGATGCCAAACCGCTACGGGCCCGGGAGTGTTGTTCACGGCTGTTGTAACCAGTGGAACAGCGCCATACACCTATACCTGGGTTTTTAATACCGTAGATGTGGTACACGACAGTACATCGGTTTGCCGGCACATGGGTAGCACTGCTGTACTTCAGGTTACCGATGTTCAGGGTTGTACGCATATCGATACCTTTGATAACCAACATTGCCATATGACCGTTACTACCGTGTTAGATTCAAACGGAACCTGTTCTCCTTCCTCGCAGCATTATTCAGCTGTTGTTACGGGAGGTACTGCTCCTTATACTTACCTTTGGAGCCCGCCAAATGGAACGATTAATACACAATCCGGCTTCTGTGTGGATCCGACATCGAGTTCAGGCGCAAGTGTTCGAGTAACTGATGCGTTAGGTTGCGCGGCAATTGGATATACCTACAACGGTCCCAATTGCTCCAACTTTTCAGCCTATGCAGTTGCTGACAGTTCCGTGCACTGCCTGCTGGGAACGTATTATAATATAGTTATTACGGGAGGCACAATGCCATTTACATACACCTGGAACAATGGAGGTGCCGGAAGTGGTACCTGCGTTGACGGTACAGCAATAGTTACAGTAGCTGACGCGGTCGGTTGTTCTTACACCCTCACCGTAGGTAATGGTAATCCATGTACTTTAAAAGCATATTTGTATCTCGATACCAATGTAGTTTGCGCGGGCGCTAACCCAAGTTATGGCGTTTCGATCTATGATGGACAGCCACCCTACACCACTGCCTGGTATGTAAACGGTCAAACGTGGAATGATGGTCATTGTATTCCACCAAGCAGCAATGTTTGTGCAATTGTAACTGACGCCAGCGGCTGTGTTAAAGATGCTTGTCATAACGATAGCATTTATCAGTCTTTCTGCCAGGCATATTTCTCAGCGGCTCAGGTACCTGGCGCCCAGAATGTATTTCAATTCCAGAATTACAGCAGCTATAATCCTGTGTATTCTTTCTGGGACTTTGGCGACGGCGATACTTCAACCCTCGTAAATCCTAGCCATATCTACAACGCCAATGGTGCCTATCTGGTTTGTTTGAATACCATTGACGCCAATGGTTGTTCTTCCACTTACTGCGATTCGGTTCATGTTATTCCTCCATTTGAAGATGTAAAAGCAGTGCTCTATCATGTAAGCACTATCACCCCGGGTTTCCCATTGTATGTTGATGCCGAAGTATTGAATCTGGGCTCATTCGTTTCAAACGGAACAATGGTTTACACCTATCCTGCCGGTACTACTTTCCAGAGTGCTTCCATTCCGTACGCTGCACACAACGTAGCCGCCCGCACCCTTACTTTCAACTATAGCAACCTTTATCCTTACAATGCACAATCGGTAATGATTTATCTGAACGCTTCTTCTGCACTTACTTTAGGAAGCGTTCTTACCGACTCGCTGCGCGTGAATGGCAATGTTGGCGATATTGATCTGACCAATAATTTCCAGATGATACAAGATTCGGTTGTGGGTTCATGGGATCCTAACGATAAAGCGGTTTCACCAAAAGGAATTGGTCAATATGGCGTAGTTCCGGCCAACACCAATGCCTTGTCTTTTATGGTTCGTTTCCAAAATACCGGAAGCGCTCCGGCTCATGATGTGGTAATCCGGGATGTGATTGATAACAACATTGATCTTTCCACTCTGAAAGTGGTGGGCCAAAGTCATCAACACCGTACGCAGATTATAGGTAATGAATTGGTGGTTTCTTTCGACAATATTATGCTGCCTGATAGCCACACCAATTATGCCGCCAGTCAGGGTTATGTGACTTATACAGCCAAACTGAAACCGGGATTAGCGCTGGGAACAGAGATCCGCAATACGGCTCGTATTTACTTCGATTTCAACGAACCCGTGATTACCAATACTACACGCACTTCGTTGGGCATGGAGCCAGCGGGAATTGAATCGGTGAATGCACTTCAAATTGGCGTAGTACCGAATCCGGTGAAAGATCAGTTTGTGATTCATGCTTCCGGTGCCGAAAAAGGAAATTACACCTTGTTCAACAATCTGGGAATGGTAGTTGGCCTGGGAGAATTCCATACATCTAAAGCTATTTCAGTGGGCAGCTTTGCTCCGGGAGTTTACATCTTAAAGGTGGAAACAACTTCAGGATTTGGTTCCAAACGTATTGTTATCGCTCCTTAATTTTGATTTTGTTGTATTACAAAAATGCCGGGCTTAATACCCGGCATTTCTTTTTTAAGCCTTTTCATTTCTGAAAACCAAATGGCCTTCAAAATTATCTACCACTATAGTTCCCTGTTTTTGAACCTCACCACTCAGAATTTTTCTGGAAAGTTCATTCACGATTTCTTTTTGAACTAATCGCTTCAGCGGCCGTGCGCCATATTGCGGATCATACCCTTCTTCGCCTAAATAGTCGAGCGCCTGATCAGTAACGATCAATTTCACCTCTTTCTGCGCCAGCAATTTTTTCAATTGCACCAGTTGCAGATCTACGATCTGACGAATCTGTGTTTTCATCAGCGGCTGGAATAGAATAATATCATCAATTCGGTTCAGGAACTCAGGACGTACCACAGTTTTCAGCCGTTCAATCACTTCCAAACGAGTTGTTTCAATTACGGCAAACAGATCACTTTCTTCGGTTACTGACTCAAAATTCTTTTGTATGATATCGGAACCAATATTCGAAGTCATAATGATGATCGTATTTTTGAAATTTACAGTACGACCTTTATTATCAGTGAGTCTCCCATCGTCTAAAACCTGGAGCAGAATGTTGAACACATCCGGATGTGCTTTTTCTATTTCATCAAAAAGAACCACCGAATACGGTTTGCGCCTAACGGCTTCTGTGAGTTGGCCGCCCTCTTCATAACCAACATAACCCGGAGGCGAGCCCACCAATCGGCTCACGGCGTGCTTTTCCTGATATTCGCTCATATCAATTCGAACCATCGCATTTTCATCATTGAACAACACTTCGCTCAATGCTTTGCTCAATTCTGTTTTACCTACGCCGGTGGTTCCTAAAAACAGAAATGAGCCAATGGGTTTGCGTTCGTCCTGCAACCCGGCACGTGAACGGCGAATGGCGTCGGAAACCGCAGCTATCGCTTCGTTCTGGCCTTTCACACGATCACCCAAACGATCTTCCAGATGCAACAATTTCTCTTTTTCACCTTCCAGCATTTTGGTTACCGGAATGCCGGTCCATTTCGCTACAATTGAGGCAATATCTTCTGAAGTCACTTCTTCGTTTAGTATTCTGGTTTCGGGCGAAATAGCCTCCAGCTCTGCCTCAGCCTTCTGAATGCGGTCTTCCACTTCCTTCACCTTTCCATAACGGATTTCAGCCACTTTCCCATAATTTCCTTCCCGTTCAAATTGTTCAGCTTCCACTTTCAATTGTTCAATTTCGCGTTTGGAATTCTGAATGCTATCTACTACTTCTTTCTCGCGCTGCCATTTGGCTTTGAAGCCACTTCTGCGTTCCTGAAGATTGGCCAGCTCGCTTTTCAATTCATCCAGTTTTTTCTGATCATTTTCGCGTTTAATGGCTTCCAGCTCAATTTCAAGTTGCATTATACGGCGTTCGATCTCGTCTAATTCTTCCGGCATTGAGTCCATTTGCAACCGCAATTTGGCCGCCGCCTCATCAATCAGGTCAATCGCTTTATCAGGCAGAAACCGATCAGAAATATAGCGGTCAGAAAGGGTTACGGCTGAAATAATAGCTTCATCTTTTATGCGCACTTTGTGGTGCGTTTCGTAGCGTTCTTTCAAACCACGAAGAATGGAAATCGCGTCTTCCACATTCGGTTCATCAACCAATACTTTCTGGAAACGACGTTCCAGGGCTTTATCTTTTTCAAAGAATTTTTGGTATTCAGCCAGAGTGGTGGCTCCAATAGCCCGAAGTTCGCCTCGTGCCAATTCCGGTTTAATAATGTTAGCGGCATCCATTGCGCCTTCTGTGGCGCCCGCCCCTACCAGCGTGTGAATTTCATCGATGAACAAAATAATTCTGCCCGAAGATTCCTTCACCTCTTTTACCACGCCTTTCAGGCGTTCTTCAAAATCACCGCGAAACTTAGCCCCGGCCATCAGCGCGCCCATGTCCAGTGCAAAAACCGTTTTGTTTTTCAAATTTTCAGGCACATCGCCTTTAATGATTCGATGAGCAATGCCTTCGGCGATGGCGGTTTTACCCACGCCTGGCTCACCTACCAGCAAGGGATTGTTTTTTGTTTTGCGCGATAGAATATGCATTACCCTTCGTATCTCTTCATCGCGCCCGATTACAGGATCAAGCTTGCCGCTTTTGGCCTGACTATTTAGATTGATCGCGTATTTTTCGAGTGAATTATATCGGGCATCCGCATTCTGATCGGTCACTTTTTCGCCTTTGCGCAATTCGGCAATGGCCGCGCGAACCTTTTTTTCATCCAAACCGTTTTCTTTTAAAAGCCGGGATGTATCGTCGCCAACTTGTAACATAGCCAACAGCAGATGTTCAATGGTGATGTAAGAATCCCCGAATTCTTTCAGCATCTTATTTGCCGAAAGAATCACTTGCCCCAAACGAGCAGAGGAGTTCAATTGCTGTGAACCGCTGATTTTAGGTAATTGCTTGATTTTCTCTTCTACCTTACCTAATAGAATGTTGCGGTTAGCGTTAGATTTCTCCAGAAGGTACGGCAAGGTATCTTCATCTACTTCCAGCATCCCTTTCAGCAGGTGAATGGTATCCAACTCCGGGTTGGAATGGTCGAAGGCCAGTTGCTGCGCATGGCTGAGCGCTTCCATGGCCTTATTGGTAAAATTATTTGCGTTCATGTTATTTCCGGTTTACTGCTGTTTATCAAAAACAGTTCCGCCCGAATCAGGGTTACAATTTGGCAGAAAAAAGAAGGGCGAAACGACTGTATGTCAGAATAAAAATGGCTGCTGCGGAATAATTGTCTTTTTTTAGTTGGATTCAGAAACTTTTGGCCCGGTTTTGAGTATAAAGGCGTAGCCGGAAACTGATTTTAAAACCAACCTTTTATACAAATGAAAACGTGGATTACCATCTGTGCAATATGCAGCTGGATGTGGTCTTTCGGGCAGATCGACACTACGATTTGGCGCACCGAAAAGAAAATGGAGGACAACAATTACATCCTTAACATTCCAAACGATTGGAAGAAAGTTGCCATAATTGAAGGAACAGGGCAGGAATTCAAATTTGACCTTACGGGCATTGGGATTACTACGACCTGCAACAGCGCGCCGGTTACTGCAAATTTTCAGATCAGCCGGGTGAAGGGTAACGACATGAAAGCAGCCAAAGATTTGGCCATCAACGACTTTATGGTTTTCAGCGACCGGGTTCAGGAGCCCAATTATACTTATGATTCATCGGCCGTTATCGCCAAAACCGGTCAAACCGGCGAAATGATTCGCACCCGATATTACCGCCGCAGTAAAGTGAGCAACTACTGCCGCTACTTTTATAATGTTTATTCTGAAAAGGCGGATGCTATTTTTATGCTGAACCTGAACTTTCAGTTCAAAGATGCGCGATACGATATTGAACGCAGTAATCGATTTAAAGAATATGCCGAGCGGGTATTCCGAAACTTTGAGCTACGTTAATCTAACATTTTGAAAGGCCACCTTCGGGTGGCCTTTTTCATTTAATAACGAACGGTTGTTACCGCTATTTGTGCAGAATCGGCCATTTTTGAACAAAATGGGGTAAACGGTTAAAAATATCCTTCCTTTTCTCACAAATCTGCCTATTTTCGCACCGCTTTTTAAAAGCATAAACTTCAAAATTCTGCAATGGCTAACATTGGAAAAATTAAACAAATCATCGGGCCGGTAGTGGACGTGAGCTTCGAAGCACAAGGGTCTGCCCTTCCTTCCATCATGAACGCCTTGGAAGTTACCAAGGAAAACGGTCAGAAAATCATTCTTGAAGTACAGCAGCACCTTGGTGAAGATGCGGTTCGTACCGTAGCGATGGATTCAACCGACGGCCTTCGCCGCGGTATGGATGTTACCGATCTGGGCGCTCCGATCACCATGCCGGTGGGCGATAGCATTAAGGGTCGTTTGTTCAACGTAATTGGCGATGCTATTGACGGTATCAACGTGCCGGTTTCTAAAGCTGGCGGTTACCCGATTCACCGCATGCCACCGGCTTACGAAGATTTGGCTACCGATGCTGAAGTATTGTTCACAGGTATTAAGGTTATTGATCTTTTGGAACCATACGCCAAGGGTGGAAAAATTGGTTTGTTCGGAGGTGCCGGAGTAGGAAAAACGGTATTGATCATGGAATTGATCAATAATATCGCCAAGGCTTATGCCGGTTTATCGGTGTTTGCCGGTGTAGGCGAGCGTACGCGTGAAGGTAATGACCTGCTGCGTGAGATGATTGAATCGAATGTGGTAAAATACGGTGAAGAGTTTAAGCACAGCATGGAAGCCGGAGGCTGGGATCTTTCAAAAGTAGATCCGGCTCAGTTGGCTCAAAGTCAGGCTACGCTGGTGTTCGGCCAAATGAACGAACCACCGGGATCGCGTGCGCGTGTGGCATTGAGCGGTTTGACCATTGCTGAATATTTCCGTGATGGAGACAAAAACGATGCAAAAGGCGGTCGCGACATCCTTTTCTTTATTGATAATATCTTCCGTTTCACGCAAGCCGGTTCCGAAGTATCAGCCCTTTTGGGTCGTATGCCTTCAGCCGTAGGTTACCAGCCAACGCTGGCAACGGAGATGGGTTTGATGCAGGAACGGATCACTTCTACAAAACGCGGTTCTATCACTTCAGTACAAGCGGTGTATGTACCGGCCGATGACTTGACCGATCCGGCTCCGGCCACCACCTTTGCGCACCTGGATGCCACTACCGTATTGAGCCGTAAAATTGCTGAGTTAGGTATTTACCCTGCAGTGGATCCCTTGGATTCCACTTCCCGTATTCTAAGCGCTTCGGTTTTGGGTGATGAACACTATCGCTGCGCTATGCGTGTGAAAGAAATTCTGCAACGCTATAAAGAATTGCAGGATATCATTGCCATCCTGGGTATGGATGAATTAAGCGAAGAAGACAAACAAGTGGTGCACCGCGCCCGTCGTGTACAGCGCTTCCTTTCTCAGCCATTCCACGTGGCCGAACAGTTCACCGGTTTGAAAGGCGTTCTGGTTTCAATTGATGAAACTATCAAGGGTTTCAATATGATTCTGGATGGAGAGGTAGATAAATATCCTGAAGCAGCATTCAACCTGGTTGGAACAATTGAAGATGCTATTGCGAAAGGCGAAAAAATGATGGCTGAAGCCAAGTAATTATGACTTTGGAAATTCTTACACCGGAAAAGAAATTGTACTCAGGCGAGGCCTCCAGCGTTACGCTGCCCGGCATCGATGGTCAGTTTCAATTACTGAACAACCACGCTCCTATCATTTCGGCACTTGGGAAAGGAACACTTCGGTATAAAACTCCTGACGGCGAAAAACAAGTAGCCATCACAGGAGGATTTGCAGAGTGTTTGAAGAACAAAGTAGTGGTTTTAGTAGAATCGTAAGCAAACTTCGTTATTAAATAGAAATGGCCTCTTTTGAGGCCATTTTTTTTGTTCTATTGTTACGAATTTATGGCATGGATTATTGCCAGCCGCCTCCCAGTGCTTTATAAACATTGATCTCAGCATGCAACTGATTCTTCTTAATTTCTATTTGCTCCATTTTAGAAGCCAATGCTTCTTTCTGCGTTAGCAATACTTCAATATAATCAGCCCTTGCTGATTTGAATAAATTGTCGGAAATGTTGATCGAATTAGTGAGAATATCTACCTCCTTCGATTTGGTATCCAAACTTTTTGAATAGTTATCGATACCTGAAAGCTGGTTCACTACTTCAACATAGGCGTTCAGCACCGTCTTTTCATAATTGTAAACAGCCTGAATTTGTTTGGCCCGGGCGCTTTTGTAAGCCGCTACAATCGCATTTCTGTTAATGAGCGGAGCCATCAAATCGCCAAATACGCTATACATTAAAGAAGTAGGATTGAACCAAACTGCCGGGTTGAAGGCCTGAAATCCCACTTCAGCAGAAATGCGGATATTAGGGAAGAAATTAGCCTTAGCTACTTTGATATCTAATTTCGAAGCTATCAGTTCCTGTTCGGCCTGCCGGATATCGGGACGGTTTTCCAGCAATTGGCTTGGAATGCCGGCTGAGATGGAATCGAATACCGGATTATTAAAGGAAGCCACGTTTCTTGAAATGCGCTTCGGAAAACTTCCGGTAAGAAAATTCAGCTTGTTTTCGGTTTCTACAATTTGCTGCTGAATATCGTATTGAAGGTTTTGGGTGTTTAGCAACTGCGCTTCAAATCGGTTAACCGCCAATTGCGACACCCGCGCGGCATCCTTTTGTTGTTTTATGATGCGAAGCGCATTTTCCTGAATCTCGATATTCTGACGAATAATGATCAACTGATTGTCGAGCGCCAGCAATTCATAGTACGAACCAGCAATTTCTGAAATGAGATTGGTAACCATGAAATTCTTCCCTTCGATACTGGCGAGATACCTGGCCACTGCCGATTTCTTCGCATTCCGCAGCTTTTTCCAGATGTCGAGCTCCCACGAGAAGAACGCACTAATCGAAAAATCGCCAATATATTTGGCTTTACCGGGATTCGCTTTTAAATCTTCTTCCGACATACCGTTCCAGGTATAGGCACCGGCACGGTCAGGGCCTCCTCCCGCCTTCAAACCAGCAAAAGGCAAGTATTCTCCTTTGCGCGCTTTCACCTCGTTCTTCGCTATCTCAATTTCCTGCATGGTGATATTCAACTCCTGATTGTTCTTCAGCGCGGTATCAATCAAAGCGATCAGATAAGGATCTTTGAAGTATTTGCGCCACTGCACTTTGGCGCTATTGGTAGTATCGGTAGCATTGAAATAGCTGGCCGGAACATTCTTGTTTTCCACTTTCAATGGAACCTTGAACATTTTGCAACCCGATACGCTAATGAGTAGCAGTGCAGCTACCAGGTAATTTATCGGCACTTTATTTTTCATTTCGCTTGGTGATTTTTTGTATGATGTTTCTAATCGTAACCGTCAATTCGGCTTGCGTTTGTTCATTGGCATAGGCTTCGCTGAGTGGCGTTTCATCTTCTTCACTAAATAATGGTCCCTTTTGCAGCGAACCGAAAATGAAATACAATCCGGGAACGATAAAAACACCAAATAAGGTTCCGAATAACATACCACCCAAGGCTGATGAGCCGATGGTGTGATTGCCTACAGCACCCGGCCCGGTGGCCACAACCAACGGAATGAGACCGGCAATAAACGCGAAGGAAGTCATCAGGATAGGGCGGAAACGTGCCTTTGCGCCTTCAATGGCAGCTTCCAGCACCGTAGCGCCTGCTTGCCTACGTTGCACAGCAAACTCAACAATCAGCACCGCATTCTTTCCAAGAAGCCCCGTAAGCATAATCAAACCAACCTGAGCGTAAACATCATTAGCAAGTCCCATCATTTTGAGCAACAGGAACGAGCCGAATATTCCGGGAAGAATGGAAATCAAAACCGCGAATGGCAACAAGAAACTTTCGTATTGAGCAGAAAGAATGAGGTAAACGAACAGCAATACCACCAGGAAAATATAGATTGCCTCGTTTCCTCTTTTTACTTCGTCGTAAGCAATCCCTTCCCAGTCGATGTCATAGCCTTTTGGCAGTGACTGTTCCGCTACTTCTTTGATCGCCTTAATGGCTTCACCCGAAGAATATCCCGGCGATGGCATCCCATTGATGAGCGAGGACACATACAGGTTGTATCGGGAAATTTCATTCGGTCCTTGCGTCTTCGTAATTTTCATGAAAGCAGAATACGGCACCATGTCGCCCTTATCATTTTTAATGTAAAGGTTCAACAAATCGGTAGGCAACCTGCGGTATTCCGGAGCTGCCTGCGTGTAAACTTTATAGTAATTATTGAAGCGTATAAAGCCCTGCTCATAGGTACTACCCAGCATGATGTTCAGGTTCTCCATGGCATCTCCAATAGAAACCCCTTTCTGCATAGCCAACGCATTATCAACGGTGATTTCATATTGCGGATATTTGGCCGAGAAAAACGCGAACAAACCGGTCAATTCTTTGCGCTTCGATAATGCCTTCACAAACTCAGCGTTCACCCGGTCAAACTCCTGATAATCTACATTACTGCCTTTGTCGAGCAACCGCAACGAAAAGCCATCAGAAGTTCCATAACCCGGAACAGCCGGCGGTTCAAAGTATTCGATTTTTGCCGGAAGATCCTTGCCTTTCTCTTCAAGTTCTTTGATCACATCTTTTACAGAATGCTTTCTTTCCGACCAATCTTTTAAGTTGATCAAACAGGTTCCGGCATTCGATCCACGACCTTCAGTAAGAATTTCATAACCGGCCAAAGCCGTAACCGATTTCACATCGGGAATTTGCTTGGCAAGCAACTGCAATTTCTTCGATATTTCGTTAGTACGTTCAAGTGTTGTTCCCGGAGGTGTTTGAATGATTGCATACACCTGCCCCTGGTCTTCACTTGGAATGAAACCTGCCGGCAATACTTTGCTCACGCCAAAAATTCCAAAGCCAAAAGCAAATAATATCCCGAAAGTGATCAACCGGCGATCAACGATTAGCCGTAAAAAGCCGGTATATTTCCCTGTGGCCTTTTCAAAATTCCTGTTAAACCAATCGATGAAACGATTGATGGGTGTCTTTTTTTGATGTTGACCATGCGTATTCTTCAACAGCATGGCACAAAGAACCGGAGTAAGGGTAAGCGCAATAAATCCTGAAAGCACAATAGCGCTGGCCATTGTAATGGAGAACTGCCGGTAAAGCACCCCGACCGGACCGGTCATAAAAGCTACCGGCACAAATACGGAAGTCATCACCAGCGTAATGGCAATGATGGCGCCGCTAATTTCGGCCAAAACCTGTTTCACCGCCTTGTAAGCCGAAACATTTTGTTCAGCCATTTTTACGTGAACTGCTTCCACCACTACAATGGCATCATCTACCACAATACCGATTGCCAGAACAAGAGCAAAAAGAGTGATGAGGTTGATGCTGAGTCCAAAGAACTGCATGGAAATGAATGCACCGATCAGCGACACCGGAACGGCAATGATTGGGATGAGTGTAGACCGAAAATCGCCCAAAAAAACAAACACCACCAAAGCCACGAGTATGAAGGCTTCCAGCAAAGTGTGCAGTACTTTTTCAATTGAAGCATCTACGAAGGAAGAAACGTCGTAATTGATTTCATAGTCCATCCCCGGAGGAAAATCCTTTTTTAAAACTTCGAGCTTAGCCTTCACATCGGCAATCACCTTATTAGCATTACTTCCGGGATTTTGCTTTAGTACCATGGAAGCCGCGGGGTAGCCATCCTTGTTCGTATAAATATCCACAAACTCGCTACCCACTTCGATCTTGGCAACATCTTTAAGTTTCAGAAGTTCACCATCCGCGTTGGCGCGGATGATGATTCCCTCATACTGCTCCGGTGTATTGAACCAGCCTTTATAGGTAAAAACATATTCCTGCGACTGTGCCATTTTACCTGAGCTCAACCCCACCCTACCCGGACGGGCCAGCACACTTTGCTCGTCGATCGCCTTCAGCACATCATCGGCAGAAATATTATAAGCGCGCATCCGGTCGGGGTTCAACCAAACCCTGATGGCAAAGGCGCGGCTACCGGTTACTTCCGCACGGCCCATACCTTTAATGCGTGAAATTTCAGGAACCAAAAAGGTATTGGCATAGTTGAATAGAAACTTTTCATCAGTACCCTTGTTGGTGCTGAAGAGATTCACATACATCAGCATATTCGGGGCCAGAGGGGTTATTACCACACCTTCCCGTTGAACTAAAGGTGGAAGGTTGGACCAAACCTGATCTACCCGCGATTTCACGCGCGCTGCAGCTAGTGTAGGGTCGGTACCGGGTTCAAATACCACGTCGATACTGGCTTCGCTGGCACTGGTGGCATCTGAAAGCATGTATTGCATTCCCTGAACGCCGTTAATCTGCCTTTCCATAATAGTAAGCGTAGATTTCACCAGCACATCGGCATTGGAACCTGGGAATTCGATGAAAATAGTTACCCGAGGCGGGGCTATGTCCGGAAACTGCGCTATAGGAATAGTGTTCATGGCCAGCAGACCAACGAAAACAATTCCGATAGATATAGCTATAGCAAGAACCGGCCGTTGAATGAACGTGTGGAACATCTTTATTTTTTTTGGATTCTTGCCTTATTCGGCGTGCAAATTTTTAATATCGGTCATAACTTTTTCGAACGGCTCAAACTCGCTTTCGATTTTATCGCCATCCTTTACCTTACCCAAACCTTCCATCAATATTTTATCGTTAACGGTGATACCGGAAGTAACCACGTAGATATGGGGCAATTCAGTACCTATAGTGATTTGTGTGGCGTGCAAAACGTGCTTATCGTCCACTACATACACATATTTTTTATCCAGAATTTCAAAAGTTGATTTCTGTGGAATAATCAGCGCGTCCTTCAACTCAATGGGCATAAGAATATTGCCGGTTTCGCCATGGCGCAACAAACCATTTGGATTGGGGAAAGTACCCCGGAAAGCTATATTGCCGGTTTCATTATTAAAATCGGCCTCCACCGTTTCAATCACACCGGGATGATCGAAAATTTCCCCATTGGCCATTTGTAATTTAACGGTTTGCGGATTTTTGGCCTTTGCCTTTTGGGCATAATCAAGGTATTCTGCTTCCGGAACGTTGAAGTATACCCACATTTTACTGTTATCTGACAAATTGGTGAGCAGTTCCCCTTCATCCACCAAACTTCCTACTCGTTTCAGAAAACGGTCCATAATGCCATCAAATGGAGCGCGGATCTCGGTAAAGGCCAAATGTGCCTTTGCCAGTTCTACATCCGCACGTTCCTTATCCAGCTTAGCTTTCGATAGGGCCAGTTCGCTTTTTGAAACAATGTTACTATCAGCAAGATTTTTCGTTGTCTCATATTCGATTTGAGCATAATTTGCTTCTGATTGAGATTTCTGCAATTCTGCCTGATACAGCAATGGCATGATCTGAAACATCAATTGGCCCTTATGCACAAACTGACCTTCATCAACATAAATGTTTTGCAAATAACCGCGTTCCTGCGAGCGCAATTCTATATGATTAATGGCATGGATTTGACATACGTAGTCCTTGTAAACTACCGTATCGGTTTTCATAGGACTGGTCACCACAAATTTGGCTTCCGCTTCCTTTTCGGGGGCGTTGTGATGGCAACCCATTTCGAACAACGAAATACTTAGGCAAAGTGAATAGAGGAACCGCTTCATTTTTTTGATTGATTTAAAAATTTGGGACAAAAAGGCCCTTGGTTCGGGCAATACCGTATAGGCCGGAGTAGCAACTACTGCGCTTATGCTATAAAACTCTTCCACGAATGGTGGAGAATAAAAAGCGGAACAGGTAACTGTGTTTTGATAGAATCTACCTGACGGGCGTATTTGAAAATGCGCAGGCTACCGTCGAATACAGCATCCAGGTTGTTGGATACCTGAAATGAAACATGGTCGCCATCAAGATCTTCCTGTTCATCCTCATTAGAACATTCAAAATATTGACCGAATCCCGCATCCCGACCGGCAGTTTGAAGCGGCGCCAGTTCACAGGAAGTGAAGTTTTGGATTTCGGTAATTCTGTTAGAAGTAGTTGATTTAGCCGATGCGCTCAATCCCGCGCACTGACAAACTAAAAACACCACAAATGAAAGTAATACCAGCCGGAATCCTGTTCCCCCTGAAACCTTTGATGCCAGTAGCTTTTGGAATAAGTCAAGCCGATTTTTCATTTGCGGGTGTGAATTTAACAAACCCGCCAACAAAGAAAACCGCCGTAACGTTTTTTAGGAAGTTGTGCTCTTACGATTTTATTGAAATAAAACAATTGGGAATTAATAAGTTGGTTAACGTACTGCCGGCACTTGCAGAAACGAAAGCTGCTTTTAATGATTGTAGTCACAACCTTTGGCATACTTCTATTACTATTGCAACGCTTTCGCACGTATCATGAGAAACGTTTTTCAGGCTTTAGCCATTCTTTCCATTCTATTCTTAACGGCCTGTAAAGGCAAAAACAGCGAACCACCGCCAGCCACTGTTCCGGTAGCCAATATTACCGGTTACATCGTAAAACCGTTGGTGCTTGCTAATTCAATAGAGGCTTCAGGTACCATCATCCCAATGGACGAAGCAGAGCTCCATCCCGAAGTTTCCGGAAGAATCACCTACCTCAACATTCCTGAAGGTAAAATCGTTCCTGCCGGAACGTTGCTGGTGAAAATATTTGATGCCGACCTGCAAGCGCAATTACAGAAACTGCGGGTGCAGTTAAAGTTAAACCAGGAAACAGAAGAACGCCAGAAAAAATTGTTGGCCATTAGCGGTATCAGTCAGCAGGATTACGACCTTTCCGTTTTACAAGTCAGCAATTCCAGAGCCGATATTGATTTGGTGAATGCGCAGATTTCTAAAACCGAGATCCGCGCTCCTTTCACTGGGATTATCGGGCTGCGCAAAGTGAGCCCGGGCGCTATGGTTAGTCCGGCTACTGCAATCGCTACTATTCGCGCCACTTCTGAATTGAAGCTCGATTTCAGCGTTCCTGAAAAATACAGCAGCGAGGTAGAAGTAGGCGATATCGTGCATTTCACCACCGCCGGCAGCGATTCATTCCTTACGGCAAAAGTTATAGCTAATGAAAAACAGGTTTCGGCTGAAACCCGCAATATGAATGTGCGTGCCATTATCCAGCGGAATTCTTTCACGATTACACCAGGCGCCTATGCTTTGGTGCATCTGAAACTGGGTGAAAACAACAAAGCGCTCCTAATTCCTACCGAAGCGGTGATTCCGGCTGCCCGCGATAAAAGCGTTATTGTTAGCCGTGGCGGAAAAGCAACATTCGTAAAAATCAAAACCGGTGCGCGAAACAGCGATAAGGTAGAAGTTACGGATGGATTACAGGAAGGCGATACCATAGCTACCACAGGAATTTTATTTCTAAAGCCAGATGCGCCATTAAAATTTAACAGCATTAAGAATTGATATGACTTTAGCGGAGCTTCCTATAAAACGCCCGGTGCTGGTAGTGGTGATGAGTGTGGTGATTGTGCTGTTTGGCGTGATTGGTTACACCTTTTTGGGCGTTCGCGAATACCCGGCCATCGATCCGCCAACTATTAATGTAAGAACCGCTTACACCGGCGCCAACGCCGAAATCGTAGAATCGCAAATAACCGAACCACTTGAAAAATCGATCAATGGAATTGCCGGCATTCGCTCGATATCTTCCTCATCGGCGTTGGGAAACAGTAATATTACGGTAGAGTTCAATTTGGGTGTAGATTTAGATCAGGCCGCCAATGATGTGCGCGACAAGGTTTCACAGGCTTCGCGAAACCTGCCTCAGGATATAGATGCTCCTCCTATTGTAGCTAAGGCCGACGCCAACGGCGATCCCATTATTTTCATGCCGGTACAAAGCACTACGCGCAATGTGGTGGAATTAAGCCGCTATGCCGAAAACGTGCTTCAGGAAAAATTGCAAACCATCCCGGGCGTAAGTGCGGTGAACATTTTTGGAAGTAAGCGGCCTAGTATGCGCCTTTGGATCAAACCGCAGCAACTGGCGGCATACCATCTTACGCTACAGGATGTGATCAGCGCTTTGGACCGGGAGAACGTGGACTTGCCTGCAGGAAAAGTACGAGGCGAAAGCACGGAAATGATTGTAAAAACTACCGGCCGATTATATTCAGAAGAGGATTTCAACAACCTGATCATCAGCCAAACTGATCAGCAAATCGTAAGGTTTAAGGATATAGGCGAGGCCATGATAGGACCTGAAAACGAAGAGACTGCTCTTAAAAAGAACAACATTTCCGGCGTGGCTTTGGCGCTGCTGCCTCAACCTGGCGCCAATTACATCGAAATTGCAAATGAGTTTTATAAGCGCTATCGCGAAATTCAGAAAGACCTTCCGCCTGACATTATTCTTGACATTGGTATCGACAAAACTCGTTTTGTGCGCCGCGCTATTGAAGAAGTCTCAGAAACCATTTTCATCGCTTTCTTTCTAGTGGTGATCATAGTTTACTTGTTCTTCAGAGATTGGCTGATCGCCATTCGTCCGCTGATCGACATTCCGGTTTCACTTATCGGAACGTTTTTCATCATGTACATCTTCGATTTTTCGATCAATATTCTTACCCTTCTGGGCATTGTACTTGCAACCGGTTTGGTGGTTGATGACGGTATTGTGGTGACTGAAAATATTTTCAAGAAGATGGAAGAAGGTATGTCGAAAACCGAGGCCGCCATCGAAGGCACGAAAGAAATCTTCTTTGCGGTAATCGCCACCTCTATAACGCTGGCGGTGGTGTTCATACCGGTTATCTTTCTTCAGGGTTTCACCGGACGGTTATTCCGCGAGTTCGGTATTGTAGTGGCAGGTGCGGTGCTCATTTCGGCATTTGTATCGCTCACCTTAACTCCGGTGCTGAACGTGAAGCTAACGCGAAAGAATAATCAGCGTGGGCGTTTCTATAAATGGTCGGAACCATTCTTTGAAGGAATGGAAAACCGATATAAACAATCGCTGGCAGCATTTACCAAATTGCGCTGGTTACCGCTTTCACTTCTGGTCATCTGCATCGGGCTTATCGCTCTTTTCATGACTACGCTGAAATCAGAACTGGCGCCGCTGGAAGATCGCAGCATCATCCGTTCGGCCGTAACACTGCCCGAAGGCACCGATTATGATGCTACTGAAAATCTGATTAATCGTCTGGTATCAACTTACATGGATTCCATTGCGGGATATAAGGCGATGTATGGCATCGTAGCGCCATCTTTTAATGGTGCCGGAAGCACCAACTCCGGTTTCGTGAGCAGTATTCTGAAAGACCCTAAAGACCGCAAAGCCACTCAGTTTCAGATCTATGATCAGATGTCGCGATTGGTAAAACGATTTCCCGAGGCCCGTATTTTCCCAAATCAGGAACAAACCATCTCTACGTCGCTGGCCTCCGGTTCGCAACTTCCGGTTCAATACATTATTCAAAACCTCGATTTCCAAAAAATCGAAAAGGTATTGCCAAAATTTCTGGAGCGCGCACGAAAAGATCCAACTTTCGGGAATGTGGATGTGAACCTTAAGTTCAACAAACCGGAACTGCTGGTAAGCATTAATCGAATGAAGGCAACTGATTTGGGCGTTAGTGTTAAGGACATCGGCAACACATTACAATTGGCTTATAGCGGCGGTCGTGTAGGCTATTTTCTGATGAATGGCAAGCAATATCAGGTAATCGGGCAGGTTGATCGAGAAGATCGCAATTCGCCAATTGATCTGAAATCGTTGTATGTGCGAAGCAACAAAGGGGAAATGGTGCAACTCGATAATTTGGTAGATGTGAACGAAAGCAGCGAGCCGCCAACGCTTTACCATTACAACCGATACAAAAGCGCTACTGTTTCAGCATCGTTGGCGCCCGGAAAAACTCTGGGCGAAGGCATTCAGGCGATGCGCAATATTTCGAAAGATCTTTTGGATGAAACCTTTACTACCGACCTCGGCGGCACCTCGCGCGATTTTGCGGAAAGTTCGTCAAACACTTCTTTTGCGTTCCTTCTGGCGCTGGTACTCATCTATCTGATTCTTGCCGCTCAGTTCGAAAGTTTTCGCGATCCTTTCATTATTATGCTCACAGTACCGTTGGCGTTGGCCGGAGCATTATTATCGCTTTTTATTTTCGGGCAAACACTCAATATTTTCTCGCAGATCGGAATGATTATGCTGATTGGTTTGGTGACCAAAAACGGAATTTTGATTGTAGAATTCGCCAACCAGAAACGCGAAGCCGGTTTGCAAAAAATTCAGGCTGTGCAGGAAGCGGCAGTAGGAAGGTTGCGCCCCATCCTGATGACGAGTTTGGCTACCATACTTGGTGCATTGCCGATTGCGTTGGCATTGGGTTCGGGATCGAAAAGTCGCATACCGCTAGGAGTTGTAATTGTTGGCGGTTTGTTCTTTTCCTTGCTACTCACTTTATATGTAATTCCCGGTATGTACATTTTGCTGGCACATAAAGGACAACCCTCTCATGATGAAATGGCACATTGAAATATTGCTGGCGTTTAGCCTGTTGATTGCTGCTTCAGCATTTGGTCAGAACGAACCACCACTGCTTAAAGTAGAAGATGCCATAAAGATTGCACTCGAGAATAATTATGACATTCTGGTGGTGAAGAACAATGCTGAAATTGCGCGTTTGAATAATACGCCGGGCAATGCCGGCATGCTGCCCTCGATTAGTGCACAAGTAGCTGATAATTTTTCGTACAACGGGTTGAATCAGCGGTTGAGCAGTGGCAGTGATGTGGCAGTAAATGGCGTGCAAGGAAATGCGCTTACTGCAGGCGTAGTATTGAACTGGACTGTTTTTGATGGCGCCCGAATGTTCCTTGAAAAGAAAAGACTATCTAAGATTCAGGATATTGGCGATCTCCAATTTCGCGATCAGGTACAATCTACCATCTCAGATGTGGTAGCTTCGTATTACAGCATAGTTTCTTACAAACAGCAATCGGTTTCGTTGCGGGAAGCCATACGTTATAATGAAGACCGGCTGAATCTGGCGCGCAATAAATTCGACATTGGTGTTTCGGCCAAGACCGACTTGCTGCAAGCGCAGGTTGATGCGAATACCAGAAAAAGCGATTTACTGCAATTGGAATTGAACATTGAAAATGCGAAACATCGTTTGAATGAATTGATGAGCCGCGCCCCAAACACCACTTTCGATGTAATTGATACGGTAATTATTGCAACGCCTACTTCATTGGGCGAAGCCGTGGCGCGCGCCCAAGACCAAAATTTACAACTTCAGGTACTGCGCCGGCAATTTGAAGTTGCACGGCTAAATAAAGCAGAATTCAACAGTCAACGTTGGCCGCGGATTACGCTGAACGGCGGTTATTATTTTTCGCGAGCGAACAATTCAGCCGGTTTTCAAATACTGAATCAAACTTATGGACCGCAGGTTGGGTTTAGCGCCGTGATGCCGCTATTTAATGGATTGAATATTAACCGCCAGGTAAAAGTGGCGGCTGTGGAAATGCGATCGGCCGACATTCGCATCAATAGTTGGTCGCTCAGCATTAATCGGCAGCTGTTTGATGCCTATCGGGAGTTCAGCACTTTGAATGAGCAACGAAAGTTGGCTGAACAAAGCGTTCAACTAAGCCGTGAAAATTTGTTCATCGCCACAGAGCGATTTCGGTTAGGCGGTACCAATACGTTAGAAGTGCGCCAGGCACAGCTCAGTTTCGAAGAAGTTTCGTACCGTTATTTTCAGGTATTATACAATTTGAAACTGAACGAAACCCGGGTAAAATTGTTGTTAAGCGCTTTATAATAAATAAGCGTGAAACTGTTGCTGCCGGCTGCATACAATTACCATTCACTATTACATTCTGCACGATGACCGCCTTTAGGCACTGCTGTTGCCCCGCGGCAGCGATCGCAGCGGAAAGCCCGCAAACCGCGGCAGAAAAAATTACGAATGAAAAATTACGAATTACGAAATGAATTAGGCCCGTATTGCTATGACCAACCTACTCTTTCGTAATTCGTAATTTGAAATTCGTAATTCGCCCGAAACGATTACAGAGCAATGGTTTTAGGCTTCCCGCGGTTGAGGACTTGCAGCGGAGAGCGCGGGTGCCGCCATAAAAAATAATTTAATTGGCGATCAGCGCTTCGCGTTGCTGTTCGTTTATTTGTTTTCGTTTCTTTGCCCCAATGCATGTAGAATTATATTCTGATGGTTCTTCGCGTGGCAATCCCGGCAAGGGCGGCTATGGCGCCATATTGAAGTACGGCAAACATGAAAAAGAATTTTCGCAAGGTTACCATCTTACCACCAACAACCGGATGGAACTGATGGCTGCCATTGTGGGTTTAGAAGCATTGAAACAACATCCGCTTGAGGTAACTATTTACAGCGATTCGAGATATGTGATAGATCCGTTTGAAAAAGGCTGGATTTTTAATTGGGAAAAAAAAGGGTTTGAGAAAAAGAAGAATCCCGATTTGTGGAAGCGTTTTCTTCGAATTTACAGAAAGCATCATGTGAAGTTTGTTTGGGTGCGTGGTCACAATGGTCATCAATACAATGAGCGTTGCGACTATTTGGCAACAACTGCGGCCGATACCGGGCCGTGGCTTAACGATGATGGGTTTAACCCGCACGAAGAACTTTTTTCATAAAAGGGTCATTATTTCCGTTTTCCACCGTACTTTATTGGCGGCTCCCCGTCTTTTACTAAATTGCTGTTATGAAATCGGCCATATGGAAAACGGCAGGCACAGTGCTGCTTTGCTGCTGTTTTTTTTCCCAAAAACTATTTGCAACGCATAACCGCGCGGGTGAAATCATTTACAAAGTGATTGCCCCATTTCAAATTCAGGCAACTATAATCACGTACACCCGCCAAAGCAGCATTCAGGCTGACCGCGACAGTTTGTTGTTGAACTGGGGCGACGGCAATACTTCGCTGGTATTGCGCACCAACGGCCCGGTGGGCGGCAGCGGCATACCCAATGGTGAACCTATTGGAAACGATATCAAAAAAAATTTGTACACCGCCACGCACACCTATGCCGGCGCCGCGCCTCCACCAAAAAACTTTTATTTGATTTCGATGCAGGACATCAACCGCATTGCCGGCATCACCAATATCCAAAATGGGAATTCAGTAGATATTCCCTTCTATATTGAAGATACCATCAAGTTCCCAACTGATTTGCCCAACATCGGTTTCAACTCCTCCCCTATTTTATTAAATCCACCAATCGACTTTGCCAATGTAGGTGACACCTTTTATCACAATCCCCTGGCGTTTGATGCTGATGGTGACAGTTTAACCTTCGAACAGATTCCGCCATTGCAAACCAGCGGCGTGAATGTGCCTTCTTATCAATATCCCAAACAGGTTATTCCTTCAGCCACCAACACCGAATATCTTAACACCGCCACCGGCGAATATACGTGGGCTGTTCCTCAAATGACGGGCATTTACAATGTTGCTTTTATTATTCGAGAATTTCGCCGTGGTTTTCTGCTCAGCACCATGATCCGCGATATGCAGATTTTGGTTGAAGTTCATAATAACAATCCGCCGCAGATTGCAGGCATTCGCGATACCTGCGTGCGCGCTGGCGATCCGCTTTTACAACAGGTAACGGCCCGCGATCCGGATGTTGGGCAACTAGTTACTTTAAGCGCAAATGGCGGTCCGCTCATATTTCCTTCGGCACTTAGTCCGGCAACCTTCCCCACCGTAACCGGTCCATCGCCTGTTCAAAGTACCTTCCGCTGGAACACGATTTGCGATCATATTCAGCGGCAGCAATATCAGGTAGTTTTCAGGGCGGAAGACAATTATGTTGACCCATCCAATCAAGCTAAACATCTGGTAGATTTGCAAAGTTGGTTGATCCGTGTGATTGGTCCGCCGCCGTTGAATGTTCAGGCGCAATTTGTGAATAAAAAAGCGCAGATTACGTGGAGCACTTACAAGTGTGCGCAGTTTGCCGAGTTCCGCGGTTTTTCGGTTTGGAAGAAGATCAACAGCAATCCTTTTGTTCCTGATTATTGCGAAACCGGTTTAGATGGCCGCGGTTATACCAAAATTGCGGAGAAACTTTTTGACACCATGTATGTGGATGCGGATGTAATTCGCGGTCAAGATGTGTGTTACCGCGTTTTGGCTCATTTCTCAAAAAAATCGCCAAACGGAATTTATGAATACGATCAGGTGGTTAGCGTACCTTCTAACGAAAGTTGTTTGATTTTACCTTTCGATGTTCCGGTAATCACCAATGTGAGCGTAGTAAGCACGGCCACTTCCACCGGCCAAATGTATGTAGAATGGACGAAGCCGCGAGCAGGCGTTGCCAATCTCGACACTATATTGAATCCGCCACCTTATCGTTTCGATCTCTATCGAGGTACCGGCTTCAATTTCAATAATCCGGCATTGATCAATTCAGTAAGCAGAAATTCTTTCGCTGAATTGAACGATACCACTTTTACCGATTCCAATCTTAATACCGCCGACAGTGCGTACTCCTATCAGGTACAATTTTATTCGCAAACCGATACCATTGGCGCTACCAATAAGGCTTCTTCCGTTTATCTTTCCGTACAATCCAGCGATGAATCGCTGGTGCTATCCTGGAAATACAATGTGCCTTGGACGCAAGATACCTTTCAAGTATTTCGGAAGAATAAATCCACTAATCTTTTTGATTATCTCGCAACAACCGCTTCAACCAGCTTTGTGGATACCGGATTGATCAACGACAGTACTTATTGCTATTACGTAAAAGCATTTGGTCATTATTCCGCAGCATTTATTAAAAAACCGCTGATCAACAACTCGGAAGAAAAATGCGGTGTGCCGCAAGATACCTTGCCGCCTTGTCCGCCACATTTGACCATTACCAACGATTGCAGTTTGCCGGTTGATACCTTTTCATTTATTAATCATTTGAGCTGGACCATTGACAGTTGCGCTGCCGATGCCGTTTTGTACCGAATTTATTTTAGTGAAGACTCTGGCAATTTACGTTTGATAGATAGTGTGGTGGGCATTAACGATACACTTTTCAATCATATTACTACCGATAACATTGCGGGCTGCTATGTGGTAACGGCTGTTGACCGGGTGGGAAATGAGAGCGCAAAGAACAATGTGGTTTGTATTGATAATTGTCCTGTTTACAATTTGCCCAATACATTTACGCCAAATGGCGATGGAAGCAATGATTTCTTTACGCCTATTCATCCGTATCGTTTTGTAAGCCGAGTAGAATTCAAAGTATTCAACAGATGGGGCGATAAGATTTTTGAAACTACCGATCCCGAGATCAGGTGGGACGGCAAAGATCAGAAAACTAAAACTGACGTGAGTGATGGCGTTTACCTGTATGCCGGTTATTATTATGAAACCCACTTCGGAAAGGAAATAAAAAAGCCTTTGCCAAGTGGCAAAGGCGGAGGTTTTATTCACCTGATAAGAGGGAAGTAATTTTAGTTTTCCTGATAGCTGGAAATTTCAACTGTTGCCAAATCAGGAGTGCTTAACTGACGGGCCACGGCATTGCTTACTTTAATGGTTACCGGACCGGTAGCATCGCTTACTTTTCCAACAACAATGGCATAGGCCACTTTACTGTTTTGAGGATTGGTGAGTTTCAGAATGGTGCCAACTTCGGCCTTGTTGTAGTAGGCCAGATTCATAGTGGCCGGAACGGTTTTGGCCATACCCGACTCCACTAACTTTTTCATTCCGGAATACATGTATTGGTAGAAAATTCGTTCATAGTCGTTAGCCGGATCATTCTTATCGGCATTCAGATTCATTTTATCATTCACACTTTCCACATGCCACTCCTTTATCTCCTTCCCTGCCGGATTTGATGCACTTGGCTCTACAACTCTGGTGGTAGCGATCAAATCGCCATTTGTTGAAGTAACGCCTTGCCCTTCATCGGCCATGGTCCAGGTATAGCTCTTTACCTTGATTACACCATCGTCTGAAGCCGGATTTGATTTTGCCGTTGGCGCTTCATGTATAGCAGCAGGCGTAACATTTTCAATCGCTTTTACCTTTAACCGCTGCCCTACGCGCAAGGTGAGGTTGTCGATATGATTAATTTGTTGCAACTCCTCACGATCCATATTGTACATGCGGGAAATGCTATAAAAAGTTTCGCCTTTAGCCACGGTGTGATAGGCATTGCCCTGCGATTGCACTCTATCGTTATATGGATCTGCCGGGGCCGAAGGTCCTTCATCTGAAGTTACAGCATCAAGCGATACCGTTCGCGATGCCGGCTTAGCGGCCACAGGCGTTTCTTTTTGGGCATCGGCGGTACTCGCAACATCGTTGGTTGGAATACGCAACACCTGCCCCACACTGATTTTAAAATCAGCGCCAACTGCGTTATTGTAACGCGCCAACTCATCGGGTTTCATCCCGTATTTTTTTGAAATAGAATACAGTGTTTGACCCTTTTCAACAGTATGGGTAATGTATTGCCCTTGAGGCGCGGCAAACGCATAACTACAGGCGGTGATGCATAAACTAAGTACGAACTTTTTCATGTTAAGAGGTTTTAAACGAGATACCTCGCTTCGTGCTCTTACGCAAACTGATGGAAAAAGTTACAATTATCAGTGTTATTGACCCTGCTGAAATCGTTTAGGCGCTTAGAATCCGGCCGATCAGTTGTTGTAGGCGGCCACTTCCACCAAAAATTTCTCTTCTGAAACTTTTAAAACATCGGCAGCCTGAGCGCTTACCTTCAAAACGATTTCGTTTTGAGCATCGGTAGCAGGAACCCGGCCGATTACTTTTACATAGATGGTCTTCTTGCTCATCAGATTGGTGATTTTCACCACCGCACCCACTTCGGCGTAATTGTACAACGCCAGAAACTGGTTTCCCGGAGAATCGGCGCTTAAAAAGGAACCAAGTCCGCGAATGATCCGGCGGCCTTTTCCGGTAGCTGCATAACTGTTGTACACCGCTTCATAATCATCAGGGTTTACCGGTTCGGCAGGTTTAGAGGCCAATTTTTCCTGTTCTTTAATGGCCTTGTCGCGCGCTTCTATCGAAAAACCGGAAGTTTCTGAAACAACTTCTTTCACCGACTCTGCTGCTTTTACCGGCTCTTTCTTTTCCACAACTACATCAGTTGGAGGTGTAAATGCTACCGGATTTGACTTATCTGACTTTTCGGTAATAACCGGAGCCACCGGCTTATTGTACATCGCTTGCTGATCGGGCAACCGCACCAAAATTTTTTGACCCACTTTTACTTTCAGGCTATCGTTCAAACCATTCAACTCTCGCAGGGTGCTTACTTTAATTCCGTAATTGCGTGCAATGCTGTAAGCCGTTTCACCCTTTTTTACTTCGTGGGTAATTATATTTTCAGTACTAAGTTCGCTACTGTTACGAACCGTATTTCCTACCTCTAATGGTTTAGCGGCCGGCTTGCTTGCTGCAGGGTTGGGTGAAGCGGGTTCCGTTTTCACAACCGGCGTGGCCACTGGCTTAGCTGTTGCTGTTTTAGCATTTGGGATGGTCAACACCTGCCCCGGCTTCACTTTCAGATCTTCCCCGATCTTATTAACTTTCACCAGTTGTTCTACCTTCACGCCATATTTTTTGGCTATAGCGTAAAGTGTTTCACCTTTCATAACTTTGTGCGTAGCCGATTGCGCGAACGAGAAGCAAACACCAGAGGCAAACAGAAAACAGAGCGCAATTTTTTTCATACTGATTTTGGCAGGGTAAAAATTTTAATGTAAAGGGACATCAATGATCAATTCAAAATTACATTCAAAAGCCGGAAGGCGCTTCACAACTGGTCACATATTAACAGCCTTATTTTTATTGCTGTGTACTATTGTAAACAACCCGGTGAACGCTCAAAAAAGTGTTTACGCATTTAAAATACATGAAGAAATTGCTCCGGCCGCAACACGGCTTACTGCTCAGGCTATTGCAGCCGCCGAAAAACAAAAGGCGAGCTTTTTACTACTCGACCTTGACACCTATGGTGGATTAGTAGATGATGCCGATAAGATCAGGACCATGTTGCTGCAAACTAAAATTCCAACCTTGGTTTTTATTAAAAATAATGCCGCATCAGCCGGGGCATTGATTTCAATTGCGTGCGATAGCATTTACATGCATCCCGGTAGTACCATTGGCGCAGCTTGTGTGGTGAATCAGGAGGGAGAACTACTTCCTGAAAAATATCAATCGTATATGCGCAGCAAGATTGCCGCCACGGCGATTGAGACCGGTCGCGATCCAAAAATAGCAGAAGGTATGGTGGACGAGAATCTGGAAATCGACTCGGTGAAAGCAGCGGGAAAAATTATCACGCTAACCACCGACGATGCTATTAAAAAAGGATATTGCAATGCTGCTATTCAAAATGAAACGGAGTTGTTGAAACGATTGGGTTCGGGTTATGTGCTCAGTTGGCATCAACCGTCCATCATTGATCAGATTATTTTCCTGCTGTTGATTCCGATGGTTTCAGGTATGCTGTTGCTTGGAATTTTTGGGGGAATGTACTTTGAATTCAAAGCGCCCGGAACGCTGTTTCCGATTGCAATCTCTATTATTTGCGCAGCCTTGTTCTTCGCGCCTAAGTATGTGGATGGTTTGGCTGCGAATTGGGAAATCGTGATCTTTTTGATTGGATTGATATTGTTGATGCTTGAAATTTTTGTGATCCCCGGTTTTGGAATCACAGGCATCAGTGGAATTGTACTCATTGTGGTGGGGCTATCGCTGGCCATGGTGCGTAATATTGATCTCGACTTTAGCAATGTTCCCTCTTCTGCTTTTGGCAATTCGATTCTGTTAGTTTCAATATGCATGTTCGCGCCGCTGGCCTTGTTGCTGGCATTTGGTCAGAACATTTTTCATTCTCCGCTGCTGAAAAAAATGTCGGTGCATTCTGAAATGAAATCCACCAAAGGGTTTTCGGTGAAACAAGAAAACTTAAACGCGCTGATTGGTAGAAATGCTACTTGTATTACCGATTTACGTCCTCAGGGAAAGATCGAAATTGATACCGAAATTTTTGAGGCGAATTCGGAGGGAACTTTTTTTGAAAAAGGAAGTGAAGTGAAAGTTACCGGAAGCCGGGGAAATTATTTAGTGGTGAAGAAATCAGATCAAGCGTGAAAAGATCAATAACTGCATTACTGCTTCTTGTAATGGTGAAAGCCTCTGCGCAAGAAGTGCGTATCATGACCTACAATCTGAAATTTCTGCCACGCTTTGCCTTCACCCTTGGCCATCACCCCGTGAAACGGGCCAAATTGATACCGCAACATCTGATCAACGATTCGGTGGATGTTGTAGTATTTGAAGAAATGTTCGACCCCCTTGCAATTAGAATTCTGAGTAAAAAACTTCAGCCTGCCTATCCTTATATTATAGGGCCGGGAAAGTTTCGCCCCAAAGGCTTTAAACGCGGCAGCGGTGTGATGATTGCCAGCAAATTCCCGATAACGGCTCTCGAAAAAATCCGCTATTCGCAATGTAAAGGTTATGATTGCTATGCTCACAAAGGCGCCATTCTGGTTGAAGTTAATGCGCCTCAACAGCGTTTTCAATTATTCGGAACGCACATGCAATCGGGCGGTAGCAATGCCCTCAAACTTCAGGAGCAGCTAGAAGCCGCGGCCTTATTACAGCGCCACCGGCAGCCCGGCGTTCCGCAACTAATTGCAGGCGATTTTAATATCCGTCAGAACGATACGCTATTGTATAATGCCATGATCCGAAACCTGGAATGCACCAACGATTCCGTTTGCGGAACCCAGAAATGGACCAGCGATCACTTTCTGAACGATATGTATCCTTTTAGTGAAACTAAACGCCGTCAGCTCGACTATATTCTTTATATTCCTAATGGCGTGAAACCTTCGTTTATGGAGCGAACGGTTAAAATGTATCGCCAACGCTGGAGTGCTCGCCATCAGGACCTTTCTGACCATTTCGCTTTAATGATGCGTTTGAAGTTTTAAGTAAGTTTTCACTTCAAAAGGTTCAGATTTTTCTCAGGATTTCTATTTTCGCAATCGTAAAATAACCAATAAAACAACTATGATTAAGAACACATTGGCGATACTGTTCGCCTGTTTAACGCTAGGCGTTTTGGCTCAGGTGCCCCAAAAAATTAACTATCAGGCTGTTGCACGAAATAGTTCGGGTAATCTGCTCACTAATCAGAGTATTAGTGCGCGTTATACCATCCTCGACCAAATTACCGGAGGCAGCACTTTGTATCAGGAAGTGGCCACAGGTATGACCACCAATCAGTTTGGGCTTTTTAACCACGCCATTGGTACCGGTACGCCTACCAGCGGCGCATTCTCGGGTATCAACTGGTCATCAGGTAACAAGTTCTTAAAAATTGAAATTGATCCTGCGGGAGGCACCAACTTTATCGATATGGGAACATCACAGCTCAATGCAGTTCCTTTTGCATTGTATGCCGCTTCTTCAGCCGGAGGCGCAACCGGCCCTCAGGGCGCTACAGGTCCACAAGGCGCAACCGGCCCAACAGGCAGTGGTGCAGGCCCAACCGGAGCCACAGGTCCACAAGGTCCGGCAGGTGCTCCGGGCGCTACAGGACCAACAGGTGCCGCAGGATCTGGCGGAAGCGGCGTAGGCTTCAGCGCATACTTCAGCGGCAGCACCGCAGTTGCCAGCGCTACGGGAACCGTAACCCGCATTTATGCTTCCACTGATTTTAACGATGGAAATGCTTACAATACTACGAACGGTGTGTTTACTGCACCGTCAGCAGGCGTGTACCATTTTTCTGCTTCCGAAGCCGTATTGTCGAATTCCAGCTACCTCACCGGTTACATCAGCATTTATTTTCAGAAAAACGGTTCAACTGTGCATAGCGGTGTTTATGAAACTACGCCATCTATCACCAACGGATCGTATGTAACGCTGGAACATACGGTTGATCTGAAGCTGAACGCGGGAGATTTGGTTACGGTGAATGTAGATAACCGAACCAATGTTATTCTTACCCTTACAGGAGCAAATAACTTCTCCAAATTCTCGGGATTCAAAGTGTACTAACGAATTCTCTAAAAAAACAAAAACGGCATCCATTGGATGCCGTTTTTGTTTGAGCATACTTGAATCAACTCATCGCTTATGCTTATTCTTGTAGAATGAAGAAGCTCATATGGATGCTGTTGATTGGAACTGTACTAATGTGGATGTTGCCCGCTTGCAAACAGTGCAATGCCCCTAAAACAAATGACCAGCCCAAAACAGATTCCGCCACAGTGAAAATCAAAGCGATCAAAGATCTGGATGCCATGATCAAAAATGATTCCCTAAACCCGGAACTGTACTTTCAGCGGGCACAACTGTATCAGGGGCAGAACGATTTGAAATCGGCGCTCACTGATATGTTTTTAGCGCTATCGCTTGATTCGGTAAGGCCGGATTATTTTTTGTATGCCGGCGACCTTTTCATTCAGGACAATGAACCTCAACGTGCCGTAATGCTGATGCAGAAGGCCATTTCCACTGATTCTGCCAACATAAAATACTATGTGTATGGCGGAAAGTTTTGTTATCTGATGAAGGATTATAAACGTGCCCTGCAGTTCTACAATGCGGCATTAGACCGGGATATGTTCAATCCGGAAATTTATTTTCAGAAAGGGATGGCGTTTAAAGAAATGGGCGACACCACCAAAGCAATTTCCTCGTTCCAAACGGCATCGGAACAAGATCCGAAAAATGCAGATGCCTTTTTGCAAATCGGATTATTGATGCAGCAGCGGGGCGATAAGATGGCTCAAAAATATATCGACAATGCCGTAAAGGTGAATCCCAAGGGCGAAGATGCGCTTTATGCAAAAGGTTATGCCGAGCAGGAAGCCGGGCAGTACAGCGCCAGCATTGAAACTTTCAAAAAAATAATTGAGAACAATTATCGAAATGAAGATGCGCTTTATGCTTTAGGTTACAGCTATCTGATGACCGATTCCTTTGAGCAGGGTTATAAGTATTTTGGAATGGCCATCAAAATAGATCCAACATTCGCAGAAGCCTACTACAAAAAAGGCGTTTGCGCAGAACAACTGCATCGGATAGACGAAGCCAAATCGCTGTATCAGCAGTGCGTGAATTTGAACCCAAAATACGACCTTGCCGCAAAAGCTTTGAAACGCCTGGGAGCTTAAGGCGCACATGTATGAACCATACGGTTTTGGTTAGGGTGCAAGAGTAAATGATGAAGAAAACATCATCTATGTTAATTAACTATTGCTGTTTTCGAAGTTGTTCGTACTTCTATAATTTAGCATGAATAAAACCCACCTTATGACCGAAATCCATATGTCTTTCGACACACTTTCCTATTCAAAAAAACTGCGGGCCGCCGGTTTTACCGAGCTGCAGGCCGAAGTACAAGCCGAAACGTTGCAGTCTATTTTGGAAGAACAAATGGCTACTAAACGCGATTTGCGGGAAATGGAAATGCGTTTACTGTTGAAATTAGGCGCAATGGCAGCAGGCTGTGTTACACTTACGGTTTCGTTAGTGAAGTTATTGTCATAACAGCCAAGCCAGCCGTTAACCTTAACTTATCGTTTTATTTTAGATAGAAAGAAACAGCCGGGCGTTTGCGCCAGGGGGCGGCAGGGCGCGAGCCTTGGCGAGCGGTACGAGCGAGGAACGAGCGAGTACGGGAGGCGAAGCCGAACCCCGAAAGCACCCGGTGCCGGCCATTGCAACCTTAAAGGGGGTTGCGGCAATGCAATGGCCGGCAGGCGCCAAAAAAAAGACCATGACTTTCGCCATGGTCTTTTAAATGTATCAAACAGAAGATTACATCATTCCGTCCATGCCACCCGGCATTCCGCCCGGCATACCCATGGCGGCCTTTTTCTCTTCCGGTTTGTCGGCAATCACGGCTTCGGTAGTCAGCAACATGCTGGCTATTGAAGCTGCATTTTCAAGAGCAATACGCGTAACTTTAGTTGGATCGATCACCCCTGCTGCTTTCATATCTTCGAAAACATCGGTGCGGGCGTTATAACCAAAATCGCCCTTGCCTTTGCGAACGCGGTCAACCACAATTGAACCTTCCACGCCTGAGTTAGCTGCGATAGTACGCAGCGGCTCTTCAATAGCGCGGCGAACAATGGCGATACCGGTTGTTTGGTCGTCGTTCGCGCCTTTCAATTTCTCCAATGAAGCTTGTGCGCGAATCAGTGCAGTGCCGCCACCGGCTACAATACCTTCCTGAACGGCGGCGCGTGTAGCATGCAAGGCATCGTCAACGCGATCTTTCTTTTCTTTCATTTCCACTTCGGTTGGTGCGCCAATGTACAACACGGCCACACCACCGCTCAACTTAGCCAAACGCTCCTGAAGTTTTTCTTTATCGTAATCAGAAGTTGTTTTTTCGATTTGTGCTTTGATTTCATTGATGCGGGCTACGATTTGAGCTTTTTCGCCACTGCCATTTACGATAGTAGTGTTATCTTTATCGATGGTCACTTTTTCGCAAGTTCCCAAATAGCTGAGGTCAGCATTTTCGAGCTTATAACCTTGTTCCTCGCTGATAGAAATACCTCCGGTAAGAATGGCAATGTCTTTCAGCATTTCTTTGCGGCGGTCGCCAAAGCCCGGAGCTTTTACGGCGGCAATTTTCAAAGTGCCGCGAAGTTTGTTCACCACCAAAGTAGCCAGCGCATTACTTTCTACGTCTTCAGCAATGATTAGCAGCGGGCGTCCGCTTTGCGCCGTTTTTTCCAGCACCGGAAGAATTTCCTGAAGCGTAGAAATTTTCTTATCGGTAATCAGGATGTACGGATTTTCAAGTTCGCACTCCATGTTTTCGCTATTGGTTACAAAGTACGGCGACAAATAACCGCGATCGAACTGCATACCTTCCACAATTTTCACTTCGGTTGAAGTTCCTTTAGCTTCTTCTACGGTAATCACTCCTTCGATAGTCACCTTTTCCATGGCCTCCGCAATCATAGTACCGATTTCAGCATCATTGTTAGCGGAGATGGTGGCCACTTGTTTGATTTTTTCGCTGTTGCTTCCTACCGTTTCTGATTGTGACTTCAAATTTTCGATCACATTGGCTACGGCTTGATCGATACCGCGTTTCAGGTCCATCGGATTGGCACCTGAAGCCAAGGCTTTCAGACCGGGGCCGATGATAGCTTGTGCCAGAACGGTGGCCGTAGTAGTACCATCGCCGGCAGCATCAGCCGTTTTAGAAGCCACTTCTTTGGTCATTTGGGCACCCATATTTTCGATGGGGTCTTCCAGTTCAATTTCTTTTGCAACAGTAACACCATCCTTGGTTACAGCAGGCGCACCGAACTTCTTTTCGATTATTACGTTGCGGCCTTTAGGACCCAGGGTTACCTTAACGGTGTTTGCCAATTTGTCCACTCCGGCTTTCAGTCGGTCGCGGGCATCGGTTTCGAACAATAACATTTTAGCCATATACTATTGGATTTTTACTTTTTATGAATCAATTAAAGAATTGCGAAGATGTCGCTTTCGCGCATGATAAGATATTCAACCCCATCAATTTGAATCTCAGTGCCGCTGTACTTTCCATACAGAATGGTATCTCCCTTTTTCACTGTGGTTGGTTCGTCTTTTTTTCCCGGACCAACGGCGATCACGGTTCCACGTTGTGGTTTTTCCTTTGCGGTATCGGGAATAATAATGCCTCCGGCGGTTTTGGTTTCCGCTTCAACCGCTTTCACCAGTACGCGGTCGGCCAATGGTTGCATTTTTACATCTGCCATGTTTTATAATTTTTAGTTGGTTAATGAATTAGTTTGGCCGCCAAACATCACAATCCGTGCCATACGACTAAATGGCATTTTTTGGCAGAAACCGAGCAAACGAGCAGAAAATAGCACCTGAATTTTGCCAAATTGACCATTTTGAAAGTGGCGTTTATAACTCCTTTTGTAAATGAAGGCGCTAAATGTATTTTCACCGCGCCAAAAACAGGCATCTAAAAACAATCAAATGAATCTGCACGAATATCAGGCGAAAGAATTGTTGAAGAAAAATGGCGCTGCCATTCAGGAAGGTATTGTTGCCACTACACCCGACGAGGCGGTGAAGGCAGCCGAGAAATTAAAGGCCGATTATAACAGCGACTGGGTGGTGGTAAAAAGCCAGATTCATGCCGGTGGCCGAGGTAAAGGAAAAATTCAGGGAACCGATCAAAACGGAGTGGCCCTCGCAAAAAATCACGACCGTGTTCGCGAAATTGCTACCGCTATATTGGGCGGTAAACTGATTACCAAACAAACCGGCGCAGCCGGAAAAATAGTTAACAAAGTTCTTATCGCCCAAGATGTGTACTATCCCGGCGAAAACGAACCGAAAGAATACTATGTATCGGTTTTGCTGGATCGCGGTACCGGACGCAATGCATTCATATATTCGGCCGAAGGCGGCATGGACATCGAAGAGGTGGCAGAACACCAGCCGGAAAAAGTATTTAAAGAATGGGTGGATCCCGCTGTTGGACTTCAGGATTTTCAATGCCGCAAAATGGCTTTCAATCTGGGTTTGAGCGGCAACGCATTCAAAGAAATGGTGAAATTCCTGAAGGCAGTTTATAAGACGTATGTAAGCACAGATGCCAGCATGGTTGAAATTAATCCATGTCTTCGCACTTCCGATAATAAAATCATTGCTGTAGATGGAAAGATCGGTTTAGACGATAACGCTCTATTCCGTCATCCCGATTTGGAGGCCATGCGCGACCTTAACGAAGAAGACCCTACCGAAGTAGAAGCATCAAATGCAGAATTGAATTATGTGAAACTGGATGGGAACGTAGGTTGCATGGTAAATGGCGCCGGATTGGCAATGGCGACTATGGACATCATCAAACTTTCCGGCGGTGAACCGGCCAACTTCCTGGATGTAGGCGGAACTGCTAATGCCGAGCGCGTAGAAAAAGCTTTCCGCATCATTCTGAAAGACCCGCACGTAAAGGCTATTTTGGTGAACATTTTTGGTGGCATTGTTCGGTGCGACCGCGTAGCACAAGGTATTGTAGATGCTTACAACTCCATTGGAAATATTCCGGTGCCTATAATTGTACGCCTGCAAGGTACCAATGCAGAAGAGGCAAAAAAACTAATCGATAATAGTGGTCTTAAAGTTCGTAGCGTCATTCAACTGAAAGATGCTGCACAAGCAGTGAAAGAAGCGGTGGCCTGATTGTGGATAAAAACGATCGTTCTTTTTAGTACGCTCCTTTTTTCGTTAGGCTGAACATTTGACTACCAAAGGGTTTTAGCCCTGATTTACATCTTTAGTATCACGAGCCTTTTGCGTTGACAACGCCTATCGGCTTTCGAATGAGAAATGTAATTTCAATGCGCATTTTTTATTCTGATGAGAAAATACTTTACGCTACTTTTTGCAATTCTTTCGGTGTTCAGGGTCTTTAGCCAGAACAATATCGGGATCGGGATAGCCACACCTCACCCGAGCGCCGTGTTGGATGTTACCAGCAACTCACAAGGCATATTGGTACCAAGGTTGAATGCCGTACAACGTATCGCCATCACTTCACCGGCCGTCGGCCTGATGGTTTACGATACTGACTCATCCTGCTTTTTCTTTTGGAACAGCACCTTCTGGCAAAGCGTTTGCAAACCACCGGTTCCTGGTGCAACAGGCGCAACAGGCGTTGCCGGATTGCAAGGACCAACGGGCGTAACGGGTGCTGCCGGACCTTTAGGACCAACCGGTCCGTCTGGTGCTTTAGGAGCCGTAGGACCCACAGGTGCCGCCGGAATTGCCGGACCCACCGGACCAACTGGTTCGCCGGGAACGGCAGGGGCTGTAGGAGCGACAGGTGTATCCGGAATTGCAGGAGCAACCGGGCCTACCGGCATTGGCGTAGCAGGTGCTACCGGCATGACCGGTCCTAGTGGCGTAGATGGGGCTACCGGAGTTACCGGACCGATTGGTGCCACAGGCCCACTGGGCTGTACCAACGCCAATTATGTGTTAAAAAACGATGGAACTACTGCTACCTGCAGCCAGATATATGACGATGGCACCAATGTAGGTATAGGCACCAACGCTCCCAGTCATTTGCTTACTATTCAAAGTAGCAGTGCAGGAGCCTTTCGATTAGCCGATGGAACGCAAGGAAACAAATACGTGCTCACCAGTGATGCCTCCGGCGTTGGAACCTGGCAGGTGGTGGCCACCAAAACCGTTAGCGCTACTTTAGGTTCAGGTATTAATGTTCCCTACAATACCACAGGTTATCTGAACACCGGAACTACGATTACGTTGCCTCCGGGGAAATGGGCAGTAAGTGTAAATATGCTGCTTCATGCCACGGCGGGCAATTCACCAAATAATTCAGCGTTCTGGTTGAGAACTACATTCAGCGATGTTCCGGGCGGCGGCCCTACGCCTGATATTATCGGGTCCAATTTGGCCAGTGGCGGTTTACCTGGAAGCGCTCCGTATGCCATTGTAGCCGGAACTATTATCATTAACAATACTTCGGCAAGCAATAAAGTGTACTATTATTCAGCAGGAAATACGGCTGTAAATAATACTACGCAAACCCTTTCCAGTTTCGGTGGAAGCAGTTGGAGCGAAGACAATATTGTGGCGCAGCCAATCCAGTAAAACGCATTTTCAAAAAAGCGCTTTGCCGGTCATTTGTGACGGTTGAGGCAGGTGCATCAACTTTAATACCGTTGGAGCAATGTCTGATAATCTCCCGGCATGAAGGGCAGGGTGATTGTTCTTATCGATTAGGAATAATGGCACCAGATTCATGGTATGCGCGGTATTCGGACTTCCATCATCATTAATCATGTAATCTGCATTGCCGTGGTCGGCAGTTAAAAGAACGGTGTAATCGTTTTTTAAACAAACTTCAACCACGCTTTTCACACAATCGTTCACCGTTTCGGCAGCTTTTACTACGGCTGAAAAAACTCCGGTATGGCCTACCATATCGGTATTGGCGAAGTTGAGGCACACAAAACCCGGTTTATTTTCTTCAATGAATTGCACCACCCGATTAGCCAATGGCCGTGCACTCATTTCCGGTTGAAGATCGTATGTAGCCACCTTGGGCGAAGGTTCCATAATGCGGCTTTCACCTTCAAATGGCGTTTCTCTACCGCCGTTGAAAAAGAAAGTGACATGAGGGTATTTTTCCGTTTCTGCCGCGCGCAACTGCGATATACCATTTTCGGCTAGCACTTCACCTAACGTCATCGTAAGATCTACGTTATGAAAAATGTTAGAAACATTTTTGAAGGTGTGATCATAAATAGTCATGGTAGTGAAATGCAACGGAAGGCACTTCATTCCGAATTCCGGAAAGTCTTGCTGTGTAAGTACTTTCACAATCTCCCGGCACCGATCCGTTCGGAAATTGAAACACAAAACCGCGTCCTCTTCTTTCAACAAAAATTTTGGTTCAGATCCATCTGACAAAATGATCGGTTTAATAAATTCATCGGTTACACCTTCAGCATAACTTTTCTCTATGGCTTCTAAAATATTTCCGGTTCGGTATCCCTCTCCCTTTACTAAGGCATCATAAGCCACCCGAACACGTTCCCAGCGGTTATCGCGGTCCATTCCGTAATATCTTCCACAAACAGTGGCCAAATGGCCACCGGTCTTTTTCAAATGTTCCAGAAGTTGAGCAATAAAATGCCTTCCGCTTTTGGGATCGGTATCCCGGCCATCAGTAAAGGCATGAATAACAATCTGATCGCTTTTCAATCCGAACTCACTTGCCAAGGTGCAAAGGGCCATCAAATGCGCTATGTGCGAATGAACCCCTCCATCGCTTACCAGGCCCATCAAGTGCATGCGTCTTCCGGTTTTTTTACAATAATCGAAGGCAGCCAATAATTTCTGATTTTTTGCCAGTTCGCCCGACCGAATGGCCATATTGATTCGTAAAAGCTCCTGATAAACAATTCTTCCTGCTCCAATATTCAGATGACCAACTTCGCTGTTGCCCATTTGGCCGGCAGGCAAACCCACGTCCTCACCATGCGTAAGTAATTCAGTATGAGGGTATTTTTGATACAAACTTTGAATAAATGGGACGTTAGCTGAGGCAATAGCCGAACGCTCCGGCTGCAAACCATGTCCCCAGCCGTCCATAATAACAAGCGCAACCTTCTGATTCATGTGCAATAAAATTTGATATATGTGAGGCGATTAAATATTATTGTTTTCAATAAAATGAGCCTTCGACAGATTTTCGGCACGAAATTCGTAAAATAATCGCGATAGATTACAGCAATGAGCAAGTTCATGAATCGTTTTATTTTTCTTTTGGCTTTTTTGGCAGGTTTGCATCTGTCGGGAAATGCCCAGTCGTTCGATAATATAGCCGACGCCATCCGCACCGGCAATGCTTCAGCTTTGGCTGAATACTTTCAGGGTAATGTAGAAATTAGTGTGAAGGACGCTCAAAATTCGTACAGCAAATCGCAGGCCGAGGTAGTGCTCCGCAATTTTTTCAGCAGTCATGTTCCGCGGTCGTTCGCTATTGCCCATCAGGGTTCATCGCCTGAAGGTTCCAAATACTTTATTGGTAATTTGGCCACTTCGGCCGGTAATTACCGCGCTTACGTGTATGCGAAACAGTCTGGCGGAAGTTTTGTGATTCAGGAAATCCGTTTCGAAGAACAATAGTTGCTGCATCTTCTTTTCTTTGCAGCATGAATGCTATTTCCGGTTTTGATCCCGTAGCCGAACTAATCGAACTTTCCATAAAAGAAGATATTACTGACCCCAGTGGTAAAATTCAAACAGGCGATCATTCCGCACTTTGTTGTATTCCTTCTAATAAAATTGGGAAAGCGCAATTACTGGTGAAAGACGATGGTGTGCTGGCCGGTGTTTCTATCGCCGAGCGCATCTGCCAGCTTATCGATTCACAGCTTCAATTAAACGTTCTGATTCGTGATGGCGAAACGGTTTCAAAAGGACAAATCGCATTTTATGTTACAGGCCCTGAATTGAAAATCCTTCAAGCCGAAAGATTGATGCTGAATTTTATGCAACGCATGAGTGGAATAGCCACCACAACTAAATTTTATGTTGAAGCAGTTGCGGGAACCGGTGTTAAAATTCTGGATACCAGAAAAACCACACCGGGTTTACGTGCATTTGAAAAGCTGGCTGTAAAAATTGGTGGTGGCCATAACCATCGTTTCGGCCTATATGACATGATTATGCTAAAGGATAATCATGTGGATTTCTGCGGCGGTATTTCACATGCAATTCTTGCTGCCAAAAACTATAAGGAAAAACTAGGTTTATCAATTCCGGTTGAAATTGAAACCAGGAGTTTGGATGAAGTAAAAGAAGCCCTGGAAACGGGCCATATTCAACGGATTATGTTTGATAATTTTTCGCCTGACCATGTGGCAACCGCTGTTGAATTGGTTAATAGAAAAGTGGAAACCGAAGTGTCTGGTGGGATCACCTTGAACACCATTAGCACCTATGCTGCAGCAAAACCTGATTTTATTTCAGTTGGTGCACTAACCCATAGCAGCCGAAGTTTGGACCTGAGTCTTAAAGCTATTAAAAACCAAGCGTGATTGAAAAGTACTTTCCCGATTTAAGTTCGTTGCAGCGCCAACAATTTGCAGCATTGCCAGCTTTGTACAGCGAATGGAATGAAAAGATCAATGTTATTTCCAGAAAAGACATTGAAAATCTCGAAGAACGACATGTGCTGCACTCTTTGGCCATTGCCAAATTCATCACTTTCAAAAATGGTGCAAAGATTATGGACCTTGGAACCGGCGGCGGTTTCCCAGGGGTACCATTAGCCATCCTTTTTCCTGAAGCGCGCTTTCATCTGGTAGATAGCATTGGTAAAAAGCTCAAAGTAATTGACGCCGTGAAAGAGGCACTGGATCTAAAAAATATTTTCACATTTCACGGGCGTGCCGCTGATATGCCCTATCAATATGACTTTGTTATTTCCCGCGCCGTAGCGCCATTGCCCGAACTTATTGGATGGACCAAAGGAAAGTATGCCAACCGTCATCAGCATGAAAAAAGAAATGGCATTATTTGTTTGAAAGGCGGAGACCTTAGCGACGAATTAGCGGGAATTGCAGGTGTAACCCAAGTTCCGGTTGCTCAATACTTCGGCGAACCCTTCTTTGCTGAAAAATCATTGGTTTATAAGAGCTATTGATGCCGTAAATCGCTGTATTGCTGAACAATATTGTTTTATTTGAGCAAAATTAACTGATGCAAACTGTACTTACCGAAATGCTCGGTATTCAACATCCGGTTTTGATGGCACCTATGTTTTTGGTGTCGAATGTCAATATGATTGTAGAAGCTGCAAATTCTGGAATTGCAGGCTGCATCCCGGCGTTAAACTATCGCACTGAAGAGGATTTCAGAAAGGCGCTGATGGAAATACAGCAGCGCATTCCGGGAAAGTGTTATGGCATTAACCTGATCGGCAACAAATCGAACATTCGCTTTCACAAGCAACTGGAGATTTGCGTAGAATTCAAAGTCCCGTTTATCATCACCTCACTTGGAAGTCCGCAGGCGGTAATTGAAGCCTGCAAGCCGGTTGGAACCAAAGTTTTTTGCGATGTGATTGATTTGAATTACGCCAAAAAAGTGGAAGCCCTTGGTGCCGACGCTATCATTGCAGTGAATAATGAAGCCGGAGGCCATGCCGGTAATTTATCGCCTGAAGAAGTAATTCCTTTATTGTCGAGAAACACCCGAATTCCTGTGATTTCCGCAGGAGGAGTAGGAAACAAAGTTGGGCTTAACCGAATGCTGGCTCTTGGCGCCTGCGGCGTTTCAGTAGGCAGTCCGTTCATTGCTTCGAACGAAGCGCCGGTAAATGCCGAGTACAAAAATGCCATTGTGCAATATGGCGCGCAGGATATTGTTCGCACCACCAAAATTTCAGGAACACCTTGTACGGTAATCAACACTCCGTTTGTAAAAGAAACCGGTTTGGAGCAAAACTGGCTGGAACGTACGCTTGCTTCAAATAAAACCCTTAAGAAGTGGGTGAAGATGCTCACCTATTATCAGGGAATGAAAATGCTGGAAAAGGCGGCCTTTTCGGCCACTTATAACACGTATTGGTGTGCCGGACAGTCAATCGAGCACGTACATGCCATCCGGCCCGTAAAAGAGATTGTAAAGGAAATTACAGGCGGTGATTAGTAGCGATCTTTCGCAATCTTCATCATATTGTACAACATATCCTTAGCGCGGAATAATTGAGCTTTAACGGTTCCCAACGGAAGATCTAGTTGTTCTGCAATTTCTTCATAACTCAACTCCTGAAAATAGCGCAATTCGATAAGCTGGCGGTATTTTGGATTAAGCTGTTGCAGTACAGTGCGCATGTTACTGGCGCGTTGTTCTTTAATGATGTTTTCCTCAGGAGTGAGTTCTTTGTCTTTAACGGCAATAGGTGTGGATTCGCCATCTTCAGTATTCGTAGTTTGATCAATGGAAGTAGTTTGCAATTTCTTCTTCCGGATATGATCGATACAATTATTGGTAGCAATACGGAACAGCCAGGTACTAAAGGCAAAGTCGGCGCTATAGTTAGCCAGATTATGAAAGGCCTTACTGAAAGCCACCATGGTCAAATCTTCTGCATCATCGCGATTGTGAACCATTTTCAGTACCATGAAAAATACCGATTCCCGGTAACGCGACATCAATTTTGCAAATGCTGCCTGATCGCCGTTCTTGGCTTTATTCACCAACTCGAGGTCGGCATTCATCTTTGCTGTGGGTTGTGTTCCTTCCATGGATCTTTACGCGTTGCCGAAGTTAGAAAAAATATAGCCATCAGGTAAAGCGCATACGCCGGGTCAAGTGGAATAAACCAAGCCGACAAGCCGGTTTGATGCAGTTTTTTGTGAATTTTAAAGCTGATAAACCATAAAAACAACATAGTTACCACCGCAATTGCCAATGCGAACGGCTGCATGGCGGATTTAATACACAGCACCGGAAGTAGTGTGTAAAACAAAAATTTACTAAGAGCGAAAAAGAAAAGCAGCAGGCGATGTATGGTACGGTAATAAAAACCTGCCCGAATATGCCTTCTCTTTTGAATCATCCAATCATTCCATGTTGCCGGTAATTCGGAATAAACAAAGCTATCCTTGGTAAGGCAAATTTCTGTTTTCTTACCTGATGCTACTGCATTCACAAACAAATCATCATCGCCGCCGGCTATCTTGCCGGAAATTCTTTTCGTACCCGCCCAATTCAGAAAAACATCCTTTCTGAAGCTGAGATTCCTCCCTACGCCCATGTAAGGCATCCCGCTTAGCGCAAACGAAAAATACTGCATGGCGGTCATTACATTCTCGTATCGCTGCAGTCGGTTTAATAATGTAGGGCGCGGGTAGAAGGGCGCATAGCCCAGCACCATTTCCGATTCTGAAAAGTAGCTGGCCACCATATCGTTCAACCAATGGGTAGAAGAAGGCCGGCAATCGGCATCAGTTACAACTATTAACTGATTACGGGCCTGAGCCACACCCAATTTCAGAGCTTCTTTTTTTCCCCCATCATGACTTCCCGCGGGGATGGTGAACACGCGCACATTGTCGGTACGGGTAGCAAAATGCGCCACAACTTCCAAGGTATTGTCGGTACTTCGGTCGTTCACTACCACTACTTCAAATTTTTTGTAGAGCTGAATCAGAATCAGCTTCAGTGCCTTTTCCAGATTTGCGGCATCGTTACGGCTGCATATCACCACCGAAACCGCTGGGGCATCATCGCTTTCGTTGCTGTAATGTTTCGCTTTATAAAATGCCAATCGCGCAAAAAGCAGTACGTAAAACAATAGCTGCATTGCTGCAGCTATCATAAAAATTTCGCTAAATAGATTTATCCAGGATAGCATAACCACGGATAGTAAGTGAGCATTACTTAGCCACGTTCACCGCGCGCTTTTCGCGAATTACCGTCACCTTCACCTGGCCGGGATAGGTCATTTCCTTCTCGATCTTTTGTGCAATCATGAACGAAATCTCATCCGACTTTTTATCGTCGATGCGATCAGCTTCAACAATTACGCGCAATTCGCGCCCGGCTTGAATGGCGTACGCTTTCTCTACGCCATCGAAGTTTTGAGCCAGATTTTCCAGATCTTTAATCCGCTGCAAATAACCTTCCATCATTTCACGACGCGCACCCGGGCGAGCCCCGCTGATGGCATCACAAGCCTGAATGATTGGAGAGATTACATACTTCATTTCCATTTCATCATGGTGAGCGCCCACGGCATTCACCACGGCAGCATGTTCGCCGTACTTTTCGCACAGCTTGGCCCCCAGAAGGGCGTGGCTCAATTCTGATTCTTCATCAGGAACTTTACCAATATCATGCAGCAAACCGGCACGTTTGGCCAGTTTTGGATTCAGGCCCAATTCAGCCGCCATTGTAGCGCAAAGATTGGCCACTTCACGGGAGTGCTGCAGCAAATTCTGACCATAAGAAGAACGGAAACGCATGCGGCCAACATAACGAACCAGTTCGCCATGAAGTCCTTGAATTCCGAGATCTATAACGGTACGTTCGCCAATTTCCCGAATGTGATCATCCAATTGCTTTTTCGTCTTAGCCACCACTTCTTCAATACGCGCCGGGTGGATGCGGCCATCGGTAACCAGACGTTGGAGCGATAAACGCGCAATTTCCCTCCGGATGGGGTCATAGCCGGAAATAATGATGGCTTCCGGCGTATCATCCACCACGAACTCGCAACCTGTAGCGGCTTCGAGCGCCCTGATGTTGCGACCTTCACGCCCAATGATCTGACCTTTCATTTCATCGCCATCTAAATTGAAAACAGAAACGGTATTCTCAATGGCATTCTCGGCGGCTGTTCGCTGAATGGTTTGAATAATGATCTTTTTGGCTTCTTTATTCGCATTCATCTTGGCCGTATCCACTATTTCTTTTACCACGGCAAGCGATTCGGTTTCAGCTTCTTTGCGCATACTTTCCACCAATTCGCGTTTTGCATCTTCTTTTGAAAGCGCACTGATCTGCTCCAGTTTTTTTACAAAAGTTTCATGGCTTTTATCGAGTTGCTCTTTCTTAACTGATACAATCTCAAGTTGCTTATTGAGATTTTCGCGAAGTGCATCGTTCTCCTTTTCCTTTTTTCCGAACTCTGCCTGACGTGAATTCAGTTCATTCTGGAGTTGTTTGAGCTGATTTTCCTTTTCAACGGCTTTTTTATTGCGCTCGTTTACTTCACTTTCGTGCTTCGATTTCAATTGAAGGAAATGCTCTTTGGCTTCCAGCATTTTATCCTTCTTAATGTTTTCATGATTTCGGTTGGCATCTGCGATTATTTTTTCGGCGGCTACTTTTGCATCGGCGACCTTTTTTTCCGCTTCGGCACGAGCCTCCGCATCTATTTTATCAGCCGCACTCTTGGCGTTTCCTTTACCTATAAAAAAACCAGCAGCAACCCCGATGATGGCCAGAACGGCACCAACGATTAGTGTTTCAATTCCCATGGTTGCGTTTTAAATTAATAAGTTATCAATCACAAGCCTGAGGAACCTGTAAAACCATTGTACGAAATTTGAACGTGGAAATGATTCAGCGCCAAGCTGAAAGAAGTAATTCGAGCTGCGCGACTTTATCTTCAAAAGCAGACCCTTCTATTGCGCTTTTTGATTTTCCCCTCATATGCTCTACTGCAAATAACAACAACACCATCGCAATATAATCCTGTTTATCCTTGCCGTCATAGATCCGCTGGTATTCCCTGATCTTTTCATTCACCAGCTTCACCGCATTCAGCACTTCTTCTTTCTCATTTTCCTGTACACGCAGCGGATAAATCCGGTCTGCAACCATAACATTTACCTGAACCAAACCATCCATGTCACTCATTTAGTAAAGTCATGCAGCGATCTACCTCCTTAATGTACTCGTTCAACTTTCGCTTCAATTCGGCCTTTTCAGGACTTTCTTCAAGCGAGCGCGCTAACTTAATGATTTTTATCTTTTCGTTCAGTTCTTCTATCGTTTTCTCTTGCCGTTCTATATGGTCGCGAAGTAAGATGAGTTCCGATCGCAATCCTTCAGCTTCCAGTTTGTAATTTTCTGATTGCTGAAGTATCTTTTTGGTTTTCAATATAATAGCATCCAGGCGAAGCGCTACGTCCGACATATTTGGTTTTGTTGAATCACAAAAATAAGCAAATTGTTTTCTTAAGAATTCCTTAACTCACCATGATGAGTAAGTTCAGTTGTTCTAGAAGTAGATTCGATATTGGGGCAGCGGAAAAAGTCCTTGCTGATATTCGGTTACCAAAGCATTGGTTCGCGGGTTATAACTGATGCGGAAAACATTTTTCCGGTTCGTCACATTCTGAACATCAAATGAGAATTCGTGTGTCATTTTCCGCAAACTGATACGAAAGCTGATCTTAAGGTCTAACCGAAAATAATCAGCATATTTCTTCGAAAAGGCCTCCCCTTCTATATCCACTTCCTTCCTGGCAATCGCGCTGGCTGCTAGGTCAACCGGTGTGTAGTAGCGCCCTCCGGCGCCGGTCAATTTACCGTCGGCTGCAATACTGTATTTTTTAGTCTTATTCTTCTTACCTCCAAATTTGTACTCATAGCCCCCTAAAGCGTTCACTACATAATGGCCGTTGAAGGCAGTGTTTCGCCATACTTTATCGCTACCCTGATATTCCGACTGAAAAAACGACCCTGTAACTAAAAAATAATAACCACGGGTGAAGAACTTCTCCATCGTGATCTCCAAACCGTAATTTCTTCCAATACCCCTGTTTTTAAGGTAATTGTTGTTAGGTGTACTGAACTGCGAGCCGGCATTCAGCATGCTGAACGAACTCACCGTATCACTAACCGGCACGCGGTCGATATATTGGAAGTAGGCTTCTGTTTTGAAATGAAAATCTTTCAAAAAAACCAGATCATAACCTAGCACCACATGATTGCTTCGTGAAAATCCCATGTTCAAATTGGTAGATGCCCCCGTTCCGGAAAGACTTACTTCATGATTGTAATAAGTTGGTAAGGGCTGAATCTCATGGTGCAGGCCATAACCAAAGCTCAGGAACATTTTTTCGTTCAACTGGTATCGCAAACCTAAACGCGGTTCCGGCGCCACACTTTTACTTAACGTAAAATATTGTCCGTGCAATCCTAAGTTCATCACCAGCCGCTCGCCAAACTTATGCTGCCACGTAGCATAAGCCTCCACCAGGCCACTTATGCCTTTTCCGTACTTTATGGGAAGAAAAACACCGCCATACGAAACACTGTCCTTAAAAAACACATCATACACATTCCCATTTACACCCGCCACAATCGTATTTCGCGAATTAATTTTGCGGTTGTAAACCAGATGAGCGCTGTATTTATTCTGCTGAAGAAAAACGTTGTTATATCGCTGCTTATCGGCATGAGTAAGTAAATTGATGGTATCAATTTCCACTTTTTGAAGCTGATGCGAGGCCGCAATAGTTGTTCGGAAATACGATTTTGAATCAAGGAAATACGTGTGCGAAAAACCCAAAATTCCAGTTCGGGAATGGTTATAGAGGTCCTGATTTTCGTTGCCATACAAATCCGTCCCTTTCTTGCTTACATCAGTCTTCGAACCTAATAGTTCAATGGAACTCAAACCGCCAAGGCCAAACAAACGGAACACACCTGCCTTTTTTGTAGGTACATCCACTTTAAACGACAAGTCCTGATAATAAGGCACAGCAGTTCCCGTTCCGAAATTAGCACCCATTAATTTGAACAACGCCAAAGTGGAATAACGATAATTGATCATCCAGGAAGCAGCGCTTTTCTTCTTTGCAAAAGGTCCTTCCGCTCCTACTTCCAAACCATTAAACCCGATTTGCGCCATGAACTCATATTTATCTTTATTGCCGCTTCGCATTTTTAAATCAAACACACCGGCCAGTGCATTGCCATATTCTGATGGAAATGCCGCGGTGAAAAAATCGCTGCGCATCAGTGTGTTGTTATTAAGCATACTTACCGGCCCGCCGGTGCTCCCAAAACTGGCAAAGTGGTTGGGGCTGGGAATGTCCACGCCTTCTAAACGCCATAGCAAGCCCAAAGGTGAATTTCCACGAATGATGATATCGTTTCGCGCATCATTAGCGCCACTTACACCTGCAAAATTCGAGGCCATCCGCGCCGGATCGTTACGGCTGCCACTAAATTTGTTCGTTTGTTCTACATCAAAAGAACGTGCGCTAACCGTTGCAAACTCATTTTTCGCGCGCCCTTTATCACTTTCCGCTTTCACCACTACTTCCTTCAGTTCACGCACCTTTTCTTCCAATTCAATGTTCAATTGGGTTTCTTTACCGGCCATAACCAGCACCTCATTCATGAAAGCATCTTTGTAACCTACAAAGCTCACTTTAATGTTCACTCGGCCCAAAGGCACTCCTGCTAATAGAAAATAGCCATTTTCATCGGTAACCGTTCCTAAAAACGGACTGGAATTAGGCACTACCACATTAGCGCCGGCAATGGGAAATTTGGAATCTTTATCTACTACCTGTCCGCGTACATTCTTTCCATCCTGAGCATGTAGGAATGCCGCAAAGAACACAATAAGCAAAAACGTAATATATCGTATCATGGCTACTTCAGTCAAAAATGTAATCTTTTCGTCTTTCAACAAATGAAGCGAATGCTATTTTCGCGTTAAAATCTGATTTATGAGCGACGAGAAATTCCGTCAGACGATTGAAGAAGGCTATACCTTTAAGGGAAAATCAATTGACCTGGGTGCCGCCATGCTGAATGGCCAACCTATTGAAAAGCTATTGGTAAAAGCTCCGTTGCGCACCTTTAACCGCCATGGGTTGATTGCCGGCGCTACCGGAACGGGAAAAACAAAAACTCTTCAGCATCTGGCTGAAACACTAAGCTCAAACGGCGTTAGTGTGGTTTTGATGGATATCAAAGGTGACCTTTCAGGAATAGCTGTGCCGGGAACAGAAAGTGACATGATTAAAGACCGTTCGGCTAAGATTGGTATTGAATTCAAAGCACATGATAATCCGGTGGAGTTTCTTACCCTGTCGAACGAAAAAGGTGCCCGATTACGCGCTACGGTTTCTGAGTTTGGCCCCGTTCTATTTTCCAAAATTTTGGAATTGAACGAAACCCAGCAAAGCGTAGTGGCCTTGCTTTTTAAATATTGCGATGATAACAAGTTGCCATTGCTCGATTTGAAAGACTTTAAAAAGGTATTGAATTTTGCAACTGCTGAAGGTGCCGAAGAAATTGAAAAAACATACGGCAAAGTTTCTTCGGCCACTACGGCCACTATACTCAGAAAGATCATTGAGTTAGAACAACAAGGTGGTGAGAAATTTTTTGGTGAGAAATCGTTTGAAGTTGATGATCTCATTCGCTTCGATGATAAGGGCCGGGGGTTAATCAGCATTGTGCGGCTAACAGATATTCAGGACAAGCCCAAATTGTTCTCCACCTTTATGCTTTGCATGCTGGCCGAAATTTATTCTACGTTCCCGGAAGAAGGCGATAGCGATCAACCCAAACTGGTGATATTTATCGACGAAGCTCATCTCATTTTCGACGAAGCCAGCAGCGCGCTGCTCGATCAAATCGAAACCATCATTAAATTAATCCGCTCGAAAGGTGTTGGGATCTTTTTCTGTACGCAAAACCCTGCAGATATTCCTGATTCTGTACTGGCACAATTGGGAATGAAGGTGCAGCATGCCTTGCGCGCATTCACGGCAAAAGACCGCAAATCAATCAAATTGGCGGCTGAAAATTATCCCGAAACCGAATTCTACAAGGTAGAAGAACACCTTACCGCCCTCGGCATTGGCGAAGCATTTGTAACCGTTCTAAACGAAAAAGGAATTCCAACGCCTCTTGCTGCCACCATGATGGCTCCTCCATGCTCCAGAATGGACGTACTCACACCAGCAGAAATTGAAGGGATTACCGGCAGCTCCAAGATCGTGAAAAAGTACAACGAAGAAATTGATCGGGAAAGCGCTTTTGAAATATTGAATGCTAAACTGAATGCAGCCGCCGCAAACGGCCCGGCTGCTGCAACAGGCAATACCGGCGGCGCAAGCAATACGATAACTCCCGAAAAATCGACGCTCGAAAAGGCGGGAGATTTTATAAGCGATGTAGCCGGAAGCACGGCGGGCAAAATCGTTATGCGTGAAGTAACACGCGGTATTCTGGGGGTTTTAGGCCTGGGCGGACGAAGCACCACCCGCCGCAAATCAATTTTCTGATCCTAACTTTAAAAGGAAATCGATGGTATCCACCCCATCAGCATAATCGTTAAGCTCAGGCTGTTGTGATTGGCCGAAAGGAACTGTGCGCGTTTCCAAATCTAATTGTGATACCACACATTGGATTTTATCGGCACGTTGTTGCAGTTCTTGCCTTACCGTTTCTATGTTATGATATCTTTCAAAATATAAAACCGCAATAGGTGAAGCAATGGCCGTATTTTCCTGAATCATGAGAAAATCATTCGACAAATGCGGCACCTTGTTCAGCAGCAATAAAGTGCGGTTGTAATCATAGTTGTTCATATACTTGGTATGCTGATGCATCCATTTATATTTCTCAAAGTGCGGGAACAAACTTTCCACCTCAAAACTTTCCGGAACAAACAGTTTGGATACATTTCTGCAGCCAAAACCAAAATACAGCAATACGTCATCAGCTAAACCCTGAAGTTCCTGAAGGGATTCATTTCCGCTTAAAACAGCAACCGAATTGCGATTCCGGCGCAGCACCCGTGGATGGTTTCTGAAGTAATATTCAAAATAGCGAAAGGTATTATCGCTTCCCGTTGCGATCACCGCATCATAATGTTCCAGTTTGTTTACAAATGTTAGCTGGGCCTTCAATTGCGGGTCAATCGCCATTAATTTTTCCAGAACGAAATGAAACAACGAATCATCTTTTGACGACAGCCTTATCTGCATGCTAAAGCCAAGCAAATACGCGCATAAAAAATCGTGAAAACCTACTAATGGAACATTGCCGGCCATAACAAGACCAACTAATTTTTTTGGTTGAAACTCGTTGGAAACCGTATAAGGTGTCAGCCATTTCAACAATGCTTCACGGCTAAGCATTTTTTGCGAAATAGCTTGTAACGCCGCGTTTGCGAACTCCGGTATGAACCACGGATTCGATTGCTGAGCTTCTGCAATTGCGGCGGCAGTGGCCTCGTGGTGAAGCGATTTCTGAAGTACAGATAAGTAGTCGATTCGGGCTAAAATCGCGGAATTCATTTGTCTTGAAATTTACACAAACTTAAAGTTGTTCACCTGCTTTGAAAGTGAAAAGCAGCGTATACCTTTATATTTTTAATATCATGAAAAAAATAATCGCCGTAATGACTGGCGGCACAGGCGCCGAACGCAGTATATCGCTGAACAGCGCCACTGTGGTTTGCAACCATCTTTCAAAGGATAAGTACGAAGTTTATAAGGTGTTCGTAGATGGGTTTCATTGGAAAGTGGAAAAAGACGATCGCCTATTGGGCGAAGTGGACAAGAATGACTTTTCCTTTTTTGAAGAAGGTTCTAAAAAGAAATTTGATGCGGCATTTGTAGCCATTCATGGAACACCGGCTGAAGATGGTAAGCTCATGGGCTATTTCGATTTGCTTCAAATACCTTATAACTGCTGTAGTGTTGCTACTGCTGCATTAACATTCGATAAAAACCGTACCAAGGAGTATTTGAGTGCATTTGGCGTGCTTTCGCCGGCAGCAATTCTGGGAACTAAAGTAAACCGACCTCAACTGGAAGATCAGATTACTTCCACCTTACAGTTTCCGATTTTCATAAAACCGAATAAAAACGGCTCGAGTTATGGCGCATCTAAGGTAAACTCACCCGGCGAGGTGGCAAAGGCGGTGGAACTGGCCTTTGAGTATGATGATGAAATTTTAGCAGAAGAATATATTGCCGGAACCGAGGTAACGTGTGGTTGTATTTGTTTAAATGGAAAAACTACGGTGCTGCCGATTACAGAAATCAGAAGTAAAAAAGGCTTTTTTGATTTCGAAGCGAAGTATCAAGGCGCTTCTCAGGAAATCACACCGGCTGAAATTGATGCCGCTATGACTGCTGCCATTCAAAAGACCGTTGGCTTTATTTATGATAAGTTAGACTTCAAAGGCATGTGCCGAATTGATTTTATCATTAGCAATGGCAAATACTATATGCTGGAAGTGAATTCCATTCCGGGAATTTCAGCAGAAAGTATTGTTCCGCAACAGGCGAAAGTTTTTGGATTGTCGCTTTCTGAACTTTTTGAAGCTACATTGCAACCATTATTCAATTAGAACTATGCACTTCATTCAAACGCAAATCGAAAATCGCATCGGATACCTTACGCTTAATCGTGCGGAAAGGCGAAATGCACTCAGTGGCGCCCTGGTAACTGAAATGCGCAGCGCTCTATCGTTACTTGAAAACTCGGATGCGGTAAAAGTGATTGTGCTAAAAGCGAATGGCCCGGTTTTTAGCGCAGGTGCCGATCTTGATTATTTGAAACAACTTCAGAACAATACTTTTGATGAAAATTATGCTGATTCCAGCGCATTGGCGCATTTGTTCCAAAGCATTTATGAGTGTAAGAAAGTGATTATTTCACAAATTCAGGGTCATGCGATAGCCGGAGGTTGTGGCTTGGCCACGGTAACCGATTTCTCATTTGCCGTGCCCGAAGCTCAATTTGGATACACAGAAGTGAAGATTGGTTTTATTCCTGCCATTGTGAGTATTTTTTTAACCCGCAAAATTGGCGAAGGCAAGGCCCGCGATTTGTTGTTAACCGGCCGGTTAATAGATGCTAATAGCGCGCAGCAAATGGGCCTGATTAACGAAGTTGTAGATGCGGCATTGCTGGAAACTACGGTTCGAAATTTTGCTGAAAAATTAAGCCTGGAAGCCAGTGGCAATTCATTGGCGCTCACAAAAAACCTTTTAGCGCGGGTACAGGAAATGACGGTAGCGGAAGGATTGGATTTTGCAGCGCGCCAAAATGCCCAATGCCGGGCTGAAAAAGACTGCCGCAAGGGAATTGCAGCTTTTCTGGCCAAGGAAAAGATCAGTTGGTAATCAGGATTTCTTCTTTTTAGGAGCAAGCGTCATCATCATGCGCTTTCCCTCCAAAGTTGGCAATTGTTCCACTGCGCCAACGTCTTCCAGTTTTTTTGCAAACTGAAGTAACAGCAATTCGCCCCGCTCTTTAAAAACAATGGAACGCCCCCTGAACATCAACACTGCCTTAACTTTATTTCCCTCGCGAAGGAACTCCTCAGCATGTTTCGATTTGAAATCCACATCATGTTCATCAGTATTCGATGTAAACCGAATTTCCTTGGTTTCGGTTTTCTTGGCATTTGCCTTAATCTCCTTTTCCTTCTTCTTTTTTTCGTAGAGGAATTTATTGTAGTCGATAATGCGACACACCGGAGGTGTGGCATTCGGAGAAATTTCCACCAGATCGAGCCCCATAGAAAAGGCTTTATCGAAAGCAACTTTAGTAGGATAAATGCCAGGCTCAATGCCCTCACCTACTACTCTCACTTCCGGCACGCGGATCATATCGTTGATGCGATGCTCTAATTCTTTCTTAATTGGCCGTCCGCGAAACGCCGGTCGTTTGTTTGGTATCAAATGCTAATTCTTTTGTTTAAACGGATGCAAATAAAATATTTCCCGAAGAACTTTTGAAATTCAAATTACTGCAAAAATAGTATGCCGCTAAAATTCCAAATGCGGCAATAACCGATTATTCGTGTTCAAACCCCTCCTTGAACGATGTAGAAGGATAATCTTTGCGGCCACTTATTTCCTCTACCAACCTCTTGGCACGTTCCCGGTCTTTCTTTCCGGTATCCGGTTCCACCAGGGTATAGTTCTTTTCAATCGGCGTCTTAAAATCAACCGGCACCGGCCACCGTAAATCGTCAAAGCGCAGCAAAAGCAATTCCCCGCGTGATACCGGTTTATCTTTCACCCGCATTTCCGCCAAAGCCTTAATAACCCCGCCGGTAAGTTTGATGGGCACTTTCATAAAGAACAATTCACTGAAATAGAATTTCTGATAGGCCGGATCGATTTGAATTTCCGGACATTCATACAATACCACGGTAAAGGTGGTACCGTTGAACTTGTCGCGCATGGTGAACTTATGACGATAGCCTACATAATTTTTCCAAATCAGGGTATCCTTTAATTTCACATAGGTAAAATCGTAAAAAGTGGTATCGGGATTAATGCGTTCGATCTTAAACAGTTTTTTATCGTCCAAATTGGAATACCGAATTCTGGATTTGGTGTCGGTTAAATGCGTAAGTGAAAATTTTTCCGACATATTGGAAAAGATTTGACCATCGCGGAATACCACAATCAGCGAATCATCTTCTTTAAATCGCACGATCTCGCCATTGGCCATGATCTGTTTGCTTTTGTAGATGATGGAAGACGGTTTCACCACTTCCTGCGCGCGCAGTGCAACAGCGCTCATAACGATCCAAACAAAAATGAATATCCGATTCATACTGCGAAATAACTTTCGATTCGCCATTTTTACGCAAAAGCGGTGAAAAGTTTTCAATCTTATTAGATTCGTGCTTCTGAAAAAATAGACAATTCCTATGATTAAAATTACGTTGCCCGATGGGGCCGTACGCGAGTATAAAGAGGGAAGTTCGGCCTATGACGTTGCAGCCAGTATTTCTGCGGGCCTTGCTAAAAGTGTGATTGCCGCCGAAGTGAATGGAGAGGTTTGGGATCTCCATCGCCCTATTTCATCTGACAGCAGCCTGAAACTGCTGAAGTTCGATGACGAAAACGGAAAGAAAACATTCTGGCATTCCAGCGCGCATTTGATGGCCGAAGCACTCGAAGCTATTTATCCGGGCGTGAAGTTCGGAATCGGCCCGGCTATTGACGGCGGATATTATTACGATGTGGACTTAGGTGGCCAGAAAATTTCTGAAGAAGATTTGGCCGCCGTTGAGAAAAAGATGTTGGAATTAGCGGGGAAAGACAACAAATATATACGCACTTCCATTGGTAAGGACGAAGCCATCCGTTATTTCACCGAAAAGAACGACCCCTATAAAATTGAACTTTTACAAGACTTGAAAGATGGCGAAATAACGTTCTATCAACAGGGAAATTTTACGGATTTGTGTCGGGGACCGCATATCCCGAGCACTGGCGCCATTAAGGCGGTAAAATTGCTGAGCCTCGCAGGTGCTTACTGGCGTGGCGATGAAAAACGCCAGCAACTTACGCGTATCTATGGTATCACCTTTCCAAAGCAAGCAATGCTGGATGAACATCTGGCACTTTTAGAAGAAGCTAAAAAGCGCGATCACCGAAAGATTGGTAAAGAACTGGAACTGTTCACCTTCTCAGAAAAAGTGGGAATGGGGCTTCCTTTATGGCTTCCTGCAGGCGCAGCCCTTCGCGACAAACTGGAACAATTCTTAAAAAAGGCGCAGATCAAAGCAGGATATCTTCCTGTAGTAACGCCGCACATCGGTAATAAAAACCTTTACATCACTTCCGGCCACTATGAAAAGTACGGAGCCGATTCATTTCAACCCATTCACACGCCGCAGGAAGGTGAAGAGTTCTTCCTTAAGCCGATGAACTGTCCGCACCATTGTGAAATTTATAAAAGCAAACCAAGGTCCTATAAAGATTTGCCGGTTCGTTTAGCCGAGTTTGGAACGGTTTACCGCTATGAACAACATGGCGAATTGCATGGCCTCACTCGCGTTCGGGGCTTTACGCAAGATGATGCGCATTTATTCTGCCGTCCCGACCAACTGAAGGAAGAATTTTTGAAAGTGATTGATTTGGTGTTGATGGTATTTAAAACGCTCGACTTTCAGGACTATACCGCCCAAATTTCGCTACGCGATCCCGAAAACCGCACTAAGTATATTGGCTCTGATGAAAACTGGGAAAAGGCGGAACGCGCCATTATTGAATCGGCCAATGAAAAAGGGTTGAAAACAGTAACTGAATTAGGAGAAGCGGCCTTTTACGGACCCAAGCTCGATTTCATGGTAAAAGATGCCATCGGCCGGAAATGGCAATTGGGCACTATTCAGGTTGATTACAACCTTCCGGAGCGATTCGATTTGGAATATACCGGTAGTGATAATGCCAAACACCGTCCGGTAATGATTCACCGCGCACCTTTCGGATCGATGGAACGCTTTGTGGCGGTGCTCATTGAACACTGCGCCGGCAAGTTTCCGCTATGGTTAAGCCCGGAACCGGTGGCCATTTTGCCCATCAGTGATAAATACCTCGACTATGCTCTGGATATCAAAAGGCAGTTGATGGAAAACAACGTAGTAGCCGCCGTGGACGAACGCGCTGAAAAAATTGGAAAGAAAATTCGCGATACAGAATTGAAACGCACGCCCTACATGTTGATTGTTGGCGAGAAAGAAATGGCAGAAAATGCCGTTTCCGTGCGCCGGCAGGGTCAGGGCGATCAGGGTAGTGTTCCTGTGGCCAACTTCATTCAGAATTTGATTCAGGAAATGAATGTGATTTAAGTGAAGTATTTCTGTTTGGTATTGTGTTTTGCGCTCACCCTGGGTTTAAGTGCTCAGCGAATTCATTTTGATGTCATCCTTTTTGGTGATAAAGTTGGCGACCTAACCGTAACAAAAACCCTGGAGCCGGAAAATGTGGAACATTACACTTTAGAAACCCATTCGGCGGCAAAAATTTTGTGGATTAACCGGGAAAATGAAAGCCGCTATGATGTGAAGTATCAGAACGGCAAACTGATTTCATCTTCTCATATCGAAAAACAGAATGGCAGGCTGGAACGATGGACTAAAGTGCATTTCGACGGGCAACAATATCAGGTAGATTCGTACAAAGGAAAAAGGAGTTTTACGGAAGCGCCCGACTTTTCTATTGTAACGCTCTATTTCGAGCCCAGAAAATTACACCGAAAAATTTTTTACGAAGCCGAAGCCGATTTCAACGAATTGAAATATCCTGATGCCAACACCATGGAATTTAAAAGCTCTGATGGCAACCGCAATGTATATCATTATGAAAACGGGCACATCCATGATATGGAGTTCCATGTTTCTATAGCTACCGTTTATATGCGCCGGACGAATTAACCAATAATTGCAATTTTCGTGCAATATTTTTTATTATTGCATAAAACATGCAATATGAATTATATCCTGATGGCCGATATTGTGAAGAGCAGAGCGCTGTCTGGAATGAAATTGCAGAAAGAATTTCGATTTCAGGTAGAACAAATTAACCTTCAATTCCGAAAAGAGTTGGCATCGCCCCTTACCATTACGCTAGGCGATGAATTTCAGGGCGTGTTAAATGGGTTGAACGAGGCCCTGCAGGTGATCACTACGCTGGAGCAAAGCGTAGCGCTCAGTAAATTCCCATTCCAACTGCGGTATGTGTTGTATTACGGAAAGATTGATACCGCCATTAATCATCAGATTGCTTATGGAATGCTGGGCGACGGGCTGGCCAAGGCTCGGGAGCAATTGCAGCTTTTGAAAAAAGAAAAACGGACCCGGTTTTACTTCCACCTTCCTGATAGGAAATTGGAAGAACTCCTTGCGAATAGTTTTCTTATTTTTCAATCGGTGATTGATGAATGGAAAACCAAAGACCGCGAAGTGATCGCTGCATTTCTGAGCACTTCCAACTATCGTGAAGCGGCAGCAAAATGCGGGCGCGACAGTTCACTGATGTGGCGGCGTGAGCAAACGCTTCACATCCGCGAATTCAAGGCCATCAAAAACATCATCACCAACCTGAATCAATTAAAATGAGTTCGATTGCTACATACGCAGCTTTGTTTGCTGCTCAGGAACTGATCGCCTTGCCATTGTTCTACGGCATCAGGAAATACTATTCCGCTCAATCGGAAGTAACACAGAACAAATGGTTGTATTCGGTGTTAAAGGGTGTATTGGAACGCTTTGTACTATATATCGGATTCATTAATGAATTGCCCGGCGTGGTTACCTTTTTTGGTGCGGTGAAATTAGGAACCCGATTGGACGACGACAAAAAAAGCCGGGTATCCAATGATTACTTTCTGGTAGGAAACTTAACTTCAATATTGCTGGTAACTGCCACTTACCTGCTCATTAAAAAATTCGGATGGTAATGTTGAATCGCCATATTTCATTTGCCTTGCTGCTGTTGATTCTGATTCAAGGGTGTGCCACTACACAAAAAACAAGATCCGGATCTACCTCTTTTGATCTGAAAGAGTACGCCATAGCAGCCGAGACTCTCCAGAAAGAATTTAATGCGGAAAAAGATCCGACCAAAAAGCGGGAACTGGCAAACAAAATAGCTGATTCATACCGCCGTTTCAATAACATTAAAAATGCAGCCGAGTGGTATGCTAAGGCAGTTCAGGAAGGCGATGAGCAGTCGTATTTCAACCTGGGAAAAATGCAGTTGATGCTCGATCAGCCGGAAGAAGCCATTAAGACCTTTACTAAATTTGGCGCTATTGATGCTGCCAGTAAAAATGTAGCACAGCGGGAAATCAAGAATGCACAAAACGCTATTGAATGGAAGCAGGCATTCACCAAAACAGAAGTGCATGGCGTGGCAGAAATCAATACTCCCAAAAGCGATTATGCCCCTGTACTTTTGAAAGGTAATCTCATTTTCACTTCTTCCAATGATAATGCTACCGGCAATTTCATCAATGAATGGACCGGAGAAAAACAGGCTGACTTATATTCCTCTGAAAAGAAAAACGGAAAGTGGAGCACCCCACAGAACTTCTCACCGGTGTTAAACACGGCCGAATACGAGGGCTCCTGTACGTTTAGCAAAGATGGCAACGAAATTTACTTCACCCGTTGTAAGGGCGTAGATGAATCGAACAAAAAAATAAAAGACAAGAAAAACGAATTCTGCAAAATTTATTTCAGCCGTTATGCTAATGGCAGTTGGGCCGAAGCTGAACCGTTAAATCTTTTCCCTGACACGGTAAATGTTGGGCAACCGGCGCTATCGCGCGACGGGAAAACACTTTTTGTTTCATCAGATATGAAAGCCGGATTCGGAGGGCACGATTTGTATTATTTCTCAAAAACCGACAGTGGATGGTCGGCACCCGCCAATGCCGGACAGTATGTAAACACCAGCGGCGACGAATATTTTCCGTGGCTCGATGATAGAGGCAACTTATACTTTGCTTCGAACGGATTACCGGGAATGGGTGGTTTGGATATTTTCAAGGCAACAAGAAGTAAAACGCTATGGAAAGACCCGCAGAATTTGCGTTATCCAATCAATTCGGGGGCTGATGATTTTGCATTTATCATTGAAAAGTATAAGCCTTCTAATGAGGAGGATTCCATACTTATGAGCGGGTATTTTTCGTCATCACGTCAAGGCGGCCGGGGCGGCGACGATATTTATCACTTTGAAGAAAAATGGCGCAATACTTTCGTTTTGAAAGGAAAAATTTTAACCAAACAATTCGAAAATCCGGAAAATCCCGATAGCAAGATATTGGGCATGCAGCCTGTAAAAGCGGCGCGGGTAGATCTGAAAAATCCCGAATCGGACGCTGTACTGGCCAGTGTGTTGACCGATGGTGGCGGCAATTTTACTTTTCCGCTTCAAAAAGAAACGGATTACAAACTTACGGCAAATGCCTATGGATTCTTTTCGAAAAGTGATGTTGTTTCGTCAAAAGGAAAACGAAATCAAGATTCAACTGTCATCACCATTTACAAAGATCTGGAACTGGAAAAGATATTTACTCAAAAGGAAATCGTAATTCCGAACATTTATTATGATTACGACAAAGCTGCTTTGCGCCCTGAATCCAAAAATGTATTGGATTCCATTCTTGTTTTCTTCAATGAAAACAAGGATTTGAGCATTGAGATTGGATCGCACACCGATTCGCGCGGCAGCGATGCTTACAACCAAAAATTATCGCAGGCCCGTGCGCAGTCGGTTGTAGATTATTTAATTGGTAAAGGCGTGGCGAAAGAACGTTTGGTAGCTGTAGGCTATGGAGAAACCAAACCGGTGAATAATTGTACGAATGGAGCCAATTGTACCGAAGAAGAATTCCAGAAGAATCGCCGAACTACCTTCCGCATTACAGGTTCGAAGCAAAAAATTGAATCGGTTGAGCCGGAGAACATTACGGTAGATCCCAAAAAGTAGCCTTCTAACAGCCGGAAACAAAAAAAGCCCCGACCTGCGGAGCTTTAATATTTTGAAATGAAGAATTGAACTATTCTTCGCCTGAGGATTTCATTTTCTGCGCGTAAGCAGCCTTCAACACCTCACTGCGGCGTTTAACGGATGGCTTTATGAAAGTTTGACGGCCACGGAGTTCACGCAGAATACCCGCCTTTTCGTACTTTTTCTTGTACTTTTTCAGCGCTCTGTCCAATGATTCCGATTCGCGTGTGTCAATAATCAGCATACGATGTTTTTATTTTGGACGGCAAAAATAGCGAATCTTCCGAAAAAAGCAACACTTTTTTCAAATACGGGGGAAGTGTGGATTTTCCGAAGGTATTTTGATGGGTTTATATTGTTTTGGGCAAATTTTAGCGATGAACGCAACCATTATCACCATTGGCGATGAGCTTCTGATTGGTCAAACCGTAGATACCAATTCGGCTTGGATGGGTCAGCAGTTAAATGCCGCCGGATTTCGGGTGTATGAAATACTTTCAGTGGGCGATGATGCCGGCCATATCAAAAATGCGTTAGAGCGGGCTGCCCGGCAATCGAAACTAGTGCTGATAACCGGCGGTTTAGGACCTACGAAAGATGATATTACCCGCAAGACCCTTTGCGATTATTTTGGTGTGGAGGAAGTGTTCCATGAGGCAACGTTTGAGCGGCTTCGCCTCATTTTTGAAAAACGAGGCAGGGAAATTCTCGAAATCAATCGAAAACAAGCCTTGGTGCCGGCTAATTGCATCGTTTTGGAAAACGACAGAGGCACAGCTCCAGGAATGTGGTTTGAAGTGAACGGTGTGGTATTTGTTTCGATGCCCGGCGTTCCTTATGAAATGAAACACCTGATGACCGACAGGGTTCTTCCGCGTTTAACCAAAAAATTTGTGTTGCAACAGGTGGTGCACCGGAATCTCATGACTGTGGGAATTGGGGAGTCGGCCATAGCGAATTTACTTACCAATTTTGAGCTTTCTCTACCTGCAGCTATTAAGCTAGCCTATTTGCCAGATCTTGGCGTGGTGAAATTGCGGTTGAGCGCCTATGATGCTGATGCGGCTACTTGCGCGATTCTGGAGCATAAATTCAACGAACTAAAGCAACTGTTGCATTTGTATAGTTATGCTGAAGAAGATGTTTCGCTGGAAGCGTATTTAGGAAAGCTATTTCTTCAAAAAGGAAAAAAGTTCGCCTTTGCCGAAAGCTGCACCGGCGGTTATGCCGGGCATTTGGTAACCGCTGTGGCGGGAAGTTCGAAATACTTTGAAGGCAGCACTGTAACTTATTCTTACGAAATGAAACAGCAAATTTTAAGCGTGAAAAAAGAAACGCTGGAAACAGAAGGCGCAGTTAGCGAAAAATGCGTAAAAGAAATGCTTGAGGGTTTGCTCAGCATTTCAGTGGCAGATTGTGGCGTGGCTATTTCCGGAATTGCAGGCCCTGATGGGGGCAGTGCGGAAAAACCGGTAGGAACCGTTTGCTTTGCGGTGGGCGACCGCCACAAGATACACACTCACACTTTTCATTTTTTCCCCAGAAGGATGGAAAACATCCGGCTGTCAGCAATTACCGCCTTGAATTTGCTGCGTAAATTTATTTTAGAAGAAAATTAACGCGATGCGATTAAAGCTAAATTCGGTTTGGTATAGCCTTCTCCTGCTTGCCTTGCAAGGCTGCGTTTCATTACCATCAGAAACCAGATACCCTTACTTTCGGGCAAATTGCGGCTATGGCCCTGAAGATCTGGTTTTAGACACCGTTGCCGCAAAGTTCCGGATACTGATATCGTGCGATGCGCGCCGAAAAACAGAAGTAAAAAAAGCGGGCATTTACACTTATGATCCGGCCACTCATGAAACGCATGAACTGCCCAGAACCAATGAACCCGCCGGAATGGTATTTCATCCGCATGGTATAGATGCTGTTTTGGTGGGAAAACAAGAGCAACTCCTGGTGATTTCACATAACGATGCCGCAAAAAAGAACAGCATCATCCGTTATGAAGTGCGGGAGAATGAACTTTATTTTTTGGAAGAAATCACACATCCGCTTTTCAATTCGCCCAATGCAGTAGCCGGATTAGCTGATGGTAGTTTTTTAGTTAGTAACGATTTGGGAACGCGCGGCAGTACATCTGAAATGCTGTTTAAACAAAAGAAGGCAACTATTGTGTATTGGTGCCGCGATAGTGTTACCATAGCTGCCGAAAAGATTGCTTTCGGCAATGGTATCACCATCAAAGGAAATACGGTTTATCATGCCTCCACCACTGGCAATTATGTATGCAGTTACCAGTTCAAAAATGGAAAACTAACCGACCAGAAAATACTGGCACATGTGAAGGGGCCTGATAATATCCGTTTAGATGGCGGCGACCTAATTGTTGCCTGTCATCCTAAGTTCATGGCCTTTATAAACCACATGAAAGACAGTTCAAAAATCTCCCCATCGCTGATTTACCGAATTTCACCTTCGGGAGGAGAACCTCAAATTGTTTATTTCAACAACGGCGAAGCGATAAGCGCCTGTGCTACGGGCTTAGTGTATCGAAAAAAGCTCTTCCTATCGCAAGTATTTAATCCGTGGATCCTGGATGTGGATCTTCCATAACCGATAACAAAAACAGCAGCCATTCATGTCAATTCAAGAAACGATTTCACTCTATTATAAACGCGCGTTTTGGTTGGTAGCCAGTTTGTTCTTTTTGATAGGCCTGGCGCGCGTAGGCAACTATGGATTAAACTTTGACGATGCGCTACACGCCTCTCACGGTTGGATTTTATATGATTTCTATTCCGGTAAAAGCAAGGCCGCGCAACTTTCTCCTTATAATGATAAAGGCGAACTGATCACCGCTTTTGAAGGTGAAAAAGATTTGCGTGGAATGAATGTATTTCCCGGCGCTTTCGATTTACTGGCGCAAACTGTTCATCGAAATTTTAATGAAACCGATTTATTTGTTCAGCGGCATTATCTGATTTTTCTTTTCGGATTTACGGCAATACTTTTTGCAGGATTAACGGCGGTTGAAATTGGCGGTTGGCGGGCCGGTCTTATAACGCTTTTAATGGGCTGCTGTTCGCCACGGCTAATCGGTCATCTAAGCAACAATCCGAAGGATATACCATTTGCTGGGCTTTATGTGTTATCGGTATTTTTTCTGGTGAAATGGTATAAATCGTTACCTGCCCTGAAATGGCACTGGTTAGTGGCGATGCTTGTTGCGGCAACGTTGGCATGTGATGTACGGATCTCAGGATTAACACTATTCATTTGGCTGTTCATTTTCACGGCTGTGAAATGGATGGAACTCAAACGAAATGGCGCTGCGCTTTCCAATTTAAATATAGCGCTGAGCGGCGTAGCTGTAGTAGCTGGAATTATAATCGCCTACTATGGCATTTCGCTGCTGTGGCCTTATGCGCAAACCGATCCGTGGCAGGTTCCTTTGCGTTCGTTAAAAACGCTTTCCAACTTCAATGTCTTCAATTCTTATGATTTATACGACGGCCGTCATGTGAGCAATAAAGACGAACCGTGGAACTACATTTTAGTTTGGGAGGCTATAGGGAATCCGGTATTCGTAGTTTTGAGTGCATTTCTTTTCCCGCTGGTATTGGTGTTATCGCGCCAAAAAGTAGTAATGGGTTTAATTGGATTAATTTCATTTGCGCCGCTTGCCATTTCGATTATTAAAGGATCGTATTTTCCTCACGATGGCCGACACTTCTTTTTTCTTTACTGTGTGGCATTAATCTGTTTTGCCATGGTTTGGGAAACCCTACTTTTGGAAATTCCAAAAACGAAATGGCGCAATTACAGCATAGCAGCGCTCTTCCTTGTATTTTTTATAGAACCGATTGTTTGGATTACGGCCAACCATCCAAATGAGATGTGTTATTTCAATCCGGTTTTTGGCGGTGTGAAAGCGGCTTGGGGAAAATACGAAACCGATTACTATGGCAACTGTTTAAAAGCTTGCGTAGATTATATTCAGCAACACAGCCACCCTGATGCTCAACACCCGGTTCGCGTGAGAGTGTATTATGGCTCACAAAGCAGTAGCGAATACTTTTTGATGCGTGTTCCCAATTACAAATATGTAGCAGCCATAGAAAATTCATTGGATTGGGACTATTCGATATTGCTTACGGCTGCATGCAAATACGACAATAAGCTTTTTGAAAAATGGCCGCCAATCAATACGGTTTATGAGGAAAAGGCAGGCGGCGTACCCTTGGCTGCTGTATATCATAACTATCGGCTGGAAAGCCCCGAAGGAATTAAAATAGCCGTGAACAATCTGTTGAACCGAAATCCGCATCCTGAAAACAAAGCTATTTGCGCAGAAGCATTGAACTACGCCAAAGATTATGATGGCGCCATAGCGCTTTGTGATAGTGTTTTGCTGGTGCAACCTCAAAATATTACCGCTTTAAAACAAGAAGCTATAGCTTACGATTTCAAAAGAAATGACAAAAGCGCGGCTTACTTCTATGAAAAATATTTGGCGGTAAATCCAAACGATCCACCTGTAGCCATGCGGCTCAAAAATTTGAAAGGAATAGTTGACGAAGCAGGAGCGGCAAATGCTACCACATTGATTGTTACCATGGTAAATCAAAGTTTGGAAGCTTATAATCAAGGCGATTTTGGAAAATGTGTTTCACTTTGTAAAGCAGCCTTGCGAATTGACAGCAATCAAATAGTGGCGCTCAATAATTTGTGTGCCAGCTACAATGCCCTTCAGCAATTTGATGAGGCCGAAAAAGCCTGCAGGCGTGCGCTTCAGGTTAATCCGGGTTATGAACTGGCCAAAAACAATTTGAAAATTACCCAACTTAAAAAAGCAGAATTGAAGAAGAAGTAAAGGAAAAACAAGGCAGGCTACAATGTTTTTCAACTACTTTCGTCACCATAATAAAAATTAATGGGTCGCATATTAGTTCCATTGCTGATTTTAACCGTATTGGTTGCAGCCGAGTATTATTTTTTCCAGGCATTACGCCTGGTATCGCCCCCACGCGATGGTTCTCGTTTTAGTTCGTTACAGATTGGCTTTTTAGTAGTGAATGTGTTGCTATACCTGTGTTTTCCGATTTACCGTCTGGGTGGATATAAAAGTGATTTGAAGGTGGTTTTCATGTACACTTCTGCCATTTTCATGATGCTGTTGCTGGCCAAACTGGTGGTCTTCCTATTCCTGGTTTTTGGAGATATTTACCGTTTAGGCGCATGGGCATTCACTTCAAAATCAGCTGTTAGTAATGGAGGAATGTCGCGCTCTGCTTTTTTAAGCAAAGTGGCTATGGGAGTAGCGGCAGTACCGTTTCTGGGCTTGCTTTACGGTGTAGTGGTGAATGCTTACAATTATCAGTTGCGAAAACTCACCATTAAATTCCCGAATTTACCCGACGCATTTGACGGTTATCGCTTCATTCAGATTAGCGATATTCATTCCGGCAGTTTTACACGTACGCAACCATTGATTGATGCCGTACAAATGATCAACGACCGCAAGGCGGATGCCATCTTTTTTACCGGTGATTTGGTGAACAACACCACTCCTGAAGTGTTGCCTTACAAAGAAATTTTCGGAAAACTTCGCGCGAAGGACGGAGTTTTTTCAACCACAGGCAATCACGATTATGGCGATTATGTGCAATGGGACACGGCCGAAGAAAAAAAGCAAAATTTTGCTGATCTGGTAAATGTTCACAAGGAAATGGGATGGGATATTCTGATGAATGAACATCGTGTTTTAGAACGAAATGGAGAAAAGATTGCCATCATCGGAATCGAGAACTGGGGCCATGCGCTTCACTTTCCACGCTACGGGAAATTAGACGTAGCGCATAAAGGAACGGAAGAAATACCTTTCAAAATCTTGTTGAGTCATGATCCTTCGCATTGGGATGCGCAGGTTCGGCCGGAATATCCCGATATCGATTTGATGCTAAGCGGGCATACACACGGCTTCCAATTTGGTGTTGAAAATCGTTTTGTGAAATGGTCGCCTTCGCAATGGGTGTACAAACAATGGGCCGGGCTGTATCAGGAAGGCAAACAGTATATTTATGTGAACCGCGGCTTCGGTTTCCTTTTTTATCCGGGCCGTGTAGGCATTTTGCCGGAGATCACGGAGATTACACTTCGGAAGGCCTGATTATTCTTCCCAACTCCCCTCCTCTCCTTTTACGGAATGCTTCAGTAATTCTTCCATTTCTGAAATTTCCTGAGCGGTGAAATAACGCCAGGTGCCCGGGGCAATGCCACGCAAACTAATATGCATGATGCGCACTCTGGTGAGCGTTTCCACCCTGTAGCCCAGCGCCTCGCACATGCGCCGGATCTGCCGGTTCAACCCTTGTTGCAAGGTGATGCGAAACCTTTTGGGCCCCTCTTTACTTGCGATGCACTTTTTGGTAAGCGCACCCGGTGAAATTCTAACACCATTGCGAAGTTGGTGTATGAACTCGGCCGTAACGGGTTTATCTACATTCACTACATATTCTTTTTCATGGTGATTGCCGGCGCGTAAAATCTTATTCACGATATCACCATCGTTAGTAAGAAAAATCAATCCATCTGACAATTTATCCAATCGGCCAACGGGAAAAATGCGGGATTTGTAATTAATAAAATCAATGATGTTCGTTCTGTCATTTCTATCGGTAGTGCAGGTTACTCCTTTCGGCTTATTAAAAGCGATGTAAACCGCGCGTTTCTTTTTACGAATCGGTTCCCCGTCTACCTCCACTACATCGCCCTCCTGAACACGAGCGCCTTTCAGTACCACGTTGCCATTGATGCTCACCCGCGCTTGTTCAATGATCTTATCAGCTTCCCGGCGGCTGCAAAATCCGCTATCGCTGATGTATTTATTTACGCTCACATTCATTCGGTAAAGAAAATTCATTTCTTCCAAAAATCGCGTAGGTAAGAATGAAACTATTTTGTTAGAAGAACGTAATGCCTCCTATAATATTAGATTTTCTCACTATGCAAAAATTTACCCTCGCGTTATTCGCTTCCATCGTATCGTTCTGCTTTTTGTATTCCTGTAAAAAAGAAAGTGCAGTAACGCCAGCACTTCCTGAACCGGCTTTCATTAGAAGTACGGCTGATATGGATGGCGAAATCGTAGCTTATAAGTATGATGAACTCCATCGAATTTCAGAGGTAAGAAGCAGTAAATACCGCAACAACTACGAATATGCAGGACCGGTAATCAAAATGTACCATGTTGACTCGATCAGCGGCACTGCAAGCATAGTAACTTATACTATTGAAAACGGGCTGGCCACTTCTAATAGTTTGAATGAACGTTTTTATTATGATGCAGAAGGTCATCTTACAAAAAAATTCAGTGGCAATGTGGCTGTGTTCAATGCCACTTATGAAGATGGTAATTTGAAGAAACAACAAATGGAAGGCGCTGTGGTTTCCTATACTTATTTTACCGATAAGATCGATACGCGCTGTTTGGGCGATATGCCATTAAACGGAAAATGCAGCAAGAATCTGGTTCAAACCAAGACCACATCGGCAGGAGTTACAAAGTATGTGTATCAATTCGATGACCAGGGCAGAGTTATCCGTGAATCGCATTCTGGTATTGAAACCGGTTATACGTTATACGACTACGACCGTTAAGCCATCCACTTTCCCAGGCGGCTTTCCAGTTGCAGCAGCATTTCACTGGAAAAGTCGAGATGCGTCACCATTCTTACATGAGTTGATGAAAATGGCGATACTTTAATGCCAACTTCTTCGAATTCGGCAGTACGTTTAGCCGCGTTGTCTACTTCAAAAATTACGATGTTGGTTTCTACTGGAAGTACACTTCTTACCCAATCGATTTTCTTTACCATACCGGCAATTTTTTGCGCATGATCATGATCCTGCCACAAGCGTGTAACGTTATTATCGAGTGCGTAAATTCCTGCAGCCGCTAAAATTCCCGATTGGCGCATGCCACCTCCCATCACTTTCCTGATTTTCCGTGCCTTTTTTATTAACTCAGCGCTTCCTAAGAGCACTGAACCGGCCGGCGCGCCTAATCCCTTCGATAGACATACAGAAATTGTTTCAAACAGCCCTTTTAAAGCGATTGGCTGCTGCTGAATGGCTGCAAGCGCGTTGAATATTCTAGCCCCATCTAAATGTAATTTCAAATTCTTTTGGCTGCAAAAGTGACTGATTTCCTTCATCGCAGCCAGGCTATACACCGCACCACCACCTTTGTTTACGGTATTCTCTATACAAACCAATCTGGTATTAGCGTACCAGTCGTTATCGGGAAGTATACACTGCGCAATGGCATCGGGGGTCATGATCCCGCGATCGCATTCCGTAAGGCGCATACTGGCGCCCGAATGAAAGGCCACCCCTCCGGTTTCATAATTATAGATATGACAAAGCTTATCGCCAATCACCTCATCTAAGGGCTGAGTATTTACTTTCACAGCAATTTGATTGGTCATAGTTCCTGAAGGGCAAAACAAACCGGCCTCCATCCCAAACATGGCGGCCGTTTTTTCTTCTAACCGTTTTACTGTAGGATCTTCGGCAAAAACATCATCACCAACTTCTGCAGCCATCATGGCTTGCAGCATTGCGGCAGATGGTTTGGTTACGGTATCGCTGCGAAGGTCAATGATCATGAAAACAATAATTCGACAAAACGATTAAATAGCGAAGGTTTGATCAATAATGGAAATACAAAGCCAAAAACGGCACCGGTAATGTGAGCCACATGCCCGATGTTATCGGTACCGCGTTTTGCCATATAAAATGATAAAGCCAGATACAAGGGTGCAAAAAATATTCCGGGTAGTTCGAGGTCTGGAATAAAAAAGCCAATACGATTCCACGGATCAAAAATGATAGAAGCGAACAGCACTGCCGCTACGCCTCCTGATGCTCCAACTGATCTATAGCCATAGTTATCGCGGTGTGTGATCATATCGGGAATGTTAGCCACCACTATTGCGATGAGGTAGAAAAGCACAAAGCCTACTGCGCCGATTTTTGGCAAATAGATCGTAAAATAAATTTCTACCACTCTTCCGAAGAAGTAGAAGGACACCATATTGAAAAACAGATGCGGCACATCGGCATGAATGAATCCTCCTGAAATCAGCCGCCACCATTCTTTATAATGATTGGTTCGGAATGGCCAGCCGCAAAGGCGGTCGAACCATTCCGGTTGCTGGAAGGCCGCAAACGACACCACCACGGTGAAACCGATCAACAAAAAACTAAGCATGCCTTTCGGCCGTTATTTATTGTTGGTATAGAAAGGGGTATAACCGGCTGGAATGCTGAATACCGATTCAGCCGGACTTCCAGCTATCACCTTAGTTAATGATATAGCATTCTGCCCGTTTGCAGAGTTCGATTCCAATGAAAAGCCTTTAATGCCTTCACGGGCCATCATCAATACTTCCGGGCTGTTTCTAAACAGATTTTGATAATTGGTCCAATCCACTGCAATGTCTTTAGTGATCCAGCTTTCTATCTTAGTGGTATTGGTTACAATTTCATACTTCTCGCAATTGTAACCTGAAATCACTTTCTTTTCGCCTGTAGCGCGCGAAGTAATTATTTGCACATCTGCAGAGGCCTTTGAGGTTTCGATATCGAAAATGTGTTTTTCCGATGCCTTTCCATCAATAGTATACATCTGAATTTTAGAAACCAGTGCATCGGTGAGAAAAACCGTGTTGGTTTTGCCATCCTTACCGTTAAATTCCAGATCAAAACGAAGTCCTTTGCTGCTGAAATACCAGGTATAATCAAATGTATTTCCGGAGCCATTATAATTTTTCACTTGTTGCTTAATAGTTCCATCGAATGCCGAAGCGCCGAGGGAAATGGCAATTAGCGCGATGCTGAATATTGTTTTCATTTTTCTTTTCCTTGAATTTGAAATTATGGTGCAACTGTTCCTTTAATTTGTGCTGAATTGTATGGTCCGTCGGCAATTCCGGAAAGCGGATTGCCATTGCGTTTGATGGCCAATCCGGGGCTGCTTACAGCCGGATAGTTGTAAGGGCCGAGATTCACCAGAGTAATACACCCAATGAACGGAATACCGCAAGCCTGAATAGAAACACCAATTCCGGCAGGGCCTCCCGGCTGACCGAAAGCCCCTCCTGCTCCGCCAGAACCATTCGGAGTAATGTTAACTGAAACGGGAGACACGATTGGAATATTGATTGGCAAAGAGAAAGAGCCCCCGGCACCCGGAACTGAAGCCGGACCTGCGGTGGCATTTTGACCGCCTACAAAACCGCCCGGAGGGAAAGATGTACCAACCGGAGCGCCTCCTAAACCTGCTGAAGATCCGCCGCCGCCACAAACGCCAAAACCAAAGGTGATATTCCCTGCAATCGGCACATTTACTGTAGTACTTAAACCTACTGACGATCCGCCGCCGCCGCCGCCAAAAATCTGACCATAATTCTGTATGATAGTTTTGGTAGTAAGGTTCATGGCATTACCGCCATTTGTACCGGTGGCTCCCGGAGGAAATCCCGAGAAACTGCCACCTGCAGCGCCGTTGCCACCGCGGCCCAGGAAACTTCCATTATTGATGATACCTACAATAGACAATGGATTCAGATTGCCGCTGGTGTAAGCAGTAGCAGTTGGCAAATTAGAGGAAACAGAAACACCACTGTTCACTGTTACCACCACGCATTCTTTAGCACCTGCAGGAAGTACCGAAGAATTTTGCGCTTGCAGATCGTAATTATTTACATCAACGGGCAATACTACACGAACACAAGGTTTGATATAAACATTATAGGTAACAAAACGAATTTTGTCGCCACAAAAAGCAGTAACCAAAATAGGTACATTACCCGAACCGGCGAAAACATCGGCCTTCACCACAATTTGAACCGACCCTACCGAATCGATGGTTGTTGGTCCATTGAAGAAGATGTTTACCCCTTGAGGAGGCAAGGAAGACCAAATAATATTGATATCCTGTTTGCCGTGAGTTTGCAGCAGTGAAATGGTCGAAAATACAGAATCAGCATCAGTGCGATCTAGCGTATCGGTGAGATCATCGATATTCATCTGAAATTCGCACTCGTAACAGTTCTTTTCATAGGCCTTTAGCCAACATTCGCCATTCCAGTACTCAATTACCGAATCAGTGGTGTTGTAAATAGTAAGACCTTTTAGCGGTTGGGCAATACCGTTCATTTGAGCAGTATTGAGCCGCGGCAAGCCTAACCCTTTCTTCACTGATTCCAATTGCAGTACTGCACTGGAGTCGGGGTTCAAAATATTGATACCAACCTGAGCGAAGCTGTTCAGCGATAAAACAATAGCGCAGCAGAGGAGAATTTTCTTCATTAACAGAAGTATTTAATGATTTCGGGTAAAGCTACACTTTTTTGATAGTACTGCAACACCACTTTTCGAGATGCCCCGATCGAAAAAAGACGGTTTTGAAAATAAGTGCCAATCCCAACCTGGAATGCCTTGCAGTGTGCCGGATTGCAACAAAATCCTCAAACATTTTGCAAATGTCTTACACTTTGTTTGTTTTGCCCCCGGAGAGATGGCAGAGTGGTTGATTGCAACTGTCTTGAAAACAGTCGTAGGTGATGAGCCTACCGTGGGTTCGAATCCCTCTCTCTCCGCTAGAAGAAAAAGTCCGCAGATGCGGGCTTTTTTTATTTATGCCAAAATGATGCTTCCTCAACAATAGCTGGTTTCCATCAAAAAATAATTGAAATTTGCCCACGGAGAGATGCCAGAGCGGTCGAATGGGACAGTCTCGAAAACTGTTGTACGGGCAACTGTACCGAGGGTTCGAATCCCTCTCTCTCCGCTCCTACCATGAAATCATTTACTATCAGGCCGGCGCAACCTCAGGATGCAGCGCTATTGCTTTCGCTGATCAAAGAATTGGCTGTTTATGAAAAGCTGGAATCGGAATTGGCAGCCACTTCGGAACAATTGCGCGAAGCGCTGTTCAATTCAACTCCCACAGCATACGCAGTAATAGCCGAAGAAAATGGAACGCCCATTGGTTTTGCGCTCTACTTTTACAACTTCTCTACTTTTATAGGCAAGAAAGGATTGTATTTAGAAGATCTTTTCCTGAAACCGGCTTACCGCGGAAAAGGATTCGGCAAGGCGTTGTTTCTGCATCTTGCCGCAATTGCAAAAAATGAAAATTGTGGGCGAATGGAATGGTCGGTTTTAGACTGGAATCAGCCGGCAATCGATTTTTATAAAAGTTTGGGTGCCACGGCTATGAATGAATGGACGGTTTACCGATTAAATAAAGGCGGGCTTCAGAAATTGGGTGAACCCAATTAAAAAAACGATTCAATTTCCGGTTATTTTTCTTCATCCAGATCCATGAAAACGGGCTCGCTCCTGGTGTCGAAATACTTGTCTTCACGTGTGCGCTCCTTTTCGTTTTTTGCCTTCGGCTTTTCATTTTTGAACAAACTCTTCAGCTCTTCACGTTCATCGGCAAAGTCTTGTTTTATTTTAGAATTTACCGCTTTTTTATCGTAATGGATATGTGGATCGGAAAGCGGTCCGCTAAGCGTAAGGAACAGATTCGTTCCTTCATAAGGATCTTCCTCAATGTATTGCACATCAGCATTCCTCCTGCTAAATTTGGCCGCGAGCAACTTTGTCAAATTGATTTTAAGGTGGTAATCGATTTGATTTTCGAAAGTATGCGTTCCATTCAACATCAAATTCAATGCCGAAGAATTTACCTCCATTTGCGGCACCGAAATCACACCATTTTTAATAAAAAGAGTGTTCGATAATTCTGAAAAAACAATCCGGTTGAGTTCTTCCACTTTAATAAACTGTGAAGCGGCACGTATGGGTTCAAAATTGAGCAATTCGCCATTACCGATACGGCATTGCAACTGCCCTTCCAATTGATGCAGGTCAACATCTTTATAATTTTTCCAAACTGTTTTAAACTGTGTGGTGGCGGTTATATCACCCTTCAGGTTTTTATCGGTAAGTGTGGTTTGACCAAAGTTATCGCATTGCTGAAAAATTTGAGGCAATTCCACTTTGTCAATTTTAAGGTCAAGCAACAGCTCCATTTCCTTATCTTGAAGAAACGCCACAGCGCCCGTGGCAGCTATGTTTCCGCCCATGGCGTGTGAGGTAAGCCTTGAAAGGTTGATGTGGTGTGGCGATAGCGACACCTCTCCGCTCACCTCGTTAAAATTCATTTTATTATAAATCAATTTGCCGATCGAAAGGCGCAAGGCGCCTTCCATGTTGAACACATTTCGGATATCGATTTTATCGCCTTCTGCGGCCGCGCGTTTTTTCTTTTTATCGTAGGCGGCAATCATATTTCCAAGGTTGCACACCTTCATTTTCAGATCGCCGTTAAAACCAAGAGTAATGTTCTCTGTTTTCTTTTTGGCCAAACCTAATCCGTAGTTCAGTGGATTTTCAACGGTGCCATTAAAAAGAAAATCAGTGTTCAGAAAGTTAATGGAAAGCGCGCTGATTCTTAGTTTTTCATCTTCAAACTGAATTGTACCATTAATATTTCCATAAGTAATGCCATCGGTTTGAAATTCCACCTCACGTAACTTTAATGCACCTTCTCCTCGAACTGCGGCCTGATCTAATTGTTTCCATGATGGAATATTTCCACTCAAATGCAGATCAGCAATATCAATTTTCCCTTCTGCGTTTTCGAGAATACTATCGCCAAAAAAGCTTCGCGCTTCTTCCACATCTACTGTACCATGCGCTGAAAGGTCAAAGTCCGGAGCGCTGATTTTGCGAAGATCCAGCGAAAAACCAAAGGGTTCGTTGTGAAAGTAAGATTCAAATTTTTTCACCTGCAACTCATCTGCGCCATCGGCTTTGAGCTTATAAAATCCACTGGCATTTACTTTTTCCAGCGCCCTGCTCAATTTTGGTAAACGAATGGTAGCATCGCGAAGCATGGCTTCCACTTTCACTTCAGGGTTCACTCCTTTCGAAACCGAACCAATTACAGTAGCGGTAATAGTATAGTTGCCATTGCCATCGGCACCCACCAGATTCTTCCTGAGTTGGTCTGGTATCAAGGCAATCAAATTGGCTACATCCTCGCCTTTGCTTTCTGCCTTAAAGTTAACGTCAGTGCGATTGCGCATCGATTTCCAATATCCGGAAAGCACAAATTCATTTTTTGCTACTTCAAGCGCAGCGCGCTGAATGGAGAACTTTTGTTGGATCTGGTCCACATGCAGCAACATATCGGCTGTCATCGCCTTGTTCTCAATATACTTTTCTTCATTCACTTGTACCAACCTTACTTTGACGTCGGCATTGGTGTTCAAATCAAATTCCTTGTCGCTGAAATTGCCTGATAAGGTGAGGTGATTGAGTGCGGCCACTACCAATTCATTTTTTTCTTCATTGTAGTAACCCAACCGAATATCCTCTAACGTTGCCGTTTTTAATAACACTTTGAATTTTGAAGCAGCTACTTTATCGTCAGTTTTGAAAATATCGTAATTGGCGGCGCCTTTATTATTGATGAAGATGTCGATATCGCCATTGCCGGCATAAATTTTAGTGACTTCTTGTTCCTCTTTAAACAAACTGGGAACGTTCATCAGCAGCGATAATTCTTCTAATTGCAGAAGTGTTTTTCCGGGCCGCAGCTTGTCGTTAATAGTCACATTTTTGAAAGAAATGGAAGCGTAAGGAAAGTGTTTAAACAATGAAAGGGTGATTCCGCCGCTTACCTTCACCGGCACCGCGATTTGCGCGTTTATTTTTTCTACGGCAAGCGTTTTAATTTTGTTTTCAAGCAATGCGGTGCCACCCATCACCAGCGAACTGGCAACCAGTAGGAATATTGAAAAAACCGCCAGTACTTTGCGAACCATTGTGATAGTAAAATTCTTAATAATTGGATAACTTCCGATTTCATAATTAACAACGGTAATGCGTCTGTCCAGATTTTATCTATCACTTATTTATCTGTTCTCATTCTTATTAACTTATGGACAGCAACCCCTGTCTTTCAGTTACAATTTCCCGGCTTATCATTCCGAAGTGCTTCCATATCAATTGGATGCTACTCTAATAACTCCGCCCAAGGGTAAAAATGGATCGGCATCTCTTATTGGACGAGCCCTTCCTGCTGCTATTTCGCCGGTTAAAACGGGAGAATGGACGAGCTGGCAAGGGAAAAAGATATGGCGTTGTAAAGTGAAAGCCGTTGGTGCCAAGGGTTTGATTTTGTATCCCGATCAAATGAAAATTCCGGCTGGCGGTGAATTGTGGATCTACAACAACGATCGAACAATTGTATTTGGCCCCTACCGAAGCAACGAAAATCCGGAGGGCGGCAGTTATGCGTTGGATGTAGTTCCTTCTGACGAACTAACTGTTGAGTATGATGCCTGGAATGAGGAGGCGATGGACTTTCCTTTTCACATTAATGAAGTAGGATACATTTTTAAAAATATCGGAAAGGCGGGACGCGATTTTGGCAATAGCGATGTTTGCGAGGTGAATGTGAACTGCCCGGAAGGCGGCAATTGGCAACCCGAAAAAAATGCAGTGGCCCTGATCTTACTAAAATTGGGCGGCGCACTTTACAATTGCACCGGTACGTTAATCAACAATGTGCGCATGGATTGTACGCCCTATTTCTTAACGGCCGACCACTGTTACCAGGATGATCAAACCGGAACAACTGCTACCACTTCTGAATTAAACCAGTGGAAATTTTATTTCGGTTTTGAAGCATCTGGTTGCAGCAATCCTTCCACTGGAAATGGATTACAGAATAAAGTGCTTACCGGCTGCACCTACGTTTCCAGCAGCAACGATATGGGCGGCGATAATGGCAGTGATTTTGCCTTGCTAAAAATTAAAAACAAACCTCCTGACAGCTTTCACGTTTATTATGCCGGATGGGACAATCGCAACATTGCGGCTGATTCCGGTGTAGGAATTCACCATCCGAATGCTGACATCAAAAAGATTTCTACTTACAAAACGCGATTGTTTAGCGATGCCTGGGGATCTAGCGTGGCAAATACGCATTGGCGTATTGAATGGGCGCAAACGGCAACGGGTCATGGCGTAACCGAAGAGGGCTCTTCCGGCTCAGCTATTTTTAATCCTGAACATTTGGTGATTGGAACGCTTACCGGAGGAAACAGCTATTGCAGTTCGCCAACCGAGAATGACTTTTACGGGAAAATGTGGTATCACTGGACCAGTAATGGTTCCGCTGCCAACCGGCAGTTAAAGCCGTGGTTAGATCCGGATAACACCGGAACGGCAACGCTCAACGGGATGTGGAGTCCGTGTTATCCTGCAGGAATAACGGAACAGCAGTTACGTACCGGAATAAACCTTGCACCCAATCCGGCATCATCTTTCGTCAAAATTTCTTGTGCCGAAGATTTTGATCAGATCAGGATTTTCAATGTTATTGGCGAACAGGTGGTAGAGGCAAAGAGCGAAAAAACTCAAAATGCAGCGGTTGATGTGCGCGAACTACCTGCCGGAATATTTGTTTTGGAAGTACATAGCAGCAGCGGATTTCGGGCAGTTCGCACATTCATAAAAGAAAGGCAATAATCAGGAATGGAAAGAAGCAAGGATTTGGGGTTAGAGGCTTTGGCACAAACGCAGATACACGACAATCTGGAACTGTTGGCCAAGCAGGTAGTGGAAGGATTTATCATTGGTTTGCACAAATCGCCCTTCCACGGTTTTTCGGTAGAATTTGCTGAACACCGGTTGTACAATCAGGGCGAGCCTACAAAAAATATGGATTGGAAAGTGTTTGCGCGAACCGATAAAATGTTTGTGAAACGCTATGAAGAGGAAACGAATTTACGATGTCAATTAGTGCTAGATGCATCCTCTTCGATGTTCTACCCAATGGATGCAAAGAATGGGGCGAACAAATTAAGGTTCTCGGTTTATGCTGCGGCGGCGCTTATTAATTTACTGAAACGCCAACGCGATGCTGCAGGGCTAAGCATTTTTTCAGATGAGGTGAAAGTAAATACAACGGCACGCAGCAGTACCAAACACCAGCAAATGCTGTATTCGCAGTTGGGGCAACTGCTTCAGGCCAAGGCATTGAACTCTAAAACACAGGCCGCCAAATGTTTGCATCAGATTGCGGAAACTATTCATCAACGCAGCATGGTAATTATTTTCAGCGATATGTTCGATGATCACACCGGCGGCGGTTTAGACGAAATCTTTTCAGCATTGCAACATTTGCGTTTCAATAAACATGAAGTGATTTTGTTTCATGTAACGGATAAGAAACACGAATTAGATTTCGAGTTTGAAAATCGTCCGTATGTGTTCATCGACATGGAAAATGGCGAACAGGTGAAACTTCAGGCCCATCAGGTGAAAGACTATTATGTGAACCAGCTTTCCACTTTCAAAAAGGAGCTAATGCTGCGATGCGGACAGTACAAAATCGACTTTGTGGAAGCCGATATCAATGAAGGCTTTTATCCTGTGCTGCAAACTTTTTTGATGAAACGCGGCAAGATGCGCTAAATCAAAGCGCGTCTTTCAATTCAATCAAAAATTCGCGAATGTGCGTGAGGGAACGCTGTAGTTCCATATTTCGGCGCAATTTCCCCAAATCGTTCCTGATTTGTGCCTTCGCCCCTTCAATGGTAAACCCTCTTTCTTTCGTAAGGTAATGAATGATGCGAATGGTTTCAATATCTTCCTTCGTAAAAATGCGATTCCCTTTACGGTCTTTTCTTGGCTTAAGCGATTCGAATTCACTTTCCCAATACCGTATTTGAGATGCATTTAAATTCATGATTTGCGACACTTCACCGATGGTGTAGTACAGCTTTTCTATTTCTTTTTCTTTGTATGGCAAGGCTGAGTATTTATATGTAAAGAAACGAATTATTTTAACAGCCCTTGAATGGGTTTTCCCACACAACCGCTGGGCTCCTGAATGTGGAGCATAGCGGCCAGGGTTGCTGCAATATCCGTCATTCTAACTTCCGAAAAATCTTTACCGGCTTTTACATTCCAACCAAACCAAACCAGTGGAATGTGTGTATCATAATTGTAATTGCTGCCGTGAGTAGTTCCGGTTTCAAAAGCCTCTAAAACTGCGGGTTCATAAATGATTTGAAGGTCGCCGGAAAGCTGGTGATTATAGCCGTTAGTCAACCGCTCTTTCAACTGCGGTTCCAGCGTTGTGGCGCTCAGATGGTGAAGATCAACTACTGCTTTTACGTTTGGTTGCTTCATTAAAAAAGCAGATAAGTCGCTCACCACATCTTTCTCGCGGATGTCGTGCTTTTCCAGTACCGCCTGATTAAGATAAACCTGAAAGTTTACCAATGCTTCTACCATATTCTTTTCGCCATACTGTTCGTACAGATATTTATTGCAAATGGAATCTAAATCGTGGTCTTTCACATTTCCGGCCGGGATGTTATGCTTTTTATTGAAGCCTACGGCATGTGAAACGCCATGATCGGCCGATAGAAACAATAAATAATTACCTGCTCCAACAGTTTGATCGAGATAAATTAAAAATTCGCCCAGCTCTTTATCAAAGCGCAAATAACCATCTTCTGTTTCTACTGAATTTGGCCCAAATTGATGGCCGATATAATCGGTGGAAGAGAAACTTACAGCAAGAAAATCGGTAGTACCATTTCTACCCAAATTTTCATTTTTGATAGCCGCTTTAGCCATTTCAAAAGTTATGCTGTTACCCCAAGGAGTGGCCGGCAAAATGGCGTATCCGTTTTTGGTAAGTTCATCAACCCGATGCGGAAAAACCGGATGTTCTTCGTTCGTATAATTGCTTTCCCAATTTACGTCATCTTCTGTACTTTCTGCATAGCCATTTTTCTGCAATACATTCCAATTTGATTTCAGATAGGAAGCCGCCAAACCCCGGGCATTGAAGGCATTCACCCAAGCCGGTAAGGTATCGCCATAATACGAACTGCTCACAAAATTACCCGACTTACCATCGTACCAATAGGCATGATTGGCTGCATGACCTGCGGGCAAAATGGAACTGCGATCTTTCAGGGCGATTCCTATGGTTTTTGATTTGAAGTTAGTGGCTAAACGAAGCTCATCCGTAATTGTAGTAGCTTTTAACTGATTGGGCGATTGCTGTCCGGTTTTTCCTTTAGCGCCAACCGTTACAAATGAGGTATCGGTGGTGCAATACTGAAAGTGTTTAGTTTGGCGGGAGTACCAGTCGTTGCCTACAATACCATGAATGGCCGGTACGCTGCCCGTGTAGATGCAGGTGTGGCCCGGGGCTGTAAATGTTGGAACGTACGGAATATGCGTATTCTCACACGAATAGCCGTTTTTCAGCAGTCGTTTAAAACCGGTATCTCCATATTTTTCGGAATAGCGATATAAAAAATCGTAGCGCATTTGATCAACCACCACGCCAACTACCAATTTAGGTCGATTTTCGGCCGTTTGTGCGAAAGCGGTGAAACCAAGAGCAACCATCAACGCCATTAAAAAGATGCGCATAGAAAATTTAATTTGCGCGAAGATAGCCGATGGCTGTTATCACAACATCACATTTTGAATAAATTTTCAATCCCCGAAAGCATCCGTACTCCTTCGCCGTTACAGCGATTACCGGAAAAATGGATGGCCGATCGAAATATATCGGTTTGGATAAAGCGCGATGATTTGATCCATCCGCTGCTTCAGGGAAATAAATGGCGCAAAATGAAGTTCAACCTGCAGCAGGCCATCGAATCACAAAAAGACACCTTGCTAACTTTTGGAGGCGCCTATTCCAACCACATTGCAGCCACTGCAGCGGCAGGCCAACTTTTCGGTTTGAAGACCATTGGCATCATTCGCGGCGAACCTACTGCCACGCCATCGCTAACGTTGCAGCAAGCTGCAGCAAACGGCATGCAATTGCATTTTATGGAACGAAGCCACTACCGCCTGAAAGACGAACCCGGACGAATCGAGGAATTACACTACCGCTTTGGCGATTTCTACTATTTACCTGAAGGTGGGACCAATGCATTGGCATTGCCGGGTTGCGAAGAACTGGTAGGCGAAATAGACGTTCCATTTGATGTGATGTGCTGCGCTGCCGGAACCGGAGGCACAGCCTCGGGCCTACGAAATGCGCTGCATGCGAATCAACGCCTGTTGGTTTTTCCTGCATTGAAAGGAGAAGGAAGTTTGCCGCAACTGATTGCCAACGCTACGCCCCATGCCGTTGCAAACATCGAGTTCCACCGAGAGTATCACTTTGGAGGTTATGCCAAAATTACGGATGAGTTGTTTCAGTTCATTCAGTATATCTTTGTTCATCACCGCATTCTTCTCGATCCGGTGTACACCTCAAAAATGCTGTACGGTGTGTATGATTTGATTCTTCAAAATTATTTTGAGCCCGGCACGCGCATTATTGCTGTTCACAGCGGCGGATTGCAGGGTTGGTGTGGGTTTCAGCAGGAATGGGAAATGCTGAAAAATGGTCCGGCAAAACGGAATATCCAGCGTTAGGTTTTGGCTTCAGTAATTTGTTTCTTCGTGCTATGAGTCAGGATTCGGTAAAAAGCACCTTGCGCGCTCAGCAATTTGCTGTAGCCGTGGGCCTGTTACTACTACTCATCAAGTTCGGCGCTTATTTCTATACCCATTCCACCACCATACTTACCGATGCGTTGGAAGGGGTAGTAAATATTGCAGCAGGTACATTTGCCTGGTACAGCTTATGGCTTTCTTCAAAGCCCAAAGATCAGGACCATCCCTATGGGCATGGCAAAATCGAATTTCTTTCCGCCGGTTTTGAAGGAGCGCTGATTCTGGCGGCTTCGGTAATGATAATGCTAAAAGCCATTGTTTCATTTCATCACGTGCAGCCTCTTGAACATTTGGGCATCGGGATGATGCTGCTTGCGGGAACCGGAGCTGCAAACTTTTTGCTTGGTGTTTTTCTTGTAAACCGCGCTAAGAAATACCGTTCGTTAGTTTTGGAAGCTGATGGCCAGCACCTAAAGACCGATGCTTACATTTCAGCAGCCATTTTGGTTGGTGTAGCACTTATCTGGCTTACTAAAATTGTTTGGCTCGATAGTTTGTTTGCCGTAATTGGAGCCGCCGTTATTGCCGTTACCGGATGGAAATTGGTACGCAAATCGTTAGTAGGCATTATGGACGAAACCGATGTAGCCATTGTGGATCCCATTGTGAGCCATTTATCGGCTAATAGGAAGCCCGGATGGATTGACCTGCACAATTTGCGGGTGATACAATATGGAAGTACGCTTCATCTGGATTGCCATATTACATTTCCGTGGTACTGGAATCTGGAGCAGGTACATTCTGAAATCGATATTGTAGATGATACGGTGAACCGCTTTTATCCGCAACCGGTGGAGGTGTTTATTCATCCCGACCCCTGCATTCCGGAAAGTTGCCGCTTGTGCGAATTGATTTGTACCCGCAGGCAGCATACTTTTGAAAAACAAGTAGCCTGGACGCTCAGCAATACCATCAGCAATAAGAAACACCGCCTTTCGGCATCATAATTTCCAATATGCAGCTTAAAGAGGTTCAAGACCGCAACACCATTCAGCAATTTCACGATCTGCCTTTTCGGTTGTACGCCGCGTATCCGCAATGGATTGCCCCGCTGAAACAGGATATTGAAAAAGTGTTCGACCCCACACAAAATAAATTCTTTACACATGGCGAAGCTATCCGATGGGTGTTACAAAATGAGAACGGCGATGTGATTGGTAGGATTGCAGCATTTATCAACCAACGAACTACAGCAGCAGCAACGCATCCCATTGGCGGCTGCGGTTTTTTTGAATGCATTGAAGACCAAAATTCCGCATTTCTGCTTTTCGACGCAGCCAAAAATTGGTTGCAACAGCGCGGTATGGAAGGTATGGACGGCCCAATAAATTTCGGAGAACGCAATGCCTACTGGGGTTTGCTGGTGCAGGGTTTTGAAGAACAACCCACGTATCAAATGAATTTCAATCCGCCTTATTACCGCGATTTTTTTGAAGCGTATGGCTTCAAAAATTATTTCGAACAATATAGTTACGGCCTTCCGGTAAAAATGGAGCGACCTGAAAAATACCAGCCTTTTTACGAGCGGCTGTTACGTCAAGGTTATACCTTCTCACATGCCAACAAAGGCAATTTGGAAAAGTATGCCGAAGATTTTCGCATCGTTTACAATCAGGCCTGGCGCAAACACCACAACTTCAAGGAAATGACGCGCGACCAAAGTCTGGCCTTATTGAAGAGCATGAAGCCGGTGATGCTGGACTATTTACTTTGGTATGCCTACTATCATAGCGAACCTGTGGCTATGTTTGTAATGTTACCTGAATTGAATCAATGGTTTCAACATGTTCATGGCAATTTCAACCTTTGGGGAAAGCTGAAATTTTTGTGGCACAAAACATATGGAAAGAACGACCGCATCTTTGGATTGGTGTTTGGCGTAGTGCCTTCGCATCAGCGCCGCGGTGTAGAGGCCGGAATTGTAATAGCTGCCGACAAAGTGGTAACTCCAAAGAACAAATGGCGCTGGATCGAATTGACCTGGATAGGTGATTTCAATCCAAAAATGATGCGCACCTGCGAAACCGTTGGTGGCAAAATCATGAAAACCCATGTTACTTACCGGAAGTTATTTCATCCGGATGCGAAGTTCGAAAGGCATCCTGTAATTGAATAACTGAGGTTAGATAATCTTCTTTCAAATAAGAACAACGAATGGCGGTGTTGCATGAATTTTATTTTTTGCGGATGCCGGGCTCTACGCTGCAAGTCCTCAGCCGCGGCCTACGTTTTGTGATCTATGAAACGCAGTGGTGGCGCGGCTTGCGGGCTTTTCGCTGCGATCCCTACCGCGGGAAGCCAAAATATAGCGCCTTACTCATTTTGAACAACATACATAGCACCTCATTCCTAACCTTCGTTTAATTACGAATTACAGAATTACGAATTACGATTGTGAGAGGAAGCCATTCATCGTAATTCGTCATTTTTCATTCGTAATTGTTTCCCTGCGGGTTCTACTTTCTTTTCCATAAAAAAGTTTATCTTAACCACAGAAAGTCAAAACTTTCTGAAACAATTTCTGAAACCAAAACAAGAGCTATGAACGCAAACACATCGCTGATTGAAATGGCGCAATTGCTGTATAAGCAAAGCAAATCACCTAAAGAAATTGAACAAGACCTTTGCACTGCCGGCCATCCGGCCGAAGACGTTCGCAAAGTGCTACGGCAATTGGAACACGACCGCAACAGTCATACCGGAATGATCCTGATAGGTATTGGCGTGGTTTTGTGCATCACCGGATTTATTTCCTGCCTGCTGATGACCAACTGCGATGGCGTTTTTCATGCGGCGCTTTACGGCATTACCGGCACCGGTGGTATTTGTATGCTTATCGGTTTAGCGTTCATCATCGGGCTTTAAATTTCAATTCTAATAATCAACGTGCAAGGCGTCGAGGTTATACAGATTGTTGGCTGCCGCCTGACGGGGATTGGCCGTGCCACCCGATGGATTCACCGGGAAAATGTTGTATAGATATGAGAACGGATAATAGTACAAACCCACCTCAATGATATCGAGTCCGAAATTTGGAATGCGCAACCGCATGCCGCTGCCATAGGCTTGCTGCACTAAAGGATGAAACTGTGGTTGCCAACCATAAAAACCAAGATAAGCCAAATCGCAATTCACAAAAATGCTGGCGTTGAAGCCCATAATTTTTTTGGGTAGATAGAATGACGTTTCAAAATTCGCGGCAATCACGCGTTCTGCTCTAAATACCGGATAATTCAACCCTTTCAAGCCGTAGCGTTCTGTTACCTGAAATGAGGAGCCCGGCGGCCGGTCAAATCCGAAATAGAAAAAGTTACCGATGAAATGCCGTACATGCCATTTTCCTAAACTGAGCAGCGGCGAATAATAATGGTGCTGTAGCGCCACATGCGTTTGTTCTATCTTATTGAAATTCGTGTAACCGCCTGCTCCGGCGTCAAACAAACTATAACCAAATACCGGAAAGTATCGCCCGTACTGAAAGTGAAAACCGGCATAAGCGCGCTTGCCGAAAAGCTCATCTCGCTCAACGCCCATTATCAGTTGCGCACCCGGGCCCTTGGGAATATATTCCTTTTGACCCAATAGGTACACCGTCCGCTCCTCATAATAGTTCCACGAAGCCAATCCAACAGCCCATAACAAACGATCGTAACCGGCAAATTTGAACACCCCATCTCCGCGAACCAAAAACGGACGATTGCCATATTGCAAATGCTGATAACGCAGCGCTACCAAGGGATGCAGCCGCTGTGCGCTTTGTGCGGAAGTATCTGTTCGTTTAATGGCATAAACCAAACGAAGGTCTTCATAATGATTCGACTGATTATAGAAATACGTGTAATCGTTAATGGTTTGTACCTGTGTATTTTGCCATCCGGCTATAAATGCTCCACCCCACTTCGTATCGGCTGAAAAAAACGGACGAGTCACACTACCTTCTACAGAAAAACCGATCTTTTCATAAGCTGCGCGAACTGAAGCATTAATGTGCGTTCCGGCAATGTTATCATAGCTGTATCCCACATTTACACCAAACCAATTGTGGTAAATGGCACTCACGTACGCGCCTACGGTAAGGGTTTGCGGAGCCCCCAGAAAATTTATGAGGTTGAGATTAACCCGTAAACGATAAAATTCGAAAGAAGTGAGAAACTGAAAGGTAAAGCGGTCCTGAGCCAAAATGAATACATCTACACTATCGGTTTGTATTGGAACTACGTAAATGCGAAGGTTTTTAAAAGTGTTGCGCGACCATAGTTGTTGTTCCGAATCGGCAATACGTTGAGGGTTCAGGCGCTGCCCTTCGCGAAACAGCAAGTCGTTTCGAACCGCCCAGGAACGGGTGCGGGTATGGAATCGGTTAGCGCCTTTTTCGAATCGGTTCATGGGAATTACCTTTGTAGAATCCTGAATATCGGTTCCAAAAGGACGAAAAACAGTGATCTCAATCTTGCGAATCACCCGGTTGCGGTATTTTCGATAAGGCCGTGAACCTGTTGTGGTATTTGAATCGGGATCATCGTTATAACTTAAACGGGCAAAGCCTTTTGCTGCTTTTTGCGCAATGGTTTGCATCCGTTGCATAAACGCCGGAGCTGAAGAGGAATCGGCATGCTGCGCCTGCAAAACCAAACTGTAGATTGAAATGATAAGAAGAGCAGCTGCGCCACGCATGTTCTTCTAAACCAAAAAACAATGCCAGCATTAACGCACTGCAGCCCGGCGCAACCTATCGTTGATAGCCCGGCCTAAACCATAATCAGGAAACACTTCTGCAACAATCAGGTCGGCATCGCTTTGGTCGAGTTGGCGCAACACATGAAAAAGCGCTCTTGCCGCTTCTTTTAAATCGCCATTGGGAGAAAGAAGCACCGTTTGTTCATTATACTTTTTCCGAAAACTGATCACTGCAATTTTTTGTTCCGGAAATTGGGGCAAAATGGCGTACACATCGCCAACTAACAGGTTTTTCTGCGGCGCATAATGCGAAGCCAATTGTCCGGGTGCAGCAGGGTTTGAATTTTCGCTGATCCGCAACCGCAGTGTTCCGGCTACTTTTTCCAGTTCTTCTAAACCAATGCCTCCCAGTCGGTAAACGGCCAGTTCGCCGTTTTCTTCACCCACAATGGTGCTTTCCAATCCAACGGTGCTGGGTCCTCCATCGAGGATATACGGGATCTTATTTTGAAGTTGTTCGTAAACATGAAGTGCTGTGGTTGGGCTAATGTATCCGAAAGGATTGGCGCTAGGTGCAGCCAAAGGGAAATCGATTTGGTTCAGCAGCTCGCGCACCATGGGGTGCGCCGGTACCCGAATGCCTACACGCGTCAGACCTGAAGTAGTGATGTCGGGAATCTTTTCTGCTTTTGGGAACAACAAGGTAAGCGGCCCCGGCCAGAAGGCATCCATCAACGGTTCAAATGATTTAGGAATTGCTGAAACATAGGCAGATACTGCATTTTGATCGTGAACGTGCACAATCAACGGATCGAAAAACGGACGATCTTTTGCATGAAAGATCTTTACTACAGCCTCCTCGTCTAATGCATTGGCCGCCAAACCGTACACCGTTTCTGTAGGTATGGCCACTACATCTCCGCCACGCAGCAAAGCTGCAGCGCGTTTCAGATCGGTGCCTATTTCAGTTACAAATGCCATGCGGTTATTCCATTTAAGCTGTGCTTCTCACTTCAACACTATAACTTTTCTGGTAATGCTTTGACCGGCAAAAATACCGTTTCCATGTTCAATGTTGCCAAACAAATGAACCGGTTCTGCATTATAAGACGAACCCCTGTACAGGGCCAGCTTCCTGAAATAGTTGTAATGGTTTTCGCTAACGTGGTTCAGTTCAATATAAAGCGATTGAGAAACCATGTATGCTGTATCGGGCAAATAAAAATTAAAGTGCAAAGCTTGCGCCCCGCCGTTGATTCCTTTATCGGAAAAGAGCAAATTCCGGGAATCGCGTACCGTATCGCTCATTCTTTCCAAAAGCTGCGCCCGGCAAGTGTAGTTATAAGCTACTATTACCGTATCGCCTTCGGTATTCACCGTTTTATATTTTCCGCGGGTATACACATTCAAACGATAAAAATCAGCACTGGCGTAATTGTCAGTAAAGTAAAGCGAGGCCTCGCCATAAGAGGTATCCACCTTCACCACAAGTCCGCTTAAAGGCACTTGCGACGGAATACTATCGAAAGCGGAAAGCTGGCCATACTGCCTGGTTTCAGCCGATACACGGTATCGTTTTCCTTCATGCAGATGTTTAGTGGTTTTATAATAACCATACATCGAATCATAACTGGAAGGAATAAAAACAAGGTTTTCCAGAAATTGATCATTCTCAAAAAGCTTCACCGTTGCGCCGGTTATGGCAGTCTGCTGGTCAGACTGCCCGGTTGCCGGAATACTTTCGGTAAGATAAACGCGAAGACCGTCTTGCGGTGAGAACAACGAATTTAGCGTAGCGCCTTTTTGATTTTCAGGCAATGAAAAATCCTTCACGCAGGAAGCGAGCAGCACCAATATCCCGAAAGTGAGGCTATACTTCAGTTTCATAACAAATGAATGGTGTAGGTGATGGAAGGAAGCACCGGGAACAAACTCACCTGCTTATAGGTACGGCTTACTGTTCCGTCGGGATTAAATTTGATTTCGGAATACACAGCAAACTGATTGAAATGGCTGTACACATTGTAAACACTCACGTTTACTTCATGCTCTACATATTTTTTCTTCTTATGCCACGTAAATGAAACATCCAGATGTTGGAAAGAAGGAAGTTGATAGCCATTACGCGAAGTATATACCGGCACACTCTCGCCCCGGCTGGTGGCGGTATTTATAGAATGCAGATAATCGAAATTAGTATTGCCGCTATAGGTATAAAAATACTGCACCGGAAGGGTATAGTGGTAACCACTTCCATAAACATACGAAAGACCGAGTTCAATATTTTTGGTAGCCTGAAACGTGAGTTGCGCTGCCAGATTATGTCTGCGGTCGTATTTGTAAGGATAGAATTTGCCATCGTTTACTTCACTGAATTTGCGATCGCTCCACGATAAGGTATAAGCCACTGCGCCGTTAATGCGTCCAAACGTTCTGCCTACATAAAATTCAGCCCCATAACTTCGTCCGATTCCATTGGTCATCACTTGTTGCTGCCAATTGCCGTCGGCCGCACCCGGCGAAACACCTTCTTTGTAATCGATCACATTTTCCATTAAGCGATAAAAACCATCTACGCTCCACTCAAAACCCAATGGCAGTTTGTGCAGTAAACCGCCTGAAAAGTTCCAGCCGGTTTCGGGAGCTGTTGCTTTTGTAGCCGGCACCCACAAATCGCTGAAAATATCGGCCGTGGCGGCCGTGAGCAAATGAAGCGGCTGAAAAGTACCGGAAACCGATCCGCGTAAGAACAAACGCTTGTAAGGATTCCAGGTTAAACTGAAACGGGGCAACAAACTGGCAAAAGCTTTCTGCTGATAATACATCCGGGCATGGAAACCCAAATGCATGGTTAAATTCTGAACGGGGGTGTACGTTTCATCAACATAAGCGGCCACTTCTGTAGCTTTGATGAGTGGGTTGTTCAAATCGTATTCGGTGCGTCCCGAACCGGTTTCGTCGGAACTGGATTTTCCGGTACCGGTTTGGTACAACTGCTCCCCTACTTCCACACCAAAAGTGAATTGTTGTTTTTGGGTGAAATAAGTGGCTTCATTCTGAAAATTAATGTTGGTGATATGAGAATAGCGGTTGCTTTGGGAGTTGAAATTGTATTCTACACCCGGAATATCGGTGAGTTTGGCGGCGGTGTTGTAAATGTTTTTTGAATGCAATTGGTAGCGCCCGAAAGTGAGGCGGTGCAACAGTTTCCAGTTTTCGCCGATGCGGTGGTTCCACGCCAGTGTAGAAGCGTAGTTCGCCCAGTTCAGTTCATTTACGGTGTTGCTCGACTGCAACACATTTTTTACATGTGCTTCTCCTTTACGGGAAAATTGATACCAGTCGTTATTGGTAAAAAAAGAAAACGAAAGCTTACTTTTTTCAGAAAAGCGATGAACCAGTTTCACATTCACATCGCCAAAATAATAGAGCACATTGCCGTTGTAACCTGATGCAGCAAACTGTTTCCGCGAAATAGGACCGGTGAACAAACCCATATAGCAACCGCGAAGTGAAAGCGAGAAGGTTGTTTTTTTATTGCGTGAAAGCGGTCCGTCTAAATGGAATCGCGAGGCCACCACTCCCAATGCCAATGCGCCTCTCAGCCGATTGGTATTACCTTCGTCCATATCCACATCAATTACCGAGCATAATCTTCCGCCGTAACGCGCCGGCAAACGATCTTTGTAAATTGAAACTCTTTCTACGGCATCGCCATTGAACACTGAAATGAATCCGTAGATATGCGATGGATTGTAAACAGGAGCGCCGTCGAGCAGCATCAGATTTTGATCGGGACTACCGCCTCTGATAAAAATACCTCTGCCCCCTTCGCTACCGCTTTGAACCCCCGGCTGCATCTGCACGGCGCGCATCGGATCGTGCTCGCCCATAAATGCGGGTATCGAATTGAAATTTCCTGGTGTAAGACTCATCACGCCATCGGCATCATGACGGCTTTGGCGTTCCATCTTTTTGGTACTCACAACAGCTTCGTTCAACGTGCGTTCTTTTTGAAGGATCACTGTTATTACGGTATCCTGAGCAAGATGTACCGCTACAGTTAATGGAATCATTTCGGCAGAAGTGAAAGTGATGGCATAATTTCCGGGGAGCAGTTGCAGCGAAAAATTTCCGGCATTGCTCATCACGCCATTCGGTTGATTGGGCAGATAAATCATAGCATCTTTCACCGGGAGGCTTTTTACATCGGTAACCTGACCCTGAAGCATAACGGTATGTTGCGCCGACGCGGCAACCGTACACATCCAGCACCAAATAAGAAGTAAACACCGAAAGCCGCGCGGCATAATGAACAGAGCTATTGAATTTTAGAAGCGCGAAAGTAGGCTAAAAAGTTGTGCCAGAAAGTAGAAAGACAGGCTACAGGAGGGTTATATAAGTAGGTTGTAATTTTTAAAAAAATATTGTAATTATTGGTTTATCTTTAGAACAAGAAATTGTTTCAGTAATAAATTTTACTTCTGTCTAAAACTATTATCCTATTGAAGCCCCCCCTAAAACTAAGATAGGTTAAAACCAGACTGAAAGCACTAATTTCAGTTTTATGAGAAAATCAAAGTTCACGGAAGCGCAGATTGTAAAGGCGCTGGATGAGGAACAGAAAGGCCGGAAGGCCGAAGACATTTGCAGGGAACTTGGCGTTAGCCGGGCAACGTTTTACCAATGGAAATCGAAGTATGGCGGAATGGACGTAAGCCATTTGCAACAACTCAAGGCATTGCAGGAGGAGAACCGCAAGCTTAAAGCGATGTATGCGGATTTGGCCTTAGATCACCGCATTCTCAAAGAGGTCATCGAAAAAAAGTTGTAGGGTCTGAACAGAAACGGCAACTGGTACACCAGCTCAAACAAGAGCAGGGTATCAGTACGGTTCGGGCCGCCCGGATCATGAATATATCCATTGCAGCCGTTTACTATCAATCGAAGAAGGATGACTCAGCAGTTGTTGCTAAACTCAATACTTTAGCTGAATTAAAGCCAACCCGGGGTTTTGACTATTACTTTGGCCGTATTCGCAATGAAGGCTTCACATGGAACCATAAGCGGGTGAAACGCGTTTATGATGCGCTACAACTCAATCTGCGGCGCAAACGCAAGCGAAAGTTACCAGTGCGTGAAAAAGTTCCATTACTGCGCCCTAGTGCGCCCAATCAAATGTGGAGTATGGATTTTATGTGCGATACGCTGGCTTGTGGCCGCAAGTTCAGAACGTTGAACATCATAGATGAGTTTAACAGCGAATTGCTGGATATTGAGATTGACTTTTCGCTACCAGCCAAGCGCGTTATCCGTACGCTGGAAAGAGCCTTCTGGTGCCATGGCAAGCCGATGGCCATACGCGTAGACAACGGCCCAGAGTTCATTAGCAATGCGCTGGAATCATTTTGCAATCAACCGCAGAACAACATTAAGCTGTCTTTTATTCAAAAGGGAAAACCCACTCAAAATGCCTATGTAGAACGTTTTAACCGAACCTTCCGGGAGGATGTGCTGGATGCGTACTCGTTTAGAACCATTTATCAGGCCCGCAGCGAAGCAGCTTGGTTCCTGGAGGATTACAACAGCCATCATCCTCATGAAGCCCTTCAGGGCATGAGTCCGATTGGCTATCGCCATGCTGTTGAAAGTGGAAAACTCGCCCCGCGCCAATCCCCGCCGAGTTTACCACATTGCAACAGCGGAACTAATAATAACACCAATAATAAATTTTTAACTTCAAACATTGTTAACCGCAAAAAGTCTGGAAATACCCTGTATTAAAAATGGGGGGGCTTCACTATGAAAACAAACCTAATTATAACCGTATTTCTAATAACCCTTACATTTTCAAAAAACATTCAGGCGCAGGAGGTTCATTCAACTATGCCCACAGCAGTGAATGCTTGTGAATCAAACACGCTTTCTTTAACAACATCAAATTTTGTAAACGCTGATTTCGTTATAGATGTGACTTTGCCAACGGTTGCCTTTAACTATCATGCCACTTTACCCGCGGGATTTTCTGTAATCAGACAAGGATCTGTATTAAAATTTAGTTTTGACCATACTGTGTTAAATTCCAACCCTAACCAAAAAATAGACTACATAATAGACGGCCTATGTAATGCAATACCGGCGATGAATGCCGCATCTGCCACATTCAACATAATAATTACCACAACTGCAACCATTTCAGGCACCTTAAGTACTCCTTTTAAATTTCCTTTCATCGACCATTATTTACTACCTAACTCCATGAACTTCCAAATCGGAGTAGGACAAACTCAAACAGTTAGTCATGAATACATTAATAATGGTTCGGAGGACTTTTATGGGTCCCTTGTTTTTGACGGTGCCGCTTCAATACCGCTTATTGTGAATATTACCAGTGTTCGATTTTACCTAAATAATGCAACGCAACCCTTCTTTACGGCCAATGGTCAGGGCGGAAATTCTGTTATTTTCCCTATAAATGTTGATTTACTAACTATCGGTATTAATTTGCACCATGGTGACCATTTACGAATCGAACAGGACGTATTCCTTTCTGGTGCCACCGGCTGCCTGCCCAGTGGCGGCCTAAATACTAATTTTAACTTGTTGTGGGGTTGTTCTTGTAACCCAAATAAAAGCACAGCAGCGTTAAATGTGATATTTAACAACGCCAATCATCAGGATTTCGTGCACATATATAGGGTTTCACCGATACCCTTTAGTTCTAATCAGGAGTTTTGGGATAATAGTTGCACTAATACCGAACAAGAGTGGGAGTTTCTGATTTCTAATGAAAGTACTAATTTAACGGCATCAGATATTGAATTAAATTTAGTCAATTATGCTCCTCTTAACACGGATTATACTTATATTGATAGAGCATCAATCATAATTAATGATGCAAATAACATTCATAGTTTTAACTATGTTAATGCGCTCGCGATACCAAACAATGCTGTTTTCAGCGGCGTGCAGCAAAATAACCCCTTTACAAATTTTTTAACAGCTGCCGACCAGTCATTTCCACCACCAGCCTGTTTCCAAAATGACGTATTTATAAAGGACTGGCACCTGTTTGTGGAAACGCTACCTCCAGGACATCAGTTAAGCATCAGATTTAAAACTTTTAGATGTTGTCCGGACAACGTTGGGTTTAATAATCCAATTTTTTTCAACCATTGGGCATTTACGGGTAAATACAAGGAAAATTGTGTTGATGGTTACACACTAAATACTCAAAACAGTACTTATACAGCTAATAACGGACAAATCACAAACTTATATAAAGCTCATTTACCTACCACTATGGCGGGTATAAGTACTAATAGCTCAATACCAAATCAAAATGACCCTGATCTCGAATTGATCCAATCGCACCAACAATTAGTTACAGATCTTACCGATTTTGGCCTTAATCCTAGTTCAAATAGCTGTAGCGAACCTGAGGAATATACGATCAAAAATATAAGTTTCCCTAATAATGACGCGAATGATTACGATTGCCAATTTTTTTGCGCGAGTCCAAATGGCAGTCCAGGTGGAGTATTTAAGATACTTTTTGATGATGGCCCAAATAACATTTCAAATATTTTAATTTCTTGTCCGATCAATGGTATTCCTGCAAACTCCACGGCTCCATACATTAGCAATGGTACAACAAACTGGTTACCCACTTTAGGAATAGAAATAACAAATACTGGACCGCATATAGTCGCAAAGTTTGACATCGCTACCTTGCAATTAAATAACTGTCAAGAATTCAAGAGTTTCTTTAAAAACTCAAAGTTACACTTTTGGGTAAGAGGATGTTGTCCGCTAAAAATTGGGCCTGATGGTCAAGAACACGGTCATCAGGATTTACACGTACTAACAAGTTTCAGTCAAGACTGCGGGGGACAAACAGACTGTTTCATTAATTTAAACGACCAATGCTTTTCTTTTAACGTTTTATGTCCTGGCTGTGTTACGCCAGGCATCCTTCCAGATGATCACTCTGCGTTCCGACTTGAGCGAACTAATTTCGGATATCAAGACGACGACGACGACGGACTTGCTGATGTGAATGGTCAAAATATAACACCTATTGACCAGAACTACCTTCTTACTCATCCTGAAGTCGATCAACTCGCATCTATAGTTGGGGATCATCTCAGAGCAAATTTCAAAGGAGTCTTTTTTGACGGTACCTCTGATCATAGCTTTGGCTATCAATACTCCGATTGGAAAACTTACTGGTCGGCTTTACTAAATCGGCAAGTTGTATTGAAGGATATGTACTATCAGATCAATATCAGTAATGCAAATCTGGTGAATTTACAGCCAACTGGAGGAAATGTTGCTTACTTCCAACCCAATAGTGTTATTCCGGCATCCATTATTAACCTTCAAAACCCAGTTTCAGTGGTTTCTGGAAATAACGTCACTTTTTTATATCATGTCAGTGCCGAAGACTTTTTAGGGTTGAATCTAACGGAGTTCAACATTGCCTCGTCCGTTCAATTTTTACCGGAATTCAAAATATGCCAGAATCCTGCGAATTCAGTAGAATTAAGTTGTACAAATTCAATGTTTCTAACAACTAATAGCTTACCGAATTCGATTGTAAATGTTATTAGTAGCAATTCCGGTGTTTCTAGTGCGGGAGTGTTAAATTCCGCTTATTTTTCTCCTACACCTCCGAATAGCGTTCCCACCCCGCCACGGCCATTCATTTCAGCTTCTCCAAACTTATTGGTTTACTTCATGTGTGAAGGTGCCGGCGGCGCAATCCATAAAGTATATAGCATAAAGGAAAGGAATTTTGAGGAGTGGAAACCAAGCAATACTTGTATGGATAAACTTCGAATCAAGACCGTACGCTATGTTGATGCGGATGGAGCTTATAATGCATTTCATAACGAGTGTAGACCCTTGTTAATGTCAGGAGGTAGCTTTTCAGGTTTACTAAATCCGGCATACGATCCAGTAAAACTTCATTTGGGATCGTTAGCTAATAATTTCATACCGGAATTAGTCGAATTTTACACTGCAGGTTATTCCTATTCCAATAGTCAACGAAATCTTTACGCAGTAAGCCATGTTTCCTGTTTAGGCGCTAATAACCAAATAATTCCTGCTAACGGATTGGGGGCTAATCCGGTGTTACCAGCTAATTTCGAATTGAATGTATTAAATGCACAATATTCAACATGTTCAGAACTCCAATCCGGTATTCTACAAAATTACAATGATCCGGTCGCCATTACTCCTTTATGCACTTTTAATACCGTACAAATCAACAATATTCCAACACTTTTGTTAGGAGATGAATATTTCGAACAAGGAGCTCGATTTAACATTCATGCCCTATGTCAACAAACAACGTCTATAAATAGCACCTACTCAGTAAAAGGAAATGATTCCTATTTTGAATACAATAGCTACTCAGATTGTCAAGCTCATACATCTAGAAGTGATGGGAATATTATAAATGGTAATTACATTTTAAGTGTTCCATCGTATAGTAATCTAGAGATTACTAACTTATCAAACACTCAAACAGGAAGCGAAATAATCTCAGACTTCGCCATAACCGGTTTCCCGTGGATAAATGGCTTCCAAGGTGCTGAGAATACAAATATTTATCTTCAGATTATGCTTCCATGTAATGCAGCCGGTACGGTTAATATTCCCATTCCTCTGAATGCAAATTATGGAAGTACAGATCTCTCAGTGACCAATGTTCAATACTTGAGTAATAATATTTGGCAAACTATCAATCCTGTTACCATACAAGTAAATGGGTCCTGTTATTTATCTTACGACCTTCAAACGATTGTAAATACCCCTACGAAATTTAGGATCAATTTTACGCTTAACGGATGTACTGCAGCGGATAACCTTGTGCCTGTTCCTATATTGTACAGTTGGCGATGTGAAACACCTTTCCCTGAAATTAATCAGTTAACGCAAAATACTTTTTGCAATAATCCGTCTCAATTTAATTTTAATTTAAAGATTAATTCTGTTCATATCGAAGCGATAAATTCGACCATTACACCTGGTGCATCTAATTGTAATCCGGTGCAAGTTAGCGCTTGCTTAAACTCTGCATCATCTGGGGGCATTGGAAATTTTCATATATTATTTTCTTTGCCTGATAATTATACGCCATCTAACTTTAACATCAGTTCAAATAATTTACCCGGAGGAATTGTAATTGCCTTTCCGTCTAACCGTATTACAGTTGTTCAGAACGGCAACAATAAGGATTATGATGTTAATTTGAGTTCATTAAATTTAGCCAGTACTTCCTTAACAGGATTCACCGCTGCAAATTTATGGGGTGTAGATGCAGGGTTTGGATTTAATAATAATGACGGAGTCTTCTGCATAAAATTTGATTTGGATATACCTTGCAATACGGTTACGTTTCCAGATCTTCCGGTAAGATTCCGCTATGTAACATATTGTGATCCAAACAACCAAACTGAAACTATATCTACATTCAGAGGTGGCCCGCTAGTCAATGGAGCATGTCATCCTGTTGTTACTGTATCTGCAGATCTTCAAGCAATATGTCCCCCTCAAAGTGCAACGATCACGGCGACTTCAACTTCGTTAGGATCTACCTTCATGTGGTCAAATCAGGCAAATACCTCGGCCATTTCAGTAGGCAGCTCTGGTGCATATTCTGTTACTGCCACAGCTCCCAATGGATGTACCGCTAGTGTTACCCAAAATATTTTACCTTGTCAACTTAACGCTTGCGGTGTACAGGAATTCGTTGCTCCGGCCGGACAAACCTATCAATGGAGTTTTAATAATTCCCCTCTGAATAATTCCGGGTCTAGTTTGACCCCGTACCAAACCGGTACTTATTCCGTAACTGTAACACAGACCAATGGCTCGTCTGCCTCTACTTCATTTAATTTTTTCTCACCAGCCTCAATTGTTTTATCCGGGACAAACCAGCTCAATAATGTAATTACTGCTCAGGGTTGGCCAACTTCAGGCTTTTCACCCGCGGCCAATACTACCATTGCTATTCAGGGGAAATTGGTCATCAATACGAATTACAACTTCAGTAATGTCCGGTTTCTGCTTTATCCGGGAGCGAATATCATCGTCAATTCCAACGCCCGTCTTAGCGTTCAAAATACCACATTCGAATCTATTGGTAGCTGTTTGTGGGAAGGATTTCATGTGAATCCTAACGGGGGCCTTACGTTCGGAGACAGAGTTCAAATTCAAGATGCTCAGTATGCGGTTTATCTAGAACACAATAGTGATTTGAACTGCCTATATGGCTCAATTACTTTCCGTGACAATTTTATTGGCGTTTGTGCATCAAGATCTTCCGCCATTTTACCGGCTCCGATGTTTTCTTATTCCATTAGAATGGGATCAAATGTTCGTTTTGAGGGAACTACCAATTTTAAAAAGCCATTTCCAGGTATGATTAATGAAACCGATATGCCTGCTGCAAGTACAATTACGGATGGTGATAATATGTGGGCATGGGCAGGTATCTATCTGAATTTATTCCAACCTACCTCCCGCACAGCGCTCAGTGCCAAATTCAGTAATCTGGCTAATGGTGCAATTGTAAAACATAGTTCGGCTTACTTCAGGCAATGCCAGTTTTATGCCATACCTGCCGAGGATCGACCACGGGCATATGTTCAGTACAACCTCCCGGTAAATTCCGGTGGAACCGGCGCCAGAAATGGAAATGCGATTTATGCGTACAACAAAAATCAAACAAATCCAGCCAATGCGATTACCGGTATTAATATCTCTAACTGTTTTTTTAAAAGTTGTAGAAAGGCTATAAAAATTGAACAAAACTACGAACCATATATTTATAATAACATCATGAACTATTGCCTTAATGGCATCATACTGAATAACTGTACTGAATCCAACATAACCATCCAATTAAACAAAATTGATATGCTGGGAAGTAGTTTTGGTACTTTGCCTACTCAGTATGATGGTCAGGGTTTATCGATTAATTTTTCAGAACCCTGGTCAACCGGTGTTGTTTTAAATTTTTGCAGAAGTGGAGTAAATTTGTTTGCCCATAAGATTCAGGATAACACAATTACAGTTGATAAATGGCCCTTCTTTAATACTATACAGCAATCGCTGAACATTGCCAACCTTGGAGTAGGCATCTCCATTTCTGATGATTTGTCGCGCCAGCAGCCTTCTCTTCAAATTACCAATAACAAGGTAAGCCTGAAAAATGGTGCGGAAGGTATATCGATGACCAATGTATCTGGAATTTATAATACCGCTGCTAATGTGGTAGTTGAGCGAAATCTGGTAAAGGCCAATGTGATACAAGCCACCACCAGAAATGCATTTCGTTTTAGCAATTGCAGCAATTTTGACGTATTAAGCAATACTGCTTACGGGGTTTTGCCTGGCGCCTCTGGAGCAGCAAACAATACCAATCTTTACCCCCGCGGGTTTTGTTTTGCTCAAAATAGCGGCGGCCACCAGCTGGTGAGTTGCAATATGGCTTACGGACTAAAGGCCGGTTTCCGGTTTGAAGGACAGAATTCCGGTACTGATTTTAAAACGAATGATATTGGGCATGGCGCCATCGCCAATTATGTGGGGCTTCACATTACCACCTCTGGCGTAATGGGTAAGCAAAAAGCCAAAGGCAATAACTGGAACGGCAATTATTCCTCCCAAAACCTGGCAGGATGGAATCAGAATTCAGCATTCCAGGGAGTACCATCACAATTTCGTGTTCCTATTCCTCCCGGCAGTAGCGCCCAAAGCCCGACTACTAATACAATTATAGGACCTTCGCAATGGTTCAAATATGACCCAGCAGTATCTGTTGTTCCGTCCTGTGATGACAACAACACCACACAGCAGCCGTTGGTGCAAGCGGGCGAGCTTACGGAATTCGATGAAATGGTTTTGATGAATCAATACCATCCCGATTTTTTTGAAGAGGTAAACCGTTGGGAAGCCGCTAAAGCCCTGCAGGAAAAACTGGGCATTATTGCCGACACACTGGATGAGGAAAGTGTTGAAAGAATGTTTTACGATTCGGTAGCCAACACCCCTTTGGGAAAATTCGCGGAAGTGGAACACTTGCAACGCGAACTTTATACTATGAACGAAACGGCAATGCTTTCGTTAAGCCAAAGTGTGGCCCGCCAGCAATCGTTTGCAGCCGCATTAGTTGCCTTAGACAGCGCCTCAAATAACGATACCACCTGGTTGCAGTTAATTGATTCTTCCGGGGTAAACCCTGACACTTCCGTCACCCTTACGGATACCACCAATCAGGCTTTATACCAACGTTTGCAAGATTATGTGGAAGCGGAACGGGTGATTCAACAAAATATCCGGGCGCCCTGGCGTGATATTTTTGATCAGCGCCGTGCGCATTTGCTCAGCGCTTTGCAAGCATTATCTACTAACGCTAATTTCCAGGATTATACCAAAGCCGTAAATCTGCTTTACTTGAAAACAATAGATTCATCTAATCTCCAATACGAGGAGGGCCAATTCAATTTTTTGGTTCAACTGGCTCAATCGTGTTATCTGGAAGCCGGGAATGCAGTTTTCAATGCCAGGGCTATGTTGAGCGGCATTGCGGTTGAAAGTTATGACGATTTTGATTTCTGCGATCAGGCCGGTATCGCCTTAAAAAAAGAAATGGCTACTGATAGCACCAAAGCCAATGAAAACCGATCGTACCGCGTTTATCCCATTCCTGCTAATGATCATCTGGTGCTATATCTTTATGGAGGTACGTATCAGGGCGAAACCGTGGAACTAATTAATAATTTAGGTGAAATCGTTTTGCGTCAGGGCGCTCCGAATGGCGGCAATACGCTTTCTATGCTTACCGAAAATCTGTCGCCGGGATTCTATCAGTTGCGCCTGATGCAAGCCGACCGAATCATTTATAAACGAAGTGTAATCCTATGGAAATAAGAAAAACGACACTAATTTATTTGGCCTGCTGCTTGTGGGTTTATAGTAATGCACAAAAGCATGATAATACGTGGATGTGGGGCGATCATCCCCAATATCAGGATAGTACACAGTTCCCCTATTCCGGTAATGAAGAAGCCACCTTTCTGGATACATTCAAACACTATCCTAAAAAGAGAAATATAGCGTTTGATGCAGCCAATACCAGCTATTCCGATACTGCCGGAAATCTGGAATTATACACCAACGGCCTTTGGATTTTTGATACGGCAGGCGCCATTATTCCCAATGGCGATAGTATTGGTTATGGCGGCTTGTGGGAATATTGCCACCAGTTTACAGTGGGAAATGATGCCGGGTTAGCACTTTATGGCGCTTTTGCCTTTGTGCAAATCGCACCAACCGACAGCACCATCTATTTGTTTCATATTAATGTGGGGCTGCTGGAGGCGCCCTGGAACTCTTATCTTAACTACACCACTATAGTGAAAAACCCAATTAATGGACGCTATCATGTTACCCGGAAAAATGTGGCCATCGACAGCACTATCAACACCGGCGGTCATTTGGGGGTTTGCCGCCATGGCAATGGCCGCGACTGGTGGATCATAATCATGGAGGCTTACAGCAACTGCTATCACAAATACCTGCTCACTAAAGATTCCTTTTATTTTGTGGAAAAGCAATGTTTAGGCAATGTGGTACCCGGCGGTTCGGGAGGGAAAACTGTATTTTCGATGAGCGGTAAAAAAATGCTGCGTCATACCGGATTTTATAATTCTGCTGTTTTTGACTTTGACCGATGCAACGGGCGTTTATCGAATCCCATCATCATAGATACCTTCCTGCCACGCGATTCTACTTTAGGTGGGATATCCGATTTTTTTTCTTCTGCTGAGATTGCATCTAACGATTCATTAGTGTATATGGTAGCTGGTTATTACATCTTTCAATACCACCTTTATGATGCAGATGTAAATGCCGGAAAAGATACGGTTGCCATCCAAGACAACTTTATCGACTCTATCATTGGTGCGATTAGTGCTTTCGACTTCAGCGGTTACGGACCGGATGGCAAAATTTATATTAGCCCAACCGTAGCTTGCGTTTTCATCAATACGATAGAGAAACCCGATTTGACCGGCGCCGCCTGCGATTTCAGAAGGCGAAAGTACAGAACCTATAAGAACATGCCATCCTCCATTCCATTATTTCCAAATTACAGGCTGGGCCGCAAAATGGGCGCTACTTGTGATACGTTATACAACGGGCTGCCGGATGGCCTAAAGGCTGCCGGCAGGCAGCCCTGGATGGTTCCTTTACCGAATCCGGCTTCCCAGGCTGTGCGCTTTGATTACAACTGGGTGGAATGGGACCGTTACCATCATGTAAAAATTCAGCTTACCAATGCGATGGGGCAAAATGTTGCCTCTTTTGTTGTGCCCCATTACTCCAGTTATTATGATGCTGAACTACCTAACCTGCCGCCGGGATACTATATGGCCACGCTTTCAGGCGATGATCAAATTGTAACTATGTGTAAACTGGTTATCCGCTAAACCCAAGCATTCCGTGAGGGGGCGGAAAGGCGAGCCGAAGGCTGTCTTGTCCTAAAATAGGTTTACACAAAATGTAAACTATAAATGGACATGAAGCCCCCCCATTTTTAATACAGGGTATTTCCAGACTTTTTGCGGTTAACAATGTTTGAAGTTAAAAATTTATTATTGGTGTTATTATTAGTTCCGCTGTTGCAATGTGGTAAACTCGGCGGGGATTGGCGCGGGGCGAGTTTTCCACTTTCAACAGCATGGCGATAGCCAATCGGACTCATGCCCTGAAGGGCTTCATGAGGATGATGGCTGTTGTAATCCTCCAGGAACCAAGCTGCTTCGCTGCGGGCCTGATAAATGGTTCTAAACGAGTACGCATCCAGCACATCCTCCCGGAAGGTTCGGTTAAAACGTTCTACATAGGCATTTTGAGTGGGTTTTCCCTTTTGAATAAAAGACAGCTTAATGTTGTTCTGCGGTTGATTGCAAAATGATTCCAGCGCATTGCTAATGAACTCTGGGCCGTTGTCTACGCGTATGGCCATCGGCTTGCCATGGCACCAGAAGCTCTTTCCAGCGTACGGATAACGCGCTTGGCTGGTAGCGAAAAGTCAATCTCAATATCCAGCAATTCGCTGTTAAACTCATCTATGATGTTCAACGTTCTGAACTTGCGGCCACAAGCCAGCGTATCGCACATAAAATCCATACTCCACATTTGATTGGGCGCACTAGGGCGCAGTAATGGAACTTTTTCACGCACTGGTAACTTTCGCTTGCGTTTTGCGCCGCAGATTGAGTTGTAGCGCATCATAAACGCGTTTCACCCGCTTATGGTTCCATGTGAAGCCTTCATTGCGAATACGGCCAAAGTAATAGTCAAAACCCCGGGTTGGCTTTAATTCAGCTAAAGTATTGAGTTTAGCAACAACTGCTGAGTCATCCTTCTTCGATTGATAGTAAACGGCTGCAATGGATATATTCATGATCCGGGCGGCGAACCGTACTGATACCTGCTCTTGTTTGAGCTGGTGTACCAGTTGCCGTTTCTGTTCAGACCCTACAACTTTTTTCGATGACCTCTTTGAGAATGCGGTGATCTAAGGCCAAATCCGCATACATCGCTTTAAGCTTGCGGTTCTCCTCCTGCAATGCCTTGAGTTGTTGCAAATGGCTTACGTCCATTCCGCCATACTTCGATTTCCATTGGTAAAACGTTGCCCGGCTAACGCCAAGTTCCCTGCAAATGTCTTCGGCCTTCCGGCCTTTCTGTTCCTCATCCAGCGCCTTTACAATCTGCGCTTCCGTGAACTTTGATTTTCTCATAAAACTGAAATTAGTGCTTTCAGTCTGGTTTTAACCTATCTTAGTTTTAGGGGGGGCTTCAGACACAAAACAAGAACAAGATCCGAAACGACCTGCAGGCTCTTATTATTATTCACCATCATTTAAACAGCAAGTTATAGATGAATATCTTCAGACAGGTCAGCCCAAAGAGCACATTGAGCGCAAATATGGCCTGAGCGGCCATGGCATAATTTGCAAGTGGCTACGAAAAGCAGGTTATGCGGACCCATATGCACCAAAAGTATTACGTAATTTTGCGGCACTAAACGATTTTCCTTTGTCTCAATCAAAAGATCCGCAAAAGCAGTCGCAGGCGTCTCTCAGTATGTTGGAGGCTGAAATCGCTCGTTTAAAGAAACGTTTGGCAGACGAACAACTTCGTTCGGAGCTCTATGAGCGTATGATTACGCTGGCCGAAAAGGAATATAAGATTGCCATCCGAAAAACTCCAACACCAAGTAATCCGTGAAACTAAAGACAGCCGACCCCAAACAAGTCTGGTTCGATGCTGTTGTTTACTTGGTATAACCAGACAGGCTTATTATCAACAACAGTGGCGACAGCAAACCAACTCTTTTGAAGAGGAACTGGTATTACAGCGAAGTCCATCAAATTCGGCGCTTCAACCTGCCATTGGTGGCCGTAAACTGCTGTTGCTTTTGCAGCCATTTTATTGGAACATCAAATCAAAATGGGACGCGATGCGCTATTTGATCTATTGGCAGCTCACAAATTATTAATTAGAAAAAAACGTAGGAAAATGACTACCACACTGATCTAACCACTGGTTCCGCAAATACCCCAATATCATACGCGGCTTTACGCCTACATCTTCTAATCAGTTATGGGTATCGGATATTACCTATTACAAAACCGCCTTGGGATTTAGATATATCAGCTTCATAACCGATGCCTACAGCAGGAAAATCGTTGGGCATCATGTAGCGGATAGTCTTGAGGCGATACATACCGTTAAAGCTTTGGAAATGGCTATTACTATGGCCGGTGGGCCGTTGTCCGGCCTAATCCATCATTCTGACCGCGGTATACAGTATTGTTCGGCTGATTACGTAAAACTATTAGAAGCTAACCACATCAAAATCAGTATGACTGAGAACGGCGATCCATTGGAAAACGCTATTGCTGAACGTGTGAATGGGATTATCAAAGAAGAGTTCTTAAACCATTACCAGCCAACAGATGGGCAATTAATGGAAATCCTAACACGTTCTGTTTTGATTTATAATGAAGTTCGACCCCATATGAGTTGCAACATGTTGACCCCTGAAGACGTTCATCGAAATAACCTTCCAATTCATAGGACATGGAAGAATTATTACCGGCCAAAAACTACATTTGTAAACTCCAATCAGGATTAAGCCTGAATTGTAAACCTATAACAGGACTTATTTTTTAACCTGTAAACTTTTTTTAGGACGATACAGGCGAGGCCCGTAACGAAGTGAAGGGCGGAAGCGATAGCGTACCCTTGCAGCACCCGACCCCGCCTATGGCTGCTGCCCGGCGAATTGACTGCTGCTGCCTGGCGGGGGCACGGCAAAAAAATTAAATAAACTTATGGGTGTTTCACATTCGTTTCCCGAATGATATACAACGGACGATGCCGCACATTATCGCTGATGCGGCTGATATACTCGCCAATAATGCCGATACAAATCAACTGAATGCCGCCCAAAAACAGAATGGCAATCATGAGCGAGGTCCAGCCTTTCACCGTGTTGTGCGCAATTAAACGATCGTAAAGCGCAATAAGAATCCAAATGAACGACATACCGGAAACTACAAAACCTGCAATAGACGCAAAGCGCAACGGGAAATTGGAAAAAGAGGTGATGCCATCAATAGCCAACCGCAACATTTTTACCGAAGAATAACCCGAATTGCCGGAGCGGCGCGGTTCCCGATCATAGGTTATAAAGGTTTGCGTAAATCCTAACCAGGGAATTTGGCCACGGTAATACTTATGACTTTCGGGCATTTGCTTCAAATGCTCAATCACGCGGCGGCTCACAATTCTGAAATCGCCCGTATCTACCGGAATCGGCACGGTAGTAATGGTAGAAAGAATACGATAGAAAACAGATGCAAAGGTGCGCTTGAAAAGGGCATCGCCATTGCGGTTCAGGCGGCGGGCATACACCACATCAAAACCCTGACCCAACTTTTGGTACATTTCAGGAATCACTTCAGGCGGATCTTGCAAATCGGCATCCAAAATTACCACGGCCTGACCGGTGCAATGTTCAAACCCGGCAGTCAGCGCAATTTGCTGTCCGAAATTCCGGCTCAAATCAATAAACTTTACCTCGGGAAAACGCAAGGCCAGATCTTTGATTTGCTGTAACGATGTATCAGTAGATCCATCGTTGACCAACAGCAATTCATAAGAAGCGTTGATTGACTGCATTACGGCGCTCAGCCTTTCATAAAGCGGTGCAATGTTGGCTGCTTCATTATAAACAGGAACTACAAACGAGATGGAAACCACGATTCAATTTAGCATTATTCGCTAAGTTCAAAAATGGATTTATTGTACTGCGCGGCGCTGAGGTCAACATGATCGTTGCGAACGGGCAGCAGTATGGTGATCGGCTCGGTTACGTTTGGCAGAAAATAATTTATCTGAAGGGCGAATCCGGTGATTTGATCGGCTGAAAACTGGCGCGAAGCATGCGCCAAAATTACATTCTTCCCTTCGGCAGCAATGGTGTTGCCGCTTTCTTCAGCCGCCTTCAGCAACAGCTCCGGCGTATATACCGGAATGTCTTTGTTCTTTGAACGAATGTGAATGGTTTGAATTACTTTATCGCTGCCGCAATAGGTAACATCGGCAAAATTTTGCGGATGGTCCTGAGCCGATTTTTGCGATAGATACCCAAAGAACCGTTTGTGCGAAGTGTTTGGGATAAGGGCTCTCAAATCGCCATAAGTATAACTCATCAGTTTGTTGCCATTCAGCAACGAGTACAAGGTGTACGTATCTTCCTGATCGCCGGAAGGTTCGGTATGGGCCACTATAACTTTTGCAGAATAGTCGATGTCGGCCGCATCAAAATCGGCCTTCCATTTAAGGGAACTGTTATTTAACGATTGTGCCGCTACGGTAAAATGGTTTTCGCCATTCACAGAGTCAATAAAGTGCTTTTCGTGCTTTGTGATTTTGAGTAAAAAAGAGGCGGCATCGCTTTTATCGAGAAAGGAAACCACATCGTAAAAGGTGTTGTCTTTTTCCAGCAACCGTTTGCCATCAGGGAAGGCTTTATATTTTATGGTAGAAACGGCCGAATCGCTCCAATCGCCGGCTGGTGCCGTTTTTGAAGGATTTTGATTACAGGCAGCTAAAAGGGAAAGGAGGCATACAAAAGGAAAACTATACTTCATTCTTGTAAGCTTTTAAAGTATTGAGAAGAAGAGAAACCACTGTCATCGGTCCAACACCTCCTGGAACCGGCGTAATGGCCGATGCTTTTTTAGAAACTTCATCAAATTTCACATCGCCTTTCAGTCGCCATCCTGTTTTTGAAGTGGCATCTTCCACACGAGTAGTGCCCACATCAATAATCACTACGCCTTCTTTCACCATATCGCCGGTAAGAAACTCCGGCTTTCCCAATGCCGCAATGATGATATCAGCCGTCTTAGTGATTTCAGCCAGATTTTGCGTTCTGGAATGACAAACCGTTACGGTAGCATTTCCGGTTGGCGCACTGTTACTGAGCAAAATGCTCACCGGTCTTCCTACAATATTACTTCGGCCAATTACTACACAATGTTTGCCTGAAGTAGCAATTTTATAGCGCTCTAAAATTTTGGTAATACCAAGGGGTGTGGCCGATACATAAGCCGGAAGGCCGAGTGTAGTTTTTCCCACATTTACAGGATGAAACCCATCCACATCTTTCTTCGGATCAATGGCCATGATGATTTTATCGGCATTGATGTGTGAAGGAAGCGGCAGTTGCACAATAAAACCATCCACCTCTTCGCTGCGATTGAGCTTTTCCACTTCCTGCAACAGAAACGCCTCGGTGATTGAAGTATCTTCAAAGTGCAGTAAGGTAGATTGAAAACCTACCTGTTCGCATGACTTTACTTTATGGCCGATATACGACAAACTACCGCCATCGTTTCCCACCAGAATGGCCGCAAGATGCGGCCTACGTTTTCCGGTTGATGTTAACTGTTTTACTTCCGCAGCAATTTCGAGTTTCAATTCATCAGCCAGTTTCTTTCCGTCGAGCAGCATTTTTTATTTTTTGAGAACTAGGTTCTGTTAATAAACGAATTCCGCATTCGTTTTAATGTAAACGAATGGTTCTTTTTAAACGAAAAGAGATCAATCATTCAGTTTAAGCACGGCGATGAAGGCTTCCTGAGGCACTTCAACTTTACCGAACTGACGCATTTTCTTCTTCCCTTTTTTCTGTTTTTCGAGCAGTTTGCGCTTTCTTGAAATATCGCCGCCATAACATTTTGCGGTCACATCTTTACGCATGGCGCTGATGTTTTCGCGGGCAATAATTTTGGCGCCAATAGCCGCCTGAATCGGGATCATGAACATTTGCCGTGGAATGATTTCCTTCAGTTTTTCGCACATTCTTCGGCCAAAGTCTTCCGCCTTTGAACGGTGAATCATGGCGCTGAAAGCATCTACTTTTTCCGCATTCAATAAAATATCCAGTTTCACCAAATCGCCCGGACGGTAATCAATGCGGTGATAATCGAAAGAAGCGTAGCCACGTGAAATAGATTTCAGTTTATCGTAAAAGTCGAAAACAATTTCAGCAAGCGGCATTTCAAAATGCAGTTCCACGCGATCTTCGGTCAAATAGTTTTGATTAATCAGAATGCCGCGTTTATCCATGCACAACGTCATAATCGCGCCTATATATTCCGGCTTAGTAATCACCTGCGCCTTGATGTAAGGTTCTTCCAAACGTTCAATGCGCTGGATGTCCGGCATATCGGCCGGATTGTTGATAGTTAATTGCGATCCATCGGTCAGATAGGCTTCGTAACTCACCTGCGGCACCGTGGTGATGATGGTCATGTCGAATTCGCGTTCCAGGCGTTCCTGAACAATCTCCAGATGCAACAGTCCTAAAAATCCACAGCGGAAACCAAATCCCAACGCTATAGACGTTTCCGGCTCATACACCAAAGAGGCATCGTTCAACTGCAATTTTTCCAATGAATCGCGCAGATCTTCATAGTCATCATTATCAATGGGATAAATACCTGCGAAAACCATAGGTTTCACATCTTCAAAACCGTGGATAGCTTCTTCACAAGGATTGGCGTTGGCGGTAATCGTATCGCCCACTTTAATTTCTTTGGCGTTCTTGATGCCGGTGATAATGTAGCCTACATCACCAGTTTTTACTTCGTTTCGCGGTTCCAGATCCAACCGCAGAACGCCTACTTCATCGGCATTGTAAACCGCGCCGGTATTCACAAACTTTACTTTTTCACCTTTGCTGATTTTGCCGTCAAGAATACGGTAATAGGCAATTACCCCGCGAAAGGAGTTGAACATCGAATCGAAGATGAGCGCACGCAGGGGCGCTTCCTCATTGCCTTTTGGCGCAGGAATGCGATCAATCACCGCATCCAGAATTTCCTTTACGCCCTCGCCTGTACGGCCGCTGGCGCGTATGATTTCTTCCCTTTTGCAGCCAATCAGGTTCATCATCTGATCTTCTACCACTTCGGGGTTGGCGCCCGGCATATCAATCTTGTTGATTACCGGAATAATGGTGAGGCCCTGATCAACCGCCAGATATAAATTGGAAATAGTTTGGGCCTGAATGCCTTGCGAGGCATCTACCAGCAGCAGCGCGCCTTCACAGGCCGCCAGCGAGCGCGATACTTCGTAGCTGAAGTCAACGTGGCCGGGGGTATCAATCAGGTTAAAAGCGTATTTTTTACCATCGCGCTGATAGTCCATTTGGATAGCATGGCTCTTTATGGTGATACCGCGTTCGCGTTCCAGATCCATATTATCGAGAACGGTATCCATCATCTGGCGCTCCGAAATCGTTTTGGTGGTTTCAATCAAACGATCGGCCAGCGTGCTTTTGCCATGGTCAATGTGCGCTATGATGCAGAAGTTCCTAATATTTTGCATAGCGCGCGAAGGTAGTATTTTCTACTCTTCGGTGCACGTATAACCTAAATTCTTGTAGTCGTCAATATGAATCAGGTAAGCATTCGCATTCTGATTGTTGGTATTGCAGAATTTCTGGTCGGGTTGGCCCGATTTGGTGCAAGTGGTACACCTTTTACAGGAACCGCAAACAAAAAGGATCAGCAGGGCAGAAAAAAGAGCAATTTTGGCTTTCATAATCGGATTTTAATTCAGAAGAAAGATATACAATACCGTGCCAATTAATTTACTGATTTATCATTAGTTTCGCGCACGCCTGAATGGGCATTGCTGCAAATGGATAAATACACCTTTATTTCGAACGCTACACCTGAATTTCTGGAGAATCTTTACCGTGATTTTAAGAAAGATTCCACTTCGGTTGATGCCGAGTTCCGCAAATTTTTTGAAGGATTCGACTTTGCTACACTGAACTACAATGGCAAGAGCGCCGCCGGCTTTTCAGCCGACGAGTTCAAGGTTTTTCGGTTGATAGAAGCCTATCGGAGCCGCGGTCATTATCGCGCCAACACCAATCCGATACGGCCCCGTAAAGATCGCCGCCCTGATTTGGAATTGGCTGATTTCGGTTTGAGTGAAGGTGATTTGGATAAAAAATTTGCCATCGGCGCTGAAATTGGATTGGCCAATGCTTCGTTGCAGGCAATTCTGGAACGATTGAAGGCCATGTATTGCGGTACAATTGGCTTTGAGTTCGGTTATGTGCGCCGTAAAGAAGAAATTGACTTCTTCCGATCTCAAATCGAGAACAACGAAAAACTGTTTCGTTTTCCGGTGGAAAAGAAAGAACACATTCTGCGCAAACTCAATCAGGCCGTAGTTTTTGAAAAGTTTTTGGGTACGAAGTACATGGGCGAAAAGCGTTTTTCGCTGGAAGGTGGCGAAACTACCATTCCGGGTTTTGATGCCATTATTGAAACTGCCGCAAAACTGAATGTGGATGAAGTAGTGATCGGCATGGCGCATCGCGGCCGCCTCAACGTTCTGGCCAATATCATGGGTAAGACGTATGAAGAAATTTTTAATGAATTTGAAGGAAATGCTTTGTTCGACCTCACCATGGGCGACGGCGACGTAAAATATCACTTGGGCTTTTCACATCAATATCCTACGGCCTCCGGTAAAAGCGTTTATCTGAAGTTAATGCCGAATCCATCGCACCTCGAAGCGGTAAATCCGGTGGTGGAAGGTTTTGTTCGCGCTAAAGCCGACGCCATTTATAACAGCGATTACGATAAGATCCTGCCAATTTTGGTGCATGGCGATGCCGCCGTGGCAGGGCAGGGTATTGTTTACGAAGTGTTGCAAATGATGCGCCTGAAAGGCTACGAAACCGGCGGCACTATTCACTTTGTGATTAACAATCAAATCGGTTTCACTACCAGTTTCGATGATGCCCGTTCTTCTGATTATTGCAGCTCCATTGCTGCCACAGTGGAAGCGCCGGTTTTGCATGTGAATGGCGACGATATCGAGGCGGTTGTTTTTGCCTGTGAAATGGCCGTAGCGTACCGCCAGCAGTTCAATAAGGACATATTCATTGACATGGTTTGCTACCGCCGTTGGGGTCACAACGAAAGCGATGAACCAAAGTTCACCCAACCGGGCATGTACAAGCTGATTGATAAACACAGCAATCCGCGCGATATTTATACCCAGCAACTGGAACAGGAAGGCAGCATCACTGCTGAGATGAGCAAGCGGCTGGAAAAAGAATTTTGGAGCGACCTTCAGGCCCGCCTCGATGCCGTAAAACAAAAGCCGCTTCCTTACAAACCGCAACCTACCGAACTGGCATGGCAACGGCTGCGGATGGCTTCAGGCAAGGACTTTGAACAATCGCCAGATACGGCCATCGATAAAAAATCAGTTGAAAAACTGATTACGGCGCTCACTACCTATCCGGAAGGATTTCAGCCACTGCGCCAGGTGCTCAAACACCTCGAAGACCGCAAAAAGCTGATGGTGGACAATAAAGTAATTGATTGGGCCGCTGCTGAACTGATGGCCTATGGCAGTATTTTATTGGAAGGAAAGAACGTTCGCCTTAGCGGTGAAGACGTGAAACGCGGAACTTTCACGCACCGCCACGCGGTTATTACCGATCAGAACACTGATCAGGAATACAATCGCCTATCCGAGCTAGGCAAAGATCAAGGCAAGTTCTTCATTTATAATTCGCACCTCAGCGAATATGGCGTACTTGGTTTTGAGTATGGCTATGCCATTACCCATCCCGATGCGTTGGTTTTATGGGAAGCGCAATTCGGCGATTTCAGCAATGGCGCGCAAATCATTATTGATCAGTTCATCGCCGCAGGCGAATCAAAATGGCAGCGCAAGTGCGGCCTCGTAATGCTGTTACCGCATGGATATGAAGGCCAGGGGCCCGAGCACTCTTCAGCCCGCCTCGAACGATTCCTGCAAGGCTGTTCGGAATTGAATATGGTGGTGGTGAATATTACCGATCCGGCTAACTATTTCCATGCCCTGCGCCGTCAGTTAGCCTGGGAATTCCGCAAACCATTGGTAGTAATGTCGCCCAAATCGCTGTTGCGTTTGCCGGCTTGTCAATCGCCAATTGAAAATGTGATGAAAGGCGGTTTCCGCGAGTTGATTGATGACGATAGCATTTCCAAATCGGCTGCGGCCAAAGTGCGCCGCGTATTACTCTGCACCGGAAAAATCTATTACGATTTGCTTGATAAACAACAAAAAGACAGTGTGAAAGATATTGCAATCGTTCGGTTGGAGCAAATCTATCCGATTCCGGAAACCGGTCTGTTAGCGCTTCGCGAAAAGTACAGCAAGGCCGAAATCGTTTGGGTTCAGGAAGAACCGCAAAACATGGGCGCGTGGAACTTCCTGTTGGGAAGATTGTACGATAAATTGCCAATGAAAGTGGTTGCACGAAAGAACTCGGCTTCTCCTGCCACAGGTTTCAAAAAGCAACACGCCAAAGAACAGGCCGAGTTGCTGAGCAAGGCTTTTGCCTAAAAGCTACCCTTTGTTAAAAATAAACCTATAAGTTGATTTTATGCAACTTTTTAAAATATTTGCCGTTAACAATGCGGGTCTATACGCAATCGATTATGAGCAAGGTGATGGAAATGAATGGGACAAGGCATTTGAACAGTGGGAGGATCCGGAAACGTTAATCGCTTATTTTGAAGGGAAGTTTCAGGATACTGAAGATGATGAATTTATAGCTACTCAAGTGGAACAGGTACTAGAAGAGGCGCAACTTTTAAGGAATAGAATTTTTGAAACAAGTAGAGAACATACCAATTTGGAACTTGACACACTTTTTCATCCTGTTCATAAAGGCGACTACAGTTTATTCCAACTGTCTAAAGCATATGGCCGCCCGAAGAAAAGTTTATTGCGGATTTATGCTATTCGGGTGGAAAGGAATATGTATGTGGTTACAGGTAGTGCTATTAAAACAACCAGAACGATGCAGGAAGATCCACTACTTATGAAGGAACTGAATAAGCTGGAGCGGGTTCGCGATTTTTTAAGAGAACAAGAGGTACGCGATGGCGATGATTTGACCATGTTTTGTGAATTATAAATTGTAAAAAATGAAATCCTTAGAAAAGTTAGAGCAATTAAGCGGAGGCCGTGTTTCCAACTGGTTGGAAAAAGAAAGAGCGCGGCAATCAGAGGGTGCTTGGCATTTAAAGTCAAAAAAAATAGCTACAAGAATTCTGCTTTCTCTGAAAAAACGGGGTATGACTCAGGTTGATTTAGCTAATAGCCTGAATGTATCGCCGCAACAAGTGAATAAAATCGTTAAAGGCAATGAAAACCTTTCACTTCAAACGATTTGCAAAATCGAACAATTGTTGGAAGTTCAGTTACTCGAAATCCCCGGGATCAGAGAAACTCAAACCGTATCGGTTCTGACTTTTCAGGAGCTTATAGCGCAAATTGATAATTGCAATTTTGAAGAATCATCTCTTAACGTATATGCCATGTCAGCATGAGTAAGAACGTACCGGTTCAGTTTTCAATTCACTCAATTATCACTACACAGTTTGCGATAATCAAGGAATGTTACGATGTTTCGCAACCCATAAAACTTAAACTGAATGCCGAAATAAAAGCAGCGCCTGACAACAACTCCCTTCAGGTTAATGTGAATTTGCAGTTGCAACAAAAACAGCCTTTTCTTGTATTGGAAACGGAATGTAGTTATCAGATTGCAGCGCAAAGTTGGCTGGTTTTAACCAAAAACAAATCGGTAATTATTCCGAAAGATTTCGCCCAACATTTAACCATGCTCACTCTAGGCACCGTAAGAGGAATTTTACACGCTAAAATTGAAATGAGCGATTTTAGATCTTATGTTCTTCCGCCTATAGATGTTACTCAAATCATTCCTAAAGATATAGAACTGCATCTTTAATTGTTTTTTTGCCGTGCCCCCGCCAAGCATCTTCAGCCAATTCGCCAGGCAACAGCCACAGGCGGGGTCGGGTGCTGCAAGGGTACGCTATCGCTTCCGCCCTTCACTTCGTTTCGGGCCTCGCCTTCGGCTCGCCTTTCCGCCCCCTCACGGAACGCTCAGTTCTCATCTTTCATCTCTCATCTCTCATCTCTCATCTTTCATCTTTCTCTTCTCCCCTCTCCTTTCTTCCAAATCTTAAACCGCAACCGCAACTTTTTTTGTTGCAATAAAGTGCGCCAGTCGATAAACAATAGCGCACAAAGCAATACCAGGCCAACAGCAAGGCTTACCCATGTTTTCCACGATACTATGCCGTGTACAAGATCATTCGTGCTTTTTGCCGCATAATCGCCCAACGTAACGGCAGCCGTATCGCTAATGAATTTCCCTACAAAAAAACCAGGTATCACAAAAAGCGGACTCAGCCGCGCCATTCCTGCTGCCAAAAACAAGGGTGTGGTAGGCAATGGCAAAAGCGAATACAAAAGCACCAATCCGTGGCCCTTCCACCGATTTTGTTTCATTTTCTTACCCAAATACTGTACGTCTTCATTCTTGGAAGTGTTGAAGATTTTTGCCGACAATTTGGGAATGTACAACGTAAGAATGTAGCGGCCCAAAATGGAACCGGCTACGCCGGCAATGATCACTAACCAAATATTCAGTTTAAAAATCAACTGCAATGCAATCATCACCGTGAATGCCGGCAGAAAAGGAAATGGTACAATGTCCACCAACATCGAACCTATAAACACTAAAACATATTGCCACCACACATTCGTTCCTTTAAATATTCATTCCACAAAAGCGGCGTTTAAACTATTCCTTTTTTCAAAGGTCAATTATTTATCTTTAAAGTAAGTTGATCGCTTTCCATAAAATTTGAAATCATGAATGATTTGTTACTACCTGCTGCGGAAGTGCATGTTCCCTATGCCAGACCCTCAGGCCAACGCAGTACTACAACTTTAGCCACTTACACCGGAACCTGGGGCATACGCCAGGTAACCCATCTATTAAAACGCACCATGTTCGGCGCTTCAAAATCGGATATCGATTATTTCCTCACCCGTACCATGACGCAGGCCGTAGATGAACTGCTCACCGCAGGAACACCACCTTCGCCGCCGGTAAACAATTACAACGAGCAATACACCGATACGGTAGTTGCACCCGGTGCCACTTGGGTAACCGATTTTTCGAATCAACCAATGTCGCTTGGCGTACGGCAACAGTCGCTCAAAGCGTGGTGGTTCGGCTTAATGGTAAATCAAAACCGATCAATCGAAGAAAAATTAGTGCTGTTCTGGCACAATCATTTCGCTACGCAACTTTCCGCTTATCAGTTTCCCATTGCCGGATATTTGTACCTGAACACTATACGCCAGAATGCTTTTGGCGATTTCAAACAATTCGTAAAAGCCATAACACTCGATCCTGCCATGCTGCGCTTTTTGAATGGCGATCAAAATTCGGCAGCAGCACCCGATGAGAACTACGGACGCGAGTTACAAGAGCTGTTCACCGTTGGTAAAGATCTGGCAAACCATTATACCGAGTCAGATGTGCAAATGGCGGCCCGTGTGCTTTCCGGCTATCGTATCAACACCAATTACACCAGCTATTTCGATAGCACTGCGCACGATACCACCAACAAACAGTTTTCTTCTTTTTATAATAACACCGTGATTACCGGCCAAAGTGGAGCAGCCGGCGCTAATGAATTAGACGACTTGCTCACCATGATCTTCAATCAACAGGAAGTAGCCAAATACATTTGCAGAAAACTATATCGCTTCTTTGTTTACTACGATATTGATGCCACTGTAGAAACCAACATCATTGAGCCGTTGGCCACTATTTTCAGAAATTCCAATTACAACATTAAAACCGCGCTTGATACGCTTTTCAAAAGCGAACACTTTTTTGATGTGCTCAATTACGGTTGTGTAATCAAATCGCCTGTGGATTTTCTTGCCGGGCTTTGCCGGGAATATAAAGTGGCCATGCCCGTTTCAAGTGACATACCGCTCAATTACCGAACCTGGCTAACAACTGATTATTTTAGCATCACTCTGGGCCAGGACCTGCTCGATCCGCCATCTGTTTCGGGCTGGACGGAATATTACCAGCTACCGCAATTCCATGAACTTTGGATCAATAGTTCTACGCTTCCCCTTCGCAATCAAATCACGGATGCGCTGCTGTACACCGGCTTTTCGGTTTCAGCCGGCGGCAATACATTTAAACTGCAAATTGATGCCATAGTGTATGCCTCACAGTTTGCAACTCCCGATGATCCCATAGCCTTAATTGATGATATCCTCAACCAGTTGTATATGCTGGATGTTTCACAAACCGTGAAAGATTATTTGCGGCAATATGGTTTATTGGGTGGCCAAACTCAGAACTACTATTGGACCAATGCCTGGAACGATTACATCGCCAATCCTTCTGACATGGTGAAACGCAATGTAGTGGAAACCCGGTTGCGCTACGTACTGAAATATTTGATGAACTCCTCGGAATATCAACTCAGCTAATCCTAAATACCAACTTATGAAAAGACGCGACTTTCTAAAAACCACTCCCGTAGCTGTACTTCCTGCATTGCTGAACGGCTTACCCGTTAAGGCATTTGGCGCTTCGCCATTTTTGGAGGCGCTCACCGGCGCATCGGTAGAAACCGACCATGTGCTGGTGCTTATACAAATGGTAGGAGGTAATGACGGACTGAACTGTGTTATTCCGGTTGATCAGTACAGCCCGCTCTCAAATGCCCGCAGCAATATCATGATTGCACAGAATAAGGTACTGCCGCTGAATGGGACTACGGCCACCGGTTTGCATCCCAAAATGACGGGTATGCAGGAATTGTTCAATGCCGGAAAAATGCACATTGTTCAAGGCGTGGGCTATCCCAATCCGAATTATTCTCATTTCCGTTCTACCGACATTTGGCTTACGGGCGCCGATAGCAATCAGGTGCTCACAACAGGTTGGTCGGGCAGGCACCTTAGCTATGAATACGCCAACTATCCAAACGGCTATCCCAATGCCACCATGCCTGATCCGCTGGCAATTCAAATCGGCTATTTTCTGTCGCCGGTTTTTCAGGGCCCGCAGGTGAATATGGCCATGAGCATAGCCGATCCTTCTTCCATTTACAATCTGGCAAATGGTATTACCGATGCCGCACCGGCCACGCCTGCCGGAAAAGAATTGAGTTATATCCGCGAAGTAGCCAAACAAACTAACCAATATGCTTCGGTGGTAACGAACGCTTACAATTCGGTTACTACACCTCAACTTATTTACCCGGCAGGTAATAAACTTGGCGAACAGTTAAAAGCCGTAGCGCGGTTAATTGCAGGCGGTTTGAAGACCCGCGTGTACATGGTAAGTACGCAAAGTGATGGTAGTTACGACACACACTCTTCACAAGTAGTAAGTGGCAATACCGATTTCGGGGTTCATGCCAATTTGCTTAGTGAATTATCAGCAGCTATCAAAGTATTTCAAGACGATCTTCAGCAATTAGGTGCGGCCGATCGCGTGATTGGAATGACTTTCTCGGAATTTGGCAGAAGAATCAAATCAAATGCTTCACTGGGTACCGACCACGGCGCTGCCGCGCCGGTTTTTATATTTGGCAATCAGGTACAATCCGGCATTTCAGGCACCAATCCACAAATACCGTCAACTGTAGGCGTGAACGACAATCTGCCCATGCAATACGATTTTCGTTCGGTTTATGCCTCCATTCTGCAAGATTGGTTCTGCGTTCCACAAAGCGATATTAGTTCAGTATTGCTTCAAAACTTCCAACGCATTCCCATGATCAATAGTGCCGATTGCACCTCAGCGGTTCACGAAATTAACAATAAGGCAGGTGTGCAACTCATCAGTAATTCCCCTAACCCTTTCGCCCAATCCACACAAATTAAGTTTACAACAGGTGGCGGGCATACGATGATCCAGATTTTTAATATGGAAGGTAAACTGATCCGCAAACCGATTGACGAAGTGATGGATGCCGGAACCTACACGGTGCGATTTGAAAATGAAGATTACGAACCCGGTGTTTATTATGCCCGTTTTCAAAATGGAGTAATTCAGCAAGTAGCGCAAATGGTGATTGCCCGTTGATTTCCCGTTTTGGGAAATAAAATCTCAGGCACATGGGTTGCAATTTCAGGGAAACAACTTCCTATGGCAACCCATGATGCAAACAAAATTAAAATCCTGATAGGTGTAATTGCGGTGCTGCTGGTTTTGAATGGCGTAACGCTCTACCTGCTAGTGAATCGCAGTGAAGAAAAGGCAATGGTGATAACTGAGAAAACAGCATTGAAGCAAACCTATGATACTTTGGAATCGCAATACAATGCCATCACCGATTCGCTCGACAATGCCAGTTTGCAGATTGGCAGCCTCAAGGGTAAGAATGCCGACCTAGATAAAATAATAGCCGAAAAACAAGCGATGATTGATTCGGCCAAATCGCAATTGGCACAGGCTTATTCCAGCAACACTTTAACGGTAGAAGGTTTGAACAAAGCGCGGCGAATGATTACTCAATATGAGGTTTCCATAAATGGTTTGCAGAAGAAGGTTGATGAGTACGCTCAAAAAAATCAACAACTCACTGAGGAAAAAGCGCAACTGTTTACTGACCTGAATTGCGAAAAAGAAACTACCCAACAACTCACCGATAAAATTACAGAAGCCTCGTACTTATCGCTGCCTGCTATTTCGGTTGAAGCAATCAGAAGAAAAAATAATGGAACCGAAGCTGTGGTGTCAAAAGCCAAACATGCCGAAAGTCTTAAGATTAGTTTTGAAATCGGAGCTAATAAAGCGCTCGATCCGGGAAGTTTCCCTTTGTACGTTCGCATCATCAATCCAAGAGGAGAAACAATAACTGTTGATGAACAAGGTTCAGGGGTTATTCCCGGAACGGAAACCGCTTCCAAACCAATTAAGTTCACTAAAAAGACCAATATTACCTGGAATCAAAAAAGCAAAAAGGTGGTAGTGTATTGGACTCGATATATAAATGCTCCCGGCAATTATCGAGTTGAAATTTATCAGGGCCAGCGGATGGTGGGTAAAGGAGCTGTACTTCTTGCCTAACAAATTGAAAAGGGTTCAGCAGCAACTGAACCCTTTTTTATTAAAACAGATCGCCCTGATTGCCCTTTTCCTTAGCCTTGGCGCTGGGTTTTAGGTCCCACTCTACCGTATCGCCGGTGTGTAACGGAATTTCTTCTTCAGGTGTTATATCTATAATTTTACCTGTTACCAGGAACTGTGAAAGCCGGTTGCCCAAAGCTTTCCAGCCTTTTATATCAATGATATCGGTGAGCTTCACTTCTGTTTCAATCTTTTCCTTTTCCTTGCCTTTTAAATAATTGTACTTCACTATCGGCTCTTGTTTGCCGGTAAAAACAGCCAATTTGGAATCGCGATGTTCGGTGGTGATGGCCGATTTTAGTTTTTCGGTTTTCAATTCTACCTTGAAACGTTTCACATAGTACTGCTTACTATCGCCATCAAAATATACTGCACTGTACACTTTCTCGCGATCAAACTTTTCAATGGAAAGAATATCGTCCATCTCATACTTATTCGTGAGCTCATAATTGGTGAGTTCCAGGTTGCCGTCTTTGTAAGCAACAATTATTTGATCGCCCGAATGAAATTCACCAAGGTATTTCGCTTTCGAATTTTCTTCCATTACTAAACGGCCAAACTTCTCGTCTATCCATAGTTTCAGCCCTCCGATAGTACTTTTTCCTTTTTCTTTCAGTTCCACTTTCCGCACTGGAAATTTCGTAAGAATGTTCCCAACGGCTCCCCTGCCCTTCAAGTCAAGCGTACTAAAATCAAAATCAAATTCCTTGATACGCGCAGCCGAGCTGGGATGCAGTTGTATGCGAATCACCTCCGCTTCTGAATTACTGTTTACCGACAAGTACAACAACTTCGAGCCGGAGGTGCCTTGTGTAAGATCGTATTCTTTATCACGTGTTACACCTGTAACATGAAATCGCTTTACAAAGGTGCGCTTCGAAGCGCCATCATAATAAACGGCGTTGTATCCGGTGCGTTCATCATTTTTCTTCCAAACAGCAATATGAATGATCTCTTTTCCAACAAACTTCTTATCGCCAAGCCTCACCACCATTAGCTTTCCACCCTTAGTAATAGCGATGATATCGTCGATATCGGAACACTCACAAACCAGCTCATCCTTCTTCAGCCCGGTACCGAAAAAGCCTTCAGCACGGTTCACATACAACTTGGCATTGTTGGCCACCACATGCTTCACCTCAATCGTCTCAAACCCTCTGATCTCGGTTTTGCGTTCTCTACCTTTTGAATATTTGCGTAAAAGTTCCTCGAAGAATGCGATGGCAAATTCCGTGAGATGCGCAAGATCATGAGCTACTTGTACTAATGCGGCTTCAAGACCTTTGATCTCCTCATCAGCCTTAAAGCTATCGAACTTCGAAATCCGCTTGATCTTTATCTCGGTTAATCTGGTAATGTCTTCAACTGTAATTTCTCTTCGAAACATCTTTTTATAAGGCTTCAACCCTTTATCGATGGTCGAAATTACTTCCTCCCAGGTTTCAGCTTCTTCAATATTTCGGTAAATCCGTTTTTCAATAAATATTTTTTCCAGCGAACTGAAGTGCCATTTTTCATTCAATTCCTGTTGCTTAATTTCCAGTTCCAGCTTCAGCAAGCGCAAGGTGTTATCAGTGGCGATTCTCAAAATATCTTCCACTGAAATGAATACCGGCTTCTCACCTGCTATCACGCAAGCATTCATGGATATGGAAGTTTGGCAATCGGTAAACGCATATAAAGCATCAATGGTCACATCGGGATCTGTACCGGGCGCCAAATCGATAATGATCTCCACATCTTTAGCGGTATTATCGATTACCTTTTTTACCTTGATTTTTCCTTTATCGTTCGCTTTCAGAATTGAATCGATCAAGGAACTCACTGTAGTTCCAAAAGGAATCTCGCGAATTACAAGTGTTTTCTTGTCCTGCACTTCAATTCTTGCGCGAACTTTCACTTTCCCGCCGCGCGCACCGCCATTATATTCGCTTACGTCAACAAATCCACCGGTAGGAAAGTCGGGATATAACTTTACTCTTTTTCCCTTAAGAATGTCAATAGATCCTTTGATGAGTTCTACAAAATTATGGGGCAGAATTTTGGTAGAAAGGCCTACGGCAATACCATCAGTTCCCTGAAACAATAACAGCGGAAACTTCATCGGTAAAGTAACCGGCTCTTTTTTCCTACCGTCGTAGCTGAGTTGCCATTCGGTAGTATCGGGATTAAAAGCCACATCTTTGGCAAATTTCGATAACCTTACTTCAATGTATCGGGGTGCAGCGGCGGCGTCGCCGGTGCGCACATCGCCCCAGTTACCTTGAGTATCAAAAAGCAGTTCCTTCTGACCAATATTTACCAAAGCATCGCCAATACTGGCGTCGCCATGAGGGTGGAACTGCATGGTTTGCCCAATCACATTAGCCACCTTGTGGAACCGCCCGTCATCCATTTGGTATAAGGCATGCAAAATGCGGCGTTGTACCGGCTTCAGCCCATCTTCCACAGCGGGAACGGCTCGCTCCAGAATCACATAACTGGCATAGTCGAGAAACCAGTTCTTAAATAGGCCATCCACATGCGTGGTTCCATCGCCTTGTGGCACAGGCACTTCACTGTTTTGGTCGTTCGTCATATCACAACATTATGGTCAAAAATGGGAAGGCGAATAAAATTAAATCGAAACAGAGCGTCAAAACGGTTGTGCATACGGTGTGGAGAAATGCCGGGTGTTGTTTTCAATTAGAAACAGCCGATGCCATCAATGGTTTTCTAATTTCATGGCATGGCAACTATTTTATTTGCAGAAAACAACCAAACCCTGCTCAAGTGCAGGAAGGCATTACTCACGTTAAGGCCTCATCTGAATCCGGAAGAATTTCTATTGAAGGCCAATCTGTTATTAAGTGAAGGCGCCAAAATTATCTACATCGATCACGATACCGATGCTCCCGCTGTGGCGGTTTTCCGTATGAACTATTATTTCTATCGCGGAAAGAACATTTACATCGACGATTTGATAACCCTGCCGGAATCGCGGGGAAAAGGGTACGCTACGGCCTTGTTGGAATTTATTGATGAATTTGGCCGCCAGAATCAGTGTGCCAATGTGCATCTCGATTCAGGATATTGGGCGGAAAGGCGCACCGCACACCGATTATACCTGAATCACGGTTTCCATTTGGCTAGTCATCATTTTGAAAAAAGTTTATTATGAAAACGATTGCAGCTGTTGAAGAAGAAATCATTGAGGAAATGAATTTCTTCGATGACCCCATGGAACGTTATGAATACATCATCGAACAAGGAAAGCTACTTTCTGAGATGAATCCCGATTTTAAAACCGATGATTTTCTGGTTAAAGGCTGTCAATCAAAGGTATGGCTGCGAGCGCTGAAAGATGGTGACCAACTTTCGTTCGAGGCCGACTCCAATACCGCTATTACCAAAGGAATTGTAGCATTGTTATTGCGAGTACTCAATCATCGCACTGCCGATGAGATTTTAAATGCTCACCTTACTTTTATTGAAAAGACCAATCTTCGGGAACACCTCAGTTCGCAACGCGCTAACGGATTAAGCGCCATGATTCTAAAAATCAGAAATTACGCGAATGCCTTACTGTAGCTCACTTATGGGCATAAAAAAAGCCTCCTTACGGGGAGGCTAACCCTATTTATGAAACCTTGATATGAAGACAACCTATTACTGAACAGCGTCCAGTTTTACCGGAGGAAAGGTTTTCGTAACCCCATCCTTGGCAATTGTTTTGATTCGGTAGTACGAATCTTTTTGTGCTGATAAAGGAAAACGATCGGTGCTTTTGAAGTAGTTGCCATCCGTTTTCACTTCGTTCAAGTTAATTACTTTACAACCATTGAAACCGCCGCTACCTTCACCACTTCGCTCTACCAGTATCTGCTCATAATCTTTAAAGAACTCTGATTGAAAGTGCAAGATCACTTCGCTTCTCGACCTTTCGATGTCAAAACTAACGTCTCCCATCGTATGTTTAAACTCGTGTTTTCCCGTTTCAGGAGTGGTGCCGTATAAAACACTAGACAAAGCGCCAATCATAAGAATCGGAATCAAGAGTATCAGCTTTTTCATTGTAGTCAGTTTATGTGTAATTAAACGGAACCACTTTCAAATAGTTACACCTGACTGCATTTTTTTTTGAAACAATTCCTTTTTTTGTGTGCATAATGGCAGACTACGAAAAGTGGCTGGGTGCAGGTTTGGGTTATGTGGTAGGCGGCCCCGTTGGTGGCTTGCTGGGCTATTTTACCTCTGGCGCTCCTGAAGAAAAAAAATTCAGTCATACCTCTGTCACTTCTTCCTTTGAAACTAACATTTTGGTACTTGCCGCAGCAGTAATTCGCGCTGATTTGCGTATCGCTCCGGTGGAGATCGATTTTGTAAGAAATTTCTTTGAAACCTATTTCGAACCGGCGCACATTCAACAAAAAATGGCCATTCTGAACCATTGCCTGCAAAAGGATTACGATGTTCGTAAGGCTTGTGATGAATTGCGTTCTGCGGCATCAATGGTCACCCGGCGGCAGATTCTTCAATTTCTATTTGAAGTAGCTGCTTCCGATCAACAAATTTCGAAGGAAGAAGAGAAACTATTGTTCCGGCTCGCAGGATGGCTGAACATTAATGATGTAGAGTTTCGTAAGCTTAAAATTGGACGTGATAGAAATACACCTCCACATTATGCACTTCTTGATCTTAAAGTCACCGCCTCTGAAAACGAAATACGCGCCGCATATCGCAAGGCTGTTCTGGATTTTCATCCCGATCGCCATGCCGAAAAGAGTGATGAAGAAAAAAAACGCATTCATGAAAAATTTTTAGCTCTTCAAAATGCCTGGGAACAAATTAGAACCGAACGCGGATTTTAATCTACCCGGTGAATCTGATAGTCTTCAATTTTAAATAAATGCATCCCGGTGTTTTCATAATGACCGGTAACAATAGCGCCGCCTTGCTTTGACGGCTTTTTGATTTCTACCATTTGAAAATTGTAGCCTTTGCCGCTGAATGGCATTTCAGTAAGATGCGCCCGGAAATCGATGCCGTAGGTTTGCAACAATTTGTTGAGATAATTCCAGGTATCATATCCCAGATAAGCGTACTTAGAAGGATAATGACCATTGTCGGTTTCATATTGCCGCTCAAACGCCTTTAGGTCATCAGAAGTGGTATCAGCATAAAAAGGGTCTGTAAAAAATGGCTGTGCGCGGCTTAGAATATCTGGTCTTATCTGTTCTGCTTCGGTCCAGGTGGGCATGCCAAAAAGAGCAACCTCTCCGTCAAACTGCCTGATGGTGCTGTTCACCAGGGTTTCGTCATAGCAACAAAGCACCACTACATTTTTTCCACGTGGTGAAAGATAATTGGCAATAGATTTCTCTTTCGCGCTTTTAGTGGTGTCGCCGGCATTAATAAAAAAAACACGGATGCGCTCATCGTGAGTGGCATTGTAATTTCTGAATAGCGAATCAATCGCTTTGGCAGCCACTATGTCTCGTTCTCTTTTGGTGGTATAAATAATCACATTGCCACTGGTAAAACTGTCGCGAATAGTTTCAAAAATCTTTTGCATGTGCGCATCAATTGTTGGCAAAAGCCGCACCAGATAAGGGTTTTCATTCACAATAGATTTTGAAGCCACCAGCGGTTGAATATTGATGATATGATTTTTCTTGCAAAAGGCTCCTGTAATCTTGGCCTGCGACGCGGTTCCCGGGCCGATGATGATGTCACTGGCCTTAATGGTATCGTTGTGTAATACTTCTTCCAGAATAGAATCTTTCGAATAAGAATCGAATGCAAATAATTGGATATTCTCAGCAGCCGGTTGTTGTTGCACTGCATAGCTGAAACCTTCGTAATAGTCGAAAACCTCTCTTGTAGCGGCCTTTAACCGATGGGTTTCGATTTTGGAAGGATCTTCTTCATTTAAGTAGCCGTAAATTTTCCATGAAGAATAGTTTTGGTCGAATGGAAGTAAAAGAGAAATGCGGATGAATTTACCGGTGGTGTCTCTGGTTATTGGCGAAGGCGCCATTTCATTAGGCACATTCATTTGCTGCGCCTGCTCACCACGTTCCATCATCTGCCTCAACTTTGAAGATGGAGGCGCTAACGTTCCGTGTTCTGCTTTTTTCGGATCTATTTCGCGTACTACTTGTGCATGTAAATGATTAGACCACAGCGTGCAAAACGCCGCTAAAACACCAATGAGAAAATATCGATGTGCCATAAATTTTTTGGTATGCCGGAATCCGGCGATTTCCTGCTGCAATAAATAAAATTAAGCAGGAATCGTACCAAAATTATTAATCCAGCCAGCTTAAGAAGTAATCCTTGTCTTCAATCGCACAGGCATCTTCGCAAATCCACAATGGTTTGAATGTATCCACCATAACCGCCAGTTCGCCTGTAGCTTCCTTGCCGATACTCTTTTCTATGGCTCCCGGATGCGGTCCATGCGGAATGCCGATAGGATGCAAGGTAATCATACCTCGCTCTACATGCTTGCGGCTCATAAAATCGCCATCTACATAATACAACACTTCATCACTATCTACATTGCTATGATGATAAGGCGCGGGAATAGCCAGCGGATGGTAGTCGTACTTACGCGGTACAAAACTGCAAATCACAAAATTGTGTGCCTCAAAAGTTTGATGAATTGGTGGCGGCATGTGCACCCTCCCGGTGATAGGTTCGAAGTTGTGGATAGAAAAAATATACGGATAATGATTGCCGTCCCAGCCAATGGCATCAAAAGGGTGGGTGTCGAAATGATAGGGATAAATAAGGTCTTCCTTCTTGGTATAAACTAAAAAATCGCCGGTTTCGTCATGCGTTTGCAAATTTTGAGGCTCGCGAATGTCGCGCTCGCAAAAAGGAGAATGCTCCAGCAACTGCCCGTAATTATTCAAGTAGCGCTTGGGATAAGTTACCGGCGAAAACGATTCAATAATGAACAACCGGTTATCTTCTGTATCAAATTGCAATTGATAAATCGTCCCTCTCGGAATAACCAAATAATCGCCGTATTCAAACCGCAATTCGCCGAACACGGTTTTGCATACTCCGCTTCCTTCATGTACAAAAATCACCTCTTCGGCACTGGAGTTTTTGAAATAATGATCGGTCATGCTTTTTCTGGGTGCCGCCAGCGAAAGGTACACATCATGGTTTACTAAAACATATTTGCGCGAATCCAGATACTGGTCAACGGGGGTAACTTTAAAACCCTTGAAACTGCGATGCTGAAGATTTTTGCGCATCGCCACTTTTGGCGCCACATCCTTCGGCTCACCAATTTTGATGACTCTTGTTGGCGGATGCGCGTGGTAAATCAACGAATATACATTAGAGAACCCTTCGGTGCTCACTAATTCTTCGGCATAAAGCTTTCCATCGGGCTTGCGAAATTGTACGTGTCTTTTCTGTGGAATTTCTCCACGCTTGCAATAATGTGGCATAGCATTTCTTTTATTTGCAGCGCCCTTACTTTTGATGCTGCAAGGCTAAATTAGAATTGATTTTATATTCATGGCAGGCAGCCAACAAAAATCATTCGTTCAAAAAGATAACAACATGAAAATTGCGCTTTTAGGCTATGGTAAAATGGGTAAACTTATCAGGGAGATTCTGGAGCAACAAGGCGATGAGGTGATTTTGGTCATCTCTGATCAGAACCTCAGCGAGCTCACCGTCCAGAACCTGCATTCCGCCGATGTGGCCATCGAATTTACTCAACCCGATGCCGCAGTGGCCAATATTGAAATTTGTTTAACCGCCGGCGTGCCGGTTGTGGTAGGCACTACCGGATGGCTGCATCGGCTGGCGGAAGTCCGTTCGTTATGCGATGCGAAAAACGGGGCCGTGTTTTTTTCGCCTAATTTCTCAATAGGCGTAAATTTATTTTTTGAAGTGAATCGCAAATTGGCGGCCTTGATGCAAAGCCAACCGCAGTATTCTTTTCACGTTGAAGAAATTCACCATACTGAAAAAAAGGATGCGCCTAGCGGTACTGCAGTAAAAACCGCAGAGATTATATTAAGCGAAATCACCAGAAAAAAAAGTTGGACTTTAAATACCGATACTCCGGAATCGTTTGCTATCAACGCCTTGCGGCTACCTGATGTGCCGGGTACCCATACCGTTTGCTATGAATCGGGTGTTGATAAAATTGAACTACGGCATGAAGCTAAATCCCGTCGCGGTTTTGCCGAAGGTGCAGTGGCAGCAGCGCGCTGGATCATTGGCAAAAAAGGTGTTTTTGAAATGCGCGATATGCTGGATATTGGTTAACCTTCCCTAAAATCCATAAAAGTAGCCGGTGCTTCCATATCGAATTCTATATTTGGGTTTTAACATCAGCAGTACATGACGTTTTTAATTATTCTTCTGGTATATAGCATTGGTATCCGAATAGGAACCGCCAAAATATTTGAAAAACAAGGTATTCCCGCTTGGAAAGCCTGGGTACCGGTGATGTGCTCTCTGGAATGGCAAAAATTGGTGGGTCAGCCGGCCTGGTGGACCGCCATGCTGTTCATTCCGGGCGTCAATTTGTTCTATTGGGCAGGCCAGCTAACGCGTATGGCAACGGCACATGGGCGTAGCTCATTTGCCGATCATATGGCTGCAGTTCTTGCTGCTCCGATATACTGGCCATGGCTCGGTTACAACAAGGATATTCGCTACATATCACCTTCGGGCCTAAAGCCGGGCCAGAAAGCGGTTCCAAAAACCTTTGTTCGCGAATGGACGGATGCTATCATTTTCGCTCTGGTGGCCGCTATGTTGCTCCGCACCTTTGTTTTTGAAGCCTATACCATCCCTACCCCTTCAATGGAAAAAACATTACTGGTGGGCGACTTCCTTTTTGTTAGTAAATTCCATTATGGTTCGCGGATTCCGCAAACACCGCTGGCACTGCCCTTGGTACATCACAGCCTGCCGGGTGGGAATGTGCAATCGTATTCGGAACTAATAAAGTTGCCTTACATGAAACTACCGGCGCTGCAAAAAATCAAGCGTTATGATATGGTAGTCTTCAACTTTCCGGCCGGCGATACAGTGGCTTTAGAACGTCAGGAATCATCGTACTACGATATCCTTCGCGAAGCTGATTATAGCATTAAAAACCAGGGGTTGCCAATTTCAGCATATGATGCCGTTCGTCAGCAATATCATATCAAGGCTCGTCCCGTAGATAAACGGGAAAATTACATCAAACGCTGCGTGGGAATTCCCAATGATAAACTGGAAGTGAAGAACGGAGTGTTGTATGTAAACGACCAGCCGGCATACGAACCACAAAACATCTATCTGCCGTGGTTAGTAACCCTAAAACCCGACGCCAATTTTTCGCGGGAAATCTTGACTGAATATCAAATTGAGGATATCAGCGATCGTCCGGCTAAATTGCAACCCAATCAACGGGTTTTGTTGATGAAAAAAGAAACGGCCGAAAAGTTTAAGTCGTTTTCCGGAATTGAAGCGCTGGTACCTTTCACCTATTCTAAAGGAGAATATTATTATCCGATTGATCTGATTTTCCCCAATAACCGAAAATATTATCAATGGAATGAAGACAACTTCGGGCCGGTTCGCGTGCCTTCAAAAGGAATGCAATTGGAACTAAATGATAGCACCATTGATCAATACCGCCGGATCATCGAAGTTTATGAGAACAATACATTTGAGCAACGTGATGGCAAGTTTTATATAAATGGAAAAGAAACCAACAGCTATACCTGTAAAATGGATTATTACTGGATGATGGGCGATAACCGCCATAATTCACAGGATTCGCGTTTCTGGGGATTTGTTCCGGAAGATCATATTGTTGGAAAAGCCTGGTTCATTTGGATGAGCCTTGACTATAATGCCGATTTGCTTCACAAAGTTCGCTGGAACAGGCTGTTCACCAACATTCACAGCAAATGGGCGCCTAAAGATTAGGCTATAGTTGTTTCTCTTTTTGGCGCTCATGCCAATCAAGCAATTTGAAAACAGGTTGCCTGTCAACCGCCCCTAACTCATACTGGAAAGCATCTGCAACTTGCTGTAAAATATCGCGGAAGTGATATGCCAACGATCCTACAAAATGAACCGGCTTCAGTTCATTGCCTTGATAACAAGCTACGTGATGACGAAAGAATTTGTAGAAGCCTTCATACACCATCGGGCGAATGAATTCCTGATCAGGTGATTCTGAAAGAACCTTCGAAAACGAAGCCAGATAAACATTCGCATGCGATTCGTTATATACGGCCGAAAAGATTTTTTCTTTAGTAAGATCATATTTACCTGACAACAATTGCTGTGTGGCCGAAGGCAATTCACCGTATAAAAATGCCGTAAGCAACTGCTTGCCGAAATAACTGCCGCTACCCTCATCGCCTAAAATATATCCTAAAGCAGGAACCGAATTATCAATCTGCTTTCCGTCGAAAACACAACTGTTGGAACCCGTACCCAATATGCAGCAAATGGCCGGACGGCCATCGTAAGTGGCAAAAGCCGCAGCTTTCAGATCATGATCTACCACAATGGATGCATTTTTAAAATGATGCCGCAAACCGGCATCAATAATGGCATTGCGGGAAGCGCTGCTGCATCCGGCGCCATAAAAATAGAGCTGTTGCACCTGAGGCGCAATGTGAAGCAGCCACTCACTTTTGCCAATTTCGGAAATCACATTTTCAGAAGTATGAAAAAATGGATTGAACCCAATAGTTTCAATGCATTCCCCATCTTTATAGGCCAGCCAGTTGGTTTTGGTACTGCCTGAATCTGCAACTAAAATCATGGGGCGAAGGTATCATTTTTCATTTCCGTGAAAATGATGAGCCTTTCTAAAAAAAAAGAAAACTCCACTAAAACATATGGACGTCCTGCTTTTTAAGCAGATAAAAACTCAGCACAAACATTGATATCCAGTACACCCATTCGGCAGTCCATATTCGAACCAGCGAAACGCCGGGAATCTGGAATAAGGTTAAAAAGTAAACACAATAAATCATGATAGCTGCGCCTTCCACATATAACGCATAATCCGTTTTCCCTAAAGACACCACACCATTGAAAAAGATATTCGTGAACGACATCAGCATCAAAGCGCCCATCATCACAAAGCACGGCGCTATGGCGGCTTCGATCTGTGAAGCATCAGGAGTAAAAATTCCGATCACCATTCTTGGGAACAAGGCTACAAACAAACACTGAATACCTACAAGCCCCACCGACATCAAACTGATTTTCTTTATTGCAGTGCGAACTTCAGGCAAATTGTCCTGCCCATGCAAATTTCCCACCATCGTATTGGTTACAGAACCCAGCGACCATACCGGAATGCCGATAAGCATCAATAGTGATCGAAGAATGTTCGAAATGGCCAATTTTTCCTGCCCCAAACGTTCAATGTACGTGAAAAACAAAAACCAGGCGCCATTCGCAATTACCGATTGAATCACTAATGGAAATGAAATCTTCGACATATAGCCGATTAAAGGAAAATCCACTTTCTTTAAATGGAAAAGCTGGTATTGGTCTTTTCGGTTTCGGTAAAATACGCCGCCAAGCATAATGATGAGCGAAACCCATTCTGCAATACTAGATGCCAAACCCGAGCCTTCAATTCCCATGGCCGGAAATCCAAATTTTCCAAACACCAGAACATAGTTCAAGCCAATATTAATTAATGCCATGGCCCCCACCGAAATAGTTAGAATTTCAGTTCTGCCAATTCCTGAATAAAAAGAAATAAAAACACAACTGATGAAACTGGCCACAATTCCCCAAATCCGATAGTTGAGAAAAGCCTCGCTTTGCTGAATCACTTCCTTATCGGTCATGATCATGTTTAGAAAGGTGTTAGAAAACAACAATACCAATACAAACAATAGTATTGCCGTGGTGATCATCGTAACCAACGTATTGTCGATAATCTCGCCAACCTTTCCGGGAAGGCCCTCCCCCATTCTTCTTGCAATAAAAATTTGTGTGCCGCGGGTATAACCAAACCCTATCATGAACAATATAGAATAGAAGATGCTCACCGGCCCTATGGCAGCCTCTGCCTGCCTGCTCACCCGGCCCATAAATGCCTGATCAGTCAACCCGATCAGGGTCCAGGCTAAATTGCCCAGAATCAGCGGATACGCAATGCTCCAGATTTCTTTATAGGTTGCTTTTAATTGTGTCATGCTTAATCAGCTCTTCTCATACTTATCCTGCACTACTCCCGCTTCCACAACTGCCATCGTGGTAGTGCTCTTGGCCACTATTACTTTTTTCCCGTCTTTCAAATAATAGACTTCACTTTCACAAAAATGAAATCGTTTTCCCGATTTGATTACTTCCCCTCTGGCATAAAAGATGGAACTGATACCGGGGTTTAAATAGCTCACTTTTGCTTCCACTGTGAACACCTGCTGCCCAGCCTCTACCAAAGTATAGGAAGCAAAACCGCTTACCATATCGCAAATAGTAGCCGTAATTCCGCCATGTAAATAACCATTCTGCTGTTCATGGAACTCCTGAAACGGCATCATGCCTTCTACCACACCGGGTTCAAGAACCGTAAATTCAAAACCTAAGTGACGGATGAACTTATTGCGGTCCATTTTCAAACGAGTGTATTCCTTCCAGTTGGGATGGCGGGCCTGCATCATATTTATTTAAGCGTAGGTTACGCTTTTAACCGCCTCCACAACTTTGGCCACACTTGGCAGATACGCCTCTACCAGATTAGGCGCGTAGTGCATGCTGGAGTCGGCTCCGCATACTCGCCTGATAGGAGCATCTAAATAATCAAAACCATACCGCTGTACCTGAAACGTGATTTCCGATGCAATCGAAGTGAACGGCCACGACTCGTCAATAATCACCAGTCGGTTCGTCTTTTTCACTGATTCCAGAATGGTAGCAAGATCTAACGGCCGTATAGTTCGTAAGTCGATCACTTCAGCCGAAATATTATCCTTCTCTAATTCACTAGCCGCAGCAAGCGCGATTTTCATCATTTTATTGTAAGAAACCAGCGTTACATCCGTTCCTTCGCGTTTTACATCGGCTAAACCAATTGGAATGATGTATTCCTCATCAGGCAACTCGCACGGATCGTTGTACATCTGTTCCGATTCCATAAAAATAACCGGGTCGTTGTCGCGAATCGCTGCTTTCAGCAACCCTTTGGCATCGTAGCCATTCGATGGTGAAATCACCTTCAAACCGGGAACAGAGGCCATCATATTGGTAAGCATCATCGAATGTTGCGCCCCCAACTGACCGGCGCTGCCTTGCGGACCGCGAAACACAATTGGATTGCCAAACTCACCTGCACTCATGGAGAGCATCTTAGCCGATCCGTTGATGATTTGATCGAAAGCCAGAATGGCAAAATTCCAGGTCATGAATTCCACAATTGGACGAACACCATTCATGGCTGCTCCCACGGCAATGCCGGCAAACCCTAATTCTGAAATGGGCGTGTCAATTACTCGCTTCGGTCCAAATTCAGCCAACATTCCCTGACTCACTTTGTAGGCGCCATCGTATTCGGCCACTTCTTCACCCATTAAGAAAACGCTTTTGTCTAAACGCATTTCTTCACTCATAGCTTCTCTAAGGGCATCGCGAAAACGAACTTTTCTCATTCTGAAAAATTTGAGGGGCTAAAATAAGAAAAGACCCGAAAGCACATTCCCGGCCCTACCGGCGCCTTTCCGGCCGAAGCGCGAACTTTACTATGTTTATCGCTCATGAACTTTATTCACAACAACAACAGCTCCGATCCGTATTTCAATGCGGCCCTCGAAGAATACCTGTTGTTGAATGGCGATACATCTAAACAGGACTTGCTGCTGCTTTATGAAAATGACGATTGCGTAGTGGTTGGCAAAAATCAGTCGGTTTACAAGGAAGTCAACTTCCAATACTTACGCTCCGGAACTCTTGTTCGGCGCATATCTGGTGGCGGAACGGTAGTGCACGGCAAAGGAAATTTATGCTTTGCTTTTATATCGCGGTTCGAAGATTTTAAGGTGAATAACTACCGTTACTTCAACCAGCGCATTGTAGATGCCCTTCAAAAACGCGGTATTCCGGCCACATTTAATGCGCGTAACGATATCATCTGTAATAGCAAAAAGCTCTCCGGCAATGCGCAGTTCACCAATCGGCGAAATATTCTGTCGCACGGTACTTTGCTGATACATGCCGATTTGGAAAAACTGCGATTTGCATTGCAACCGAATCCATTTTTAGTAGAAAGCAGGGCTGTTACTTCAGTAAGAAGTCCTGTAATGAACATTTCAGAAGTTTCCCCATTTAATGATGTGCTGGATTGGAAGACTTTTTTTCTGGCTGAATTCGGTGCCAATGAAGTTCATTTGGAAATCAATCAAATTAACATAGTGAACCAGATGGCTGAAAACAAAATGCGCAGCGCTGAATGGATATACGGCCGCTCGCCGCGCACCCTGGTAATCAAAAATGGAATAACTATTGCGGTACAGGATGGGAAAATTGAAACTATTTCGGGGTTGGAAGATTCAGGCATTTCAGAAGATGCGCTCAAAGGCTGTTACTATTCCCGGGAACATTTATGCGAGCGCCTCTCGCCGCACCATGCTGAAATTTTATTCTGAATGAACTGGAAACACACTATACATCAAATGCGGAAATCGTTACAGCGCAATGGTTTTGGCAATTTGGCCGATGAATTACTTATGGCCGAAGTGAATGGCGGTAAAAACCCCAATGCTATTGTTACCGAAGTAATTACCAAATTACAACAGTTTGCTTCCGAAAACACCGAAGCCTATGATCTGATTATAACCGAGGCTGAACAGCTTCGCCGCTACGCCAAATCTTTTGGTATTCTGCCTAAAATGTAAATTTGTAGTATGAAGAATTTTCTTTTGCTGGTCGCTTTCACAACAAGCATAAATTTAATGGCTCAAACTTCTCCATTTAAAATGGAAAAGAATGGAATTTCTGTTTCGGCAGCCGATGCCAGTGCCGACTTTCCTGACGCGCATCTATTGCTCGATCAAACACTTTTCTTTTCAAAAGAAAATCTGGATACCGGCAAAAATGTATTCCAATTTCAGGTAGATCAGTTCGCTTTAGGCGCGCAAACTCCTGATGCCGGAACGAAATTATGTGCGAATTCCGCTAAAGGGCAGCATATTCATTTCATTCTGGATAATGCTCCGTATGTAGCATCATATTCCAACGAAATTTCCTCGAATCTCAAACCGGGCCATCATGTGCTGCTGGCATTTTTATCGCGCTCCTATCATGAAAGTATTAAGCATAAAAAAGCGTTTGTACTTAAAGAATTCAATGCGGGTAATGGGAAGGTGACCGACACCTTTAATAGTAGCATGCCTCAACTTTTTTACAGCCGTCCTAAAGGGGAATATATTGGTGCAAAAGAAACCGGCCGGGTAATGCTCGACTTTTACATTTTGAACTGCAAATTAACCGATAAAGGCTTTAAAGTGCGTGCCACAATTAATGGCACCGAATTTCTTCTACCAAAATGGCAACCCTACGTTATGGAAGGTCTTCCTTTGGGCGAAAACAAAATACGCCTGGAGTTAATCGATGCATCCGGCAAACCCGTTAAATGCGCGTATAACGGCGTAGAACGCTCCTTTAAACTTTCACCAGACGAACCGTTGCGCAAATAATGAGATCCTTACGAATCGTTTTTCTTGGCACGCCTGAATTTGCAGTGCCCATGCTCGATATTCTCCATCATTCCTCGCATCAAATAGCAGGTGTGGTCACCGCACCTGATAAGCCCGGAGGACGCGGTATGCAGTTACAACAGTCGGAAGTAAAAAAATATGCACTTCAAGCAGAATTACCGCTTCTGCAACCCGAAAAACTTCGTAATGAAGAATTTCTAAAAGCCTTGCAAGCATGGAATGCCGATTTGTTTGTTGTAGTGGCTTTTCGAATGTTACCGGAAGCGGTTTGGAACATGCCGCCTTTAGGCACTGTGAACCTGCATGCCTCGCTATTGCCGCAATATAGAGGGGCCGCTCCAATCAATTGGGCCATAATGAATGGTGAAAAGGAAACAGGCGTTTCTACGTTCCTGCTACAACACGAAATTGATACCGGTAAGATTATTTTTAGCGAAAAAATACCCATTCGCGATGATGAGAACGTTGGCGAATTATATGCTGAACTGATGCAATTGGGAAAAGAAGTACTGTTGAAAACAGTGAATGCGATTGCGAACGGTAATTTCCCACAAACCCCACAAGATCACATCCGCGATATAAAACACGCTCCTAAAATCTTTAAAGAAACCTGTTCCATTAACTGGAATGAAAGTACCGCCCAATGTTATAATAAAGTTCGGGGTCTGAGTCCTTATCCTGCCGCCTTTACAAAGTTTCAAGACAAAACGCTTAAGATATTTGCTGCTCAAAAGGAATATCCGGCCTCAAATATTTCGCCGGGCGAGTGGCAAACCGATGGCAGCACTTATTTGAAGTTTTTCACCGCTGATGGAGCATTAAACTTAACGGATGTACAATTAGAAGGAAAAAAAAGAATGCCTGTCAATCAGTTCCTTCGCGGTTGGAAACCTAACTAACCGAAGTAGCTGAATTCCGCGCCATTGCTTATCATTGTACCATGATCGAATCGCTGCCATCCTCTCAAAGAGTTCCCAAACCCGATTGGCTGAAAATTAAGTTGCCGGCCGGGGTGGAATACAGCGATGTAAAAAAGAACATTCACGATAACCGTTTACATACCATTTGTGAAAGCGGACAATGCCCCAATCAAACCGAATGCTGGGGTGCCGGAACGGCTACTTTAATGATACTCGGGAATACATGCACCCGCTCCTGCATGTTTTGTAATGTGGCAACCGGAAAACCCGAAAGCGTGGACATTACCGAACCATTGCGTGTAGCCGAATCGGTGAAAAAAATGGGATTGAAACATGTGGTAATTACTTCTGTAGATCGCGACGATCTGATGGACGGTGGCTCCGGAATTTGGGCCGCCACCATACGTTTGATCAGAAGGCATAATCCCGGAGTGACCATGGAAACATTGATCCCCGATTTTGCCGGGAAATGGGAAAATCTGGAACGTATTATTGAGGTGAAACCTGAAGTGGTTTCGCACAATCTGGAAACAGTAGAACGCCTCACGCGCGAGGTACGCATACAGGCAAAATATGAACGCAGCCTGGAAGTACTGCGGCGTTTGAAAGATGGTGGTATTGAAAGAACAAAGAGTGGCCTGATGCTTGGCCTTGGCGAAACGGAAACAGAAATTGAAAAATCAATGGACGATTTGCGACGGGCTGGAGTAGATATCCTCACCCTCGGCCAATATCTTCAGCCCACACGAAAACATTTGGCAGTTTCAAAATACATCACGCCCGATGAATTTTCAAAATACAAACAATGGGGACTTTCAAAAGGTTTCCGCTTTGTGGAAAGTGGCCCTATGGTGCGCTCTTCGTACCATGCTGAAAAGCACCTGGTTTAAGGTTTCGGCTGATTTCTGAAAACCGTATTTACCCCTTCTGCATAGGCGATCAAAGCCTCTGCTCCCACAGTTTTTGCAGAAGAAGTAACAAACATCTCCGGCAATTCGGCCCAGGTTTCTTTAAGCCGCTCCTTCATAGCCTCTATATGACCCAGCGATTCGCCACGAAGTTTATCAGCCTTAGTAAATACGATGATGAAAGGCACATTATTCTCACCTAACCAGTTAATGAATTCCACATCAATTTTTTGAGGTGGTATACGGGCATCCACCAACACCCATACGCTACACAATTGGGGCCGCCTTAACAGATAATTGCGGATCATTTTATCCCAATTACCGCGCATTTCTTTCGAAACTTTTGCGTAACCATAGCCGGGTAAATCCACAAGATGCCAGGTGCTGTCAATTTCATAAAAATTAAGCGTTTGCGTCTTTCCCGGATTCGCAGAGGTGCGGGCCATATTGGCTTGCTTGCACAGATAATTGATGAGCGAGCTCTTCCCAACATTGGAGCGGCCTATCAAGGCATGTTCAGGAAGCCAGGCATCCGGACACTTCTCCACTTCCACAAAACTTCCCTTATAAACCGCAGTCTTTATTTCCATCATCTAAAAATTCAATTAAGCGGAACAACATTGCCCGGCCGCAAATAATATTGAAAAGAAAAAGGTGGATATCGCCAATTGCTTCAGCAACGGATCATAATCACGGTCTTCCTTCACACCTTTTACTGCCAATAAATGACGCCAGAATAATGGCGCCGTAAGTATATACAAAAAATGCAGTGACGATCCGAAGGTGATTACCGTAAAAATCAGTGCTGTTGCCCAACCGCCTAGTACAAGTAACAAATGGTATTTTCGGGCAGCAGAAGCTCCCATTTTCACTACCAGTGTGTGCTTTCCGGCCAATTGATCGCCGGCTCTATCGCGCATATTGTTCAAATTCAAAACGCCGGTTGCAAACAGGCCAATAGTGGCTCCGGGCAACAATACGCTCCATTCCCAAATTTTTTGCTGAAGAAAAAAACTACCGCCTACGCCTACAAATCCAAAAAAGAACAGCACCGCCAAATCACCAAATCCACTATAACCATAGGCTCTTTTTCCAACGGTGTAAGTTATGGCAGCAACAATCGAAGCAACCGCTAAAATTAGAAAAACCACTAACGCCTGCTTATTCGGAATGCTGAGGGCAAGCAATGTTCCTCCGCTGAGTATGCATAAAGCCACACAAACAGCTATTCCCATTTTGATTTCCGATACACTAAGCAGCCCCGCTTGCACCGCCCGCTTGGGACCGATCCGATTTTCATTATCGGTGCCCTTTTCACTGTCGCCAAAATCATTCGATAAATTAGAAAGTATTTGAAGCAGTAAGGTGGTGAGCAGCGTTAGGCCTAATAACCACCAGGAAAATTGCCGTTGGAAGAAAATAAAGGAACCCGTTAGTATGGAAGAAAATGCGAGCGGTAAAGTACGTAATCGAAATGCATACAACCACGCCTGAAACTTTTGCGGTAGCGCCATGCAGCAAATATAGAAAACAAAAAAGGCTGCCCTTTGAAGGCAGCCTTTTATTCTGTATGAAACAGGAATTATTTGTTCAATGTCAATTTGCGGGTAGCAACATTGTTTCCGCTTTGGATTTTTACAATGTAAGTACCGTTCGAAAGATCGCTGATGTTCATATTCTTGTTGAAAGTACCATTGGCTTCTTCAGTCAATGATTTCACTTCAGAACCCAGAATGTTGTAGATACGAACAGAAACTTTTTCTTCAGTATTCGGAACTACGATGCTGATATTGCCAGAAGTTGGATTAGGCAATACAGAGATTGCTTTTTCGAAAGCTACAGTTTCAACTGCTGCAACGCAACCAGTAGTTTTGATGTTTACAGTTTTCTGTGTGCTGAAGGCGCAACCAGCGCTGTCCATAGTCAGTTTTACAGGAACACCTGAACCTACAGTAGTAAAGCGGTAGTAGCCATCCATTCCGGTATATACATCCTGAGCTGAGGTGAACGTCCAGGTGGCGTTCCAGCCAGAAGTACGAGCTGAAGTATTCGGGAACAGGTAACCGTTGTCTTTACAAAGATTCGGGCTGTTATTTGGCAAACCGAAGTTAACGGCATTGGCAGAAACTCCAGGGATGCTAACATTGGTTGTAGCAGTAGCAGAACAACCTAAGCTATTGGTAACCGTGAAGTTGTAAGTTCCGGCGGCATTTACACCACTCAAAGTTGCTGAAGTGGCACCGGTGCTCCACATATAAGTTTTTGTACCGGTTGCAGAAGTTGTTACAGTTGGAGTTAAATTTACTGAAGCGCCACAGTTCAGGTTAACTGAAGCTGGCAACGTAGCAGTGATTCCACGGCTTACAACAGTTGCAGTTGCTGTAGAAGAATCAGCGCCATCGTAAGCAGTAACCGTATAAGTTACATTGGTAGTTCCTGAGATGGTTGCAATCGGATTAGCGATAGTAGCGTCGCTCAAACCGGTAGCAGGAGACCATTTGTAGGTAACCGCACCTGAAGCACCAGAAGTGAATGCGTTCAATTGAACGGCATCACCATTACAGATTTTCAATGTAACTTGCTGATCGGTAGCTGCAGAAACTACGGCTTTGGCATAAGTCAAAGTAATGAAAGGATAGATTTCAAGGCTTTGTTCCAAAAGATCGTTACAAACATTGCTGCAACCGTATCCAACAGTTCCTACAAGAGTAACACCGTTGAAACCTTGCATACCGTTAACACCGGCCAAAGTAACCGTAGTGTTAGGTACTTTGCTGGAAGCAGCTGTACAGCTGTCCTCGCAATTTTCCTGATAGTCGGCCAACAAGAAGAAGTTATGCGCTGTATCACCTGCAAAGTCGATTTGAATGGCAGGGTAAGTTCCGGCAGGCAAAACCAGATTCGGATGAGCAATTCCAAATTTCACACGGTAGGTGTTGGCTTGAGTTCCAGGACCTGTAAGTGCGGTGTCGGTAATGATAGTTTCAGAATATACTACCGGAGCAACATAACCAGTGTCGCCAAAGGCAAAAGCTCCTGCATTTGGAATGGCTTTTACTTTAATAGTAATAGTATCGTTACCACCAGTATGAGCTACACGGTCGTGTGCATATCCATAAAAGAAAGAGTCCAAACGAACCTGAGTGTTCGCATCTACAGCATGCTCATAAAAAGGATAGCCGCTGATAGAGTCAAGATCGTAGTAGTGCTTAAAAGCCATACCAACTACTTTCTCTTGATATTGACGAGTTTCATGTGTGTTGGTTCCAATCAAAGTGGAGTGGTAACCTACCGGACCATTGATTGCCAAAGCCGCAGCCAGGGAATCAAGAATACCGTAATCTAAAAATACTTGAACCGATCCTGCACGGCCGGTTGCCTGTGGGTGGTTGAACTTCGGATGCGTATAGTTATACATCCGGATAGGCTTGTGAGTGGAAATTTGCGCTTGGGCCCACGTAGTAGCAAAGGCCAAGATCGCTAATCCCGTTAAATAGAACTTTTTCATTGTTGTTTGTTTTGTTTTTTACAAATCTAATTTGGAAGAGCGCAAATCAAGCTATTTTGGTGGCATTTGCAAAAGAATGTGACAAAATCATGACTTTCTGATTTACGCCTCCTCCTTCTTATAATAGCAAGATCTGCACCGCGGTTCATAAGCTTCCTTTTCCCCCAGCAAAATTTTGGCCGTATCGGCCGATTTACGATAACTAAAATGCGCTATATCGCCGCATTTCACACATATAGCATGAACTTTTGTAATATAATCGGCAATGCTAAGTAATTGAGGCATAGGCCCAAATGGCCTGCCTTCAAAATCCATGTCCAACCCGGCAATAATCACCCGGCATCCTTTAATGGCCAACTTTTCGCAAACACCTGGAAGTTCGGCATCCAAAAACTGCGCCTCGTCAATGCCCACAACCTGAGTGTCCTGAGCCATCAACAAAATGTTCTCAGAATGTGTAACCGGTGTTGACCGGATGGCATTAGAATCGTGTGATACCACCATAACCTCATCATATCGCACATCTATGGCCGGTTTGAATATCTCTACCCGCTGATTGGCAATTTGCGCCCGCTTCATGCGTCGGATCAGTTCTTCTGTTTTTCCCGAAAACATCGAGCCGCAAACCACTTCAATCCATCCTTTGCCCTCTTTGCCGCGGTTTGGTTCAATAAACATCTTGATAAATTCTGGATACCGGTAATTATAGCCGGAAGGCCGAAAATAGAGATTTCCCTTTAGCTGCCAATAGCTACCTTCGTCCAAAAATTTAAGATGAAAAACATCGTTTTAGCTCAGGAAATCCTGAATGCGGTCCAATCGCTCCAAAATGTTCCGAATTCTGAACTGGAACGTGATCTGGTTCTTCAAAAGATCAGAGACCTTTATAGTTTGATCAAAAATGAGATGCCTGCTGTTGCATCGGCTTCATTCCAACAACAAACACCTAACGTAATAGCCATTGAAGAACCATCAAAAAAAATGGAATCAGAGGTTTCACAGAAAGTAACGGAAACAGTTATTCCGGAAATCGAAAAACCGGTGATGGAAAAAATTGAGGAGTTACAACCCAAAATATCACCAATAGAAAAGGAGAAAAGTGCCTCGCTGAACGATCGCTTTTCTAACCCTTCCACTCCGCTACACGAACAAATTCAGAAATCTACAGGTTTGAATGATCGATTTGTTCCCGGTGATCTGAAAGCGTTGATTGATTTGAATAAACAAGTGGTACTCACTAATGAACTGTTCAAAGGAAATGGCGCTGCCTTTATGAAGGCGGTTACCCAATTGAATCAGTCCGCTTCTTACGATCAGGCGCTGGCCATCGCTTCTATTCTTCAACAGGAAATGGTCTGGAACAAAGACTCTCAGGCCGCACGATTACTCGATAAGTTGTTGCGCCAGAAATTTGGTAAAGCCTAAACGTGAAAAAGGCCGGAGCTTCCCCCGACCTTTGATTAAAACCCGAACCCTTAACATCTTACCGGATAGATGCGCTGGCTGTGCCGGCCATCTTAACGGTTGCCTGAGGCAAGTAAGTTGATCCGTTAACTTTTACTTTATAATGTACGAGTTCTGAGTCAATATTTTTGTCTTGGTAAATCATCGCTACATTGCTTTCTGAACCTTTAACTTCTGAAATCACAGTGTAGTTTTTACCGTCGAAGCTGCGCTCTATAGTGAAAGTGGTAGCAGTTTCTTTGTTTGGATTTTCAACAGCCAACATCACGTTGTGGTTAATCACATCAGCTTCCAGTTTCATTGCTGTTTCAGTACCAATGGCTTGTTCGCCGCTGTGGTAAATTTTGATGTCGTTACCAAAAGTAGCGTCACCTGAAGCAACCACAGTTGAATTAGCGAAGTACGTTCCTTTAGTACCTTGAATAGCGCCACCAAAGTTTAAAAGATTAGTTCCGGCTACTGCGCTGGCGTTATTGGTGAACTTTCCGCGATTTTCAATGTCCAGCATCGATTCCATTACATTGTTGTTATTGATTTTTCCTTCGTTGTAAAGACGTTTGAAGGTTACGTTGCCATTGTTAACTAAAGTGCCGGTAGAAGCAATGTGCAAAGTGCGGTTGCTCATGATGCTGAATCCTTTTTCTACCACCAGTGATCCCTTTACTTCAACATCAGCACTTACAGTGATGTGGTTTTTTACGATCACTACATCGCCTTCTGCGATTTCGTTACCCGGATTTCCGTTTTCCCAGATGGAAGCGTCGTTCCATTTTCCGGAAGAAACAACAGTATATGTATTTGCTGAAACAGTATTAATGAACAAGAAAGCTGCTGCTGCTGCGAGGATGTTTTTTGTGTTGAAGTTTTTCATGGCTGCTTGCTTTATGCCTTCTTTTACGGCAGCAGTTATTCAAGGTTTCAACTTTCCTGAAAAAAAATTGAATATGTCGGTATTTTACCAATGAAAACCTTCGTCAAAAAAACATTAAGATAATTGCCACTATATACAATTTGACAGGCCCAGGGCTACAATTAAAGCCACGCTATATAGCATAAGTTGAGGCATGGGAATGTAAGATGAAGGCGCAATTCTTTCTTTCCAATACAACCATCCACACAAAATCAATTTCTCGGTAATAAATGCGATTACAGTGCCATAAGCCACTCCCGCCATGCCTAATTGCTTCGCCAAAATCCAACTGGCAGCAGCATTCACCAACATTTCTACGACCGACGCCGTGAGCAACACCCGGTTCCTACCCATAGCAGTGAGTACCGATTGCGGAAAGAGCAATCTAGGAGCAGTTAACAGTAAGAGTATGGCAAAAATACTGCCGCTTTCTTCAAACTTGGCTGAAAAGAAAAAACTATACGCTGGTCTGGAGATGAGCGTCAGCATGATGGCTATTGGGAAAAACCAATGCATATACTGCAACGATTTCGTCCTGATTTCATGTAAGCCCGCTTCCTTATTAGCGGCAACCGCAGGAATAAAAGATGTACTTAATGTAGCGGCCAATATGGTGAACAACGGAAATTCGCGGGAACCGTACCGGAACACACTGAATTGTTCCAAATTAAATTTAGCCTTCATAATGGCGCCATCGATATACTCTGCCGACCCGCTCACCAAAAAACTGAGCATTAAGGGCAGCGCCGTTTGAAATTGCTTTAAAACCGCAACTAACTCGCGTGCTACCGGTCGATTTTTCAGCAGCAGCACAATGGCAAGAAGGAACTTGGCAATAGCGAGCAGTACCAGGTGTTGGAATATGGCATCCATTGGGTAGCCCATAGCCGCAGGAATTACGCAAACCGCCAGTTGCAATACCGAAGCTACCACTCCGTAAGCAATGAGGCTTTTATTTCGTTGTTGCAGAAACAGCAGAAATTCGATGAGAAATGATGGCGTATTGAAAAGCACATACCAATACGGTTTTTCTGAGAATGGAAGTATTCGAATGAGCGCCGCTGAAAGAAGGCTCATTAAAAGAATGATGAGAAATCCATTCCAAAGCAAATTCCTTTTACCTTCCTGATCGGTGTTGGGAAACTGCGCCAGTATCGAGTTCATGATGCCTGAAATCCAGAAAAAACTAAACAGGCCAGATACCCACATAAAGGTCTCAAACCTTCCGATATCACTTTTAGATACACCTAATTTTACGAAACAAATGCCCGTGAGTAGAAATCCGCCGAAGCGGCAAACCTGAAATATTTGTAAGCTGGATAAAGAGGACAACCGAAAACGACCACGAATATCCATGTTCGTGTTATTTCGCCTTCAACTCCGTTCTTTCGCCAGCCTTTTCCATTTTCTCCTTCTCGCGCTTTCGTTGTTCCTTTTCCACCCGTTTCATTTCCTTTTTAGATGGAATCAAAAGGTCAAATTTATCGCTATGCATTAATGAAAGTCCTTTCCGGAAGGCATCCTGAATCTGATTGGTTACCATCCAAAAAGCAGTGTTATCATAAAGATCGCGGGCAATCAAAGCTTTCACCTGATTTTGGAGTAGCGGCTTGGAACGGGCCATTTGTGCAGCATCGCGCTTCACGCTATCTCTATCACCGGCCCTATACAATTCCTCCAAAAGATCGTCAGTTACATTAAAGCGGTTCACAAAATCAGTGGAGTTAGCGAATTCTTTATTGAATCGGCTGCGATTGCGATCGGCATAATCCAACGTGAAATTATTTAACGTTCCCTTTCCGCGAATGTTCTGATAAAATGCCGAATTCATGGAGGTGTCAATCGGAATGAAAAACTCCGGAACAATTCCACCACCGCCATAAACGGTTCGTTTATGCTTTGTATAAAACAACAATGAATCGGGAAAAACTACTGTATCGCTTCCGAATAGTTCACCCGATTTCAAACGCCGGCTGAACTCGTCATAGTAGTCCTTCTTTCCATTTTCATAAGAACGCTGAATACATCTGCCACTTGGGGTGTAGTAATGCGCAATCGTTATTCGGGCAACCGATCCATCAGGAAAACCATAAGGCTTTTGAACCAACCCTTTCCCAAATGTACGACGGCCTACGATCAATCCACGGTCGAGGTCTTGCATACAGCCTGCAAAAATTTCAGAAGCTGAGGCCGATGATTCATCTACCAGCACTACTACCCTTCCATCTTTCATCACCCCTTTGGTGTCTGAAAAATATTCGTCCTTTTTAGCATGAGCGCCTTCGGTATAAACTATTAGATCTTTTTCTCCCAAAAATTCATCGCACAGTTGAATGGCCGTCATCAAATATCCGCCGGAATTGCCTTGAAGGTCCATAATCAGGTCTTTCATCCCTTGCGAACGTAGTTTATCTACGGCCTGATAGAATTCGGTCATTGTAGTGGCCGAAAAACGAGTTAAGCGAATATAACCGGTAGTACTATCAGCCATGTACGACGCCTCAATACTGTAAATAGGAATTTTATCGCGGGTAATGGTTAACGGCAAAGTGTTCTGCTGACCTTTCCGAACCACTTCGATATTCACTTTTGTTCCTTTCTGGCCTCGCAGGTGTTTAACCACCATTTCGTTATCTACTTTCCAGGTGGAAACAATAGTATCATCAATCTTTACGATTTTATCGCCGGCTTTCAGACCCACTTTTTCAGAAGGCCCGCCGGGAATCACTTCCAGCACCAATATCGAGTCATGCAGGATTTGAAAGGTAATACCTATACCTTCAAAGTTGCCTACCAAACCTTCCTCAGTCCGCTTCAGGTCCTTGGCCAAAATATAGCTGCTATGCGGATCGAGTTCTTCTAATACTTTGCCAATTGCGGCATCTGTAAGCTTCACGCTGTCGATTGCAGAAGTATAGTTATCGTTCAACATCCCTAATAGGCGTTTGAACTTTTCGCTTTGCGACATTGGCTGCTGTGCGAAAACGGATAGCCCTAATAAAAGGCCCATCGCTAAAAATGAAATTTTCTTCAACGTCTGAAATTTGGTTTTATATACTTGTGGTCTCAACAGAAATTGCAGTGTTATGTTCATGGCTTTCTGCAAATATTCATGCGATTTACTACGTAAATAAAGTGATTCTGTTATTTTGGGAAATTGTAAAAATAGACAACCCGGCGAAATTGTACTGAATTATGGAATTGGACTACAAAGAAATTGAAGCGCGAATTAAAAATTATTGGGATCGCAACAAGGTGTATGCTGTAGATGAAAACCCTTCTAAACCAAAGTTTTACGTCCTTGACATGTTCCCCTACCCTAGTGGTGCAGGTTTGCATGTAGGGCATCCGCTCGGTTACGTAGCCAGTGATATTTACTCCCGTTATAAAAGGTTAAAAGGCTTTAATGTGTTACATCCGATGGGCTATGACGCATTCGGGCTTCCGGCTGAACAGTATGCTATTGAAACCGGTACCCATCCGGCTGTAACTACCGAAAAGGCCATTCTACGTTACCGGGAACAGCTTGATAAAATTGGTTTCTCTTACGATTGGAGCCGCATGGTGAAAACATCAGATCCGCAATACTATAAGTGGACGCAGTGGATCTTTCTAAAATTATTCAACAGTTGGTATAACCGAAGTTCCAACAAGGCTGAACCTATTCACACATTGATCGATAAATGGAAAAATGAGGGAACGAAACTTAGTTGTGGTAAAAGTTGGGATCAATGCGATGAAAAAGAACAACAACAGGAACTCATGAATTTCCGGTTGGCCTATCTAAGCTTTGCCGAGGTGAATTGGTGCGAAGCTTTGGGATGCGTATTGGCTAACGATGAGGTGAAGGACGGGAAAAGTGAGCGTGGCGGACATCCGGTAGAAAAACGTAAAATGCGTCAATGGTTCCTGCGCATAACCGAGTATAGCGACCGCTTGTTAGATGGTTTGGAAAAAATTGACTGGAGTGAATCGTTGAAAGAACAGCAGCGCTATTGGATTGGCCGAAGCGAAGGAGCTATGATCACCTTTGCCCTTGAATCGAATGAAAATAGCATTGAAGTTTTTACCACTCGGCCGGATACGATTTTCGGCGCTACATTTTTGGTTTTGGCACCCGAGCACGATCTGGTGGCTAAAATTACCACGAACGAGCAAAAAGCGGAAGTGGAAAATTATGTGGCCTATGTAAAAAGCCGCAGTGACGTGGAACGCCAACAGGAGAAAAAGATAACCGGTGTTTTTACAGGAGCTTATGCCATGCATCCGTTTACAGGAAAGCGTATTCCGGTTTGGTTGGCCGAATATGTGCTGGCCGGTTACGGAACCGGAGCGATTATGGCCGTTCCGGCTGATGATGAGCGCGACAAAAAGTTTGCTGAAAAATTTAAATTGGAAATCATTGATGTAATTGATAAAAGCGCACATCCCGGCGCCACTATCGAAGACAAAGTTGGTGTAATGATTAACTCCGGTTTTTTAAATGGCCTGGAAGTAAAAGATGCCATTCAGAAAATGATAAGTGAAGTGGAAAGCCGTGGCATAGGAATGCGTAAAGTAAATTACAAACAACGCGACGCCATTTACAGCAGGCAACGGTATTGGGGTGAACCTATTCCGGTGCGGTATAAAGTAGTGGGCGAGCCAGATTCGCCGTTTGGCGAAAGTGACGATCTGCCTTTTGCAATTGATGAGAAAGAATTACCGTTGGTGTTACCGGAAGTTTCCTCTTATAAACCATCAGGCGACGGCCGTGCGCCATTGGCCAATAATACAGATTGGTTAAAGGCTGGTTATGAAACAGACACTATGCCGGGATATGCCGGAAGTAGTTGGTACTTCTTGAGGTATATGGATCCGCATAATCAAAATGAGTTTGCTTCAAAAGAAAAACTGGAATACTGGAAACAAGTGGATTTGTATTTGGGCGGAAGCGAACATGCTGTGGGTCATTTATTGTATTCCCGGTTCTGGCACAAATTCCTTTTTGATTTGGGATACGTTTCTACGGATGAACCGTTTAAAAAACTGGTAAATCAGGGAATGATTCAGGGCAGAAGTGCGTATGTATATCGCATATCCTTTTTGAACGCTTATTCAGGCCATCAGGAAATATACTTCGGCGAAAATATGAATCAACAATGGACGAACAGCAAACCAAATGCGCGTGAGATTGTTCAAAAAATCAATACTGAATTAGGACTAAATATAGAATTTGACAAATCCGTATCCGATGACGGATCTTCTCTACTATCTAAAATTCCGGTTCCTATTGAATTTGTGAATGATCAGGATGAAGTAGATACTGCGGCTTTCACAAAGTACAAATCAGGATTTGAAGAGGTAATTTTCTATACCGAAAACCAGCCGGTAAAAGCGCTTCGCGAGGTTGAAAAAATGTCGAAATCGAAATACAATGTGGTGAACCCCGATGATGTGATTGAAAAATATGGCGCTGATTGTTTCCGCATGTTCGAAATGTTTTTGGGGCCAATTGAGCAAAGCAAACCCTGGGACGACAAAGGCATTAGCGGTGTGTCGAATTTCCTTCGGAAATTCTTCCGCTTATTTTATGATGAAGGAAAACAATTATGGAACGATGAGGAACCTTCACCAGTAGAATTGAAAATTCTGCATAAACTTTTGAAAAAACTGGAAATTGATATCGAGCGCCTCAGTTTCAACACCAGCGTTTCGGCATTTATGATTGCGGTAAATGAACTGTCTTCCATTCCATGCAACAAACGCCAGATTTTACAGCCAATGTTGCAGGCACTGGCGCCTTTTGCACCATTTCTAACCGAAGCACTTTGGCAGCAATTAGGCAATGAAGGATCCATCCATTTGTCACAATTTCCTGCTGTTGATGAAAAGTATTTAACCGAAAGTAGTTTCAACTATCCTGTTTCTATAAATGGAAAAGTACGCGCCAATATCGAACTGCCATTAAACCTTACAGAAGAACAAGCAAAGGATTTGATATTGCAACACGAAGGCGTAAGCAAATGGTTGAATGGCAGCGCGCCAAAGAAGTTCATATTTGTAAAGGGCAGGATCATCAATGTGGTAGTTTAAAATGACATTTATAAAAGAAAAACAGAATCGCCTGTTCATCCTGCTTTCAGCGTTTTTTCTGGTAAACGCTATTGTAGCTGAATTTATGGGCGTGAAAATTTTTTCGCTGGAAGGAACACTGGGCATTTCCAATTTTACGTTTCATTTTTTCGGTGAAAAAATTGAAGGCTTCGCGCTTACATGCGGTGTATTGTTATGGCCTTTCGTTTTTGTGATGACCGATATTATCAACGAATATTTTGGAACAAAAGGCGTGCGGTTTCTATCCTATATCGCCGCCGGTCTTATTGCCTATTCCTACATCGCTTTACAATTGGCCATGCGCAGCACTCCGGCTGCATGGTGGGTAAATAGCTCCCAATTCGGGAAGGAATTAAATTACGGCCTGGCATATAATGCCGTTTTCGGACAAAGCAGCAGTATTATAGTTGGTTCGCTGATCGCCTTTCTTTTGGGCCAATTGATAGATGTTGGCATTTTTCACTGGATCAAAAAAAGAACGGGCGAAAAGTACATTTGGTTAAGAAGCACGGGGTCAACACTGGTATCGCAATTGATCGATAGTTTCGTAGTGCTTTTCTATGCGTTTTATATTTCCAAAATCGGTACACCACAACAGTGGAGTTTGCCGCTAGTTCTCGCAGTTTGTAGTGTGAATTATATCTACAAATTTTTAATGGCGGTGGTAATGACCCCAGTTATATACCTGGTACATCAGGCTATAGAAAACTATTTAGGTCACGATTTGGCGGCCCGATTGAAAACCGAGGCTGCCGCTTTAGACTAAAATGCAGGAAACCAATAAAAAGTTCGAGAACGCTCATATTGCCATTTGGTTGGTAAAAGATACTTGTTGGTGCTTGTCGTTCAAAACACTTGCGGTGGGGATGATAGCGCCCACATTGGCGGTGGCATTGCTTATTGTATGGCAAACCCGGAAAGACCGCGCCGATCTTTTCCATAATATAGCGGTAGCGCTTTGGATAACTGCCAATTCCATATGGATGATTGGCGAACTTTATTTCGATGACACGTTCCGGCCTTACGCGTTGGTATTCTTCGGTTTGGGCCTAATTGTTGTGGCCTGGTACTATCTGGTGGCCCGGAATCAGAAGCAGCCTTTATAATTTTAACTACTTTCACTTCTCAAATTCAATCCATGCGAAAAGCAATTATTGTAGGCGCCCTTTTAACCGGCACACTCATCTGGTTAAGTTCTTGTCATAAGGACAACACTACTGCCGAACCTAAATTGATTTTTAAAATGAAGTTGGATTCCACTCAAGTGCGTCTCGACAATTTCGGCAATACCGCGACAATGCCTTCAGGGCATGCCGGGCAAAATCCGTCATTCAACAAGATTAGCGCTCACTATATTGAAATGGCTCCGGGTGCTTTAACCGCTCTTGGAAGCGGAACGGTGCTTTACCGCGCCGACGAAACCACGGTTGGCGGTGCCAATGCCATTGATTTTGACAAGTCATCGTTTGTAGCCGATGGCGAAACCTTTTTTTCTGTACCATTGAAACAAGTAACCGCCGGCACTTATGAATACCTTCGGGTTTCAATTGCCTATCAAAATTATGATGTACAGTTTTTATTAGATACCTCGGTAAATGTTGGTGGTACCAATTATCCGATCTACAGTATGTTTCCGTGCCGCGTGGCCAGTTTTGTAGGTTTCAATACCTATATTAAAAACGTGGTTATGAAAAACAAAACAGTTACGGTGAATGCTAACAAAGCGCAGGGCTACTGGGCAGCCGAATCGTGGGGAACTATTTACGGATACACATTTGACGAACTATTGACCGGTCAGGCCCCTCCGGGAGCCACCACGGTGGTAAATCCAATCAGCAGCACTTCTCCAATTCCTGCCAATAGCTGTGTAGTTACTGCGGCTTTTAAACCCGGCAAATTGACCATCACAGGAACCGAAACCAAGGATGTGGTAGTAGAAGTTTCGCTATCTATCAATAAGTCGTTCGAATGGCAGGAGGTGGTAAACGACGGCAAATGGGAACCTTCAAAAGGCGAAAATGTAGTAGATATGGGATTGCGCGGTATGGTTCCAACCATAAAATAAGGCCTGGTGAAGCACCTGCGCGAAACGTATTTGTTCCGGCTTTTTAGGGAAAGTAAAGTTCTGTTTGTTGCAGTAGCCGCCTTTATTTTCCTACAGTTCTTTTTCACCTTCTTACAAAGAGAGAATTTCCCATTTTTTCATTACGGAATGTATTCTTCTGTTTATCAGTATCGCGACACTTTTGATACCTATCAGATTACAGTTTCCGGCCGGCAACTTCAGGGTAGTTTGTGGCGCGATCACCAAACTCAGATCATTTGGGGCAGTTTGGGGTGGTTCGATCGTTTAAAAAGAAATCATTTCAGGGATCCTGTAGCCATGCATCTAAAAAATTTTACTACCCGTTCACATCTTCCCGAGGCATCTGTTTCAGGAATCCTAAACGATTCGGCCAGCGCGGCCCGATATCCAAAGTGGCTGCTGGAATATGTGGCCGATATGCGGATGATTACTTCGCCCGAAATTACAGCAACCAAAACCATTGTAGCCTATCAGCGGGATGGCAATGTGAAGGCGATTAATACTGACACTATATTCCATGAAAACGAATAATTCCGCTGTTTCCGATCAACTGGCGCGCTGGTTCTTCAGTTTTGCCTTTGTGGTTCAGCTCTACTATTTCGTAAATAGTGCCATGTTGTCTTCGTTGCTTCGTCCGGTATTGGTTTATCCATCCACTGATATCACTTATTGGTTCTTGCTTCATTACCGTATTCCACAAACCCTTACGCAAACCCCATTTTTACCGGCGACGTTTGATGTGCTGCTTTTTTTTGTGATAGCGGCGGCCCATTTTTTGACCGAAAGCCGAAGGTGGTGGGCATTTTGTTATACCATTCTGATCGCGCTTTATATGATCACATTCGGCATTTATTCAGGCCATCATTTCCATGGCCTGGTTATGCTTCTTTTAGGCAGTATTCCATTCTGGTTTAGCGGTTCAAAACAATTTCCACTAATTGCTGAAGGTGCTCGTTATTATTTTCTTTTCATATTCAGTTCTGCCTTTGCCTGGAAGTTTTTGCGCGGCGGTTTGTTTCAGCCCCAACAGATGGTTAACATTTTAAAAGCCCAACATGCCTCATTTCTTTATACCGATGCTTCTACCTGGCATGCTTCATTCCTTCGTTATTTCATTATTCACCCAGAAGCTGCTCAGGCGCTTCTCATTGCGGCGGCACTGCTTCAGGCATGTTTTTGGGTCGGTTTTTTCACTAAAAAATGGGACACGGCCCTTTTTTACCTGGCCATTCTATTCTGTGCTCTCAATCTGCTTGTGATGCGAATACCTTCATTCGAGATACTTGCCGGGCTAATCTTTTTGCGGCTCGAAGCGTTCCAAAAGCCGAAGGGGGAACTTCCGGTTTCTTTTTTCCCAAGGTGGATGCGATAAAAATCACGGCAACCTTTTATAAGGAAATCCGTCTAAATGACTACTATTGTTAGAATTGAAATCCAACCATACATGACAAAGAAATTACTTCTGTTACTGGTATTGTGTGCCGGTACAGTTGGATCATTCGCCCAGGTGAATACCGTCATCAATACACACAATGCCAGTTGCGGCCATGCCGATGGATCGGCCGTAGCCACACCTTTTGGCGGTTCGCTACCCTACACTTTTTTATGGAGCACCGGCGATATCACCGATAGTGTTTCCAACTTATCGGCCGGCGCGTATCAGGTTACTGTTTATTCGGGACCAACTGACAGCACCGTAGCCTTTTTAAATATTGTTGAAGATCCCGCCCCGAATATTACCATTACTTATAGTCCGAACGACACGATTTGTGTAGGCGGCAGTGTAACGTTAAGCGCATCCGGAGGAACGGGAACTTTTACCTGGAGCGGCGGTGATATTACCGGTACCATCAATGGAAATTCCATAACCCGAACTCCTCCACAGGGAAATCATAATTATACTGTATCCAGTGGTGTGGGCGCTTGTGCAGCCACTGAGCAGCAAACGATTTCGGTTATCAAAGTACTGGCATCACTGGTAAGTATAGTACAACCTGATTGTGGTCAAAATAGTGGAGTAATCAACTGCGCCGGGCAAGGTTCGGTAATGCGTTTTACATTCTTGAAAAATGGAGCGGTGGCGCAGGTTAGCACAGGTACCACCACGCTACCCAACGCGGGCCCCGGAACCTATATTTTTATTGTGGATGATTTGATTACCGGCTGCAGCGATTCGGTAAAAAATATTGTGCTTACCGACCAAGGTTCTGTGCCGCCATCTTTTGGCGCTATCACCATTGGAAATATCGGTTGCGCCGGTGGAAGTAATGGAAGTATCCACGTGAATGTAAATAATTGTTCAGGCGGTTGCTCTTATTCCTGGAGCCATGATGCTTTAAATCATACCGATTCGGCAGTGGGGTTAAGCGCAGGTACCTATACGTTTAGTGTTTCGGGTAATGGCTGTGGGGCAATTGACACTCCTATAAAAGTGAACGGACCACAATCGGCACTAAATCTCGTACTTACCGGATACAACGACAATTGTTCACAATCAAATGGGAAGGCAGTTGCGGTGATCACCGGAGGCACTGCTCCATTCAGCTTTTTATGGAGCAATGGCAGCACCGTGGCCGATAGTCTTACTAATCTTACTGCTCCGGATACTGTGGGTTTAATCGTGACCGATCAAAATGGTTGTATTGATTCCGGCCGCGTAACTATAGGAAGTACCGGGACGCCTACAGGCTATATGATTCCCTCTGACACCATTTGCGGTGCCGATCAAAATGGACGCTTGAGTGTAGTAATGACATCGAATGATGGTCCATTCAAATACTTATGGTCAAATGGAAAGACATCTGCCAGCGTCACCAATTTAGGCCCGGGGAATTATACCGTAACGGTTTCGAATAATGGTAATTGCAACCTCATTCTCACCTCTGCTGTTCCGGGTTATAACATTTCCTCTTATCTGGAAACCGACCATACCAGTATCTATAAAGGACAAAACACACGTATTGTACTGAACACTACTTTCCCACCTTCCACAGTTACATGGTCGCCATATATTTATGGCAGCGAGAACGATCAGGTGGTGTATGTTCAACCCCAGGATACGATTACCTATTACGTTACCAGTACCATAGGCAAGAATTGTATATCGATGGATAGTATTACCATCAATGTGATACCCGACACTTTGATTTTATATGTCCCCAATTTGTTTACACCAAACGGTGATGGTATAAACGACAATTTTCATCTGCGCTTTAAGGTAGGAGTTGAAAAAGTGCATGTATGGGTTTATGATCGTTGGGGCAATAAGGTATTCGAATCTACTGACCTTGACTTTCAGTGGAGCGGCAATAATCCGGCCTTAGGCCCTGAGACGCTGCCAACTGCGGTATTCGCTTATGTGCTGGAGTATTACGTTTTTGGCGACAGCAATCCAAAGAAAGAAGAGGGTAACGTTTCATTAGTACGGTAACCTAAACTATATCCAAAATGAAAAAGATCATAATCGTTTTAGTTCTGGGGTTGGTGGTACGCCTTCAGGCGCAGGATCCCCATTTCTCGCAATTTCATTTCATGCCGTTGTATTTGAATCCTGCGATGACAGGGTTTTTCGAAGGCGATTTTCGCGTTGGCGTAATTTATCGTAACCAATGGAGTGCAGTGAATTCTTCATTTGGTAAAACAAAATTTGAAACCTACGGTTTGCAGGCCGATGTTTCGCTGCTGAAGAAGAAATTAAAGGGCGATTATCTGGGTTTAGGGGTTTCAGTACTTCGCGACCGTGCGGGTGATTTAGGATTAACCACTACACTTTCGCAACTCAGTTTGTGTTATTCCAAATCATTTGGCTACCGCACCAAACATTCGATCGCACTGGGACTTCAGGGCGATTTTTGGATAAAAGGATTTGAAGGCGGAACAAAGAAATATTCTGATGGTATTCCGGAGACTATCGGGAAGAACATTACCGGACTGGATGCCACAGTGGGATTGCGCTATCATGTGGCATTTCAGAAAAGATTGAACATGTATCTCGGATTTGCCTATGCTCATATTGTTCAGCCTAAAGACAATTTCGGCTATAGTTCTGACAGGGTAAAACCCAAGTATATCGCCAGCGGAGGCGCCCAGGTGGCTATTAAAGATCGTTTTAACGTAGTGCCAACTGCTATGTTCCTGATGCAAGGAAGTGCCATGCAGGTAAATGTGGCTGCGTGTGCCCAATATATTTTTGGCGATATCTATAATAGCCGTAATTCTTTCAGTTTTGGTTTGGGAACGCGTTTTGGGCGGCCTACTCCGGATGCGGTTATCCCTCAGGTAAAATTAGAATTATACGGAGTGCTCTTAGGGGTGGCTTGCGATGTAAACGTCAGCAACCTTTCCAGAGCCAATCAGGGTTTTGGAGCCATAGAGGTTGGTCTTCAATATATTCTGAAGAAAAAAGATCCGGGACCTTACACCATTACGCGTTGCGCGCGGTTTTAATTTAATAGGTAATGTGATTTGGCAAGAATGTTGTTAATGGGGAATTTACTAACAATTCCATACCGGCATTTCCATGATTTTTTGCTAATTTGTGCCAAGTAAGTTGCAACTGCGTGGCGTCGGTATTGCTCTTAAAATAGAATGCTTTAAAATTTAGGATTGATGAGATCATTGATTTACACTTTGACCAAGTGCGCGATATTCTGTGCGTTGTTCTTTTCCTTGGAACTTAAGGCTCAGAACTGCGGCTTCCGCGTGCTTCAAAGTAGTGGGTGTGCACCTTTTTTTGTAACTATAGTAGATACCACCTCCCCGGCAGCCTCTATTACCTCCAGGACGTGGACTATCTCCGGACCTATTCCGAACGATGTAAGTACCTGGAACGGTACAGGTGTGAACAACAGTTCTTATGGAAAGTTCTATAATACTCCTGGTTGCTACAATGTATCGATGACCGTGACGGTGAATGGCGTGCCCTGTACCAAAACAGTTTCCTGTGCATTCCGAGTGAATGGGGCGCCAAGGATAAACGCAACCGTAACGCCGGCCAGTGGCAGGATTTGTCCGGGCTTGCCGGTTAACTTAGTGCCACAATTGACTTTGAATACTTTTGGCGGCTCGGGCTGTACATCTGTAGATACCATGTTTGTGGATTGGGCAGGTGGCGTACCCAGCACCGAAGTCTTTTATGGCAACATCCCTGCTAGCCTAACACATACTTATCCAAATGATCTGGGCTCTTGCTACCCGATCAAAATTTATGCGAGAGACAACTGTGGTTGTCCGGCTTCAAGATATGTAGATACCATTTGCGTAGATCCGGCGCCAACACCAGATTTCAGCATTGACAAAGCTTACAATTGCGCTGCGCCTTTTCTCGACACTGTTCGTGCTACACCTATTGGAGGAGCAGGAGCCTATACTTATGAATGGTATATTGATGCCAACACTTCGCCGCAGATTACCAGCAATTCCCCTATAGCCGCTCTGACCTTTCCGGCTGGTTCCCATAGTGTAACGCTAAAGGTTACCGATAATATTACCGGATGCAGTACCAGTGTAACAAAAGCAAATATTGTGGATGTTGGAACTTTTCCTGCCGCACCGTTTGTTGCCAGTCCTTCATCGGGTTGCGATACATTAAATACCACTTTACTCCCGCCCGGATCTTTATCACCGCCGCCTGTGTCTTATTCCTGGGTCGTTAACGGTGCACTTTACACCGGTTCACTTACCGGAAATGGAGTTCCACCAACATTAGATCTTTCGTACCCAACCAAGGGCCGTTATGTGGTGAAGCTTATAGTAAACTATTCAGGTGGTTGTGCAGATACCACCATTCAGGTGATTCAGGTAGGTACAAAAATTAATGTCAACTTTAAAACTCCGGATTCTACTTTTTGTAGTTTGCCCGATACGGCCTGCTTCACCAATAACAGTGCAGCATGTCCGGGATGTTCCTATGTATGGACGCTTACCACCGGACAATCTCAAACTGGCATAGGGCCGGCCTGTTTTCCTATAACTAGTTTTGGTGCAATTGGCGCTTCGCTTGTAGTAACCGATACGGCTGGATGTGCGTCATCATTTTTTAGGGATTCTGTAATCATCGCGCAACCGCTGCGAATACGGATCACGAAGAATCGGGTGGGCGCCTGTGTGGGCGACACTTTCGTTTTGGTAAATAGAACTGCTGCGCCGGGCTGTCCGATCATCTCAAAAACCTGGGATTTCCCAGGTGCTAATCTCATCCCAACTGCAAATAGTGATTCGCTGAAATTCACATTGGGGAGTACGGGATGTTTTAAGTTTACCTATATCATGCAAACCCAGTGTGGGTGTATTGATACCCTGAGAGATTCTGTTGAAGTTGGTCGTAAGATTAATTTTACCGTTACCGACACTCCTAATCTGATTTGCTACGAACAGCGAATGGTGAAGTTTAATGTCACCTTTGTGGATACGCCCACTATGAGTTGTGCCTCTCCTAATTTCAAGCCGTTTGATAATTTTGGATTAATACCGGAATACCCTGTGGATTCGCATCGGGTGATATTCTTCCGCGATACCACTATTGTAAGCGACACCTTAGTGAAACTCGACTTCAGTATATCGCACCAGTATCAGAACTTTGGCGATTTTATACCGAAGATTTTCTATAATGATAATGGCTGCAGTTCAGATACGTTGCAGCTCACGCCTGTTAAAGTAAATGCCCCCGCGGCCAATTTTGTGGATTCTACCAAATGTGGATTCCCTTTCCGGAAATATCTTTACGACAAAAGCAGACAGGCTACCAGCATCAGATGGGTAGTTTACAACAGTTGCGCGGATTCCACTGCAACGGATTCCACGGTGATTACCTCCAGAGATACATTTGTTGATTTTCCGGGCTGCGGCTGTTATTTTGTTAGAATGGATGCGTATAATGACACCACCGGTTGTACTCATACCAAAAAAGGAACATTAAAGATTTCATGCCCGATTACAAACCTTACGCAGTTGCAATCTCGGGGTTGTGTGCCTTTTTCGAATACGGTACGTGCGGTTATTCCTCCAGGAACTAATACTTCAGGATACACTTATGATTGGGATATAAATACCGCCGATGGTATTCAATTTACAGGGGCTAATGCCGGCACCGACAGTACCTTCAGCTTTACCCGATTAACTGCTGGAATTTATCAGGTAGCCATGCAAATTACTTATCCAAGTGGTTGCCATGATACCGTATTGGCTAACTTCCGCGATACTGCCACTTCAGTTACCGCGAGTTTTACGGTAGACCGCGACTATGGTTGTACTCCTTTAACGGTAAACGTTACCTCCACTACCATCACTCCCCAATTCACTACTGTAACTTCTTCATACTATACCAATGGTATTTCAGGTACCCATGTGAATGTGACACCAAATCCACAGTTTACCTATAATACACTTGGACCGTTTGCAATTACACTAAATGTAACCTCACGGGAAGGTTGTAATTATACCGCTACCCGGATAGTAAATCCTAACGTGATCACGGCATCCTTTCAGTCATCAGACGATACCACTTGCACCAATAGTCCGCATCCGTTCGTATTCACAAATACCTCAACCGGTATTATAGCGCGCTACAAATGGACGGCTGGCCCAAATGCGGTTTATACCGACAGCACCTCAAGAAACTTTACTGCCAATTTTACAACGGAAGGTTTAAAGCGGATTTGCCTATATACTTTTGATTCATTGAACTTGTGTCCAGATTCAGTTTGTCATACTGTTTATGTAAGAAATCCTCACGCTTGTTTCCGTATAGCTGACTCGGTTGGAGCTTGTCCGCCACTGTTAGATTCCTTCTTCAATTGTTCTACAGGAAGTTCATTGCAGTACTTCTGGAATTTTGGCGATGGGTCGAACATATCTCCGGAATTTCAACCTAAACATATATTTTCCGATGCGGGTAAATTCACCATTACACTAACTATTAAGGACAATGACCAATGTGTAGATACAGCGGTTAAAAAGGTTATCACCATTGATGGGCCTTATGCATCTCTCACTACATCGAATAATTCCGGTTGTCCTTGCCAGGATGTAAAATATCATCTTTCAACGGTAAAAACATTTGCCGCCTACCTCATCCTGGGTTGTGGACCTATTATTTCATTCCCTAACATTACTCCTGTAGGCAGCGATAGTTTCCCAACAGTATTAGATACTACGGTTAGAATATGTCAAACGGCTTATTGCCCAGCCACATTATATCTGGTAGGTTCAGGATGTAATGATACCGTTAACCCTAGAAACAATGCGATAGCGGTAGTAGATTCTCCGATTGTAAATTTCAAAATGCTGAATCGCGTTTGTGATAAAGGCAGGATATGCTTTTTCGACCAAAGCCGTGATACATTGTCGCCAAATGTGACCATAAGTAAATATTTCTGGTATTGGGGCGACGGCACTCCGGCCGATAGTGTGACCCCTACCCCAACCGCCTGCCACCAATACAATGCGCCGGGATGGTATGTAGTTCGTCATGGTGTTCGCAACAGCGCCGGATGCTATAAGGAAAAATCGGATAGCATCTATATTTCCCGAAAACCGGATATATCCATGCTGGTTTCTGACACAGTGGGCTGTACGCCATTGAATGTTAATCATTCGGTTAATTCCATTTATGTAGATCCGCGAACCTACCTTTCGGTTTTTAATTGGAATTTCAACGATCCTGCCAGTGGAGCAAATAACACGTCTGCACTAAATGCCCCATCTCACGTTTATAACAATGTGGGTACGTTTAATCCAACCATTATTGTAACAGACACCTTTGGTTGCAAGGACACCGCTACCAGAAGAATACAAGTTTTTGCAGCACCAACCGCCAATGCAGGCACTGACAAAAAACTTTGCTTAGGTAATAGTTTGGTATTGAACGGAACCGGAGGGGTTTCCTGTTCGTGGTCTCCACTTTATCAGATCACCAATCCAACCACCTGCAATCCAACGGTAAATCCGTTAGTAACCACTGATTATTTTTTAACTATTACTGATGTTCATGGTTGTCAGAAATCCGATACCGTGCGTATCACAGTTTCCGACGTTACGGCTTCCTTTACAGCCGATACGGTTTGTAAAGGCTTTAATAGTCACTTTGTTTCCACATCTACTTACATAACCGACACCATTAATAGTTACACCTGGAATTTTGGAGGCATTGGCACAGGAACCGGTAAAACGCCAACTTTCCTTTTCCCGGATACTGGATGTTACAACACCCGATTAATAGTTGCGAATGCCACCGGCTGTCGTGATACGGCTTTTGGTTCAGCGTGTATTGCCGCTCCTCCTTTGGCTTCATTTTCGTTCGATACCGTTTGTAATGGCGACAGTACTTGTTTCCATAATCAGTCAGCCACTTCCATTGGAGCTATCATAAACAACTATTGGAATTTCGGCGACGGCACATCCGATTCAATTCAATCAGACCCATGTCACGTATATGCTTCCAGTGGTTCTTATAATGTTCGATTAACAGTTTGCAATAGCGGGCACTGCTGTAAAGATACCATCATTAAAGTTGTAGTAAGGCGTGCACCAATTGCGGCATTCCGGGCCGATTCGGTATGCTTTGGAAGTACGACTAACTTTACTGACCTTACTGTAGCCGGAACCGGGGTATTGACCAGTGAATTCTGGCAGTATAGTTTACCGTCGGCTACCAGCGATACGTCTTACACCATGGGCAATACCAGCTTTCAGTATCCTGCAGCCGGTGTTCGTAACGTAAAATTGACTGTTACCGATCAATTCGGCTGTTCGGCTGATTCTACCCGCCCGGTAATTGTTTATGCAAACCCCGATGCTCAGTTCACCGTGAACACAGCCTGCGTAAACAATGCTGCTCGCTTTACCGATGCTTCAGTTAAAGGAACTGTAGGAATTCAAGACTGGAACTGGACTTTCCTAACCGCGCCTCTCACTGATAATACGAGAAATCCAATCCATTATTTCAGTAGTGTGAATGCGGTAAATCCGGTTAAATTAACGGTGATCGACTCTGTTGGTTGTTTCGATACGCTGATTACCAATGTTGCCGTTTACGACGTTCCTTCAGCAGTAATCAACACCACCGATTCCATACTTTGTTTGGGTGAAGCCATTAATTTGGTTAACAATTCTACAGCAGGTACTACTGCGCCTATCGATTCAGTAAACTGGGATCTGCAACCCGATGGAATTTGGGATTTTGTGAATCAGAACAATATCAATTATACCTACCCTGCATTTGGTACTTACAATGCCTGCGCCATTGTGAAAGATGCGTTCTGCGCCGATACGGCTTGTATCAAAGTTCGTGTAAACCGTCTTCCTGTTGCTAATTTCAACAACGATTCGAATTGCATTGGTATTCCTACCCATGTGAACAGTATTTCTGTTCCTGGCGATGGCGCTATTAATCATTTTGTGTGGGAGTATGGCAATCCACCTCAGTTCATTGATTCGCCGTCAGCTTCCAGCAGTTATGCTTTTACGGCATCCGGTCCCGTTCC
>JAXLUJ010000008.1:0-172862 GCA_046329575.1 Chitinophagales bacterium | reverse complement strand
GTTGCACCACAACTTTCTTCACCGCAACACCATTCACCGTTTTCATAGCAATGGTGTAAATACCATTGGCCACATCGTTCACGTTCAACACAGCATAGTAGGCCCGGTTATCTGCCACACCCGCAACAATTCGTCCGTTCAAATCCAATAGCTGTGCAGCTTCCACAATTTCTTTCGCATCCTTGCTAAAAACAGTAATGGTATTACTTGCCGGATTAGGCACCGCAGTAAAATCAAAGCCGGTTTCGCTTTTCACATCCTGAATACCGGTGGTAACCGTACAGGCTGCATTATCTTTTATGATTTCGAAAAAACGCGGTGCGGTATATGCCATTATCGTATCAATATACTTCATCGCTTTCACCTGCGACGCGCTTGGATTCAGCGTAGCATCGCCAACCGGTTGCGTTCCGTCGTACCAGCTCCACGGCTCAAACATGGCGCCATAAAAGGGATACAGCCCTTCCACCGGCTGCGTTACCACTCCACTTCCGTTGCGGTTCGGTGGCCCGGCAGGCAGCATCGCACTTTTAAATACGTCATTGTTCCCTAACCGTTCCTGGCGTGGCATGAAATCGCCGGCACCACTCACCACAATAATAGCGGTGCCACTTCCCGTAATCACAATGGCCGTATTGTATGGCGTGGTGGTTTCATCAACGCCCGACATGGCTACCACCGGAATTTCGCCCGGTTCAACCCAAATTGAATCGCCTGTGGCAGCACCCAAAGCCAGCACCGCCCGTGCCGTAGAAGTATATCCGGGATAATTGTCCATATTCTCCGTTCCTCCAAAACCGTCGAAATCGCCGGTTTTCGACTGATCAATGTACGGATGGCCTTGTGAGTCTAAAAACTTCACCCCTAAAAGTTCCGACTGCTTATTGAGATTGGCAACCGCAAGTGAAGAATATCCGCCTGAATTCGTTCCGCCCACAAATATCTTGCAGGGATCTACTTTCCAATTGTTCACCGTACTCGCATCTTTCTTAAAATATCGTATGCAAGTTTTGAAATCCTGCATCGCCCTGTACACTGCATTGATAATCGTTTTCTCCCGGGTTTCCGCATCTGACGATCCTGCCGACCAACCTAAACGATAATTAATTGAAACTGCTACATAGCCTAGTTTCGCAAAGCGATTGCAAAGCTCTACCACACTATATTGCTCCTTGGTGCCCCAGGCGTATAACGACAAATACGATCCGGCATGACCCAGAATGATTACCGGGCGGTGCGTTGCCGTATCGCCCTGCGGTTCGTAAACATCCATCATCAAATCTTCACTGGAAGTGAACGACGAATTATAGCCCAAATTGGCGCCGTACTTCACATCTTTAGTAACCGTAACATTGGTAAACTGCGGCGTGAGATAACGTTGGGCGTTCAAACCCAAAACACATAGAATGGCCAAAATGGCGAGTGGTAACTTTTTCAGCATAGTAAAAATTGTCTTCTAATGTAATAGAGAATCGGCAGCGCACCAAATATTTAAGGCGCTGCTGCTGGTGTTTTCTTCTTCGTCCAACCCTTAATGGTTTCACAATCAAAATTCACCAATATTGATCCATAAATCATTCTGCCAATGGCCGGACCGCCATAGGCCTGATAATTTTTCTTCGAAATCAGATTGCTGCCGCCCAATTTGAACGTCGTATAAATCTTCTGCACTTCCCAACTGATCTGCGCATCTAGTAATGAATACGACGAAATCGAACCGGTGAACTGCGGCGAACCTTCAAACAAAAAGCCCTGAATCCATTTATAGTTTAGGTTGAAACCAAAACCGCGCATCTTTCCAATTTTAATATCATAACCACTAATTCCGATATTGAACTTATGCTCCGGTGTGTTGAATGCGGGAATGATAGAATCAGTAGAACCCATACGGTTCAACACATTCCACGAATAATTTCCGCTCAACGAGTAGTTCTTTATAAAGTAATAATTCACGCCCACCGATAAGCCATAGGTCATTACCAGATCTTTTGCATTGGCCGAAATCCGGTACACCTGAAACGGACGAATTACGCCTTCCTGAAATCCTTTGCCGCTGAAGGTGGCGCCTAACTTATAACCCAGAAAGTTTTTGTAAAAGCTGGTATATCCACTTATATCAATAAATAATTTTTTCGCAATCAATCCGCGATAACCTAACTCTACCGTTTGCACGCGCTCGGGCCGAACGCCATCTACCCTGAAAAACCGCAACGAATCAATGGCAGCCTTGCTGCCGTTCTTATCAATATAGGAAGTTAAAGTTGGAATGGAAACCACCGAATCTACACCATTCAGATTTCCAATCAATATCGCACGGCCAACATTATAATACAGATATTGATCCTGAAGCGTAGGATTACGAACACCGCTGGAATACGACAAACGAATGGTGTGTAAACCTTTGTAAGAATAAACCAATGAAAACGCCGGTGTAATTATAGGATCCCAACTGCCATCCTTCCTTTTCCATGCAAAATTTTGATTTCGGTCGAAACGAACGGTTACCGTTGGAATAATAGCGTGGTCTTTCTTCACCTCAAATTTTTTGGTAATGCTGAAGTATGCTCCAAACTCCCAGTTCGTAATGCGATGGTAAGTACTGTCCAGCACAATATTTTTCCCGCTGGCATCCTGAACAGGTTTACCTAACGAATCGAGCAAATACCGTCTGCTGAATGTATCTTGAAAAAGCGATCCGAGTGAATACGGGAAATACATCCTGAAACTGGCGCCGGTGGTGAGGTCGAACCAATTTTTGGTTTGCCCTTTTTTGCGAATATCCCACTTATACTCGGCTTGCACATGCAGCATTTTACTTTTATCGAAAAACTGTGTTCCGCCGTTGTTAAGCGTTCGGCTGGTTATACTGTTCTTCACCGAATCGAATGCCGCCGTTCCCGGAATCAGGCGCCGATTATACGATCCGCCATTCGTAAAAGTATCGGCATACGTTCTCGCCTGATTGTGCCATACCACCAGCGAATCGCGATATTTGTTCATCACTTCTTTTGCGATGCCGTAAGTAGTATCGAAGTTAGCGCCAAACCAGGCAGGACCATTGGTGTAAACACTGGCGGGCATTCCCGGCAACTGGAATAACGGACCATTGCCCACATTCACAATTTTGTTCGACCAAAAAGCCTGATAGTCTTGCGCCCAACGCACATCGCTTTTGCTCGCCTCCTGCATTTTCAATGCGGTAAAAACGGCATCATACGATTTCCCTGCATCTTCGGCAGTCATATATGCACGCACAAAAAATTTATCGGGATCGCTAACTTCAAAACGCACTTGATGAAACTGCAATCCGCGCAAACTGTAGCGATTGTCGCCCTGATATACTGTAGTGCCATAACCAAAGTTATAGCCCACCTTGGCTTCAATTTTATTGGTGATCTTGTAATGCAGTGAAGCCGCGGCTTTCACGTTGGTAATGTTATAATCCACCAGATCTTTTTCAAGATAGCCGGTGCGATGAAACTGACCTAATCCAAGGTTTTCGCGAATAATTTTCGGACTACTTAAAAAGCTATTGCCTTGTTTCGATTGCAATTCATCGCCATAACGATTTACCGCATCATAACCGCCGGGATTATTTTCATCCTGTACTGCATTGGGGCTGGCCGATTTCGCCATATTTTCTGCCACCCAATCAGAAGCGCGTAAATATGAGCCGGTAAGTTTGAAAGCAAATTTATCTTCTCCCTTTTTATTCTTAAATGCCCGTGCCCAACGCACCGCTCCTTCAAACAAATTGCGCTCTGCTCCTTTTACAAAAAATGTAACGCCTTGATAGTAGAATGGATTTTTAGTTTGCATGCTTAACACCCCATTGAAGGCGTTAGGACCATACAAAGGCGAACTGGCGCCCACAATCAAATCCACTTTCTGAATGTCGATTTCTGATGCGCCTGCAAAATTCCCAATACTAAAGTTTAAGCCCGGCGCCTGATTGTCGCATCCATCCAGCAATTGCAACGACCGCACCGGCGAAGTGGAATTGAAACCGCGGGTATTAATAACTACAAAACCAAGCGATGCCGTGGTCATGTCCACACCCTTTAACGTACTCAATCCTTCATAAAAAGTAGATGAAGCCGTTTGTTTGATTTGCTGCAGCCCCATGCTTTCAATGGTCAGCGGATTTTCTTTTTGCTTTTCCGTGATCCGTGTATCCACTACCTCCACATCCTTAAGAAGGGTGGCGCTTTCATTTAAACGCATCACGAATGGCCGTTTGGCTTGTTCAGCCGAATTTACAACCACTTCCATCGGTTCATAACCTATATAAGAAAACACCAGTGTATAGGGCAGATTTGCCGTTGGTTTAAATTGAAATTTTCCGTCAATATCAGTTTGAACGCCTTCCGTAGTTCCTTTTACAGAAACAGAAGCCGCGATGAGGGGCTCACCGGTGCGCTTATCGAACAAAATGCCCGACACTTCCTGAGCGCCGGCAAAAAGTGTAAAACCTAACAGAATGGCGAGTAGCAGCTGCTTCATTCTGTGAATATAACTTTCCGCAGAAAATGAACAAGCCAAAGCCTTGTTAGTAGATCTTCACGCGTATCTGATACGGCGAGTGCAGCGTAGTTTCCAGAACCACATTGGCATCGGTTCCGGCATTGGTGAACAGATACGCTTCGTGCATTTCTGAATCAAATGTACCACGGTTATCTTTCATCACCTTCCATCCTGCCAAACACGTTTCCACATCGTGTAACACTCTGAAGAATTGATAGCTGAAATCGAAGTTGTACTTTTTCGAATTGAAGGAAGTTTCATTGAAGTTCACAATACCATAGCGCTTCTGCAATTTAATTTCAGAAGCCGTATCAAATACGGTTACCAGCGGTTTGAAGTCTTCCCCTTCTTTTGAATAATAGATGCGTTCGGCCACATCAGAAGGAACAGAATCGGTGGCTACCATTTTCACCATGGTGTTCAACCGGTCGCACATCCGGCCTCCCGGCCGCACACATGAAGCTTGCGCCATAAGCAACTGAATTCCCAGAAATGGAATGATCAGAAGGGTTTTCATCAGGGTTGGATACGAAAATGCCTGTAGAAAGTTACAGATTTTCATCATAGGTACCGCCGCAATTTAATAAGTAGTCACCTGAATATCGTTCAGGCGAACAGTTTGGCCCTGTTCATCTTCTGCAATAATGTTGTCGAAATACAACTTCTCCCCCGGCTTTACATTGCGGAGCGTTTTGATCATTGATTCGTTGAAATGCCCGCTGTTCGAAACATCTTCCACATCACAGCTTCCCGATTTGCAACTCATATGAAAGCTGCGGATCTTATAATTGCCGCTTTCGCTCTTTGCCTGAAGCGTTAACTTCGCCAGCAGCAGCTTAGGCGAAACAAATCCGCCAAAAATATCATCGCCTATCGAGGCCACCGGCAATTTCTGATCTTTTACATGATACTTTTTCGAAGCAATCTGTCGCGAATCTTTCTTGCTCATTACAGCAACAAAAATCTCACCGGCCTGCATGGGTTTCACATAAAAAGTATTTTGACCTAAAGCAGTGATGGCCGCTTCTTCGCTGTAAAGCTGATATTCTTCATCGCTCAGCAAAGGCGTTTTCAAATCGAAATAATACGGTTTCCCTACCCACATGTTTCCTACTTCCGGCAATATTGGCGTGGCGCTATTGTGAGTGGCCGCAGGCATTTCCGTTCGGGTAACTTTTACCGGCGAAGCGGCTGCAACCGCAGGCTGCGCCGGACTTTGAACCAGTTGTACCAGTTTCACCGTATCATGAATTATAGTTGGTGCCGCGGTTTCATTTCTTACCATAGGTTCCACCGGCCCGGCCGCACGAATTTCTGAAGTGGTGTTTTGTACCTCCTTTTCCTCACGGTGTTGCAATTTCCAGAAACCAACAGCAGCAAAGCCGCCCAAACCTAACAACAGCAAAGGAATCACCAGCGCGCGGCGCTTTTTGGGTGTATTTGGCGCCTGGGTTACCGCTTCTGCCACCGGCAATTCCGGCGCTTTGGTATCATTTAAAATTACCGAAGTCACTTCCGCTTCTTTCGGAGCAACTGCCTTCGCCTCAAACGGAGCCGCTGCAGGCATTTGAAGTATCATCAGCAATTCTTCCAAACTTACATTCCTGTTGGCATCATCGCGTATCAAACACTTCTCACAAAACAATTTAAACGGCTCCGGAAGTTCGTGCAAAGCAGGATAATAGTCGCCATAGCAAATATTGCGGATGATTTTTTCAGAAGTATCATCCTGCTGATAGAAAAGCTTTTTGCCTGTAAATATCTCGTAAACAATAAGGCCCAGCGCCCATATATCGGCCTTGGTAGTTACTTCGCGTTTGTTGCTTTCAAAGTATTCCGGCGCTTTGTACGCCAACGATTCCGGACTAATAGAATTTGGCGCCGAGCGGGTGTGCAAATTTTCACTGTTCAGAAAATCGGTGATTTTGGCGGTCATATTTCCGCTGTCATCCTTCACCAGAATATTTTCAGGTTTCAGATCGTAATGTGGTTGATTCAGCGAATGCAGATACACCAGCCCGTTCAACACATCCTTGATCAGTTTTCGCCTTAAATTCAAATCGCTATGTTGCGAAAGATAGGAGGTGATGGTGCCGCCGTTCATGTATTCCAGAATGCCGATGGGCTGCGGTTCCACCTCGCCCAGCACATTGGTTTCCTCAATTTCCAGCAAGTCGTAAAACGCACAAATGTTGGGATGAAAAAACACTCCGGCGCGGCTTAATTCTTTCACCAGCGGCGAGCCGGTTACAAATTCCTTTCGGAACAACTTTACGCAAATTTCGCGCTGCAACAGTTTGTCATATGCCTTAAAAACCCGGGAATACGTTCCTTCAGCTATCAGATCCTTGTGAGAATCGAAGCGGTAGCGCTGCATAAAATCTTTGGCTTGCATGGCAGAAAAATACAGAGTCTGCGGCCGGGGTTATGCACTAAAGGCGCCCCCTGTGTATAGAAGTGTCTAAAATTGTGAAACAATGCTAAACCGGTTTTTCCGGCATGAAACTAGACTGTGGAAAGGGAAAGCTAAATTTCGCCCGTTTCGGTTGGTTTTTTAACTTCACATCAAAACACATACGTATGAAAAAGTTGGTTGTATTATTGGTATTCGCTGCTTGTTCGGCAGGATTGTTTGCCCAAAAAGAAATTAGCGGCATAACGTTGCCAGCTGCCATCAAAGCAGGTAACGAAACCCTGATGCTCAATGGCGGGGGAACTCGTGTAAAATTCTTCATTGATGTGTATGTATGTGGGTTGTATCTTCCGTCAAAATCGGCCGATGCCAATGCGGTAATAAAAGCCGGAAACGCTGAAGCCGTGCGCATTGTGATTACATCCAAGCTCGTTTCCTCTGATAAAATGGCCGAAGCCGTTACCGAAGGTTTTGAAAAATCAATGGGCGGCAATACCGCTTCGTTGAAAAACGAGATCAATAAATTTGTGAGCATTTTCAAACGCGAACCTATTGTAAAAGGCGATGTGTTCGATCTGATCTACAATCCGGCTGAAGGTGTTCGCGTGCTGAAGAATAACAAACAACAAGATGTAATTGCCGGAGCCGCCTTCAAACAAGCGCTTTTAGGCATTTGGCTGGGTAACGATCCTGTTGATAAAGACCTCAAAGCAGGTATGCTGGGGAAGTGAAATGAGAGATGAGAGATGAAAGCTGAAAGCTGAAAGCTGCCAGTTTCGAGTTTCGAGTTTCGAGTTACGAGAGAAAAATTACGAATTACGTTGGATTGGCGTAATTCGTAATTCCATAATTCGTAATTCATCAGCCCCTCAGGAATTCTCCATTTTAAATTTTCAACTCTTGAACTCCTTCAGATATTTGTTTTTCGCTGCTGCATCCAGCACATCATAATTTGAAACAGCGCCGTTCAGATGTAAGAAATGATTAGGTTTTCGAACCAGTGGTTTTTGCTTGGCGCCGAAGCCAACTACAAAAACGCTGTAACCGAACATGGCGCCAAACCCAATCTGTGTCATCGTTCCAAGCAAATCAGTAGTTTGCCATTCTTGCATCACTTTTCCATTTTCTACCCGGCGCTGAAAAATACCGGTCACCACCAGATTTTTTGAATTTGCAGGCGAACCCATAAAACTTCCGGTGTTCACCACCTTTGAAGTAAATCGGATCGAAACAAAATTACTCTCCGTAATAGTTTTGTCTAAAATCATTTCAAAATTTGAAAAGGCAGCGCGCATATCCTGCATAAAAGCCATGTATTCATTTTTCGAGAAATGAAAGCCATCGCCGGTATAAGTAAATTTGGAATCTAAAAGACTATCGAGTTTTTCCCAATTGCCTTCCAGTATCGCGCGCGAAACCGCATAAGCTATTTGCGCCGTTTCCGATTTGTTTTCATCCGTAATTGATAAGGTTGCTGTTTTCATGTTTAAATTTTAAAAAGGCAAAATTAACGGTAAGCATGCGCCGGGGAAGTCACTTACCATAATGAAAGCACCAGCAAATTGGTAAGCATCCGGATTCCATGTAGTATTGAACTTCAATTGCTTTTATGAAACGGTACAAACTCAACGGCACCTATTTTTATTGCCCGGTCGACCTCACCCTCCAAATTGTTGGCGGAAGGTGGAAAGGCATTGTAATCTGGAATTTGAGAGAAAGGAAAATGCGCTTCGGCGAATTGCGAAAAGCCTTGGTAACTATAAATGATAAAATGCTGGCGCAAGTGCTTCGCGACCTTGAACAGCAAGGTGTGGTAAACCGCAAGGCCTATTCCGAAGTGCCGCCAAAAGTGGAGTACAGCTTAACCAAAGAAGGGAGAAAATTGCTCCCCATCATGCAGGCCATGAGCGACTACGGAACCAAGTTTGAAATAGGATAAACCGAACCACATCGAAAAAAATTACGAATGTTCAATTGCGAATTACGCCCGAATGGAAGATGAAAATAAACCCCAAAGTCCTTCCCTCCTCCCCGTAATTCGTAATTCCGTAATTCGTAATTCACTCGCTCCCTCAGGAATTCTCCACTTTACACTTTACACTTTTAACTCTAACGCCTTCCCCCCTCTCCGTAATTCGTAATTCCGTAACTCGTAATTCATGAGCCCCCTCAAGCATGCTTCACGCTCCATTTCCCACTTTCATCTCTCATCTCTCCACTTTCCTCTTTCAACTTTCTTCCATTTTTTTATTTTCGCGCGGGGTCAGAGCCATACGATCAGCTCCTGCTCACTCCTCCAGGGCGGAAACGCAGCAAAGGTAAGCGGTTGAGCGGTGCGATATGGATTTCTGGCCCTTTCTTTTTTAAGGCCATTGTAATGCGCCAATATCAGGCGGCGTACTCCGCAACACATCCCGTAAATCATCACTAACCGAAGTTACTGTTCCGCTTCGATACAAAGGCGATGGCACACTATCGGGCCGATAATCATTACCACTCTCCTCACGAAACAACGGGTCTTGATTAAAAATACAACTGTTGTTAGCTGCCTGAACTAAATGGAACGAATCTTCCGGAATGCGTAGCAAACAATTCTGAAAACTTACATTCGAAATGTTTCTGGGCGAAAACGCTAATTCATTCTGCAACGTGCCATACACCACACAGTTGGTTACTGTGGCCGAAATCGCAAACGGCCCCACACCGGCCTCATCTATATCTACCAAACTTTCTGTTAAGGTGAGCGATTCACTCTTATGATCGGTATAACGATTGTTGACGTTCGCCAGTGTACAATGCGTGAAATTGTAAGTACCGCCTAGTCCGCAAACTACCATTTGCCCGCCCGCACTGTGAAACAAACAGTTCACCGCATTCAGCGTGGCTTTGAATGCCGTTAAACAAGTGCTCGATGCATTTCTGATTATGGTTTTATTCAGCGTTACTGTTGGTGTAATCGGGTAGCTTTGGTAATCGGGCAAGCGCGAATCGGTTAGCCGCGCTCCGGCCAGCACATTCAAAATATGTTCATCGCTTACGCCAAAATACGATTCATCAACAATGGTGTGCGTCATGTTAATGTGCGCGCCATAAGTATTGTTTCTTCCAAATAAAATGCCCAGCCACTGACCGGGTTTGGCGTCATACGACGCCTCCAGCCGTAACCCCTGAAAAATAATGCTGTCGCTGGCCGTGCCATTGCAGTTCAGCGTTCCGTTCACCGAAATGAGCGCATTCGGACCAACAAATATTTTGGTTCCGGCGGCAATGTTCAGCGTTGCCGCATCGCGCACTTCCAAACCCGGAAAACTATCGCCGCGAAGAATAATAATAGGCTTATCGGTAGGGAAAGTTACCGTGCCGGAAAAAATACGGCGGCCCCGATAGTAATAAGCATTTTGACCATAAGCCATCAGCGTCACCTGCTGGGTAGTGCCATTAGTTACAAACTGAATCTGATCAAAAATCAAAAGCGGATTCACGCCGCTGTTAGGATTTATTGTTGCTTCAACAAAAACATAAATGCTGTCGTGCGCCGGAATTTCCACATTCGTAAAACTATTACCCGAAACCCCATCTACATTCATTCGAAATGTAGCGCCTTGTAATTGCATCAATTTAATGGAAGAAATTTGAATGGCCTTACCCTGCGTGTTCCGCACTTTGAACGATCGCGTAGTAGTTCCCAAACTGGTGAACACCGTATCAAACGTAAGCGTATCAGTGGAAAAAGAAAGCGCTCCTTTATTGGTAAAACTTTCTTTATGACAACTTTCCATAGCGGTAATAGCGCTTAAAAAAAGCGCAACAATCAATAGCGCGAACAGCGATTTTTTCACAACATTCATTTTGGCCCAACGCAAGAAACGCAAAATTATTTTCTGAATAGAATTATGGCGGCAACCGGGCTGTTCGCTGCAAGTCCTCAGGCCGCGGGTAGCCTAAAACCAGAACGGTGTAATCGTTCCAGGCGAATTACGAATTTCAAAATTACGAATTACGAACATGCAGGTAAGTCTAAAAAACAGAGGCGCGCCATCTCGTAATTCGTAATTTTTCATTCGTAATTTTTTCGCTGCGGCCTTGCGGGCTTTCCGCTTCCATCCCTGCCGCGGGTCCCTTTAAACCCGGCATATCTCTTCACGCCTTGCATTATAAAGAACTGATTTCATCATTATTTAAATCCTCTACTACAGCAAAGCTACGGGCATTTTTCAGGGCAATGTGAAAAAATTCCGCCTGTTGCTCCCATTGAGCTGCCAAATGCAGTGGCACCGATGCATCCAGTACTATTTCCTTTATCAAAAACCACTTCCCCATGCTGCCTAAATCGGGCTTCGTATTTCCGGAAATCACTACTACATCTACATCCGCTAATAAACGCAGGCTATCCATGCCTTCCGGCAGCCGTCCTTCAGCCATCCAAATCTTCTTACCATTTAAACAATAAATGGTTCCAAATGGAAGTGTGCGCCCATAACCTCCTGCCGGCAAATGCGTTCTTCCATCCAAAACTGTGGTTACGCCAATTTGTTGCCAGTGCGGCAAAACATGAAACCGCTTTATAGCCGGTTGTTGCTGCAATAACGAATCGAACCAAACCCAGGCGGTATCTCCGCGAATATAAGCCGGCGCACTGTGCCCGGGAATGCTGTAAACGCAAAACAATTCCTGCTTCTGTGTTTTTAACTTCCGGTAACTGAACGAACAACTACACACCAACAGCAGCACCAAACCCAACCACAGCAACGGTTTTCGCGGTTGTTGAAAATAACGTACCATCGCTATTATCAATAAATACAACAGTACGCACTCTGCCGAGGTGAGGAACAGATTTTCTAGCAAGGCAAACGGCAAAGTATTCAGTTGAAAGATCAGCCGGTCCATCCAAAAAACAATTTGATAAAAAACCCGGCCGCACCACATTCCCAGATAAGGCAACCAATGCAACGCAAACAACAACATGCCCAGCATCAACACCGCATCACTGGCCGGAATCACCAATAAATTCGACAATAAAAAATAGGTGGGGAATTGATGAAAGTAGAAGATGCTAAGCGGTGCTGTGGCAATTTGTGCAGCTACTGACACCGCGATGAGCGACCATCCCTTATCCAATATATAATTCCGGAACATCAGCTTTTTGTAAATCAACGGATGAAGGTACATGATGCCAAAAACGGCTATGTAGCTAAGCAGAAAACCAACGTCGAACAACAACATCGGGTCGTAAAGCAAAAGCGCCAAACACGAGGCTGCCAGTACATTGTACGAGTTGGTATGGCGATTGCGCGCTTTGGCTATCACCGCCATCGTGAACATCATCACCGCCCTGAGTACCGAAGGACAAAGCCCGGTTAAACACGCATAACACCACATCAGGCTAATGATCAATACAGCTTTTATAATTCGCCCGTTCCTTCTTTTATCTAACCACGATAAAAAAGTTTGCAGCGTAAGAAATACAATACCTACATGCAAACCCGAAACGCTAAGTACGTGCAAAGCGCCACTTCCCGAATAGGCCTGCATCAGTTCGGCATTCATAAATTCGCGATAGCCTAAAAGCATGGCCGTGGTTACGCCCAATTCGTTGGGTGTAGTTACATGCGTTTTCAAAATATGCAGAAAGGTTTTACGTAAACGATGTACAATCGTCATAAAACCGTTGCTGTGATTGGGTTCTAGCAATTGCCACATTCCCGCTTTCAGCAGCGCGCGCTGATAAATACCATGACGCCGTTGAAATTGCTGATAAGAAAATTCACCTGGGTTTGCGGGCGGGTCAAACGGCTTGAAGACCGTCTTTGCCACCAATGCATCGCCATATTGCAGCTTTTCAGAAATGCTGTCACGTTCTACCCTTACCAGCGCCTTTCCTTGTGTTTCCACCCAATTCGTATCAAGGGCTGTGCAAGTTACTTCTACCGGAAATATCACCTGCGATTCTTTTAGCACCGGTTCATCAGTAATTACCATTTCGCACACTGCCGGCCCGGCCAGGTGTTTGCTGAAATGGTTGCCGTAAAAAATTTCGGCATGCAAAAAGGCAAGTAAATAACCGAGGCCCAAAATGCCCGTAAATACAGCAGCTCCGGCCACAAAGCGCATCCGGTAAATGAATCCAATATGGCGTTGGTAGCTCATCACCAGCAACCATATTGCGCCAAGCAATAATAAGCCAGATGCACACCAGGCAAGCGCTTTACCAGAAATAAATTCGAACAATAAAATACCGCTAATCAATGCCGGCAATAGCCGCGCAGCAGGCATTTCATTCCATTGGGAACGTAAAGAAGACATAGGGATAGGAGTTGAGAGTTGAGAGTTGAAAGATGAGAGTTGAAAGTTAGGTGTGCCCGTTATTAGACAGGTTACACTTCAAACTAAAAACCAGAAATGTTAAATCTTCTAACCGAGCGGTTGCCTGAAACCACCACTTCCACAAAGTAAATGCCATCGTTCAATGTGCGAACATCAACTGATGTAAACGCCGATGCAGCCTTCAGTTCCTGCGTTAACTGCAGTTTTCCGGTTACATCAAAAATGTTCACTACTCCATTTTCCGCAAGTGGTTTGAAGTTTAAATGCAGGGTTTCTTTTGCCGGATTCGGGGCTACTGAAAACGTCAATTCCCGACTTTCGCTGATTCCGGTGGCATTGCACACAAAAACATCATAAGATAGAATTCCCGAGAAACTGCTTTGATGAATGCAGGTATCCATTCCGAAACCATTTCCACAGCCATAACCTCCAAAATCAAGCGTGTAGGCACCGGCCGGCCACGAAGTAGTACCGCTTAAATAGATGCAGGCAAAGCCGCCGCCCAACACTGTATGTGACGGTGGATTGATAGCATAGGAAATGCCCAGCGGCAATCCTAAAATTGTATCAATGTGAATCGAATCTACAGTTATTGGAATGGCCGGAAAACTGGGACTAAAGTCCTGTGCATTCACTTGCTTTGGAATACGCATATAAATGGTTTCCGCATAAGCGCTATTTCGAATAATGCACGAAGGCGTATCGGGATAGAAATATTTACCGTGATAGTGTGAGGTGTCATTATCTAAAGTACACTGCGCAAAAGCGCCGGCCATCAACACTAAGAAACTGAAGAGTAATGTAATTTTTTTCATGCGCGTGTTTTCTTTTCCGAAGTAATTAAAATTAATGATGGCTTACAAGCCTACCATATCAATTGGATTTACCCATTTATCGAAATCGCTTTCGCTCACATAGCCCAATTCGGCTGCAACTTGTTTTAATGTTTTGTTCTGTTTGTGTGCCGTTTGTGCAATTTCAGCAGCTTTGTAATAACCGATGTGCGGGTTCAGCGAAGTCACTAACATCAGCGAGTTCATCAAATTATTTTTGATATTCTCTTCAATCGGCTGAATGCCTACGGCACACTTATCGTTGAACGACACACACACATCGCCAATCAATCGCGCGCTGTGCAGGAAATTGTAAATCATTACCGGTTTGAACACATTCAGTTCAAAATGACCGGTTGCGCCGCCGATATTGATGGCTACATCATTGCCCAGCACCTGAGCCGCCACCATGGTCATGGCCTCACATTGTGTAGGATTTACTTTGCCCGGCATAATGGAAGAGCCCGGTTCGTTGTCGGGAATAAAAAGTTCCCCAATCCCGCAACGCGGACCTGAAGCCAGCAATCGGATGTCGTTGGCAATCTTCATCAGCGAGCAGGCCACCGTTTTCAAGGCGCCATGCGCTTCTACTATTGCATCGTGAGCGGCAAGTGCTTCAAATTTATTTTCAGCGGTCACAAACGGCAGGTTGGTGAGCGAGGCGATATGTTTGGCAACATTCACCGCATAGCCCGGAGGGGTGTTGATGCCGGTTCCAACAGCCGTTCCACCAAGGGCCAGTTCAGCCAGGTGCGGCAGTGTGTGTTCAATGGCGCGGATGCCGTGATCAAGTTGCGAAACATAACCACTCAATTCCTGACCCAGCGTTAATGGCGTAGCATCCATTAAGTGAGTTCGTCCAATTTTTACAATGTGCATGAATTCCTTGCTCTTGGCGGCCAGCGTGTTACGCAGTTTTTTCATTCCGGGCAGGGTTACATCCTGCAGAATTTTATACGCCGCAATGTGCATAGCTGTTGGGAACGTATCGTTCGAACTTTGCGATTTGTTCACATCATCATTCGGCGCTACGCTCTTCTTTTCATCCAGCAAACTGCCGCCCATCAGCACATGCGCGCGGTAGGCCACTACTTCGTTCACGTTCATATTGCTTTGCGTACCGCTTCCGGTTTGCCAAACCACCAACGGGAACTGATCGTCTAGCTTGCCTTCCAGAATTTCATCACACACTTTTGAGATGATGTCGCACTTTTCTTTTGGAAGCACACCGGCTTCCATATTGGTAATGGCTGCGGCCTTTTTCAAATAGGCAAATGCTCTGATAATTTCCTTAGGCATTTTGTTAATGTCCTGAGCAATGTGAAAATTATCGATAGAACGCTGTGTTTGTGCGCCCCAGTAAACATGAGCCGGCACTTCCACCACGCCCATCGTATCCTTCTCTTTACGGAATTCCATTTTACAGTTGAATTTATAGCCGCGAAAATAACATTTTTAAGAGGAGCATCTGCTGCTACATATCATTCCTTCCAGATAAACTTTATCATAGCAAGAACCTTCCTGCGTCCTCATTTCCCTTGCCTCTTGTGTCTTGCGTCTTGTGTCTTCGTCCCTTGCGTCTTAAACGTGCATTCGTGTATCCGTGTATTCGTGTGGTGGCTCACGACTCGAAGCTCGTAGCTTGCGTCTTGTGTCTTGCGTCTTGTGTCTTGCATCTTGTGTCTTGCATCTCGCGTCTTGCGTCTTAAACGTGCATTCGTGTATCCGTGTATTCGTGTATTCGTGTGGTGGCTCACGACTCGAAGCTCGTAGCTTGCGTCTTGTGTCTTGCGTCTTGTGTCTTGCATCTTGCATCTTGTGTCTTGTGTCTTGCATCTCGCGTCTTGCGTCTTTAACGTGCATTCGTGTATCCGTGTATCCGTGTATTCGTGTGGTGGCTCACGACTCGTAGCTCGTAGCTTGCGTCTTGCGTCTCGCATCTTGTGTCTTGCATCTCGCGTCTTGCGTCTTTAACGTGCATTCGTGTATCCGTGTATCCGTGTATTCGTGTGGTGGCTCACGACTCGTAGCTCGTAGCTTGCGTCTTGCGTCTCGCATCTTGTGTCTTGCATCTCGCGTCTTGCGTCTTTAACGTGCATTCGTGTATCCGTGTATTCGTGTATTCGTGTGGTGGCTCACGACTCGTAGCTCGTAGCTTGCGTCTTGTGTCTTGCGTCTTGTATCTTGTGTCTTGTGTCTTGCATCTCGCGTCTTGCGTCTTTAACGTGCATTCGTGTATCCGTGTATTCGTGTATTCGTGTGGTGGCTCACGACTCGTAGCTCGTAGCTTGCGTCTTGTGTCTTGCATCTTGCATCTTCGTCTTCGTCCCTTGCGTCTTGCGCCTATACCGTCACAGAATTGTCATAAGCAACCGTTTCATTTAATTCCCGCTCTTTCAATCAGTTTTATTCCTTAACGTTACTTATAAAATTTTTTAATCATGAAGTCTCTCTCTTACACTTCGCAGCAGTTCCGATCAGTGCTGTGCAGTATGGCTTTGCTTGTATCGGGTTTTTTAATTTTTCACCAAACAGCTTCGGCTCAGTGTTCCATTCCGGTTTCCATTTATCCTGATACGACTGCAGTTTGCGGATCGCAGGCGTACACCGCCTATGCTTCCGGATCCAGTCCTTTTCAGTATGCATGGAGTAATGGCGTCAATACGGCCAGTAATTGCCAGCAGCTATCGCTAGGCCAGTCCATTTGCGTCACCGTAACGGATGCGGCCGGTTGTCAGGGCACTTCTTGTTATGTGCGCCAATGTCAGATGTATGTATATCTGTCGCAGGATACCACCTTAGGCTGTAGCGGCCAACCTGGCTTCAGCGCCTATGTAAGTAATGCACAGGCTCCTGTTACCTACCAGTGGAGTAACGGGAGCACGGCCACACAAACCTGTGCAGCCTTACCCGTAGGTCAATCCATTTGCGTAACCGTAACTGATGCAGCAGGCTGCCAGTTGTCGAAATGCTTTACTGCCAGTTGCAATATATCGGGTAATCTGAATCAACAGTATGATTCCAACGTTACATGCAGCAGTGGCAACCATTACACCTTAGATTATGTTTCCGGCGGCGTGATGCCATATTCCTATCATTGGTCAAATGGTAGCGCTGCTACAAGTACATGCGAATCGCTGCTGTTGGGGCAAAGCCTTTGTGTAAGTATAACGGATGCCAATGGTTGCCAGGCTACGCTTTGTTATACTAAACAATGTACGGTTGGCGGTTACGTGGTTCAGAATACTTCGGCTGTATGCCCCGGCAGTTTTGGCTTTCAGGCGATACCGGTTGGCGGAGACCCGCCTTATCAACTGGCGTGGGACAATGGTCAAACCGGTCCCGACGTTTGTGCCAATGTACCTTTAGGGCAATCGCTATGTGTTACCATTACCGATGCCAACGGCTGCCAGGCCTCAGCTTGTTATCAGGCTAATTGCAATATCAATGCCACGGTTTATCCTTCTTACGATAGTACTTTTGTATGCCCGGGCAGTCAGAAATTGATCGTGGAGTATCCTTCAGGCGGACTGCAACCCTATTCTTACTTATGGCCCGATGGCAGCACCGGAGTAATGGGATGCAGTGCGCCCGGCCAGCCACTTTGCGTTCAAATTACCGATGCCAACGGCTGTCAGGCCAGCGCTTGCTATCAGGGCGCCCCACCGTGTCAGGCTTTTTTCAATTATTACTTAACGGGCAACAACCAAGTGCAATTCGTTAATCAATCGGCTTACAATCCGGTAAACGTATCCTGGAGTTTTGGCGATGGCGATAACAGCACCCTAATGAGTCCTTCGCATACGTATGCCGGTTCGGGAACATACAGCGTCTGCCTCACTACTAACGACGCATCGGGGTGCTCTTCCACCAGTTGTTACAATGTAGTGGTCACTACTCCGGCATTGGATGTAGCTGCGGTTTCCTGGTTCCCAAATCCCGTTCCGGGTTTTGTATCCACCGTTTATCCGTCTGCATATAACGTAGGTACACAAATGGTTTCGGGTCAGATCTTTTATCAGTATCCTGCCGGCCTCACCTTTGAGAATAGTGTTCCGGCACCTGATGCACATGACCCTGCTAACCGGCTGTTAACTTATAATTATAACAATCTGATACCCGGTCAATCATTTAGTGCAGCCGTGAATTTATACACTCCGGTGAACACCGTATTGGGTACAGTGGTTGCCGATTCCATTTGGGTAACACCATTGGTGAATGATGTATATCCAGTAAACAACCAGGTAGCGCAGTACCATGTTGTAGTGGGATCCTTCGACCCGAATGATAAAGCGGTTTCGCCTTCAGGTGTTGGGCCGGAAGGTGTAGTACCGCAAAGTACTACGAATCTGGGTTACAAAATTCGTTTCCAAAATACCGGAACTGCTCCGGCGCATTTTGTGGTGATTCGCGATTCGCTGGATAGCAGTATCGATCTCTCCTCCATTCAAATCACTCAAAGCAGTCACGCGCACCGCTTTGAACTGCATGGTAACGAACTGATCATCACATTTGATAATATCAATCTGGCCGACAGCAATGCCAATGAGGCCGCCAGCCATGGTTTTGTTGATTATCAGGTAAAACTGAAACCAGGTTTACCGGTAAAAACCAGAGTGCGCAATACGGCCCGCATTTATTTCGATTACAACGAACCGGTTTATACCAATACTACACTCACTACACTGGGCTTACCAACCGGAATTACAGAGGTACCGGAAAACTTTCAGTTCCTGGTTGTTCCAAATCCGGCACAAAGCAGTTTCCGTATTGTTCGTGAAGACGGCGCCACAATGCAGGTGGAAATAATAAGTACACTTGGCGAAGTGGTAAAAACCATAAGCAGTTATAACGATCAGGCAATTGATATTCGCACGTTAACGAAAGGTATGTATTTGGTGAAAGCTACTACTGCCAACCGTTCGGGCGTACAACGATTACTAATTACCGAGTAAATAAAAGTGAGAAGTCCCGCAAATTGCGGGACTTCTTTTTTTGGGGGAATATGTATTTCGAAAAGAAATCAGCATGTTTTTCTGTTTTGTATGCACATCATTTTCGTGGATCCGTCCACACTTCTGTTTTGCCCGTAGCTGCAGTGGCGAAATCAGTGCAGGTGCCATCTCCTTTTCCCGTAAAACCGCCATCAGGATGACAAAGCAAATTACATTGATCGTCGTACAACTCGCTGTATTGATCGCAGCACTGCGCCGGAATATAGTACACCGTCCGGCCTTTGTAGGAATAACGCCACACACTGCCCGGAGGATTGCGCACCGGTTCGTTTTTCATCGCCTCAATTTTCTTTTGAATGCAATCGGGAACCGATTGATCCTTCTTGCAATTAGCCAGGACCGTGAGTTGCATCACCAAAACCCCGGCCAGTATGAGTCTTACGGTTTTCATAGTGTATGAAAATACAAAATTGATTTGGCGGTTCTTAACTTTCATGAAATCCCTATCAACACTTCATTTTTAAAACTAATTTTCAGCATGATGCAAACCCTTTGGCTGGTTTTGTTGGCCTTATCGTTAACCGTTTGGAATCCTGAAGCGCTGGATCCTACACTCAACATTCGGTTACTGTTCCAAAGTATGCTACTGGTACTCAGCGGCATTATTCTTTCTACGGAAATCAAAAAACGGAATCTTTCCGTTTCCAGATTGGAGTTGCTCACTTTTTTGACGTTCGTACTTTATCTGCTCTACGCTTTCACCGGAATTTTTCGCGGCAGTATGTACTGGTCAGAATCCTTTTTCGAATGGTTGAAGATGGCGAATTACATCGGGCTATCATTCACCTTCATGCTATTGTTCCGTTCCGGTAAAATGGAATTCCAAAGTGTAGCCAAAACGATAGTGACCGTATCGTCGTTTAGTTATGTTATTGCGGTTTGGCAATATTTAAATGCCTGTGCCGAAAATGGCCTTCAGCCCGAAAATGCCGATGCGGTGAAAAGCGTTTTTGCGAACAAAAATATTTTTGCAGAACTGATACCCGCTTTTGTAGGTGTGCAGGCGCTGATACTTTTGGAGGAACGTCAAAAACTTTGGCGTAGCGCAGCTTTCATAGGCTTGGCGTTCAGTGCCTTCCTGGTGCTGATAACCATTTCCCGAAATGTGTGGCTGGCCATTTCGGTGATGGCATTGGTGTTTGTAGTGCGAATAATTGCCAGTGAATCGCTCCGGAAAAAACTAATCACGAAACAATTTCTATTCCCCATAATAGGCGCATTGCTACTATTGTTCGTTGCCGGCTTTATTGAAAAAAATACCCTTCAACATTTTTTCAACTATAGAAACACCGCTCATGAGCGGGCAATGATATGGAGAGGTACGTTCCTGCTATTTCAGGAACATCCGTTATTTGGTATTGGAACCGGTTCCTGGAAAATTGATATTATGAAGATGCAGTCGCTGGGCATTCGCGGCTTTGCCACCTTCTTTCAACAACCGCATAACGATTATCTGTGGGTGCTTTCCGAACAAGGAGCAATCGGTTTTCTGATTGGATTGATGTTTGTGGCCTTACTACTTTTTAATTTCTGGCAGCAACGCATTCATCTTGCCCGATACAACCTTTTAACCCTTTGCCTCTGCTACTTCGCCTCCTACGCCATAATCAGCATTTTCGCTTTTCCGCGCGAGCGGATAGAGCACAATACGATGCTGGCGATTTTTACGGGCCTGCTCTTGGCAGCTTCATCTTCGCACAACTATTTTTCACTGAAAAACTACTACCGATGGTTGGCCACCCTCATCCTGATAATGGGAATTTCGGGAAGTGTTGTAGCCATTCAACGCCTGCGTGCAGAAGCGAATCTGGTAAAAGTATTGGAAGCAAAGAATATGCAGAATTGGTCGGGATTGCTTTCAAAAATTCCCGATGCCGAAAACCTGTTTTACCATTACGATGGTGTGGCTACGCCGGTGCGATGGTATTCCGGGCTCGCGCATTTTAACCAGAACAATATTGCAGCAGCGGAGGCAGATTTCTATGCCGCCTTGCCATTCAACCCTTATCATCCGTTTACGCTGTCGAATTTGGGAACTTGTGAGGAACTTCAGGGCCATCATGCTAAAGCGTTGGAATATTTAAATGAGGCACTGCAATACGCACCCGGATTTCCTGATGCGGTGCTGAACCGCGCTGCCATTGAATTTCAATCGGGCCATGAATTGCAGGCGGCTGAAACCTTTGCTACCATTAGCGATACAGCTTCTTCACCCCGGTTTGAAACATTTAGAAGCACCTTGGTAAATGCCATGATCGATAGCTTAAGTCATTATACTTCCGATTCGGTTGAACAACAAGTTTACAATTCGCTTCGCGTGGATAGAACGTGGCAACTGCAGATCATTAAAAAAGCACAGCACTATCACCGTTCTTTTGCGCAGCAAATGCAAATGGATATGTTGTATTGTAGCAGTGCGAAGAAAAATCTACCGCCGCGGCAATAATTTATCAAGCATATTTTTTGCGGATGCCGCGCTCTCCGCTGCAATCTTTTTTTGCGGCAACTCATTTTGAACACCCTAACACCATACCGGATTTTTATGCCTGGAATTCTGTTGCCGCAAAAAAAGGATTTCCGCTGCGATCGCTACCGCGGTTTGCCATCAACGCAAAGCTGTGCGTGTAGTGCACGGCAGATGCCGGCGCTATATTTGCTGCGAAATCTCTGGAATGACTATAAGTTTAAAAAAGAAAAAATGGCTAAATGCAGCAAGCAATTTAACTCATCTAAAAAGATTAAATGAAAACACGCGATTGAAAAACCGTAGGTTTCATTTCTTGAATTTCCATTTCCGAATTCGGTATCAAACAGGACGTTCTAAGTGTTAGAATGATTTAAATTCAATATCTGAATTTGTCCTAAATAATGGAATTCAATGTACCATCACCCTATTCAAAACCAATTACAATTTCTCCAAATTTTAAACTGAATAAATCTTTCCTCATTCCTATCCACAGGCGAAACCCACGCCCTGTCTTGTTTCCCGCAGTTACGACAAGTATTGAACATTTGCTGTGTATAAACTGGATTCGATTCGACCTTCTGAAGATTTAAATTTGTCAGTAATAGTTCTTTGAATAGAAAAAGCCCCGCGAAGGGGCTTCAAAATATGAACACCGGTCGGTAGTTTAACCGAACAAAATACCAGCAACGAAGCTGGAGAATGTAGGTTTGAATCCTACCCGACCCAAATAAACCGTTTCGTAGGACCGATTCGGTTAGCGGAAAGGGAGCGGCAACCAAAGTCGCAACCAATCATTTCTGGTGATAGCGGCGTTAGAATCATTACAACTAACGGGTAAGCTGTCGCCCTTTCTGCTTTTGTTGAAGCAAATATAAGCGCATGCGCAATCTGCGTTTCTTAAATTAATAACATCTTTTAGACACTGTATAATTTTATACGAAGTAGTCTGATTATTAGGCAGGATTACTGCTTATATGCTTGATGTTGCCCCGCGGCAGCGATAGGAATGGCGCGACTGAAAGGAGCGGTGCGAGGGAGGAACGACCGAGCACCGGAGCGTAAGCGTAGCCATGGATAGCGCGGGTGCCGCAAAAAATAAAAAAAAGGCCACCATCTTTCGAGATGGCCTTTTAATTAGCTGAAGCATAAAAAATCTACTTCACCACATTGAAACGATAGGTACTCACTTTCGCTCCGTTAGTAAGGCGCGCCAGATACATGCCGCTTTGAATATCGCGAACATCTACGCGGAACGAGGCAGTGCCTTTATTGAAACTATCATTAGTTACATTTTTCACCACGCGGCCGGAAAGGTCCATGATGTCGATAGCTACATTAGCCGTTTCGTTTACATCAAAAGCCATTACCATTTCATTGGCAGCAGGAACCGGGAACATCCGGAATTGCAGATCAGCTGTAGCCGGATCGTTAATGCTGTTTACAATAGAAGTGTCTTTCAGGAATACAATTTGCGGGAATGGAGCAGAAGGAATTCCTGCAAAAATTTTGAAAGAAGCACCATTCATATTAGCCGCAGTAGTATCTAAAAATCCACTGGCGCAGGCAGTAACTGCTTTGCCATCTAAAGCAGCCAAAGGAACCAGATACGATTTGTACAGCACACCGCCCGGAATGCGAACATCAACCATTACCGTTCCCAGGGTTGTAGGTAAAGAACTTCCCAAGCCGGTTACTGATGCCGTTTGGAAATGGCCATAGCTTAGATTTGAAATCAATGCAGCGCCGCCAACAGCCGGAACAGTGAGGTTCACTGTAGGAGCATCTGTTGCTCCGTGGAATACGGTAATTTTAGTGTATCCTGCAGGCATGCTCACCTGAGCACCCGGATTCAGACACATTTGGAACTTGCGGTTCTGATGATCGGGGTTCGACACAAACTTAGTAGTGTCTAAAACGCCTGAAACCACGGCCACCACTGAATCAGAGGTTAAACGCAACGTGGCCGACAAAGCCGAAGCCGAAGAGTCTTTCTGATGCAAATCGATGTTGTAATCAAAGTCCTGAATAAAACCGGCTGATTGGAAACCATTGCGGAACGAGAGGCCCAGCACTTGTTTCATACCACCTACATACAGATCTAAATTCTTAACAGCAGGATCAGCGGCATTGTGGTACACCTGAACCACTCCTGCAATTTTTTCGGCAGGAATTTCAACCGGAGTTACGAAACCGTTGGTAGTAGTGGCATCTGTAACATAAGCCAATAACTTTACCGTGTTTGAAGTTCCGGTTCCGGTAGTATCGGCAAAACCGGTGGCAATTACAAACACCCCTTTACCACCCAATCCTTTCAAAGCATCGCCATTAGCGCGATAAACAGGATTGGTTTGTGGCTGGCCGTAACGGATGGTGTGAATGCGACGGCTGGCAGCAGGCACTTGCGCGCTTGAAGTAAAATCGCGGAAACGCGACATAGCCGTAAGCACATCACGGGCAGGAGCCTGAATAGTAGTGATGAAACTTTGAACATACACACTGTCGAGGTCCACTACGCCATGGTGAAACGCCAGAGCCGCTTCATTGCTATTAGCTGAGGAGAACAAAATCCCTCCGTTTTTTACTTCGATATCGAAGGCGTTCGATACGCCGCTCGGATTCGGTTTACCGGTTACCAGCGCTGGCGTTACCAAACCGTCGGCTACAACCAATGTATTGCCGGTTGGAACCGATGAAAATGATTTAGAGAACAGATCCGGATCGCTGGACGCCGAACTGTTGCTCGCCTTCACGTGAACTGTAAATGAGCCTGGAAGGGCCGGCGCCTGATAAAAATACGCCTGCTTATAAGTGATGTCATCTACCAGTTTGGTATAAACACCAACCGATGGCGCTTCCGCCCAAAGGTCAACCGTACCTGCAGCCGGGTCCGGACTATTGTGAACAATCAACAGGTTGCCCTGCGCGCTGGCCTGGAAATACGTGATTCCCGCAACTGCCAGTGAAAGGAAAATTTTCTTCATACTAAAGTGGTTTTGTTAACTAATGATTAATAAAGATAAATATAGAACCGAAGATTAGAACGAATCTAATTAAGCGCCTTCTATCAATGGTAATATTATTAATTCCAATAACATTTTTTAAGTTTTACTTCTACCTTTGGTTGATAAAACTCGTTTATATGAATAAAGTGATATATGGCACAATCGTTTTTGCAGTAGTAATTTTACTTGGAAGTTGTAAAAAAACGGAAACTGTAACAGACGATCCGTCGGTAGTTTATAAAAGTTTGAACAAAACCGTAAACACGGTTTCCGGGGCTACGGGAATTGATAGTTTGGACCTGAATCAGGATGGTCTTTCAGAGGTGCTTATCCAGTTTTCAAATATGGGTGCCGACACCGGCATCATCGTGATGTCTACCTTCGAGCAAAACATTCAATTTGCGCTGGATGCCGTAACCCCTGCTCCCTATCCAAAATTGTTTCATTTGGGTGATGTTCCGCCAACTTCTTCAGTGGTTTATAACAATGTAAGCTACACCTCGGTGAAATATTCCGGCATGCGTTATGGGTTGCTCAATGGCGAAGGTTATCTGGCCTTCCGGTTCACTACCGGTTCAAAATTCCAGTATGGCTGGATGCATGTGAGCCTCAACAGCGCTTTTAACGAGTTCAAGGTTCTGGAATATGCCTACAGTTTAGATCCGGATGTGCCGGTAAAAGTAGGTTCAAAATAAACCACAACAACTTTCGTTTAATCCATTTTTAAAATACTTATGAAAAAGAAAACTACTGCCTGGGCGCTCTTAATTGTTGGTTTATTTGTGGCCCTTGCTTCCTGCACTAAAGAGAAAACCGCAACTCCCGATGACCCCAACATCGTTTATGTAAATGCGAACCGGAGCTATCCTATGCTTCCGGCTGTTTTATACACCGATAGTATCGATTTGAACAACGACGGCCTTTGCGAACTGAAGATGCAGTACGAAAACGTGGCTGGCGATACCGGTGTGGTAGAAATGGGCCAGTGGCATCAACCCTTGCAAATTGCAGTTGACGGCAACCTGCCGTACTTTTATGCTAAGGTTTATAAATCAGGCGATGCCATGTCCACCTCATCAGCCATTTATCAATCGCCGGTTTATATGAGCATTAAAGCTTCAGGTTACCGCTTGGGTTTGGTAAGTGGAGAAGGCTATTTTGTATTTCGCTTTTCTACCGGAACGAAGTTCCAGTATGGATGGATGCGGGTAAGTGTAAGCAGTACCTACAACGAATTCAAAATTCTGGATTACGCCTACAGTTTACTTCCTGAAACGCCTATTGCCGTAGGGGCAAAATAATAGCTCAAAAACCACCCTATCACTAGTTTTTCTATATTTAAACAAAAATCACAACGCATGAAATTCAAAACAATGGCGATTGCAATTGCAGCTATCGCAATCGCAACCGGAATCACTTCCTGTAAAAAAGAAACCGTTACGCCTGATGATCCGAACATCATGAACGGCAGTTTTACGAAAACAATGACCATCGTACCGGTAAGCGCTGCCGCCGATAGCGTGGATTTGAATAAAGACGGATTGACCGAAATTCAAATTCAGTTCCAAAACACAGGCGCCGATACCGGAGCTGTAATTATGGCCCAATACCATCAGAACATTCAGTTTGTAGTAGATGGTTTAACTCCTGCACCATATATGAAAATTTTCAAGCAGGGCGACGCTATGCCTACTTCAGCAGGCGTATATCAGGCAGGCGCTTATCCCAGCATTAAAGTATCGGGCTACCGCTTCGGTTTGGTTAACGGCGAAGGATATATTGTGTTCCGCTTTACCACCGGAACCAAGTATCAGTATGGCTGGATGAAAGTGAGCATCAATTCTGCTTATACTGAATTTAAGATTCTCGACTTTGCTTACAGCATTTTACCGGATACTCCAATTACAGTAGGTTCTAAATAATTTATGGAGGGAATGAGCGCATCATTCCCTTCTTTATTTATACATTTAAAAAAATCAGACTACATGAAACTAAAAATGATTTGGTGTGCCACAGCTATTCTGGCACTGATGATTTCATCCTGCAAAAAAGAAACCGCTACACCCGATGATCCAAACATCTATTATAAAAGCATTAATAAAGAACTTTCGGTACCGGTTGGAGGTGTATTAGTGGATAGTATCGACTTCAACAACGACGGCAGTTTCGACTATGCCTTTGGGTTAATTAATCAAGGCGCTGACACCGGCGGTATAGAAACTTCAGGACTTCATAACCACTTCCAATTGGCTTGTGAATCGCTGGCTCCTACTCCGTACTTATTGAAATACAGCGCGGGCCAAACCGCTACAACCTCTTCCAGCTTTTACTCCACTTCCTGCTATTTACAACTAAAAACAAACGGCATCCGTTTAGGTTTGCTGGATGGTGAAACCTATGTAGCTTTTCGCTTTACCACCGGCACCAAATATCAATATGGCTGGATGAAAATCCGCGTGAACAACACTTGTACGCAATTCACCATTCTGGAATACGCTTATCAGTTGGTTCCGGAAACAGCCATTACAATTGGAGCGAAATAAGTAGAGAGCTAAGGAAATAGATAAAACAAAAATCAACATATGAAAAAACATGTTTTTACAACGGCTGCGGCTGTCTTCGCCATTGTCCTGCTGTTTTCTTCGTGTAAGAAAGAAACGGTTACGCCTGATGATCCAAATATTGTTTATAAAAGTTTAAACAAAACGATCAACACCATATCAGGTGCGGCTACAATAGATTCTCTGGATCTGAATAATGATGGGGTTTCTGAAATTTATGTACAGTTCATCAACTCCGGAGCCGATACAGGAGGCGTTGTTTTCACTCAATTCGCGCAGCAAATTGGATTTGTGGCTGAGGGCATTTCACCGGCACCTTATGCTAAGTTGTTTCACTCGGGCGATATGACTCCGTCCAGCGCTTCCGTTTACTACTCCACGGTTTATCCGGTTATCAAAGTTTCGGGATATCGGCTGGCTCTTCAAAGCGGCGAAGGTTATTTGGCATTTCGTTTTTCTACCGGAACGAAGTTTTCTTATGGCTGGATGAAAATTAGTGTGAATACTTCGCTTACCGAATTGAAAATTCTGGAATACGCCTATAGCATCGTTCCCGATACGCCAATTGCAGTAGGCGCGAAATGAGTGGAGAGATGAAAGTTGAAAGTTGAAAGTGATAAATTAAAAGTTATAAAAATGGGGAAGCAAAGGACAGTACTAAGTATTGTTGTGCTGTTAGCCGTTTTTTATTCTTCTTGTAAAAAGGAAATGGTAGCCACTACCGATCCGAACATCGTTTACCGCAGTATCAATAAAACCATTGACATTCCTGCTGGCGGAGCAAATGTGGATAGCATCGATTTGAACAACGATGGCAAGTATGATTTAGTATTCATGCTCCTGAATCAAGGCGCTGATACCGGAGGTGTACAAATGGGTGGATTGCATGATGGTTTTGAGATGGCCACTGCTGTTGCACTTCCGTTTTCATATATACTGCTTCATAATGCCAGTCAATTAAGTGCCATAGGCACACCCAATTATTCCAGTGCTACCTATATTACTTATAAATCGGATGGAGTTCGTTTGGGGCTCATCAGCGGAGAAGGTTATCTTGTGTTTCGCTTTACAACCGGAACCAAATTTCAATACGGCTGGATGAAAGTGGGTCTGAATACCTCTTGCACACAATTCCGTATAATCGAATACGCCTATCAACTCCTTCCGGAAACCGCTATTGCAGTAGGAGCGAAATGAGATGAAAGTTGAGAGATGAAAGTTGAAAGTTGAAAGTGATAAATTAAAAGTTATAAAAATGGGGAAGCGTTCCTTTATTCTAGGCATTGCCACTTTGATGATTGTTTTGGTTTCATCGTGTAAGAAAGAAACTGCGGTGAGTGATGATCCGAACATCGTTTACAAAAGCTTGAACCGCTCCTGGGATGTTCCGGCAGGAACAATTTCTAAAGATAGTTTGGACTTGAATAATGACGGACAAATAGACCTCGGCGCGGCTATAGAGTATGATGGAGGCGATACCGGCGCTGTAGTGCTGGTTGGCCTTCATCAATCTATGGAATTTGCCACTGCAAGCCTGATGCCATTCCCATATCCTATCCTGTATAAATCAGGCGAACTTACACCGATTACTACAGCCAGCTATTCCGATTATTCGTATGTAGGCATTAAAACCCATGGTTATCGGATAGGACTTCAGGGCGGCGATACTTACGTAGTATTCCGTTTCACCACAGGCACCAAATACCAATATGGATGGATGAAACTGAATGTCAACAATTCTTTTTCGAAACTCACTTTGGTAGAATATGGCTACAGCCTGATTCCCGAAACGGCCATATCGGTAGGAGCGAAATAAGTGGAGCGATGAGAATTTAGAGTGGCGTTGTTGCACCAGTCTAAAACCATTGCTGTGCAATCGTTTTGGGCGAATTACGAATTTCAAATGGTGTTGTTGCATAAATATACCGTCTAACAAGATTTTTATTTTTGCGGATGCCGGGCTGTTCGCTGCAAGTCCTCAGCCGCGGCCTAACGTTGTGATCCGTGAAATGCAGCAGTGGCGCGGCTTGCGGGCTTTCCGCTGCCATCCCTACCGCGGTTGGCCAAAATATAGAGCCTTACTCATTTTGAGCAACACCCACAAGATTTCTTCAAATTTACATTTGCCCTTTGAGGCCATACCATTTCTTGGCACGGCTGAATTATTCATGCAACAACACCATTTCAAATTACGAATTACAAAGAGGAGGTTGGTCATAGCAATACACGCCTGATTCATTTCGTAATTCATAATTCGTAATTTGAAATTCGTAATTGCATCGCCGCGCCTTCCGGGCTTTACGTGCACGGCCAGGCCACGCGGCAGCGGGCGGCAAGGGCCCGCCTTCGGCGGGCGTGCGAAGGCGAAGCCGTAGCACCGGAGCGCAGCGCAGCCTGAAAGCACGCGGTGCCGCTGAGCCGCGAGGAACGAGCGGATTGCAGCGGCAGCCGCCAAAAAAATTACAATCGGCATGGCCTTATTCCCGCTTTCCAGATTCTATGGAAAGTGTAAATTTCCCATCTAACCAAAAATGAAACTCATGCAATACCAAAAGCAAATCGATGCCTTTATGGCCGAGATTAAGAGCAAAAATCCCAATGAACCGGAATTTCATCAGGCTGTTCTGGAAGTGGCCGAAAGTATTATTCCGTTTATGGAAGAACACCCGAAATATAAAAAGGCCAACATCCTGCATCGCATAGCGGAACCGGAACGGGTAATCCTGTTCCGCGTGGTTTGGATGGATGATAAAGGAAATGTTCAGGTGAACAAAGGATATCGCGTGCAATACAACAGTGCTATTGGTCCGTACAAAGGCGGCCTGCGCTTTCACCCCACGGTAAACTTATCTATCCTCAAATTTCTGGGCTTCGAACAAACTTTTAAAAACTCACTAACCACCTTACCTATGGGCGGCGGAAAAGGCGGCAGCGACTTCGATCCGAAAGGGAAAAGCGATAACGAAGTAATGCGATTTTGCCAGTCGTTTGCTACCGAACTTTCCAAACACATTGGCGCCAACACCGATGTTCCTGCAGGCGATATAGGCGTAGGCGGAAGAGAAATTGGATTTTTGTTTGGTCAATATAAACGCCTGCGCAATGAGTTTACCGGAGTGCTTACCGGAAAGGGAATTAATTGGGGCGGATCGCTGATCAGGCCGGAAGCCACCGGTTATGGCTGTGTGTACTTTGCGCAGGAAATGTTTGCGCGCCATGGTGAAACGCTTCAGGGAAAAACGGTTACGGTATCAGGTTCCGGCAATGTTTCGCAGTATGCTATCGAAAAATGTATTCAACTGGGCGCGAAGGTGATTTCGTGCAGCGATAGCGACGGTACCATTTACGATGCCAATGGTATTACGGCCGAAAAGCTGGCCTTTATTATGGATTTGAAAAATGTACAACGTGGACGAATCAAAGCGTATGCCGACAAATTTAAGGCAGAGTACATTCCGGGGAAAACGCCCTGGCATTTGAAGTGCGATATGGCGCTGCCTTGTGCTACCCAAAATGAAATTAGCGGAGCTGATGCTGAAACGCTTTTGAAAAATGGAGTGCGCTGTGTAAGTGAAGGCGCTAATATGCCTAGCACTCCCGAAGCAATTACGGCCTTCCAAAAGGCGAAAATACTGTATGCGCCGGGCAAAGCTTCCAATGCGGGAGGTGTGGCCACTTCAGGTTTAGAAATGAGCCAAAATAGCCTGCGGCTGAGTTGGACGCGCGAAGAAGTGGACCAGCGTTTGCATCAGATCATGAAAAACATCCATCAAAGTTGCGTTACCTATGGGCATCGCGAAGATGGATCGATCGACTACGTGAAAGGCGCCAACATAGCCGGTTTTGTAAAAGTGGCTGACGCTATGCTGGATCAGGGATTAGTATAGTTCTAAGCGGATAGTGAGAAGTGGAAAGCGGCTTCTTCATTTTGAACTTTCCATTTTTCACTTTCAACTTTCTTATCTCACCAAAGTTACTGTTCCTTTCTTATGGAGCTTTTCGCCATTGTTGCAACCGGCTTCCATGGTGTAAACAAACACATCGCTTTGCGCATCCAGTCCGTCGATTTTACCATCCCAACCTTCTTTCAAATCAGAAGTTTCGAATACTACTTTTCCCCAACGGTCAAGAACGCGGAAGAAGTCAACATGATCGAGCAAAATAGAGCGCGCATATAAACGATCGTTTTCCCCATCACCATTCGGGCTGAACAGGTTTGGTACAAAAACCGCATCCTCATTACAGCTTCGAACCGTGATGTGAACCGTATCGGAATTACTGCAACCCAGGCTATTGGTAACGGTAGCTATAGCCAACTGTGATGAATTTGCAGTTAAGCGCGGCACGCGGCAATTACTACACGTAGCGGCATCGCCCGAAGGGAATTGCCAGCTGTAATGAACATTTTTAGCATGCGATGTGGCATAAAGATCAACTGTGGCGCCTGGTGTTACCACGGCATCATCGCCTGCCTTAATATCGGGTATAGCTACATTAGTTACTACAACCGTTTCCGTATCGGCAGCACAAGTTCCGCTGGTGCCGATTACCGTAAAAGTGGCAGATCGTGAAATTGAAGCCATCGGATTTGAAATACTGTCGTTGTCAAGCGCATTGGCCGGCATCCACTTATACTTCATGCCGCTTACGGAACTATCAGTAACTGAAACCCACAAAGGCACTACTGATCCATCGCAAACCGCCGTATCGGGCATCGCATCCATCACCACTTTATCAATAACGCGAATGTGCACCTGATCGGTTACACTGCAATGCAGCACATTAAAGGCAGTAATTGTATAAGTAATCGAATCGCCGGGCGTGCTTTTAGGATTGATGGTATTTACTGAATTTAAATAAGTGGGCGGCGTCCACACGGCCTTACTCACCGGGCCGGCATGTAGCTGCACCGTTTCATTGCGGCATACCGTAATGTCCGGTCCGGCATCGGGGGCAGGAAGCGCATCTACATTCAGCGTAATGGTATCTTCTGAAAAACAACCGTTATTCGAAGTCATTCGAACCACATAAACTGTAGTGTCACTGGCATTAATCAGCACACTGCGGCAAGTATCGCAATCTACACCGGTGGAAGGACTCCAGGCGAAATGATCGCCGGCCATAAGATTAAAACTCACCGCCGTTCCTTCACACACTGAAGTATCGGCAGGCAACCGGAATTTTGGTGTTTCCAACACCGTAACAGAATCGAGATAGTAAGAAACAATACAACCTACGGTATCTTTTAAAATATATCGGGGATGATAAACTCCTGCATCGTTGTAAGTAAAATGAAAGTTTACCGAATCGTTGAGCAGCGTTCCATTTCCAAGATCACACACATAAGGATGAATCGCATCGGTAATAGTACCGCCAATGGCAACCGTTACCGGTGCGCAACCCATGGTTGGCGTAACCGTAACATTGCCGCGCGGGCCCAACACTCTGATCAGTTCCGGATACACAATCGTATCGGTACATCCGGTTTTGGAGGTGCCAATTAACCGCACCGTATATAATCCGGGAAAGAAATACACGTTGGTGGGGTTCTCAATGGTATCGGTTTTCCCATCGCCAAAATCCCAATGCCAGCGCAAATCTTTACGGTTAGAAGTATTGGCAAAAGTGGCTACAAATGGCGGACAAGGCGAGAATGTTGCAGCCACTTGAAAATCGACCTGAGGCGTATCGATATGTACTTTGGATGGCGCCATAAAAAACGAATCGCATCCGTATTTATTAAAAACTTGAAGGCTAACCTGATAGTATCCCAGCGCCTGGTAAGCATGTTTGGGATTAGCCAGCGTGGAAGTAGCACCATCGCCAAAGTTCCAGAGATATGAAGTTACTTCTGACGAAGAATTATTGTTGAAAGCAACCGAATCGCCGGGGCAGAAAATCGTATCGAATGTAAATGCAGGAACCGGACGTTTTAAATTGATGTATGCGGTGCGCACCAGCATTTCGGTACAACCCTGACTGTTAGTTGTAGTAAGCGAAACATTGTAAACTCCCCAGTTGGAATACGTATGAATCGGATGCTCATTCACACTATCTACATAACCATCGCCAAAGGTCCATTTGAATTTCGAAATGGTACTATTAAACGCCCGGCTCGAATCGCTGAAGTGCACCGTAAACGGTACGCATCCTGCTGTAGTATCGGCAGCAAAATTCACCGCAACGCCTTTTACATTAATGGCATCCACATACACCATGGAATCGGGACACTGACTTCCCGGGTTTATAATTTGCGTTACAGTAAAAATACCAGGCCCGTTGTAAGTGTGCCCCGGATTGGCAGCACTGGAAGTAGCCCCATCGCCAAAGCGCCATAAGTACGAGGTTGCGCCGGCAGAAGTATCGTGGAAATGCACCAGAAAAGGCGCACATCCCACCAAAGGCGTGTCAATGGTGAAACCGGAATGCGAAATGCCGAGAACAAATGATTTAATCAGGGTATCGTTACAGCCGGTGCCCGCATTGGTTACTACCAATTGCGCAGTTTGCGATCCAAGAGCCGAAAACGTATGCGAAAAAGTTCGAACACCACTCACCGATGTAGAATCACCCAACCACCAACTCCAGGTATCTGCTTTTATGGAAGTATCCACAAACGTTACAGTGAATGGATCGGTACAGTCAGGAACTACTAAAAAATCAGCTTTTGGAATGGGAGAATAGATATAGTCCTTCCGAACACTATCGGCACGGCAACCATTGTTGAAAACCGTAAGACGGATGGTGTGAAATCCGGTATCAATAAACTTGCGTACCGGCTCAAACTCTGTGCTGCTGCCATCGCCAAAATCCCACAAATAAAAATGGCCGTTGGTAGATTGATTCGTAAAATGAACTTTATTACCTAAACACTGTACCAGCGGATCAGCCGTAAATGCGGCCATTGGCGGCGTTCCCGTTTTAACCGGACCTCCCGAAAAAGTATCTACACAACCATCTACTGTTTGTATGAACAAACGAGGAAAAAAGAAACCGGGCGTAGTGTAAGTATGTTGGGCGGTATGACTGCCATTCTGAAAACCACCACCATCGCCAAAGTCCCACTGCATCACACTTACGGCCGACGAAGATTGTAAACCGCTGTCGGCAAATGCTACTGTCAAAGGGATACATCCCGAATCGCCCACAATCTCAAAATTGGCCGTAGGCGGAATGATCTTCACATAATTCACTTTGGTAACCACCGAAGAACAGCCCGAGGCATAGTTAGCCACAAACTGAACGGTGAACGTTCCGGTATTACTGTAAGTATTCGCAGCATTGGCAGTAGCTGCAACATGGCCATCGCCAAAATCCCACGAATACGAAACGGCACCCGTAGAGGTTGAAGTAAAATTAGAAGTGAGCGGCGCTTTACAGGAAGTGGTATCAGGCGAAGTAAAATCGGCAGGCGGTGCGGGCAATACAGTAATATAATTCGGCTTGCTTAAAAAACCATTGCAGGTGCCTCCGGTTGTAATCAGCGATACGGCATACGTTCCGGGGGTGGTGTAAGTGTACGAGGGATTTTGTTGAGATGATGTGGCGCCTGCCGGACCAAAACTCCAGTTCCACCCGGTAGATGGGCCGCTCTGATCAGTGAAAGAAACCGTAGAACCGGCGCAAATCACAGTGTCAGAAGCACTGAAACCCACGGGTAATGAAGTAACATGAACATGCTGAAAAGTTGAATCCTTGCAACCTAAATCGGAAGTAAGTATCAGCTTGGCATCAAAATCGCCCGGCCCATACGTATGCGAAGTGCTTACACCGGAACCTGTTGCGCCATCACCAAAAATCCAGTCGGTAAAAGCGATCGGCCCGGTTGAGGTGCTGTTGAACGTTACCGCCTGCGGTGCATTGCAGCTGGAAAGTGGCGAGGCATTGAAAGATGCCACCACCGGAATGCCCGTGTGAATGTAATTCGGCTTAATCTCATTGTCCACACAACCATTCCCATCTTGAACCACTAGCGTAATCTGCCAGTTGCCAGCTATGGTGTAGTTGGCATTTGGGTTCGGAACGGTTTGCGCTGAAGGGCCGCTAAAGTCCCACGCATAATTCACAATCGGCGCTTCACCCGGAATAGATTGATCAGTAAACTGCGCCAGAAAAGGTGAACAACCCGATGTATCAGCAGCCGTAAATTGTGCCGTAGGTGGAACAAAAACATGAACCGTTTTAGTTATTGAATCCTTCTGACCCGAAGCATTGGTCACTACTAATTTAATACTGTAAGTGCCGGGCGAAAGATACGTGGCCGAAGGACTGGTTTGCGTGGAAGTGTTGCCATTTCCAAGTGTCCACTGCGAGGAAGTAAAGCCCGATGAACTGTTGCTCAGGTTTACAATTAGTGGCGGACAACCCGTCACCTGATCGGGAACGAAGTTCGCCACCGGTTGCGCCCCGGCTGCCCCAAACCCAAGCAGGGCAAGGCATATGTTAAGATAACGACGTAGTTTCACAACGAAGTTTTTATTCAGGTTTTTTAGATTTAACGGATATTCAGCAGGTATGTTACATCGGAACTCATTTAATATCAAAACCATCTCCGTTGTTGTCGCTTTTTTATTGCATGCGGTCAGCACCTTTTCCCAAACCCTTAAATCGCCTTTTCTATGGAAACCCGAACTAGCCGTTCCAACAGTAATGGTTTCTTTTTCTGCTTTAGGCGGCGCTTATGAATTTTCTAAACGCCACCCCGCTATTCCTACTCAGGAATCTATCCTTCGCCTGAAACCCACTGATGTGAACCCCTTCGATCGTTCCGCTATTTATCAGCACTCGCAAATCGCCGCCTTTGTCAGCGATGTTACTTTATACACTACTCCCTTGCTTCCGCTAATACTTTTAGAGAACCAACAGGCTCGTAAAGATTTTGGCAAAATTATAACCATGGATGCGGAAGTGTTTCTGTTAAACACCGCCGTTACCAATTTGTTCAAAGAGGCCGTGCACCGCCCGCGGCCATTAGCTTATAACTCCCAATCACCGGTTTGGGCACGCCGCAGTGCTGAAAATTTCCGCTCCTTTTTCAGCGGTCACACTTCTACCGTGGCCAGTCAGGCTTTCTTCTTTGCCTATGTTTGGCAGCAATATCACCCCAATAATAAATTCACCCCGTTGGTTTGGACGCTCACCGCCGGCATGCCAATTGTAACCGGCGTAATGCGCTACAAGGCCGGCAAACATTTCTGGACTGATATTATTACCGGCTATGCAGTAGGCGCACTCATTGGCGTAGGCGTGCCGTGGTTACACACCACCTCCCTCTGGCAACCTCGTCGCTAATAACTGGAAACTGAAAAACAGTTCACCGGCAATGATTTCAATTATGGCGGCACCCGCGCTATCCATGGCTCCGCTGGCGCTGCGGTGCTACGGTCGTTCCTCCCTTCGCACTGCTCCCTTCGGTCGCACCATTCCTATCGCTGCCGCGGTTAGCCTTTCAACAAAAGCTGGTCATCACGCCTAACAATTAAATAGCGGCTGCTATTTGATCGCGGTAATGCAATCCCGTATTATTCTTCTTTCTGTACTCTGTCCGTTTCAATCAATTCACCGGCATGATTGTATATACCCAATACATACATTCCTGAAGGTAAGCCGGTCAAATCAATATCTCGCTTGCTATCGTACTCCCATAATTCCTGCAACAATAGCTTTCCCCCTAAATCCCGCAACTCCAATTTTCCTATTTGCTCCAGATCAGTTTCACTTCCATTAATTGTAATCCTATTCCGCGTAGGATTAGGATAGAGCTGATAAGATGGCGAAGCTGTTTTCGTATTGCAGTTAGTGAGTATGGTGAGATGCAGAACGTACTTTTTGCAAGTGCCCGGAGGAGCATATGAATACACACCGCTGGTGGTATACGTGGTTCCATACCAGGTATAGCTCAAACAGGCTGTCACCGATTGATACAGCACCAGCCCGTAATTAACGGTTAGGTTAAGTGTAATAATGCTGTCACATCCATTTGGTGTATGTCCATTGTGGACGTACGTTCCACTGGAATAATAGTTGACTCCATACCACTTATAAGTTCCGCAACTCAAAACATTTTTGGTGATATGAACACTTGGGTAAATCGTAAGGTATAGTTTATAAATAGGCCCGCATTTAGTAACCGGCCCATAGGTATACACACCGCTGGAGGTATAGGTGGTGCCGTGCCAGGTGTAACTGTCGCATGCCGATGCCCATTGACTGTAGGTCACACTATGATTCACCGTCAAATTCAATGTAATAATACTATCACAGCCTTGCGGGGTGTGGCTGTTGTGAGTGTACACCCCACTGGTATTGTAAATAGTGCCATACCATTTGTAACTGTTGCATGCCGTAACCGATATAGTTTGATGAACGCTTTTGTTGATAGTTAAATGCAGGTAGTAGATCGTACCACATGGCGTGGCCGGCCCGTAAGTATATATGCCGCTGTTCGTATAAGTGGCACCATTCCAATAATACTGATCGCAGGCTGTTGCATATAAATGAAGCACATGACTGTGAAGAACAATTAAATGAAGGGTAATACTGCTATCGCATCCAAACAACGTGGTACCATGATGCGTATAGTTGCCGCTGCTGGTATAAGTAGTGCCGTACCAGGTATAACCGTTGCAAACCGTTGCGGATATATCATAATGCACACTGTAATACAAATGCAAATGCAAAACCTCAGTGGTTGGGCAATTTCCATTTACCGTATAGGTGAAAACGCCGCTGCTATGGTACACATGCCCATGCCATACCAAACTATCACATCCTACACTATAAAAATGTGTAGTGGACGGATGCGTAATTGTCAAATTCAGTATCACTACACTATCACAACCTCCTGGTGTCACACCCGTATGCGTGTATACCCCACTTGCTGTGTACTTCGTTCCATACCATCTGAAACTATCGCAGGAATTTACGTTCAACGTCACATGAACTGATTGCCGAATGTTCAAATTCAACGTCACTACACTATCACAACCTCCTGGTGTAACACCCGTATGCGCATAAACCCCACTTGCTGTGTACTTCGTTCCATACCATTTGAAACTATCGCAGGAATTCACGTTCAACGTTACTTGCACCGAAGGCTGAATCGTCAAATTCAACGTCACTACACTATCACAACCCGCAGGCGTAGTGCCGGTGTGGGTGTATGTTCCGCTGGAAGTGTATTTCGTTCCATACCATCTGAAACTATCACAAGCATTTACATTTAACGTAGCATGAACTGATGGCTGTATCGTCAAATTCAGCGTCACTACACTATCACAACCCGCAGGCGTAGTGCCGGTGTGGGTGTATGTTCCGCTGGAAGTATATTTCGTTCCATACCACCTGAAACTATCGCAAGCATTTACATTTAATGTAACATGAACTGATGGACGTATCGTCAAATTCAATGTCACCACACTATCACAACCCGCAGACGTAGTGCCGGTGTGGGTGTATGTTCCGCTGGAAGTGTATTTCGTTCCATACCACCTGAAACTATCGCAAGCATTTACATTTAATGTTACATGAACTGATGGACGTATCGTCAAATTCAATGTCACCACACTATCACAACCCGCAGGCGTAGTGCCGGTGTGGGTGTATGTTCCGCTGGAAGTGTATTTCGTTCCATACCACTTGAAACTATCACAAGCATTTACATTTAATGTTACATGCACTGACGGACGTATCGTCAAATTCAATGTCACCACACTATCACAATCCGCAGGAGTAGTGCCGGTGTGGGTGTAAGTTCCACTGGTAGTGTATTTTGTTCCATACCATTTAAAACTATCGCAAGCATTTACATTTAACGTAGAATGAACAGATGGCATTATCGTCAAATTCAATATCGCTACACTATCACAACCTGCGGGTGTAGCGCCTGTGTGGGTGTATGTTCCACTTGAAGTGTAATTCGTTCCATACCACCTGAAACTATCGCACGAACTTACATTCAACATAATATGTACTGATGGCTGAATGGTCAAATTCAGTGTCACTACACTATCACAGCCAGCAGAAGTAATACCAGTGTGAGTGTAAGTTCCGCTGGAAGTGTATTTCGTTCCATACCATTTGAAACTATCACAAGCATTTACATTTAATGTAACATGAACTGATGGCTGTATCGTCAAATTCAGCGTCACTAAACTATCACAACCCGATGGCGTCACACTCGTATGCGTATAAATTCCACTTGAAGTATAATTCGTTCCATACCATTGGAAACTGTTGCATGCTGATACATTCACGTAACCGGAATCCACATGACCGATCACTAAATGCAATGTAATGATGCTGTCACATCCACCATCGCCAGAACTATAAACATAATTACCACTGGTATAGTAAGTGGTATCATGCCAAACAAAACTATCACATGCTCGTTCGTTTAAATCAATATTTACCGGACCACTATTACTGTTCAATGTATCAGAGAAAATTGCCGTACAGTTATGCGCATCCGTTACCGTTGCGGTATATATGCCATTGCTCAACCCCGAAATTACATTGTACGTACTGCCATTGTTCCAAACATAGCTGTACGGCGCCGTGGCGCCGGTAGTACTTAAGGTAATTTGTCCACCTGATGGATTACTGCAATTCGGCGATATCACGTTCGGCGTAATAGAAAACGGTAATGGTTCATGGATGGTGAACGTGGTGTACGAAAGCGCGGGAGGAAGCACACAACTATAGTATGTGGCAGTAACGCTGTAATCTCCTGCTATAAGGCCGGTGAGCGAATTGTTGATTCCACTATAATAGTAACCCCCGGGGCCGGTAACTTCATAAACAAAATAATATGATGAAGGTCCAGCCGAAATACAGGCTGCCGGACCATTAAAATTCACTTCATTCATTGATAGGTATGCGCTTCCCGAAGAATCGCCAAAACAATTCTCATTTGTGAGAACAGTTGCTGATACATTGAAAGTAGAGCCATACATCGCATAATTAAAATTAAACACCGCTTCGCAGCCTTCCGCATCTGTTACATGTAGAGTATAAACAGTCTGCCCAGTGGTATGTGGCGTTGAGCTCCATGTATTCGTATAACCCGGTGTTCCGCCATAGGTGCTATACGCTAGAAAATCAGGATAGGGATCGGGATAGAAGCAACAGTCACCAATAAATAAATATTGATCATTGTTGGCATTCATAATCGGGTTGTCAGGATCGCAGCCCATCAATGCAGGATCATTATCTACAATGCCATCGTTACCATTTGAGCCGTTCAGCCCTGGCAAACCCGGCAAACCCGGATGAGGCTTACCACGTGGCAACACACATAATCCCAAATAATTTTTACCTGCCAAATCGGTAAACGTCCCCATCACCGTAAAGCCATCATAAGTACCGCTACCCAAAATAAAATTATGGCTACCTGCGGTAAAAATCTGATCAACATAATTAAATGGTGAAGTGGCAAATGTGGTATCCATAATCACCGTATAACATATATGCGTAGGAGTTTGTACCGTTACCTGAACCGCGTAAGGTGTAATTTCAGTTAAGTTCACTACGGTAGTACCTCCTAAACCGGTGTAAGTAAGATGTGGATGCGTTCCACTCACAGTTCCGGGAGTTCCGCCTATCGCATTCATGGCATACAGTTCATTCAAAGTGCACATAAAATCGCAGGTTACCGGCAATCCCGTTCCTCCACTACTTGGCGGTGCAGGTGAAGCGGTGCTTGGGCAAGGACCGGCACCTCCTGCCGCATTAGCATTATGACCGGCGTTTCCTCCGGCACCACCGGCACCACCCGATCCGCCAGTTCCTCCATGCAGGTTGTAATCGGCAGCGGTAAACGCCGGACTTGGCGCAGTGTAATAGAGATAGTACATCGAGCCGCCGGCTCCGCCGTTTCCGCCATTCCCTCCATTTCCTCCGTTGCCGCCATTGCCGCCACCGCCACCACCACCGGTAGTGCAGGTTCCACAACCCATTCCGCCATCACCACCGGTGCCACCGGCCAAACCATTGAGTCCGCCGGAGGCATTCAATCCATTTAAAATGAATTGAGGCGCAATACCGCCTAGTGTTATTGTTCTGGCAGCGAAAATAATGATGCCGCCTCCTGCACCTCCAATTCCGCCTGAACCACCGGTACCACCGGCACTTCCATTCGTTCCGGCATTACAAGCAGGTCCGCCGCCACCACCTCCGCCGCCGGCTCCTGTGCCGGCACCACCACCATTGGCGCTTTGACCGGCACCGCCCATCACAAATCGCTTTGGCAATGGCGATAAAGTAGTAGCATTCGTTGCAGGAATATTACAACCCGGACAGGTCACTAAGCTAACCGGTACTAATGCGTTTACCCCTCCGGCCGCTCCTCCATCGCCTGCACCTGAACCGCCTGAATAAGGTACCGTTCCTACATTGCCGCCATTCATTCCGGCAGCGCCGCCCAAGCCGGCTATACTAGTGGCGCCAATACCTGCATTTCCAGGTTGAAATCCCTTTCCCGATACATCGCAAACGCCATTATGAATAAGGTCGTTGCGAACATTAAACACTAAAACACCACCGGTTCCCAATGCGTCATTCCATGGCTGGCAAGTTAATGTGCCATTTATAGTTAAATCGTAATACTCCGGAACAGTGATTAATTGAACGGCATCCGTCACCACATAAGAATTCAATAAAGGCACCGTAAAAATAATGGTGGAGCCGGTTACCGATTGCACTCTTGCCCACTCCGCGGTTCCCGCACCGCTCCCTTTCATCTGCATAATCAACACCCGCTGATTAGGTAAAAAAGTGGGCGAAACACTTAGCGTTACCTGATTGATTCCAACCGTTGTAACTTTATAATACGTATTTATAATTCCGCCAGAAAGCGTTGTTAGTCCTGCCGACGACGGCGCCATACCAAAGGGCGAAACATTTAACTGCTGACAAAAACCCGAAGAAAACAGCACGCAATTAATTACAACCATCAGAAGCCGTTTTGCCATGTTCCCAATCCAACGGTCTGTTTGTAATTCAGAATTCCGAGGAACAACAGCACGAATAATCCAGCTCCTGAAGGAAATGCAACTGTGTTTTAAATGATGATTTACGAAAAGCAGGAATGAAAGTAGTGACATGGCGCGCGATTTAGAAGGGTAAGGTACGCACTAAATCACACAGCAGAAATCACCTCCGGATCATCCCGCTACATATTAATATTTCACATATTTACTTTTAAGAATGTGATGTGGTTTTCATTGGTGCATTCTTTCCGAAATAAAAAACGAAAATTTCGCATTAAAAGCGATACCAGGCCACCAAAGCCGATAAAATAAAGACCACCGCCAGTAGTGGCATTACCTTCCACTCGCTTTTTTTAGCGTGCACCAAAGCAGCCCCAACCATTACTAAACAAAAGCCCACAGCTGCTAAAGGCGTTAAAATGGGTAGTATTCCGGTTAGCCATGGCACTATAATGCCAATCGAACCCAATAACTCCAAAAGGCCAATGATGCGTACCGGCGTTGCCGATGCGCCCGGCTCCAGCATTTTTTTTTCTTCCAGTTGCGCCGGCGAAGACATCAATTTCATTTTCGCAGGCATTAAAAAAAACAAGGCCAAAGCGCCTTGTATTACCCAAATCGCAGTATTCATTTTGAATTGTTTAGAACACAAAATTAGCTACCTTTACTATCTAATGTATAGCACTATCCTTTTGGATAGCGCTTTCTTAAAGTATAGTATCATATGAATGCTACAAAAACAGCAACTGCGGCATCAGGCCATAAAACCTGCGGCGCTCAAATGATTGCCGTGAAAGATGCATTGGAAATTCTACAGGGAAAATGGAAGCTGCCGATAATATTGTCGGTTTCATTTGGCACCCGAAGATTTCGTGAAATTGCCCGTGAAATTCCCGGCATTACCGACAAAATGCTATCGAAAGAATTGCGGGAACTGGAAATGAACCTGCTCGTGAAGCGGTCTGTTTTCGATACTTTTCCGCCTACGGTAGAATATGAAATTACCGAACACGGCAAATCACTTCAACCGGTTATTATGGAATTGGGGAAATGGGGCCAGCTTCACCGCAAGAAAATTCTATCAAAACGTTGATACACATTAATCCTTAATTATGGCCTACAACGAAGCTTTAGCCCACCGCATCCGCGAATTTTTTGAAGATTTTGATTGTGTAGAAGAAAAGAAAATGATGGGCGGACTGGTGTTTATGGTGAACGACAAAATGTGTGTTGGCGTTATTGGCGATGACCTCATGTGCCGCGTAGATCCCGATTCACAAAATAGCCTATTGGAGCTTACTGGCTGCCGCATGATGGATATGGGCGGCAAACTCATGCGAGGTTTTCTGGCGATAGATGAAACCGGAATGAGAACCACCAAATCGTTTCGTTTCTGGATCGAACAGGCCTTACAATTCAATCCAAAAGCGAAAAAAGCCAAGGGAAGGTAAGCGAGCTGACCAACTATGACCATACCTAATGGGTATTCCATAAAACAAAAAAGCGCAACCGAATTGGTTGCGCTTTTTCTTCCCTCATTTCAAATCTTAATTCGATTCAAAATCGAGGCGATTGTCTTTAACATCGGCCATACGCTTCAGCGCTTCCTGCGAACCACGGCCGGCCTTGCCCATTGCCATCTGGCGCAACTGCATCACATACTGCGTAAGGTCAGTGGCCTTAGGCGGATCAATGCCTGAAATTTTCTGCACCACATATACGCCCTGATTGCCTTCAATTGGATTCGACATTTTTCCATTTGCTAAACCTACACCCGCAGCCACTACACTTGGTTCGTAAGCGCTGCTGCCTAACATAGGGTTCGAGAAAATGAGGTGTTCTGCCGACATTGGCTCCTTGCCTAATTTAGAAGCCAACGCATCTACATTTGCAGCTCCGGCATCTTTGATTTTCTTCGATAGTACTTCAAATTTCTTATCGCGGGTACACAGCATTTTCACCTGCTCTTTTACACCATCCAAATCAGGAGTACCTTTAGCGCGAACCACTTCCAGATAGGCCACCACATGCTTTTTGTCGATGGTCTTAATAGGAGAAATATCACCACGCTTGGCTTCAAACGCCCACTTAATTAATCCGCGGGCCGTTCCTAATCCCATCACCTGAAAATCCTGACGGCGCAGCATCATAGCATCCTTCACCATTTCCGGATGAGCCTTAGCATATGCCTTGAACTTCTCTTCAGTAGCATTGGAAGAAGCAAACTCACTCACCGTTGCATAAATATTGCGCTCTGTTTCCGGCGAAGGCACGATCGACTTAGTGAAATAAGCCACTTTAACTCCGGGCTTAGATGGGTGCTCCTCTACGATCTGGATTAAACGCACCGCATTTTCCTGCTGCGAAATATGACGGTAAGTTTTTCCAACAACTCCATTATGGAAAACGATGCTTTTATAGAACTCATCTTTGGTAGGATCTTTCTGATTTACCCAACCGATGTTGCCCCCGTTCACTTTGCTGTTATTATCATCGCTGTAGGCCAGTGCAATGGCTCCGAAATCGGCGTTAAAGGAATCAATAGCGCGATATAAACTATCAATAAGTGCAATACGTTGCTGTTGCCCGGCCTGATCGCGAACCTGATTAAAAGAAAACACAATCTCGCGAACACGTACCGAATCGCTCATCATTTTACGAGCAGATATCTTCGCAAATTTGAACATCCCTTCTTCTACATAAGGACCAACAACTGTTCCTACCGGCTGCGATAACAGCGTATCTTTCACCGCGCTGCCGCCCAACTGTTCGGCTGAGGCGTAAAGATCAATCATTGGTGTTTCGGAGTAGATCTTCACAAACATCGAATCTTCACTCTTGTTCTTACCGGCCTTAAATTCTTCCAGCTTATCGGTCAACGATTTCAAAGCCGAAGCAGAATCTTTTGCGGAAGGCGCAATATCAAACGAAACATATTTAATACCGCGGGTTTCATCTTCCTGACGGAAACGAGCAGCGTGTTCGTTCAGATATTTCTTCAGTTCATCGTCAGTAATCTTCAAATCGTTATCATTCACTTCAGTATAAGGCAACAGCACATAGCGCACATCAGCTGTTTTATTGGCATCCACATAAGCCATTTCTGCCATCCAGCTTGGTGTAGTCATCCCTTTCACTACCAGGTTTGTGTACTTCTGCTGCAACTGGCTCTTTTTTACCTCCTTTTCAAAATTAGTCCACTGCCGGCGTTTTGAACCGGCTTCCTGACCAGGCTCGTCCTTGTCTAACGTTTGCATGTACATTTTCACATACTGCGCGTCGAACTGGCCGGTTTGGGGATTGGTGAATTGCTGTTGTACATAAGGATGTGGATTTTTTCCGGTGAAAATTTCCACCATTTCATCATCTGTAACGGCAACGCCTACGTTGTTATAGGTCTTTTCCATCACCTTGCCATTAATCATATCATCCCAGGTTTGTTGACGCACCTGATTTTTCATTTCTTCTGAAATCTGCTGGCCGCGGGCGCGTTCTTCCAGATTTTGCAGATTGGCATCCACTTCTTTCTGGTAATCTTGATAAGCAATTGCTTCGCCGCCTACAGAGGCCACGTTATTGCTGCGGCCACCTTTCAGCACGCTGAATTGCGAATTTGTTGCATCCATTACCAGAAAACCCACAATGCTGAGAGCGATAGCGCCCACCAACAATCCGGAGTGTTTTCTGATCTCACCTATTACTGCCATGTTGCTGTTCTTTACTTTTTAAAAAGGAGGCGCAAAGTAAACTTTTTTAGAATAAACGAGAAGCCAAAACCGCATGGGTTTACATTCGAAACGTTACAAATTTCCGGTACAGGAAATTTTGCCTGAAAAACAGTTGCCTTTTTACCAGAATTTAGGCAGAAAACGAGGGGTATCGCGCACATAATCGCGATATCCGGGATATTTACCGGAAGAAATTTCTTCACTAAAATCGGCACTTCCCTGAAATAACAGCAGCAATAGCAGCACCCCGGTAACCGACCAATTCATATACCGCCCCGTAGCCACCACCGAAAACAGGAAAAATGTGATCCAGATACTTTGTTCAGCCGCGTAATTCGGATGCCTTACCCATTTCCAAAGCCCTGTATGAACAAATCCCTTACCATAATACTCGCCCAAGGGCTCGCCCGATTGCATCCTACGGTGCTTTTCCGTTTGATAGTTCCATTGCTGCTGGTCGGCAATAGTTTCAATTACTACCAATCCTATGAAAATTGCCGCTAATAGCCCATCAGCCCATGTAATCTGTTGATTTTCTGCCTGAAACGCCAATACGGCCGGTAAAGTGAACAGCCAGATCAGCGTGTTCTGGTACAACGAAATAAAACCCAGATTGAATAAGGTCCATTTCCAACGGCTTTGCAGAAATGGCTTCTGCCGCAACACCTCCCAACGATAATCTTCATGGCCTTCCCAGAATTTTAACCGGTAAGCGCCTCTTCGTCCGAAATTATAAGTGAGCCGCACTCCCCAAACCGTTGCCAGCGCCGCCATTAAAATCAACCGTGGACTCCACTCTGATTCCATCGCAAAGTACCAGGTGTAAATAATGGGAGTAATACTCCAGAGCTTATCTACCTGACTGCAATTTCCGGTCAGTTCGCTTACCACAAAGCAAAGCAGGGCAATGCCCAGCATAATCAGGGCGGAGTTGCGCAACATTGTTATTTGAATGGCCGACAGTGGCTGATCAAATTGAAAAGCGACAATAGGCACAATTACTATAGTAGCTATTAAAATGAAGATGGTTTTCAGCATAACAGAAATCAGTTTTCAGTATCCGGTAAATGGGCTTGCAACAAAATAAAACTTCGCTTCACCTGCAAGGTAAAAGAAGCAATGCCGTATTCATTACAGCACTTTAGCATTTTGGTAAGTTCTTACTAAACTGTCTCTGCAATTAGAAACGAGGACAGAACATGATGTTACGGAGATCGTAATTTTTGGCGTGGCCGGTATAGGTCAACGAAATCTCCAATCCACCTACTCCGGGGCCTGCCGTTTTAAATTTGGAAGCAGTAAAATCGTAGCTGGCTCCAATTTTAAAACCTTTTACATCCAATGCCACATAAGCGATTCCGGCATCGGCAGCCGCATCCTTATTGGTAAGGTTGTTTACCCGCGCATAACCGCCTAAAGTAAGATTAGCCTCACGAGTAATGTCATAACCCAATCCCATACCGATATTCAATTGGTCGGCCGTGCTTTGACGCATAAATAATGCTGATGGCAACAAGTGAAAGCGATTTTGCTTACCTAGTTTGGCGTCCAAACCGGCAGAAATATTCCAGCGGAAATTCAGATCCTTTTTAGCCTCATTCACACCCAGATTATACTTTGGCGTAGTGGCATTGAAGAAAGCTGCACCTGCATAAAGGTCCAGTTTCGGAATAATTCGGCCATAGTACATCAGGCCCACGTTCAGGTTCACATAACTCACATTCGGTTTTAATGCTATACCTGCTGGCAAACTACTGTTGAACTCGTTGTTTTGCGCCTGGCTGGCCCAGTGCAGGTCGTCCTGCTTGATACGAAGTTGCGTATAACCTACCTGAAAACCGGCAGATAATTGATGGTTATGATCCTTTCCCAACGACTTGATATAAGAACCGGATACCATACCCATATAGGTGTTCATGCTACCGGCACCGGCAAGGTCGGCCAGAATCACTGCGCCAACGCCAACATGATCATTTCTGAATACCTTTATAGGCATATCGAAGTAGATAGACGGCGTTTGAAACGGCGAACGAAAAAAACCGTTGTTCACTCCTGTAAACCATTGATTGCGGTAGTGCACTCCAACACGGAAAGTGCCTTGCGTAAGGCCGGTCATGGCCGGGTTTAAAGTTAATGGCGAATTGTAAAACTGCGTGTAATGTACGTCCTGCGCCGTAACAAAAGTGATGGCCAGAGCAGCTAACAATGTGGTATATAATTTCTTCATAGTGGTTCCTTCTCAATAATTTACCAAACCAGAGCAACGTTGCCCGTTACCGTAGGATATAATGCACCGCTTTGTTTGTTACGAACGGTAGCTAAGAAAACATAGTTGGCCTGTTGTTGCAGTTTGCCCTGATACTGACCATTCCAGCGGTCGGTGCCATCGCGCTTGCTGTTGAACACCATTTCACCCCAGCGGTTGAACACGCTTAGTTCTTCCAGAGTTACCAGATCGGCCTGGTTGATGATAGTGAAGTACGTGTCTTCTGGTTTTGCAGAAGTAGAGCCCGGAGCAAATACGGTAGGGAAGTTAAAGTCAACTTTTACATCCTGTGTATTGATGAGGGCATAAGCAGTATCCTTAATGGACGGAATCCATGCGCTTTTTGATAAACGGAATCGTCCGGATCCTGCCTGGCCGGCACTTTCCGTTACACTGGCTAAATCCTGCCATTCCGGAACATTCTGCCAGCGGCCGATGCCTTTCCAGGTATTGTCCTGCGCTTTATCGTAAAAAATGCTCAAGGCAGCAGGAGCCTGATCGGAAGAGCGCACCAAGTGGTAGAAGTTATCGTTCACCAAAGTTACCGTTCCTGCCTTGTTGGCAATGTTATAACCATCGGCAGTTGTGGTATTAGAGGTTCCCGGATTTTCAGCATAGCGCACACTGTAGGAACGCGGATCGGCATTAGTTGGTGTAACGCTCAGTTCGCGAATCTTAGCAGCTGCAGCATTTTGAATTCCTGTAGGGAAAATATATTCCTGAGTGGAATTCGTGTTGCGCACCAGGCGACCATTATTGGTGCTGCTCACAAATGCCGAATTCACACCATTTTGCACAATAGCAGCCGGTGAGGCGTTCTGGATAGTAAGAATATAATCGGCAGTGGCCAATTCGTTCTGATTGAGTGTAAGAACGCCTTTCACATTGGCATCAATAGTTTGCGTTTTTACCGAACCCGGGGTTTCCGTGATCAGATTGTGGAAGGTGGTCACATTATTTCCGGTGATTTGCTGCGTGGCGCCAGAGAGATAAACACTGGATTGATCGGCATTGAAAACCCCATTATTTACCCAATTGTCGCGCACCCGGTAGTTGCCCAATCCTGATGAAAATCCATCAGCAGTAGCACCCAAATCATTCTCAAAATTACCTTCAATATGGAAGTCGCCTTTATTGCTGAGTTGAGAAGTAGCGCCATTGCGAACACTGCCGTTGGCAATTACCGCGCAGTTGTCGGTAATTCCTACCACTGCTCCGTTGTTGAACCATACCTGGGCCTGAGCAGCCTGGATACCGCAGCAAACGGAAAGAATCAAGTACATTTTTTTCATAAGCCTTACCAGGCGCAATTTTGCACTGCACCGGCTCGTAAAAATACCTTTTCCCGCAGAATAAACAAGCCGATGGTTTCAACAAAAACAGACAGTCAACAATACCTGAGGAAAAGTACCCTCGCCGGCCGCAATTTGCCGAAGTATTTTCGATTCAAATTTGTTTTCATGAAGTGGCGTTTTATTGCGGTTTCGGTACTCCTTTTTTCCATGTCATCGTGTTTGGTTTCTAAGAAGAAACTGGATGAACAACAGGCACTTGCGAATAAATATCTGAATGAAAAAAAGGATTGCAACGAAAAGCTCGACAAAGCCAACGATGAAATTTCGAGGCTGAACGATATGTTGGGCAACCTGAACAAAGAGGTGGCCGAACTGAAAAATAAGAATCTCACCCTGAGCGAACGTGCCGAACGTCTGAAAAAGGCTCAGGACGATGCCAATGCGTTGTATGACAAAATGAAATCGCAGTATGACGACCTTTCCAAATCCTCGTCGAAAGACAAAGAAAAACTGGGGTTGCAGTTGCAGGACAAAGAACGCGAACTGAATGCCAGAGCTGAAGATTTGAAAAAGCTGAGTGAACAATTAAACGAACGGGAGAAGCGCGTTAAAGAACTGGAATCGCTGATTGCCAGAAAAGATGAAGCAGTGGCCGCGCTGAAAAAGAAAATTTCAGATGCCTTGAAAGGCTTTACCTCTGATGAACTGAAAGTGACGGAACAGAATGGAAAGGTGTATGTTTCGCTTTCCGATAAGCTGTTATTTAAAACGGGAAGTTTTACGGTTGATGAAAAAGGCAAAAGCGCTATACGCAAAGTGGCTGAGGTGCTAAACAAGCAGGCCGACATTGGTGTGGTGGTGGAAGGGCATACCGACAATAAACAGTACGCCAATCCGAAAGGGGAAATCAAGAACAACTGGGACCTTAGCGTGATGCGCGCATCTACTGTTGCTGAAATTATGGTGAACGAAGGCAAGCTAGACCCTAAACGCATTACGGCTTCCGGCCGCAGCGAATTTTTTCCGCTGGGTGAAAATGAAACGGCAGAAGGGCGCAGCAAGAACCGCCGCATTGAAATTGTTCTTAGTCCCGATTTAGCCGAGATTTTCAAAATATTGGAAGGCGCTAATCCGTAGCCTTTTGATTTTACCGTTTTTTGGCGGCCGGAAATTTTAAAATCACCGGATTATCAAATTACATTCGCGCCGTGTTTAAAAAACTGAATGCGCCTGCCGATGCTGAAATGGGCTTCTTTGATCACATTGAAGTGTTGCGCGGCCATCTTTTCCGTTCGGTACTTGCTATTGCCATCATTACGATTGCGGCGCTGATTGAAAGCAAATGGGTTTTCGATCACCTCATTTTCGGACCGGTGCGAAGCGATTTTCTCACTTATCGGGCTTTGTGCCATTTCAGCAATGCGGTGCGGCCGGTTTTGTGCAACATCAGTCCGCTGCTTTGTCCTGAGGAAGGTTTATGTGTTCAGGGTTTGAACCTGAAGTTTATGAACACCGAATTATTCGGTCAATTCATTACGCAAATCCAAATGAGTTTAGTGCTTGGTGTAATTGGTGCTTTTCCTTACGTGATTTATGAACTGTGGGCGTTTGTGAAACCTGCGCTAAGTGAGCAGGAAGCAAAGGCATCGAGCCGCGTGATTGTGCTTTGTTCGTTTTTCTTTTTTGCAGGAGTGGCATTTGCGTATTTTCTGATCATTCCGTTTTCGTTGAATTTTGCGGCTCATTATTTTGTAAGCGATCAGATCAACAATTTATTTACACTTGATAATTACATTGGTTTTATTACGATGATGATGTTAGGTTGTGGTATCATTTTCGAATTACCGATGATCATTTTCTTTCTAGCCAAATTAGGCGTTATCAGCGCCGAGTTCATGCGCAATTACCGCCGGCATGCATCGGTTGTAATTATGATACTGGCTGCGGTAATCACGCCTTCACCCGATATGTTCACGATGATGATAGTGGCCGTGCCCATCTACTTTCTTTATGAGCTCAGTATTATAGTAGCGCAGCGGGTGAACCCGAAAGGGTAGATGAATTGGAAAGTGGAGAGTGGAGAGATGAAAGTTGAGAGTGGTGCTTATATTAAGCGTTTCCGCGGAGGTCGATCTCTGTATTATCGCCAATGTTTAGGCTTTGGCTGTTGCCTTTCACGGTAGTATCGCTGCCAATGAGCGAGGCGTGAAGCGTTACATTTTCGAGTTTTGAAAAACTACCGATCACGGAATTGCGAAGCATGCAGTTCGATATTTCCGAATTTTCACCTATGGTTACGTACGGCCCGATAATCGAATTGGAAATGCGCGCATTTTCGGCCACATAAAACGGTGGAATAAAGATGGAATCAGCGGGAAGATTGCTGCGCCCGGTGCTGCCGTTTTTTCGCAGCAGTATCGCATTTGTTTCCAGAAGAATATCCTTTTTGCCAACATCAAACCAATGTTCCGCTTTATAACTTTTGAAGTGTGCGCCTTCGCTAATCATTCTTTGCAGCGCATCGGTGAGGTAGAATTCATTGTTGGTGCGCAGGTTATTCTCAATATTAAATTGCAATGCCGCAAATAGCGCCGCGGTTTCTTTGATATAATAAAAACCTACCAGCGCCATATTTGACTTAGGTATGAGTGGCTTTTCCACCAAGCTGGTAATGCTGCCGTCTTCTGAAAGCTGCGCTACGCCAAAGGCGCGCGGATCTTCCACTTTTTTAACGCATAAGGTAGAGAATCCGCTGTTGAGTATAGCGGTAAAATCGGCATCCAAAATGGTATCGCCCAACTGAATGATGAGCGGTTGGTTCCGGTCAACACTGTCTTTTGCGCTGTAAATAGCATGACCCAGGCCGTTGCGCTCTTCCTGCCAAATGAAATCGGCATGAAGATCGGGGTGATGGGTTTCCACATATTCTTTGATTTTTTCGCCCAAATAGCCGATCACAAAAACAAAATGGGTAACCCCGTTCTGCTGAAGATTTTCAATAATATAGGCCAGTATCGGTTTGCCGGCAACGGCAATCAGCACTTTGGGTTGCGTATAGGTGAGCGGACGTAACCGCGTACCTGCGCCTGCAACGGGAATAATGGCTTGCATTTTTTGTGAATTTAAACCGGTGATGAAACGAACAAACAAACCTAAGCAATTCGACTTCCATTCTATAATGGGCGCTAACAAATTTTAGGAGCCGGCTTGATTTTGGTCTTTCTTACAAGTTGGTGTGCTTTTAAATTTTCTACCTTGCGGCTTCTAAAATTCAAATGAATGAAACGCATCTTTCCGATCGTAGTTGTACTTCTTTTCGCAGCATTGACGGGTTGTCACCGCGATGGCAAAACACAATTGGCTGCCGGCAGCTCAGGAAATCCGTACCCTGTTAAAGAGTACACTTTAGACAACGGCTTAAAGGTTTTCATTTCGGTGAACAAAACCGCGCCGCGCATTCAAACGGCCATTACCGTTAAGGCTGGCAGCAAGTACGATCCGGCAAAAACTACCGGACTGGCGCATTATCTGGAACATATGCTTTTCAAGGGCACAAAGCAATTCGGCACTACCGATTATTCCAAAGAAGAGCCGTATTTGAATGCTATTTCAGATTTGTTTGAAAAGCGCATGAACGAACCGGATGAGGCTAAAAAGAAGGAGTTGTATCATCAAATTGATTCGCTTTCGTATCTGGCTTCTAAAATTTCAATTGCGAATGAATACGATAAAATGGTTGGCTCGCTGGGCGCTAAGGGCACGAATGCCTTTACCGATCGCGATTTAACTTGTTATGTAAATGACATTCCTTCCAATGCGCTTGAAAAATGGTTGGCAGTAGAAGGCGACCGCTTTCAAAATCTGGTACTGCGCATCTTCCATACGGAATTGGAAGCGGTGTATGAAGAATTCAATATCAGCACAGGGGTTGATCAGGAATGGAGCTATCAGGCTGTAGATTCTATGCTCATGCCAAATCACCCGTATGGAACACAAACTACTATAGGGCTGAGCAGCCATTTGAAGAATCCTTCCATGGTAAACATCCACAAGTATTTTGATACCTATTATGTACCGAATAATTGCGCTATTGTGCTGAGCGGTGATTTAGACCCTGATAAGACGATTGCATTGATCAAAAAATATTTTGGCAGTTGGAAGAAGAAAGATGTTCCTGCTTTTGTAAAGGCGCCGCCGGTGCCGATTGCGCAGCCGGTTTCCACCGAAAAATTCGGTCAGGAACCTGAACATGTTTTTGTAGGCTTTCGCTTTGATGGCGCCAACTCCAAAGAATATTTGTATGTAAAACTGATTGACGCCATTCTTTCCAACGGAAAAGGTTCGGGATTAATTGACCTGAACTTATTATTACAGCAGAAAACACTTGCAGCAGCCAGCTATCTGACGGATAACAAAGATTACACGGTGCAGAAATTATATGGCGAACCTAAGCAAGGCCAATCGTTGCAGGAAGTGCAACAATTGTTGTTGGCGCAATTAGACTCAGTAAAAGAGGGACGTTTTGCCGATTGGGTGATTCCGGCCATTATCGACAATATGCGTCTGGAAAAAATGAAACAGGCGGAAACCAATGAAGGCCGCACTTTTGACATGGTATTTGCCTTTGTAAAGGATGAACCGCTGGCCGATCACTTCCGTCAGATCGATGAAATGAGCAAGATTACCAAAGCTGATGTGATGGCTTTTGCGAAATCGCATTACACGAATAATTACGCCACCTGTTATAAGAAAATGGGTAAGCCAAGTTTGTTCAAGGTGGAGAAGCCTGCCATTACACCGGTGGAAACCAATAAAGATCTGGCTTCAGCCTTCCGCGAGAAGTTTGATAAAATGCCGATGGACCACGTAACGCCGCACTTTATGGATTTTGCCAACGACATTTCGCATGGCAAAATGCAAAACGGTATTCCGGTTGATTACATCCACAACGAGTTGAACGGAACATTCCGGTTGAGTTACATTTTTGATATGGGTACCGACAACAACCGAAAATTAAAACTGGCCACCGATTATTTAGACTATCTGGGAACCGATAAATATACTGCTGCGCAACTGAAAGAAGAGTTTTATAAACTAGGTCTAACTTTCGAAGTAGAATGTACCCGCGATGAAGTGAAGGTGAATTTGGCGGGTTTAGAAAAAAATCTCGACAAAGGCATTGCATTGGTTGATCACATTCTTTCAAATGTAAAAGCCGATCAGCAAGTGTATGATAACATGGTTGGCGACGAGTTAAAAATGCGGGCTGATGCCAAGCTCGATAAAAGTGTGATTCTTCAAAAAGCATTGGCCAACTATGGCAAGTACGGACCTAAAAATCCGTTCAACAATGTATTGAGCGATGACGAAATTCGAAATATAAAGGCTGAAGAACTTGTAGCATACATTCACGATTTGTTGGCGTACAAGCACAGCATTTTCTATTATGGCCAGAACGATATCAGTGCGGCCGTTGCTTCTTTAGATAAGGCCCATCATGTAAGCAGCTCGCTGAAAGATTATCCTGTTGCCGAAGATTATCCCGAAAAGGCGATTGGTGAACCGGTAGTTTACTTTGCCAACTATCCGATGAAGCAAGCCGAGTTGATGATGCTGAGTTGGGATGAGGTGTATAACAAATCAATGATGCCTGCTGTAGCGATGTTCAATGAATATTATGGTGGAAATATGTCGAGCGTATTGTTTCAGGAGATTCGCGAAAAGCAAGCATTGGCCTATTCAGTTTATGGCCAGTTTGGAGTGCCGGTTAGAAAGGATCAGCATTTTGCTTTAGTGGCGTATGTTGGCACTCAGGCCGACAAGCTGCCTACAGCAGTAAAAGAAATGTCGCATTTATACGATGAAATGCCGATGGCTGAACAACAGTTCAATATGTCGAAAGAAAGTATGATCAAAAACATGGAGAACGATTGGATTACGCGCGATGATGTGTATTGGGCGTATCGCCGGGCGGCCAAACGCGGTTTAGATTACGATATTCGTAAAGACATTTTCGATCAGGCCGGAAAGATGAAAATCACGGATGTGCAATCGTTCTTCAATCAGCATGTTAAGGGGAAGAAGTATGTGTATTTGGTGCTGGGCAGTAAGGAAGATGTAAACCTCAAAGCGCTTGAGGCGTTAGGCCCTGTGAAAGAACTCAGCTTGAAAGAGTTGTTTGGATATTGAGGTAATTTGGGGATTTGGAGATTTGAGGATTTGAAGATGTACGCCTGTGCTTAATGCGTCCCAACCGTCCAAAAACTTCCAACTTTCAAAAAACTCCAGCACGGCCCATTTCTAACGCAAAGAACGCAGAGGGTGCGCAGAGTGATAATTTGGGGATTTGAAGATTTGAAGAAGTACTCCAGCGATTAATACGTCCCATTCGTCCAAAAACTTCTAACTTTCACAAAACTCCAGCACGTCCTATTCTAATGCAGAGAATGCAGAGGTTTCGCAGAGGGCGCAAAGTGATAATTTGGGGATTTGAGGATTTGAAGATGTGAGGATTTGAAGATGTGCGCCTGCGACTAACACGTCCGATTCGTCCAAAAACTTCCAACATTCACAAAACTCCAGCACGGCCCAATGCGTCCCAACCGTCCAAAAACTTCCAACTTTCAAAAAACTCCGGCACGGCCTATCCGCAGCTACAATTAGCCTCTGATGATTTTGTCGTACTTAGGTCCGTTTGCCGGATCGAGGCGTTTGAGATAGCCTACCGCTTTTACCTTTTCACCTTGATCAGCGCCATTGAACACATTCACCAGTTCGTCGCCTTTTGCCTGAAAAAATAACGTAATCAAAAAGTTATTTGGGAAATCTTTAAACGTTTTATCGAGCTTATCTAATGCATTCAAAATTCCGGCACGCGCTTTTACCGGATCATCATAAAACAAGTCCATACCATTGCGGTGATATTCGGTAACTGCACCCCGGAAGCCTTCATATTTTCCGCTTAACAAATACTTAATCAAATTATAGCGATTGCGATTACCGCTTATGGCGTTCTGGTCGCTCTGTTTCCAGCCTTTGGATTCGGCACCGCTTTGAGGCGCCTGATCGTTAATGGTTTCGGCCATGGTGAAATATTTTTGTCCGCCGCCCTTGCTGAAACTTTCATAATCCATTCCAATAATCAGATAGGCATAATAAGCCAGCACCGAAGTGAGATTGGATTGATATTGGTTCACATTAAATTCCAGTGGTGTGTTTTCAGCATAAGTGAAAATAAAATCGGCATCGCGAAAATTGAAAAGCGGTGTGTTGTAATTGCTGTTGAATACCGGGCGGTTCGACTGTATAGTAAGCGTTGCCTGATATACATCCTGCGAAGGGCTGGACTCGAGATTAATGAACACATTACAATCAATGCGCTCTTCTGGCGAAAAAGCATCTTGCGTCCATACCCTGGAGTTCATAAACTCGGTAAGTGAATTTTGAAGTGTTTGAAAAACGCGGCGGTCAATGCCCGAGTTTTCAGCCACTTTCTGAGAGATTACCTGAACCTGACATTTCAGTTCCTGTGCTTTTGTAGCTCCTGAAAAAAGAGCGGTGATCAGAGTTACTATTACAATTCGTTTCATTAACGCTGGCATTTCTGTTCAATAAATGTAAGAATATCGCGGGCTACCTCATCTTTTAGCCGAAGTGGAAAATCGGTTCTTTCACCATTTTTATCAATAATGGCAATCTTGTTCGTGTCGTACTGAAAGCCGGCGCCCGCATCCTGCAACGAATTCAGCACAATCATATCGAGGTTTTTCTTTTTCAGTTTCAGCAGTGCGTTCTGTTGTTCATTCTCCGTTTCCAGCGCAAAGCCCACCAAAAACTGCTGTTGCTTTTGTTTTCCCAGTTCAAAAGCAATATCCTTTGTTTTCATCAGTTCGATCGAAAATTCCGATTCCGACTTCTTGATTTTTTGTGCCGCAGGATGTTTTGGTGTGTAATCAGCAACTGCAGCGGCAAAAATCACGATTTCACTTCCGGAAAAACAAGCTGCTGTAGCGCTAAACATTTCTGCTGCAGTTTGCACGCTAATCGTCTTATAATTCTCTTTTGGAGAAACAACTACCGGGCCGTGAACAACAGTTACTTCAGCGCCTAATCGGCGGCACGCATCGGCAATGGCAAAGCCCATTTTCCCGGAAGAGTAGTTACTGATGAAGCGCACCGGATCAATCGGTTCACGGGTTGGCCCTGCGGTAATAAGGACTTTTTTATTTTTCCAAAAAGAAGAAATGTTGCTCACGCTATAGTTAATTGCCGGTGCAAGAAAAGCAATCTATCAGATTTGCAGAAGCATAACGCCATTTCCCGATTTTCATTTTAGAATCAGTAAGCGCGGCCTTCGTTGCCTTCCATATAATTGATAAAGGCGCGGTTGGCCACCCGGGTGCCCCCCGGTGTTGGGAAATCGCCGGTAAAATACCAGTCGCCCAAATTTTTAGGGCAAGCCAAATGCAAGTTTTCAACCGTTTGAAAAATAACCTGCACATCGCTGAAGATTTGTTGCGGCTTTACGATCTCTGAGATCTTGGCTGAAATTTCATCGTCGGTAAAACGCGCATACAATTCCTTCACATGATTAGTCATATCTTCTAAAGGCAGTTCAACATCGCGTTTGCATTTTTCGTAAACCGATTGCAGCAAGGCTTCTTCTTTATTTTCTTTTAGTAAAGCGATGAGCGCGCGGAAGGCAATAAAATCGTTCATGCGGCTCATATCGATTCCATAGCAATCGGGATAACGAATCTGAGGCGCCGAACTCACGATAATGATTTTTTTCGGATTCAGGCGATCGAGAATGCGAAGAATACTCTTTTGAAGTGTAGTTCCGCGAACAATACTGTCATCGATCACCACCAAAGTGTCGGTATGCGGACGAATGCTTCCGTAGGTGATGTCGTACACATGGCTAACCATATCATCGCGGCTGGAATCATTGGTAATGAAAGTGCGCATTTTCACATCCTTCACCGCAATTTTTTCAATGCGCAGTTTCCATCGGATCAGTTTTTCGAGCGCTTCTGCATCCGGTTTTTTTTCCTGTTGAATGGCTTTTACTTTTTCTTTAGTGAGGTGCTCTTCTACGCCTTTAATGAGGCCATAAAAAGCCACTTCAGCAGTATTGGGAATAAAACTAAAAACCGTGTTTTCAATATCGTTATCAATAGCTTTCAGGATTTGTGGCACCAGCAGTTCGCCTAATTTTTTTCGTTCCGAATAAATTTCCTGATCGGTTCCGCGCGAAAAATAGATCCGTTCGAAGCTGCACGATTTACGTTCGCGAACGTCCATGATTTGCTCTTCTTTAACGCGGCCATCTTTCTTCATTACCAGCGCAAAACCCGGTTTCACTTCCTTAATCGCATCGAAACTCACGTTAAATGCGGTTTGTATGCAAGGGCGTTCAGAAGCCACCACTACTACTTCATCATCGTTGTAATAATATGCCGGACGAATTCCGTTCGGGTCGCGAAGCACGAAAGCATCGCCATGACCAAACATTCCGGCCATGGCAAAACCGCCGTCAAAATTCTTGCAGGCGCGGGTGAGGATGCGTTTTACACTCAGTTCTTTGGCGATGTAGTTGGTGATTTCTTTATTCCCAAAGCCTTGATCTTTATATTTATCAAAAATCTGTTGCACTTCATGATCCAAAAAGTGACCGATTTTTTCCATAACCGTAATGGTATCGCTGCGTTCCACGGGATGTTGACCCAACTGAATCAGATTGTTGAACAATTCATCAACGTTAGTCATGTTGAAATTCCCTGCCAGCGCCAGGTTGCGCGTCATCCAGTTGTTTTCACGAAGGAAAGGATGGCAATACGAATCATTGTTTTTGCCGTACGTTCCGTAGCGCAAATGACCTAACAATAATTCGCCGGTGAAAGGTATATTGGCTTTATGCCATTCTGCTTCAGCCGCCGGATTTTCAAGTGGTTTACGGTTTTTAGGAAATTGCGAAAAAATATGATCGAAGGTATCGGCGATGGGCTGCGATTTGGTGGTGCGGTAGCGATTAATGAAAGGTGTACCGGGAACGGGGTCGAGCTTTATTACGGCTACGCCGGCTCCATCCTGACCGCGGTTGGCCTGCTTTTCCATAAGCAGGTAAAGCTTATTGAGCGCGTAAGCCGGGGTGCGGTATTTTTCAACGTAATATTCGTAAGGTTTAAGCAGGCGGATGAGTGCAATTCCGCACTCATGTTTAATGGCGTCGCTCATGGCTGCGAAGGTAGGGAAATTTTGAACGCTGATTTGATAATTTGAAGATTGGGCGATTTGAAAATGAGTTTATTTTATTACCAGAAATCACCTAAGGTGAAAGCGCTGAGGATGCGCAATTTAGCTGAGATCATTTTCAACGTTAATTTGGAAATGTAAACTTTAGTTGGCGTGAAGCTTTTTCAGATCCGGATTTATACCGCCAATCGAAATCAGGCTTTTCAAAGCAACACCTCTTCAAATCATCCCATATTTTTTTTGTTCCGGTAATAGTTTTTCGAAGCCACGTAAGTAGTTTTTGTAAATACGGCATACACCTTACCTTCCTCATCTTCGTACTGAAGCGGCAGATCGAAAATATACTGACCGTTGGCCGCTACTTCATCTTTTATTTTCCGAATCACATCATCGCTGATCAGAAAGCGACATTTTACTGTTCCGGTGATTGGTTTTACGAATTTGAAGGAACAGGCTTTGTCCCACACCACATATTCTTTCCCTAAAATTTCCATTAGCAGCAACATAAAATACGGATCAATGGAACTATAGATGCTGCCGCCAAACACTGTGCCCACGCGGTTTTTAGTGCGCCAGTTCAAATCAAGTTTCACATGCAGCTCGCGAAAATTTCCATCAATAAAAGTAACCCGGCTGCCGGTGCACCAAATGCACGGCCATAAATTAAAAATGCGGCGCATCCATTTCGATCGCCGGCTTTCTACAGCAGCAGTTTCAAATATTTTTTGCATGATGCGAAGAGAAACAAAAAGTACACACTAAGTGAATCCAACATTTTTGGGGCAAACGATGGAGCGCTACATTAAAAGAGGTTCGATTAGCATTAGAAGTAATGTTTGAATCAAAACAGAATTCTGAATTATTTGTTTTACATTGGTTTCAAAACCAAATCAAATGAAAAACCTTACTTTCCTAGGAATACTTATATTTTCCTTAGTTTATCCAACAGAAATTTTTGGTTGTATTGTTTATACACCAATGGACGTTTCGGTGCCACATATGAATGCCAATGGGAAAATGGTTGTTACACTAACGGCATTAGCGCCTGGGACCACATTTGCTGATAACGATTATCCCCATCATTGGCTTTTTTTACCTTATCAGATATGGATAGAAACTCCAAGTTGTACCTTGGATGTATCAGAGGTTGGAGGTTATTCATGCGCAACTGGGCACGGGTGTTGGTGGGCGGGCTACGAACTTACAAACCCACTATCGCAATGTGCTGTACCGACCGGTGCTATTGAACTTTCTACTAACTCCTTATCTACTCTACCCGCTGCTGAGTATAACGCTCTTATGCAGCCACAAACTGACATAATGATTAATGCTTCATTTGATATTGATCAAGACATTAACCTACCTAAGCACCATATATTTTTTGCACCCGGCGTTTCTTTAAATATTAAGAGTGGCAAAACTGTGAATTTTGCAACTGGAACAATATTAGAAGCAGCCTGCGAAGGTATGTGGGAAGGGGTTAAAATTGAAACTAATGCTACTTTGCAAAGTTATCACGTCCATACATTTGATGCATTTCACGGGATTCACGCATATAGCGGAAGCCATATCCTTTTAAATTCCTGTTTTTTTGCAAGATGTTATGAAGGAATTTTTCTGGACGGCGATCCAAATCAAAACAATCTTTTTGATTTCGTCATGGAGGATAATGAAGTTAAGTTTGATCTTGGTGATCCAGATTACAGTTACATGTTAGCGCCACTTGCAGGAACCCGAACAGCATTTGGAATGCGAATTGAGAATGCCGGAACAGTCAATGTTAGCGATGACAGGGCGCCAATAGATCAAATTGGTGCAAACTACAGTAACCGATTCATCGGTTTAAACAATGGTATCAGTGTGGTCAACAGCACACTGATCAGTTATAATAACCATTTTTCAAATATCAGCGCTTTTGACATGTCTATTAACCCTGCTTATGGAAAGTGCATTTACAGCAATGGTGTTACGAATAATGGAATTAATGAGTTGACGGCTTCTTATAACACATTTCAGAATGTTCCTAACGGCAACGGGATACTTTCTTTCCGCTGCGGTAATTTGCAAATTGTTGGTAACCAATTTGACGATGTAAATCAAGCAATCACAGTAAATCAATCGCTTCAAACTCCAGTATTTGTTAATTCTAATGTCGTTAACCGAGCTATCGTGGGAATGCTTTTTTCAGGCGGATCAAACACAAATTACACCATTCAAAACAACCTCATTAACCTTGGGGAACCGCTTGGATTTAACGGGGTGCTAAGTAAATTAATAGGAATCGAAGTGGATGAGACTTCTATCTCAACCTCGGGTAATTCGATTATAGAACTGAATACAATTACAGGTGGTACAAATGGGATTATTGCCCGAAGTATAGGAAACCACGTTTTCATTTCAAAAAACTTTATTGACTGGCGGCAGAATTCTTTTCAATCAACCGGAGTGCAGGATGGAATTTATGTGGAAGTTGGAAGCGGTTTTACGATTAATGACAATCTTGTACATTCCAATAATGGCTTTTATAATGAGGCCTCTGCCAGTTATATAGCGTCTAATCCATCTTATACAAGGCGTACAGGAATTCGCTTAAACAACTCTCCCAACGCCATAATCCATTGTAATTATTTACGCAATATCGGGTATGGCTTTCAGGCATTCGGTGCTTGCCAAACGGCCTCACAGAATTTTTATGAAAATGAATTTGTTTTGAATAAACATGCGATTGTTATGCGTGAGAATGGCGGAACCTCTGGCACATTAGGATCCTTCATCGGTTCGGCCTCCTTTGTAAATAACAACAGTTTTAATAGCTCCTACTATAACCCCTTCACAAATGCATATGGTACCGGTTTAAATGGCATAGGGTATAAAACGTGGAACTTTGTAAATGGATCATCGTTGGTTGGTACTTACTTTTTTTTGGAACACTCTCAAAATGCCAATAATTTTGGAGAGTCTTCTACTAATATGAGTACTGTTGTGACAACTGATAATGGATTCGGTTGCGGCTACATCAACGCGGGTAACGGAGCCGGAATTAGCATGTCCTGCAATCCCAATGTGAGTATCGGATATAATGAAATTGTAAATCCTTCAGGTACTTATATGACTTGGATTGACCCCGACCAATGGGCGCATGTAGTAGCTACAGGTTCATGGGTTCCGAATTTATATCCGGAAATTAGTCTTTATTTTAAGGAGACCGAGTTATTCAAATATTTGAAAGAAAATCCGGATGTTAAAAACAACGATAACAACTTTTTGAATTTTTACTTATCGAAAAGCAACACCGCTATTGAGAAGTTTGATGAGGTACAAACTAAAATGAAGGAACTTGCATTAGTAGATATACAAAATGCTGCCGCTTATGAAAAGGCCATAAAAGATCGAAGAGTTTTTAACGATAATATTGCAGCCGATAAAGTCTTTGAGGAATATCTCAAACGAGCTATTGACATTTCTTTTGTTTTACTAAGTGATACTACACCTCTTTCACCGGGTGATAGTGTATTTATTATCAACCTCGCTAAAAGCTGCCCATACGAAAAGGGCAGTGGAGTTTACCTCGCAAGGAATATGTTTGCAGCCATCACCGGAAAAACGTTGGAAGCCGACGATTTATTACTTTGTTATGACAAAATTAACAAGCGGGATTTTGAATCAGAAGAGCAACTAACCCCATTATCCATGCCTTCCGACGCGGAAGTAGATCTTATGGGTTCTGAGAACATTTTAATTCAACCTAATCCCTTCAATAATTTTATATCTATATCGGCAACAGAACAATCTCCATTTCAAAAATTTGAACTGTTGAACTTTTTAGGCGAGCTCGTTTTTAGCGCAAAAATGGATGCCCCAACACATCAAATAAATCTTCCTGAATTGCCAATAGGTCTTTACTCTTATCGATTAACAAACCCCAAGGGGGTGGTATATACCGGAAAGCTGGTCAGAAATGAAAATTAAGCACTTTCTCCTTCTTTTTATACTCATTGAGTATATCGGCCTCCGTGCTCAGTACGATAAGCATTGGATTGTGGGGGGGCCATGGGCTAAGTTAACTTTTGAAGGAGATACCATAACAACTGATACTTTCCCGAATTCGATTGATTATTCTACTTCACTCGCATGCATCAGTGATAGTAACGGAATGTTCCAATTTTTGGCAACTGGAACCCAGATTCACGATCGAAATAATGATACCATGGAGGGCGGTACCTATTTTCAAGATAGTGCATGGACCAATTTGTCTTCTACAGGTAGTAATCAAAACATGATTATTCTTCCGGGAAAAAATAAAAACTACTATTTGTTTCATCAATGCATGACGGATTCATTGGAGTTTACAACACCATATTACATGAACCGATTGTACTTTGCAGTAATCAATATGGACTCCAACAATGGTTTGGGTAAAGTGATCTCGAAAAAAAACCTGCTTTACGATGGGAAAATGGGGAAGTCGAACTTAACGGCATGTGTACATGGCAATGGGCGCGATTACTGGCTGTTCACCTGTGAATCGGAAAGTAACCAATACATCAAATTTCTGGTTACGCCCGATACTATTTTAGGTCCGTATTTTCAAACCATTGGCACACCTTATGGAAATCCTGACTGGGTGGGAACGCTGCGTTTCTCTAACGACGGTAAAAAACTCTACGGCGTTTCCGGTAATAGCCGAATGAATATTTTTGATTTTGATCGCTGTACCGGTATGTTAAGTAATCCCTATTCTTTCACCATTCCACGCGACACCATATTTAATACCGATGGATCGATACATACTTGGGGCGGCGGCGCCGGCAGCGCCACCCTCTCCCCTTCCGGCAGGTTTCTCTATATCTGCAAAGTGCAGTTTATTCATCAATACGACCTTTGGGGTGATTCTACTTCCCGTGTAAATATTTGGACCTGGGATAGTACCTATGGATTTCCGAAAACGCTGTTTTCAGCACTTATGCCGAACGGACAAATAATAATTGGCAATTATCATGGCGTTGGCAGTCACGGTTTTCATCTTATCAAGTATCCCGACTCTCTGGGCACGGCTTGCGGTTTTAAATGGAATGGTTTGTATGCCCCAACCATAAATTCAACCACCATCAACAACAGCTTTAACTACCGGCTTGGGGCTGACCATTCCGGTAGTTGCGATTCTTTGCTTACTTCTATTCCAACTATTGATAACCACTTACTCCTATATCCCAATCCGGCATCTTCCAAAGTTTATTTTAATGAAATGAATATTCAGGCCATTGAGGTTTGGGATGCATTCGGTAACCGATCTAAGCAGCTGATTCAGAACCAAAAAATCAAAGAATTAGACATTAGTGATTTGCCAAATGGAATCTATCTCTGCTCTTTTCGATTAACAGATGGTAAAACGGTGTCATCGCGATTTGCCAAAACCGACTAAAAAATTGCATTTGTGCGCAATTTACTTCCGCACCAAAATGAAAACATCGGTTTAATCAGATTAGCTGCAATAGCACTCAATTTAACAAAACCATTCCGCTCTTCTTTAACGGAAACATTAACAGTTGAACTGTTTTATATTCGCCCCACAAAATCAAAAAAAATGAACGCAGCGGAACGCAAGGCGATATGGGAGAAATACGGCAAATTATTGGTGCAGTATTGTTTAGACGTTAAAGAAGGTGAACGGGTTTATATCAACAGCAGCTATCTTGCAGAACCATTGCTGTTAGAAGTGGTTCAGGCCGTTTATGAAGCCGGTGGCTATCCGTTCCTGAACATCGAACTGAACGGATTGGGCGAAAAACTACTCGACTACGCCAGCGAAACACAACTGCGCTATGTGAATCCGCTGAAACAATATGCATTTGAAAATTTTGAATGCTACCTGAATATACGCGCCCCTTTTCACCGTGGCGACGATGAAAAAGAGCCCAAAGATCCGGCCCGTTACAAGATTGCGCAGGAATCGCAGGCGGCCCTCAACAAAATTTATTTCGAACGCATCGGCAATGGCAGTATGCGACGCTGTTTGTGCCAGTTCCCAACGCCTGCAGGCGCTGAAGACGCCAACATGAGCATGGACGAATATGAACGATTTGTTTTTCAATCGTGCTACCTGTTCGATGAAAATCCGGTGGCCAAATGGCTGGAAGTTCGCGAAGAACAAAAGCGGTATGTAGAACGATTGAACCGAGCCGAAACGGTACAATACAAAGGCCCGAACATTGATGTTACCTTTTCAGTAAAAGGCCGCACCTGGATTAATTCCGACGGCCGCGCCAATATGCCCAGCGGCGAAGTGTTCAGCGCACCGGTTGAAGACAGCATGAACGGCTGGGCCTACTTCAGCTATCCTACTATTTACAACGGAAAAGATGTGGAAGGTATTCGCCTCGAAATGGTGAATGGCGAAGTAGTAAAGTGGCAGGCCGAAAAAGGCGGCGATGTGCTCGACAAAGTTTTTGCTATTGAAGGCGCGCGCTTTTGGGGTGAAGTGGCGGTAGGTACCAATCGAAACATCCAGCGCACTTCACGCAATATTTTGTTCGACGAAAAAATTGGCGGCAGCATTCACATGGCGGTAGGACAATCGTACAAACAATGCGGTGGCAAAAATGAGTCGGCAGTTCATTGGGATATGATCACCGATATGAAAAACGGCGGCGAAATTATTGCAGATGGCGAGGTGATTTACCGCGATGGCGCATTTTTATAGTTGATAGTGGAAAATTGAAAATTGAAAGTGGTTAGCGATATGTAAGGAGGTTGACTAATCGAATGCAGTCCGACAATTCAAAAACGTAACAGCACTTACAATTAAAAACTTTACACTTTCAACTTATTACTCGTTTTCATCCGTCCCACATGCTCGCGCAGGTACGCGCCTAACTTCGAATTGGCGTGGCGGCCTTCGGGCAATATCATCCAAAACCCTTGCCACGCATGAAACATATGCGGCCACACTTCCAGTTGCACTTCCACACCCGCATGATGCGCCTTTTCTGCAAACCGCCGCGAATCATCCAGCAGCAATTCGGTATCGCCCACCTGAATATATAGCGGACACAAACCCTCAGGATTGCCGAAAAACGGCGATGCATAAGGGTTTTCCAGATTTTCCTTTCCGGCATAATTGCGCGCCCAAAGCGGAATGCCTTTGTACGGTATCATCGGATCGCGGTGCTTGTTCACCTTGTGCGATTCACCCGAAGCCGTAAGATCGAGCCAGGGCGATAACAACAACGCGCAGGACGGCATAGGCAAACCCTTATCTTTTGCATACAGCAAACCACCGGCAATTAATCCCGCTCCGGCCGATTCGCCGGCCATCGCAATGCTTTCCGGCTCAAACTGCTGAAGCAGAAATTCGTAGCCTTCCATCATCTCATGCAATTGCGTGGGAAACTGATGTTCCGGCGCCAAACTGTATTCCATCGAAAACGCCCGAAACCCTGATTCCATCGCTATTTGCGAGGCCAGTGCGCGATGTGTTTTCAACGAACCGGTTGCAAAACCGCCGCCATGTAAAAAATAAATCACCTTATCGTCAGGTGCGCCGTTAGGAATAATCCACTCGGCCTTTCTTCCATTAATGGTTACCGCCTCATAGGTGCAATGCTCCATTTTCCCGGGAAGGTAATCAGCCAGTTTCTCAAAAGCGGCACGCGCCAGTTTCGGATTTTCAAAGGCAAGCTGTCCGGCATTTTTATAAAGCCGCAACATATTGTGAATGGCAAACGTTCTAAAATTCATAATGGCAAAAGCCTAACTGCATTTATCTTTTGTAGGTGGCGTTTGGGCATAGTCGGCTATCATCAGCATCTTCCATGCTAAAGATAAATTTTCCTGCGCTATTTCCAGTTTCGCCAGTTCGTGCATTTCGTTCATAAAGGCGTTCAGGTCATGCCCGTAATTTGCCACGGCTTGCTCAATCTCAGGAATACCGCGGGTTTCAAACAGCTCTCGCTCAGTAGGGATATGTTGCATCGAAGCCAGTTGCGCCAAATCATTTCCTGAAAGCACCTTCGATTTCCGAATGCTTTCCGGCAACTGATCAAAACCCATGCCCACATCATTAGCCATTTTAAATGAAGGTACCTGAAACATATTTTCCTCACCAACACGGCACCACCACTGGCTTCCCATCCGCGCAATGTAATCCATCTTCAACGGGTCTATCGACTGTTCTGCATTCAAAACGGCATCACTAATGTGTAGTTGCACCACTTCGCACACTATCAAATTTCCGGCGCCGCCTCCTGCACCGGTGGCTATCACTTGCAGCACTTTGCATTCCATACTCACAAAACTTTCTGCTACACGCGGCGGGCGCACCTTTACCGAAGGCGCCGGCGTGAGGCCGCTCTTCTCAAATTCATTCACACCCTTTTCATACATTCCGGCAGCCAGATTCATTTGGTACAGCATTTCGTAATGCGCTATGTTCACCACACATTCCTCCACTTCCAGCACATTATCGTGCGTGTTTTTCGTAGCTCCGGTTCGGCCGCTGCGTGCAGGCGAAAACACCAGAATAGGCGGATTGGCGCCAAACACATTGAAAAATGAAAAAGGAGAAAGATTCACCTTCCCACTTTTATCAATCGTAGAAACAAACGCAATAGGCCGCGGCGCAATGGCGTTCAGCAAATATTCATGCAATTTAGGAACGGGCAATGTTGCCGGATCGATGGTCATACAGCGAAAGTAACAGAATGTTACATAAGGTTTTTCAAAAGGTTTTTTTGGGCGCCCCCCGGCTGTTTGGCATCTGCCAATTTCCCTGAAAACGTAATCGCCGGGGTCAGGCTGCTACAGGGTGCGCTTCGCTTCCGTGCTCAGTCGTTCCTCCTTCGCACCGCTCCCTTCGGTCGCGCCTTTCGCATCCCTGGCGCTTTCGGAGCGTAGCCACGGAAACATCAACTTTCATTCGGATTTTTAATGTGAGCCAAATCATCAAAATCTTTATTTCTACCGGCAGCTTTCTTTAGTTTTATCAGATCATGATAACTAACTACCCGCACGGGGAAACCATCCGGCTGCATGATTACACTATTGGCTAAAGCTAAATCAAAATCCAGCCCCTTCACTTTTACCAGAAGATCAATAGCAACAGGTGATCTTCCGAAGGAATAAACATCCATAGATTCATTATGTAAAAAATCTTCAATGGAAATGGCATTTGTAGGTAATCCGAACTCCGAAAATGCGCGGATTAACTTTTTATAATTTTCGGGAGTTCTGTTTAGCCAAATATCCAGATCGCCGGTTGTTCTTGGGTAACCATATAACATCACAGAGTATCCGCCAATTAGTATGAATTCAACCTGCGAGGCATTCAAAGCCAAAATAAATTCCCGGAAATCGTCATTAAAAATCATCGTTCATGTTTACGCACTGAAAACAACTGCTTTTCCATTTTGGGCCACGGCTTTCCTTCCAAACCATACGCCACACGGGTAAGATATACCCCGATTTTCAAACGTTCGGATATCGATAATCCGTGGTGGTATTGCTTCGTAGCCTCAGCTAAATCAGCATGAGTTCCCCTGGTGAAATGAGTGCGGTCTAAATGCATGACCTAAAAATACCAATTAATTGCTAAGGCAGCGAATTCTTAAAGGCCGTATAATCGGCGTTTTCTTCCTGTGTTGTAATAGACGCACTGCAACCACCCGAAGAAGCCTTTGAGGTGATGTTCTGCACGCGATTATCCGGACTTGGATGCGTACTCAGAAATTGCGGCGGTTGTGCCGCGCCGCTATTAATAATCTTCTGAAAAAAATCGGCAGCACCTGCCGCGCGATACTTCGTAGGGCATAAATACACCACCGATTGATTATCGGCATCAGTTTCATCGCTACGGCTAAATTGCAGGAATAATAATTCCTCGCCTATTTGCGCCAATTGCCCATTGTTTTTGCCCAACAGCAATTGCAACAGAAAATCAACACCATATTTTTTGGTGAGTTGTGTAGAAGAGTGGCGGTGATCGGCATGACCCATTTCGTGACCCAGCACACCGGCTAATGATGATTTATTGTCGAGATATTTCAACAAACCGGTATAAACAAAAATGTAGCCTCCCGGCGTACAAAAGGCATTCTGCACCGTATCGTTCTGAATAATGCGCAATTCCCAGTCAAATTCCGTTTTGTACTTTACCTGTCCGCTATTCAAAATATCCTGCTTTATTCCTTCCAGAAAACTGTAGGAACTAGCATATTGATTGCGGTCGAGTATCGGATAATTCGTAGGATCGGCCAAAATCTGATCGCGGCTTTGCTGCCCCAGCTTTTTATCGTCATCAATACTTAAAATGTTCACTTTCGAACATCCGCCAAAAGCAACCAATACCAGGAACAGTGAGGGAAGTACCCATTTTTTCATAACTGAATTTTGCGCAGCAATCAATAAAAAACAGTGCCAAAAATCACGTCTTTGAATTTTCGACCGTTTTTTGGTTGAGATTGCGCAAGCGGCGGCAAAGCGTTCTTATAATTCCACGCGCCACTTCCACCCGGTTTTCCATGATTTCGTAAAAAGGCTCCTGATCGATTTTCAACAAAAAAGCATCCGTTTGAGCTGTGGCCGATGCCGAACGTGTTTCCGCATCCAACAAAGAAAGTTCACCGAAAAAATCATTGTCTTTTAATACCGCTAAAGTGGTATTGCCACTATGAATTCTGATTTCACCACGGTAAATGATATACATGCAATTGCCAATCTCGCCGGCAGTGAAGATGGTAGTATCTTTTTCAATTTCCACTTCTTCCAAAATGCCTGCTACTTCAGCCAGAATGGTTTCGGGTGTTTCGCTGAAAATACTGAGCGATTTCAGCAGCAGCACCTTTTCGATCACCAGCAAATGATTTTCCTTTTGTATGTGTTGGCTCATAATGCTACTTCAGGTTTTATGGCCGCAGCGCAGGTTTCACGCAGCAGCAAATCGTTATGTTTCATATAAGGTTGTAGCAGCGTTGGCAATTCGCGATACACCCGGTCAGGAAGCGTATAAATGGCAACGGCCTGCGTCCATCTATTGTATCCCGCGCTTCCCAGTAAGTCCTGCCATAGTGTTTTTTCAGTAGCCACTGGTGATAAACGCAATTCCGCTAATTTTTCAATCAATGCCGCTTCTTCAAAAATACGGGCAAAGGCCAGCGAAAACTCTTTGGGAACAGTGAGATCAATTAATTCAAAAGCGTTGGCCAAACTTTCCTTTTTCTGGATTTGAAATCCATTTCGCGCCCGCATGACTTTTTCTTTGTCGTACAAAAAAGAAAACAACCAAAGCAGCCGTTCGCGCGATTCTGAAAGTTCCAGACGTAAGGCTGCCAGAAGCTTTGGATGGGTTCCCTGCTGTTCTACGAAATGTAATTGCGACAAGAGTTTTCCGGCAAATGCCATATCATCGCGCAGCCAGCCTTCCAGTAATGAATTTCCCGGCGAATGAAAACCCGCCAAATGTAACTGATGCAAGCCATCCAAACGTTGCGACCGGCTTTCGCCGGCCCATTTCAGCAGCAGTTCGTGGGCTTCTTTGCCGCCTATATGTCCCACCTGCTGCATCATTTTCAGGCGGGTTTGTGGCGATGGTGTTCCGCTGTTTACAAATGCCGAAATAGCAGGCAGCGCAGCAGTTCCTGATTGTGCTAACGCTTGTAATATTTCTTTCTGAAAACGATTTTGTTCAAACAATTGTATCAGGGCCGCCGATAGTTTTTCGCTTTGAAGTTTTCCCGAGGCCTGAATGGCGGCGGTCACCACAGCTTGCTCTTTATCGTTCAACAAACGCAACAGCGATTTGTAGAACGATTTCACGCGGAGTTCGCCAATAATTTCGGCTGCAATCTTGCGCTGTCCTGTTTCTGCTGCTTCTATCAGCAATTGTAACTTCTGACCCGCGGCTACAATAGCGTTGATGCTTCCGTTTTTTAATAAGCCAATTACCGAAGCCTTTACCACCGAAAGGTCCTTGTTTTCCAGATAAGCAGAAAAATCTTCTACGTCTTCCTGCTGTAAAATGCACACCGCTTGTATAGTTTCTGCCAATAACTGTTCTGAAGGTGCGGATTTCAGAATGGCATACAGTTCAGGCAAAGCCGATTGCAGTTTTAAACGTTCAATTGCGCCAATGGCTTCAATTTTCACGCGGTCATCGGCATGCCTTAGCGCTTTCATGATTAAAGTATTTCTGCTTTCATGATGCTGACGTTCGATTAGTTTAAGCAGATAAATGGTTTCGCCCGTAGCGCCATGTTCCATTTTTGCAGAAACAAAAGCAATGGTTTGTTCATTGTTAAGATCGGTTTCATTTCCCGACAGGTAGCGGTTCTTTAAACCTTCTACCAACGAAGAGAGATAACTTTTATCGACCACAAACACCCAAACAATCCAGGCCGCTATCATTACAATTAAAACCCAGCTTAGTACATGCAAATCGGCGGTGCCGGTAATTTGCATTTCTACCCAAATAATACCTGCGCTGAACAATAACGCAAAGGGATCCATTACGCCTTTAACGATGGTGTGGCCTTTGAGGCGTAGATGCGACCGCAGCGGCTGCATCAGGGCAATGAAAACCGGATCCTGCAAGGCGGTTTTTAGGGTTTCGCTCAGCACAGCCATCAAGCCGAACACGTATAACACCAGGCGGTCGTTTTCGGTAAGGGCCGGTGAAAAAACCACTGCGATAGCAAACAACAACAACATTACGGGGGTAATGAGCAGCGAGCCTTTCAGCCCGAACGCATTAGTAAATTTACCGGTAAAAATAAGCTTGAACAGAATGGCCACAATCCTTCCGAAGGCGAGGAACAAACCGATGAATGCCGCAAGCTGTTTATCGCCGTGAATATTTTCTTTAACCTGCGCATAGAACGAAAAGTTGATGATAGAAGCACAGGCCACCACCAGAAACGAAAGAATAGCCACGGTGAGGATGAGCCGGTTGCCAAAAAAATCGCGCACCATTTTTGCCAGTTGCGGATTATGGAACTCCCCTGCCGAATGTTCGCCATAATGATCGTGTTCTACATGAAGGTCAAGTTTTCCTGCACGGGAAAGTTTGCGCCAAAAGATGAGCGACACCGGGATGCAGCACATGGCGAGGAACAGCATATTCTCGCTGCCGATATAAGGCGCCACCAGCGAAGCTGAAATATACCCGATGAACTTGGCCGGGATGTCGCCCGCGCTAATGATCCCAAACAACCGCTTGCTTTGGCGGATATCGAAAAGCAATGCCGATAATCCCCAGAATTCCAGATTTCCCAAGAGGTAGAGCACATTGAACCACGCCAGCATGATGTACAGAAACGGAGAGCCGAATACATTAATGCCGATGCGAAATATCAAAACACTGGCAGTCATGAATAAAATGATAGCGGCAATCAATCGCTTTACGGTAAGCGCGTGCTCTACTTTCGAATACACAAAACCGGTAATCCAAAGCAAGGCTGCTGCAATGCAATACACCTTAGGCAGTTCTCGAATTTCAAAACTTTCGAGAAACAAGGCATTTGCGGCAGTGAAAAACAACGCAATTCCTGCGCCTTGAAAAAATTGGAGAAAGAAAAGCTGGCGTACCAACCAGGCCTCGTCACGCCGAACATTAAGAAAGCGCAATAGCGACTGCTGCCATTTCATATAAGTGAAAATAAAATATGCTTTGTGATTATGCAGATCGAAAAAGGATTTCTTTATTCGTAGAGTAACAAGGAGTTAGAAAGTGGCGTACTTGAACTCCCGAACTTTTTAAAACTAAAAACAAACACACTATGGGAATGCTCAAAGAATTTAAGGAATTTGCCATGAAAGGCAATCTGATCGATTTGGCTGTCGGTTTTGTTATGGGTGCCGCCTTTGGCAAGGTAACTTCCGCCTTTATAGAAGGAATGGTAATGCCGGTTGTAGGTAAATTGGCTGCCGGGCAGGATTTTGGCCATTTAAAAATGGTAATTCAAAGCGAAGTGGTAGATGCCGCCGGCAAAGTAAGTTCGCCGGAAGTAGCGGTGCATTATGGCGCTTTTATCAATGAAGTGATCAATTTCATCATCGTGGCCTTTGTGATGTTTATGGTAGTAAAGGCGATGAACAAAATGAAAAAAGAAGAACCGGCTCCTGCTCCTGCAGGTCCTACAGCAACCGAACAATTGCTTATGGAAATTCGGGACAATTTGAAAAAATAACCTCCATCATTTCACAGGAATGGCGCGAAGCAATTCGCGCCATTTTCATTTATAGAATTCACTACCTTCGCCACCCTTTTTATGCCTGATAAGATCAAACTGCTTCCTGACACCATTGCCAATCAGATCGCTGCCGGTGAGGTGATTCAACGTCCCGCTTCGGTGGTGAAGGAGTTGATGGAAAATGCCATCGACAGCGGCGCCACGCATGTACAGTTGATTGTTAAGGCTGCCGGAAAAACGTTGGTGCAGGTGGTTGACAATGGCAGCGGCATGAGCGAAACCGATGCCCGCATGTGCTTCGAAAAGCACGCCACCAGCAAGATTCGCTCTATTGATGATCTTTTCGACATCCGCACTATGGGTTTCCGCGGTGAGGCTCTGGCTTCAGTGGCCGCCATCGCGCAGGTAGAAATGCGCACGCGGCTTCATGGTCAGGCACTAGGCACTTGCATCAATATTGAAGGCATGAAAGTGCTGGTTCAGGAACCTTGTCAAACCGCCGAAGGCACCTCCATTGCGGTAAAAAACTTGTTTTTTAATGTACCCGCAAGGCGCAATTTCTTAAAAAGTGACGCCGCCGAGCTCAAAAATATTATTGAAGAATTTTTACGCATTGCCCTTTCCAACCCCAAAGTAACCCTGCAATTTTTCAGCAACGAACATGAAGTGTTCCACTACCGTGGCGGCAATTTGAAACAACGGATTTGCGCGGTGTTTGACGACAAGTACGCTTCGCAAATTGTTCCGGTTGAAGAAAATACGTATGCCCTGCGGGTTTACGGGTTTGTAGGGAAACCGGAGTTTGCGAAAAAGACCAGAGGTGAGCAGTATATCTTTGTAAATAACCGATTTATTAAGTCGCCTTATCTGAATCACGCTATTCAGAATGCCTACGAACAAATGCTGCCAAAGGATAGCTTTCCTTTTTACGTATTGTTTCTGGACATTGATCCGAAACGCATTGATATTAATGTTCATCCACAGAAGTATGAGATCAAGTTTGATGATGAAAAGTTGGCCTATACCTTTGTGAATCTGGCCGTGAAACATGCTTTAGGCGCTTATAGTGTAATGCCTTCGCTTGATTTTAATCAGGAAGACCATTTGAACCGCAACGGCACTTTTCAGCAAGTACCCGATTGGCTGCAGCAATCCCGCGTTCCTCACGAACAGGCAGGTGGCAGCACACGCGATTATTTTGATAACGACCGGCCCGATGCCCGTCAACGCAGCAATATGCGCCATTGGGAAAATGTGTACCAACCTTCGCGCGAGGAAGGGCAAACCAGTTTTGTGACCCAAAAGCAGGAAGAGCATTTTCCGCAGAAAGAAGCCACACAACCTTATCAGATCCATAAGCAATACATCGTATCTCAAATCAAATCGGGATTTATTCTCATTGATCAGCAAGCGGCACATCAACGGGTGCTGTTCGAACGATTTATACGTCAGTTAGCGCATAATCATCAGGCCAGCCAGCGGCAATTGTTCCCGCAAACCATTGCGCTGAATGCTGAAGATGCCGTGATCATGGAAGAGGTGCTGAACGATATTAACGGCCTTGGTTTCGACATTCAGGCCTTTGGCACGAACACCTTTGTGATCCATTCCTTTCCTGCTGATATTGTTGCCGGCGATGAAAAGAATATGGTAGAAGAATTGCTGGAACAGTTCAAAAAAAACCTGTCCATTTCGAAGCTTAACAAACGCGAAAATCTGGCGCGGTCGCTGGCACAAAGTTCTTCTATTAAAGCCGGAAAAAGTTTATCGGTAGAAGAAATGAAAAATCTGATTGATGAATTGTTTGCCTGCGAAAATCCGTATGCGGCCCCTAATGGAAGGCGCACCATTGCTACGTTCTCGCACGATGAAATTGAGAAACATTTTGAAGCTTAAATCTTGCGTCTTGCGTCTTAAATCTTGCGTCTTGCATCTCTTTTCTCTCACCTTCCCGCTTCGTCCATTTTCTCTAATACCAGCTCATAAAATGCCAATTCGCGATGTTGATACATTTCAAATCGCTCATCACTACGGAAGTTATAGGAGTCTTTCTTTTTCTTTTGCTGTGCCATTTTGATAAGCAGGCGCGAAAAATTGCCCACTTGAGGACTATCGGCCATTTCTCTTCGCGATGCAAAAAACTTCAGGTTCTTTTTGGCTATATAAATCGCAAAATCGTAATCGTTCATCAGAAAGAAATACACGGCTTCCAGGTTGCGCATTTCCACCTCATAGTTTACCAGTACATTCTTCACCAATCTATTTTTCATCAACTGCAAATAATCAAAGGCGCGTTCGTACTTATCCCATAAAAGATACAACTTGATAGAGTTGAGCACATACATCAACGTAAATTGGTGCACCTGTTCTTCAGAAGAAAGCGAGTACACATACTGCAATTCGTTCTCTGCCTCCTGCAATCTGCCGGTGATCATGCAAATCTGTATATACTTAGAGCGCATCGCATTCACAATTTTCCGGTGCGCTTCTTCATTCTCAAAAAACGGCTCGAAAACCTTAAACGCCTCTTCGAACCGACTCAGAAAAAACAAACATTCTCCATACTTCAAATGAAAATTGATTCGCTCACTTTCATCTAGTTGCGTTGTAAGAGAAGGTAACCAATGCAAACTTTCTTCCAGAAATGGCAGACTCTTTTCAGGATCAATCAAATTGTAATAGAAGATGTTCGCCATATTGGCCTGGCAAATAGCAAAACCATCTTTTAGCGCATCGCCATCGTTTTTCAACTTGGTCAATTTCTTTTCGATCGCTTTTCGAACGGTAGCCAGTTCCGTTTTTTTGGTCACCCCTTCGCGTTCTACTTCGCAAATCAACTTCCGGCTTCTGGCAAAAACATCAGCTATCGCTTTTTGTTTTTGATCAGTAAATTGTTGCAGGAACAATTTAGCGTATTGCTCCACCATCTCCATTTTACCTTCAGTTTGGGCAGGTAAACGACAAATGGTGCGAAATACTTTTTCATAAAAAAATCGCCGTTCTTCCTGCTCAGGAGGCCATTCTTTCCAACCCTTTTCAATTTGCTTCACCTGATGCAAGGCATGGCGCACCAGGCCCCGCGCTACCAGTTTACTTACCAGCGTTGCGCCACCTTCAGGAACAAAATCAGCATAACATTTGTTCAACACCAGCGACGATATTTTGTCGAAGTGCGAACGGCTCAGATGCAGATCGGTACACGCTTTGGGAATATCGAGTACCGGATCTTTGCCCTCCAGCAAATAGTCCACCACATCTCGTTCTTTACCTATAAGCGGTAAGTTTTCAAGACGCAGTTTATCTTTCGCATTCAGCGAACGGATAAATTCGTAGAGATACGACATGGAGTTCCTCGCCAAGATAATAAAAAGGTGTAATACGAACTGCCGCTACCCTACTGTAAGGCCTTAAAATTTATTTTACTTTTGGCCGTCTGGAATAAAAAATTTGAAACTGATGAACGTATATATGGAAGAACCGGAAGTGCCAAAAAACCCGGGTGACTTAATCGAGAAATTTGCCGGAGGCGCGAAGTTCGATAATAAATTTCTGGAACAACGCCGGGTATTTTTATGGGGCGCCGTACATGACGAATCTGCCGAAAAAGTAGTAAACCGATTGCTGTTTCTGGAAGCCAGCGATCCGGGCAAGGACATATATTTTTACATCAATTCACCCGGTGGTGTAGTTACCAGTGGCATGGTTATTTACGATGTGATGCAAATGATTTCTTCGCCGGTGCACACCATTTGTATGGGTTTGGCGGCATCCATGGGTTCCATACTATTGAGCGGCGGCAAAAAAGGTAGCCGTAAAATTTGGCGTCATGGCCGTGTAATGATTCACCAGCCATCGCTTGGCGGAATGTACGGACAAGCTACCGACATTGAGATCACGGCTCGGGAAATTGAGAGAACCCGTCAGTTTTCGGCACAGCTATTAGCCGACAATTGCGGAAAATCAGTTGAGCAAGTGATGAAAGACTTTGACCGTGATTACTGGATGACGGCTGAAGAAGCGGTGAAATATGGCATTGTTGACGGCATCACCGATCAATTGCAATAAGGTGGAAAGCATGAGCAGCAACGACCTCCATATTGAAGTAGCGCGTTTGCAGAAAAAGATTATTTCGCTGCTGGGTATCAAGCAAGAGAATGTGATTTTCAATTTTCGCGAGAAAAGCAATTTAGTGCGCTTTGATTTGGTTACCATCAACCCTACACACGAACAATCGTTTTTATTTCATACGGTAAACGGCACTGACAAAGTAGATGCTTTGGAGAAGATGGCCGATTATATTGAGAAACATTATCCGAAGGAAAATAGTATGACGGTGCAATGGATGAAACTGGGCGACCAGCAATTGCACACTTCGTATTTCCGTGCGAAGAACATGTATGAAGCGCTCGACAAATTTTTCTACGAGCGCGATATGAATCAGTACAAAATCTTTTCGATTGCGCTCAATCCGGTAAGCTAATTTACGTTGGAGCGGGCTTGAGTTGCCAACCTCAAAGGTTCTATATCTGAGGTTCCCACAAAGTTGACCAACCTCGAAAGTTCAACCTTCGAGGTCCCCGTAAATGTGCTTCAACCTCGAAGGTTCTATATCCGAGGTTGACTGTTTCCACCTTTTTTTTGAAATCAATATCGCCATCGGCCCCAACCTCGAAAGTTCAACCTTCGAGGTCCCTGTAAATGTGCTTCAACCTCGAAGGTTCTATATTCGAGGTTCCCACAAAGTTGCCAACCTCGAAGGTTCTATCTTCGAGGTTGACTGCTTCCATCATTTTTTTTTGAAATCAATATCGCCTTCGGCCCCAACCTCGAAAGTTCAACATTCGAGGTCCTTGTAAATGTGCTTCAACCTCGAAGGTTCTATATTCGAGGTTAACTGTTTCCACCATTTTTTTGAAATCAAGATCGCCTTCGGCCCCAACCTCGAAAGTCCAACCTTCGAGGTTCCCGTAAATGCGCTTCAACCTCGAAGGTTCTATATTCGAGGTTAACTGTTTCCACCATTTTTTTTGAAATCAAGATCGCCTTCGGCCCCAACCTCGAAAGTTCAACATTCGAGGTCCTTGTAAATGTGCTTCAACCTCGAAGGTTCTATCTTCGAGGTTGATTGTTTCAACCAATTTTTTTTGAAATCAACATCACCTTCGGCCCCAACCTCGAAGGTCCAACCTTCGAGGTCCCCGTAAATGTGCTTCAACCTCGAAGGTCCCATCTTCGAGGTTGACTGTTTCCACCATTTTTTTTGAAATCAACATCGCCTCCAGCCCCAACCTCGAAGGTCCAACCTTCGAGGTCCCCGTAAATGTGCTTCAACCTCGAAGGTTCTATCTTCGAGGTTGATTGTTTCAACCATTTTTTTTTGAAATCAACATCGCCTTCGGCCCCAACCTCGAAGGTCCAACCTTCGAGGTCCCCGTAAATGTGCTTCAACCTCGAAGGTCCCATCTTCGAGGTTGACTGTTTCCACCATTTTTTTTGAAATCAACATCGCCTCCAGCCCCAACCTCGAAGGTCCAACCTTCGAGGTCCCCGTAAATGTGCTTCAACCTCGAAGGTTCAATATTCGAGGTTCCCGTAAATGCGCTTCAACCCTTTTTTTTGAAATCAACATCGCCTTCGGCACCAACCTCGAAAGTCCAACCTTCGAGGTTCCCGTAAATGCGCTTCAACCTCGAAGGTTCTATATTCGAGGTTAACTGTTTCCACCATTTTTTTTGAAATCAAGATCGCCTTCGGCACCAACCTCGAAGGTTCAATATTCGAGGTTCCCGTAAAGTTGCCAACCTCGAAAGTCCAACCTTCGAGGTTCCCACAAAGTTGACCAACCTCGAAGATAGAACCTTCGAGGTTGACCGTTTCAAAAATTAATGACGAATAGCTCGTTTCAATACCCGCCAGTAATTTTTTTCCAGTAGTCCTTTATCGTAAAACCCGCGCGCTAACAGCAATTCATGCATATGCCGGAGTTGATAAGGCGGAGCGCCCATGCACAAATGGTGTTCAGCATGAAAGTTTACATAGTGCGGCGCAAAGAGCATGCGCTCCACAAAATTGGCATACGTGGTGCGCGTGTTCTGATGCGGATCGGTGCGCTCGGTAGCCATACTGTGCTCGGCCATACTGCGCACACGCAACGAAAAATTGTAAGTGGTAAGCAACGCGCCCCACCATACTAAATACAACCACCACGCCCCACAACACCAAAGGATACCAAAAAATAATAGTTGAAAGGCTAACGGACCGCGAAGATTTTTCCATGCCGAAAGAAGCGCATCTTTTGTAGAAATTTTCTGTGTGGCCTTCGTAACCACTCCAGCAAGATTGTATTTCCAGATACCGATATGCATAACTATAGCTCCGATCTGCGCCTTGATGCCGGTAGCGCCAAAAAGATCACGCGCAAATTTCCGCAACAAACTGTAAACCGTTGCGGGATAGCCTTTGGTAAGCGACAAATCCGGATCATCATCCAAACCGGTGTACATATGATGTTCGCGATGATATGGGCGATACTGCTCCAGATTTTGAATAATGGGATATGCACCAAACCAATTGCCGAAAAACTGGTTCAGTTTACGGCTTTCAAACAACGCATCATGCGAGCAATCGTGCATGATGATAGCGCAGGCCAGTTGCTTTCCGCCCAAAATGAACAAGGCCAGAAGAATAGTGAAAAAGTTAGGATAAAAACCCGCCAATGCCAAAGCTGCCGCAATCCACAGCCACGTATCGGCAATTTCAAGAAAACCACGCCAGTCTGATTTCTTCATCAACATTGCCAGTTCTTCTTTGGTAAACAAACTGCGCAATTGCTGTTGATACCAAGCCAAATGATTTTCCGCCATGGCTTAAAATTAATACAAAGCAATGGTTACCATAAGTGCAAATTACAAGCAATTGATTACGAGAGCATGAAAAACCTCCTTTCTGAAATGGCGCATTTCGATTCCCGTACTTCAGGTGGATTTCGGCAACAGACTCGCGGCTGCACACCGCGAACTGCTTCACTTATTCAAAATCACCCGATGCGGTATGGGCGCGCTGATTTGATTTTGTTCAAAGGCCGTTTTGATCTGTTCCTGAATACCAAAATAAACCGACCAGTAATCCGCCGGTGTGGCATACGGACGCACAGCCAGCGTAATCATTCCATCCCCCATTTTCAATACGTTCACCGATGGAGCCGGTTGCAATAAAACCTTCTCGTTTTGTGCAAAAACAGCTTCAATTACCGTCCTTACTTTTGCTATATCGTTATCAGGAGCTACTGCAATGCTCAAATCTACACGCAAATTGCCATGGCGAGAGTAATTCACTATGGTTCCGTTCGAAACCGCTCCATTCGGAAGGATAGCCGTTTTGTTTTCGGGTGTAAGTAAAATGGTATTGAAAATCTGAATCTCCTTTACTTCGCCAAACTGACCCTGCGCCTCAATCAGATCGCCCACTTTATACGGCTTAAAAACCAATGTAAGTACACCGCCCGCAAAATTGGAAAGTGAACCCTGAAGCGCCAGTCCCACAGCTAATCCTGCTGCTCCTAATATGGCCACAAAGCTGGTAGTTTGAATGCCCAGCATACCCGCAACCGTTACCAATAACAACACCTTCAAACCTACACTCAGCAGACTGCTTAAAAACGATTGAAGCGATATATCAAGCCCTCTGCGCACCATACCTTTTGTGGCCAGTTGCGCCACCCAGTTAGTAAGCCATAGCCCTATTACAAAAACAAGTAAGGCTGACCCTAATTGAGGAGCATAGTGCATACAACTGTGATAGAATTGTTCCAGTACCGGTTGAATTTTTTCCATAGCAGAATTTAAATTTTCAATCCGTAATCGAATATCGTACCAACCTGAAGTATGCTATTTTTTTGTTATATGGAACAATACGCTGCGCTTCTTTAAAAGCGGCAGGGATTGCAGCGGAAAGCCCGCAAGGCCGCAGCGAAGAAATTACGAATGAAAAATTACGAATTACGAATTATACTATGCTTATTCCTTAAGAGTAACCTCCTGTTTCGTAATTCGTAATTTGAAATTCGTAATTCGCCTGAAACGATTACACAGCAAAGGATTTAAGGCTATCCGCGGCCTGAGGACTTGAAGCGTAAAGCCCGGTGCCGCTGCCTCGCGAGGAACGAGCGAACGCAGCGGCAGCCGCCATTGAAACTATCCATTCTAAAAAACCGTTCGAAGAATCTAATGATTCACAATAGTTGCCAGTTGTTTCATCACGGTTTTGGATTCGCGAAGTCCGGTAACTACCATCCAACCGTGAAACATTTGGGGATATTCATAATAATGGCATACGCTGTGTTGCTGTTGCAGCAAGGCTTTCAGCTTACGGCTATCGGGCATCAGCACATCATGTGTTCCTGTAAAAATTGAAATGGGCGGCAAACCGCTGAGTTGGCCAAACAACGGACTGATGCGGTAATCGGTTTCATTCCAGGCGCCGGCATAAGCCTTTCCGGCCAGTTGAAGCCCGCGAATGTTCAGCATTTTATCGGTATGATTTACAGCTGTTGCATCGGCATTACTCATGGTTACATCCAGCCAGGGCGAAAGTAAAACCACCTCATCGGGCTGTTTCATTTGTAGCGTTTGAAGATATTCCGAAAAACCGAGCGCCAGTCCGCCGCCGGCCGAATCGCCCATAACGACGAGCTTTCGAGGTTTTCGGGAAAATATTTCGCGATATACGGCCAGAATACATGCATACACATTTTCGGCATGAGCGGCAGGCGCCAGTGGATAATCGGGAATAACAATAGTGGCCTGAGTTTGCGACAAAAGTTTTTCAATAAACTTCCAATGGAAAGAAGAAATATTAAGAATGTAAGCGCCGCCGTGAAGGTAAAGGATAGTTGTTTCAGAAATTTTAGATTTTGGTGTGATAGTCCAAACGCGATGGCCGGCTATCTGCGCAGTGGTGATGTGAAATTTAGAACGTAGTGAAAGCGGCAAAGTTGCGGCGCGTTGCGGGATGTGGCGTTTGCCCGTCATGTAGTTCAACAGCCGGTGCTTAATACCTAAAAATGCAAAAATCCCTTGTACCGCTTTGGCATTGGAACTTGGCGCTACGGCGTGGATGTAAGTAGTTGATGAATCGGATATTTGGGCGGGAAGCGACAATTGAACGCCGCAAAAAAACAGCAACAGGATTTTTTTCATCAGGAGGAAAGTAAGAAGAAATTGGTTTGAGAGGAAGGGGAAGATGCAAGACGCAAGACACAAGACGCAAGATGCAAGACACAAGATGCAAGATGCAAGATGCGAGCTGCGAGCCATGAGCCATGAGCCATGAGCGAATAGCCAACACACCAATACACGGATACACTTTTCAGATGCAAGATGCAAGGCACAAGACGCAAGATGGAAGGCGCTTTGGATAATGAATTTCGGAAACAGCATTACTGATTCGGATTAGGTACAAATAAAATGAGAACGAGATGCATTGCATTCAACAAAACATGGAAAGTTTCAAATTGAAAATTGCAAGTTCCTGGCGCATCCACCACGAATACACCTATTCACGGATACACATCAAAGTTACAAATGGCAAGACCCAAGGCAACTTACTACACTCACCACACCCACTACACCAACCACACTAACCACACTAACCATGGCGTGCCCCTCACCCCGCAGCAAAAGAACAGTGATTCGTTCAAAACAAGCCGTGCTGCGGGTTTCGGGTCGCGTGCTTACGGGGTACGGCTTCGCCTCCCGTGCTCAGTCGTTCCTCCTTCGCACCGCTCGCGTTGCTCGCGCCCTATCGCCCGCTCACGCAATGCCTGGCGGTAGTGCGTTTTTCCTCACCAAAAAACCACCATGAGACAAAACCACAAAATTGATCATACTTTAAGGTGTCTATTGCCCCGTCTCCTGTGTGTTTTGCGAAGCAAAATCATGGGAGTAAGGGGATCTGGCTTACCCAATAATGCGTTTGCAAACCGCATCCGCTCTTACGCACGAGATGCTATCGCAATACTCGTGCGAGCGGAAGGAATAAACCCGTTTCAAGATTTGCATTTGCAATAGGCTGCGCCTAAGTAAATAGCAGCAGGTACTTATTCCTTTTTCAACAACTTTAATTGGTGATAAACACTCCTAATTGACTCATTGTCCCAATCACCTATCCTATCCTGACTCAAGATAAATTTATTATTCAGATACAATTCCAATGTCAGTCCGCCGAAATTGTCGTACCATTTCGCCGAAAGGCGCAATTTAAACCCTGATAAAGGAACACGTTCGATTTTAATCAACTCATTAAAATTTCTATAGTACAAAGTGACACTTTCATCTTCAACAGCCAGGTAGGTAATATAGAATCGAGTTCGATCTATTAGGGACCATATCAGTGCAAACATCCAAAAGCATCCTCCCAAAAGTGAAATCAGCCAGTTATTAACTATAGCTAAAAACAAGATGATTACAACAAGCAAAGTAACAAACCCGTAGGCACACTGCATGAGCCGTTGTTGAAACGTTAGGTGGTTGCTGAACAGAATCAAAATTTTATTCATTCTCAAAAAATGCCGTATCGCAAGTTAAATGCCAAAATTGGCGGGAGATGTTGTTGGCGGAATGATACAGTTGAGAAGTAGGTCAACTTGCTAAGATGAGGTTACTATCATAAAATTGCGGGGACTTTTCAGTAATCATTTTCATCAAGCAAGTACCGATCTTTATAATCTATTTGCTTTATAATATTCCCATTTTCATTATAAAATCTCCAGACACCATATCGAATGGTTTCCCAATCAGGCCAATCATCAAAAAGCAAGGTGCCTTCATCTGCCAAAGATCCATCAGCACGGTAATCGTAAACATGGCAGGAAAATTCACAAATGCTCCTTACCAGCTTAGCTTTATCATTAGTGTCATATTGCAAATGAGAAATTGTGTTTTGCCTAAAGCTATCGTAAACCGAAGTTAAACATGATGTAGCTTCTATGGATATTTAGTTAATCTTGTAATTCCAAAATTATTTTCGAGATGCGTTTGTTTTTAATTTCATATGTCGCTTTATAGAGAGGAAAATTCCATCTATCAAGAAACCCATCATCTTCTCCAGTTGTTATTTCTACAACTTCTCGATAATCATTAGCATTTTGAAAATGCGTTGTGCGGTCCGATAAATTCATTTTCCGAATTGCGTCATTCAAATGTTCTTGTGAAAGACCTAAACTCAAACCTGAAGAAGTTATGAAATTTAGATTTGTATATATTACATCTTCGTTTTTCCGCAAACAACATTCTTCTAATATAAGCTTTGTAAACTGAAAAGGCACACTCCCCGCCCCGCGAATAAGTGTGAGCTTTTGATTACTTTTTTTATTATATAACACAACAACGAAATATCCTGTTCGATACCTAAACTCGTTAATCTCTTTTGGAGATAGACAGGATGATTTAATATTAAATAAATTAACATTATTCAATACAAAACAGTTAATTGCCGTATCTGGTTGTATAATCGATTTCAATTTATCAAATGGCAATAATTCGCCTTTGGATTTTTCACTATAAACTCCAATTAATAGTAATCCAATTATATAGATATATCTATTCACCTGTGTGGGTGGTATTTTGTTGAGTGGTAACATTAGGGTTGTTTTGAATGTCTACGTTAAGACGAACTGGTGTTGATTGTTTACCCTGAGCAGCGGACATCTTTTCTCTAAATGAACTAGCTTGAGCAGCCCCTCCTTCAATGCCGATGCAACCAGCGGTTCCACAAACATTTCCATCAGGATGAATATAAAAACCGCCTCTTTGATCTATACAATCCGGTGTTATCGGGAAGCCGTAATCTTGATTGCCGACTGTCATTCCTGGTAGCCCAGTCGGGCTAACAACTTTTCCAATACTTGCTCCTCCGTTATAGATTGCTCCATTCTGCCATGGTCCTGATAAAGCATTCCATTCTCCCATTTTTTTGCTTTTACCATTCTCGTAATGCTCAGTTAGACTAAGGGTTCCGGAGGCAGTATTGCGATTACCCAAGCCTTGAACAGTTGTACTCATAGACCCATTATAGTCGGCAATAGTGGATGTTAATGGCGAAAATTCCGATTTTGGCGTCAAGTCATTATTTACACTATAACACATGGCACCGTTACGTTGAACACCATCAATATTCTGAGTGGTTGGCAGAACTGCCTCATCAACAGTTCCTATTGGAGCAACAAGAGTAACCATTTCATTACTCACTTTGCCGTCAACAGTAACATAATTTTCAACACAAATAGTTTGCTTTTCATAACCAACCCATGTATAACTAACAATTTCATTGGAACTAGGACTGACGTTCTGTCCTTGCGCATTTACAGGCTGCCACTCTTTACCTTCCAAATCGATGCCATCAATTACACGGTTTTCAGCAAATGCATATGAACTATTCCATGGATAAGATTTACTCAATGGATCAATAGAGTAGAATCGACCTAATCTCAAATCACAAACTCGAAATTTAAAATCTGAAATGTTTCCAGTCCCTGTAACATCGTCGTCTTTCAATTGCCCATTAAACCCAAAGCGATACTTTCCGCTGGTCACCGTTCTTCCCGGCATTAGCGAGCCAAAGGCATAGTACATCTGGCCGCTCACTAATGTAGGTGTGTAGCGCTCGCACAAACCATCGCTATTGGCATCTATTCCAGTTTTGCGGTCGTTTATCGTGGCCAGAACATTACTTAAATGATTGGTAAGTTCATACTGCCGTTTGCCTTCCAAATAAGTGAGTACATCGGGCGCTGTTGGCGGGTTGTAAGAAATGCCAATATTGCCACTCAACGTTCCCAGGCGGCTGTTTCCGTAAATATCCCAGTCCTGCAAATGGGTCATTGGGCTGAACGTAGAACCGCCACCGCCTGCACCGCTGCCAAGGCCGGATGGCAGGGTTTTGGTTTCATACGTGGCCATGATATTGCCTGTGGCATCGCGCACATAGTTGGTTATTACCTTATCGGCAAAAACCGGCGGTATCACTTCCTTGCGAATTCTATTGCCCATAGCATCGTAGTAATAACGGATATGTGTTACTAAAGGTAATGAACCTTTCACAATCTCACTGATCTTGCCTTGCACATTCCACGAAATGGTCAATCCTTCGGCATGGTCTTTCTTTAAATTGCCAATTTCGTCATACTCATAATTCACCGGATTCTGATTATCGATATCGTGAATAACTGTTGCGCCGGTAGTTGGATAATTAGCTGAAGCCACAGCATCATCTACATAATCGAGTTGGTTGGTTTTTTGGCTGCCAATGGTTTTATAATGATAGCCCATGTCGTCCATATCGGTTTGCGATGGCATGCCGGCACGTTTCAAATGCATGATATTGCCGTTTTCATCATAACTAAATTCTTCATTATAAGCGCTGATTGGTCCTCCGGCCTGCCAGGCTTTAGAAGGTACATCCAGATTGTTGTAATTCTTCGCCTTCTTAATACGATTCAACTGATCGTAGGCATAACCAAACCCTTGTGTAGCGCCATTTTCGATGCCGGTAATAGCCTGCTGTTGGTAACGGATATTTCCGTTGAACAAACTCGCACTGCTCTCCAATCCGGAGCCTGAAAGCGCAGGCTCTACGGCATTTCCACTTATGCTCTTATAATCGCCACTGAAATACCCTAACGAGAAACCATAGGCATCTTCAGCAAACAACGGCGGCTGTGAAGCAGATGGTTGCACACCATCTTTGCCCATATCAAGTTGCTTGTCGAGCATGCTGTTGTTCACGCCCTTCAGCCAACCCTGTAACGTATAGGCATAGTCCACCCCTTGCACTTGATTCCGTCCAATTTCAGTGCGCGCCAGCGGGCCATGCTTGTAATAAATATACTTGGCTTCTTCTTCCCAATGGATGCGGTCGGTACTGGTCAGTACTTTCCTGATGCGGTTGTTGGCGTCGTATAAATATTGATGAATGAACTGATCTTCCTGATCTTGCTGATACACTACTTCATTCACTTTACCGCTGAGCAGATCGTAATCGTAATTGATTGTTTTGTTGCGCAATGTAGTGCCTTCAAATGGCTGTTGTTGCACCAACAATTGCACATTCCCGGCTATATCATAACTGTAATGCGATAAGGCATCGGGCGCAGGAGTACTACTAAAGTTGGCCAAAGTAGGAATATGCATAGCCGCGGCTACCCTTCCACGCAAATTAGTTTGCGCAAAGGTTTGTCCGGGCACCGGAATATCGTATTGCGTTTCCATCACATCTTTAAAGTTGGAAGCGCCATTCAACCAACCGTCATATAAGATCGGATTAATGGCCACGGCTGCCGAGAATCCGGTATTTTCCAATTGACCTGCACGGTGAATTCTACCCAATGCATCATATGTGGTGAAAGAATACTGGGTGCTGGTAGCAGCCGCCTGCTTGGCATTCTGGCTCACCACAATTCTTCCTAACTGATCATACCAGAATTCTGATTTACCTCCATCAGGTGTGTGTTGATACACTGGCTTTTCTAAAGTGTTATAAGCATAGCGGGTTTCATAATCAACAGCAGGTACGGTGATGGCAGAAGAGTTGGAATTACGTGCTGCCTTCACTGCCGCCATTTGCGTAGCATTCAATAAATGCACTCCGGCAGGCGGAACAGTTTTTACAAGATTTCCAGCCTGATCGTAATAGTACAAGGTGTACTGATATTCTTTCAGTTCGAAATTCATTTTCAATTCCTCCAGCGTTTGTAAACAATAGCCGGACATCTTTCCTATGAGATCATTAACAATGCTATCGCGATAGCTTTGATAAGCAAAATGCGCATTGTTATAGGCCAGTTGTTCGAGATTATCTACACAATCATAGGTAGAAGGCGGAATGTAAAACATCGGCCGTGTGCACAGTTGGTTATCGCCGTTGTTAGCCACCGCAGGCGGATAAATCACCACACTATTGTAGTCATTCACCGGATTGCCACATGGCGCCGGATTGAGATCAGGGAATGCATCGCCAAAACACATGTGGAATAATCCCGACCATTGATAGAAACTCAAATTGGTATTGAAATAATTATTGGTGTAGGTAGTGAAGATGAGTAAAGCATCGGCGCCTAACTGGGTTGGTTCGCCATACTGTTGAACGAAGCTATTGTAAGCAGCATGCAGATCCACACACAAGGTGCAATTGCTCATTTGGCATTCCGGATGTGAGCCCATAAGCTGTTCCAGATGCTGATTGTCGTTATCGCTTATAAAATTGAAATAACAACAGAAACTATAATGGTAACCCAGATTTTGGTTGAGATAATAAGCTAACAACTGAGTGTAGTTAGGCTCGAGTACGGAATTATTTTGATTGAATTGTGTGATCAGCGCTTCTACATCCTGATAAGGAACATCAATTACACCGCAATCTTGAGCATCAAGGCATTCGATATGTTCGCCGAAGAAAAAGACAGCATCGTTATAACCTGCGATATCAACCAAATGGCGGAAATAACAGCAGAAATCGTAAGTGTATCCAAACTGCTGATTCAGATAAGCCGCAATCAAAGTTGTGAAATTCGGATCGTTTTTATCAATGTGGCTGTTCTTAATCGCAGTAATGAAGTCTTCTTTGCTAACTTTTATTTCGCCGCATGCATTGTTACATTCCGGATGGTCACCTACAATATCAATCAAATCCTGAACGGAGTATTGGGTCAAAAGATATTTATAGTAACAACAGAAATCATAATTGTAGGACAAATGTTGATTTAATTCAGCAGTTAATGCTGATGTAAAATTCGGATCGTGAGGATCAAGATTGATCTTCTTAATGATCTTAATTAATTCAGAAGGTGATTGCTGGATTGGGCCGCATGGTTCGCCCGATTGGCACTCGGGATGCAAACCCAGAAGTTGTTGCAGATCTTCAGCTGAGAATTTTGTAAGCAGGTATCGGTAGTAACAGCAAAAATCATAATTGTAACCGTAGTTCTGATTTAAAAGAACTGTTACCTGATTAGTAAAACCAGGATCCTGAGCATCCAGCTTAAATGATTTTATCAGTTCTACAATTTCAGCCGGGTCCTGCATAATCTCACCGCAGGTTTGGTCGGAGCATTCGGGGTGCAAACCCAGTAGCCGTTCGAGTTGTGAAGCAGAATAGGCTGTAAGGAAATACCTGTAGTAGCAACAAAAATCATAAGAATAAGAATACTGCGAATTTAATGCCTGGCTAACTTGCGTGGTAAAATCCGGAGCGTTTTGGTCAAGTTGAAGCTGTTTTATAAAGCGAAGTAAATCTTTTACGTTCTCTTTTATTTCACCACAATCAGTTGCCGAACATTCCGGATGTAAACCTAACCACTCCGCAATATCATTTGCGGCGTAATGGGTAAGTAAGTAATTATAATAGCAGCAGAAGTCGTAATTGTATTGATAGTTCTGATTGAGGGCATTTGTAAGATCTGTTTCGAAAGTCGGACTATGGATGTCGGTTCCTTTTTGCTTGATATAAACCAGAATTTCTTCAGGAGTTACGCTAATCGGACCGCAGTTCGAAGGTGTACATTCCGGATGTTCACCCAAATGGCTTACAGCAAATGCATGACCCATACTTTGTTCTACGTAATTGTAATAGCAGCAGAAAGTGTAATTGTAGCCTAATTGTTGATTTAAAAAATCGCGGACTTTATCAGAAAACGATGGGTCATTGAGAGAAATACTGCTTTGCATGATCATTGAAATCAACTCTTCCGCCGTTTTAGTGATTGGTCCACAACCCGCGGAATCCGGACAATTGTGTTCGCCCATAATTTCAAGCAGCTGCCCATGATTCAAATTCGCTTCCAGATAATTGTAATAGCAACAGAAATTATAGTTATAACCAAAATGCTGGTTGAGAGCGGTTTCAACTTCATGTTCGTAAGAAGAATCACCAGGGTTTAATTGCAGCGTAACCAGATAATCTCTTATTTGAATAGCGCTTTGAGTTATTGAACCGCAATTGGTTGCGGCACTGCAATCTGGCACACTACCAAATAATTCTAAAGCATGGTTCATGCCATCGCAGCTCACCATAAAATCGAAATAACAGCAGGCATTGAAATTATTGCCAAACTCAGCATTTAAAGCCGCGGCTACTAAAGTGAAGTAATTAGGCGATCCCGGTGGTGTTGTAGCGTTAAAATTTTGAACAAAAGACCATATCTGTCCGCAGGTTTGAGTTACATTACAACCCGACTCGATACCCAGCGGTTTCCCTGATTTATTGGTTCGAACAAGATTTTTTACTGTTGCCTGGTCTCTAACTTTCAAGAATGCGCCGTCATATTTTTTAAATTGAGGCTGAAGATCTGTTTTCTGTAAGAGGTTGACCGAAGCCGTTGCCTCCTTTGATTTTTTATTTGATGCTAAGCGTTGCGAAGCAGGTGCATTGCAGTTTAATTGATACGCGATATAGTCATTATAGCTCCACTGTAATCCAAACATATAATTCAGCAAACCTGTAAGGTCGGAATGGTCGCCGCCGCCATTTTCCGGAGTGCAACGGTTAGCCCAATCCAGCACAAAATTTAAGGCGGTGCAACTCGGGCCATCTATTATTACAAAACCAAACAACGCATTCAAATCACTTTGTGAATAGCATCCACGCATTATGGCTAAATAGTCGTTGTAGGTTACATTCCAGTTAAGTTGTTGGTTCAATAGGGCCGCCAGTGCTTCAGAATGAATTGAAGGCTGCGTTAACTTTATCGCCTCTACTGCGGCTTTAATTGCAGTACAAGTTGCTGTTGGAGTACATCCCGGTTGTGAATTCACGGTAACTCCATTGGTAAGGATGTCGGTAACATCGCTTGAATTCGAACAGCCATTGAGGAAGGTGCGATATTCATCAAAGGTCATGTTCATGCCGAGTTGTTGATTCAAATAAGCTTCCATCAACAAACGGTAGTCGCTATTCGTCATGTCATCTCCCAAGGCTCCGCCCGGCGGAGAAGGGAAAATGGCGTAGAAGTCTATCAATTTCCGGGTTACTTCTTCACAGTTATGACAACGATCGCAACTCAAAACATCGGGTACAGTAATCGGATGATCTACATTGAAACAAGCGGTTTGGGTGGTGCAAAGCTGATCCAGAATTCCGGCATCCTGTTCAGTAAGTGTAGTATGGTAATTTACATTCAACCATTGTGCAAAAGTTTGAGATGAACCGGATAGTTGGTGTTTTTGCTTGAAGTATTGTAACCGGTCGCAAACGCAATCGTTATGAAAGGCCATCACCTGATCGCTGAGCGGCCGGTCAGGAACGCCATACGGTGAAGGATATGTAATCCAGTAGGCATTACAACGAACATCAGTTGAAGTTACATGTAAGATTTTTTCAATTGCATCCTGAAAGCTGTAGTACATTACGCCATCAACCAAAACTCCTGTATTGTTAGGAGTTGTGGTCGACATTTTCGATGGGTTCGCATTTACGCCTGATTTGCAAATTGCAACAAAAACTTTTTTAAGTTGGGTTTCATCGCCTGTACTAAACAGGCCGCAGCGGTCTTCCCGCTTAATTAATTCAATCCAACGGCTGGCATAACCTTCGCAGGCACTTTCATTTTGTTGTTGCATGGTAGTATTCGCGGCACTGGCAGCGGCCTGACCTTGAGATGCAGTAGTAATAGGCGGATTGGTTGTATTCACACCAGGAACGTTCGATAGTTGCGAAATCTGCGCTTCGTTAGGAACGCGAGGTTGCCGGTTGAAATAAACGTTATATAGTAGTTTCGTTATGCTACAACTACCGCTGCTAACTGTATTGTAAACATCGGGAATTCCGGTAGCGCTTGCCCGAATCACATGGTTATAACCGGTGGCATCCATATATTGCGGCGCCAGCCAGTTTGTGAAGGTACTTCCGCAAATTACAACAGACGGATAGTTGATGTTTCCATATTGCCCGGAAACCCCATCGCCTATAGTGGTATTCAATTCATGATTCGCATTTACTAAAGCCACTGCCCGGAATTGGTTATAGTACCGTTGCTTCAGTTGCATATAAAGGCTTCTGAAAACTTTCCATTGTTGATCTAAATCGGCAGTGCAGGAAGGCTCACCGAAATGGTTATTATAGGTGGCACCGGTTGGATGAGGCTCTTGCGCAATTTTATTCCCCATCGCTAACATGTAGGCCATATCCCATATCGAAACACTCACCAAATCATAATTATCGTCCCTGAAAACATCATTGTTCAACATATTTCCCCTTGCTTTCATTAACCCCAGAGTGGAGGTTGACGCTGCGAAAAGCGGGTCGATAGGCGCTGCTCCCGGATTGCCGCCAGCCCCCACATTCACTACATTTGGTGAAGTGATTGGCGTAACATTCAGCGGATTCAGATAGCCATGCGCCAAAGCATCAGCATAGCTTTCGGTTTGCATAAATTCACGGTCAAAGGCATCACTTGCCGACTGCGACAAGCAATATTCATAGTATGGATATTCCGGATGATACTTCACCAGCGCCTTTGCCCAACTGCTTCGGAACTTCTTTACAAATTCATCTACACTCAACTGATTAGGCGAAACCATTTGCTGCAATTGATCAGAGTACACAAAATCCTGATGACCCTGGTCATCCTGATATTCTGCAGCCGGCACATCAGAGTATTTTTTTAATGGCGGATAATTGGTTCCAATATTGGCGAGTATATTTGGCAACAATATCGGGTTACCCGATGCATCTGATGCATGCGGATGCACATCATTTGGATCAGCAATATTTTCGTGGGTTGTGGTATTGGTAGCATACTTACAATATTGACCTCCCGGGCTCACATCACCCAACATCATTTCATACATGCCCATACATCCTGAAGTAGTGCCGCAAAGCATATCGCAACGCTCTTTGGCCTTCTGATACATCAGTTCGGCTTGTTCATTAGCCTCAGCTTGGGTTACTCCTCCTGCGGTAAAGATTCGCGTAGCCAGATCGGTTTTGTAATTCGGATTATTTACACGAGTAGAACATTGCGCACAAGTGAGATTACACATTCCAAAATCAAGTTGCGCTGTGGCTTCATCTAAGAAACTTTGGAATGTTTTGGCGCAAGTGTTGTTACGCAACCATATTTGTGCATACTCATCGGCCACTTGGCGCGGCACGCTTAATTTCTTTGTGATATTATAATGACCAACCGGAAGATTTAATGTAAATCCCGGAGGATCGATACCATGATCGGGTCTGGCACAACTGGAATCATAATCATAGCCATCGGGTAGCAGATCCGTTATGGTATAGTTATGGAATGTTTGTACAAATGGCTGGCCGCTGTTAAATGTGTTACCGCAGTCGTCAGTAACCGTAATGGTTACATCATATAAACACTCGAAACACAAATCACTATTTGCCGGACATGGTGGTGTAAACGACTTCGGTTCAAGTTTATAATCGAAAGTGCGATCACCGGCTGAGGTAACAATGAAATCATAGGAAGAAGTAAGTGAATTACCATCGGCTAATTGCGGATCGTTCAAAATATCGGAAGTTACAGGCGTAGCAGCAGCCGGATAATTGCTCAACGCTTCCAAATTTGATGGCGGCGTTCCGGCCAGCGCGGTTGCAATGGTTCTGCCATGAGCATCCTGGTAAGTAACACTTACCTGACCATTCGCATCCTTAACTGCATTCTTTGAATAATGTTCTGCATAACCTACTTCATTTCCAAACATCAAATCCAACTCCTCTTGTGTTGGCTTTCCGTAATAATTCTGAGTAACGTGCTGACCACCAAAACGCAATTCTTCGCCGGCACCGCCTTGACGTTTTACACGACCAGTAGCATCGGGTGTAAATTCAGTGATAGTGTATGGATAGCCATCTGCATCCGGTATAAATGCATCAGGCTTGGTGTTTTTGTGTGTATTGAAATCAGAATAATACCAGGCCGATCCATAATTGTTCGGATTATTCTGCTGCATAGCCGGAGGATCGATCTCACAAGGATCAACGTCGAAATCCTGAGCGGAATAAGGCTGGCCGGATCCGTTCAAACTAAAACCGGAATAGTAAGAAAGTGGCTTAATATAGGTGGGAGAAGGCATCACCTTCATTGCCGGACGGCCCTCGTGGTCATATATAGTTTGACCCACCACTGTCATTTCATCAGAAGAAGAACGACTTACTTCCTGACGTACGCGCTGTGAACCATCATAATACTTTACCGAAGGAAGTGTTTTGCCTCCTTCAGACAAATGCAATTCATACTGCCAGTTCATATCCGGCACATTTGTTCCACCTAATGCCAACGGACTATACAGCGACGGCAATGTATTATCAGCAGGTTGCCACTTCGTTACTTCCCGAATGTGATCAGGAGTATAATGTGCTGCACGGTAACGATATAAAGCAATACCATTCGGATAGAAAAAAGGCTGTTTGTAAGTGAGCAGATCGGTGCTCTTCAAGGTTACCCGGGTAGCATTATTACGGAAGAAATCACCATAGTTTATTCCGGAAAAAATTTGGGTTGCAGTGTAGGATTGAGCATCAAAAAACACCCACTCCACATCATATTCATCGGCACCGGCAACCGGAGCAATGGTTACTTCATTTTCATGGATCGAAGGATTTTGGGAAATTGATATACTTCCCGGACTTCCATTACAGTTAAAAACATAATCCCGATCAACAATTACACGGCTGTCAATTCGGAACACATCCGGACGTTGACTATAAGCAGGGCCGTTAAATATGATGTTCGTGATGCTGGTAAAAACAGCAAATGAACCATCCTTTACTTTAATGGTCTTAAATGCCGAAGTGTTTTGAGTATTAGGGTCGTAGTTTAACTCCAAATCATAACTTTCAGAAGTTATTCCGGAACCTGTTGACACATAATAAACCAATAGCGATACTTTACAACTGAAAGGATTGTTTAAAGGAATACCGGCTCCATTGTCAATAGAAAATTCTACCTGAGTGCGCAACAAATTATCCTGAACCACAGTGGCTCCGTAATTTCCACCCCAGTGAATGGGATCATATACCCCGGAAACTCCCGCCGATCCACTTCCCGGATAAATTTGGAAGTTGGCGCCTGTTATTGACGCTACATATTCATCGCGAGTGCTTGCAGTTGCGCTGCCTGAAAAAGCAATCGACCAGAAGAGTAGTTGAAGGATAATATTCCACTTTTTCATAGTCAGGAATTTTATTCAGTTATTTAGAATTGACATTTAGGTTCAGGTAATCGTTCAGTTTATACCCTTTAGAAGAAGCCGTTAGGGATGCTTTTTTTCCATTTACATTTACATACTTTTTTGAATCGTATCTGGAAAAAGGAAAAGTACCCTCATGTTTTACAGCGTTGCGATAAATCAATTGCATCCGGCTGTATTGAATAGGCTTTCCGTTCTGCGAACTAAACTGCGTAGGCATCTGCATTTCCAGTTGTTCGATTTTGCCGGTTGCCTTTTCATACCAGATTTTATACGTATTGGTGGTGGCCGAAGAATACATCACCATCATTGCCTTGCCGTTCTGAAGGTCAGTAACTTTTAAGGTTAGTTTTTTCGACTTCAGCAAACTATCCATCCAAGAAAAGCTATATGGATTTCGATCTGCATCCGGCGTCCATTGCTGCACATAAATCTCATGACTAGGTTTATTCACCTGAACCATAGCATTATGCATGGCAAATACTTCCACCTCATTTACGCCATAGTAAACGGCATCTTTTGAATAAACCAGTTTTACATTTTGCTTCAGATACGGTTTTACTTCAGTTACACCGGCATAATAATTCGATTCTATATCTGTTTCGAAATACCCTTTGATCTGGTAGTAGTTTCTGATCTTCTCTACTTCGTGAAGATCTTGTTGTGCAGAGGGAGGTGCGGCGAACAACATACTGCTTAGCACCATCAGCATCCCACTAATTTTCAGATGTATATTATGCATACTGTTAAGGATTATTTGGTTTGAAATTTGAACGTGTTTCCTTCAGCGTTACTACTCCGCGTTGTGTTTCTTTCTTCACGCGTTGCAGCGTACCATCATCATCATACTCATAGAATGTGGCGAAATTGTTTTCATCAAGCGTAGCCATTAGGCGCAGGTTTACCGGATCATAAACAAAACTCTTCATGTTGCCGTTGTATGGGAAAATCCGCAGGTCATCAAAGAAGGCTACATTAGATCCCGACTTCAGTTTCACGCTGATGTTTGTAGCGCCCGGCGGAATTGTAAACTCCCATTCAAAACGCGTCCAGCCTTCAACCTGCACAGCATTTGGTGTGAACGTGAAAGACTGTGCATTTCCGTCAATAATTACATCTACTGAACATTGCAACGCGGAGTGATCGTTACAGTCGCGCGTTTCTTTGGCCCAACCGCTAAGCACATACTTCTGATCGGGATCAGGACTGAATAGTGGTAAACAACCTCCTTTTCGCAATAGATATTTCGATCCGCTGGCATCGGCTTCTATCAATGCGCCGCTGTTATCTTCAATCGGATAAGAATTCGAAATATTGCTATTGCCGGAAAGCTTCAAACTATATCTTCCAGAATGTGATTGCTCGGTACTGATTACGGCATTCCCTGCCCCCTGCTGGCCAGCCAAATGCGCATCCAGGAATTTCCAGTGATCGATTTCGCAAGGAAGAGCAGTGCAATTTTGGCGGAAAGCATAGTCTTCAAAGCCATCAAAAGCCAACTGGCGATAGCGGGCATTGAAACCTACTGCTGTATTCAAACTTCGATTGTATCCAAACAATGCAGCTGAGAACTGACCAAGTGCATTTTTATTCTCCACTTCATTACCCTTGTGGTCGTAGTTGGTCATCTCGTTTGTCCAAACCCATTTTGGATCAGTAGTGTTGCTCACCCATTTTTGAGCGCTAGCATTGTAGGTCCAAAACGGATTGTAGTTGTCGATCTTGCCATCCTTGCGAATATTGGTTTGGTTAGGCGCCTGAATGTTGTTGCGATCGGTATAATACGTAAACGCTTTTTTCTGACGCCAATTACCGCGAATACCTACGGCATAAGGATTGATAGGTCGATCTAATGCAAGGTTTTTGCAGGCAACAGAAGGTTTGCTGCTGCAACGAATGAAATAAGCAGGGATATAAAGCCAAAGCATCTGCCCATTAATACATGTGGCTGCTTCTGAACAATAATATTCTCCATTATTTCCTAACTGCGCTTTATAGCCAGGTATAAAGGCTGTAACATTAGACTGGTCAGGATTATTAAAATTACGGTCAAACTCTTCACAGAATTTTAATGGATTACTGTGCATGGAATAGCAATACTCTTTCAGATATAATTCACAGCCAGGTGCTGAAGGAACACCGCCAGGGTTGTTACCAATATTCTGCAGGGCAGCAGTAAACATCTCCTGAACTGGGTTTGCCCTAGGTAAATTGGCATCTTCACAACTTGTTAGTAAAATGCTAAACCTGTATCCATGGCCTATATTTGCACGATATTCCAGAATCTCATAGTGGTTTGGTGCCGATCCGTAAGGAATTATTTGATCGAAAACAAATAGCTCATTCAAGTTAAAGCCATGATTCAATAACCAAGTCTGGAATGTACTTATGTTTGAATTAGTTGAACTTCCCCAAGGCCAAGCCGGATTACTTTCCTGGCAAAGTGGCAACGTAGTAGGAGTAAACGGAGTATTAATGATGTCATTTAATGTAACACCCTGACTAGCGTTGGCAAATAAATAATTGCTTTTAAACAATCGCTGTAAAAATGCAGCATATCCTACATCGCAAGTGATTGTATCACATTTTGAGTCAGAACTTTGAACCTGCATCAACTTACAAGTTGTTCTCCAGGTGTCATCAAATTGCGTAGCGCCGGTTTTAATGATGTCGGTATTCATCAGGCTCGAAATGTTTCCAACAACCGGATTCGGATTCGCTTTGGCATCGGCACGTGTAGCCAACTGAGCTATCGGTGTTTGTGCCTGGTTTCTTCTTCCTGAACGAATGATACTCAATGCCACCGGAGTATTATAGTTCACCGGATTTCCCGAGGCATCAACCAAAATCTTATTCGATCCGTTAGGACTTACCACCCAGCTTTTATCAGAACTAACGGCGCCTCCATTCGCCTTAACCATCACTTCATCGCCCTCCACAAAAAATGGCGCTATCGTACCTGGAATCACTCCATTCGCCACCGTGTAACCGGTATGCGTTCCAAACCTGGCTGAAATGTTTTTGTAAGCCTGCGCCATACCATCATAAGCCCAATGCGCCGGATAAGTAAAATTGTAGATATCGTCCTTAAACTCATTGGTGGTTCGCGTTAGTAGTACCTGACCGGTTTCAGCATCGTATATCTTATTCTCGGTATCAATACTGCTGCCATTATCAATTACTCTAACCTTCTTCAGCACACCCATCTTCTTCACAAACTTGGTTGTAGTGGCCGATTGAAAATCGCGCTTGTCGGTGCTGATGGTGGGCCACAACCACGGGAAAACAATGGGAATACCAAATGGCACATAATCAATTTCTACATTCACGGAAAGTCCTGCCGACACTACTTTGGTTTCTTCCTGACGGTAGTCGTGCCAAACGTCATAGTCAATTCCCATCAAGGCTTTGGAAATAGTACCATCTTTGCTTACTACACTCACTTCATTATCGAGTTCCTTATTCGGAGCTGAAGGATTTTTCACCGCATATTCGTAGTAAGTTCCTTTAACCAAACTACCGTTCTGGCTAAATAGCTCTTCCGATTTTTTCTTACCGTGCATATCATTCACTTCCACATAAAATCCCTGAACAGCAGCCATAGTTTGGCCAAACAGAATGTTGAACGGATTTGGGAAGCTGAATTGTGGCGGCGGGTTTAACTTGATTCCTGTATTTTTTGAGATCGTTGGAAAATCGCGGGCCGTATAGAATTTATGAACTGTAGAGCCGGTTCCGGTGCGATTATGCCCCGCATTTCCAATACTCTCTACCTTCACTTCGCTGTAAGTAACCGAAGCCGATGGATAGAGCGATTCACCATAAGGTTTTTCAGTGAAGTAGAAGTTGTTTGGCGCCAACATCACTTCTTCTTCAACCGTTATGGGAAGATGCTGTAGCAATTCTTCATTGCCAACCGTAGGCTCCCATTGCGCTACACCGCTGCTGATTTCATTTCCGAATTCATCTTTTGTGGTATAGCTATACTCCTGGCCGTACGATGCATCACTTTCAGAAGCTACCATAGCGCTCCAATTATCTTTCAGTGCTACTTTCTTAACACGCTCTCCACCACCTTTCTTTTTCCCATCGGGATTGCTCAACCGAATCCAGGATTGCCACATATCGCCATGCACTTTCCTGCATTTTCCGCGCATTAAGGATGCATTATTAAAACCGGTGAGTAAATTTTGGATCTCTCCAATAATGGCAAACATGCCTTTGATGATGCTAAGCGCGGCATCGCCTGCATCGCCATTGTCGGCAGCATTCTGTGCTTCTTCATAAATGTTCGATCCGGGATAGGCGAGATGCTCCAATTCCAAACGAAGGGTTTGCAATGCAGCCAATTGAATAGGATTCAGATTTTTTACTTTATGTAATCGAATCCATACATGATCATGTGTTCCATTTCTGAAACCAAAATCTTCAATAGTAGCATAGCCTTTAACCCTTTCGTAAGTATTGGCAGTGGTGGTAGGGTCGATATGAACAAAGCAGTTGAAGTATAACTGACCTTCAAGATCAGCAAAATACCTTCGGCTTAATTCATTCTTGTCAGCAACAGCAGAAGGAAGCTTAACATACACATACTGACCATCAATAGAAGTGGACCCCGTTCCATTTTCACTGGAACCAAAGCCTTCCACAGTAAACATTTGACCTGCTCGCTTATTCTGAACATAGGCGTAGTCGTCAGCTTCATAATCTACGGTAATCAATCCACCGGAAGGAATTGTAATCTGATTCAAACACCAGGTACCTGCATCATTATTGCGTTCGGTGGCATTCTGAATGGTATATGGGAATATGGAATGAAATGGAAAATTTCCGGTAACGATATTTTGATAATTGCCCCAGCGATCACAATTTTTACGATCATAGGGAACAGATGCGTTTTTGTAATCAAATTTATAAGCGCTTAACTTTCCTTTATTGCTCTTTCCATAAGTGAAATACACTTTTTTGAGTGTAAGTTTTCCTTTGTTCGGATTGTTGGCAAAATTGTAAGCATTAGGAGTTCCGGGACATAAAGAATAATCGTATTCGAAATGCACTTCCTTAATTGGTACTGCATTAGCGCCATTAGCCTTCAGTTCCGATTTTGCAAAAAGTGAAATCTTCTTCAGGCATTTCGGACGAGTGCACGAATTATCAACGCCACCATTTTCTCCTTTCACCGCTAATCCATCTTCCCGATCTTCCAGATAAAATACAGCAACAAAATCTTTTGATTCAATCGAATGCATATACCACTGTTCCTTCTCGCCATACGAATAGTTGGCGGTTTGGTCCAGTGCCTTCGAATTCCATCCTTCCTGATAGGAGGCTTTGTTTTCTTCAATCGGCGCGCGCCATTTAAAATCACTTACCTTGCTGTAATTGAACTTGTGCGCCGAGCCTAAATCATCATCACTAATGCCATCGCCGGTCAAATCCACATAATCAGGACTCAATACACCGGTAAGCAGAAAAGCGGTTGCATAAGCGGGGGTTTCCTGCGAGTTGAAATAATGATCCACCAATCGGTTGTTATCGGTAGTGTTGTCCTGACCCGGTACGTAATCAATCAAATCAACCGGCGTTCCATTTTGAAAACGATTGATACGGAAGGAAACATCCTTTTCTTTTAAATTGTAAATAGGTAAACCAAAAACAAAACGGCGTCCATCGTTTTGTGTGATACTCATTTCAGAAAAGTGATGCGCTTTCCGTGGACCGCTCACCCTTGGCATGGAAGCTATTTGCTGCGGATTACAATCGCCATAAGAAATAACCCCTGGCGTATAATTATGAAGCTGTTTTTCGAGGCCTACTTTATCAGCCTCTTCTGCAGTCATGTAACTCATCACACTATTTCTTACCGAACGATCATCGCGTGATTGCGAAAGAAATCCTGCAGGAAAGGAAGACTGATTATCATCATTGAGTTGCGGACTGGTAGGTCCTGTATTCACGGTGTTATTATAAAACGCCGCATTGCGAAGTGGAACTTGCTCGGAAGCATCTTTCATATAAGCAGGCTCATAAAGATTATCGTTCGCATAATCTTTGTACTTCGTAAGGTTTTCGCAACCGTTTTCAGTCACCCACTTCTTAGTTTCCGTTTCACTTCTATCGCCATTGCCTTCACCGCCTATTCGAACATAGGAGCCAAATGCAGGTCCGCCAATAGGGATTCCCACTGAGAGCTCAAAACCGCCGTCTATTCCTATACTTTGGCTTTTACGATAGGGATCGAAGAACGGACCATTATCATTTCGGAACACGCGGTATTGCCCGCCTACACCATTTCCTTCTGCAGCAAATAAATCGAAGGTGCCGAAGGTGAGTGGCAACATTTTAGTTTGCTTTTTTACTGGAATATCCTTTTCACGGTTGAAGTCCAGAACATCCTCGGCATTTGTGGCATATTGCGAATACAAGGTTCCGTAGTGGTGTTCCATATCTACTTTGTTATCCACCTTCTGCATCGTGAAATAACCCTTAATGGATCCCGATCCGTTGAACACCATAATGTCAGCACCCAACTTCACATGCAGGTTTACCGACACATCCGTGGTTTTCAACTTCGTGCCCGGAGTGTAGGTTGGTCCTTGAAATGAATAGCTGCCTCCGGCTGAAGCCGTTCCCAATGAACCGCTCATCGGGGTAGCGCCACCTGCCGAAGTAATGGTCTTCGACACATCAAACGATAATGCCTTTAATCCGCGGCGCGAATTCATACCCAATCCCAAACCCAGTTTCGCTCCATCTTCTTTTAGTCCAAGAGAAATTCCAAGATCCAAACCGCTCTGGCTATTGAATGATGCCGTTAATCCGGCACTCAGGCTATTGCCCTTGCTTACATTAATGCCGGCATTTGTTTCATAGCCCGGGCCTTTATAATTGTTGAAGAATAAGCCGCCACCGGCGCTCAAACCCAAAAAACCACACAGCTCAATATCGCCTCCACCTCCAACACCAACGGTTATATTCGGCTTGGTATAACGATGCACTTCAGTAACATCGCCTTTAAAATCGTCTGGCACGCCGCGTTTGGTGCGATTAATAGCGCCCGGTGCCAGCGACCATCCCAACCCTACCCAGGTGGCCTCTTGCTCCATACTGCTGCCACCCTTGTACGATAAGTTGAGTGGATAGCCGTCTACGTCAATCAACGGAATGTTATAATTGAAATCTCCGGAACCGGGATCAACCATCTCGGTGGTACCTACCGGTTCAAATCCTGCAAATTCCGGCTGCTTCGGGCCCGAGGTCAACGCCAAAGTTTGAAGCGGCATGAAAATTTGTACCACTTCTAAGCCTAAAAAGAACAGCGCAAATTTGCGCTTATGGCGGCGGAAGGTCTGTGTTTTCATAGTAGCGGTTCTAAATTTTTATGGATGGAATTTTTGTGATGTCTTTTTTCGCAAATCGAAAACAAATCCAGTGTCTGCTCAGCAGATGGTCGTTCCACTGTACTTCAATGGAATCGCAAGCAGCTTTTTGAAGCTGATCTTTTGTTTGCAACGGCACACTCATCAAATAACTGATAGGCGCTGAAAAATGGTTGAGCTGATCGCGAAGCGCAATGGCCCCGGGCAATGTGTCTGCTCCCATTACCACTCGTAAGTTTTTATGGCCGTTATAGTTCAATTCATACAGTACGCTGTCTGGTACTAGTCCATTTTCATTCTTAAGAAAATCGAGTACTTCACGCCCGCCTTTGTCACTAATCAAAAAGCGGTAATACAAGGCTCCTTCGTATTCTTTACTTATCGAATCGAACTGATCGGCCCGTACCGGTTTGTCGGCATCCATGTAACACTGCAAAGCACCGGGAACCATTTGCAATTGATATTGCCAATGGCTTTCGTCGGTCTTTTTCAGCAATCCGTTTTCCGGATCGGCTACATATGCGCTCATTCCCTCCGGCGATTTCCAGCCGCAAGAGGTAAGCATTCCAGCTATCAACACTCCAATAATTAGTTTCATTTTCATATTACTTAAGCGATCCTATCGGTGGCATGGAAACCGCAGGAATTGATTTTTTGTAAAAAAATGTGAGGTAGTAGATAGTGCCATCGCCTGTTGAAACACTGAGCTGATAAGGCTTATCGTAAACCATAGGTGTGTTTTTCGGAATCGGAATTTTCACATTGTTCACCCCCGCACGCATGGAAGCAGTTCCCGATGCAGCCACTTCCTTTTTCTCCATTTTCTCGTACGCTCTGATGTGGTAATGAAAGAGCGTGTCTGAACTTCGGTTTAGAAATGAAACCGGAATAAATTCTGCAACGTCAAAAACCGGTAACTCTTCATACTCGTGCATCACCCGGTAACAAATCCAATCATTGCGCTTTTGCGGTGGCGTAGTATTCGAGTCACGTCCGCATTTATAGGTGAACTGATCAGGTACTGAAGCCGCCAATACCGAACCATCAGCCGCTACTATCGAAACTTGCCAGGCATACGTTTGCTTGTTTACAAAAGCGTAGTTGTCGGTGTTCAACAAATACGGATTCGTTGAAACACCCCGAATATCGGCTACGAAATTACGGCGCAGCAATGCCTCCGCGGGCTGCTCGTCCTCATTCATCTCAGCAATCTGCAGCACATAATTTCCGTTTATCGACTTAGAGAAATCAGTCCACGATAATTGAACTATAGGACAATTTACCTTCGGCGGAAAAACCGTGATGCGGTTATCTATTGCCACAATCCGAAACTCCTGCCTGAAAAAAACAAAAGGTTCTGCCGCTGAATAGTCAGTTCCTTTTATCGAGAAACTATAATTACCGGCAGGCAACTCCAAACCTTGTTGTAGCATTCCCGCTATTTCGCCCTGCCCATAAACAAATAAGATGTTAGCGCTGTATTCCGACAGAAAATGTGTTCCGGGCTTTACTGCAAAACGATGCCCTTCGCCGCTGATTAGTAATGCGCCGCTACCATCTTTCAACTGAAAGTCAAGATCAATGGTGTGTGCCGCCGGCCCCGGGTTGGTTAGCGTAATCATATCCACTGCTCCCAGCGAAAATTGTGTTTGCAGCGAAGGCGGCAAATGGAGCTGCACCGATTGTGATGTTCCCAGAAGGGCAATCAGCATGCCGATGAAAAGAAGGCGTAGTTTCATAATGATTTTTTAAAATGAAAATCGGATTTGAGAGTTCGAAAAAATGCCCGGTACCGAAGCGTTGCTATACTTTACAACTCGCGTTAATTGATTAATAAAGATTCTTCCCTTCCATAAGGAGCAGCCAATACCATTTTCACCCCCAACACCTGTAAACGAATTGTTGTGTTGGAAAACAGCGCCTACAGAAACTTTAAGTACTTTGAAAAAAGTTCCCGATCCGGAAAGCCGTGCATTCCAAACTTGACCATTGCTGATTACCGGCGATACCTGCACCGAACCACTCGCATCAATACTATACCGGCCAATTCCCACACGATTCATCAAATTGAAGAGGTGGATTTGGCTGGATGGCGTGTGCAACGTTTCGGTTCCTGAACTTGAAGTGCTTCCGGTAAGCGCCGTATAACCTACACTCAGCATTTCAGAAATCTTACCCTTTGTTACTACATACTGAAGCGTTATTCCGGCGTTATGAAACACCGAACGCGTGGCAATTATGGAATCAGTGCGGATAAATACTGACGGACTATAATTGCCTATCAAATCAATATGCTTCGAAATCCGCGCGGCTAAAGCCACACTGCCTTGCATCGAATGCAATTCGCCGGGATGACGAACGGTGTTAGGTGAAAATTGATAATTGATGTAGAAGGAAGGACGTAACACTTTTCCAACTACAAATCCACCATCTAGCCGCATCGCAAACGGTACATCGTTCGAAAAATCTAAAGCGCTGCTGTAAAGCTGCCCTTTGTATTGTGTCGAAAAGTTGACAAACGCACCATTCTTCCTGGAGGTCCAGCGCAATTTTGCTCCCACTGAAAAATGCTGACCAACAGTACTGGTAGTTTTTCGGCTGCTGTCAACCGCAGTATTCAGTGCTCCGGTAGAATAGGAAGCATTCGCTTCAACAGTAAATGCATCATTGATTTTTTCTTTGAACGTAGCGCCCACTACATACAGCGATTTATTGTTCAATGAAGCGTGAAAAATGCCGGAGCGGAGATAGAGGAAATCCAGTTTAAGGGAGTGATTTTTGATGAACGTACTCAGGTGCGGGTGAATAGCTAAACCGGCATTGTCAAAAGGATTTTTGAAAGAAGTAATAGAAAATCTGGAATTCGTAAAACCCACTTCCAGTCCGGCTTGCATAGATGCGAAATCGCGCAAAACCGATAGCCCCGTAGCGATGATTGGTTGATTGAAGTCGTTGAACGGTTTAATTACAAAAGTGCCAATCTTCAAACCCGAGAGCACAGGAGTTTTGAGCTTACCCTTTAATCCGCTACCGGAAAGAAGATTACTCACTTCTGTGGTGCTCCCGGCCTTCTTTACCAGTTCCATGGCTTGATTAATGGATTGGAACTTTCCTTTATTCTCCTGAATCAATTGATCTGCCCGATTCCGGTAGGTATTTAACCGCTCATAGGTTTGTGCCAATTCATTCAGCGAATCCATTTTTTGGCGAATTCCTGCGCGCTCTTTCAATGTATCCATTGAAGAACTCACTTGATCTTTCAACGTATCGGCCAACGGCATTATCCGCGCCTTGGCCGAGTCAATAGCCGATTGGTAATTCAGGTATTTATAGAATTGTAAACTATCCTGAAAGCCTTTGGTAGCAACCGATTCCTTTAGTTTATCAAATCGCGCTAAACTATCTTTGATTCCTGCCACTTCCGGAAAAGCGCTTTGGATCAGCTCATCCTTCTCTTTCTGGAGCAACCCCAGCGCCTCACCTTTATAACTGTTCAGCATAGCGCTTGGATCTACACCAATATTGATATCAAAAGGATTGATAGTTACCCGATTTCCTGTTCGCAATAAACCAACACCTATATTCAATGGAATTTTGAAGGCCACTATTTGAGCGTTCACAGCAATACGCGAAAAGTCGGTGCTGTTAGTGGCCACCGGGCGATTCACCGCCGGACCCATCGCATCAAATTGGGTGGAATTGTAAACATTACTTAAGGTAACACTCACCCTTGGCCGGCCTATTGCCTTTTTGAACGAAAACCCTTTTACTTTGGAAGTGATCGGACGGATAAGTGAGGATGCATCGTCCGAAATTTTCTGAATCGCCTGCTTTTGAGCCGAACCTCTGCTAACGATGAAGATTGCCAGCAGCGCTAATAAATATTTAGGTTCAGGGCTTTTCATGGCATTTCACCCAAGTGGTTGATAAGGTCAAAAACAAAAGGCATTGCCGCTTTCACTGCCTCAACTCCACGGTAATCTATCTCCAACCAAACTAGCCGTAACCTTCGTAACGGGGAACCATATAAAATTGCCGGGGTAAGCGTATTCACAGGCGGTTTTTTTTAGATCACGCCAATGAAAATCAATCAACAAAAGGTTTGCTGCAAGCACCATTCGGTGAGCAATACCTTTGAGTTGATGAACGAGTAAAAACGAGGATTAAACGAGTGTTACTCCATAATGCCGATGCCCTGCAGCAAATCGCCCCGCTTCCGTTGTGATACGTCTATGGTAGCGCCATCATTCATGGTAACCTGCCCACCGCGGCCATTGATATATCGGCTTACATGCTTTACGTTGATGAGGTGTTGCCGGTGTACCCGAATAAAACCAATATGCGAAAGCCGGTCTTCAAAATCTTTCAGCGTTCGGCTAACCAGCATTTTCTCGCGATTTTGAATAAAAAGCCAGGTGTAGCCTTCATCGGCCTCGCATCTGATTAATTCGCCAATGTTTATGGTCATGTAGCCGTCGCGGATGGGTACTGATAATCTTTCGCCTACCGATACCACATCTTTGTTGCCCGTTGCCCGCCGGGCTTCAATCCGCCGGGTAACACGCTCCACGGCATCTCTTAATTCTGAAATGCTTACCGGCTTCATCAAATAATCAGCAGCATTGTTTTTGATTGCCTTTAGCGTGTATGTGTCATAAGCCGTCACAAACACCACCTCAAAAGTTACCGGTTTGGCCAGCCCCAACAGTTCAAAACCATTCACACCAGGCATCGATATGTCGAGAAATACGAGGTCGGGATGTTTCTCGCGTATCAGCGGGAGTGCTACAGAAACATCTTCCGCTTCAGCTATAATTTCCAGCTCATCACAATACTTCTCTATAAAAATTCGGAGTGTTTGCCGGCTGCCGGCGTCATCATCAACAATCAGGCAGGATATCTTCATGCAGTTGCGGGGGTCTTTTAATGATACAACGAATATAGCGTAACTCTAAGTGCTAATACACAACCATTTGTCTGAGATTTGTCAAGAAAGTTAAGCCAAACAACGAAGTTTTAAATGGGAAATTGTAAATCTCAACAAATTCACCATGGTTAACAGATGCACCGATACCCATCAAAGTTGCAAACTACAAGACTAAGCTATTGAGTTTTGCAGCTGCTAATTGTTAGTCGAAAGACATTAAGCATTTCCATCACCGAAAGTTTGAAACGGAAAATTGTAAATCACAAAGACGTTGTTGCATGAAAATATCGTCTAAACACGATTTTTATTTTTGCGGATGCCGGGCTGTTCGCTGCAAGTCCTCAGCCGCGGACTAATGTTTGTGATCCTTGAAATGCAGCAGTGGCGCGGCTTCCGGGCTTTCCGCTACCATCCCTACCGCGGTTTGCCAAAATGTAAAGCCTTATTCATTTTGAACAACATACACAGGTCCTCTTAAATAGTTCATCATCCTTTGAGGCAATGCCATTCCTTGGCACATCTGAATTATTCCTGCAACAACGCCATGAAAATTTTCGAATTACGAGTTATACTAAGCTTGTTCTTGAAGAGTAACCGCCTGTTTCGTAATTCGTAATTTGAAATTCCCCCCTAAACGATTACACAGCAAGGGTTTTAAGCCTATCCGCGGCCTGAAGACTTGAAGCGTAAAACCCGGTGCCGCTGCCCAAAAAAACAGTGGCACACATTTGTAGCGAATGCTTTACTACAAGAACTTTTCATGAAAACTTTTCTCATCATCACATTTGTAATGCTCATCACTTTTGCAGGCTTTGCGCAAGACGATGTGTACGACAATACGCCAACTATTCAGGTTTCCATTTATGCGCAAGAGGCGCCGCCCCCGCTGCAGGAATATGAACAACCCGAAGCGCCTGGTGAAGATTATTTCTGGCAACCCGGATATTGGTCGTGGAACGGGTTTACTTATGTGTGGGTTCCTGGAGTTTGGGTATTGCCACCATCCATGGGTCTATTCTGGACGCCCGGATACTGGGCTTTTTACGATGGCCGTTACGGCTGGCATCGCGGATATTGGAGCCGCCATATTGGCTACTACGGCGGCATCAATTATGGATATGGATATTACGGAACCGGCTTTTATGGTGGCCGCTGGCATGATGGTCATTTTGTTTACAATTCGGCTGTGTGGCATGTTAACCACAATGTACATCGGGTGTATGAAGACCGCACTGTAATTCGCCGCTCTGCCGAGCGCCATAGTTTTAATGGTCCGGCCGGCGTACATGCTTCACCACCACGAGGCAATGGCAAACCGGTTCGCGAGCATAATGCTCCGGTACGCACCACACCTGAAAATCGCAGACCAATACGCGAAGCGCGGCCCAATGCCGGCCGGGAAGAGCGACCGATGAATGAACCACATAATCAAATGCGTAATGCGCCACAAAGTCAACCGCGGCCTATGCCCCGTGCTGAACCTCCTGCATCGCGCCCGGGCACCAATGAGGCACGCCCGGCAGGCAATGGCGGCATGCGCGGCAATGGCGGCGGCAGTAACCGTTCGCGCGGCGGCGCTAACCGCGGTGGAAGATGAGAGGGGAATAGATAGGTGATGTACACCACTTTTGTAAGACACGAAACGCAGCAAGCTACAAGCGAATTTTGCTGCCAAATGCTCCACTTAGCCTTTCGCTAACCAATTGATTGAAACTTTTATGCGCTGGAAGGACTATTTGAATCTAAATAGCTCTCATACTTTTGGGTATCTAATAGAACCAATGGCGGATCCCAAAAGCTTTTCTTTTTCAGAAAGTAAACAAAAAAATCTCTGGAGGATTTATTTTCAAGATCCTTATACCCCTGATATTTTACGCGGTACACTTTTCCATTTATGCCCCATGATTCCGCTTCAAATTTTAATGAAAGAAATTCTCGTACGAGTTCCGGTATATCATCAGGATTTGTCTCTTCAATCCAAATATCTTCACCGAAGCCGAAGTCTACAGTTATATATCCCGTGAAACATGCCTTAATCATCCTGAATGAAAGATCGCCCGTTGCGGATATCAAAGAAAGCCTGCAGCAGTCTGACGCGGTGTTGTAATCTTCCAGGTCAATAAAAGAGGTGTTGAAATCAATCTTTCTGCTGTCTAATTCTGAAATGATTTCAAGCAATGGCATAGCCTTTTCTGCACGGAAATCACTTGAAAGTTTATGTACATCAGAAAAATATGTTCTAAAATATTTCCGCATTTTTTTTCCTTTCGTCGAAGTTTCCGGTATCTATTCGAAGTTAAGTCAGCAGTGCGCAAATTAGGAAAGTTAGCGGTAGCAACTTCGACCAGACTCCGAGTAAACTTCGACCAATTGGGGTGGCAGCACGATAATTAACCACATAAGATCTGTTACATGAGGTTGCTATAATAAACGACAGCCCAATAAACAGCAACTTAGCTTTTCTTATACAATTGTGCATCACCATTAGGACGTTTAGAATTTCCTCGTGCGCTTCTACGAGATTGCATTGCGAATCACGGGAGCTATGTTATTTCTGAAAATCTATCAATAGTTCTTTTGCCCTGCCATCCCCTTTTTCAGAAGCACGGGTCAAATATTCCAATAGAATCTTCCGGGTAAGTTCATCCTTTTTTCTAAACTTTTCACCTCCTCTGTCATAACTATCTTTTAAAGAGTAATACACATCTAAGTAGGCAGGCCGATAATCGTATTTATTCGCCATAATCATAGCCCAAAAAAGTAATTGCTCAGGCGAATAATCCAGATAGGTGATCTTTAGTCTATTGTAGGCGATAGTATCACCCTCATATACTTTTGCCTGCATATCAGAGATGGATTCCGAAGAGTAGTTCAGAGGTTTGGCTTTCTCATAGTTACAAAAGGAAAGAACGATGACACAGCACATAAATAAACCTATCCGATTCATACCTGATTTTTAATACACCGCTGCAAGATGGCGAAACAATCTTGCGGGAAAACTAAGATGCAGATGGTATCGCATTATTCAGTAACCCGTTTTAAAATTGCCAATCTAAGCAACCTTCAAGCTTCAAAAAAATCGGCAAGCCTATTACTGCCTCTCGAATAGACCTGGCTCTTACAGGGCTCACCTTTAATCCGTTTCAAAATAGTCCCAAATTTCAGGCTTCGTGCGTAAGTCAAGTCCTAAAAGTCCTACAAACGCGCCGATTAGCATAAAGAAAAGACCATACCCTATGTAATTCTGCTTTTCAATATAAATGGTATTAGGATTATCAAGCGGATAGAATACCTGAATAGTGCTCCCAATTTGAATATCCTCGATTCGGTTACAGTTAAAATTTACCTTTCTCTCTTTCTCCTGACCCTTCACCACATATTTCACAACGCCAAAATACAAATCACCATCAGAACTTTTTACCACTAATCTACTTGTAACGATACCTGTGGCACTTCCACCAAAAGTTTTAATCTTCCAAACACTTATTATGATATACGCACCACTTAGAAACAACCCGATGCCTAAAAAAATTATTACAAAAGCCTTCATCCAAAGCAATATGAAAAGTTCATGCAATACTATGCTTCAACCGCTGATTTTCGAAGCAATTAGGCGTGATCATTGATTAAAGTTACATATTCATTACTTAATTCACTTTTTGGTTTGCCTTCTCCTCCAGTCATACACCACCCTTCTTCACTACTTTTTAAAGTAAACCGAATAATCCCTTTATTAAATCTCCATTTTACAATTTCAACCTTGAAATGAAAAAGGTTCTAAAACAAAAAGCAGGCTTTTTGCCTGCTTTTCTGTGGTCCCACTTGGGATCGAACCAAGCACCCTCTGATTATGACTGATGCCAGGAACAATTGAAAGACCTAAGTAGTAAGTCGCAAGCCGTTACGCAATACCATCAATTCCACCAAGAGCAGTTTTTCCAACTCAATTTCAATCTTGAAATGGAAAAAGTTCTAAAACAAAAAGCAGGCTTTTGCCTGCTTTTCTGTGGTCCCACTTGGGATCGAACCAAGCACCCTCTGATTATGAGTCAGATGCTCTAACCGACTGAGCTATAGGACCAATATTTTATTTCCCCCTCTCCTACAGCTCCCTCTGATTATGACTGATGCTCTAACCGTGAGCTATAGGACCAATATTTTATTTCCCTCTCTCCTACAGCACCCTCTGATTATGACTGATGCTCTAACCGACTGAGCTATAGGACCGATATTTTATTCCCCCCTCTCCTACAGCACCCTCTGATTATGACTGATGCTCTAACCGTGAGCTATAGGACCAATATTTATTTCCCCCTCTCCTACAGCACACTCTGATTATGACTGATGCTCTAACCGTGAGCTATAGGACCGATATTTTATTCGCCCCTCTCCTACAGCACCCTCTGATTATGACTGATGCGCTAACCGTGAGCTATAGGACCAATCTAATAACTGGTTTTCGAGGCCCGCAAATGTAGCCAAATTACTTGGTATCGTTATTCAATAAACTGGCAAAAATAAAGTCGCGGTTCATGCGGCCGATATTCGTAAGCTTAATCTCTTTAGGACATTCCGCCTCACAAGCCCCAATGTTGGTGCAATTGCCAAAACCGGCTTCGTCCATAGTTTCTACCATCTTCTCCGCACGCAAATTCCGCTCAGGTTGCCCCTGTGGGAACAATGCCAAATGCGAGATTTTCGCACTTACAAACAGCATAGCCGCACCATTCGGACAAGCAGCCACACAAGCGCCACAACCAATACAGGCTGCAGCATCCATCGCTTTTTCGGCATCGGCCTTTTCCACCGGAATGGCATTTGCGTCCTGCGCCTGACCGGTGTTCACCCCTACATATCCTCCCGATGCAATGATGCGGTCAAAAGCACTGCGGTCGGTAACCAAATCTTTCACAATCGGGAATGCCTTCGAACGCCAGGGTTCTACATAAATCGTATCGCCATCCTTGAAATGACGCATATACAACTGACAGGTGGTGGTAGCGTGCAACGGACCATGAGCGCGCCCATTGATGTACATCGAACACATACCGCAAATGCCTTCCCGGCAGTCGTGATCAAATGCCACCGGTTCTTCATTGCGGCTAATCAGTTGTTCGTTTAATACATCAAACATCTCTAAAAAACTCATGTCGCCATGAATATTATCGATGCTGTAATCCTTCATTTCGCCCTGTGCATTAGCATTCGGTTGCCGCCAAACTTTAAGTTGAAATTTCATATCTCTTATAATTTACAATTAACAATGAACGATGTACAATGAGCAATCGCTGCTCAACTGTTTTCAATAATCGATGCATTGGTGGTTTGAACTATTTTATTTATCAGTTTTAAAATCGTTTTCAAGTCTTCAAACAAATTTGGCGCTTTAGGGTAATTTTTCGATTCCTTACATAACAACAACCAGTACTCTGTTTCTTCTGCCTCGCGCAACGCTATCTTCATCCTATTTAAAAAATCCCTTTTACTACTTGCATTTTGTGCTTCTCTCACATTCGCTCCTATAGAAGTTCCTGAACGGAGAATTTGATTGGCGATCACAAATTTTTTAGCCGCTTCTAAATGCTCCGTGAATTCAATTATCGCCAACGCAAACAGAAAGGTCTTTTGTACTACGACATTACGCTCCGGGTTTTCCATAAGTTTAGGGGGAGTTAAGGTTAAAAAATCATATCAAATTCTTCAGTTATATCGAAACCTTTAATTGTTCATCACTCATCGTCCATTGTTAATCGTTAATTGTTCATTGCTATTTATAACTCCTCACCTGCAACTTAATATTCTCGTACACCAGATCTTCTTTATGAAGATTCGGTTCTACGCCAATTCCTTTGAATTCCCAGGCTGCTACATACTTGTAATTTTCGTCATCGCGACGGGCCTCGCCTTCATCCTGATATTCCTCGCGGAAGTGACCGCCGCAACTTTCGTTGCGCATCAAAGCATCATGAACCATCAGTTCCCCTAACTCGATAAAATCAGCCACCCGGCCGGCCTTATCCAACTCCGGATTGAACTCGTCCATCGATCCCATCACTTTCACATCGCGCCAGAAATTTTCCCGTAATTCCTTCAATAAAACTTTGGCTTTTTTCAACCCGGCCTCATTGCGCGCCATACCGCAATATTCCCACATAATTTTGCCTAACTGTTTGTGGAACTGCTCTACTGAAGTATTGCCTTTGTTAGCCAATAAGGTTTGCATGCGTTCGCGAGTTTTCTTCTCGGCTTCTACAAAAGCCGGATGATCAGTAGCAATTGGCTTGGTGAAAATTTCATCAGCCAGATAATTTCCAATGGTATATGGAATCACAAAATAACCATCAGCCAAACCTTGCATCAAAGCCGAAGCGCCCAAACGGTTGGCGCCATGATCGCTGAAATTGGCTTCTCCCAAACAATACAATCCGCTCACCGAAGTCATCAACTCATAATCTACCCACAATCCACCCATGGTGTAGTGAACTGCCGGATAAATTTTCATTGGTGTTTCCAATGGATTTTCGTTGGTGATGTTCTGATACATCGGGAACAACTCGCCATACCGCGCTTTCACTACATCAATACCCAAACGCTTGATGGCATCGCTGAAATCGAGGAACACGCCAAAACCACTTGGCACAATACCACGGCCATCATCACAGGCTTCTTTGCCGGCACGTGAGGCAATGTCGCGCGGACAAAGATTACCGAACGAAGGATATTTTCTTTCCAGATAATAATCGCGATCGGCTTCCGCAATGTCTTTTGCCGTTTTGCGGCCTTCGCGAATGGCCTTCGCATCCTCTCTTGATTTCGGAACCCAAACACGGCCATCGTTTCGAAGCGATTCACTCATCAGCGTCAATTTCGACTGATAATCGCCGGTTACAGGAATACATGTGGGGTGAATTTGCGTATAGCACGGATTGGCGAAATAGGCGCCGCTCTTATGTGCCTTCCAGGCCGCCGTTACATTGCTGCCCATCGCATTGGTAGAAAGATAGAACACATTCCCGTAACCGCCGGTGCAAAGCAATACGGCATGACCAAAGTATTTTTCCAATGCGCCTGTAACCAGGTTACGCGCTACTATGCCGCGCGCTTTTCCATCAATCACTACCACTTCCTGCATTTCATGACGCGAGTACATTTGTACATTGCCCAAACCTACCTGACGCTCCAGCGCCTGATAAGCCCCCAACAGCAACTGCTGACCGGTTTGACCGCGGGCGTAAAAGGTGCGCGACACCTGCGCGCCGCCGAAGGAGCGGTTATCGAGCAAGCCCCCGTATTCGCGGGCGAATGGAACGCCTTGTGCCACGCATTGGTCGATAATATTGCGCGACACATCAGCCAAACGATACACATTGGCTTCGCGGGCGCGGAAATCGCCACCCTTGATGGTATCATAGAACAAACGGTACACCGAGTCGCCGTCGTTTTTATAATTTTTTGCGGAGTTGATGCCGCCTTGTGCGGCAATACTGTGAGCGCGGCGCGGCGAATCCTGAAAGCAGAAGGCCTTCACCTTATAGCCCAGCTCAGCCAATGTGGCGGCAGCCGAGGCGCCGGCCAAACCGGTGCCCACCACAATCACATCCAGTTTGCGCTTGTTAGCCGGGTTCACCAGCTTGGCGTGTTCTTTATAATTCGACCACTTTTCTTCCAGTGGTCCTGAAGGTATTTTTGAATTGAGAGGCATACGTCTTATTTAGATTTTTGAAGGTTATTTCACCCAACCCATGAAAAATGCTACAGGCATAGAAGCAAACAACAACGGCACGATGATAGCGAAAGCAATACCTACCACGCGGATGATGCCATTATATTTCAGGTGATTCAGCCCCAGCGATTGGAACGCACTGCCAAAGCCGTGCAGCAAATGCCAGAACAACGAAAAGCAACCCACCAGATAAATCACCACGGTGTACCATTCACTGAATTCCATCTGCATCATCTGAAAAAGATTCAATTCCTCGCCGTGTAAAAGCTGGCTGCCGCGGTTCGGAATCCAGAACTGCGAAGTATGCACCACCAGAAACAACAGAATAATAGTTCCCAGTAAGGCCATGCTACGGCTGTACCAGGTGCTGTTGGCCTGCGGACGGTTGTGCTTATATTTTACCGGCCGCGCCGCGCGGTTCTGGAAAAACAGCATCAACCCATCTATAATATGGATCAGAAAACCGGCTACCAAACCAATTTCAATAGTTCGGATAATCAGATTGGTGCCCATAAAATGGGCGTAATAAGAAAAAGTAGCGCCGCCATCGTTGAAATACACCATGGCGTTGATAGTGCAATGCACCACAAGAAATATGATGAGAAACAAGCCGGTAAGTGCCATAACGACTTTCTTACCAATGGAAGACTTGAAAAAGTAGGAAGGTTTTACCGTAGCGGTAGTACTCATAAGCCGAAATTACGGGCACAAACATAAGTTACCCGCATGGAAAAAGAAAGCCGAAGCCGAATTTCGCAATATGGAATGGCTTTTGCCGTTGTTTACCTACATTCGCGGCTGTGAAAAAAAGCGCTTCTATTGGTTTGATACTGGCTTTTCTGGCCGTTAGTGTACCCGCCTGGGCGCAATTTCACGAAGTGGGCATCTGGGGCGGCGTGGCCAATTATTATGGCGACCTGAACACTAAATTCGGCGTGCGCTATGTGCGGCCCGCCGGTGGCGCCTTCTACCGCTACAACATCAGCTCGCGTTTTGCCGCTAAAGGCGCCGTTAGTTATGGCGAAGTGGAAGGCCATGATGCTTCCAGCAGCAGCGAACGCCAAAGGCTCCGAAATCTTTCTTTCCGCAGCAGTGTGGCCGACATCACTGCTACATTCGAATTCAACTTCTTCAAATTCGATAAAAACAAACCTAAAAAGTACTGGTTCTCACCCTATTTGGCTACCGGTGTAGGCATTTTCTTCTTCAACCCCAAAGCCGAATACCAAGGCAAATGGTACTACTTACAGCCACTGGGCACCGAAGGGCAAAACGACCCCAGCTATTCAGGGGTTAAAAAATACAACCTTTACAGCTTTCACATTCCCATTGAAGGCGGTTTCAAATTTCATGTGTACCAAAATTGGAACATCAATATTTTCGCTTCGGTTCACAAAACCTTTACCGATTACCTGGATGATGTGAGCGGCAACTACCCCGCTACGGTTACACTTCCAAACGGTTCGCATGGCATTGCTGCCGCATTGAGCGACCGCAGCGGCGAAGTGAACGGCGGCGAAAAAGTGGGCCGCCCGGGCTATCAGCGCGGGGAAACTAAAAAATACGACGATTTTGTGTTTGTAGGCGTGGCCATCAGCTACACTTTTATGAGCATGCAATGTCCTACGCCCAGCAACGGCTGGACCTTCCGTTGATCAATCTTTATAAATCAACACTTCCACTTTTCCATTTACATCTACGGAAGCGCGGTACATGCCTTCTGAATTAAAAGGCAATTCGATGTTTCCTTCCCGATCAATGGCAATTAATCCGCCTTCACCGCCAATGCGCACCAATTTCTCCATCACCACTTCGCGGCAGGCATCGCGCAGCGAAAGCCCTTTGTATTGCATTAAACAGGCAATGTCGTAGGCTACTACCGAGCGGATAAATAGCTCGCCATGGCCGGTGCAGGAAATGGCGCATAAATGATTGGCGTAAGTTCCGGCGCCAATGATGGGCGAATCGCCAATGCGTCCGAATTTTTTGTTGGTCATGCCGCCTGTAGAAGTGGCCGCCGCCAATATGCCATTGGCATCCAGCGCCACCGCGCCTACAGTACCAAACTTTTTATCGTCCTTCTTTACCTCCACCGAATGATCGAGGTGAAAGCCTTCCTGTTCGCGCACTTCGTTCCATTGCTGAAAACGAAATTCGTTGAACAAATAATCATCATCACAAAATTCCAGTTGATGCAGCCTGGCGAATTCTTCAGCGCCTGAACCGGCCATGAACACATGCTCCGATTTTTCCATGATGGCGCGCGCCAGTTTCACCGGATTTTTAATGTTGGTGACCAATGAAACTGCTCCGGCTTTTAACGCACTTCCTTCCATAATGGACGCATCCATTTCATGACCGCCTTTGTTGTTGAATACGCTGCCTTTGCCGGCATTGAACAGCGGACAATCTTCCAGCGCGGCTACGGCGGTTTCCACTGCATCTAAACTGCTCCCACTTTTTTTGAGCACGTTGTAACCTAGCAATACTGCGGCTTTCAACGCTTCGTTGTAAGGCGCTTCTTTTTCCGGTGTCATGTTTTTGCGGATGATGGTTCCCGCGCCGCCGTGAATGGCGATGGCAATTTTTTGCATACGGCAAGATGGGAAATCAATTTACAATGAACAATGGACGATGAACAATTGACAATGAACAATGGACAATGGACAATGAACAATGAACAATGGACAATGAACAATGGTGCCACCTCAAATCAACTCATTCTCAAATTCTCAAATCATCAAATCATAGATCATTTTGGCGGTAACCGCGTGCTCCGCTATTACTCCTCGCGCCGTTTCCTGGCGGCGGCCTTTTGCAGCTGATGTAATAAAACGGCGCTGCGGGGTAGCCGCTTCGCCCGCTACCGCGGGTAGTCACAATTGTTTGGGGTTTGACTTCATGCGGGGGATTTTCACGTATGCTTCCACTCAAAATGAAGACGTACAAATAACCGCAAAATATGGGCTGCGCTTACTGACAGGATAAGTTGTTATACTGAATTTGTTCTTGTAAATCTCGCAGGAACGGGACTATTAGCTTTGGGTTTCCTTTACAAAAAGGCTTTAATAAGCTCCTGAATTTGTTTGTCTGTAAGGTTGTCTACTTCGCCTTTTGAGTAGATGGAGAATAGCAGTACAGTGGTTTCGGTAACTTTTACAAATGATAAAACCCTTGCCCCACCGGACTTGCCCTTATTCTTGGAAGCAATCGCCAAACGGATTTTATAAATATCGTTACCCAATGGAGTGCCCACAGTTGGGTTTACTTCAAGTTCGGCAAATAATTCGGCCAGTTCCTTTCTTAGCGACGGGTATTTTTTAATGAGCCTTTTAGCCTCTTTTTTAAAATTTGCCGAAAGCTCAACTCTATAGCTCATTTAAAAAATCTTTTGCGGATGTGGTCTTCAGTTTCCCTTTTTTGAAAAGCTTTACTTCTTGCAAGCCGGTTTTTATGTGCGCTAACACATCAACTTTAGCGAACTCCTCATCCGTCTCAATTTTTTTAACGTAATGCAGGTTTTTAGCCAGTTCTACAAAATGGCTGTACTCTTTATTGGTAGTATATATGGTTACCTGTCTCATTTTACATGGAGGTTTAGATATTATTATCAATATGCAAAAGAAAAGTATTTCAATAGAAATAGCAACGATCATCAAAAGGTTTGGCATCCCTACGGTATGCTGTAGCTTCATAAAGACGAAAGTACCGCTGAATAAAACGCTTTTGAAGGATCTAAGAATGAGGCCGGCGCATGCGTGAGCGACCGCAGCGGAAAGCGTTTTTTTGCGAAGGAAAATTTTTGAATTCAGGCCGAAACAAAAGCCGCAAAAAAACCTTGGGAGCGAAGGGCGCGACCCGAACATCGCGCCACAATTAAGTTTGGTACGATGTGTATCGTCCTAAAAAAAGTTTACAGGTTAAAAAATAAGTCCTGTTATAGGTTTACAATTCAGGCTTAATCCTGATTGGAGTTTACAAATGTAGTTTTTGGCCGGTAATAATTCTTCCATGTCCTATGAATTGGAAGGTTATTTCGATGAACGTCTTCAGGGGTCAGCATGTTGCAGCTCATATGGGGTCGAACTTCATTATAAATCAAAACAGAACGTGTTAGGATTTCCATTAATTGCCCATCTGTCGGCTGGTAATGGTTTAAAAATTCTTCTTTCAAAATCCCATTTACACGTTCAGCGATAGCGTTTTCCAATGGGTCCCCGTTTTCAGTCATACTGATTTTGATGTGGTTAGCTTCTAATAGTTTTACGTAATCAGCCGAACAATACTGTATGCCGCGGTCAGAATGATGGATTAGTCCGGACAACGGCCCATAGCTCATAGAAATAGCCATTTCCAAAGCTTTAATTGTATGTATTGCCTCAAGACTATCCGCTACATGATGCCCAACGATTTTCCTGCTGTAGGCATCGGTTATGAAGCTGATATATCTAAATCCCAAGGCGGTTTTGTAATAGGTAATATCCGATACCCATAACTGATTAGAAGATGTAGGCGTAAAGCCGCGTATGATATTGGGGTATTTGCGGAACCAGTGGTTAGATTGTGTGGTAGTCATTTTCCTACGTTTTTTTCTAATTAATAATTTGTGAGCTGCCAATAGATCAAATAGCGCATCGCGTCCCATTTTGATTTGATGTTCCAATAAAAATGGCTGCAAAAGCAACAGCAGTTTACGGCCACCAATGGCAGGTTGAAGCCGCCGAATTTGATGGACTTGCTGTAATACCAGTTCCTCTTCAAAAGAGTTGGTTTGCTGTCGCCACTGTTGTTGATAATAAGCCTGTCTGGTTATACCAAGTAAACAACAGCATCGAACCAGACTTGTTTGGGGTCGGCTGTCTTTAGTTTCACGGATTACTTGGTGTTGGAGTTTTTTCGGATGGCAATCTTATATTCCTTTTCGGCCAGCGTAATCATACGCTCATAGAGCTCCGAACGAAGTTGTTCGTCTGCCAAACGTTTCTTTAAACGAGCGATTTCAGCCTCCAACATACTGAGAGACGCCTGCGACTGCTTTTGCGGATCTTTTGATTGAGACAAAGGAAAATCGTTTAGTGCCGCAAAATTACGTAATACTTTTGGTGCATATGGGTCCGCATAACCTGCTTTTCGTAGCCACTTGCAAATTATGCCATGGCCGCTCAGGCCATATTTGCGCTCAATGTGCTCTTTGGGCTGACCTGTCTGAAGATATTCATCTATAACTTGCTGTTTAAATGTTGGTGAATAATAATAAGAGCCTGCAGGTCGTTTCGGATCTTGTTCTTGTTTTGTGTCCATTTATAGTTTACATTTTGTGTAAACCTATTTTAGGACAAGACAATGTGAAACCTTAGCCGCGGGGTGAGGGGCACGCCATAAAACCAGGTTAGTTCATGAGGATTTTTTGCCGGTTCGTAATTCTCGATTTCACCTTTTGCGGCAGGAACATTCATGGTGCTCGCTGATGTACTTTATAGATTCCAGGCAAAGCTCTTTCAGCACCTCCAGCCGGATATCAGCAAGTTTGCTGACGTAAATGCAGGCTTTGCTCATTTTAAATTTACCAAGATCGGGCAGGAGCAACTGGCTTTTGGGAGTATTGGAAAAAACATAAAGCGAAAAGGCGGCTTTACGCGGCGAAAAACTGATAACGGGCGCATCGCCTTCATGTCCGCTGGCGTATTTGTAATGATAGTTGCCAAACCCAATAATAGAAGGTCCCCACATTTTGGGATCTTCGCCCGTACAGGCTTTCATGAACTCAATAAGTTGGAAGCTATCGGCTCGTTTACTTTCACTTTCTACAAATTGATTGATGAAAGCCGCTACATCTTGTCCGGTGTATGTGGTTTTTAGCCTGGCCATTATTGATTTTGAGATTTATGCGTCATTAATCCAAACATCATCACTACTGCTGTAAGTAACATCACCTGAAGAATGAGTGATTTGTTCACTATAGAAATGGTATGAGCAGGTTCAATGGACAGAAAAAGCAAAATAGTGATTAGCCCTCTGGGTGCCACAAACAGCAAGGGCTGTAAGGGAAGTTTGGAAAGCAGCAACTGCAAAGCCCGCAAAAGTAAAATACCGCTGACTATGGCAATTGCCCAAACAAAGGTGTCGGCATTTAAAACTTCTGCTGTTTCAATCAAATAACCAAACAACAAAAAGAAAACTGCTCTGATTAAAAAAGCAGCTTCGGTAGTGAGGTCTTTAAGTTTTACCACTTCCTTTTTTAGCTGATCCGGCGCTATCTTATCCACCCATTTCCACCCTTTCAACTCGTCCAGATTTCCGATTGACAATCCAAACAGTAAAATGAAAAGCAGCCCCGGAAGATGGTAGATTTTCGAAACGGAATAAATTAAAACCACCAGCAGAATGATGGGAACAAATTTCACATGGTGTTCTATTTTACTAAGCAAAAAAGACAGGGCTATGGTAGCCACTACTGAAACCACAATCATCAGCACCAATTGAAGTGCAAAGTGACTGATGGAATGCCCGTTAATCTGATCGTTCAGGGCAAAAAAGTTAAAAATCAACACTCCCAGAATATCTGAAAAACTACTTTCGTAAATTACAAATTCCCTGCAGTTGGAAGATAGATTTCTAACACTGGGAATGGCTATGGCGCTGCTGATTACACAAAGCGGAATGGCGCTGATTAAACTGTCTTTCCAGCCAAAATGCCCCAAAAACCGGAAAGCCCATGCGAGTAAAACTCCCAGCGCCACCATAGGAACCAATGCCCCGAAGAATGACTTCCGCACCAGTCCGAATTTTGAGGGATTGAGTTCGAGTTCCAAAGACCCTTCCAGTACAATGAGGATGAGCCCTACGGTGCCCAACACCGGAAGGATGGGAGAAAAATCGGGCAAATGGATATCGGACCAAACGGTGACTTGTCTTACCAACCACCCCAATAACAATAGCAGTATTACTGATGGTACTTTTGTTTTAGACGATGTAAGATCAAACACATACGAGAGCAGCAGCAGCACACAAAAAGAAATGATGATAGTAGTAGTCATCGGCAGTATAACAGATTATTCTATTCGCATAGTGAATGCAGTTCAATTTATAAAAAATAGTGCGTTTGTGGCACGGCAGCAGTTGTTGCCTCGTGAAGATATTCTGCCCGGCTTTAAGGCTACAGCCGGGCTGTGCGGCAGTGGGCGGCAGGGCGCGAACGAAGTGAGCGGTGCGAGCGAGGAACGAGCGAGCACGGGAGGCGAAGCCGTACCCCGATAGCACACGGTGCCGCTGTGATGCGAGGAACGAGCAGCGCAGCGGCAGCCGCCAAAATGATTTGGTGATTTGAGAATTTGATGATTTGATGATGTGCTGAAGAACCCACTCCAGCTCCTGCAAGGTTTTGAATAATGCGGATACCATCCGCATCTCCGTATTCCCACGCGGTTGCTTCGCAAACCCCGCGGGAGCGGCTTTGAGAGATGATTTGGCGATTTGGTGATGAGCTGATTTGAAAATGGGAGGCTAAACTATCATCTACATTTGGTGCCTTTGGCCCTATAGATTTTCAAAAAAATGGAGGATTATTCCTACTTTTGAGACATGAAAATTTCCCGGGCATCGAATGAGGCGAAAAAGCTAAGCCATGCGTTGGCCGGTGCCGGCAAAGCGGCTCAGCGAAGAGCTTTCCGTCAAAATATCCCTGTCTCAGTTTTTGAAAACGGTAAGGTGTTTTTAATTTTCCCTGACAACCGCAAGGTTGAAGCACTACCACATATGCTTCAGCATTACCCGCACATTAAATGACATCGCGATTTCGGCTTTTTGCCGGGCCAAACGGTTCAGGAAAAAGTTCTCTTTTCCAGCACCTCAAATTGAAAGGTGTTATTAAAACGGAAATTTATGTAAGTGCCGATCGGATTGAGGCGGATTTGCAAAAAACACAGCAATTCCATTTTAATGCGTATAGGGTAAAGGTGAGCCAAAAGGAGTTCATTGATCACATACAAAAATCCGGTCTTTGGGAAAGAACCAGTGATAAAACACTCCTAAATGATCTTCAAATTAATGCGGGCATCTTAACGATTGCGCGAAAGCACATCAACTCATACACGGCTTCACTGATCGCCTCCTTTTTAGTTGAAAAATTAATGCCCACAAAGCAATCTTTTTGCTTTGAAACCGTAATGAGCCATAGCTCCAAATTGAAATTACTTGACCTGGCCGTAGCAAATGGATATAAAACCTATTTGTATTTCGTATTTACTGAAGATCCCCAACTGAATAAATTCCGCGTAAAACAACGTGTGCTGGAGGGCGGCCATTCGGTTGACGAACAAAAAATAACCAACCGGTTTTTCAAGTCTTTTCAAATATTACCTGAGGCGTTAAAGAAAGTAGCCCGTGGCTTTTTAATCAACAACTCGGTATCATTCGATGTTGTAGCTGAAAAACGCGATGAGCAATTGTTTTGGTTCTCCCATCCGCCGCATGTGCTAAAAGCGGTTGCAAATAGTTAATCTTGCCAAAAAAGAAATCATGTACACTTCCTTACTATATGAATTGAATGGTGCGGTTTGCACTATCACACTGAACCGCCCTGATGTTTACAATGCCTTTAACGAAACACTAAGCGCCGAATTTATTGATGCGCTGAAAAAGGCTTCGAAAGATGATGCGGTGCGCGTGGTAGTAATCACAGGCGCCGGAAAGGCCTTCTGCAGCGGGCAAGATTTGCAGGACGTTAAGAAATCGGAAGGCAAGCGCAGTTTGGGCGAATCGGTGCAACGCCGCTATAACCCCATGATACTGGGCGTTCGCGAATTATGGAAACCGGTAATTTGCCGTTTGAACGGTGTGGCAGCAGGTGCCGGGGCTTCGCTGGCTATGGCCTGCGATATTATTGTGGCCTCTGAAAGCGCATCAATGGTACAGGCCTTTGCGAATATTGGTTTGGTGCTCGACTCGGGATCATCCTTCTTTTTGCCAAACCTGATTGGTTACCATAAAGCTTTTGAGATTTGTACGCTGGGCTCGAAAGTTACGGCCAAGGAGGCCTTTGATTTGGGCATCATCAACAAACTGGTGAGCGCTGAGGAATTGGATGCTGCCGTAAAAGTATTTGCTGATCGCTATGCTGCTGCCGCTCCGAAATCGATGCAAATCATCAAGAAAATGCTGAACAAAGGCATGACGGCGAATTTGCGCGAAATGCTGACGTATGAAATGTACGGACAGGAAATTGCCGGCTCAACAGAAGACTATAAGGAGGGGGTGAACGCCTTTATTGAAAAGCGGAAGGCGGAGTTTAAAGGGAAGTGAGAGAAATTATAAGTTGAAAGTGTAAAGTTTTCAACTTTACACTTTCAACTTACAACTATGAATTCCCTAGTCTTCCAGCCAGAATTTTGGAAGTTTTTCCAAAATCTCGATGTTTTCGAATTTCGAACTTTTCTTGATTCCGGTCTTCAGCGCCCAACCCGACATTTTATGCAGGCCTTCGCTAAGTGTTGTTGATTTTCCGGTACCGAAAACGCGCTGCGCTTTGGAGTGGTCGCTGTAGGCATGTACCACTTCGTTACGCGCATCCAGATAGCGCAATTCGCTCTTCAGGTTCATGGCTTCCATTACGGTTTCGGCCAATTCTTTTACCGTATAATCTTTATCGGCGCCTACATTAAAAATTTCATTTTTTGCCGCAGGAACATTGATGCAATTGGCAATAATAGGAGCGATATCGCCAATGTAACTGAAGGCGCGGGTTTGCATGCCATCGCCAAATACGCTGAGTTGTTTGCCCTGCATTAACTGATTCATGAAAATGCCTACCACATTGCGGTAGCGGTCGCCCAGATTTTGGTATTCGCCATACACATTGTGCGGACGGAAGATTACATAATCAAGACCAAACATTTCGTGAGCCACGCGCAATTCCATTTCCACAGCGTACTTAGCCACACCATAAGGATCTTCGGGAACCGGCGTCATATCTTCGCGCAATGGAGGTTTACCGGCACCGTAAACGGCAATCGACGAGGTAAACACAAACATTTTGATTTTGTTCTTTATCGATTCGTTGATCAGATTCACCGAACCAACCAGATTGTTATTGTAGTTGAAACGGCGAATGAAATGGCTAAGGCCTTCGGCGGCATAAGCTGCCAAATGGTACACATAATCAAACTGTTCCTTTTCGAAAAGTGCAGCCAGCATTTCATGGTCCATGATACTGCCTTTTACAAAACGCGCTTTGGGATTCACATTTTCTTCAAATCCGCCACTCAGATCATCGAGCACCACTACATCGTGGCCCATAGCGATTAGTTCGTTGGTAACATGCGCTCCGATAAATCCTGCGCCTCCGGTAACTAATGATTTCATTCCGTTTTGTTTTTTAAGAGTTTGTTTGGGCGGGTGAATTTATTTCAATTTTTGATATACCTGCCAATAGGTTTCCACGCCTTCATCGAGCGAAAAATAATCGATAGCGCCATTTCGGATAGCATTGGCATCGAAACGGGCAGTTTGCATTTGACGGATAGACGAGGCATAATCGGCCTTCGTAAAGTTTTCCACCAAAATTCCCGACTGATAGCGCTTCACAATTCGATCGGTATCGCCAATGCCGGTGTTGCACACCAGCGGAATGCCCATGCCCATCAATTCGCCCTGCTTGGTAGGCGAAGAACCATTTTTCGAAAAGGTTGGGCGAATAAAGAAAATGGAATAGGTGGAAAGCGACAGCAGCGCCGGAACTTGCTGACGGTTTGCGGCACGCACCATTACTGCGCTACGCGGAATGCCGCTTTCCGCAGCCCTTTGAAATACTGACTCCGGTTCATCTTGTGTGATGAAAAGAAATTTAGCGTTTGGAATCGTTTGAAGCAGTACCGCAAAAAAGTCCATCATTTCCTTCACCATATACCAGGTACCCAGGCTTCCCAGATAACTGAGCACAAAATGATTTTCAGGATTTAGTTCTGAGCGGTATTGCTGTTGCAGTTGCTGATCTACATTTTGGGTAGAAAACAGTTCCATATCGGCGCAACAAGGAATAACAGTGAAAGGCATTTGCCTGCCGGGAAACCAGGAGTTGATAATATCGCGACCCGCTTCAGTGAGGCTAATGCCCTGGTCGCATTCCTGCATAAATTCGCGTTCTTTCTTTTTAAAGAAATTGTAAACCGTTTTAAAAACGGGATTGCTGAGCTTCCAGATATTTCCCTCCACGCGCTCATCGGCCCAAAATCCGCGCATATCAAAAATAAACTTCAGGCCAAGGCTACGTTTCAGGTGCAAGCCAATGAGCGCGCTGATGTAACTTCTGCAATGAACTATGCTGATGTGGTAGGTCTTCACCAGTTTTTTTGCCAATTGGCGCATGCGCCACACATCATAAAGCGTAGAAAACAATGGCGGCCTTTTGGTGTACATTAAGGGATGCCATTCAATGCCCGCCTCCTTCAGCAATTTTGAAATAAAAGGACCACGCTCGGCAAAGCGTTGCGGCTTTTCGAAACTAATGAGATGAAATCGCAATCCCTTTTTTGTAAGACCGGCGATATAGGGAATTACCTGCGATTGCCCCAGGGGATCGGTCATGCCATCGTAAGAAAGGTACAACACATTTACACTGCCCATTACGCTATATTCTTTTTAAGCCATTTATGAAGCACTATGAGCAACCAGATTCTATTGTACAAAAAGTAATCACCGGCCCGGAAACGCCTGATCAATTCTTTCACGGCCACAGGATTTACAAGGTTGTAATGCGATAAAACGTTTTCGTTTAGATTTTCTTCAATTAAAAAAGAAAGTTCGTTCAGCAACCAATTTTGCAATGGAATGGCAAACCCCTGTTTCGGGCGGTCGAAATATTTTTTCGGAACATAGGAGAACAGAATTTCTTTCAGTAAAAACTTAGCTGTACCGTTCCTATACTTCAGATCAGGCGATAGATTTAAGGCAAACTCGATGATGCGATGATCGAGGTAGGGAACACGGGTTTCCAAACCGTAACGCATACTCGCGCGATCAACTTTCACCAACAGATCGTCCTGTAGGTAACAGTAGATGTCGAAAAGCGATTGTTGCTCCATAGCGTCCAGGCTACGCGCAGAGCGCAATTGCGCAATCAACTTGTTGTAATTTTCAAGAAACAAGTCGTCGCGGAAATGCTGTATAGTGCTATCGGCTGTCAAATCTTCTGCATGATGCTGCATAAGATCATTCAGTTCGTAGGTAGAAAAATAATATTGTTCCTGCGAGAAAACATGTGAATACAATTCCTTGGCGGGAACCTTGCGGAACATTTCTGTTGCGCGTTTATATCGGTTATCGGTATATTGAAGTAAAGAAGCGATTGGCTCTTTCATGATTCGCACCATTGGATTGTTGAGGCGGCGCACCCAACGGTACGAACCGTAGCCAAAGAAAAGTTCATCACCCCCTTCGCCTGAAAGGGTCACGGTTACTTTAGAGCGAGCCAGTTTCGCCACCAGCATAGTTGGTATGGCAGAAGAATCGGCATAGGGTTCGTCATAAACTTCATCGAGGCCGCTTAATAAATCAATAGCATCGTTATAGGATACTATAAATTCATGGTGATCGGTACCCAGATATTTGGCCACTTCGGCTGCATATTTCGATTCGTCGTATCGGTTTTCCTTAAAACCAATTGAGAACGTATTTACTTTTACGGAAGATTGCTGAACGGCTTGTGCCGTAATGAGGCTGGAGTCGATACCCCCGCTCAGAAATACTCCGAACGGCACATCGCTGATCAGTTGATACTGTACCGAACTGCTCACCAGATCGGCCAACTGTACCAGTGCTTGCGTATGGTCTTTGAGTGTTTGCTGTTCTACTTTGTCGGCCAGTTCCCAATATTTGGCATAGCGAAATCCTTTTTTAGACACTGTAACATAACAGCCGGCCGGTAGTTTGAAAATATTCTTGTAGATGGTAAAAGGAGTGGGTATGAATCCGAAATGAAGGAAATTGGAAACTTCACGGCGATTCAATTCCAGTTTCACCGAAGGCAAAGCCGTAATGGATTTTAATTCGCTGGCAAAGCAAATATCGCTTCCATCCCAACTATAAAAAATGGGCTTCACTCCCACGCGGTCGCGGCACAGAAAAAGTTCTTCCTCTTTATGGTCGTAAATCGCATAGGCAAAAATGCCGTTGAGCTTGTCGACTGATTTCTTTCCCCAAATGGCGAAAGCTTCCAGAATCACCTCGGTATCGGATGAGGTTCTAAACTCAAAATCCGGTCGCTCGTTTTTAATATCGGTGGCAATTTGCCGGAAGTTATACACCTCACCGTTATAGATAATTGTAAACCTTCCGCAGCGGGAAGTCATAGGTTGGTTGGCTCGTGTTTGCAGGTCGATAATACTTAGTCGCCTATGGCCAAGACCAGCCAATGGCAAGCCATTTGCGGCCAAAGCCTCGCTATGGAACAAGCCCGAGGCATCGGGTCCGCGATGCGCAATGGTGGCGGTCATTTGTTCCAGCGAACCTTTGGCGAATTTGCCGTTAGGCGCATAGTATCCTGCAATGCCGCACATTATGTTGCTTTTCGTTTAAAAAAAGAAAGAATGGTGTACTTCAGAATGGCAAAGGTTCGGCGATCGAACAAACACTGCGGATAAGCGAGAAAAGCTGTGGTGAGGTAGTGCCACGACAAGTTCACATCGCCGGCCAGCACCAAATGCAGCGAAATGTAAGAATCGCAATACGACTCTACTATATTTTTTCTGTTGCCGAAAATTTGTTGAACGGCCTGGTCTTGAAAAACATAGAACAGGAACAAATTTTTCCGTTTGATCAGATTCTGCACGTTGATTTGCAGCACGCTGCGCATATCGTGCAGGTTAAGCCGGGCCGAAATGCGGTTATCAGTTTTCAATCCGTAGTTTGCGGCCAGGCGCATCCAAAGCTCATAGTCTTCGGAGCCGGAAAGGTTGCGGTCTTCGCAAAACTTATGTTTAGCAAATACATCGCGAGCTATGAACACACCAATACAGCTAAGATGATTTCCGGTAAGGAACATATCTAGATCATCGTTTCGAAGATTATCAACCTTAACAGTGATGTGTTGCGCATCGCCAATCTCGTATGCCTGATGAAAGAAAGGCGGATAGTTATTGCGCTTCAGACCTTCTTCAGCAAATGCCAGGCAGTTGTTGTAAAAAACATCATCCGAATCGAGAAAGGTTACATAATTGCCGCGTGCTTTGCTCACGCCAAAATTGCGGGCAGCGCCACGCTCACTGTTGGGGATGCGGTAATACGTCACCAACGGACTACCCACTTTTTCTACTACTTCCTGCGTATTGTCGGTACTGCCATCATCCACCACAATCACCTCAAATCGTGTATAGGTTTGCGTGATCACACTGCGTAAGGTTTCTGCGATCAGGTCGGCACGATTGTATGTTGGAATAATGATACTAAAGAAGATTTCCATCGGTTACGAATAAAGATTTTCCAGCGCATTTATCATAACCGGCAAATCAAAGCCGGCGAATACACTTTTCTTTCCGTTTTCTTTTAATTGTTCCCGAAGGCCGGAATCGTTTAATAGGCGAACAACGGCATCTTTGATTTCCGGCGATGATTTATAAGGAACTACCAATGCATTCTCTTCGTTTTTTATAAAATCGTTTGCAATGCCCGATAGGGTAAAAACACTTGGTATTTCAGCGGCAAGCGCTTCAACATACGTTTGTCCGAATGCTTCACTGTGACTATCAACCGGAACATGCACAAACACATCGAACAATTGGTATAAGGCGAATAATCGATTTTCAAAGTCGATCTCTTTATAAGAATCTTTTGGAAGGGTATTTAATAACTCCTGAATTTCGGCCTTATAATTTCCCCGAGCATTGGCCAGTAATAACAACGCGTTTGGGTGGGAAGGCAAAAGATCGCGAAAGGCTTCGATGATATACTGCACTCCTTTCCAATATGTAAACCGGGAAATGCAACCGATTACCGGCCGCTTGTTTGCCGGATTGTACAATTGTTGTAGTTGCCTTACCTCTGATTCCGGCACATTTTGAAATTCCGACAAACGGAAACCGTGGTGCACGATGGCCACTTTGTTTTCGGAAACGTGCTCCATTTCCACCAGCACTTTTTTTACAGTAGCGGTAATGGCCACAATCGTTGTAGCCAAAGCATTGCAGTACTTATCATATTTGATGGCTGAAGGAAAGTATTGGTGATGGTAAGTGGAATGATGGCGCGTATAAATGCGATGGGGAATACGCAACAGCCAGGCTGCGGTAAGTCCGCACAAATTCGCTTCGAACAAATGACAGTGAACAGCTACAGGCCGCCTCACCAGAAATTGCCAAAACACTTTCAGAAATGCCAGCGGCAAATCCTTTTTTCCACGCAGTTGAATCTCTTTAACGCTAGATCCCCGCTGCTTTAGGAATTCGCCTAATTCCGACGGGCCGGGGTTAAGCAAAATAAACTCGAGTTCGAACCGCGAATGATCTATGCTCTCGGCAATCCATTCAAAGGCCAAAGCCTTGTTGATGTTTGAAAGAATATAGGTAACTCGTTTTCTACTCATGATTAATTCTACAATGAGGTTATTCCGTGAATTAATTTGATGATTTCTTTTTGTTGTAACCCCTGAACAAATAGGTAGCGTGCATTACATCTATCAACTTCCTGCTAACCTGATCAAATGCCTTTGAATTAGGAAGCAATTTCAAGAGCAATGCCGGAAATTCGGGCCACAAAGCAAGCATTCCATAAATCAGTTGTTTAACGGGAGTGTAGGTGATCGACATTTGGCTGTAGCCCATATCTGCAGCCAGTTTTCGGGTTTCACCATTGCGTTCCTTCCTTGCCATAAACTGCATCATATCAAATCGGTCGCTCTCGTTATGAAATACCAAAGTAAGAGGATCGATCATCATATCTATTCCCCGTTGTTTCAGGCGTTCCATGAATTCAAAATCTTCGGCACCGGAAAATGGAAAGCGCTCGTCGTAGCCGCCGGTTGCAGTAAATATATTTTTAGGCATGGCCAGATAATAACTGGCACCGGCATCTACTTTAAAAACCTGCCGATCGTCCCAAAACATTCCTTTCCGCCAACCTTGCAATGAATCGAATTGATAGTATCGCAAATAACGACCGAAAGCACTTTGGTCCATACGATGTTGCAGATCGGATGGATACACCCAATTCGGATTCACACACCATCCGGGATGTTGGTGAAACAAATCCAGACTACGTTGCAGGTTTGCGGCGGTTACCAGTACATCATCATCCAAAAAAATAAGCAACTGCCCCATAGCCAGCGAAGCGCCCAGATTGCGTGCTGAGGCCACACCGCTTTTAGGGTTATTCACCATTCTCACCCGTGGATGTGCAGGGATTTCCGGATTGCCCTTTTTGTAGTCGTTCACCACAATTATTTCAGCATCCAAATCGGCAATAGCCGCAGTAGCAGCCTCAATGGTTTGCCGGTAAACTTCGCCTCTGTTGTAGGTGGGAATAATTATTGAAAGCTCCATCTTAAAAAAATGATGTGCTGCCTGTCCATAGGAACTATCTCCGTTAACTGAACACTATTTTCCGGCACATCAAAGCGATGCAAGTTTAATAAATTTGAACAAGGCACTAAGCGATTCTGAAAGCTTAAAAATCATAGCCAAAACTGAGGTAATACGTTGGCTTTTTGCTCCATTCGCCGGTATCTAATCCCCACGCCATATCGAACTTGATGAAGTAACCGAGCAACGACATCCGCAAACCGGCCCCTGTACCCAATAACACCGGTGTTTTGAACTGCTTTACGCGCACCGCGGTACTGGAGTTTTCGTAAGTAATGGTGAGGTAGGTGTTGCGTTCATCAAAGGGATTCCAGCCCACCCAGGCCGAACCCACATCACAAAAACCAACCAGTGCAAAGTTTCTAACAAATTCCGATTTAGGCGTACGGTTCATCAGTATCGAAAAGATCGGTATGCGCAGCTCGGCATTCAAAGCCGCATAGCTGCTGCCGTGGCGCGCACTCTGCAAAAATCCGCGCATCGGAGTGGAAAGCGTTTGGAAAACGTAATTTACGGACGGATCAATCTGTACTACACCATTCGAGCGATTATCGCTGCGAACGGCAAGCAAGCTGTTGTCAATCCCCCCCAGATAATGCATCATTTTTGCATTGCCCAATGAAGTAGCGAAAGACAATCGCGTGGCCAGCGTCAATTGTTTATAAATCTTCAGATAGTAACGCGCATCAAATCCGGTATAAACAAAATACTGATTGTTCCATTGCGGAATGCGAAATCCCGATTCTGATGGCTTTGTTGGAATTTCTTTATGCAATTCTACAAATGCTTTAGCACGGAAACCGCGACGGATGTTGGTTTGCACTTCAATGCAATCGTCGAATACATATTCTCCTTTCAGATACACCCAGTTGGTAACATAATGCGGTAAATTCAGCGAGAAGGTATCTTCTGATTTGAAAACATATTGATCATTACGGTAGGCGGCCCCAAAGCGAACGGAATGGAACACATCGAAAGGATATTTAAGCTCCAGTTCCAGATAAGTGCTTTTAATTGCATAGTTCAACACACCGGAAGGAATTTCACGATTGGTGAAAGGCACAAAATCATTGGCCTGTTTGCTGATGCTTTGGCGGAAGAACGTGATTTTTTTATCGAGTCGCTTTTTCAAATTTTCATAGGTGAGAAAATAACCGAGGTCGCTAAATGAAAACCCCACGGCCCCGGCCAACGGAATAGTGATGCCACCGTAAAGTTTATGATCTTCCAGCAAATCGGTAATCCCTACCTTAAACAAGGCATTCAGGGGCTGTTGCGTATAGGTTGGGTTTTGCGGATTGTAAACCTGATAACGGGTTACCAGAAGATCGTTGTTCAACTGACCCACCAATTTATCGACCATGAATTTTACAAAATACGGACGAACCTTTGAAAAACGGAAAATGTAACCGCCGCTGGCCGCCGCAACCGATTTACGAACACTGGCCGCTGCACTATCCCAATCGTACAACTTAATGGCATAGTCGTATTCACTCTGAAAGTCGTGACCGGTGTAGGTTTTAGCAACCGCAGGCTTTTCAGGCATTTTGGGTATTACACTTTCGGCTATGTTTTTAGTTTGATTCGCCACAATAGAATCGGTAGAAATACCACTGCGCTTTTTTGCGTAATCGGAAGTAAAGAAAAGCGGCTGTCCATCGCGTATGGAAGAAGGCATATCGTAGCGGTAAAATTCTGTTACGCCATTTTTCAAAGAAGCATCTAAGGCCTGGGTTTGTTGCCGGCTGAAGTCGTGTTCGCGGATGTTGTTGGGGAAGTTAGTGAGTTGCACGCTCTGCCCCGTAGTGCGCATTACATCGGTTTGTACTACCTGTTTAATTTGAAGAACAGCAGTATCATAATACTCAGCGAAATTCGCTTCCAGCGGCAAACTTAACGAATCGTCTTCGTTGGCATCTTTATTAAAAAAATAGTAGGTGTTTTGTTTATGGTCGAAAACAGTTTGCAGCCGTGCCGCATATACATTCCGAATGCCGTTCTTTTCGCTCAGGTATGAAAAGTAAGAACTGTTGAATTGCGCCGGATAACTTTCATTGGCTCCGGGCGTTTCCGTAATTCGATATAATGTACTTCCACCATTATCGAGATCGTAAAAGAAGAGGTCAGTTGATTTATCAAAAACCTGCGATTCGTAACGCGCTTTTCGCAAGGTATCATCTGTTCGGTTGCTGGCGAAAACAACTCCTCTTACGCTGTCCACTTCCACATAGGCCGGGGTGAGGTCGTCAAAATAATCGTCGGTGATTTGGCGAACCGTTTGCGAAGCTATAGTGTAAAGAAACACATCGGTTTGACCTTTCTGTTCGGCTGAAAGCAACACCTGCTTGGAGTTTCCGGCATAACTGAACGAAAAAACCTTCTGGAATTTTTCTAAACGGTGGGTTTCTTTCTTCTTCGATTTCAAATCGTATTCCACCAAAAAGTTGATGTTTCTTTTATTGAAAACATAGGCCACCTTTTCACCATTAGGCGCCCAGGCAATTAAGGGCATGCTCTGATCGGTCCATTGTGTAACCGTGCGCCATCCGCCACGCTTAATCACCTTCGTTTTTTTCTTTTCTACATCCAGCAAATGCACTTTGTAACGACCAATGTTATTGGAAGCATAGGCGATGAACTTGCCGTTATTGCTTAATCTTGGCTGATAATAAAAGGTCTCCTTTTTATTTTTCTTTTTCACCAACGATTCTGCTTCTCGCGGAATCGTGTATTTGATTTCCCCATTGAAGCGAGCCACATAATAGCGATACCAATTTTCTAGCGTTTCATTCAAACCAGTACCAATTGAAAATTGAAAACCATTGTCAACACTACGGTTGATACGGGTGAGATACATTACATTAGGTACTTGATTCTTTCCATATACCTCTTCAATCCAATGCCAAACCGAGTGGCCCACAAAAACCGCTTCTTCAGGCGAAAGTTTATTGAGCTGGCGATATCGGCCGCTCATGATTCCATCGCGTAAACGATCTTCCATATCTGCATTCCAGTTCTCACCCAGATAGCTTACAAATCCCTTTTTAAACCAATCAGATAAATTCAGCAATAAAGCATTGCCTATCACTTGCCCAAAAGTTTGGCCGGAAAGTTGTTTATCGAGATAAATCCGGGCGATGTTCTCACGGATTTGTTTGTCGAGATTCGCATGTTCACCGTTGAAATACAGGAACATTTTATTGTCGGGCAATTTTCCGGTGCCGCCTTGATTTTGATCGGGATTATAGATACCGATATTGGTTTGGTTCAGCTCATGAATATTGTTGTAAACAATAATGTCGAGCTTTCGTTTGAAACGATAATCGAGTATGCGGGAAATATCCTGAGCATTATCTTCAGCCGATTTGATTACATATTTTGCAATATCCTGACCGCCGGGATAGAAATAAGTAACAAAGTGATCGCTTTCATAATACTGGAAATCGAAATCTTTATACTGCACCCGATTCTGACCAAATTTTACTTCAGCGGTTTGCGCCATTGCCGGAAGAAGGAAGGTTGCCCATGCGGCCACCAGCAGCGTACTGCGAACAATATGATTCCGACACTTTTTCAAGATACACAAATAGGAATCATAGCTACGCAAAAAAGGGTGAATGAGCAAGTTTGGGAATTGTTTTAAGAATTTTGCGCTTATACAATGAAGGGGCAAATCTGAAATAAAAAAATGAGCCTTTTCAGGCTCATTTTATATTCCTCAGAAGAAGCTTTTTTACAAACTTTCAAAAATTCCGGCAATACCCTGACCGCCTCCAATACAAGCGCTCACCATACCGTATTTTTTATTCTGGCGTTTCATTTCACCAATCAGTTTCATAAACAGATAGGTGCCGCTGGCTCCCAGCGGGTGACCTAAGGCAACAGCGCCACCGTTCGGATTAATGATGGCAGGATTCAGTTTGGCTTCCTGTATTACCGCCAGCGATTGGGCGGCAAATGCTTCATTCAACTCGATTAGTTCGATATCATTCAAATTCATTCCTGCTTGCTTCAGCGCTTTTGGAATTGCGGCCACCGGACCAATTCCCATGATGGTAGGATCAACACCGGCGCTGGCCGTAGTTACCATTCTGGCAATAGGCGTAAGGTTCAACTCTTTCACCACGCGTTCGCTCACCACCAATACAAATGCCGCAGCATCTGATGTTTGGGAAGAATTACCTGCGGTAACCTGTCCGCCTTGTTTGAAGACCGGTTTCAATGCGGCCAAACCTTCCATAGTAGTGTCTTTGCGCGGACCCTCATCCTGAGCAACCGTAAACTTGCGCGACTTTTTCTTTCCATCCTCAAAATACACTTCTTCCACTTCTACCGGAACAATGAACTCCGAAAATTTTCCACCTTCAATGGCCGCCATTGCTTTTTGATGTGAAGCCACCGAAAAAGCATCAGATTGTTCGCGGGTAATGCCGTATTTGGCGGCTACGTTTTCGGCCGTTAAACCCATGCCGATATAGTATTCCGGATGATCTTTGGCGATCTCGTAATTCGGAACAGTTTTGTAGCCCACCGTTGGAACTAACGACATACTTTCCGTTCCTCCGGCAACAATTACATCGGCCATTCCGGCTTTGATCTTGGCAGCGGCCATGGCAATGGTTTCAATGCCTGATCCGCAGTAGCGGTTTACTGTAACACCAGGCACTTCAACCGGCAGTGCGCGAACAGCTACCCAGCGCGCCATTTGTAAGCCTTGTTCCGCTTCAGGAACGGCATTTCCTACAATCAGATCATCTACACGGGCCGGATCCAGATTTGGAACTTTTTTCATCAGGTCGGTAATGGCGTGATAAGCCATATCTACCGGAGTTGTAAAACGGAATCCGCCTTTTTTGGCTTTTCCGATCGCAGTGCGGGATGCCGCAACAATGTATGCTTCCATATTTCTTTTTTTAGTAGCAAGTGGTTAGCGGTTAGTATCAAGCCACCTTGCTAAATTTATTGTTAATTGAATTATATAACCCTAACAGCATTTTTTGAACTTCATTCACTAATTGAAGTATTGCTATAAGTTCACTTTCCGGAAAATATCCAAGATCAAAACTTACGAAACATAAACTTTCCACCTCAGTAGCAGAACCTATCGAAATATCTATAAACCGCATAAATTCTGCATCAGTTCTACGACCACATCCCTCGGCAATATTCGAGGAAATTGACACTGCAGCTCGGCGGAGTTGATTGGTTATTCCAAATCGCTCCGATGGCGGGAACTGATTACTGATATCATAAATGCGTTTCACAATTATTCTAGCTTTTTGCCAAACTGATAATTCTTTAAAGTTTCTCATAAGGGAAGGGTGTATTTGAAGTTATTATTGAAGTGAATGTTGCTTATAGCTCTTGACTTACTACTTGCTACTGTACTTAATTCCTCAACGGCTTCCCACTCGTAAGAATACTCTGAATACGCTCCAGACTTTTCTTTTCGCCACACAAACTCAGGAAGGCTTCGCGCTCGATATCCAAAAGATATTGTTCGGTCACTTTGCTTTCGCTTGAAAGGTCGCCGCCGCATAAAACGTAAGCAATCTTTTGCGCAATCTTGAAATCGTGTTCACTGGCATAAGCACCCACTTTGAAAGCAGCAGCGCCGGCATACAAAGCGCTCAATCCTGAACGGCCCAGCACGGTGATGTCGGTACGCATCGGTTTCTGAACGTAACCATCGTTATGCAATTCCAGCACTTTGGCTTTTGCCTCAGCAATCTGGCGGCTCTGATTCACTACAATAAAATCTTTCTTCTTATCCAGAACGCCTACTCCATAACCTTCCGGACCGGAAGTAGCTACTTTGGCTGTAGCAATAGCCGTAAACTTCTCGGCAAGCACCGGAATCATCGGATCGCCGTTATAGTAGGCATCGCTGGCGCGTAACGCCATTTCCTTGGTGCCGCCACCGCCAGGTATCAATCCCACACCCACTTCCACCAAACCAATATACGTTTCGGCAGCTACTGCGGCCGCATCGCAATGCATCGTAAATTCGCAACCGCCGCCCAAAGTTAAACCATGAGGCGCGGCAACTACAGGAATTGATGAATACCGACAGCGCATGGTGCTGTGCTGGAAAGCGCGTATGGCAAAATCCAGTTCGTCATAGTCCTGTTCAATAGCCATCATGAAGATCATCGCCAGATTCGCACCTGCCGAAAAATTCGGATTGTCGTGACCCAATACTAATCCTTTCCAGCCCTGGCTTTCGGCAATATCAATGGCTTTGTTAATGCCTTCAAGCACGCCACCACCCAGCGAATTCATTTTAGTACTCCACGACACATTCAATACGCCATCGCCAATGTCATCAATTCGGGAATCCCCATTTTTCCAAACCGGCTTTTGTGAAGCAAAAACGTTATCGAGAATGATGAACGCTTCGCGGCCAGGAATAGCTTTGTATGATTTTGAAGGAATGTCGTAATATTTCTTTACGCCATTTTCAATTATATAGAAAGAAGAATTTCCTGCAACAAGCATTTCCTCCACCCATGGCGCTACGCTGAAACCCGCAGCCTTCATAGCTTCCAGCACTTTTGAAACGCCAACAACATCCCATTGTTCGAACGGACCTAACTCCCATCCAAACCCGGCGCGCATGGCATCATCAATGCGATACAATTCATCAGAAATTTCAGGAATGCGCTTCGATACATATTCGTTTACATAAAAACTCAGCTTGTTCAAAAACATCGCGCCCTTGTCGGTACTTTTAGCGATCAGTTTCAGACGCTGACGAAGATCCTCTACCGGTTTACCTGCTTCCAGAACCGGGAATTTCACTTTTTTGTTAGTTGGCTCGTACTGCAGCGTTTTCAGATTAAGCGTGCTGAACGATTTTTTTCCAGATGCGTCTTTATCCTTTTTGAAGAAACCCTGGCCCGACTTATCGCCAATCCAGTTGTTCTTCACCATTTCTTCAACATACGATGGCACTTTGAAAATATCGCGGCGCTCATCGTTCGGAAGATTATCGTACGCTCCTTTGGCTACTTTCACCATGGTATCCAAACCTACCACGTCCGTAGTGCGGAAAGTGGCTGATTTCGGCTTACCAATAAAAGTGCCGGTGAGGGCATCAATTTCATCAACCGTCATATCCATTTCCTGTTGCAGTTGGAATACGGCGCAAATGCTGAAAACACCCACGCGGTTGGCAATAAATGCCGGCGTGTCCTTACACAGTACGGTTTGTTTGCCCAAATACACATCGCCGTAGTTCATCAGGAAATTCACCACTTCAGGATGCGTATCAGCGGTTGGAATGATCTCCAACAACCGCAGATAGCGCGGCGGATTGAAGTAGTGCGTGCCGCAGAAATGCGCTTTAAAATCATCGCTGCGGCCTTCCGTCATCAAGTGAATCGGAATGCCGGAAGTATTGGAAGTGATGAGCGTTCCCGGCTTGCGGAATTTTTCTACGTTTTCGAAAACGCGCTTTTTGATGTCGAGGTTTTCCACCACCACTTCAATGATCCAGTCGGCCTGCTTGAGCAGATCGCTGTTATCGTCGAAATTTCCTGTGGTAATGCGCGATGCAAAGGCTTTATCATAAACCGGCGATGGATTGCTTTTGAGGGCGAATGCCAGTTCATCGTTTACTTTTTTGTTGCGCATAGCCGGCTTTTTGATGTCGGCTTCGCTAAGGCCCGGAGTAACAATATCGAGCAGCGTTACTTTCAGGCCGATGTTGGCATAGTGCAGCGCAATGCGCGAACCCATCACGCCCGCACCCAATACGGCTACATTTTTGATTTTACGAACATTGGCCGGTAACACATTCACGACCTTTTTTTCTGTTGCGGTTTCCATATATCTTTTAATTAATTGCTTGTGATTTATTGCTTTTTACGGTGAATGAAAATATTTGGCCACATACTATTCATACCGGGAGACAGTATATTCACACTGTAAGGTTCCCAACCTTGCAGATTTAATTCAGACAACTTTTTGTAAATCTCTTGTTGTATGACCGAATCATCCCCCTTCGCCACGAGAAGGTCTTCTGTACTATCGTTAGTCACTATAATAATATGTCTTCCAGACTGGCGTATACATCCATATTCCATGTTTTGTGCCTGAATGGATGCAGAAATCACTAAAGCATAGAAGAGCGTTAAAAACAATTTCATACCTGATGTAATGAATTTCAAAACTAAATAAACCTTCCAACATACCAAACGCTCGGTTGGGAAAAAAGTTCAAGGGAGGACTTCCGGGATTATTTCTTCCGCGCTCCCCCGGCTTGAGAGTTGTCTTCCAGCCTTTTAAGGATACGTTTGGTGGTATTTTTAAGGTAGTTCTTATCGTCGAACACCCGGCTGAACATCAGCGATCCTTCAATTTCAGCCACCGAGCGTTCGGCCAGTTCATTGGCGATTTCCTCGCCGTATTTATCGAGGTAAATCGTTTTTACGGCATGAAAAAAATCGAGAAAGAAACGCTGCACCAGCGTATTGAATTCGGGGGCCATCAGGGCGGTTTCTACACCCATATTTCCCAACATATTGCCACGCTCATCATCGAGAAACACTTTTTCGGCAGCTAAGAATAAATTCTGAAGCCGTTCCTGCGGATTGATGCTTTTATCATAGGCATGGCTGAATACGTTGGTTTTGAAAAACTCATGCACATTTTTGATCACCCGCTTCATCAGGTCTTCCTTACTGGTAAAATAATGATACAGCGAACCTTTCTGCAAACCGCAGGCATCGGCAATTTGCGCCATAGAAGTATTGAAATAGCTCTGTTTGCGGAACAATTTCAATGCTTCAATAATGATGGTTTGCTCGTCGGCCTTCTGCTTTGGCATAAATTTTCTTTACCGAACAAAGGTAGAAAAGCAATTCAACTTACCAAACGGTTGGTAGGTATGATAGGCTCTTCACCGAGGAATATCGTATCGGTTGAATCAGAAAAGCACCTATTTTCGTTATACTATAAAAATCAACTATGCGTTTATCCCATTTATCACTGGCAGCCATGCTGCTTACTGCTCTTATTTTCACCTCTTGTAAAAAGAACGATTCAGTGGCTGTTGACAACAATTCGAAACAACACAACGAAGACGTATCGAACAGCAAATCAGAATCTGACAATTTAAATACCGACGTAAACACCGCTCTCAGCAATATTTCCGGTTTTGGAAAAAATGAAGGCGTGCAATCGTGGAGCGTTTGTGGCGCTACGATCGATTCGTCGCAACAACATGGATCTACACCAACTATTATCATCACTTTTGATGGTACTACACTTTGCAATAACCGCATCCGTGGTGGTATAGTGAAAGTAGAATTGATTAGTGGTTCCCACTGGAGCGATGCCGGCGCGATGTTGCGCATTACGCATACAAATTATAAGGTGACGTTCCCATCGCTGAACAATCATTCACTAACTTTCAACGGTGTGAAGTACCTCACCGATGTAAATGGCATCAACTGGATTAATGTGTACTTCGGCACTTCCACCATTTTACTGAAAGAACGCAGCTACAACATGACCGTAACTTTCGATAATGGCAACACCGCCAGTTGGAACATCGCCCGGCGTTCGGAATGGGGCATTAGCAATGGTAATATCGGCCAGATTTATGCCATTGTGAATGGCGATACCACCATCAATGGAAAGACGATAGATAGCTGGGGGGTTACGCGTTTTGGCACCAACTTCGTTACACAAATGGTGCAGCCCTGGAAATCGGGAACAGCTTGCGGCTGGTGGCGTCCTACTCAAGGTATTTATACCAGCACTACCGATAATTTCACCATCACCGCCACTTTTGGCGTTGATCAAAACGGCAATCAGATCGCCAGCGGCTGTGCTTACGGTTTCAAATTAAACTGGAATGTAAACAATGGCGGTTCTACCGGCGAAACCACGCTGGCGTATTGGTAACATGACCATAGCCGAAATTATTGCTGAAAAGAATGCGAAAGCAAAAGATAAAACGATTGCACTGAGTAGCGGTTTGCTGAATGGTGAATTTAGCATGCAGCAGGTTTTAGAAACAGCGCAACAGTTGAAAGATGCTGCAAAAGCCATTCTGATTGAAGCCTTAGAATATGCAACAAAAGAAAGACCGCAGCTCATGCAAGCTGCGGTCTTTGATTTTTTAATCGAATGTTTGCAATCCAAATCGCCTCGTGTAAAAATGGAATCGGCAAGAACCATTGCGAATTGCGCGGCGCTGTTTCCTGCTCACACCGAAGCGGCATACTATTCGCTAATCAAAAATGCAGGTGATGAAGGTACTGTATTGCGTTGGAGCGTGGCCACCGCCATGAACGAACTCTCCAAAACCAAAACCTGGAAAACCGCATGGAATCAAACCATACGGCAGTTACACGACTCGGAAGAAAAGAACAGCATCCGAAAAATTTATGCTGCTGTTTTGAAAAAGGCCTGAACCTATTTACGCCCCGCAGTGATACGTATCCTGATAGAAGTTCACCTCGCCGGTACTGATGTTGTGTGTTCCTCCGATGATGGCTATTTCCTTTTTTGCTATCATCTCGCTCAGAATTAAACTACGCGTCATAATCGCCTTTACCGTTTGTTTCACATTAATGGTAGCCACATGTTCCACAAACTCGGCATTGGAAGCATTGCGATCGGTTTTAGTGAGCGTTTCCGCTTCCACCGCAGGTTGAATTTTGTGCAACAATCCGGTCAAATGGCCCATTTCTACATGATCGCAAGCGCCGCGAACCGCGCCGCATTTGGTATGACCCAACACCACAATAATTTTGGCTCCGGCTACTTTACAGCCAAACTCCATGCTACCCAAAATATCTTCGTTCACAATATTGCCTGCAATGCGAACGCTGAAAATATCGCCAAGGCCCTGATCAAAAATCAGCTCTGCCGAGGTGCGGCTGTCAATACAACTCAGAATCACCGCGAAGGGATGTTGGCCATCAGAAGTTTCATTGGCCTGTTGCAGCAAGTTGCGGTTCACTTTCAAATTATTGATGAACCTCTTGTTGCCATCCTTCAAAAGTTCTAATGCCATTGGAGGCGTAATGGCGGCTTGCATTTCCTTGGTTAGTGTTTTCATATGTATTGATTTTGATTACGATAAATAGAACCCCTGCGGCTCCATAGGTTTGGGCGCCGTATCGCCAAAAAGTTGACGGATGTTGATTTCGATGGTTCGTGCAATGGCAGTCATAGCTGTGTCGGTTGGCCGGTTCTCGAATGGATCCTGCATGTGTGTGGCTGTTTTTTCGAGCAGAAAAAATGCCAGCGAAATGAGAAGCAACAAAGGCATTTCAAAAATAGAAGGGATGTCGCGCAGCGCTATCGATAGCGTAACCACAAATAAGTACACCACTAATTGCAGAAACAAACGATAAGTGACCGGGAATACGGTGGTTTTGATCCGTTCCGCTTTTCCCTGCGAATCGCAGAAACGCACTAACGTTTGGTCTAATTGAATTTGACTGAAAGTATCCAACTGTTGCTGTTGCCGCAGTTCACTAATATCTTTTGCATGCAGTTGTAATATTGCCAATGGTTTATTCTGTTGTTTGGAAACCGCAATCCGATCTTCTTCAGATAGCAGCGCCTCCAGATTTTCGAGCGGATTCAAACCTCGCAAGGCTCGTCCTAAAGCGTAACACCACGCAATTTGCCGATAGGCAATTTTTCGGATTTGGGCTTCATTACCGGGCATTACCAGCGATTGCAGTTGAAGCGCAAAACTTCGGGAATCGTTTACAATGGCGCCCCATACTTTCCGCGCCTCCCACCAACGGTCGTACGATTGGTTTAACTTGAACGACAACAATATGGAAATCGATGTGCCAATGAATGCCGGAATGGTTAACGGCATTTCCGGAAGCAGGTGCTGATATCTTGCGGTTAGCCATTGTACTACAAGCATCACCGCAAATACATACAGCACATCGTACTTTACTTTATTGAAAATAAACGCAGCCGGTATTGGTTTGTTCAACAGCATCTGGGATGGTTTTGTTCCACAAACATAGCATTAATTTTATTAATGATAGTATTACTATCTTAAATAATTGTAAAATTTATTTTTCTAGCTTAGCCGCATGAAGTTGTTGTTGCAAATTCAAATGAACGAAGCGCTTTACCTGCGCGATCCCGAAAGCACTGCCTTAGGCAAGAACATCTTACAGCACAGTATTGTGCTGATTCATGAGGCGGGCTTCGAAGCCTTTACCTTTAAAAAACTAGCAGAAGCCATTGGCACCACCGAAGCCGGCGTGTATCGCTATTTCGAGAATAAACATAAGCTGCTGTTGTACCTCACCGCCTGGTATTGGGCCTGGCTGGAATTCCAAATTCGCTTTCAAACCAACAACATTACCGACCCGAAGGTGAAACTGAAACGCGTAATCAAATTGCTGGCCTCAACAGTGGAAGATGATGTGCAAACCCATCATATTAACGAACAATTGCTGCACCAAATCATTATTGAAGAAGGCTCAAAGGCCTATCTTACAAAACAAGTGAACGAAGATAATCGCCGGCAGTTCTTTAAACCGTATAAAGACTTATGCAGCCTGGTGGGAAACATGATTTCGGAATGTAACAGCAAGTACAAATACCCGCGCTCACTAGCCACAACCCTTATTGAAATGGCGCATTTTCAAAACTATTTCATGAATCATTTGCCCTCGCTTACCGATTTTGGAAAAAAGCGCGAAACGGCCGCTATTATTGCTTTTCTTGATGATCTGGTGTTTTCAGCACTCAAAAAGTGAGCCTTCCGCTTTCTGAATCCGCTTAGCGTTTACAATAGTGCTCTGATTCCTTTACGGAATATTTTTTATCCAAATCCACATCATTCCTGCTACGCTTTCCCCAATTAAAAATCCGTTCAAAAAAGGGAAGCCATCGGGAATGCTGAATTACATTCAGAAAAAAAACTTCATGTTCTTTCTCTTTCATGCCCATTTCATACAAAACCTCATCGTGAGCGCTTATGCCCAATTCATGGAAGTAGTGCATCATCCGAAAATACTCGCAAACATTGCCGCTTTCTAACCGTCCGGCAAAATAATACGGCATAAACCAGCCAATCACATAACACGAATAACCGATTACTTTGCCGATAATATGAAAACGCCATTCGTAATATTTCGAAACCGGAACATCATATTGTTGCATTAATTGCAACACTTCCCGGCGGTGATTCCATTCATCTAATTCGATTTGCCTGATAAACGGTTTTTGCTTTTCATCTTTGATGGAAGCTGCATGACCTATGTAAGCGAAGGCCGCAGCCTTTTCGGCCGAATAGGCCATTTGTAAAAGATCAATCAACCGGGGATGCGACAACTTTGCCATAGCACATCATTTTCGGGCGCAAAGGTGCAACATTGGCGCTTAACCAACACTACCATGAAGCCAATGATTTTTTTAATGGCGGCAACCGGGCTGTTCGCTGCAAGTCCTCAGGCCGCGGAAAGCCTAAAACCATTGCGGTGTAATCGTTATGGGTGAATTACGAATTTCAAATTACGAATTACGAAAAGCAGGGAAGTCTTAAAAACAGATGTGCACCATCTCGTAATTCGTAATTTTTCATTCGTAATTTCTTCGCTGCGGCCTTCCGGGCTTTACGCTTCCATCCCTGCCGCGGGGCAACATCAGGCCAAACGGCAATCATCGCGCTGAGGCTGCTGCCGGGCGTATGCGCCAGCGGGCGCCAGGGCGCGAGCTTTAGCGAGCGGTGCGAAGGAGGAACGACTGAGCACGGAAGGCGAAGCCGTACCCCGATAGCACGCGGTGCTGCAAACGCCCACGCATCAACGGTTTCATAAAACGCTACTGCCAAATTGCGTTTGCAGCAGGCGCCAAAAAAAGAACTCTGCTATCCGATTTTTACTGACGTCATGGTGAGCGAACCGGCCACTGCTTTATCGTTAAACAATTGTACCCGATCCTCTTTTTCCTGAAGCGCCAAAGTATATAGCAATGGCAGAAAATGTTCGGCCGTTGGAATGGCCAAATCGAAGGCGCGGCCTTGCTTTCGGAAGTTGATTAACTCCTGATGGTTACCGGAATTGATCCATTGTTTCATTTTCTGGCCGGCCTCAACAGTCCAGTCAAAAGCAAAATTATCGTCGTTCATTTTATCCCATGCCACCAAACCGAGATTGTGCACCATGTTTCCACTGCCGATAATAAGCACGCCTTGCCGGCGCAAAGCGCGCAGATCCTTTGCCAAATCGTAATGATATTGGGGCGGTTGATGATAGTTGAGACTCATCTGAATTACCGGCACATCGGCATTGGGGAACATCGGTTTAATTACACTCCACGCGCCATGGTCGAGCCCCCATTTTTCGTCAAGGCCCACTTCGGTGTGATGGACCATAGCTTTAGTTTGGGCGGCCAGTTGCGGACTTCCGGCAGCCGGATATTGTACATCAAACAACGCCTTTGGGAAACCTCCGAAATCGTGGATAGTAGCAGGTTTGGGCATAGCGGTAACCCAGGTGCCGCGGGTTTCCCAATGTGCGGAAATGCAAAGTATGGCCTTAGGTTTGGGAAGAGCGGCCGCTGTTTTTTGCCAACCTGAAACGAATTCGTTTTGCTCGATGGCATTCATCGGGCTGCCGTGGCCGATGAAAAGCGCCGGCATTTTTTGGGTATCCATACTATTGCTTTTTGAAAACGCTAAAAGCCTTGATGCGCCTGCAATTGCAGGCATGGCAATCATGGCTTTTAAAAATGCTTTACGATCCATTAACCAAGTTCTGCCTTCAGAAATTTAGCGGTATGACTTACTTTCGATTTCACCACTTCTTCGGGTGTTCCTTCGGCAATCACGGTGCCGCCTTTGCTGCCGCCTTCAGGACCCATATCAATGATATAATCGGCCACTTTAATTACATCCATATTGTGTTCAATTACCAAAACGGTATTGCCGCGTGCCACCAAACGATTTAAAACATCAAGCAGGATGCGGATATCCTGAAAGTGCAATCCGGTGGTGGGTTCATCCAGAATATAAAATGTTTTGCCGGTATCTTTCTTGCTCAGTTCAGCAGAAAGTTTTACGCGTTGTGCTTCGCCGCCGCTAAGCGTAGTAGAGCTTTGGCCAAGGCGCAAATAGCCCAAACCTACGTCGTTCAACGTTTTCAGCTTAGGATAAATAGCAGGCACGGCTTCGAAGAACGTCACTGATTCTTCCACTGTCATATTCAACACATCGTTGATCGACTTACCCTTGTAGCGCACTTCCAGCGTTTCGCGATTGTAACGCTTGCCGTTGCACTTTTCGCAAATCACTTCCACATCAGGCAGAAAATTCATTTCGATGAGTTTCACGCCGCCGCCCTGGCATTCTTCACAACGGCCCCCTTTTACATTGAACGAAAAACGGCCCGGCTGATAGCCGCGAATTTTGGCTTCGGGTAACTGCGCAAACAGTTTGCGTATCTCGTCGAACACTTTGATATAGGTTACCGGATTGGAACGAGGCGTTCTTCCAATAGGAGTTTGGTCGATTTCAATAACTTTATCAATCAGCTCCAAACCTTTTACAGTTGTATATTTCAGCGGTTTCAAATTACTTCTGTAAAAGTATTTTGAAAGAATCGGGTAAAGCGTTTCGTTAATCAATGTGCTTTTGCCGCTGCCGGAAACACCGGTTACGCCAATAAAGGTTCCTAAAGGAAATTTGACGTTCACATTTTTGAGATTATTACCGGTTGCGCCTTCCAGTTCCAGAAAGGTTCCATTTCCGGCACGGCGTTCCTGTGGAACTTCAATAGATAGTTTTCCTCCCAGATATTTTGCGGTAGTGGACGGCAATTTGCGGAACGCTTCGGGAGTGCCTTCGGCAATGATACGGCCACCATGTTCGCCGGCGCCCGGGCCAATGTCGATGATGTAATCGCTTTCCAGCATAATATCTTTATCGTGTTCCACCACCAACACCGTGTTAGGCGCATCGCTCAGTTTGCGTAATGCCTGAATCAACTGATGGTTATCGCGCTGATGAAGACCAATGCTGGGTTCATCGAGGATATACGTAATACCGGAAAGTTGCGAGCCAATTTGTGTGGCCAGTCGAATCCTTTGCGCTTCACCGCCGCTGAGCGATTTTGCCGGGCGGTTGAGCGAAAGATAATCTAAACCTACATCCAGAATAAAGCGAATGCGGGTGCGAATTTCTTTCAGCAATTCTTTGGCAATAGTTTGTTGCTTTTTGTTCAACCGATCATCCAATCCTTCAAACCAGGCGGCCAGTTCCGAAATGTCCATTTCCGCTAATTGCCCGATGTGCTTATTATCGATGCGGAACCACAGCGATTCTTCGCGAAGGCGATATCCATGGCAAGTTTTACATGGCACTTTGTCCATATAATCTTCCGCCCACGAACGAATACTTTCTGAAGTTGTAAACCGGAAGCAGCGTTTCAGCATGCCTGCCAAACCACCTTTGGAAAGGGTGTACCATTTATCGTCGAAATCTTCGATTTGTAGTTCTTCTTCCGGTTCAGGCGCTACTTCTTCATCGCCAAAAAGAATGAACTGCAACACTTCATCGGGCAGGTTGCCAACAGGAGTAGAAAGCGAGAAGCCCATGATTTTGGCAAAACGCTGCAGTTCTTTAAAAATGAAATTATCGCGGGCTTCGCCTATTGGCGCTAAACCACCTTTATTGATTGAAAGCGAAGGATTGGGAATAACGGTAGCGCGGTTCACTTCATAAGTAACACCCAGGCCACCACAGGCCGGACAGGCGCCATAAGGCGAGTTGAAAGAAAAGGTGTTTGGCGAAGGTTCTTCGTAGGACAAGCCCGAATCGGTACACATCAAATGCCTTGAAAAACTAAGCAGCTCATTCGTATCGGCATCTAACAGTTGAATAAGGCCTTTGCCCTGGCGCATGGCCAATTGCACCGACTGGCGAAGCCGGTCCTTATTGCTTTCATCAATAGTGAGCCTATCAATCACCAATTCGATATCGTGAATTTTGAAGCGATCAAGCTGCATCTTAGGCTTTACATCCACTACTTCTTTATCTACGCGAACCTTAGTGTAGCCTTGCTTTAGAAGGTTTTCAAACAATTCCCGGTAGTGCCCTTTGCGGCCGCGCACCACGGGCGCCAGAAGAATCATTTTCTTCTTTGCCTGATGTTGCAGCAAATTTTCAATGATTTGCTCTTCCGTAAACTTCACCATTTTCTTTCCGGTTGCCGAAGAGAAAGCTTCGGCGGTACGCGCAAAGAGCAGGCGCATGAAGTCATAAATTTCAGTAACCGTTCCAACCGTAGAACGTGGATTGCGGTTGGTTGATTTTTGTTCGATAGAAATTACGGGGCTTAAACCGCTGATTTTGTCAACATCAGGGCGTTCCAAACCACCGATAAACTGCCGGGCGTAAGCAGAAAAACTTTCGAGATAGCGGCGCTGGCCTTCGGCATAAATGGTATCGAATGCGAGCGATGACTTACCACTACCGCTCAAACCTGTGATAACCACAAGTTGATTGCGCGGAATGGAGATGTCAATATTTTTCAGATTATGCGAACGAGCGCCAAAAACATCAATAGTATCCGGTTCGGGCACGGTGAAGGTGTCGGCATGGCCATTTGGTTCTATTACTTCTGAATTTTTCTTCGTTTTAGCCATAAAGCGCGAAAGTAGGATTTTGAATGGGCTTAAGCGACCCGGAATAACAAAAAGTTCAGGTAAAAAGTTCGGTGGTTAACGGATATCGTAAAAATGAACAATGAAAGGTGAAAGATGCGCCCTCCATCTTCTCTCCACTTTCCTCTTCTAGCTGCTTCCTTCTATTTCTTATATTTATCGTTCACCTAAAAAAACACACTATGCGCATTTTTACGTTACTATTTGTGGCCCTTTCGGCCTTTTCAGCTTCGGCCCAGCTCACTACCATTTATTCTGAAAATGTAGGTTCGCCAACAGGCACCCCGCTTATTACGGCCTATACGGGCTGGCAAAATGGCGCCCCTATTGTTTATGGCGGCACCGGCGATGTGCGATCCACTTCAGGCTCTTCAGGTTATTCAGGCGCCAGTGGCAATGGCAATGTATTTCTCAATTCATCGGGAGGACCCAAAACACTTACCATCAGCGGCATCAACACCATAGGCTACACCCAGTTGCGACTTCGCATGGGTTTGTTCAAAAGCACCTTAGCCTCAAATGGTTCTGAATTACTGGCTGAGGTTAGTACCGACGGAACCAATTATACTACGGTGCGTTTAGATTCACTTCCTACGGGAAGCGGAACCGCTATCTGGCGTTTAGTTTCTTCAAAAGACACCTTGCCTGCAACGGCCAACCTCCGGCTGCGTTTTACCAATACCGCCTCCAACACCATGAACTTCCGTTTGGATGACATACGCGTTACCAGCGGCATACAACTTGATTCGGTAATCACTGCACCTTCCACCTTTGGTTCACCTCTTTGCGCCGGAGCTCCGGTGAGTATAGCGTATTCGCTACGCGGCTCTTTCAACAGTACCAATTATTTTGTAGCGCAACTTTCTGACGCTTCCGGAAGTTTTGCGAATGCGGTTACACTAGACAGTTTGAATGGATTTACTGCCGGAACCATCAACACCAAAATCCCTTTAAATACACCCTCAGGAAGCGGTTACCGCATTCGGATTTCTTCTACCGATCCGCAACTAAATGGAATAGACAATGGCTCGCCGATTACTATAAAGGCTGCGTCTTTTTTAGTTAGAAATGATACCATCTGTCAGGGAAGCGGCGTTTTATTCAATGGCGTATTGCGCACTGCCTCGGGCGTTTACCTTGATACGCTGGCCGCTGCTAATGGCTGCGATAGTTTTGTTACGTTAAACCTCACCGTGAAATCACGCAGTCAAAGTGCGGTAAGTGACTCCTTTTGTCCGGGAAGTATTTATGTTTTTCACGGCAGAAATATCAGCACAGCGGGAACATATCGCGATACGACGGTGGCCGCAAATGGCTGCGATAGTATCATTGTACTAACTCTAACATTGAAACACATTTCCAGGATTAATGTCAGCGCCAGTATCTGTACAGGAACCAACTATGCTTTTCACGGCCAGCAACTAGCGGCGGCAGGAACTTATCGCGATACCGTTGCCGGAATGAACGGATGTGACAGTATTACTACCCTTACACTAACGCTAAAACCCACAGCATCACTTAGTTTCACAGATTCTATCTGCCCGGGGCGCAGCTATAATTTCCATGGCAACTTGCTTACGCAAGCAGGAACCTATCGCGATACACTTCCCGCCGCGAATGGTTGTGACAGTGTAATTACATTAACTTTGAAATGGAGAAACCAACCGCAAACTAATTTGCTGGATTCGATTTGTCCGGGTCAGCCTTATTTCTTCGGCGGGCAACAACTTCAAAATATTGGTGTGTATTACGATACCCTATCTGCTGTGAACACTTGCGATAGCATTGTAATGCTCACCCTGATTTTCAAACAACCCACCTTCCAATTACAAAGCGATACCATTTGTTCAGGCGAAAGTTATTCGTTCAATGGAAAAACGCTTACACAGCAAGGTGTGTATGACGATACGCTAGCCTCCTCCAGCGGATGCCAGATTATTATGCGGCTCTACTTGACGGTTATTCAATTAACCAAGCCGGTGATTACCAAAACCGGGAACACCTTAGGTACCGGCGCTTACACCACTTATCAATGGTTACGCGATGGCGTAGCCATCACCAATGCCAAGGCGCAACAATACGTTACTTCTCAGTTTGGCGCCTACACTGTAGCGGTTACCGGCGCCCACGGTTGTAAAGATACTTCAGCCGTTTTTGTGATATCCGGAATTGCAGATAACACCGGGTCTTTAGCTTTTGGTCTTTATCCCAATCCGGCAAGTGGAAACTGCTATCTGGAACTTCCGGAATTGGCTGAATCGGCTGAAGTTTTGATTACATCGCCTATGGGAACCCTGATGAAGCGTTTCACGGTACATTCGGCAGTAAGCGTAATCGATCTAGAAGAACTTTCGGAAGGCGTTTATATTGTTGAAGTTCGCAGCGGAAGCCAAAGAGGATTTACGAAAATGGTGGTTCGATAAAAAAAGAAAGCCCCGATTGGGGCTTTCTTTTTGTTGATGGGATTTTATTAATCTCTTCTTCTGCCCATAAGCAGCGAAATGTAGTACCAAAGGTTTACAATTGATGCCGCTGCTGCAACTACATAAGTCATAGCCGCCCACGTAAGCAATTCCTTTGATTTGTCGTGGTCTAAACCCGTTACATTATTGGTTTTCAACCAAGCCAATGCACGCGCTGAGGCATCAAATTCTACCGGAAGCGTAACCAAACTAAAAAAGGTGGTGAAGGCAAACAATCCTACGCCAATGGCCAGAACAATAAATCCAACTGATCCTGCGAATAAAGAAAGGCCCAAACCGCCCAGGATAATCCATTGGTTCCATCGGCTGGCTACCTGGACCGCAGGAACAATTCCGGAACGTAGCTTCAGCATGGAATAGGCCGTGGCATGTTGTACAGCGTGGCCACATTCGTGAGCGGCTATGGCCGCAGCCGTAACACTTCGGCCGTTAAAAACATCGGCACTCAGATTAACCGTTTTATCAGTTGGATTATAATGATCGGTCAACGCGCCGTCCACGCTTTGAATCTTCACATCGTTAATGCCGTTATCGCGCAGCATACGTGCGGCAACTTCCGCACCACTCAAATTTCCAACGGTAGGAAATTGAGCGTAACGCTGAAAGACCGATTTTAAGCGATACTGCAAATAATAGCTGATGGCCAATAGCGCCAACGACACAATCATATAAGGGACGTACATGGTATTTTCTTTTTATTAAGAAACAAATTTGAAGAAAAACAGTTCAGAAAACATCTCTTTTAAAGTTTTTAAAGTATTTCCTCCCTCCAATCAATTTTCTTCAAAGATGCAGACGTTACTGCAAGTGAAAAATTGTAAGGTTACTGAATGTGTTCCGGCAGAAAGCGTAACCTATCGTTCAAACCATAGGATGCCGGCGGCGGCGTATTCACCCAATAAATTGGGCGGTTCAATTTTAAAAGTTTCAACAACTGGTCGTGGTTTAAACTTCCAAATGCGGTTCGATTACTGTAGAACATAAAATCAATTTCGCTCATACTCGGGAAGTTCGCCACTATAGCATCAGGAGGAAGCGAAGCCGCCCATTTTTTCATAATCACCGCATTTGGTGATTTAGCATTACGGAAAGGCGCATTCCAGTTGTAGTTCGAAAAATGTTCTTCGTAAATTTTTGGTGCGTCTAACATCCAAAATCCTGCAGTAATTGTAACGGCGGCAAACAACAAACCGCTCCATTGGCGCCCAGGAAGCAGATCCAAAATATAATTCAATCCTAAAGCAAGAAACAGCAACATTAGCGGCATCACCATCATCGGATAGTTCCACAATTTTGATTCGGCCATTGTGAAGAATGCATAAACAGCCGCTATGCCTGCAATAAAAGTAACCAAAAACACATTTTGCCGGAATTGCCAGAAGGCTCCGGCCATTCCAACAAAAATGAAGGCCTGCAACATCTTGTAATGAAATTTTAGCTGATTGAAATAATATTCCTTCTCAGCTCCATGACCCTCCAGCACCTCTGTAAAATGGCGCGCATTGTATTTAAATTCAAAAAATGCTTCCACCGGATACGTATGAAAAACATAAAGTTGCCAAGGCAGAAAAACCAGAACAGCCAGCAGAAACGTTCCTGTTATTTGCAATAACACATCTTTAGTGAACAGATTGCGCTTCAGCAAATGATAAACGGCCATACAAAAAAACAGAAGCAGCCCCGTTAGCCATTTTACCAACACCGCGCCTCCTGAAAAAACCCCGGCAGCGAACAGCCACGCCGGTTGCCGGCTTTTTTCAAAGCGCACCCAACTCCAAAGCGATAGCGTTATGTAAAAACAAAAGGCTACGTCGTTGTGATCCATTCCGTATAAGCCACCAACCATATCAAGCATGGGTTGATACATAGAGAGTAGAACCGCAGCCAAAAATCCGGTGCGCTCCGAAGCCACCTGTTTTCCCAAATCATAAATCACCGCAACCAGCAACGAAGTTTGTATGAGGCTGGGTAAACGCAAAGCGAACTCGTTTCTGCCAAAAACTTTTATTGATAAAGCCATTTGCCACAGAAATAACGGTTGCTTGTGTAACCAAACATGGCTCGATACCCAGGAGTCGGGATAATAGCCCAGCAGCGGTTCGTCAAGCAACGTTGGTTTCAGCAAATGTTTAGAAAGATTGGCGGCCACCAGGGCATGAAAACGCTCATCCCAATCGTGAAGAAAAATATCCAGTTCAGTGAAATAGTATCGAAGTACTGCCGCACCGCAAACCAAAAGGAACAGCGCCGCTTTTTTGTACTGTTTCAGAAAAAGAATGATCGCCAACAGATGCATTGCGATGGCTACCGCCAAAGCCATATTTCCCACCTGAAGTAATCGTTCGAGGTACATAAATGTTATGGCAGTAACCTTCCGTAACTGCGCGGAAATGGAATCGACTCCCGGATGTGCTGCAGCCCGCAAATCCAGGCTACCATGCGCTCCAACCCTAATCCAAAACCGCTATGTGGTACATTTCCAAAACGACGCAAATCGAGGTACCATTCAAATGCTTCCATCGGCAAATCGTGATGCTTGATTTGCGCAATCAACCGGTCGATATTGGTTTCGCGTTCGCCTCCGCCAACAATCTCACCATAACCTTCCGGAGCCAGCAAATCCACACCCTTAGCTATACCTTTTTCGTTGTCGTCTTCTTTCATATAAAACGCCTTCACTTCAGCCGGCCAGTTATATACCATTACCGGCTGCCCGAACATTTTGGTGAGAACGGTTTCATCGCTTCCTCCAAAATCGTCGCCGCGTTTGAAATTTTTGGCGCTGTTCATCCAAACCGGAATGTTCAGGAGTTTTTCCTCCAGATCTTTAATCTCATTCTTCAACTTATCGATCTTCGATTGATTAAAGTTGATCTCTCCCTTTTTCAAAGTGCCACCATCAATTTTTTCCTGACGTTCACCGATCTCTTTCTCGCAAGTAGCTATTTGGTCTTTCAGTCCCTTTTCTTCTTCCTCCAGCATTTGAAGCGAGGTGCGGCCATTCACTTCTTTTTCTCCTTTGATTACACTTACGGCATCAGCGTATTTCATTCTAATAAAAGGCTCCGCTACTTTTTTCAGATAAGTGATATCGCGTTCCAGAACACCTAACTCTAACGAGTGTTTCTCTAAAACCTGCGTTACTACAAAACGAACAAAATCTTCAATCAGATCCATGTCCATGTCCAGATCATAGAATGCCATTTCCGGTTCAATCATCCAGAACTCGGAAAGGTGGCGGCGGGTTTTTGATTTTTCAGCGCGGAAGGTTGGGCCAAAGGTGTAAATGAGACCCTGCGCCATAGCCATGGCCTCGCCGTATAGTTGTCCGCTCTGTGATAAATAGGCAGGATCGCCATAAAAATCAGTTTCAAAAAGAGTGGAAGTTCCTTCGCAGGCATTTCCGGTAAATAAGGGTGCATCCATTTGCATGAAACCACGCTGTTGGAAAAACTGATGGATCGAAAAAATGATAGTGTTTCGAACGCGCATAATGGCCCACTGCCTGCGGCTACGCAACCACAAATGGCGTTTGTCCATCAAAAATTCAACCCCGTGTTCTTTTGGAGTGATCGGAAAGTCAACCGCTTCGCCAATAATACGTAGCGATTTTACCTGCACTTCCACACCGCCAAACTGCCTTTCATCGGCCTTCACTATTCCGGTTATTTCGAACGAACTTTCCTGTGTAAGGCGCTTGGCCGCAGCAAAATTTGCTTCACCAATCTCATTCAGGTCGGCCACGCACTGAACAAATCCGGTGCCATCGCGCATCACTAAAAACACCAGGCCTTTGCTATCGCGCGATTGCGACAACCAGCCCTTCAGCACTACTTCCTTGCCGTGCATTTTCGGCAACTCATAAATATACGTCTGTTTCATGGAGCGCCGAAGTTAGAAAAAAGTAGGTTTTGAATTTTACTTTGAACGGTGATTGAAAAATTAGGTACAATTTTTGCTGTGGAATTTTCGAGTGTTTTCTACATTCGTGCTGTACGCTATGATTAAACAGCACCTCAGTCAAAAATTACTTCAGAAGCTTTCGCCGCAGCAAATTCAGTTGATGAAATTGCTTCAGGTGCCCACGGCCCAGCTTGATCAGCGCATCAAAGAGGAAATAGAAGCCAACCCGGCCCTTGAAGTTTCGGCTGAAGGGGAAGATGAAGACGATTTCAAACAAGAAGAAATAGATAGCGCGGCCGAAAGTGAGGACACTGAAGCCGATGAAGAGCGCGAGGAACTGGACACTGCTGTGGATGATGAAATGGACATGAGCGAATATTACGATGAAGACGATGAGGAGATAGCCGATTATAAGACCCGCGACCCCAGCGAGTTTCCTGATCCGGATGACGAAAACAAAACCATACCGGTAGCGGTTCACTCTACGTTTCACGAATATCTGGAAGAACAATTAGGTTTATTAAACTTAGACCCGCGCAAACTGACCATTGCACAGCATTTGGTTGGAAGTTTGGATGATGATGGTTATTTGCGGCGCGAATTGGAAGCTGTTGTTGACGATTTGGCCTTTTCGCAAAACATTCATACCGACGAACGCGAGTTACAACAACTTTTGGAAGAGATCCAAAAGCTGGATCCTCCAGGGGTTGGAGCGCGTACCCTCGAAGAGTGCCTTTTAATTCAGTTGCGCCGAAAAGAAAAGCCCACGCATTATACCGATATCGCCATTCGCATTATTGAAAAATACTTTGATGCTTTTGCTAAGAAACATTACGACCGTCTGGAGCGGGTTTTTGACTTGAATTCAGAAAGTCTGAAACGCGTGCTGGATGAAATCACGCACCTGAACCCAAGGCCTGGTAATACTTTTGGAAGTGCACACAGCAATGAACAAATCGTAATTCCCGATTATAATATATCCAACAATAATGGCGAACTGATCCTCTCGCTCAACAACGCTAATGCGCCCGAACTACGCATCAGCAATTCTTTCCGCGATATGATCACCGATTACAAAAAGACCAAGGTGAAATCGAAAGACCAGAAAGAAGCCTTGTTGTTTATCAAACAGAAGATTGATTCGGCCAAGTGGTTCATTGATGCGATTAAGCAGCGGCAGAACACCATGCTAGTAACTATGCAGGCCATCATGAATATTCAGTATGATTTTTTCGTTTCGGGCGATGAAACCAAACTGAAACCGATGATTCTGAAAGATATTGCGGAGCGCACCGGTCTCGATATTTCTACGGTTTCCCGTGTAGCCAATTCCAAATACGTTCAAACCGAGTTTGGTACATTTCTATTGAAATTTTTCTTTTCCGAATCGCTAACCAATGAAGAAGGAGAAGAGGTTTCTACCCGTGAAGTGAAAAAAATACTCTCGGATGTAATTGGCGCTGAAGATAAAGGCGATCCGCTTTCTGATCAGAAATTGACAGAAATTTTAATGCAGCGCGGTTACAATATTGCGCGCAGAACGGTTGCCAAATACCGCGAACAACTGAACCTCCCGGTAGCACGTCTTCGGAAAGAACTTTGATATGTAATTATGTTAATTAACTGCTGATTATCAGTTTTTTAACATCCACATCGGTGAATTGCTGTTACTTTCGCATTAAATCACCTTCCTTATGAATCACCTTAAAGTTTACGATCTTTTCAAAAAGCGCTTTTCGGAAGAAGAGGCTAAAATTGTAATCCATTATTTTGAAAGTGCCATGGATGAACGAATGCAAAAACAGAACGAGGTTTTTCTGAAAAAAGAAGAAAAGCTGGATTGGGTTGTAGCGGTAAACGACCTTCGCACTGAAATGTATAAGAGCATTGGCGACTTACGAAATGAAATGCATTCAAGCATAGGCGCCCTACGTGCGGAAATGCACAAAAGCATTGGCGATTTGCGTGCAGAAATGCACAAAGATATGCAGGATATGCGCATCAGCTTGCAGCGCCAAATTTACATCGTAGGTGTAGCGCAATTTTTGGCCATCGTAGGGTCTGTAATGGCTTTGCTTCACTTTTCAGGAGGGAAATAAACCGTTACATCTCCAGATTATCAATCAAACGAACACCGCCTAGCCAACAGGCTACCACAGCCACCGCATTTTGGCCGGGCTTTCGCAACGGTTTCAAGGTATTTACATCGCGAATTGCCAGATACTCTACTTGGAAAACCTTATCGGCTTGTAATTTATCAGTAGCGGCAATTTCCAGCGCTTCCACCTGCGTGGCAAAGTGGTTGACCGGCAATTTTCGGAATTCCCGCTTCACCCATTTCAACGTTTTGTAGATTTCCGGAGCCTGACTTCGGGCTTTTCGGCTTAAGCGGCGGTTGCGGGAACTCATGGCCAGCCCATCCGTTTCTCTTTTAATAGGGCACACCACCAATTCCACTTTCATTTTACGACGGCTTATCAGATCGGCACAAATCATAGCCTGTTGATAGTCTTTCTGGCCCATATACAACCGGTTGGGCTGTACCGCAAGCAGAAGTTTTTCAACAATCTGCGCCATTCCGGCAAAATGCCCGGGACGAAATTCACCTTCTAATGTAGCCGTAAGAAAACCGAAATCTATTGGATCGGCCTGAGTGAAACCTTTGGGATACATTTCTTTAACTGAAGGAAGGAAAAGTAAATCGCAACCCGCTTTTTCCAGCATTTGAGCATCTTTTCGATTCTGCACAGGGTACTTGTCGAAATCGCTTTTATCGTTGAATTGTGTAGGATTCACAAAAATGGAACATACCACAAGGCCGTTCTGGCGTCCGGCTTTCCTAATAAGTGATAAATGGCCCTCGTGCAAGGCCCCCATGGTGGGCACAAAACCTACCGTCTTCCCTGCCTTTCTTTCAATAACCAATTGTTTTTGAAGGCTTTCAATAGTATTAATAATTATCATGTGTAGAGGCGGGAAGAATTGGCCGTAACTTCCCTTTGTAAACTTTCGAAAACTTATTATTATCTTTGCAGCCCGCAATAAACCAAATATTGTTCAATCACAAAAGTTCGAAGTATGGAGAAAAAACGAATTCTCATTATCACCCACGAAATGGATCCTTATGTTAATCTGTCCGATATCTCCAAGATAGCCAATTCACTTCCTAAGCATTTATTGAACGCCGGCAATGAGATTCGCGTACTAATGCCAAAGTTTGGAAGTATTAACGAACGCCGCCACCGCCTTCACGAAGTAGTTCGCCTTTCCGGTATCAATGTGATTATCAATGACGAAGATTATCCGTTAGTTATTAAAGTAGCTTCCCTTCCGGGAGCCCGTTTGCAGGTGTATTTTCTTGACAATGAAGACTTCTTCAAACGCAAAACGGTATTTGAAGATGAAGGCAACAACTTCTATGAAGATAACAGCGACCGCATGATCTTCTTCTGCAAAGGTTCTTTGGAAACAGTTCGCAAGTTTGGCTGGGCGCCGGATATCATTCACTGTATCGGATGGATGACGAGCTTAATACCAATGTATATCAAAACTACGTACAAGGACGATCCTATCTTCAGCAACAGCAAGGTGATTTATACCGTGGCCAAAAATCAGTTCGATAACAAACTGAAGGCCAATTTCGCCGAACAATTGCAGATTAGCGATGACATCACTAAGAAGCATGTGGAGTTCTTTAAGGATGGCGACAACGCCAGCTTGAACATTGGTGGTTCAGAATTTGCTGATGCGTTGATTGTAAGTAGTGAAGCTCCTGATAAAAAGGTGACCGAATTTGTTTCTAAAGTGAAGAAGAAACCAGTGTTGAAGCTCACTACCACAGAAGATGAATCGCTGCCGATTGTGACCGATTTCTACCAGGACATTCTGGCTAATTAATTGAAAATACACGCAATTCTTTTGAAAAAGCACATTGCAACTTTAGGCTACGGCATCCTTTTAGGATGCCTTGCCCTTTTAAATGGGTGTAAGGATCCCGTTATTGAAGACAACTCGATCACTAATCATGCAGGCGACGACCTCAATCTGGCGCATGTAGATTCGTTTACCGTTTACGCTTTCAGCAACAAGGAAACCTCCTTGCCTTCTTACAAAGTAACTCAGGCCTTCATCGGCAGCATCAACGATCCTATTTTTGGAAAATCATGGTCGTCGATCTATGCGCAGGTGCTGCTCCCCAACCTGAATATGCGCTTTCCAGGGGCAATAGTAGATTCCGTAGTGTTATCTATGCCTTACAACAGTAAGTTCGGTAAATTTTCAGTGCCATTAGATTTGGCTGTTTATGAGTTAAGCCAATATCTCGATCCTTCTTCCACCAGTTATACCAACCTGGATGCTTTTACGGTTTTTGGATCGCCCATTGGCCGGCAAATGAACTATGTTCCCAATGTTATCGATAGCGTGAATGTAAACGGCGTGAATTATGCCCCGCAATTGCGCATTCGTTTGAACGATGCTGTTGGAACGAAATTACTTTCTGCCGATTCTACCAGCGCTGCCGATAATGCCAATTTCCTCCAATACTTCAAAGGCTTCTATTTAACCAGCAATACTTCCGTAGTGGGTGATGGTGTGGCGAACATCAATATTGACGCTGCCGGAATTATCGTTTACTATCACTCTGCTACCGTAACGCCTACATCCATCACATTCCCGGTAACCTCTTCATCGCAAACGTTGAATCACATCGATCATAATTATGCCGGCGCTCCCGTTGAAGCGGTGTTCAATACCCCACATACTTCCACGGGAAATGATGTGATGTACATCCAATCCGGCGCGGGGATTAACGGCACCATTCTGATCCCTTTCCTGCAAGGTGATAATTTCAAAAAAATAGCCGTAAACAAAGCCGAGCTGATCCTGACGATGGTGGAAGATCCAACCAGTTTAGATACGATTTTATCACCTCCTCCGGGTTTGATATTACGTACGCTGGACGCATTTGGAACACCAACTGACATTCCTTCGGGCATTGACCGACAGGGCGTGGGAACGCTATCGCAAACGGTAGAAAATGGCAAAACGGTGAAACGTTATATATTCACCCTTACTAATTTGGTTCAAAAGATTGCAAATGGCACTGCTGTGAACCACGGATTTACAGTAGGTTATTCATTTGCCCAACGTCAGAACCGGGTAGTAATCAATCACAAGCCTACTGATCCCGAACACCGTATTAAATTAAGAATAACATACACCAAACTGTAAAGGCTTATGTGTGGAATTGTGGCCTACATTGGCACCAAACAAGCTTACCCTATTTTGATCAAAGGACTGAAACGTCTGGAATACCGTGGATATGATAGTGCCGGAGTGGCATTACTGAACGGCGGATTAAATATTTATAAAACAAAAGGTAAGGTATCGGACCTGGAGCAGGTAGCCATTGGCAAGGACGTTCACGCCAGCATTGGAATGGGCCATACGCGTTGGGCCACTCATGGAGAACCCAACGACCGCAATTCGCATCCGCATCTTTCACAGGATGGCAATTTGGCGCTGATTCACAATGGTATCATTGAAAACTATGCTACTTTGAAGGAAGCGTTGACCGAGCGCGGGCATACGTTTAAGAGTGATACGGATACCGAGGTGTTGATTCACCTCATTGAAGAGATTCAAAAAAACACCAATACTCCGATTGAGGAGGCCGTTCGTTTAGCGCTGAACGAAGTGGTAGGGGCCTATGCTATTGTTCTGCTTTCCAAAAACGAACCAAGTAAACTGATTGGTGCCAGAAAGGGCAGCCCGCTGGTGGTAGGCATTGGTGAAAATGGCGAATACTTTATGGCCTCTGATGCTTCGCCAATTGTAGAATATACCAAAGATGTAACCTATCTGGAAGATGGCGAAATCGCCTTCATCAACAATGGAAAACTATCGGTAAAAACTATTGACAATATTGAAAAGACGCCATTCATTCAAACATTGGAAATGAGTTTGGAGGCGATCGAAAAAGGAGGTTACGAGCATTTCATGTTGAAAGAAATTCATGAACAGCCGAAATCGATTTTCGATTCGTTACGTGGTCGTTTTGATGCCTCTACAGGTCAATTTGCCATGCGGTCGCTCAAAGAGTACGACCATAAGATCAAAAATCTTCGCCGCATTGTAATTATTGGTTGCGGCACCTCCTGGCATGCCGGTTTGGTGGGTGAATATTTGTTTGAAGACATTGCGCGCATTCCGGTTGAAGTAGAGTATGCTTCAGAGTTTCGATACCGCAATCCCGTAATTACGGAAGATGATTTGGTGATAGCCATATCGCAAAGCGGTGAAACTGCCGACACCTTGGCGGCAATCGAATTGGCCAAAGAAAAAGGCGCTACGATTTTCGGATTGTGCAATGTTGTGGGTTCTTCCATTCCACGCGCATCGCACGCCGGCGCATATACCCATGCCGGACCTGAAATTGGAGTAGCGTCAACCAAAGCATTCACCGCTCAAATTTCTGTACTTTCCTTATGGGCGCTTGGATTTGCCGATATCAAAGGGAAGATTACACGCTCGGAACTCCGCAATGTTATGGCCGAGTTAGACGCCATTCCACAACAAGTAGAAGAAACCCTGAAGTGCGAAGCGCAGATTCGCGAATTGGCACAGCAATACGCACAATCCAGAAACTTTTTGTACCTGGGTCGTGGTTATGGTTTCCCTGTAGCGTTAGAAGGCGCATTGAAATTGAAAGAAATTTCCTACATCCATGCTGAAGGCTATCCCGCAGCCGAAATGAAGCACGGGCCGATTGCGCTTATTGATGAAGAAATGCCGGTGGTAGTGGTGGCAACGCGAAATGCGCATTACGATAAAGTGATCAGCAATATTCAGGAAGTGAAGGCACGCAAGGGTAAAATTATTGCCATAGTAACTAAAGGCGACACTAAGGTGAAGGCGATGGCTGATCACGTGATTGAAATTCCGGAAACGCATGAATTTATGATGCCATTGGTAGCTACCATTCCGTTGCAATTGCTTTCTTACTATATTGCAATTGAAAGAAATTGCAATGTGGATCAACCCAGGAATCTTGCCAAAAGTGTGACTGTAGAATAATACCTTTATGATACTAACTACCGAGCAAAAAAACGATTACGAAAAGAACGGATTCCTCAAAGTTCCGGGGGTTTATACACCTGAAACTATTGCTACCATTCGAAAGCGGCTTCTTGAAATTTTCCAGACCGGTGAATGGAAAAAAAATGAGTTCAATACCGAGAAATGCATGGTTGACCTGTATGGCTATTTTCCGGAATTTCTCGATCTTATTCTTACGCCTCAGGTAATTGAAGTGATTAAGGACCTTTTGGGTGAAAACCCTATCATGTTTCCGGAATATCCTGTTCATTTCCGCGAATATGCAGGTGGCTGGCACAAGGATGCTACTACCCAACACCGCATCGGCCACCGTTTTCAATTGAATCCAACGCATCGCGTGGCTAAATTCGGTATCTATCTTCAGGACAATAACGAATACGGCGGCGGATTAACCGTAATCCCGGGCTCACACAAAACTTCTGATGAGTATGCCCATATCGACTATAAAGCGCCACGCCCAATGGTTCGCCGCGCTATCGACAAGTCGGTTATTTTAATTAAGAACAATAATCTTTACAAGTATTCGCCCTTACGGCCTTTCATCGACTGGTATCTGAACTTTGCCGAACGCACCGATAAGCGCGTGAACCCTCACGGAGGCGAGATCTACGACATTCCAAGCAAGGCAGGCGACTTTCTGATTTTTGACCACCTTCTCGACCATCGCGGCACCTTCCCGAAAATTTGCCAAATACAGGATATTCCGGAAGACAAATGGAAACTTTCAATCTTCCATGTTTGGGGTCGTAACAACGAAGATTCTATGAAATACATGGAATTCCTACGTTCCCGGCCTGAGCCTTTTTACCAGCAAATGGCACACAAAGCACCTCCTGCTAATTTGATCAAAAAAGGTGAGGAACTGGGCTTTACTCCAATTTAAGATTGCATAAAGGTTGGTGTAAAACATATATTCGCAATCGGAAAAAAGCACAACCTTATCAAACGATTTTTAAAAGCTTCCGCAATTTATTCTGTGCTTGGCGTATTGCCTTTCGCCTCGCGCATTGTGCTTCTTCCTATCTATCTAAAATATTTGCAGCAACGCGATTTTGGCATCATGAGCCTGAATGGCACCCTCTCAGGCGCATTGATCATTTTTCTTTCTCTGGGGCTTGACCAATCGTTTGTTCGCTATTATTTCAATTACAAGCATCGCGAAAACATACTGAACGCCTACGTTTCAACCATTCTGATCTCTATTGGAGGATTTGCATCACTGGTCACTTTAGCATCGTTGTTTTTTGGCAACCAACTGCATCATCTGCTGTTCAAAGATCCCTCCTTCACCTATATTCCATTTGGTATAACTGCTTTCCTTTACGCCATCATCAGCATCCTTAATGGCGTTATTTTATCTTATTTCCGCAACCGCCATGAGGCTGTAAATTACGGTTTGCTGGCAGGAGGCGCATTCATCATTGGTACTATAGCCGAATTTTTAGCTATCGTTTATTTCAAACTTGATGTGGGAGGTATTCTGTGGGTGAAAATCCTTACCCTGTTAGCCTATTCAGCTATTTTTTGGATTTATATTCTGGCCAAGATCAAGATTCGATTTGACCATCGCTTTCTCAAAAGTTCCAGCCGTTACTCGCTTTGGATGATTCTTTATGTTTTAATGAGTTCGATTTTCAGCAGTTGGGATCGCATTATTATCGAGAATAACTTCAACATGAGCACTTTGGCCGTATATAGTTTGGCCATGAGTATTTCCCAATTTGTGGAGATCAGTATTACATCGGTTCAAAACACCATGTACCCTTCGGTGTATGAAATGTTCAAAGAAGATTTCAGAGGAAAGGCAGGCGCTATTAATCAGGTTTTTCGCGGAATGGGTTTGGTGATTCTGCTTGTAATTGCGGCGCTCAGCATTCTTACACCGGTTGCAGTTTTCAACTTCATAAAACATGCCGACTATAGTGGAGTAGTATATGTAGTACCTTTCATCATGGTGAGCTACATTTTCCGCTATTTGTATGTCACTATTTCCATACCGCTGTTCTACTTTACGTCGCAGGCCTGGCGGCTTTTCTTGCTCAATGCCACACTGGCATTGGTGTCGCTGCCGCTGAACTTGTTCCTTATTCCACGCGTGGGGCTTTTAGGCGCAGCCTTTGCAAATATGGCCGGCAGAGCTGCTCAGGTGGCACTTACATATTATTGGGCACAGCAGGTTTCTGATTTCCGATTCAATTTTAGAAATATTACGCCATTGCTGATTGTAATGTCGGTAGTGCTGATGGCGGTAGCGGTATTCGTAGCCAACAATCACTGGGGCAGGGTGTACACTTACATTGCTACTTCTATTCCTATCCTTGTAATGCTGGCATTTCTTTCCTACATTTTCTTCGTACGTTACCGTCACATTCCATTATTGCAAAAGGCAAAACACCTGCGCGAAATGATATGAATACGAACGCATCTAAAATCATAGGGAAAGCATTCCTTCTGGCAGCGCCATTATTGGCATTGCTAACCTTATACATTTATAGTGATCCATTCAAAGTGGTACATCACTACTATTTCAATAATTATTACAATTGGCAACCGAACGAAATTAATCGCGATTACATTTCGTTCGAAAATCTTCTATATAGGCTGTGGCGTCACCAAAAGCCAAGTGATTACATCATGGGCAATTCACGTTCCCTGGCGTTTCATACTGATGCCTGGAAAGAAAAATCGCCTTCAGTAACCCAGCCATTTCATTATGATGCCGCTTCTGAAACCCTTCGGGGCGTTTATCAAAAAGTGAAATTCATTGATGAACACCACCTTCCGCTTCACAATCTGCTGCTGGTTTGCGATCAATCTCTACTTTCAAAAACCAGGAACGATGAAGATGCCGTTCACATCAAACATCCCGGCATTTCATCTCAAAACTTGTTTTCCTTTCACACCGTATTCATCAAAACTTTTTTTAGTTCATTTTTTTGTTTTAAATGGATCCATTATCATCTGAACGGGCACGTCATCAACAACTACATGAAAGATGTTTTTGCCATAGTTCCGGGATATATTACTACCGAAGCCTACACCAACAACTACTACTATTCAGTTTATGAAAAGAAATTAAAAGAAGACAGTGTTGACTATTACAGTGTTTTTAAGAAAGAAGAATTTTATGCCCGTCCTCTGTCAGAACAGACTTCACCAGCCGTAATTGGCACTTCACAAACCGAATTACTGGAAGCGATACATGAGATTACCCAACGAAATCGCACTACAATGAAGATTCTGATCAGCCCGCTCTATGATCAGAAAAAAATTGCGCCTGCTGACTTACAACAATTGAAGAAAATTTTTGGCGATGAAAACGTTTACGATTTCTCAGGTCAAAATTTTATTACAAATCAGGTGGGCAATTATTATGAGTCCTCGCACTACAAACCTTATATCGCCAATCTTTTGATGGACTCTATTTACAAACATGATTGAGTTCTACATAACTGATTCAGAACAGGCCTATGCGGGCCTCAGCTCGCCGAAGTGCCTGATACAACATGGTTTTGTAAAAACATCTGACTTCTTTTCAGAAGAGGAACGGCATCAAATCAATGCGCCTTCCATTACACTCGATTTTGATGCGGTGGAAAAAATGAATGCCGAACTGCGCATGGTGATTGCCGCGCTTCAGGGGCAAACCTTTCGGGCTAATGCAGCCATGCAAACCCGCGAAACAAATGAGGATATCACCTTTAGTTTACTTTTCGATACGTTTAAAAAAATAATTACTGAAAAATACTTTCTGCAATGCAGCGTATCTGAGATCGAAAAATTATTGCAGACCAAAGGAAATTATCAGCTCCATTTTCTGCTTACCCATAAAATGCGCGTGGCGGAAAACGCTCTGCAATCCAGCCTTTCAGCCCATTATCAGTTTTTAGAACCCACAGAAAAACCCGAGGAACTATCGCTTCAGAAGAAATTTTTTTATCGTTTCTGGCAATTGAAGAATCGATTATTGTTCAAAAATCCTTCGGCCGCTAAAAAACATATTGCGGTTTATCTCTACGACTCGCCCCATTACGTCACCTTGTTGCATCGCTTTTTTGAATTGGCTAAAGCCGATGGCAATATTCATTTGTCCGTTATCAAGATTACAACAGGAATAGCCGCTTCGCGCGCAGCCAATTTCGAAGCCCTGCAATCCCCTAACTGCGCGGTTTATGATGTGGCCGATTTTAGATGCCTTCCATTTCAGGGGCATAAGGATTTGTGGAGCGCGTTATCAAAATTAGACCAACGTTATTCGGTTCTTTCCGATTATCAAAGTTTGGATAATCTGGAGTTATACTATGCCTGGATCGGCGAATCGATGAAATTGCTGAAACCCGATAGTGCCTTGTTTTTGGGGCATACCGACATGGGCAGGGCTGTGAGCGATTGTGCAAGACTTCATAAGGTGAAAAGCGTAAATGCTGAATATGCATTAATTTTTGATGCGCCCATCATGGACATCAATATTCGATTCGACATTCGCGCAAGTATTGGAGAAACCAGTGTGCAAACCTGGAAAAAATATAACGATCCATCACCGGTAAATGTACCCATTGGTTATCTGCGGTTTGATGAAATATCGGTACCGCAATCGAAACCCGATTTTTTCCTGGCGCATCAACTTAACCCATCGCTTCCAACAGTTTTCTTTGCCAGCACCTGGGGCGCCGCTAACAAAATCCACGATGAAGAAAAAGGGCTGTTATGCGATGCTATTTCAAAATTATGCGCTTCAAAAAACTGGAATTTCATTATTAAAAAACATCCTTCAGAAAGTGATGATGTAGTAAAAGAAATTCTTTCGAAAAACAATTTCCCTAATCAGCGCTGCTTTATGCACGACGAGTTAAATTTGAATGATGCTATAGCCTGGAGTGATTTGGTGTGTACCCAATCCTCCAGCATTGTACTTGAGGCCATCTATTTCGAAAAACCATTCTGCTTTGTAAGTTATTACGGCAACCGCGCACTGGCCGATTATTTCCCGTTTCAAGATGAACCTTCACTGGCGAATCTGAAATCAGTGGACGCATTTGAGGCTTTTGCAATTGCGGTGTTGCAGCAACAAAAACAATCGCAACAAGAAGATTTCAGCCGTTTAAAGAAAAAATTTTTATTTGCAACCGATGCAAAAGCCGCTGAACGGTTGTTACATCTGCTTACCAACTCATGAAGCAAGGCTATTTTTCCTTATTGCTTAAATGCCTGTTCGTAGCGCTTCCGGCGGTGGCGCTTTTTGCTGTTTACCTGATTGCCGATCCTTACAAAGTACTTCACACCACAAAATTCCACAATTATTACAATTGGCAACCTTATGAGCTGAACCGCGATTTTGTTTCAACTCAAAATTTTCACGCCGGTAAGGCAGCCGGTTTTAATGCTTTCATTTTCGGTAGTTCCCGCTCCTTCGTTTATCACACCAATGTTTGGGAAAGCTATCTTCCCGAAGGCCACCATGCCTATCATTACGATGCTTTGTCGGAAACACTTTTCGGTTGGCACGGAAAGGTGAAACTATTGGAAACAGAAGGGGTGCCCATTCAACAAGCACTGGTAATACTTGACGAATCACTGTTGAAGAATGTAGTGAATGATAAGGATGTGATTCATATAAAACATCCCGCAGTAAGCGGTGAAAACGCTTTGGCATTTCAAAGCGTTTTTCTAAAAAGCTATTTCACCGATTTCTTCTTTAAGCGATTCATCAAATTTTGGCTAACCGGAAATCGCCACGCATTTGACGGAACCGCATTCCAAATTAAACCGAACTACTTCACTACTGAAGCCGGTCACAATAATTTTTATTATACCGGATACGACAGTTTGTTGAAAGCCGACAGCCTAAAGTTTTATGCCGATCATGGCGAGGGCTTTCAGTCACGCGCGGCCGACAAAGTGGCAAAGCCGGTGATTGGTTCAAAACAGCAACAGTTGTTAGAAGAAATTGCCGCAGTTTTTAAGAAGAACGGAACACGTGTGGAAATTGTGATTAATCCGCTTTTTGATCAACAACAATTGCATCCATCCGATAAAAATAAACTGCAACAAATTTTTGGAACTACGGCCGTACACGATTTTTCAGGTGTGAACGAATACACCGCATTCGAAGGAAATTATTACGATCCTCACCACTACAAAGAGCCTGTGGCTATTTCCATTCTCAATAAAATTTACCACTGATGCTTTTCAACTCACTGGAGTTCTTATTGTTCTTCCCAATTGTAACGATACTGTACTTTCTGTTACCGCATCGGTGGCGCTGGCTGCATCTGCTTATTGCCAGTTGCGTTTTCTACATGTTCTTCATCCCGGTGTATATCCTCATTCTGATCTTTACGATCATCATCGACTATATCGCCGGCATCATGATTGAAGATGCCCAAGGTGCGCGACGAAAGCTCTATCTTATGATGAGCCTCGTGGCCAACATCGGCGTGCTGGCAGTATTCAAATACTATAATTTTTTCATCGGGAATGTGAACGAACTGCTGCACTCCTTAAACATCGCCACCAATGTTCCTTTATTGAATATCATCCTTCCCATCGGTTTGTCGTTCCACACCTTTCAGGCAATGAGCTATACTATTGAAGTATATCGCGGCCATCAGCCAGCGGAGCGCCATTTCGGAATTTACAGTTTGTATGTGATGTTCTATCCGCAGTTGGTAGCCGGCCCTATCGAACGTCCTCAAAATTTATTGTGGCAATTCCGTGAAGAACACCATTTCGATTATAAACTGGCGGTAAGTGGGTTGCGGCTGATGGCTTGGGGAATGTTTAAAAAAGTGGTGATTGCCGATCGCTTATGCATTTTGGTAAACGGCGTTTATGCGCATCCAAACGATTATCACGGTCTTACGGTGCTCCTCGCCATGGTGTTCTTTTCGATTCAAATCTACTGCGACTTTTCAGGATATAGCGACATTGCCATTGGTTCGGCAAGAGTTATGGGATTCCACTTGATGAAAAATTTCGACCGGCCTTATTTTTCACGAAACATTGCCGATTTCTGGAAACGCTGGCATATCTCGCTCAGCACCTGGTTCAAAGATTATCTCTACATTTCGTTGGGCGGTAACCGCGTGTCAAAAATCAAATGGTATCGAAATATCTTTATTGTATTTATGGTAAGCGGGCTATGGCATGGCGCTAACTGGACCTTCATTGTTTGGGGCGCATTGCATGGAATCTATCAAATTGCCGGTAGCTTGCTCCAGCCTTTCAAAGATCGCATGCGCGCCATGTTGAGCATCAATAAGAATGCACTTTGGTATCGCTTACAGGAAATGGCAGTAACCTTTGTTTTGGTGATGATAGCCTGGGTGTTTTTCCGTGCCGATACGTTTCACGACGCTTTTGTGATACTTAAAAATGCAGGCCGCGGATGGGATACCGATTTAGCCACAATCGTTCATACGCACAAAATCTTCCAGGTAATCGGATACTTCAAAGGCATCGAGATCCTCGACTGGATGATTATACCGGTTGCTTTAGCTATATTGTTTGTGGTTGATAAAATGCAGGACCGTAAAGCCCTGCAAGTTTGGTTCAGCGAAAAACCTGCAGTGTTCCGTTGGGCAATTTATTTTGGCGCAGTTTACGGCATTTTGTTCTTCGGAAAATTTGAAGCTACGCAATTTATCTACTTCCAATTCTGATCGAATTTTTGGCTTAGAGAACGCATCAATTCTAAGGTTTTAATTATGGCGGATGCCAGGCTATCCGCTGCAAGTCCTCAGCCGCGGATTTGGCTCACCGTTCTGTGAATTGCCGTAGTGGCGCGGCTTGCGGGCTTTCCGCTCCTATCCTTACCGCGGGCAGCCACACCCTCCTGGCAATTCTTTTTTGAGCAACAGGCCCGAAATTACAACTTACCATTTCTAACAAAATCGAAATACACCTTTCTACGACTCTAAAACCTTTTTGTAAACCTTCATGATTTGTTCAGCAAAGTTTTGGGGCGAAAAAATCACCGAGCGAATTTGTGCCTTCGCACGCAATTCGTTTTGCAATTGCCCTGAAGAAAGGAGTTGCAGCAACAGCTTTGCCAGTTCCTCTTCAGCATTGGGGTTGAAATACAAAGCAGCATCGCCGGCCACTTCTCTAAAACACCGAATGTTTGAAATCACCAGCGGCGTTCTCATTGCCATGGCTTCAGCAAGTTGAATGCCGAAGCCTTCAAAAAAAGAGGGATACACAAATGCAGTGGCCATAGCATACACCGCCGGAAGGTCGTCATTTGCAATTTGCAGAAGATGTATGCGCGAAGCAAACTTTGAAGAAGCGATGCGCCGCTCCACCGCTTCCCGCAAATCGCCCTCATGGCCTGAAAGCACCAAATGCTCCTCTATCTGCCCGGCAATTTTTTCGAAAGCAGCTATCAATGCCGCATGATTCTTCCGGCTGTAAAAACTACTCACATTTAAAATGTAACGCTCCGGCAATTGCAGTTTGCGACGCACATTCGCCAACTTTTCATTGTTCGGCACTTCAAAAAACTGCCGTTCACAACTCTGATAAACCACCGTCACTTTATCTTCAGGAATACCATAAAAACGAACAATATCCTCCTTTGTTTCTTCACTGGTTGCAATAATGGCATCGGCATAAGTGCAGGCCCACTTCGATTTAAAATCATAGATAGCACGATCAATAACCGGATATTGTTCCCGATGCTTTAAAAAAATCAGATCGTGAATGGTAACTACTTTTTTGAAAGCAGTTCGCTTCAACAACGGCAACTCATTACTAAGGCCGTGAAAAACATCAGCATTTATTGCCCGCGCCATGCCGAAGCTGCGCCAAAGAACCGGTGCCGCCATCCACCATCCTTCTGGATAGTAAGTGGTCATCTCTTCTGCAAAATGGGCATATTCGGGTATTGGACGTTTAGAGGCGTAGAGTGCATAGTGGTGTTCAGGAAATTGCTTTTGCAGAGCACCAATCAGCGTTCGGCTATAATTCCCCAATCCGCTCTTATTTCGAAAGGCACGCTTGGCATCAAAGGCAATGGTTATCTTTTTTTCCATGCCAGATAATATTTGAGATACGTTTCCT
>JAXLUJ010000007.1:0-270704 GCA_046329575.1 Chitinophagales bacterium | reverse complement strand
AAACAATGTCTTCGTGTCTTTTAAATGTGTCTAAATTTGTTAACCATAAACAATTATTTGTCGCAACTATTCGATTTCCATCTTCATCAATACGAGCCTCTGTTCCAAATAATTCATAATCATTTGGAACAATAAAACCCGAAATACCTCTTCCCATATTTATACCTAACCAAGCTTTATTTTCTTTGATTAATTTGAAAATCTCTTTGTAAGTTATAGCATTAATGTTTCCAATTATTAAAAACTTTTTGTTGTATTTTACTAATTGGTCAACGTATTCTCTAAATAAAGAAAACGGTGGATTTGTTACTACAATGTCCGATTGTTTTAATAGTTCAATTGATTCTCTACTACGAAAATCACCGTCACCAAAAAGAGGCTTTATTCCGATTTCTTCAGCGTCAGGGATTTTATTACCATTTAAATCTCCATTATATTCAAGAAATACTGCTTTTTCAGTTTTTTCTTCAAAGAATAAATCTGTTTCTTGATTTTTATAACAAGTTGTAATAAGTTTTTTTAAACCTAAATTCTCAAAGTTATAAGCGAAGTATTTAAAAAAATTACTTTGTCTTGGGTCATCACAATTACAGAAAACCACTTTGTTTTTAAAGTGTTGTGTATAGTGTTTTAATTCACTTTCAATGTCTGATAGTTGAGTGTAAAACTCATCTTTTTTAGAAGATTTTGCAATGTGCAATGTTCTGTTTAATGTCTTTTCAGCTATCATATATATTTGATATAAATTATAAGTTGTAAAGATACAAAATTCATTTCTTTTTTTGTCGGTTCGTTAATCGTTATCGTGTCGCACTACGCTTGCACCTAACTCCCAAATATACGCAGTATATCCGTTTTGCCATTATGTAGTTTATTTTTTCAATCTATTGAAATACAGCCAGATCGGTTTGCCAATGGCTGGCTTGGCGCATTGCGTAAAGCCAATTCATAAAAATCCTAAAGGGTCTTGGAATTGCCGGATAATTTTTAACCCACACCGTAATTCCCACAACTTTTTGTCACAATTAAATGGCTTTTAATTGTGGCTGCGTTTTTTAAAACTTATTAATTGAAATTACCGGCGTTGCCTCGCCAAATAATTAATGCTACCGCCGGGCATACCCGCGAAGGATGCGGAAGGCGCGAGCTTTAGCGAGCGGTGCGATGCGAGGAACGAGCGAGCACGGAAGCGAAGCGTACCCTGTAGCAGCCTGGCCCGAACCCCGCTATTGCTCTGCGTTCCAACATTTTGGTAGCTGATTGGCGGGGTGAGGGACGCTGCAAAATGAAAAACTATCAAGCATTAAATGCCTGGTTCGGTCGAAGTTAGAACCGCAGGGCGCTAATTTGAAAAGGTGGCAGCTGAAACTTCGACCGGAAGGATAAAATAATCGTTCTCATATCTTCAAAAATTTACTGGTTAGGAATTTCGGCCCTGATTTTATAGAAATAAAATATAGTCCCGGAGGCAACTGTGATACATCCCAGCTTTGATCCGCAACAAGGTTCTTTGTGGCTATTATTTTACCATTTACATCCCTTATCGATACGTTTGCTATTCCACTGAATCCGGCTAACTGAATCTTGTCGGTACACGGATTTGGATACACCGTTATGGCAGTTCTGGTATCTATTGCTTCCTGCAGTCCGGTGGCCAAATCATAACAGGTCCCTACATTTCCAATTATTTTGTTGTTTCTATAAATGTAGCCTCGAATATTATCGCTATAGCATACTAAACCCTTGAAACCAAGATTAGTCGCACAAGCAGTACTTGGATAAGGGCTGATTAAGCCACCGATATGGTTCAAAATATCCCCAACCCACCATCTGCCAGACGGTTGTACTTTTTGCCTTTCAAAAATCAGATTCCCAAAGGTATCTTTCACCACTTGAGATACGGTTAACGTATCCGATTGGATTTTTGAACTGTCGTGACAGATATCGGTTCCCACCCGATAATTTAATACGAAATTTGATCCTGCATTTTGATTGAAAATGCAAGCCAGATCAAACATTGAGCCGTTCAGGTAGTAAAGGCTGTCTCCTTTTAACTTGTAATAGGCCAGATCATGCCCCCAAACCACGCGAGTTGCCGGTCCTGTATAGTAAACCAAATACGTAACAGCCATTTCCTTAGCAGTATCACCACTAATTACAGTGTCTTTTTGATATTGCATTACCATATACGCATCTGAGGCCTGCGCATTTTGCCGGTACACCCATGTAGCTCCCGGCGGGCACCAACCGGCTGTATCGTTGGTGTATTGGGCGTTGGCAGGTATCGCAAAAATGGTCAAAACAATTATCACTAATATTTCTCTCATAATCTCCAGTCAGCTTTTTGTAAAAGTATAGTGTTGACAGAAAAACAGAATGACGAAATACGCCATTCTGTTTTGTTTAAGCCTCTTAAGTGAATTCATTCCCTATTGCTCAAAAACTGCAAACAGGAGCATAAATTGCTTCGAATTCAGAGTCGCTGCGAACTTCAAAGTTGATCAGTTCAATACTTGATGAAAAATAAGTGGCAATCTTCTCTTGGTTGGTTAAATAGGCCATTGTTGCGCTACATCCGAACGATACATTTTTACCGAAGTAACTTACTTTCGGATATCCGATATCGCATAATGACAGGTCCGTACTTACTGCGGTGCATTGTAAGTAAGTTTTCATCCCGCCTTCTAAACTTCCATGAATCACTCCAATCTGGCAAGGAGTTAAAGCATTCTGACCACTATAGTCCATCACATTATTCGAACAGTAGGATGTATTGTTTACATCCCACCAACCACAATCAGGATGCTTTGTACAATTGTTTAAATTTGTAATATCCCAAGCCGACGGCGTGTCATTGCAACCATCATCACAATTAACATCAATCGCAGTAGAATTTGGACATCCAGTTGGACAGGGTGTAGACCAGTTATATTTAACCGTATGAGACAATCCGGTTAGGTGACCAATTTCATGTATGGTATTCGAAGCAACTGAACCAATAAACCATCCAAACGGCAGGCCATTTGTCATGACATCTTTATAGGCACTCCAGTATTGACGGTCTTCGGTATATTTTATTTTAGATAGTGGGTCAAGATTTGAAGCATATCCCCCTACATTCTGTCCGGGATTAGATGAAAGGAAAACATTTATCACCTCACTTTTGTCTTTTCCTTGATTTGCATAATCTATAGTATTAAAATTGTAAGTGGCATCGTTTCTCCAAAAGTAGCATGCATCGAGCACATAATAAAAATTCTTGGCTATTACAGGAGTTGTATTTCCTGGAGGAATATTCATTTGCTGATTCCACGAATTCCTTCCGTTCATTTCATCTATTAATTGTCGGGCAAAATCATATCCAGAGTAATAACGTCCGTCTCCGTCTGTATACTCGTTGAAATTTCCAGAACCATCTGTCTTTAGCATAAAGTGAATATTAACTCGCATTACCTTTGCATCACTCAGCGACCTGCCAACTGAACGATTTGCGATAACACCAGAGAACGTTGGTAAGCAAATAGATGCCTGACCAAAAATTGAAGAAAGCCATCCAATGATGCCTAATATAGTTATGAAGTATTTCATAGTTTTTCAATTCTTTGTGTTAAAAAATTGGTTCTTGTCTTAAAGGTTATAATATATAAACCCTGTTGCAGACCAGATAGATCAATTTGTTCCCCATCAAAATTTTGTTTTTCAAAAAGTAGGTTTCCAATCAAGTCATACACTCGAACATCACCGCGTTCTTTAATATTTAAAATCCGAATTACATTACTGAACGGATTCGGTGATACAATAAACGGCTCCGAAACCGTTTTGACTTCTGTAATTGATGTAGCCAATCCATAACAATCCCACGAACCGATTTCGCTCGAATTATGGTAGACAAATCCCCGAATACTATCGTAGTAACACACCAATCCCCGATAACCAAGATTAAATCGGTGAAATGAGCTTGGATACGGACTTAACATACCACCAATGCCAACAATTACATCTCCAATAGACCATCGCTTTAAAAGATTCCGACGCTGATGTGGAAATATCAAATTACCAAATGTATCGGATCCTAAACTCAGAATATGATTGGTATCGCGGACGGCCAAATCGGTATCGCCATAAACATTAAACGAAGCCGACGGTTCATAGATAAACGCGCTGCCGGCAGTGTCAGAATAGGTCCAAAGCAACTCAAAAGTTCCTTGATTATAGTAGAACAAGCTATCGCCAATCATTTTGTAAAAATCAGATCGAGTCGCGCCTCTCATTCTGGTATCTAACCCTTGGTAAAAGTCGTCATGCCTTACCAAAATTTTCTTTACCGTATCACCATTTATGGCGGTATCGCCCACATAGGTATGGATTTCAAAACCGTTATATACTTGTTGCGACATGCGGTACACCCATGTAGCTCCCGGCGGGCACCAACCGGCTGTATCGTTGATATACTGTGCGCTTACCGAAAACTTTATCGCAATCACAGCAAGCATTATTGCTATTTTCTTCATAACCCTATTTTTTTGATGAAATAAGTTGATCTATTTTCTGATTCTGCTCCTGTAGAGCACGGATCAATAACGGAACCAATTCTACGTAATTAATACTCTTAAATCCTTTGTCATCTGTGATTACCAAATCCGGAAAGCGCTTTTCCAGATCTTGTGCCATAAGCCCCATATGCAGATGATCGTCAAAACTAAAGGGTTGGTTTTGCTTGGCATCATTTACTGTAACCGAATCAGCAGCCACGGGCTCCTGCTCTCGATATTTGTATTGGTAAACTGGTAAACTCAGGAATTTATCTAATGAATGATCAATAGGTTTAATTTCTGTTTTAAGCCTTTCATCAGATGTTGACACAAAAGATGTGGCTCGAACAGACCCTGAAACATTAACTTTATAGGAGGCATCCCCATTGTTACCTATTCCAATATTTCCATTATCGCGGATATACATCAGATAATTTGCGGCATAAGCGGTAGGCCATGGTTTCCAGATGTTCAACCCGCCACTGCCTGTAGCGGTACAGCCCGAACAGTACTCAATAGAGAAATTACCATTGTTAGGGCTTCCGGTACTTTGACCAAAAGTTAGTGCCTTATAAGTGGCATAACCAATTTGAATGTATTGATCGTTGCGAATTTTAAACTGGCCTTGCCCGATTGCGTTGGTGATGCAAAAAACAAACGATGCTATTGTTAGTATTCTATTCATGATTTTAGCGCCTACTCTTTAAGGATTTTCGGCAACTCCTTTACAACGCCTACTCTATTCGCTTTTCGGCAACCGCGCTTTGGCCAGGATTTGGTTCCAGCCGTACCTGCGAGAATTAGTACTTTTACTAATCGTCACTTCGTATTGCTCTTTCGCGGCGGTTTGGTTTTAAAATGTTTAGATAAGGGCTTGCAGTAGGCCCGCCAGGCCCTGCAGCTCCGGTCCTGTGTTAGCGCACAGGGCTATTTCCTTTATAGACTTCGATTTTCATAGGCGGTGATGGTTTCATTATCCGAATATAAAGCGCACTTCGTTAATTATCAAATTAATAACGTATTTCTAAAACATATTTCCTTTTTATATATTTAAAAAAGCTCAAACATCCGCCCAAACGCAATGCCTGACTATGTTTCACAACTTTATAAAAGATTCACGAGATGTAAATTTTTAACTGATTAAAAATTATCATTTTAATAATTTCCTAAAATAAGGTATCTAAGAACGGCCAGGCGCGCGGCCGGGATTGGAATGGTGCGACTGAAAGGAGCAGTGCGGAAGGAGGAACGACTGTAGCACCGCAGCGATAGCGGAGCCATGGAAAGCCCGTTAGCCGCCCAAAAAACAATTAAAAAAAGAAAGAAAACCGCAGTTTTCGCAATTATCATTTTAATAATCGCCAGCAATATCCGAGGCAGCTCTGAAAATGAAATTATAATCCGTTAAACGAAATGCCCACTGCAAATTCGTGCATATCGGGGCCGCGGCCGTTTTTGAAAACGCCCAAAACGCCATAGTAGGCGGTGAGATTGAAACTGCTGTACCCAATGCGGAGCGTTGGCCCCATCCGGAACAAATTAAAATCGGGGAAGGGGCGCAATTTGATGTTCTCGTTAGGCGTTTTGGTTACCTGCTTGGTGTGCGCATCTACGCGAATACCCACCTTAAAACCCACATTAAACTTCCAGCATTGGTCGAGTTTATCGCGGTTGGTGCGAATGCGGAGTTCCAGCGGAATATCAATGTAAGTAAGCGAAACCTTGTTCACTTTGTAGTTCGAGTAATTGGCCAAAGGCGTGAACTTCGCGCCCGAGCCGGAGGAATCGGTGAGTTGCGAGTTAGTGTACACGTTCACACAACCTACGCCTATGCCCGGCGCAAAGCTGACCCGCGATTTTTTAATGCGAAAATCGTACATGAAGTAGGCATTAAACCCGCGGGAATACCAACGCGTTTTGAAACCGGACTCATGATGCATCCAGTTCGTGCCTAAAAAATCGAGAACGATGCGGTCTTTCGGAACGATCTTCAGCGTTTTTTTATTCGCCAGCGGCACGCGAAAAGAATCCACCTGTGCGTTTGCGGTAAAAAGCGCTAAACAAAGCGCCGTGATGGCCAATATTTTTTTCATCAGAATAACTTGGAAACTTTTAGGGCGCGCTAAGGTAAGAAAATCAAACGCTCCGGGCATTTCCTAACATTATTTTGATAATGCGGTGGCTCTAGCAAACTGCCAAATTTTTTGGCGGGAAAATCGGGTTCGGCAAATTTGTCGGGCCGTTTGGCTCCTTTTCGGCCATACTGGCGCATTTTGGGGGCTGGCATTGCATTTGAAAAGTGCTTTGTGTAATTATTTTTTCAAAACATAAAACAAAAAGCACTATGACAACGTTAGTAAAACCACAAACCGGAAAGTACTGGATGGATTTCTTCAACAATGAATTCACCGGATTTTCCAATGAGTTCAAAACTCCTGTACTGGTAAACACCAAAGAAACCAAAGACAAATATGTAATTGAGGTGGCTGCTCCGGGATGGGAAAAAGAAAATTTTAAAATTGAAGTTGACAACCAATTACTTACGCTTAGTGCCGAAAAAACTTCCGAACAATTGCAGGAGGGCGAGCGTTATACTCGTAACGAATTCCGGTTCTCCTCTTTTAAAAGGGCCTTCACGCTGCCAAAAACAGTAGATGGCGCAAAAATTGGAGCAGAATACAAAAATGGCATTCTATTCGTAACGCTTCCTAAAATGGAAGAAGCCAGGGCGAAAGAAAAGTTTGAAGTGAAAGTTGCATAAGTTTTTCATAAGTGGGTTTAGGTTTAGGGACGGCTGCCGCAAGGTGGCCGTTTCTTTTTTAACTTCCCTTGCGGCAGTAGTTGCACTTTACTTACTTTCGCCGCCGTGAAAATCCTTCAGTTAACCAAAAAGTTCCCTTATCCGGTTAAGGACGGCGAAGTGATCGGAATACTGAACCTTACGCGCGGATTTGCGGAACTGGGGCATGAGGTAACCGTACTTTCACTCAATACCAAAAAACACTTCTTCGATTTACAACAATTGCCGGATGATGTAAAGCAATTAGCGCGGTTCATTGCCATTGATATCGACACTACGATAAGAAAACGCGATGCGCTGAAAAACCTATTCACTGAAGATTCCTATAATATTGAACGTTTCTATTCTAAAACTTATGAAGAAGAACTTCGGAACTTGTTACGTGAGGAATCGTTCGACATTATTTTACTGGAAGGCATTTACCTGATGCGGTATTACGAGGCCGTTCGCGAAACCCTGCGCGAAACAGGAAATACCAAAACACAAGTAGTGCTACGGCCACATAATGTGGAGTACAAAATTTGGGAACGCCTGCGCGACAATGAAAAAAACCTGTTGAAGCGCTACTACCTCAACATTCTGGCCAAACGCATGAAGCGGTTTGAATTATCTAATATTTTCAGGGCCGATGCTGTAGTGCCGGTGAGTAAAGTAGATCTCGACATTTTTCGCAGCAATAGCCGTTCAAAAACGCCCGCTATGGCCTTTCCTATTGGTTATGTTTTTGATGAATTGCCTGATTTTACGGCCATCAATGAAGAAAGTGCAGTTGCCTTTATTGGCGGAATGGACTGGTTGCCTAATTATGAAGGCATCAAATGGTTTCTGCGCGATGTTTGGCCACAGGTGCTTCGTCAGAAAAAAGACGCCAAGTTCTATTTGGCCGGGCGCAACTTTCCTGACGATATGAAAAATATGCGTATGAAAGGCGTGCGCGTATTAGGCGAAGTGCAGGACGCCCGTGAATTTTTGCTTTCGAAATCGATTTGCATTGTTCCCCTTTTTGCCGGAAGCGGTATGCGCGTAAAAATAGTGGAGGCCATGGCTTTAGGGCGCGCCATTGTTTCTACCACAGTGGGTGCCGAAAGCATCGACTACCGAAGTGGAAAGAACATACACATTGCCGATTCAGCAAGAAATTTCGCCACGTATATTACCGAACTGTTGTACCATACCGATAAGCGCATTTCGATGGGAAAGGAAGCGCAGCAACTGGTTCGTGAAAGCTACGATAACCGAAAATTATGTAAGGAGATGTTGCATTATCTTACGTCAATACGGCGGCCATGATGCAAGCCGTTGTTGGTGTAGCAGTGTTGGTGCTATGTAGCTGTGCTTTCCTGCTATTCCATTCCTATATTTTATTTCCATTGATTTTACGATGGCTTTCCGGCTCAAAAGCCTTGCCATATAAGCGTTTCAGCTCTTCTGACCAATTGCCTAAAGTGTTTGTTGTGTTTTCAGCTTTCAACGAAGCCGCTATTATTGAAAAAAAGATCCGTTCCGTTTTTCAAACAAACTATCCTTCGCACCTTCTTGATGTTTATGTAGGTTCTGATCAATCGACCGACGGCACCAATACCATTGCTCAGCAATTGACTGATGAGTTTAGCCGGCTGCACTTTTTTGCTTTTGAAAAACGCAGCGGTAAATCGGGCGTGTTGAACCAACTGATACAAAAAATTCGCGAGCAACATGCAGCAGATTGCATTTTGGTGTTAACCGATGCCAATGTGATTTTCGAACAGAAAACGATAGCAGAACTGGTGGCTTATTTTGCCGATGACCGTGTGGCGCTTACCGGCGCTAATGTTTTGAATTTGATTCCGCAGCAAGATGGCATAGCCGCACAGGAGCAGTTTTACATTCAGCGCGAAAACAGTATTAAATACCGGGAAGGTTTGTTGTGGGGCGCCATGCAAGGCGCTTTTGGCGCATGTTATGCCATTCGCAGCAATTGTCTGTCTGAAATTCCAACTAACTTTTTGATGGAAGACTTTTACATCAGCATGAAGACGTTGCAGATGGGCCACAAGGTAATTCTGAATCCGGAAGCGCGATGTTATGAAGACATTCCCGCAGAAGTGCAGGAAGAATTCAAACGCAAAACCCGTATCAGCACCGGCAATTTCCAGAATCTTTCCGCTTTTAGAAATATGCTGTTACGTTTTGATGCGGTGGGATTTTGCTTTTGGTCGCACAAGGTTTTGCGTTGGCTGGGGCCATTATGGCTGTTACTGATGCTGGTTGCACTGGCAGTGCTATGGCCTTTCCACCTGATATGGAAAGTGATGTTGCTGGGGATGTTGCTGCTGATTGCATCGCCATGGATAGATGGTTGGTTGAAAAACGCCGGCATCCGTTTCAGTTTACTTAGATTTGCATCCTATTTTATTTCGATGAATGCAGCGCTTGCAGTAGGTTGGTGGCGATATGTAAGAGGGGTGAACTCCGGCGCCTGGAACCCTACCAAGCGGCATGTTTGAAAACTTAAAAATGAAATCAAAACTGAATACAATTCCCGAGGCCATTGCCGATATTAAAAAAGGTAAACTGGTGATTGTGGTTGATGATGAAGACCGCGAAAACGAAGGCGATTTTATTGGTGCGGCGCGCCATGTTACGCCTGAAATGATCAATTTTATGTCGAAAGCCGGGCGCGGCCTGATTTGTACACCTATTTCGCAGGCGATTGCCGAACGGCTTCATCTCGATTTTATGGTAGGCACAAACTCATCGAATCATGAAACCGCATTTACCGTTTCTATCGACCTGAAAGGTCATGGTTGTACAACGGGAATTTCGGCGCATGATCGATCCAAAACGATTCGCGCGATGATTGATCCAAAAGTGCGTAACGAAGAGTTCGCGCGGCCCGGTCATATTTTCCCGTTGATTGCAAAAGAAGGCGGTGTATTACGCCGTACCGGCCACACGGAAGCAACTGTTGATTTGGCGCGATTGGCCGGTTTGGAGGAAGCCGGTGTGCTGGTAGAAATTATGAATGAAGACGGCAGCATGGCGCGTTTGCCTGATTTACTCAAGTTAGCGAAGAAGTATAAAATGAAAATCATTTCAATAAAAGATCTGATTGCTTATCGTATGAAGAACGAGCGGCTAATCAGGCGAGAAGAAGTGATTAAAATGCCTACCAAGTATGGCGATTTCAAATTAGTGGCCTATGCCCAGCTCAACAACAACGACGTTCACATGGCGCTTGTAAAAGGAACCTGGAAGGAAGGCGAGCCGGTACTGGTTCGGGTGCATTCCAGTTGTGCCACAGGAGATATTCTCGGTTCACTGCGCTGCGATTGTGGCGATCAATTGCATGCCGCCATGCGTACGGTTGAAAAGGCCGGAAAGGGTGTGATACTTTACATTCAACAGGAAGGCCGGGGCATAGGGCTACTGAACAAGCTTCATGCCTATCGGTTGCAGGAAAAAGGCAAGGATACGGTAGATGCCAATCTGGCTTTGGGTTTCAATATGGATAACCGCGACTATGGCGTTGGCGCGCAAATTTTGAACGATTTGGGCGTGAAAAAAATGAAGCTGATGACCAATAACCCGAAGAAACGGGTGGGTTTGATAGGTTATGGTCTGGAGATTGTTGAAAATGTACCAATGGAAGTGGCTCCCAATCCGCACAATCTGTTTTATCTGCAAACCAAGCGCGATAAAATGGGCCATGAGATTTTAAAAGAAACTGCCAAACGCAAAAAGGCTACGCCTTCGAAAGCTAAAAAAGCTTAAATCGTTCTACCTAACCAGTTGAATATGTGTGCGTAATTACAGCAGGGTCTTTAGCAATTCGCATTTACAATTTGGCATTTACAATAACTTAAAGGGCTGTGCGTCATTAGAGCTACATATTTAAAGTTCAAAAATGACTACTATCGCGCTCACCATGGCCGATCCCGTTAATGTAAAGGTGGTAGAAACGTTTCGCAAGGAAAGCAAACGCCTGCAGAATTTTATCCGCCAGCGGGTTCCTACCACCGAAGATGCTGAGGACATCCTTCAGGATGTGATGTATGAGTTTGTCAATTCCTTCCGTGTGATGCGGCCGGTAGAACAAGTGGCTTCCTGGTTGTTCACTGTGGCTCGCAACCGTATTACCGATTTCTACCGAAAGAAACGTCCGGATTTGTTAGACGACCATCAAGTTGGTTCTAATGAAGAAGGAGAACGTTTATCGTTAAGTGATATGCTACCGGCAAATGACGGATCACCGGAGGCAATGATGATGAACGATTTGATTATGAAAACCATTACCGAATCGTTGGCAAAATTACCGAAAGATCAGCGGGAGGTTTTTGTGATGCACGAGCTGGAAGACAAAAGCTTTCAGGAAATTGCCGAGATCACGGGCGCCAATTTGAACACTTTGTTATCGCGTAAAAGGTATGCGGTGCTTTTTCTGCGCACCGAATTGCAGGAACTTTACGAAGACTTATTTAAAAAATAAATTATGCTCTGGAAAATCTGCAAAGGCGTGTTGTTCGCGCTATTGATGATCCCACTTTTCTTTGCTTTTGTTTGGGGTTTTCAGTGGCTTTGGAATGCGGTAATTCCTTCCATCTTCAACTTTAAAACAATTACCTACTGGCAAGCGTTTGGCTTATTGGTTATTAGCCGCATCTTGTTTGGTGGCGCGGGTTTCCGATTTCAGCACGGCGGCAAGAAAAGATTTTGGCGCGAACGTATGCGTATGAAAATGGCGCATATGAGCGATGCGGAAAAAGAAGAATTCAAACGAAAAGTGCGCGAACGTTGCGGCTATTAAAGCTACATCAAGATAGTAGCGTATTCGCCCAAATCCCATTTCAATTTTTCAGGATTTAGTTTGGTTTTGGTGATGTTGATGTAGCGAATATGTTTGCATGCCGGCATGGCCGAAAGCAATTTGTTATAGCTCACATCTAATACTTCTAAATTCGGTAACAACATAAATTCACTTTGCAGTGTATTGAAGTTGTTGTAACTGATATCGAGGTTTTCCAGTTTTTCCAGTTTAAAAAAATTAGGCGGCAAATTCATCAGCGCATTTTTAGCGAGTACCAATCGCTTTAGCGACGTCATTTTTTCAACTTCTACCGGAATGGTTTTAATGGTTCCGTAGCCCAGATCCAGCTCCTGAAGATTTTTCATCCGCACCAGTTCCACCGGAAATGCAGCAACCTTATTGGCCGAAAAGTTGAGCGACACCAGATTTTCGCATGCTGCAATTTTTTTCAAATCGGCCACCGGGTTTACAAAGGGATTGGCATCCAATCGCAGGTTCATTAGCATTTTCAGGGAAGCAATTTCGGCAGGCACTGTTGTAAGCTGATTGTTACTGAGAGCAACGATTTTCAACTTCGGCAAACTCAGTAACTGCTTGGGAAACGCCACAAGTGCATTTCCTGAGAGATCGATTTTTTCAAGATTGGAGCATTGCGATAAGCCATCGGGCAGCGAGGTTAGTGCCTGACCTTTCAGATCGAGCACTACAACCGCCTGCGGATTAGCAAGCGCTTCGCTAAGCGAGGTGTAGATTTTTGTTTTTTGGGCGCTGCAGTTCATTGCGAAGCACACCGAAAAAAGTATAAGTAGTTTTCGCATCGGATTCTTCTCTTATTGGAATACGCTGGCAGGTGATTTTTGTTGCATACAACCAAGTATTATCACCATACCCGCCAATTTGATGATTCGATGATTCCGCGATTTGATAATTTTAGGATGCTCAAATTTCGCAAATATTTAGGAACACTCCGGCCTATTCCCTTACTTCACTTTATGCAATATTCAGAATATACCCTACATCCCTGGCATGGCGTTTCTCTTGGTGAAAAGGCGCCGGAAATTTGCACGGCCTTTATCGAAATCGTTCCTACCGATACGGTAAAGTATGAAGTTGACAAAGCCTCGGGTTTGATTAAGGTTGATCGTCCGCAGCAATTTTCGAATGTTGTTCCCGCTTTGTACGGCTTTTTGCCGCAAACCTTGTGCGATGTAGAAACCGGTAATTTTTGCGCGGAGAAAACCGGCCGCAGTCACATTATTGGCGATCAGGATCCATTAGACATTTGCATTCTTACCGAAAAAACTATTGCGCGCTCCGGCATTCTGGTGTTTGCGATACCCATTGGCGGCTTTAGAATGTTGGATGGAAATGAAGCCGACGATAAAATAATTGCGGTGATGCAGGGCGATGAAGTGTATGACGAATGGCGCGATATTGCTGATGCCAATGAAGCCGTGATTAAAAGACTGAAGCATTATTTTCTTACTTACAAAAAAGGACCTGACGATACTACGAACCGAGTGGAAATTGCGGCTGTTTATGGAAAAGAAGAAGCCTATGAGGTGATTAGAAGGAGTCAGATTGACTATCAAAATCGTTTTCGAAAATGAAATATTTGAAATATCTGTTGCCCGTGCTGGTTCTGGCGGCAGGCGCCTACCTTTATCAGAAATATCGAATACCGCCAACGCTTTCTTTTCAGCAATTAAAACTGGAACGGTTGAACGGCCAGCCTTTCGATTGGGCCGAAGCAAAAGGGCATCCGCAGCTTATTAACTTCTTTCAAACCTGGTGCGGGCCTTGTTTACACGAAATGCCGGGAATGATTCAGGCCGGCCGGCAGCAGCCGCAACTTCTTGTAGTAGCCATAAGCGATGAGCCATTGGAAAAACTTCGCCAAATGGAAGCTCGTTTTGGCGGCAGCCTATTGATATTGCACAGTTTGGAATCGATGAACCGCATTGGCATTCACACCTGGCCAACTACGTACCTTATTAATGTAAACGGAAGTGTGGTAAAAGAGCAAACGGCCGCGGCAGACTGGGACGATGACGAACATCTCAAAATGATTGAAGCCGCTAGCCACTAACTTTTCTTCCCCAGTTCGAAATTTTTTCCATCCATAATACAATGAGCAGAAAGATGAGGAAGTAGATGGTGAAAGTGTAGATGTAACGATGGCTGAACTCGAAATAAGCGGTAGAATGATAGCGCAATAAATAAGCAAGAGCCGCAGTACGAGCGGAGTTCATGGCATAAATACAAATTGCGCCGAAGGGAATATACCATGCTTTATGATACCATTTTCCTGCATAAAGGATGATGAACATGGAAAAGACTACCCAGGCGGGCGTACCAATGCAGTGATCGGCCACAAAAATACCATCGCTGCCCCTTATAATTACATTTCGGGAGTTGAACGTTACATCTTCCCCAAAATAGCGGAGAATGCCCGCCGCGCCGCTAACAATTTTTGAAGCCGCCCATCCCTGAATTTCGGTCCAGAACGGCGGCAAATTCGTTTCGAGATAATAATAAGCCAGGCGCCATACACCGTATGCCAATACCACCCGCAGTGCAAATGAAATGGCTGCAGCCTCGCGAGGTTTCCATCTTTTTCTGAGAAATGAATCGAGCATTAAAATCCTATAAAGATACCGCCGAAGGTAACCCAGATGAAGGTAGCAATCAGAAATAAAATCACCAAAAGAGGAATATTGATGGTTTGAAGTGTTTTATACCGCAACACCTCGTCCACTTTCATATCCTGAATATTAATGATAAAGAAGGAAAGAATGAGTGAAAGCCCGATGACTGCTACATAAAGAAGGTTCACATACATGTTGAGCGGGAAAGTGAAGGCCAGCATAGCTGATGCGCCAATTATAAATGGCAGGAACACGGTTTCCAGAAAATATTTGCGTTTGCGTTTGGCCTTGTTCACTTTCGAAAAAGAATACGACAAACTGAGGAAAGGCTTACTGGAATAAACGGAGAAGAAAACCAACAGCGCTAAGGCGGGAAATGCCAGAAAATAAACCAAGGCTACGGGTAAGTAAAGCCAGGCAAACACTACGGCAAGATTCTGATAGAAAGGCGAGTTATATTCCTGTGCGCTCAAGGCCGGCATGATGAACTGAGTGCAAAACATAGAACTGCCGATTACGAAGCCCCATAGCCAGATCAGATTAATGACCAAAAGCCGTTCCTTCAACTTATAGAAAAGATAGATACAAAGACCGCTGAACAGTAACAAGAACATGGAGCCGGTACCATAAGTGAAAAAGATGGTAAGGCGACCCCAGGTGGCTTTACCTGCAATGAACTTTACGCCGTAATAGTACACCCACGCATCAAAGCCCAGAAATTTTCCCATTAATGCGGTGGAGAGATAATAGCCGAATACACAAATGAGGTACGCAATGCAGAAGGCTGCGGTGGAATTGATAATTCGCTGAATTTTACTTTTCCACTTCTCGCCCTTTTGTAATGGATCCATTGTGCTGCTGTTTGCGTAAAGTTAAGATTGCCTTTAGTTTGGCAAAAATTATTTCGGCTTATAACCGGCTTTTGCCAAAATTTCTTTGGCCGACTTTTTTTCTGCCAAATCCTTCAGTGAAATTTTACCGCCACCGTCGCGCATGTACTTTCTCACGATTTGCCATCCCAGCCAACTGCCTATCCTTCCCGGCGATTCGGGAGGCATGCCGGGTGTAGTGGGCCCATCGGTGGTATAGCGTTTCTGCTCCATAAAATTTACTTTATACAACAGGTCCTGTTCGTTGAAAAACTGCCAGATGCTCTTTTCACTTTTACGGCACCATTCTTCCTGAGCTTTGGTGTAACCAATCAATGTACTGTCGGGCAAATCAGGCAACATGCATTCCATAAAATAATACTTCTTTCCTTCATTAATCATCGCCTCAACCAGTGGAAGCCCGGCATTGTAAGCAGTTTGGTCGAAATAGTTATTATACAACACTTCCATGGCGTTAGGTGCAATAAATTCAGGACGCAGCTTTCTTTTCATATACGCCGGAAAGTTGACACCATCGTACATCGCGAAATTTTCACCCAGGTACATATCCAGCCCCACACCAATCACTGTATCGCCATAGGTGATGGCGGCATTGCCAAATTCTGAAATGAACGTATAAATTACCCGTGGTGCCGGCCGGTCGGGAAAGTAAAAGCGAAAGTGTTGTACACCTGTCTGAATGTTTTTTTCGTAAGAACCAAAATCAGAAAAGCGTTGCTGCACGCTATCGTAAAGGGCGCGATCAGAAGGGTTTTGCAAAAACCCCTGAATATCGGTCAATGGATCGCGGTGTGAAGTATCCAAACGACTTTCAGGGGCGCCAAAGGCCATAATTCCCAGCACATAATCGTTGTAAAACGGGCCATACTTTTGTTGCAGCTCGGTAGTTCCGGCGGCGAGGTTATTGACATCCAAACCAAAAAAATCGCGTTCAAAACGGAGGGTGTGCATAGGCGCTTCCACTTTTGAAACATCCACTTTCTTATAAGCATCGGGCGAAGTGCATCTCGCCAGAAGTAGCGCCAATGGCAATAATGCCAGCCAATTTTTCTTCACGAATTTTGTTTGTGCCAAATAAATGCAATTTTGTTGGCAGAAATTGAACGAACCATGAAAAACCGTTTCCTTTTTTTAGCCCTTCTCGCTTTTACAAAATCAACTTTTGCAATTAGCGACAAAATTCGATTGGGCGTACATGTTTCGCCCGGTGTGGCATGGATGCAGGCCGAAGGAAAAGACCTTGTAAAAGGTCCGGCAGCCTTTGGATTGCAGTACGGACTTACATTTGAATATTATTTCAAAGACAAGAACTATGCTTTTGTAACCGGTCTTTCCGGTGGTATGGAAGGCGGCGCATTGCAAGGCCGCGACTACTTTATGAAGTATTCGGGCGGCCGTTCGGTATTGGAAAAGTATTCTTCGCAATCGGTAACCTTACCTATTTACATTAAACTAAAAACAAACGAGATCCAGAAATTCCATTTGTTTGGGCAGGTGGGCTTCGATCCGGTTTTTATGGTGTATGCGAGGGGCACTTACAATCAAACCCTCACCGACACGCTAACCGGCGTAAGTGTTGACATTACCAAAGAAAATCTGTTGCGCAACGGCAATGATGTGAGCAAAATTGCTTCGGGGTTTCACTATAATTATTTCGATATCCGTTTAGGGGTAATCGCCGGTTTCGAATATGATTTTTCTGAAAAAACTTCGTTGCTGGTAAGCGTGGGCTATCACAACGGATTTTTGAATATGATCCACGATTCCAACATCGATTCTAAAAAAGATCCGGTACTGATGCGCAACTTTTTGTTTGGTATTGGTGTGATGTTTTAATTATTCTGAAAATTATGGCACTCATACTTCCTGTGAATGGGAAAGCGCCCCAATTTGGGCGCAACTGTTTTATTGCTGAAAATGCAACCGTGGTTGGTGAGGTATTAACCGGCAACGATTGTAGCATTTGGTTTAACGCCGTGGTACGCGGCGATGTGCATTACATCAAAATGGGGAACAAAGTCAACGTTCAGGACGGAGCCATCATTCACTGCACTTATCAGAAGGCCCCCACCAACATAGGAAATTTCGTTTCGATTGGCCACCGCGCTATTGTTCACGGTTGTACTATTGAAGACAATGTTTTGATTGGGATGGGCGCTATTGTTATGGACCATGCGGTGATTCAAAAAAACAGCATTGTAGCGGCCGGTTCAGTTGTTTTAGAGAATACGATTGTAGAAAGCGGTTCTATTTATGCCGGCATTCCTGCTAAAAAAGTAAAGGCGCTAGACGAAGAAAATTTCAAAAATCTGATTGAACGAATCGGCAACAACTATACGATGTATGCCGGATGGTTTCAGCAGGAAGAAAATAAATAAGATGGAAGATATTGCGAAAGAAGAACAGGTGGTTCTTGTAGATGAGAATTGTACGGAATTGGGATTGATGGGCAAATTGGAGGCCCATCAAAAAGGCGTGTTACACAAGGCCATCAGCATTATCATATTCAACAGCAACGGTGATATGCTGGTACAACAGCGCGCCTTTTCGAAATATCATTGGGCCGGCATTTGGAGCAATACTTGCTGCAGCCATCCCCGCGCGGGCGAAAGTTTTGAAGATGCCGCACAACGCCGTTTGTTTGAAGAGCTGGGATTTCGCACACATCTGAAGCCGGAATTCTCCTTTATCTATAAGGCTTATGATACCGACAGCGGCCTTACAGAACATGAGTACGATTGGGTGTTTACCGGGGTTTATGACGATGAGTTTGAATTTAATCCTGAAGAAATTCACGAGGTAAGATGGTTAGACCGTCACACTCTCCTAAAAAGTATTCAGGAAGAACCCGACCAGTGGTCGTTTTGGTTCAAAATTATTTTGCGCGAAATGGAAAAGCGCCAATTGTATTGATCACAATAGTCCCGGAACCAAGGCCTTTCGCTCTTTGGGGTAGTCAGGAAATTTCGTCAAGTAAAACCGATGGTGGTCAAGCGCGCGTGGCGTGAGGTTTACTATAGTCCACAATGCGAAAGAAAATGCCGGAATGCTCCACACCATCACTGCAAATCCGCACCATTCCACCATTTCACCAAAAAGGTTCGGACAAGAAATATATTTAAACAAACCACCCTGCGGTATTTTATAGCCGGTTTCGCCGGGTTTGCGAAGGTTGATGAGTATGGTATCGGAATACTGATTGATTACGGCTCCTGTAAGAAAGAGCAATAGGCCCGCAATGAAACGCGGCGATTGAAAATAGGCATCATCGTAATTGCCACCAAAATTGCCCAGATAATAGCCATTCACAAAACCGTTGCAGAAGTTGAACAATATGGCGCTGCACACAATTAGCAATGGAATTTGTTTGCCCTTTGTTTTGGTGCGGAACGGGAAAATGAACGAACGGTTGATATAGTGTAAGGCCCACAAACCCCAGAAGAAATATGAGGCATTAGTTTTTTGTATGGTTCCGGTAAAAAAGAACAAGGATAAAAACAGTAAGGATGGCGCTTCCTGAATCATCCAACCCAACCGATTGCTGAGCATGGGCCCCCAATTGGAAGTGGTGTGACGGCCGTAAGGCGCAGTTATTTTCAATAGAAAAGGAAAGGAAATTACGGCTATAGCTATCCACAACCAGGTGAGTATATAAAAAAACGATTCTGACATTCCGTATATTTTAAATGCAAATCGAATCTACATTTTATGGCGAACTATCATTTTAAAACCATTTGGAAATTGCGTGCGCCTATTGAAAAGGTGTATGCTGCCATATACGATGCTGAAGAATATCCGCAATGGTGGAAAGGGCAATTGAAAGTAGAACGCTTAAGCGATGGATTTAGTAATGGCGTAGGCACCACCATCCGGTTTACTACCCGCTCGCAATTACCTTACCGCCTCACCTTTACTACGCAAGCCACTCGTATTGAACCTTTGAAACGTATTGACGGCAAAGCTTCCGGCGAATTAGAAGGAACCGGAACCTGGCTCTTCAAATACGAAGAAGGCGTAACTACAGTTACTTACATTTGGAAAGTGAGAACTACTACGTTCTTTATGAATTTTTTAGCGCCGGTGTTGCGGCCGGTGTATGTGTGGAACCATGATGTGATCATGCGCTGGGGTGGTGAAGGACTGGCCCGAAAGCTTCAGGCTGAATTGCTTTAACCACCCGGTTTCCCAAATCGTTTTCGGGCACCGGCCTCAGTGTCTAACTTTACTTTCATTTTATTGTTGGCGCCTGTCAGCAACAGAAATATGCTGGCACCACCTCGTTTGTCGGCGCCAATATTCTCTGGTTTGAAATCGGCAGGAATTGTTTTCAGATTGCTTAGCGGAACTTGTATGCCTATAGTGCTTTCGCCATTAAATTGATAGCGGCCCTGAACAAAAAGGTGCATTACCGAACTGGCTATTTCCATTCGATTGATGCGCAGTTCCTGGCCACTCAGAATCAGTGAATCTTTGATTTCGGCAAAAGTGATATTGTCGAAATCACGCTTTCTGAAGATCTTCGAACCAATTTCCTTTACCGCATCAAAACCGGTGAGTTTGCCATTTTTCAACGAGAAGTACATGTTGCCCAACATGCTTTCTTTCTCGGGAAGATATTTCGGATCCAGATTTGCTGCAAACCACACATTGGTACTCAAAATACCGCTAATGTTTTCATGCGTTACGGCCTTCTGATTAAAATCTTCCGCCGCTTCCAGAAATTGCTTCACATTAATGTGTTGCAGCGATATAGCGGCTTCCAGCCGGTCTTTTGCGCCGGCGGTGTTCAAGCCTCCGTTTATTTGCAAACGACCATCGCAAGCGTTCATCTCAAAATTTTTCAATGCCATGCCATTTACTGAAAGCGCTGCCATACCATGAATTTGATTCGCCATGAATTTTCTAAACCGAAAGGTGTTGGCGTGAAATGCCAGATTTACGCTTAACCGATTGGTGAGATCATCAATCATTGCCTGCACTTTTTTAATGTCATGGTTCGCGGTCGTTTTTTTCTCTGCAGTTTGCTGCAATTGCTTCATCTGCTTTTCGGTAAGAATTTTTGTGAGGTCAAAGTCATGAGCATGAACTTCGAAATGACCTTCCGCATGGCTTTTGTCGTCGGCAATCAGTCTTCTAATTCGTTTCAATTCTCCGGAAATACGCACCGGATTTTCATTGAGATCGGCGCTCATATTTCGCACCAACAAATCATTGTCGGCTACCGCTATTTCGGCGGCAATGTTATTCAACCGAATGTTTCGTGTTCTATAAATAAAACCTCCGTTAGTAATGCCGGCGAACAGATTTAGTGTATCGTTATACGGATGATTAACACTATCCAAATAGCTCCATAGTGATCCGCGATAAGCGATATCAACCGATGCGTTTCCTGAATTAAAACCATAGTTTTCATCGGGAAGAAATTGATTTAACGAAGGAAGCGCGGTGTTCGCTTTCACGCGAATATCGGAACGCAATTGCTTCAAATCACGCACGGCCAAAGTGGCGGAAGCCTGGATACCGCTTAGGTTTACCTGAGTTACATTAAAAAACAAGCCGGAATTGTAATCATCGTTTCGCACGCCTTTTTCCAAATGGTTCGTAAACTTTCCGGTAAGCGAAAGATCGGTCACCTTTTGGCCGTAAAGCGTTGCCTTTGCTTTGTTGAGAACAAAATTCACATCTACATCAGGCGGGTACAATGGTATAATCGGGCCATTCACACGAATCTTCAAACCCACCGGCGATTCGATCATTATGTCGTTCATGTACTTCTTTATTTCTGCAGAAAGTACGGAGCGGCCCTGTGCATAGTTCACCGCCGGATTTGAAAAATTAAGGTCCATTACCACCGGATTTACATTGGCGTTGAACGAACCCCACGCATCAAACCATTGGCCGCTCATTTTCACTTTAGATGGATAAATGGTAAACAATAATTTTTTCGGATCGAAGTTCATCTTAAGGTCCAGATCGGCTCTTTCACCCACAAAAAAACTTCCCTTTTCCTGCTTGAACATCATACTATCGATGGCAATCCAACCGTTCATCTTCATTTGATACCCCTCACTTCCGGTGCGTACATCGCCGTCTAGTTCCTTCAATACAAAACTTAGATGTTGCTTTTGTATTTCATCGGTTAGAACGAACCTGACATTCTCCATACTCACTTCTTCGAAGTGAATGTTAGCGGCATCGTTAGTATTTTTTTCAGAAGAAGTGCGAAACAAATTCGCATTGCTGTAACCGTTAGTATCTTTTAAAATCGAGAAAACGGCATCACTGAGATGCAGTGATCGCATTTCAATTTTCATTCGCAACAAGGGCAGGAGTTCCACTTTCATATCAAGTGCACCTGCATGAAATACTTCTTTCTTATATACGGAATCGGAAATCGAAAAACCCTCTACATGCAGCGCCAGTCCGGTATAAGCCCGGAATGCGCCCAAACGAACTTTTCCAACCGTGATATGACCTTTCACACTTTTGTTCATTTCCTTTTCGATGGCAGTAATCAATTCCGCCTGATGGGCGCGAACATACCAGCCTGCGGCAGCAACTAGCGCAACCACAACCAACAAAAAGGCAGCTATAATCTTCAAAAGAAGTCTTCCATTCATTATTACACTTTCAGCCACTTCTAAATTGTTGTGCCACAAACATCAGTGCAATTTTTCCAACCATACTTCTTCAAATTTTTTACCGGTTCGATGTTGTTTTAGCCAAACGTTGAAATCAAATAAATTCAATGCCGATTGAACGGATGCCTTTTTCGACAGCATTTCCACTTTGCGTTCCATTTTTTCCCATGCTCCGGGGTCTTTAGCATGCTTATGAATTATTGTAAGAATGAACGAAAGCATGGCCCGCTGCAGTTCAGCGCCATCATTTCGAAACATCCGCCGTAATGATTTCACTAAACTTTCGGTGAACAGAAAATCACCTTTCTCAAAGTGGCTAAGCAGTTGCAGCATACGCGCTGCCTGCTGAATGTTTTCAGCTACTGCCGATTCTTTTTCTTGTAAAATCGGATACAGATAATCAATGGCGTTATCATACTCTCCTAAGGCAAAACTTCCGTAAGCCATCAGGTATTGAATCGTGATTCGGTTGTGTTTCACCACACGGTTTCCAAACTGCTCCAAACCCTTCGTTATAGTTCGGAATTGCTTTTTCATTTCGCGGAAATTTCCTGTAGCGAAATAGGCATTCAGTTCTATAAGGTATCCTAAGCGAAACACGTTAGCGTCGAAATTAATCAGCCGCCTGAAGGCCGTTTGCCCGGTGAGGCTTCTCATTTTCTGAAGGCCGGAATTCAGTTCCTTAAAGTTCTTAAGCAGCAAACAATCGATCAGATAGTTGTTGAGTACTGAAAAATACCGGTCGGCATGCAGTTCCAGCAAAAGCGGATTTTCTTCCAGTAACTTTAAAAATCGCGAATTGAAGGAGGCGGCCTTTTTATTTTCAGAATTAGTAAAGTGATATAAGGCGCGAACCTGAAGGAAATCGAGTTTTGCCCGTAGCGTATCGGCATGCTTTTCATTAGTAAATTCAGGCCGCGATACAATGGTCTTCATTTTGGTGGCCAGTTCCTTTCCACGATCGCCAGCCTCATATTGCATTTTATAAACTTTGCTGCTGAGATACCGATAGTGCGAGGCGCTCTGCAATTCCGATAAAATCGAATTGGTTTTCTGCTGCCAGGCTTCGAGGGCGTTGGGTTGGCCGGTTTTGTAATAGTTGCGCGCCATCATCATCATTTTCAAATGCTGCAATTGCAATTGTGCTTCGTGATGATTCATTTGAACAGCCTGTTTCCAAAAGCGGCCGATTCGCTTTTCGCATTGCGAAAACAGTCCGCGCTGAAGCAGTAGCTGACATTGATGAATGCCGCGCTGTAACTGCTGTTCGGGGTTAGTAAACAAATCGAACTGATGCAAGGCTTCCAACAATTGTTCATAGAGTTGCTTTTTCAAAACAGCAAAATGAGCGGGGCGATCGCTCAACTTCATCGCTTTTTTTAAACGCAGTACATCATATTGCTCTTGTTTTAGCAACAGGCGAAACAGTTGCTGGTAGCGGTTGGCCGATTTCGAATGTTTTTGAAGAAAAAGGGAGCAGTACCGCTTTTCGGATAGCGAAAGATGGCTCACCAATTGAAATAATTCGTCTGACGAAGTTTTCACTGACTTTTAATTTATAACATAAAGAGTTCAAGGTTCAGGAAGCAAGAGCTAGCACACCTCAAGGATATTAAATCTGCCAGTTCCCCACTTGCATCTTGCGTCTTGCGTCTTCACACATTCTGACCTTTAATAATAAACAATAATTTAGTTTGGCCTTATATATAGTAAACCGTTTTTTCGTTGGCATAAAATCAAGGGCAATGAAAAACAGGATGAAAATTTGGGCTATTGCAGTAGTGATGCTGGCGCTTGGTGTACCGGCAATTGCAGGAAACTGGGCCAACCTTTCCAACTTTACCAAAGTTACGGGGATGGCCGTTCATGGGAATGACCTCTGGGTAACGGCAAAGGGTGGCGTTTTGCGCTACAATCTTTCAACGGGAAACAAACAGTTTATTTCAAAGGTGAATGGCGACCTTAACTCTCTTCAGGTAGAAGCGGTTTCGGTGAGTAAGGTTACCGGTGATATCTGGATTGGCACCTACGATAATGGCATTGCAAAATTTAATGGCACCAACTGGACCAAGATCAACTTGCCCGCCAACAGCGGCAATTTATACACTTTAAAAGTAGCCGCCGATGATGCCGTTTGGATAGCCACTACCTTGCACTTCTACCGTTATAAAAACGGTACGTTTACCGATTATCCCCTGGCCGGAGCGCCGTGGGATTTTGAATTTATGCCGAATGGAAAAATCTTCTGCGGCAGCAATCAGCCCTTTATTTTTGATCCGGCCACTTCTTCGAGATTAGATTTTACGAATTCCATTTTTGCTTATGGAAATTCCAGAGTGGCCGTACGCGATGATCATCACTTCGCTTTTTCAACTGATCATGGTGAAATGTGCGAGTTCAACGATACCGTTCCTACTGACACCACAGCTATTGCTATGGCGGTAAAGATGCAGTACGATAGTTTGGGGCATTTGTATTATTTGAGCGATAACGGCATACTTTATCGCAAGGAGGCGGTGTTTACTGCACTGAATACCGGAACCAATTTCCTCACCGCTTTTGCTTTACTGCCGGCAGGAGAAATGTGGCTGGGTGCCTCTGATCTGGAACACTGTTCTCTGGTTCATTTCAATGGATCTTCGCCTTATGCTTTCATCGATTTGAAAAAGTCGGAACTTTCTGACAATTGGGTTTATAACGTTCGAGGTGCTGATGCCGGAACGGTGTTGATTAGCAATCGCACCAGCATTCAGCGTTTTGATATTGCGTTAAAACAATTTACTCAGGAATGGAAGGATAGTTTACCCAATACATTTAATGGAGCTATCGAGATTAACGGAAAACTGTATCTAAGCACCAGTGCGCAATATCTTTATGAATGGAAGAACAATAAATGGGTGCAATTGGGCAACGGTATTCTTCCCAACCAGGAAATTAGAAAAATGACAGCCGATGCTGCGGGAAACTTGTGGATGTGCGGTTATGGATACATCGCTAAATACGATGGAACCACCTTTACGGTATATACTTCTTCTTACAATTATCACATGACGCAGTACATGCACGATATTCTTGTAGATGAAACGCACGACAATGTTTGGTTTTGCAGCTACGACGGTATTTTTAAGCTACACAACAATACCATTTCATTCTACAACGACTCTACTGCCGGATTTCAGCAATATTATGATGCGGTAGAGTGTATTTCTGAAGATCCGCAACACAATATCTGGTTCGGTACGGTTTATGGCGCGCTCATCAAATATGACGGCACTAATTTTTCTACTTCGATGTTGCCTTCTACCGCGGGAAATCAGTTTGTGAGCGATATTCTTTTTTCAGGCGCTACCATGTATGTGGCCGATAACCTGAACGGTTTGTGGAAATATGAAAATGGCCAATGGGATAGTTTGAATGTGCGTAACAGTCCGGTATCGTCGGCATTTACTACTTCCCTGTTTCAGGATGCGCATGGAAATATCTGGATCAGTCATTTGGAAACCGGGATCGATTTGTACAATGTAAACGGTGTCACCATTTCCGCAGTTCAGGAGATTCCGATGTTGGAAGCTTCGGTTTATCCTAATCCATCGGGGGGAAAGTTTAAGATCAGCATGAGCGCTGCAACCGCGGTTGTGCGCATCTTTGATCTGCAAGGCCGTGAAATTTTTCAGGATACCATCAGCAACCAATCCATCATTGATCTTAGCGCCGAAACAAGCGGTATTTATCTGGCCGAAGTGCAGTCTGCTTCAGGCCGAAGCCTGATGAAGCTGGTGATCCGGTAAGTTTTTTCTTTCTATTGCGCGGGGTCGTTACTTGTAGTCAGTTGCTGCTGCACTGATTTCAAAGTGCGATCCCGTTGCAATTTCTATATTCCACCCATGAACCAAACGCGCACATCTGCACTAATCACTCTGATTTCCGTTTTTTTCTTCTGGGGTTTTGTGGCTGCTTCCAACGACATTCTAATTCCTGTTTTCAAAGAAAAGCTGCATTTACAGCAGTGGCAAGGTCAAATGATTTCGTTGGCTTTTTATGTGGCTTATACAGTTGGGTCGCTACTCTATTTTGTATTGTCGAGGCTCACCGGCGGCGATATTCTGAACCGTTTAGGATATAAGAATGGCATTGCACTTGGACTGGTGATTTCAGCCCTTGGCACGTTATTGTTTTATCCGGCAGCAGAAACCTCTTCCTTTCCTGTTTTCATCTCCGGTTTGTTCATTGTTGGTTTAGGATTTTCTTTACAGCAAACTGCCGCCAATCCACTGGCCATTAATCTTGGCGATCCGCGAAAAGGGGCACAGCGGCTCAGTTTGGCGGGCGGCATCAATAACATTGGCACCACCATTGGTCCTGTAATTGTGAGCTATGCGATTTTTGGCGGATTGGCTCCCGGCGCACATCTGGAAAGCCTGCAATCGGTTCGTTTCCCGTATTTATGTTTGGGTGCAGCCTTTTTAATTGTGGCGTTGTTCTTCAAGTTTTCTTCGCTTCCTAATCAACTTCAAACCGAAAATGAAGCAGAACGCGAATCAGCCGGGCCCTTGGGGGCGCTGCGCTTTCCGCAATTGTGGATGGGTATGGCAGCAATATTCGTTTATGTGGGTGTAGAAGTAGCCACGGCTTCTAATTTGCCCGAATTTCTAAAACAACATGCGGGTATTGCCACTGACGGTGTAGCACCTTATGTTTCCCTGTTCTGGGCCAGCCTGATGATTGGAAGGTGGACCTCAGCCGTTGGTGCCTTTAATTTGAGCAAGAACCTTCAAACCCTTTTCAATATTGCGCTTCCCTATGCGGCCTTCGGGGTTTTTTTGTTAGCGAATTATCTCGGCCAGCACGATTTAAAACCTTTCTATTTATATGCTGCTGTAATTCCGGTAATTATTGCCGCTAATTTTCTTTCGAAAAAAGATCCGGCATTGCAACTGTTGTTATTCTCGGTTTTAGGAATAGTAGCGCTGTTCATTGGCATGATTACCGATGGTTTGGTTAGCGCGTACGCCTTTATCAGTGTCGGATTGTTTTGCTCTACGTTATGGCCATGCATTTTTACCCTTGCCATCGCCGGCCTGGGAAAGCAAACCACCAATGGTTCTTCAATGCTTATTATGATGATTATGGGCGGCGGTTTAATTAGTACGCTTCAGGGCTATTTGGCTGATCCTGCCTTTTTAGGCATTCAATGGAGTTATTTAGTGGGCGTTGTTTGTTTTGCGTATCTGGCCTATTATGGATTAGCGGTAAAAAAATTGCTGCAAAAACAGGGAATCCGCTATGAAAATGAATAGAAAGCCTGATTTTGAAGGCCGCTTTCACGCCTCCTAAATTATCTTAATTTCACCCCTCTTTTTTCGAGGCTGCTATCTTAGCCGCCGCAATAAAAACCAATCATTTCTATGAAGAAATATCTTTCGGCAACTGCTCTGTTTCTTTCAGCGAGCCTGTTTTCGTTCGCACAAAAGGCTGATAAAAATGCCGTAATTTTTACCGTGGCCGGGAAACCCGTTACTGTAGGTGAGTTTGAATACGTTTACACCAAGAACAACATTAACAATCAGGCCGATTACAGCGAAAAGTCGCTGAAAGATTATCTAAACTTATATGAAAACTTCCGCCTGAAAGTGCGGGAGGCCGAGGAAATGAAACTCGACACTATCACTTCCCTGAAAAATGAGCTGGAAGGTTACCGCAAACAATTGGCCAAAAGCTATCTTACCGATCGCGAAATCACCGACCAATTGATACAAGAAGCCTATGACCGTTCTTTAAAAGAAGTAAACGCCAGCCACATCCTCATCCGTTGCGATGAAAACGCCAATCCGGCCGATACATTGGCAGCCTTCAAACGAATCATGAACATCCGAAAGAAGTTACTGGCTCCGGTAAAACCTGCTGACTTCGGTCAAATGGCAGTTGATTCTTCTGAAGATCCATCTGCCAAACAAAACCGCGGCGATATCGGCTACTTCACGGTGTTTCAAACCGTTTACCCTTTTGAAACCGTGGCCTATTCTATGAAGCCGGGTGAAATTTCAATGCCGGTGCGCACCCAGTTTGGGTATCACCTGGTGAAACTCAATTCTACACGGCCTGCACAAGGTGAAATCCACGTGGCTCACCTCTTGCTAAAAGTGCCGGATGGTTCAAAAGAAGACTTCAAAAAAGAACAACACCGCCGCATCGATTCAATTTATACGGCTATCAAGAATGGTTTGAGTTTTGAAGAGGCGGTGAGCGCCTTTTCTGAAGACCGCACTTCAAATAAGAAAAAGGGCGAACAGCAATGGTTTGGAGTAGGACGCATGTTCCCGGAATACGAAACAGCAGCTTTTGCACTTAAAGCAAACAACGAAGTATCACCACCGGTGCTTACGCCCTACGGCTGGTATTTGATCAAACGAATTGAAAAACGCGAAATTCCGCCTTTCAATGAAGTGAAGAGCGATTTCAAAAAAAGAGTAGAACGCGATTCGCGCTCATCGGTGGCTAAAACCAAATTGATTGAAAGAATTAAACGCGAAAATTCGTTCTCGGAAATTCCAGTGAATAAAAAGGCGTTTTTCGCGGCTGTAGATTCAGGAATTAATCAAGGTAACTTCAAAAAAGATTCGGTTAGAATTAAGGACCTGCCATTGTTTACGCTGGCCGGCAAAGCTTATACTACTTCTGACTTTGCTGCTTATATCGAAAAGACGAGCAAACGCCGCAGTGATAAGAACAAGGATGGATTGCTGAACGAATATTACGACAACTGGGTAACGCAGCGCAGTATGGACTATGAAGAAAGCATGCTGGAAACCAAAAAGCCGGAGTTTGCCTCTTTGATGAAAGAATACCGCGATGGCATTCTGCTGTTCGAACTTACTGACCGTCAGGTTTGGGGCAAGGCCGTGAAAGATACAGCCGGATTGATTGCTTATCACGATCAAAACAAAACGAAATATATGTGGGGGCCTCGTGCAGAAGTACAGATTTTCAATGCTACCGACGAGAAAATTGCCAAAGCTGCCGCAAAAATGGCGAAGAAAGGCGCTACACCAGAAGCTATTCAAGCTAAATTGAACAAAGCGGGCAGCGGCAGCAAGGTTAGCGTGATTAACGGCAAATATGAAAAAGGACAGTACGATGTAGTGGATAAAATCGATTGGAAACCGGGAATTACGCCAATCAATAAACTAAACGACAGCAGCTATCAGTTTATTTCGGTAATCCGCGTGATTCAGAATGAACCAAAAGCATTGAAAGAAGCTAAAGGCTATGTGGTGAGCGACTATCAGGAATATCTTGAGAAAAAGTGGCTGGCTGATCTTCGCAATAAATATCCGATTGTTTTGAACGAAGGCGTATTCAATAGCCTGATCAAAAAATAAGCGATTCTCCTCAATAAAAAACCCCGATGGAAAGCCATCGGGGTTTTTTATTGCCGGAACATTTTAGGAAATGCTCATTTGGATTTTCTTTTGAATTTCGCCTACCTGCTCGCGGAATTCGGTATCCGTATCAATCAGGTTTTGTACGGCCTGGCAGGAGTGAATCACGGTGCTATGGTCGCGGCCACCAAAGTGTTTACCTATTACTTTTAAAGAATTTTTGGTGTAGTTCTTGGCGAGGAACATCGACAACTGGCGGGCCTGAACAATCATGCGCTTGCGCGTTTTCTCTTTCAGGTGATCCATCGGTACGCTGTAGTAATCGCAAACCGTTTTCTGAATATAATCGATCGAAACCTCGCGTGAAATGCTTTTCACAAAGTTCTTGATAATCTTTTTGGCCAGGTCGAGGTCCACATCTTTTTTGTTCAGCGAAGCCTGGGCCAGCAGCGATATGAGCGCCGCTTCCAGTTCGCGAACATTGGTGTTGATATTGTAAGCCACAAATTCTACCACTTCACGCGGCAGTTCGATACCATCGGCATACATTTTCTTTTCCAGAATGGCGATGCGGGTTTCGAAATCAGGCACCTGAAGATCAGCATTCAATCCCCATTTGAAGCGCGACAGCAAACGTTCTTCCATTCCTTCCAAATCGCGCGGAGGACGATCGGTAGTCAACACCAACTGTTTTCCGTTTTGGTGAAGATGGTTGAAGATATGGAAGAAGATGTCCTGTGTTTTTTCTTTGTTCGAGAAAAACTGGATGTCGTCAACAATCAGTACATCTATCAATTGATAGAAATGAACGAAATCGTTCACCGAATTATTTTTTACCGCGTCAAAAAACTGATTGGTAAATTTTTCTGACGAAACATACAGAACAGTTTTGTTAGGGAAGTTCTGTTTTACTTCATTTCCCACAGCTTGTGCCAGGTGCGTTTTTCCCAAACCTACTCCGCCGTAAAGTACCAATGGGTTGAATGCGGTACCTCCGGGCTTTTGTGCTACGGCAAAACCGGCACTGCGGGCCAACCGATTGCAATCGCCTTCTACATACGAATCAAAGTTCAGGTTTGGATTGAGCTGCGATTCAATATTGATTTTTTTGAGGCCCGGAATGATAAACGGATTCTTAATTGAATTTCCCTGCAAAAACAATGGGAAACTCGAATCGGGATTGGCGTTGTTGCCGCTGTTATAGTTCGGATAGTTTACGGTAGAAGGTTTGCTGTTGCTGCTGGTGTTCTCTACTACAATACGGTATTCCAAGCGCGCATCGTTGCCAAGCTCGCGTTTAATGGTTTTGCGTAAAAGTGAAACATAATGTTCTTCCAACCATTCGTAGAAAAATTGACTGGGAACCTGAATGGTGAGGATGTTCCCGTTAATCTCTACCGGTTTGATCGGCTCGAACCATGTCTTGAAACTTTGTGCGCTTACATTGTCTTTTATGATATCCAGACAAGCGTTCCAAACCTGAGGGGCCGATTTTTGCATCATAATTACTAAGTGGGTCTTTAAATGTGTTCTAAAAGAAGTACGTCGGTAGATTGTGTGTGTAAATGTAACAAAGCATGTTCAGAAAAAAACTTTTCCCCTACTTGTTTTTTCAAAAAAAATAGCATTGGGCCTCCTCTAAAATTTCTTTCAAAAAACACAAGATGTTGATTGAAAAAAATTTTGGAAAAGCAGTGCAGAACTTTTTATGCTGCTGCTTTTTTAGGTTCGAAAGGAAGCGCGTTTTCGTAGGCTTTCCGCTCTTTCCAATTGTGCCAGGCCGAAGGTGCGGCAAGATTAAAACCTTTGTCGATAAGAAAATGGGCAGCGATGTTGAACATACCGCGGGCGCGGGTTCCGGCATCGTTGTAAGATCGCAGAGCTAAACCAAAACTGAAATCAAGATAACGCATATAATGCCAATAACGGGTAGGCATGAAAATAGTTTCACCATGCTTCAATATGGTATCATAACCCTTCACATTTTCAAGGGCAGGAAATTTTTTCAGATCGGGATCAATGGGATTGATGAGCGTTTTTACCGTAAACGGATGGTGGTAGATTTTCCTCGATTCCTCAGGCGCAAAGAGTATGACGCGCTTATGACCTACAAACTGGGTAAGAAAAACATTGGCGCAATCAATATCATAATGCATGGTTACCTCGCTACCCTCGCCGCCGAAGAACATGAATGGTAATCGCTTTTCAAAACCACGCATAATGGCAGGAAATTGAAAGTCGTGAAGCAGTTCGGGCGCTGATTTAAAAATATCAAACAAGAACAAACGCAGATCCGTATTTCCCTTTTCCGTAGCCTCCAGAAATTCCCGGAACTTCATTTGCTTGTCGCTCGACATATATCCTTTGCCTGGCTTCGAGTAATTGCTACTGAAAACCGGAACGTTCAAATCGCCATACGTATTTTTAAAGAAATCGAGCGACCACCTGTTCACCGCATTCCAGTCTTTTGCCAGATCGGTAAACACTACCGGCTTTCCGGGTTTCAGGTATTCTTCCCGAAACTGTTCAGGCGTTAAACCGCTTCTTCTTTCTACATCCTGCAATTGCATGGCGGCAAATATATATGAGATTGCTACTAAAAATAGTCGCTCTTTTCCCTAATTCTCGTCATATCCTTTCGCCTTCTTGCGAACTCCTGAGCTTCTGCTATTTTCGTGCCTCATGTTTCCGATTTTCAAAAAAGAACTGCAGCAGTTCTTCAGCTCGCTGATTGGCTATATTGCCATCATTGTGTTCCTGCTGGCAGTAGGGTTGTTCCTTTGGGTTTTCCCTGACACCAATTTGCTTGATTTCGGTTATGCCTCACTGGATTACTTCTTCTATATCGCACCTTACATCTTTATATTTCTCATCCCTGCCATTTGCATGCGTTCCTTTTCTGAAGAAATTCACAGCGGCACCATCGAATTGCTGGCTACACGGCCTATCACCGAACTCGACATCATTCTGGGTAAGTTCTTCGCCGCACTTGCGCTGGTAGCCATTTCGCTGTTGCCCACGCTACTCTATTTCTACACCGTGTACCATTTGGCGCTTCCTATTGGAAATGTGGATGTTGGTGGCATTCTGGGTTCCTACTTCGGTTTATTGTTCCTTGGCGCAGTGTTCGTTGCCGTAGGTTTGTTTTGTTCTTCACTAACCGGAAATCAAATTGTGGCATTTATTGCAGGCGTTTTTATCTGCTTTGTGCTGTACTTCGCGTTCGACAATCTTTCGCGCCTTGGTATCTTCTTCGGAAAGAACGACTATCTGGTTGCCCAACTGGGCCTTAGCGCACATTACGAAAGTATTGGCCGCGGTATTGTAGATACCCGTGATGTAGTGTACTTCCTTTCCGTAATCACCGCATTTATTTTATTCACCCGAACATCATTAGCCAGCCGCCAATGGTAAATATCTTCAAACGCCGGCTTACCAATCGTACCGATGCCATTTTTCTTCTTGGCATCACTTTGGCCATCTTATTGTTGCTCAATGTCCTGAGCCAGCTTTTTTATACTCGTTTCGACCTAACTTCCGAAAAAAAATATTCCCTTACTCCGGCCACCAAAAAAATGGTGCGCGACCTCAAAAATCCGGTAACGTTCAAAATTTATCTGGAAGGCGACATGCCTGCAGGTTTTAAGCAGCTTCGCCAAAGTACTCGAGATTTGTTAGCCGAACTACGTGCTTATGGCGGGCGAAAAATCGAATTCGAGTTCATTGATCCGGTTACCAACCGCAGTGCCGATGAACGCAAGGCGATTATGGAAGAATTGCTTTCGAAAGGTTTGGCGCCCGCTAATGTGCAAACCGGAAAGGCAAACGAACAGAAGCTTACGATGGTGTTCCCCTGCGCTATCGCTTATTATGGCGAACGGGAATTCCCCATTCAATTACTGGAAAACCAAATCGGTTATTCGCAAGAACAAGTGTTGAACAATTCTTCGGTTTCGCTTGAATATAAATTCGCTAACGCCATTCAAAAGCTTACGCAATTCCGTTCGCCACGCGTAGCGTTCAGTAACGGAAACGGCGAACTGAGTCCGCTTCAATTGGCCGACCTCCAGGACCAACTGGTGAAACTTCGTTACGATCTCACCAACATCGATCTCAATAAAACCTACAAAGTAGATAGCCGCTTCGATGCCTTGGTGATTGCAAAACCTACCCTTCCCTTTACAGAAAAAGAAAAATATCAGATCGATCAGTATGTGATGCGCGGCGGTAAAGTGTTGTGGCTTATTGATGCTACCACAGCCGATATGGATTCGCTAAAAATAAATCTGGCACAGCAAATGGTGGTTGACCGCGACCTGAATCTGGACGACCAGCTTTTTAAATATGGCGTAAGGCTCAATACCGATTTGGTACAGGACATCACCATGTGCAATCCTATACCGCTGGTTGTTGGTCAAATGGGCAGTGCCCCGCAAACGGAACTATTGCCGTGGTATTACTTCCCGCTGCTGGTGCCTGATTCGCGGCATCCTATTGTGCGCAACCTCGATCCGGTGGCGGCGCAGTTTACAGGAACTATCGATACTATACGCAATGCCGACGTGAACAAAACCATTTTGCTGCGCACTTCCGATAATTCAAAGGCACAGCTCACCCCTATTCGCGTGCACTTCGGTATTTTGCAGCAACGCCCTAATCCGGTGTACTACAACCAACAGAAACTTCCGGTGGCTGCATTGCTGGAAGGAAAGTTTGCTTCGTTGTACACCAATCGCATGTCGCCCGAATTTCTGGCCATGTCAGATACCGTGGCCGATCTTAAGTTCAAAGAAAAAAGTGTTGACACCAAAATGATCGTAATTGCCGATGGCGATATTGCACGCAACGAAGTGCGCCGTGATAGTACCGCCTATCCGTTGGGTTATTATGGCTTCACCCGCCAAACATTTGCCAACCGCGATTTTATGCTGAACTGCATTCAATATCTGGTTGATAAAAGCGGCATTCTGGAAACACGGAACAAAGAAGTGAAGTTGCGGCTGTTGAATACCATTCGCGTGGAGAACGAAAAAGTGTACTGGCAACTGGTGAACGTGGCCGTACCTATTCTCATCGTAGTGCTTTCGGGTATTGGTTTTGCCTGGTGGCGGCGCCGTCGGTTTGCGCCCAAAGGATTGTAAGGCTTTTCATTTTATTTGCGTTATGAAAAAATTTGTTGCGCTGGCCTTGCTGTCGCTGAGCCTGCATTCCTGTCATTTGTTTTCGTCTCAAAAAGATAACCCTGCTACCAACGATACGCCTCAGGAAACACCACTGGCCAAAACTCCGGTGTTCCATGCCGATTCATGTTATCAATTCGTAAAAGCACAAGTGGATTTTGGTCCGCGCACTCCCAATTCTGCAGCGCACGACCGCTGTGCCGATTGGATTGCAGCAACAGCGCGCCGTTTTGCCGATACGGTATTTGTGCAAAAGTACGACGCCATAGGCTTCGACGGCAAAACACTGAAATCGAAAAATATTATTGCCGCCTTTAATACCGGCGTGCAACCGCGAATGTACATTAGTGCGCACTGGGACACCCGCCCTTTTGCCGATCAGGACGACAAAGACACCGATAAGCCGATAGACGGCGCCAATGATGGCGGCAGCGGCGTGGGCATTATGCTGGAAACCGCACGGCTATTGGCTTTGCAACGTCCTGATATGGGTGTTGATTTGATATTTTTTGATAGCGAAGATTACGGACAGCCACAGGAAAGCACCTTGCCAAAAGTAGAAGACAGCTATTGTTTGGGTTCGCAATATTGGGCCTTGCACCCGCACATTCCGGGGTATAAGGCCGACTTCGGCATCAATCTCGATATGGTAGGCTCGGGCGATGCGGTGTTTATGCGCGAGCAGGTGAGCGTAGCTAATGCCGATTGGGCCAGCCAGTACGTTTGGAACATCGCAGCACGGCTCGGTTTCAGCAGTTTGTTCCAGAACCGCGTGGCAGGCGCAATTACCGATGATCATTTTTATGTAAACAAATTGGCGCACATTCCATCTATCGATATTATCCACTATTCTGAAACCGGTTTTGGAAGTTATTGGCATACGCATCACGATAATATGGAAGTGATTAGCCGCGAAACGCTGCGAATGGTTGGCAGCGTGATAGTACAAACCATTTATCAATACGATGCCGAACGGAAAGTGGCAGCCAAATAGGCCAACCGGTTCTTCAATCGTTTAGCATTTTATTATGGCGGCATCCGCCAAAATAAAAATCAGAATTGCCGATTTCTTTTAGCGCAGGAAAAACAATAGAAATTCAGATTTCAGAATTTAGGGCTTATAATCGCATTTAAAATCAGGTATGGACGCGCATTTAGGAATTGGTTCGCGGGTGGAACACCCAAAATTTGGAAAAGGAGTGATTGTGGACATGGACGCATCGTTCTATACGATTTGGTTTCGCGATGGCAATAATACCCGGGGCATTGATCGTTCGTTTGAACTTCAGGTTTTAGAGAAAGCGGAATCCGATTTTGTGCCTTTATCGCTGCAGGAAATTGAAAGTGCACTGGAAAATGTGCTCGACCGCAAGGCCGATCTTTCTGAACGTGTAGAACTGGGAAGCAAATGGACAGGCGGCACTTTGTTGATGAAACCCGGCAGCAGTGAATTGCAGAGCAAGGAGATTCCGATTGATACGTTCTTTCACAAAATTGTGATGGTTCGCGACAGGCTGCGTGTTCTGGAACAAAACATCAATTCGCACAAAACGCTTACCGATGAAGAGAAGGTGGATCTTCAACAATACATCACGCGCATTTACGGATCGCTGACCACGTTCAACGTACTTTTTAAAAATACCGACCAGCAATTTAAGGGCAGCAGCAGCGGTAATTAATTGAAGGCGGTACTTCCGGCGTTTACTGATTAAATTCTCTAAAAATTCTGAAAGCGTTGCGGAATGCGGGCTTCATTGTGTTTTTTTGCAGCTTCTAAAAAAGTAGTATGAAGTGGTGGCCGTTGCTTTTGGTGTTCATTGCCCAACAATCTCTTGCTCAGGATTTGAAATTTGATCCACCGGCCGCTCCTGATTATGGCGATGCTAAAAACTGGGCGGCTCTTCCTTTCAGAAAAGACGCCGCCGATGTAACCCCGCATGGCGTTTCGCAGCCTTCGGATAGTACAAAGACTGCTGATGTATTTTTCATCCATCCCACCACTTATCGCAACGGCACGAATTGGAATGCCGATGTAAGCGACGCCGCCATTAACAAGGTAGTAGATGCGAAGCCGATACATTATCAGGCATCGGCCTGGAATGGCGCTTGCCGCGTTTATGCCCCGCGGTATCGTCAGGCCAACATCAAGGCTTTTTTTACGGCAGCGCCTGAAGGCGCAAAAGCGTTGGACGTAGCGTACGAGGATGTTCGCCGGGCGTTTTTATACTACATGGAGCATTACAACCATGGCCGTCCGATAGTAATTGCTTCGCACTCGCAGGGCAGTAAACATGCCCGCAGGCTGCTACAGGAATTTTTCGACACTACCAATTTGCGCAAGCAACTGGTTTGTGCCTATGTAGTGGGCTGGCCGGTTCAGGCGAATCTTTACAAGAACATCAAGCCGGCGGCGGAAGAGAAACAACTGGGCGGTATTGTATCGTGGTGTACGTATCGTACCGGTTTCGAGCCGGAAGGCTTACATACTTTTTACAAAGACGCGATTTGCGTAAATCCGGTGAGTTGGACGATAGACACGACCGTGGTGCCCGACAAGCAAAGCAAAGGTATGGTGCTTTTCAAATTCAACCGATTATTGAAAAACCGCGTGGCCACTGGTATTCATCAGGGCATTCTTTGGGCGAAAATTGATTATCCGATGGCTAAGAAGTTCGATAATCTTCATATCGGCGACATCAATTTGTTTTGGATGGATATACGCGAGGATGTTAACCGAAGAGTGAATTATTTCCGAAGTCAGGGAAACTGAGCTTAATTCACAATTCACAATTTACAATGAACAATGAACAATGGAGGGCGATTTGGGGATTTGAGAATTTGATGATTTGATAATGAATGCTCAGAGTTATGTTCGTCCCAATTGTCTCTTTCGTCCTAATTGTCTTTCAATGAAGAGCGATTTGGGGTTTGAAGATGGCGCTTAGAGGAGTTTTTCGTTCCACTCCGCTTATTACTTAAAACTTCGGACAATAGCTTGGGTAGTCCACGTCCTGATCGCGCTGTTTCTTGAAGGTGTACACTACCGATACTTCCATCGCCCCTTGCGACCGCGAAGCCCCGCGTAATCCGCTATGGTTAATGTCGTAACTCACGCCAATTCGTGCATTGTACACATCAACGCCCAGGTTCACAATAGCCGCATCACCAACGCGATAGAAACCGCCGCCAAAGATGCCGATGTTATCATTGGCCTGATAGTTCACGCCTATGCCCACATTGTATTGTTGTGCCTGAGCCTGCACCATCACCAGAAACGTAGGAGCGATGGTCCATTCCTTATCATAACCCGCGTTAAATTCCAATCCGCCATGGGCCACAAACCGGCGGTGCAAGTAGGTTTCCTGATCGTTGGTAAGAAAATGTTCTTTGGGTTGCGCCACGTGATGAACGGCAAATCCGAAATTAAATCCGAAGCGATCTTTGGGATGCGCCGATAACAGAGCACCCAAATTCACATCAGGATAAACAATGGCCTTGTTCTGAAAAGTGCTTTCGCCATTGTTCAGATTTTTGTTCCAGCCAAAACCATCCAGTTGCGATTCGAAAATGAGGTCGGAAATGTTTACCCGCTTTACAGCTACACCGCCTTGCAAACCGAACGATAAATGCCACAATCCGTAGCGATCGAGGCTTTGATGGTACGAAGCTGAAACCATGGCGTAGTTGGTAGTGAGCGCGCCATCGCCGGCCTTGTCGTTAAAGAACATCAAACCCACACCAAATTTATTATTGCCCAACCGATCGCTGGTTATAGGGGCATCTACCGAAGCCTGATAGGTTTGATAGGGCGCTACTGAGTTTTGAGTAGGAATAAGAAACCATTGATTGCGGTAATTGAAAGTGCCGCGCACCACGCCGTTAAACTTTCCGGTTTGTGCAGGATTGATGGCTACAGGCGCTGCCCAGTATTGCGAAAAATGCACATCCTGCGCAAATCCGCCCAGCGTTACTGCCATCAACAAAAAAGTACACCACTTTTTCATACCCTGAATTTCAGAAATGGAAGATAAAAAGAATCGCTTAGGCAGCAAACCGCAGCTTTAAATCGCAAGAAAATCGCCTATTCTTGCCGTATGAATGCTACGGAACTTCGTAAAAAAACCAACCGGGTGATTGATGAGTACCTTGCCGACCTCGACCGATTTTCCATGGAGCAATTAACACATCGACCGGATACCGGCTGGGCGTTGGGTCAGGTGTATATTCATTTGTGGATGAGCGCTAAAGGCTTCTTCTTTAAAAATGCTGAAAGGTGTTTGCAGAAGGATAACACCGTGCGTGGCAAAAGCAAAAACTGGATTGGCGTGCTGGTTTTTTTGTTTGGCAAAATGCCTACCGTAAAAATTAAAATGCCCAATTCGGTAGCTGTGGAACCCAAAATGCCTGAAAGTAAGGAATACCTCATTTCGAAACTGGAGGAAGTGCGTTCGCTCAGCAATGCCTATATCGATCGTTTACCGGGTTACGACCCGGATGAACGCACTCGTCACCCGTTTCTTGGCTATTTGAACGCTGCCGAGTGGATAGCGCTTTGCAACATGCACTTCCGCCATCACGAATCGCAGAAGCGAAGGATTGAACGCAAAATCAAAAGCTAGCCAACGTATTCGCTCCGTGTTCCATTCCGATCTTTGATTTCTCTGCGCTCATCTCTCTTTTTCTTTCATGTTGCTATTGTTAATCCATGCGAAGCATCATCAGTTAATATTTCAAACGCAGCGCGATGGTTGGTGTCCAGCACCTCCGTGGTACCATCGGCATAAGTTAGTTTTAAACTACAGGAAGCGATTTTCGTATTCAAACAAAATTTGCTGCCGCCGGGAGGATTATAGTAGTTCAAGCAACTAAACGCTTCTTTTCCGGCGCGTATCGTTCCTTCTATTTGAACACCGTTTGCCTTCGAGCTGAAATGCCAGTGAAAGTAGCCAAATGCCGCCTTCGCCAAAAGTGATGGCCATGGGGTGTTTAACCGATATTCCCGTCCGTTGTGGCGTAGTACCATAAGGGTTAGAAAGGGCGTCCAAAACTGACCCATTTTCATACGCGCGGTGGCCACCTCAAAAAAACTTTCGGGATGGGAATCAAAACCCGCCACCTGGCCCCAGGCATAATGATCGGTATGACGGGGGCCCCAGTTGTGGTTCTGACTGCCACACCAATCCTGAATATCAAGCCGTGTTCCGTTTACATTTATTGTTCCATTGAAAACGGCCAGAGGAAGGCTCACCACTAATTTTGCTTTTGGGAAACCACCTTTGTACCATTGTTCGGGAAGTACAGCCAACGGCGGTTCATCACCGCGATACTCTAAGTTCCATTTCACTTCATTCACACCGCTGCTAATCGTTCCCCGCAATAGCGAATCGTTCAATATATTCTCTCCAATATTTATTTGAAATGAGCTATCGGCAAATGAAGAAATGGAAAGCGGATATTCCTTTTTCACCGCTATATGAATTTGCCTTTCGCCATCAAAAAGAATAGCCCAAACTTCTGCCAGATTTCTTTCGGGTTGATTTTTAGGGCAGAAAATTGTGTAGCGAAACCAAAACGCCAACGGTCGGTTGGGATGATTGGCTCGCAGAAAATAACTTTCATAATAGCCGCTGGTAGTAACAGCATCAAAGCGTTTGCGATTAGCTTCTTGTTTGGTCGTCTATAAACACTTCCGTTTCGTTCCTGAAAATCATCATCAGCCAAGGTGAATGGGTTTTCAAAATATATTGAAATTCTTTGCAATACAAATTTTGTTACATTAGAATTCCATTTATATAACAAAAAACACTTATGAAAAACTGCTGCTACCTCATCGCCTTTTTCTTGTTCCTGGTTTTGGGTGTGAACGCGCAACCCATGATCTCTGATTTTACATTCAACGGTACCGGACATTGGCAAACGCCTAATTTGGAGCAGAATGGAAATTCAATGGCGCTTCTGCAAAATGGCCAACTGATGGTTTGTGGTTCGAATGCGGTGTATCGTCTAAATAACAATGGAACTATCGACAGTACATTTGGAGTAAACGGACGGTTTAAGATGGCCGCAGCCGTTTTCAACAAAATTGACTCATTCGGCAGCGGTTTGATCGTTGCCGGTTCAATCAGTAACATTCCGGCGTTAATCATTCTAAAAAACAACGGAACACCTGATTCAACGTATGGTGCTGCATCAGACGGGCAATTCATTTTCAATGCACTTGGTACCGGTGCGGTTTATGATTTTTACACCAACGATCCAAGCTACGCCATCTGGATGTGCGGAGTTCAAAATACAGGCACTGGCGACGATGGCTTCGTGGGTGTACTTCGTACATTAAACACTTATATTCCGGCAGATTGTTCTTCCACCAACACCTCGGTTACCGATGGTTTCTATAGCATTACGCAATCCAGCGCTCCCTTACGAATCGTAGTAGGCGGAATGCATAATAATACCGTAGGTTTAATGCGGGCGTTCGTAGGATACGGAAACAACCTTCCCATTGATTCTACATTTAATTCCAACGGGATTTATGAATATCTGGCGGCACAACCCACTTGTATTTACGATCTGGAAAGCAGTATGGTTGGTGAAACTTATTATTCTATGCAAATGGGAAATGGCGTGATGGCCGGAAAATTAAAAGCAGATGGCACCAGTAGCAGCACCTATTCCAATAATTCAGCATTTGCTTTTCCCGATTGTAACGGAACATTTAAGCCGGTAATACATTTGAATTCAGATGGCACGTTGATTTTTGCCGACCGGGTTAGCACCGACAATGCCCTGTACATTGGCCGATTGAATACCATAGGAAATTTAGATCCTTCTTTTGGAAACAATGGAGTAGTGCTGTATAAACCAGATGCCAGCCCCGACCTCACTTTTGACGTATTGCAAACCCCGGATGGCAAAATCCTGATCTCCGGTCAGTGGAACTATCTTAGTGACCGCCTGATGTTTGTTGATCGTTTTGGTGATAGCGTGGCATTGGGGATTTCAAGCAATTATCCCGATGCGTTAAAATTGGAGGTGTTTCCGAATCCCGTAAACAACATGGTTCAAGTAAATTTCACACTGGAGCAACCGGCTAAAGTAAGTTGGGAAATTTCCGATATGGCAGGAAGAATAGTGAAGCGGAAAAATTCCGAAGAAGTACTTTCATCAGGTGAACATAAAGAATTGGCTGATTTGAGCGACCTCCATTCCGGCTGTTACGTATTAATGTTCCAATCAGGTAACAATACAAAAGCCGTTCGGTTGATTAAGTAAGGTGCGCTTCCGATTTTCGTGCAAAATTTATTTTTGTTTGAAAATCAGAGAATGCAAACTATTGCCATTTTAGGTTCAGGAAATGTTGGCGGCGCATTGGCGCAGCGGTGGATCAAAGCCGGACATACGGTTTGCATAGGCGCAAAATTTCCGCTGAGCGAAAAGAACATTAAGCTGGCGCAAATTATTGGTGAGCATCATTTTACTTCAGTTGAAAATGCAGTGAGGCAAAGCCAGGTGATTCTGATTGCCACGCCAGCTGTTGCGGTACTTGACCTGGCGCAACAATGGGGCGATTTAAATGGCAAAGTTGTGATAGATGCCACCAACGCTATTGCCAAATCACCCGAGCCTTACAAAACCGTATATCATTTTGTTGCAGCAACCACCAAAGCCGAAGTGGTGAAATGCTTTAACACCACGGGTTTTGAAAACATGCTTCAACCTGTTTACAACGGCAAAGGCATTGATATGTTTATGGCAGGCGATAGTGAAAAGGCCAAAGCCGTAGCGCTGGAACTGGCGCTGGATGCTGGTTTTGGCAGTTGTATTAATTTTGGGAAAAGCGATAAAGTGGAATTGTTGGAAAAGCTGGCGCTTTGCTGGATCAACCTCGCCATTATGCAGGGCGAAGGCAGAGATATAGCGTTCCGGCTCGTAAGGCGCGGATAATTATTTCAACACCACATAAAGCAATAAATAACCGAATATGCCTCCGGCAATAGGCAGCAAACCTCCGGCTAACCCTATAATACCGATCACAGTGTTCATTCGTTCCTTTCGCTTTATTGCTCTAAGCAGCGCTATCAAGCTTATCACCATGCCGAACAATCCGCAAGGCACCAAACTCACCAGAAAAATCAACCAAAAAAGCATTTCTGTTTTTTGCACCCAAAATTGATCAACCAGAAACAGTCCCAGCGCCAGCAGCGGAAAAACATATGCACCAAAAGCCAGAAAATAAAGCCGGTTTATTGATTTCATGCCTTAGTACAATCAGCCCATTTTTATTCAAAATGAATTTGGTGAAAAGGGATTCGCGTCTTTTTGCGATTCCTTAAACTCACGATAGGCTGGTTTGAAACGGGTGAGATAACTTTCTATTAAAAATCCATTGATAAGGGAAAGCGGTACAAATGCCAGCAAGATGGCAGGTACTAAAAACAGGGTATTATTGCTTTCCAGCTCCACGGCAAAGGTGTTCCAAATTTCAGGGAGCACTTTAATGCTGAACAATAGTGAAACCACTAACGACGGGAATACATGCCACGTCATCAAAATGCGGTCGGTTTGCATTTTTGTAAAAACTTCCGGTGTGGCCATAAGGTAATTCGTTTTGTTGTTCGATAAGGCCATTTCTATTTTCATGATCAGCTTCAGAAAGTATTTAAAAAAATGAAGCACTATTTCCATGGGTTTGTAGTTTGTTAGGGAAAGGTAAAATTTAAGACATAATAAGTAAAAAATTAAGATGGAGAGTTAGAAGAGAAGGGGCTGGCAATGGGGACGATTGGGACGAAGACAATTCCAAGCAGCTTTCTTCAAATCCCAAATCGTTCCTTCGTTCTTTGCGATGCCTTTGCGTCCTCTGCGGTTATAAACGGAACGCGAGGAAAATTTGGAATCGTCAGAGGGTTTTGGACGAATGGACATTTTGGGGGACGAAGAAATCCTGAACTTTTATCTTCAAATCATCAAATTCCCAAATCCCCAAATCGTTCCTTCGTTCTTTGCGGATAAAACCAGACGTGAGCAAAACTGGGAAATGTCAGAGGGTTTTGGACGAATGGGCATTTTGGGGGACGAAGAAATCCTGAACTTTCATCTTCAAATCATCAAATTCCCAAATCTCCAAATCGTCCCACATTGTTCATTTAGCCCTCATCTTCAAATCAGCACATTCTCAAATCCCCAAATCAGTCCGATTTGTTCATTCCTCCTTAATTGCGCTTTTCGGCACTTCGCCAGTAAGGGAATTTAAGAATGCTTCAATGTTTTTTACTTGCTCGTCAGTAAGATCTTTGTTCAACTCGGCCTTGCCCATAATTTTAATGGCCTCCTGCAAACTGCTCACGCTACCATCATGAAAGTAAGGCTGCGTTTTGGCCACATTGCGCAACCCACATACTTTGAACATATTTTTATCGGCTTCATCTTTGGTTACCTCTTTACGCCCTTCATCAGTAGCTTTGCTATGCGTAAAAGTGTGATAATCGGCATTTGTTCCAAACTTCTGGAACATCGTGCCGCCAACACTTACACCGCTATGGCAGGTAGTGCAGCCCGCATCCATAAAGTCTTGCAAGCCCGCTTGCTGTTGAGTAGAAAGCGCATCGCTATTGCCTTGCAGAAAATCGTCGAAAGGCGACGGCGTAAGCAGTGTGCGTTCAAATGCACCAATAGCTTTTCGCAAATTGGCATACGATATGGGTTGCTTATCGTTGGGAAAAGCGGCCTTAAACAACTGCACATAACGTTCATCACTTCCCAACCGTTTTTCTACATCTACTTCGGTATGCATAGCCATTTCTACCGGGTTCAGAATGGGCCCGCCCGCCTGTTCCTCCACATCTTTGGCGCGGCCATCCCAAAACTGAAAGGCATGCAAAGCTGCATTCAGAACAGTTGGCGAATTTCTTTTTCCGAAACCACTGTTGTCGCCTTTGGATGTAGGTAAATTATCAACGCCATAAGTTTTAAGGTTGTGGCACGAATTGCAGGAATTGTTGCCTTTCAACGACAATTTGGTTTCGTAATAAAGCGCTTTGCCCAATGCTACTTTGGCATCGGTAATGGGGTTTTCAGCACTTTCCGCCACTTTCGGCAATGGCTGAAAAACTTCATTCGCTTTTTTGATAAGCCCTGTATTCATCACCATAGATTTTGGAGGGGCGGCAGCGCTGTTTTGATGTTCGGCGTTTTGGTTACAGGAAAAAAGCAGCAACACCATGGTAGCAGGAAGAAGTAGTTTGGTTTTCATATTTCCGTTTTTAGTTCTTTTTGGCTGAAACCCAGTAATAGCACTGCTTTGACGCATTGCTACAACGCATAAGTTTTCAGTTGCTTATGCAAAATTACAGCCTTAGAAAAAAACGGGGATATGATATTTAGCAGGTTGGGCTCATTCTTTGTTTTTCAGTGCCATTAATAGCGGGTAAGCGCCTTTCACCACAAAATCAGAATTGGCGTAACCATTCGGGAGTTCCACAACCGTAAGCCCGTTTTCTGAAACGCCGGCATGTACTTCCAACATTTCAAAACGATTAGCGCCTTTATCAGCAAACACATAATGCTTATTATCGAATAACACTACGGCCTCATCGGGAAGTGTGGCGGCGTCATTAGAAATCACGTGAACATTAGCATTCATAAACATGCCGGGCAAAAGCGAATGATCGTAATTTTCAAAATGGCAGTGGGCCTGTGCGGCGCTTTGGGCCGTAAGGTTTTTGCTGATCAAAATAATAGTGCACGGATATTTCCTTTCGGGATTAGTATTGGTATAAGCCTCTAGTTTTTGCCCCACAGCCAATTTGCTGATATCGTTTTCAAAAACGGTTAAAGCCAGATGAATATCATCGGGATTCACCAATTCAAAAAGCACATCGCTCGGATTTACATACTTACCGATATTCACATTTACCGCGGAAACAAATCCCGTAATTGGCGAATAGATATTTATGTTGTTAGAAATATTTGCAGCCGTTAGTTTGTCGGGATTAAGACCTATCAGTTTCAACTTTTCTTCCAGCGCCCGAACTACAACTTGCTGCGTTTGATAAGCGGCATTTGTTTGTTCAAAAACTTTATCGCTGGTGGCCTTGCTCTGATTTAATTCTTTCTGCCTGTTAAAATCGAGCTCAGTAGCCAGTAATTGGGCTTTTGCTGAAAGATAATCTTGTTGAAGTTGGATGTATTGTGTTCCTTCTACAACCGCCAACACCTCTCCTTTTGCCACAGGCATGCCGTTCAGTAGTTTAGTTGATTTTAAATAGCCTCCCAAAGGCACACTTACTGAAACCATATTTTGCGGCGGCACATCGATCTTGCCGTTAAGTTTTATCGTTTCCGTCATTTTCCGATGTTCCGGTAATCCGGTTTCAATACCGGCATTTCGCCGTTGTGCTTCAGTTAAAACTATGGTATTCGATAATGGCGTTGCAGAAGATTCCTTCTTTTCTGAAGCGGTGTGGGCACAACCGGTTATAAAGAACAGAAGACCTATGATGTAGTTTGCATTTTTCATTTTCAACATTATTTTGAGATATAGAAAAGGAGATCGGCCAGAGCTTTGTTACGATTCAGCACCGCATCGATATAATCGCTTTTTAAAGTAGTAGCCTGATTCAGCAACAGCGCCCATTCCAGGTAATTGATATTTCCATTTTGGAATTGCTGACCAGCGGCATCCGTAATATTGGCGGCAGTTTTCAACCCCTTGGTTTCAAAAAAACTTACGGCCTGCGCATATTTCTGATATTGCAGCAAGGCACTTTGAAAATCATTCTGAAGGCGTTGACTTTGCAGTTCCAGATTGTTAGCGGCAATTTTTTCGTTCGCTTTTGCAGCCTTTATCCTCGAGGTTTGAGCAAATGGAAACAGGGGCACATTAATTCCTAATTGCGCCGCATGAAACTGTATGTTGCTATTATAGTTTTTATTGTCGGCCCCGATGCCGCGCATGCTCATGGCATTGTAGCTCAGCAAAAGATCGGGCCACAATTTTGCCTGTTCCAGTTTTGTAGCCGCGGCGGCAATCAACTGCTCGTTTTTCCAGTATTGCAAAACAGGATGCGTACCAGAAACCGAAAGCGTATTTTCAGGAAAATCAAAAATAGTTTCATCCCGTGCGGTTGGTACAAATACTGTAGCCGTGTTTAATAAAAGCTGAAATTGCAGCAGGGCCAATTTTTCATCAGCTTCCAATTGCAGCAGTTGCAGACTAATTTGTAAGCGTTGATTATCGGCAATTGATTTTTCGAGAATATTACTTTCACCAGAACGATAACGTTGCTCGGCCCTGTTTTGAAAGGAAGCAAACAGGCTGTCGTTACGCTGCAATAATGTTCGTTTTTGATTCAGGTAAAGCAAGGTGTAGAACAACTGTGTTACTTCATTTTTCAGTTTTGCCTGTTGAATACCGGTTTGCAATACACTGCCTTTCCATTCTTCATTCAACAGGTTTTTTTGATGAACATAAACCGATGGGAAATTGAAACCTTGAGAAACGCCAATACGCACATCTTTGTAAAAACTGTTGATTTGCCCATATTCTCCCAAAATACCGGTGTTGGGAATATTAATGCCAGAAGCCGTTAGTTGCCTGCGGTATTCCGATTTCAGCCATTCACTTTTAACGGTCAGATTATTAGCCAGTGCGGTATCTATAGCGGCTTGTAGTGTAATAGGCGTTTGGCCAAAAAGATGGGTATTAATCAAAATGGCGAATAATAACATTGCAGGTTTTTTAAATGCGCCCGATTGGTGAAATCTAATGTAGAGCACAGGGAGCACAAACAGAGTAAGCAATGTGGCAATCAGTAAACCTCCAATCACTACAGTTGCCAACGGCCGCTGCACTTCGGCGCCTTCTCCATGGCTTAATGCCATTGGTAAAAACCCAAGCGAGGCAACAAAGGCGGTCATCAATACCGGTCGTAATCGCAGTAGCGTTCCCTGAATTACAATGCGGTTCAGATTTGAAAATTGTTCTTTCTTAAGCCGGTTGAATTCGGCAATCAATACGATACCGTTCAATACCGCCACGCCAAACAATGCTATAAAACCCACTCCTGCACTAATGCTGAACGGCATGCCTCTACCTGCAAGTGCGAATATGCCCCCGATGGCCGAAAGCGGTATAGCTGAATAGATGAGCAGCCCCTGTTTTACTGATCGGAAAGCAAAAAACAGCAATATAAAGATCAAGAGCAACGCCACCGGAACGGCAAATAGCAATCGTGTTCGGGCGGCTTCCAGATTTTCGAAGGCGCCGCCATAAACGATGTGATAGCCGGGAGGCAATTTTAATTGTTGTGCCACTTTCTGTTGCAGTTCTTCTACCATGCTTTGCACATCGCGCCCTCGCACATTAAAGCCCACGATTATTCGGCGTTGCGCATTTTCCCTTTGGATTTGGTTCGGTCCGTTTATCAATTCCACCTGTGCCACCGCATTCAGTGGAATTTGTGTTCCCTGCGGAGTGGCAATCAACAGTTCGCGAATCGATTCGGGCTGATTTCTTCTTTCATTCCTGAGGCGCACTACCAGATCAAATCGCTTATCTTCTTCATACACCAATCCTGCCGATTCGCCTGCAAAAGCAGTGTTGACGGTGCGGTTCACATCGCTGATATTTAAACCATATTGCGCCAGTGCGGCCCGGTTGTAACGAACCGTAATTTGTGGTAACCCGGCAACCGCTTCCACATACAAACCACTGCTGCCATTTACGCTGCTACAAATACGCGCTAATTGATTGGCGTAATGATTTAAGGTGTCCATCTGTTCTCCAAAAATTTTACAAACCACATCTTGCTTTGCGCCTGAAATCAATTCATTGAAACGCATGGCTACAGGAAATTGAAAACTGAAGGTAACTCCGGGTAAGTCGCGCAAAGCTTGTGTCATCTGCGCTTCCAGTTCATCATACGTTTTTGCCGAAGTCCATTCGCTTCGGTTCTTCAGCACAATAATCATATCACTGGCAAATAGCGGCATCGGATCGGTGGGCACTTCGCTGCTTCCGGTTTTTGAAACCACACGTTCTACTTCAGGAAATTTTTCAAGCAAAATTTTAGAAGCTGCGGAAACGGCGGTAATGGATGCATTCAGGTTACTGCCGGGTAAAATTCGGGCTTCCACAGCAAAATCGCCTTCGGGCAGTGTAGGAAGAAACTCCCCTCCCAGGCGCGATAACAGAAACAATGCCACCACAAATGCTGAAATCACCGAAATGATAGTAACAGATTGATTTCGCAATACCTTTAGTAAGAGGCGCTGATATAAGGCCGAAACTTTAGCCATCCATTTGTCTGACCAAGTGGGTTGATGCGAAATTTTACGGCCTAGAAAAAGGGCGCTCATCATGGGCACATAAGTAAGCGATAGTACAAACGCGCCTAAAAGTGCAAAGGCAACAGTTTGAGCCATGGGTATAAACATTTTTCCTTCAATTCCCTGAAGGGTGAAAATGGGCAGGTACACAATCAGAATAATTATTTGTCCGAAAACCGCGCTGTTCATCATGCGCGAAGCCGCTTGTTTTACTTCGCCGTCCATTTCTTTTGCAGATAAATGATCGATCAGCGCTAATTTTTTGCTGTGTGAAAGGCGGTGCATTACCGCTTCTACAATAATTACCGCGCCATCTACAATTAAACCAAAATCAAGCGCCCCCAGGCTCATCAGATTCCCGCTAACGCCAAACCAATTCATTAGGATAACAGCAAACAACATTGAAAGTGGAATCACTGAAGCTACTAACAGGCCGGCCCGCAAATTACCGAGGAACAACACCAGCACAAAAACTACGATCAGCGCGCCTTCCATCAAATTTCGCGACACGGTGCCGATAGCGTTGTTCACCATTTTGGTGCGATCAATAAATGGTTCAATAGTCACCCCTTTAGGAAGGGTGGTTTTTATTTCTTCGATGCGTTTTTTCACCTCTGCAATTACGCGATTGCTGTTAGCGCCTTTCAGCATCATAACCACCGCGCCCGACACCTGCAGATTACCGTTATAAGTTAGCGCCCCGAATCGCGTAGCGCTGCCCTGTTGCACCTTTGCAACATCGCGTATCAGAATGGGCACGCCATTAGGCAAATTTTTCACCACAATATTTTCGATATCACTTTGGCTGCCTACCAAACCTTCGGTTCGCACAAACATGGCCGAAGGGCCTTTCTCGATATAAGAACCGCCGGTGTTTTGGTTGTTCTTTTCAATAGCTGAAAACACTTCGGCCATTGAAACCTGATGCGCCAATAGTTTTTCGGGTTCTACTGCTATTTCGTATTGTTTCAGCAATCCCCCGAAACTGCTTACATCTGCCACGCCTTTTACGCCCAACAAACGTTTGCGTACTAACCAGTCCTGAATAGTTCGCAGTTGCATGGCATCATACACTCCTTCATAACCCTTCTCGGGGCGCACTACATACTGATAAATTTCGCCCAGGCCTGTGGTTACCGGCGCTAAAAAGGGCGTGGCCAGGCCCTTTGGCAGTTTGTCCTGCACCTGCTGCAAGCGTTCGGCAATTTGTTGGCGCGCCCAGTACACATCCGCGTCATCTTCAAATACCAGAGTGATAACGGAAAGCCCGAAGCTGGAAAAACTGCGCAACTCTTTCAGGTGTGGAATATTGCCGTTAGCTTGTTCTAATGGCACGGTAATAAGCCGTTCAACGTCAGTAGCGCCTAAGGCCGGCACTACGGTAATGAGTTGTACCTGATTGTTGGTAATATCAGGCACGGCATCAATAGGTAGTTGTGTTACTTCATAAGCGCCAAATAGAAGCAGGGCTAGCGTAAACAACGCCACCGGCAGTTTATTGCCAATGGAAAATGCAATGATTTTGTTCAGCATAAAATATAATTAATCCGGAATGCACACCAAAGGCCGCCAGGAAGTACCTGCAGCCACAAAAAAGAATCGGATTAACTATGCTTAGGCGGTTGCCAAATGCTTTGCTGAGCAGATTTGGAATGATGGCGCTTTTGGTAGCCGTAAATTTTTTCGGAAGAAATTTCGGGCAGAAGACTAACCTCCGCCGGCGACTGATGAGGGATAATAGTTGCTATTTGGAACAACTGACAATCAAAATTTTTGAAAGGCAGCTTTTCGTGATCATGATGCGGATCAGAAGGATGGTTATTATTTGTGGAATAATGTAGCTGTAGAAATTCCAAAAAAGTAAGGTGATCGCTTTGGGAGTGTTCGCGATAGTGATGCAGCAGAGCCGGAAGCCGTAGCAATTGCCCGAACGACGTATCGGCCGATAGAAAAACAAACAAAAGTGTTGCTACCACTACTTTTTTCACACTGCAGAAATAATAATAAAAGAAGAGGTGGGCAAGTGTAATTGTTGCATATCCACCGCCGGTAACAAACCATTTTATGCCGCTGTGGTATTAGAATTATAGCAAGAAAAAAAAGTTCACCGGCCTTTTTTAAGTGTTCGCCGATTCTTATCTTTTCTGCAATAAACCAATTAGTTACGATATGCCCACGCCTATTATTAATTAAAAAAAACAGTGGTTTACAGGTTTTAAATTACACCGGTTTAAGCATCCTTGTGTTCTGCCGCCGTCTTGCTACATTTGCCGCTCAAAATCTTCCGTGAAACGGTTCTATCTATTTCTCTTGATCGCAGTTGGTCTTTCCGCTTCAGCGCAAACCGATTCAGCCTGGACGCTGGAACAATGCCTGCGCTATGCTGCCGAAAACAATATCCAAATTAAACAGGCGCAAATCAATGCGGCTATCAACAAAAACTACCTGCTTCAAAGCAAAATCAAATTGCTTCCTACAATTAGCGCCGATGGGAGCTATAACTTCAACTTTGGCAACTCTATCGACCCTACGCGTTACACTTATGTACAATCGAACTCCCAGTCAAGTTCTATGGGCCTTAGCGGAAGCGTGCCGCTGTTTACCGGTCTGCAACAGCTCAATAATATTGGCAAAAGCAAACAGGATTTTAATGCTGCCGAACAAGACTATCTGAATACGATCAATAGCGTAGCGCTTTCTATCACCAATTATTTTCTTCAAATAATTGTGAATCGCGAATTGCTGGGCATTGCCGAAGAGCAACTGCAAATTTCGAATGCGCAATTACAACGGGCGCAAAGTCAATTGAAAGCAGGCACCCTGGCCGAAGCAAGCATGTATGAATTCGAAGCGCAGCAAATGCGCGATCTTTCCTCGGTAGTAACCGCGCGAAACAATGTGGAGCTGGCATTGCTTACGCTCAAAATTGCATTGCAATTGCCCGATAAACAATTGTTCGACATCAGGCAGCCGGAGGTGAGCGCCGATAAACTGGCCGATATTGCGCGGCTTTCGCCTCACGCCATTTATGAATATGCGGTAATGAACCAGCCTTCCATTCGTGCATCTGAGGCGCGGGTGCGCTCGGCCATGTACAGCATTCGTATGGCCAAAGGCAGTTTCAGTCCCACCCTTTCCGCTTCAGCATCGCTGCGTTCTAACTATTTTAATAAATCAACTCAGCCTTCGGGTTTTTATGTTAGCGATGTGCCGGTTTACGGAAGCGCCTTCCCCGATAACAGCACCGTGGTAGGTTACACCCGCAGCGTTGGCTACACCGGTACCACTCCCATTACATTTCAAGACCAATTGAAGAACAACTTTACCAAAGTGGTAAGCCTGAGTGTAAACGTTCCCATCTTCAGCGGTTGGCAAAAAATGACTGCTCTGGCTAATAGCAAATTGAATTACCAATTGCGGGAGCTCGACTTAGCCAGTTCAAAAAACCGGCTGCAGCAGGATATTGAACAGGCCTACACCAACGCCCGCGCTTCGGCACAAAACTATGCGGCCAACCTCAAAAGCGCAGATGCTGCAAAAAAGAGTTTTGATGCCTACGACAAGCGCTATGCCGTAGGTTTAGCCAATACCTTTGAAGTGCAACAAGCCAAAAACAATATGTTGCGCGCGCAATCGCAACTGGTACAAGCAAAATACACTTACGTCCTGCAAATGAAGGTGCTTGATTTTTACATGGGCAAACCAATTGAACTGAAGTAACGTTATGAAAAGCAATAAAACACTTTACATCATTGCCGGTATCGTTCTCGGCATTATGGTCATCGGCATCATCGGCAAAAAAGCCGGTTGGTGGGGAAAAGGAAATGTAAAACAGGTAGCTATTGAAGCCGCTGCGCGGCGTTCGGTAGTGGAAACGGTAACCGCCAGCGGCAAACTGTATCCTGAAACTGAAGTAAAAATTTCATCGGAAGTTTCAGGGGAAATCATTGAGCTGCGCGTGAAGGAAGGCGACAGCGTGAAAAAAGGCGATCTGCTACTGGTAATCAATCCTGTGATTTACGAATCGGTTGTAGCGCAATCGCAGGCAGGGGTTTCGCAGGTGCGCGCCAACCGCAGCGGCAGCGAGGCAAGTTACAAAAATGCCAAAGCGCTTTTCGATCAGGCTACGATCACCTTCAACCGAAACAAACAATTGCACGATGAAAAAATCATATCTGATGCCGAATTCGATCAGGCAACCAATGCCTTGAAAAATGCAGAAACGGCTCTGGCCACCGCACGTGAACAACTGAATGCGGCTTCATTTACCATCAACAGCAGCGAAGCACAACTGAAACAGGCTTCTGATAATTTAAAGAAGACGCGCATCTACGCTCCGGAAAGCGGAATCATTTCGTTACTGAACGTAAAATTAGGCGAGCGTGTAGTGGGAACGGCGCAAATGGCCGGAACCGAATTGATTCGCATTGCTGATTTACAGCACATGCAGGCACAGGTAGATGTGAATGAAAACGATGTGCTTCGGGTGAAGATTGGCGATACGGCCGAAGTGGAAGTGGATGCCTATCTCGATAAAAAGTTCAAAGGCATTGTTTCTGAAATCGCGTATTCTTCCACCACGGCAACAGCTATCGTAAGCACTTCGCAAGCCACCAACTTTACCGTGAAAGTGAAACTGGTTCGCGATTCGTATGCCGAACTGGTTGATCCGGAACATGGCCATGCGTATCCTTTCCGGCCGGGCATGTCAGCAACGGTGGATATCAAAACCCGGGCTAAAGAAAATGTGTTAACCGTGCCCATCCAATCGGTAACCACGCGCGAAGAAAAAGATCTGAAACCCGAAGGCGCGGTTGCCGATAAAAAGAAGAAAGATCCCGATGAAGATTCCGGCAAAAAAGACATGAAAGAAATTGTGTTCGTTGTGGATCACAATGTGGTGAAAGCGATACCGGTTAAAACGGGTATACAAGATGCAACTTACATCGAAGTAACTTCGGGCGTTACTGAAGGTATGAATGTGATTAAGGCACCATTCAAACTCATTTCAAAATCACTGAAACCGGAAGATGTGGTGGAAGTAGTTTCTGAAAAGGAACTGTTCAAAGCGGAGGCGAAGAAAGAGTAATGGCGGGTACGCAAAAAAAACTGGAAATCCATAACCGGCGGGCTTCTTTCCATTATGAACTAATGGAAACCTATGCCGCAGGCATTGTGCTGAAAGGCACTGAAATTAAAGCCCTGCGCGAAGGTGCAGGATCGCTGAATGAGGCGTTCTGCTTTATGCGCGACGGCGAATTGTTCATAAAGAACATGCATATTGCCGAATACAGCCACGGCAATTTGATGAATCACGAAGTGATGCGTTTGCGGAAATTATTGCTCACAAAGCGCGAACTGGGCCGTATAGATGCTAAAATGCGTGAAAAAGGCATGGCCGTGGTTCCGGTACGGTTGTTCCAAAATGAACGCGGCTACGCCAAGCTGGAAGTAGCGCTCGCCAGAGGGAAAAAGGCATTCGATAAACGCGAATCAATTAAGCAAAAAGACAACAAAAGGGAGCTGGACCGCGTGATGAAGCGGTATCGCTGATGCTGAAAATTTTTCTTTTTACATTTTATTTGTCACATGCGTAAATGGCTGATCGTTTTTATTGTTGGCGCGCTGGCAATTGCCGCCCGCCAAAACTCGCCTTCGGCACCGCAACCGCTGCCGCTTCCGGTATATAATATACTGCGCGATTCATGTACTCAAATTGATGTGGTGTTCAGCGCCGGCACCAGCATGTCGCTGGAAGGCCGTAATGTGGTGATGTTCTCGTCGTTTGTCGATTGGCATCCTGCCCCTTTATCAAAGGCGCCTCAGGTGGGCTTCCTGATGTGGCAGCGCAACGGCCGCGAGTTTCTGACCGGCCAGTTATACATCACCAGCGATTCATCAGGATACTTGTTGTTCCACATGGGTAAGCAACAGTTTGTAAACCGCCTTACTGCCCAGGGCGCCGGATTTCTCAAAAAACAGGCGAAACAATAAGTATGAACTATTCCAACTTTCGTTTTCCCCGAATCGATAGCCGTAGTGCGGTTTTCAACCTTATTATGCTGAATGTGGTAGTGTTCGGAATCACGAATCTTTTTCCGCTTCAAATCAAGGGCTTGCCACTTCAGGATGCGTTCTCGCTGTATTATCCGGCCTCTCCCTTTTTTATGCCGCACCAGTTCCTGTCTTCGCTACTCACACATGCCGATTTTTTTCACCTGTTCTTCAATATGTTCAACCTCTACATGTTCGGCAGTATGCTGGAACGGGTGTGGGGCGGCCAACGTTTACTGTTCTTCTTTTTTGTTACCGGCCTCGGCGCTTCGGTGTTGTACTTGTTTGCACAAGGCATTCACATTTACTCCATTTCAGGAACGTTTTGGCCGGTGTTGCACAACATGACCGGTCCTGCAGAAGTAGTAGAAGCCTTGCAAAGCCATTGTTTAGGCGCATCCGGAGCAGTGTTTGCCATGCTTACCGCAGCGGCCTTGCTTTTCGGCGAAACCGAAATGCTGATTTATGGCGTTTTTCCGCTGAAGCTGAAATATCTGGCCATCTTCCTGATATTTTGGGAACTGAAATTGCAGTTCAGTACAACTCCGGGCGACAACGTGGCGCACCTGGCGCACCTCAGCGGTGCACTAATGGGTTGGGCGCTGGTGAGGATCTGGAGCCGGAACCGTTATGATTTCTACTGATGTTTGAATCGATTTTCAACGATCTGAAGCGCACGCTAAAACAAGGCGATACTTTAGTATGGCTTATCGGCGCAAATGCGTTAGTGTTTGCCGTTTTCGGCCTTACTCATGTGGTACTGCTGCTAAGCATGCATCCCGAATTTTGGAATATTCTGGAAGAACAGATGCGCCTTCCAGCCAACCGGCATTTGGTTTTGGGTAGGCCGTGGACGGTGTTCACGTATATGTTCTATCACCAATCGGTGATGCACTTGCTGGGCAATTTATTGTTCCTCTATTGGTTCGGGCAAATCTACCAGTTATACATGAACAGCAATAAACTGGCATTAGTCTATTTGCTTGGTGGTGTGGTGGGCGCGGCCGTTTTCGTAATTTCTTACAATGTGTTGCCGGTTTTTCATGTAGCCGTGGCAGGCAGTACGCTCATAGGCGCCAGTGCCGGCGTAATGGCTGTAATGTTTGCCGCTGCGGCCTTAAACCCCGATCACGAAATTCACATCTTGGGCATTTTCACCGTACCTATAAAGTATGTAGTGGGCGTGTTGTTGTTGCTCGATATCATCAGTATCTCGAATGGTAATGCCGGCGGCTATCTGGCCCATTGCGGCGGCGCGCTGGCCGGTTGGCTGGTGGTACAGCAATTGCGAAGCGGCCGCAATATTTTTAAGCCTATTGAAAAGGCCGGCGCCATGATTTCATTTGGTAAAAGTGGTCCGCGGGTTTCGCATGTGAGCGACAAAAAAACGAAAGTGATTTCCAAAACGGAAGAAGAGCAACGCCAGGTTGACGATATCCTCGACAAGATTTCGCGTTCCGGTTACAACAGTTTGTCGAAGCACGAAAAAGAAGTGCTGTTTCAATTTGGCAAAAAGAACTGAGCGATAATTTAACCAAGCCGATCTTTTCTTTTATGCCGCGCCCCCGAAAAACGTTTACCGCGTTATTATGTTTAGGTATGGCGCTCTTCCTTTGAACTAACCGTTTCTATATTTCAGATTCCAACGTTTTCGGGGTCGGGCTGCTACAGGGTACGCCTTCGGCTTCCGTGCTCCACTACGTTCCGCACCGCTTGCTCCGCAAGCGCCTTCCGCATCCCTCGCGGATGCCCGGCCTTTGCCTTAAACGCTATCCTTTGCTTTAAAATGCCGGTCAAAGGATTTACAACTTATGACGAGCGTCATTTTGCGATCAACCGGCAAGCTGTAGTATCGTTGCGCCTTCGGTTTTGCCGGCCTTGGCTCTTACATGATCAACCAACGCTACTTCCATAATCTGGATGCCATACGGTTTATAGCCGCAATGATGGTTTTTTTACAGCACGATGTGAGCCCGGCTTACCAATACCTTCCCTGCCAAAACAGTTTTGCCCTTCGGGTGCTGCAAACACTTAGCAGCGGCGCTACAGGCGTTTCCGTTTTTTTTGTGCTTTCGGGTTTTCTAATCACGTACTTGCTGATTACCGAACAACAACGCAACGGTGCAATCAACGTACCGAAGTTTTATATGCGGCGGGTGCTGCGTATTTGGCCTCTTTATTTTGCGGTGCTGCTATTTGCATTTGGCGTGTATCCCTTTTTAAAGCAGTTGTTAGGCGTTTATCACGAACTCATACCAAGGCCGTTGTACTACTTCACCTTCCTGAGCAACTTTGATGTAATCAGGACTATCACGTACTTCCATGGGCAGGACACCTTGATGCAAAACACCACTTGGTCAGTAGCCGTTGAAGAACAGTTCTATTTGTTTTGGCCGCTGTTGTTTGCCTTTTTGCCGCGCCGCCTTTGGTTGTTTGCCATCAGCGCGGTTATCGCAGGGTCAGTAGGCTTTCGCATTTGGCATCGTTACGATAACACCATTTTATTCTTCCACACTTTTTCGGTGTTGGCCGACCTTGGCATTGGCGGCCTGCTCGCCTTATTAATTATTGAATATCCTTCCATAAAACAATTCTTCGAAACAGCATCCACCCGCACGCATTTCTTGCTGTTGCTCCTGGCATTGATGTTAAACATCTGGAGAGCCGAAATTTTTGCGTTCCCGCTGGGGTTGGCAGTAGGGCGTGTAATTATTGCCCTGTCATTTGGTTTGATCATCGCCGCTCAAGCCATTACTACTCAGGAATCGGTATTCAACCTTCAGCGCTTTTCTTTTGCCGATAAATGGGGCAAGTACACCTATGGAATTTATTTGCTGCATCCTATTGCATTATTAATTGTAGATGTTGCGGCCCGCACGCTTCATTTGCCAACGGCTAATCTCCCTGGCGGATTGATTGCCGGCGGCTGTTGCTTTATACTTACCCTATTGCTCAGCAAATGGAGCTATAATCATTTCGAATCGCGTTTTCTGGCTTTAAAAGGAAAGTTTAGTTGAAAACTCAGGCGTGCTGTTGTAAAACGTTTTTACTTTTAAAAAAAACGGCATGAAGCGTGTTGAATTGACTCTTATCGCAGGCTCGCTTATGGGCATCGCCTTAAATCTGGCAAACTTGCCAAGCGGCGTTTCCTTATCGGTTTTGGCCACAGGTTCACTGGCCTTTTTTTACCTCTACTTTAGCTTCGCGCTTTTCAACAATATCCGTTTCCGGAACCTGTTCAAAAAAAGCAGCTATTCCGGAATAAAAGCATTACGTATCATGGGTTCCGTAGTTACAGGATTTGTACTGACGCTTCTTGTTGTGGGTATTATTTTTAAAACATTAATGTGGCCGGGAGCTTCGTTGATGTGTATTGCTGCACTTCCTCCAACACTACTAGTAAGTATAGTAACATTGGTTCGTTATCTTCCCCATCGCGATGGCTTTTATGAGCCAATTCTCTGGCGGTTGGTGATCTACTCTTCCATCGTTGTGGGTTTGCTCAACCTGCCGCCATATAGTTTGTGGAAAATCAAATATCGCGATCATCCCGCATACATTCAGGCGTATAAAGATATGAAGGAACATCCCGGTGATACCGCTTATGAAAATGCCATGCTGAGAGAGCGGGCAAAGACCAAATAACCCACATTATAGCTACCTTTACGAGCTTCATGAAATGGTGGCTTAGTTTATTAATAGGAGCTTTGACGTTACAGAGCGCTGCACAGCGTTCGGAATTCAACACCTACGATCAGTGCTGGGCTACCGAAGGCGATGCCTCCAGCCCGATGTATAACACTACAGGCGGCCACCCTTCCGGGTTTATTCAGGCGGCTGATTTGGGCACCGGCGGTACCTGGTACTTTTCAGCGCCTTATGCTTACCTGGGCAATAAATTATCCTCTTTTCAGCGGCATTTGCGCTTTGATTGGCAAACCGATCATCCCGGTCCGTCCTATGATGGGAAAGATGTAATTCTGGAGGGGGCGGGAATTTCAATTTACTATAAAGTGCCAGGCGCCATTGCCACCTCATGGACCACAGTAAGTGTGTTGCTCGACACTATGGGCTGGCGCGACATGAGCTCAGGCGCAGCGGTATCGCGGCCAATTTTCAAAACCGTGATCAGCGGCTTGAACAAAATACTGATCCGTGGCGAGTTCAGCAATAAACTGGATGTGGGCGGTTTAGATAATGTGATTCTGGAACCTTACGATTCTATTGGCAGTTCACCGGGTGCATTGTGTCAGGATTCCTGTTTTTCATTTTCTGATTTCAGCGGATGGAATTCCTATACCTATCAATGGTTCTTTCCGGGTGGCGTTCCATCCACTTCTAATTTGCAAAATCCTTCACCGGTGTGTTATCCCTCACCAGGAACTTATGCCGTAACCTTAATACTGGTGAACGGCTGCGCCGCCGATACGGTTTCTAAAAACATAACCATCCAAACTCAAAATATCCGTTTTGATACCGCACAGATTTGCTATGGCAGTTCGTATCAACTTCCGGGTGGACGAATAGTAATTGCCTCAGGAAATTATACTGATACCTTGAAAAGCGTGGCGGGTTGCGACAGCACTATCATTACTACAACGGTTCGAGTATTGCCCGCCACTCAAGATTCGATTCGCATCCAAAATGCATCGTGTTACGACAAAGCAGATGGCGTCGCCACTTTTCTTCCCATTGGTGCGGCGCCGTTCATTTATGAAGTAAATGGTGCGCCTATATCCGGCAATTCCATTCAAAATCTTTTAGGGGGAAATTATAGTTACACCATCACCGATAGCTTCGGTTGCAAAATCTCCGGAATGTTTACTGTAAAACGGCCTTCGCCTGTTGTGGTGGTGATATCGCCAAACGACACTACCGTTGAAAGTGGCGCTGCCGTTGGGCTTCACGCCACAGCTTCTGATTCCGTATCTTATTTTTGGAGTCCATCCGGAATGTTTTTGTGTGACACTTGTAGCGCCACCAGTTTAACCGTTACCGATAACACTATTGTGCGAGTAATTGCTACATCACACCCAAATGGCGCTACCTGCACCGCTACGGCACATGCCGAAATTCATGTAGTTCCCGATATTTTTCTTCCCACTGCCTTCAGCCCCAATAACGATGGCCATAACGATGTGTTCCGCCTTTCCGGAAAAAATTTGGATGCGCTTTCGGCATTTCAGATTAGTATTTACAACCGTTGGGGTGCAGTAGTATTTCAAAGCACTGACCCGCGATTTAAATGGACTGCCGAAAATGAACCTGCCGGAGTATATGTTTACTACCTGAGCTATTATCATCGCGGCGATAAAACGTATAGCGGTAATGTGACGTTGCTACGTTGAATAATGCCGGAGCAGCAGCAAAGAAATTACGAATGAAAAATTACGAATTACGAGATGGAGTAGGGTTCTGTTTTTAAGACCTGCGTCCTTTTTCGTAATTCGTAACGGTGTTGTTGCGTGAATAATTCAGTCGTGCCAAGAAATGGCATGGCCTCAAAAGGCAAATGTAAATCGGAAGAAATCCTGTGTTTGTTGCTCAAAATAAGTAAGGCTCTATATTTTGACCAACCGCGGTAGGGATGGTAGCGGAAAGCCCGCAAGCCGCGCCACTGCTGCATTTCAAGGATCACAAACGTTAGGCCGCGGCTGAGGACTTGCAGCGAACAGCCCGGCATCCGCAAAAATAAAAATCCTGTTTAGGCGGTATTTTCATGCAACAACGCAATGCGTAATTCGTAATTTGAAATTCGCTTGAAAGGCAGCTCCGGCAAGGGTTTTGGGGCTACAGATAATACTTGAAATTGTTTTCGTCGAGATGCTTTTCGTATTCCTTGTAATTAGGAATTACCTTTTCCACCAATTTCCAGAAACGCGGTGAATGATCGTGATGCACCAGATGCGCTAACTCATGCACCAGCACATAATCGATCACTTCATCGGGAGCGAACAACAACCGCAATGAAATGTTGATGTTGCCTTGCGATGAACAACTTCCCCAATTGCTGGTGTTATATTTTAAACGTACGGTTTGAATCGTTTTTCCGAAATATTTTCGGTTCAGTTCGTGCAAGCGTTCACTTACCAATGGCTGAAAAAACTTGGCCAAACATTTAGCCACCAAATAGCTGTTGGTGTTCATTTCAGCTTCTTTGGTGAGGCCACGCGCCAACGAAACTACGATTTGATCGCCAAAAAGCCGGGCCGTACTTTTTTCCTGATCGTGGTAAAAAATATTGATCCGGAAATCGTAACGCCCCACGCGAAGCATTTCGCCATTCACATAGTTGCGTTGCGGCAAAGCATCCAGTAAGCCCGGATGTTTATCGAGCCGCGTTTTGGCCCAACGCAAAAATTGATCGATATACTTCTGCTTTTCTTCTTTCGATTGGCCGGAAGCTATACGCAGGGTAACGCCGCTGCTATTCACGGCCACGCGATTGTTGAACCGCTTTTCGTAAATGATAGTTACGGGCACTTCACTGCCATTCACCGAAAGCGTAAAAACGTCCTCTTTGGGCGTTTCCTCGGCGGGTTTCTTTTTATCGGTCAGAAAATCGAAAAGCGACAATTCCATAGCAGTTGAACAAAAATAGCAGTGCCACAGTTTTGGAAGATTTAATTTTTCAACAAATAGAAGTGATCTTCTTTTCGGTGATGGCGAGCCGAATTCATGTAATACCTTACTATTCAGCGGTTACCGCCGGAATACGCTGGCCGGCCTTTGACCTTCCCCATTTTCCTATCTTAGCCCGTGATGAAAAAACTCGGTATGGTGTTGGCCGTAGCGCTATGCGCAGGCAGTACGTTGGCCTATCTGCTTAAACCACGCATCAGCAATAAATTCCACATCTATTTCGACGAAAAGATGCTGGCCGGTAAAGCGGCATTTTTTTCAGCAACCAAAACTACTTCGCCTTCCAGTCGCCCAAATATTATTTTGATTCTGGCCGATGACCTGGGCCAAACCGATATTTCGCTATATGGGAACAAAACCGTTACAACGCCCCATATTGATGGCATAGGACGCGATGGCGCTACATTTACTGAAGGCTATATCACCTCTGCCGTTTGTTCGCCATCACGCGCCGGATTGCTCACCGGCAGGTATCAACAGCGTTTCGGCCATGAGCTGCAACCAAATCATCGTTATCTGAAAAATATGCTGGAGTATGTAGGCTTTCGCATGTTGCCGAGGTTTCGTCCGCTCACGCCTTTAAAATCTTCTGAAGTCCCTTCGTTTGAAGATCGTATCCGTCAGGGATTGCCGCCCTCCGAAATCACCCTGGCTGAATTTCTTCACAAGTACAATTATCAAAATGCTCTGATTGGAAAATGGCATTTAGGCGCTGCCGATTTTGCCAAACCTTGTGCACGCGGCTTCGATTATCAGTACGGTTTTTATGAAGCCTTTACACTGTATGCTGAAAAGCATACTAAAGGCATTGTAGATATGCCCATTTCGCGCGATTTTATTGATCATCACGAATGGGAAGCGGCCCATGGCCGCACCGGAAATTGCGCCATTTTGCGCAACTGCTGCGAGCGCCAGGAAGAGAATAAATACCTTACTGATAAACTGACTGATGAAGCCATTGCTTTTATTGACCGAAACAAACAGCAACCTTTCTTTTTATACCTGCCCTACAATGCCCCCCATTCTCCCCTTCAGGCGCAACAGCGCTATTACGATCAATTCGCGCATATCAAAGATCCGGTGAAGCGTATGTATGCCGCCATGATCAAGAATCTGGACGATGAAGTGGGGCGGTTATTACAACACGTTTCCGAAAGCGGATTAGATGATAATACCATCATTATTTTTTTGAGTGATAATGGTGGTGCGGTGTACAACGGCACTACAGATAATGCCCCGTATCGCGGCGGCAAGCTCACTAATTTTGAGGGCGGGCTTAAGGTGCCATTCCTTATGAAATGGAAGGGCCATATCCCTTCGGGTACGGTTTTTCGCAAGCCGGTAATTTCTCTCGATATTTTTGCCACTGTGGCTGCCGGGTTAGGCGTTCCGCTGCCTGCTGACCGAACTTATGATGGCGTAGATCTGATGCCGTATTTACAGGGTGAAATGGACAAAGTGCCTCACGAACAACTGTGCTGGCGCAGCGATTTCAATAAGGCTATTCGCAAAGGCGAATGGAAATATGTGGTGAATGAATTTGATAACACGCATGCGTTGTACCGCATTGCTACCGATAGTACCGAAAATGAAAATCTGTACCTCCGCGAACCTGCTGTGGCAGCGGCGCTTTCGGCCGATTTGGATAAGTGGGAGGCAGAGATGGTGAAACCGCTCTGGCCTCGGGTGGTGAACTATGTTTATAAAGATGAGAAAGGCAAGTATGTGTTTGCCTTTTAATTTGAAGATGGAACGCAAAGGGTAATTTGGTGATTTGAAAATTTGAGGATTTGAAGATGAAAGCCTAATTTTTTTTCATCCCCCAAAATGTCCAACCGTCCAAAACCCTCTAACCGTTCCCAACGTTTCTCACCTCATTTTTTACTGAACCGGTTTAAACTGTTCAAAGCCCTGTTTGCAGTTATAGCAGAAACGGATGGCGCGGCAAAGGGTGGAGCCGAAAGCGCTGCGAAGTGTGGTATCTGTACTTTTACAATGCGGACAGCGAACACGATCGAGTTGCTCAGGAGTGAGTTCTTCATCATTAATTACAACCGGCGGAGCAATACCGAATTTTTCGAGTTTGGCTTTGGCTTCGGGTTGCATCAAATCGCTACGCCAGCGATTTTCTAAATCAGCCACTACTTCTACCTTACTGAAACCCGCAGCCAGTAAGGCTTCGGTAATATTGTTCTTAATAAATCCCAAGGCCGGGCAGCCCACAAAGGTGGGAATAAAGCGCACCGCCACTTCATTCCCCGGCTTTAATTCCACGCCGGAAACCATGGCCATATCCACAATGCTCAACACCGGAATTTCCGGGTCTTTCACCGTTTCCAGTACCTGATACACTGCTGTTACATCCATGGTTTCCATTGTTGTGGTTATTACCATTCGGCTCCCGGATCGCTGTTCACCACTTCGCACATTTCATCCAAAAGTGGTTTCAGATATTCGGAATGCAATCCTTTTCGTCCGCCATAATGTGCGGTTTTGTCTTTCACTTCCGGCATTTTCAACCCGGCGGCTGTTACGAAAGCGCTTACCTGTTCCAGCCACATTTTTTCGAGGGCTGCTTCGCCCGCAAAAATACCGTCATTCTGCAAATCAGCATCGGCAGTTCCAGGTTCGAACAACGAGAATGCAAAAGGCATACAGTAATTCAGCGCCGATTGCATGCGCGCCTTGCTTTCTTCAGTACCTTGAGCCAGTTGTTTCAGAAATACATCGCCATGCATCACATGGTATTTTACTTCGCCGCGAATTTTTTGGGCCAGTTGAGCCAACGGCTGAAAGCTAGATGCAGCAAGCATTTCAATGCGTAGCAGATCGGCGCGGCTGAACAAGAAGTGGCGTACCAAACTAAAATCGTATTCACCTATCGGCAGTTCGGTAAACACCGCGCTGCGGAATTCATGTTCTTTACGCATAAAGCCCAGCTGATCGGGAGTGCCCAATCCGAAATGCTCGTGGAGCATTTCGTAGTAGGCCTGCGCGTGTCCAATCTTGTCTTGCGCCATTGATGAGAATGCCAAATCCTCTTCCAGCATGGGGCCAATACCCGTCCATTCACTATTGCGGTGACCAATGATGAGCGCATCATCAGCCATATTAAATAACAATGATTTTACTGCTTCTTTGTTCATACCGATTGTTTTTGCTTTTGTTGGAAACGTTCGATGCGGTCGCGCACTTTATAATAGGCCGGCTCGCGGAATAGTTTTTCAGGTGTGGTGGCAAACATATCTTCATCATTGATGGAATAGGTAAAAACATCCGAAGACTTTACCACCCAGATGTTGGCGGTACGGCCACGGCGGAAAAAAACTTCCTTAGCCATCACCAGCGCCATTTCCGGTGAAGAGGCATGCACAATTCCTACATGAACCGATTGCTTGCCTCGTTTTTCCTGATGAAAAACCTCCCAGGTGATGAGGTGCGTGTTGGTTATATTTTCCTTTTGATCGTCGTTCACCGAAAGGCGATTAATACGGGGATCTAATGATTCCATAATTTTTCTGTTTTAGATTAAGCTAATGGCACTACATATTTATCGGCAGGTTTTTGAAGACCTTCGCGAACCCATTTACCCGACATTTCTACAAAACGGCGAACGGCCAAACGCTCGGCATTGCAAGGGCCGTGGCCGTTGATCACGCGTTTGAATTCTTCCCAGTCAGGATCGCTGAACTCCCAAATTCCATTGTCGTTCTTACGCAAATTCGGATCAGGAAAGGTGAGGTCTAATTCCCATAATTTAGGAATATACTGATCGAGATATTGATTGCGCATGTCGTCGTTCGATGCCAGCTTCACTTTCCAGCGCATCAACTTTTCGGTATGCATCGAATCGGTATCCGGCGGACCGAAAAAGTGAAGCAGCGGACGATACCAGCGGTTCAGCGAATCTTGCAGCATAGCCCGTTGCGCCTTGGTACCCGTGGCCAGATACACAAAGTTGTCGTGCCCTTGTTTCAGGTGAAAAGCTTCTTCATAGCAAATCCGCTCCAGCGCGCGGCAGTACGGGCCGTAAGAGCCTTTGGAGTTGATTACTTGATTAACGATAGCAGCACCATCCACCAAAAATCCGATCACCGCAATATCAGCCCAGGTGTTGGCCGGATAGTTGAACACATTGCTGTACTTACTTTTGCCGTTCATCAGATCGTTCAGCATCGCTTCACGCGTTTTGCCCAACGTTTCAGCAGCCGAGTACAACATTTGGCCGTGCCCTACTTCATCTTGCACTTTTGAAAGAAGGGCCAGTTTACGGCGAAAGTTTGGCGCCCGGGTAATCCAGGTACCTTCCGGCAGCGCGCCAACAATTTCGCTGTGCGCGTGTTGCTCAATCATCCTGATCAGTTGCTTGCGGTACTGCTCCGGCATCCAATCGCCAGGCTCAATTTTTTCACCGGCCGCTATGCGCGCTTCAAATTCAGCCAGCTTCACCGGATCATCCACCGACTGGTTCATTTGCGCTGCCTCTTCGGCAGTTAAGTTGGTATTTCCGTACATATTTTGGTTTTTACTTTTTAACTTGTTTGCCCTCTCATCTCTCATCTCTCATCTCTCATCTCTCATCTCTCATCTCTCATCTCTCATCTCTCATCTCTCATCTCTCATCTCTCATCTCTCATCTCTCATCTCTCATCTCTCATCTCTCATCTCTCATCTCTCATCTCTCATCTCTCATCTCTCATCTCTCATCTCTCATCTCTTCATCCCTTTCATCAACAAACTACAAATCTCTTCTGCCACCTCGTGGCTGCTCAGCCGTTCCTTCATGCGTTCCAAATCGTAAATGGCGTTTAGCGACGATAAGATCATAAAAGTGGTGAGGCGCACATTGGTTTTTCGCAATTCGTTCGTTTCAATTCCCTTTTCCAACAATAAGCGAAAGCCCTTTTCATATTGACTGCGCAACTTCTTAAACCGCAACAAATCTTCTTCCTTTAGAAAAATCCATTCTTCAAAAAACACTTTAGAGGCATCCGGATGGTCTTCGATCACCTTGATATGCGCCTTAATAGCTTGCTGTAACTTCCGTGCTATCGACTTTTCCGAAACCGTGGCTTCTTGAAAACCGGCGAAGAACGCATCGGCCATTTCGAAGCAAATTTCATTCAGCAAATCTTCTTTAGCCGCCACATGATTGTATAAACTGGCTGCCTTAATCCCCACTTCCTGAGCCAGATCGCGCATACTGGTGGCTGCAAACCCCTTGGTATTGAAGAGCCGCCGCGCTACGCTGGATATATGCTTTCGCCTTTCGGAAGTGCCGTTTTCGTGCATTGCTAACTAACGTTCGTTAGTCAAATAAAATGAATTTAGCTGAAAAAGCAAATTAAAGTTGGTGTATCATTGCGCCATGCACTATTTATCGGTAGAAAACCTTAGCCGTCAGTTTGGTGAAAAACCCATTTTTGATAACATCACCTTCCACCTTTCTGAGGGCGATAAAGCTGGTTTGATAGCTCGCAACGGCGCCGGAAAGAGCACGCTGCTCAATATTATTTGCGGTAAAGATCAGCCCGATGGCGGCAAAGTTTGGGTGCACAAAGATGTGCGGGTTTGTTTTCTGGAACAGGAACCGGTATTTGACCTGAACAAAACCGTGATCGAAAATATTCTCGATCATTCACATCCGGTGATTGATGCGGTAAAGGCGTATGAAGTTTTAATGGAAGATCCCGAGCCGGATGCCAATAAACTCACCGATGTGATGGCCCGGATGGATGAGTTGGGCGGATGGGACTTTGAAAGCAAGGTGAACCAAATACTTGGGCGTTTAAAGATTAACCATCTGGGCCATCCGGCTTCGTTGCTTTCCGGGGGTCAGAAGAAACGCCTGGCATTGGCCAAAACCCTTATTGACGTGGAATTCGATCAGGGTCGCAAACTCCTGATCCTCGACGAACCTACCAATCACCTCGATTTCGACATGATTGAATGGTTGGAAAATTACCTCAGCGATTCGCGCGTAACCCTGTTGCTGGTAACGCACGACCGGTTTTTCCTGGATAGTGTTTGTAACGAAATTCTGGAATTGACGCCTAATTGCATTTACACGTATGAAGGCGATTACGAATTTTTTCTGGAAAAGAAAGATGCCCGCGAACAGGCTTCGTCGGCTAGTCAGGACAAGGCCCGCAACCTGATGCGCAAAGAGCTGGAATGGATGCGCAAACAACCCAAGGCCCGCACCACCAAATCGAAATCGCGTATCGACGCCTTCTATGAACTGGAAAAAAAGGCCAGCTCGGGTAAAAAAGAATTGGAGTTGGAATTGCAGGTGAAGATGAGCCGTTTGGGCGGAAAAATTCTGGAACTGAAAAAGGTGAATAAAGCCTTTGGCGAAAAAATCATTCTGAAAGGTTTTGATTACACCTTTAAACGTGGCGATCGTATTGGAATTATTGGAAAGAACGGCATTGGAAAAACCACTTTCCTGAACATTTTGCTCGGCCTTGAAAACGCCGATTCCGGAAAAATCAACCATGGCGAAACGGTGGTTTTTGGCTATTTCGATCAAAAAGGGTTGCAGTGGAAAGAAGATAAACGCGTAATCGAATATGTACGCGACATTGCTGAGAATTTTCCCTTGGCCGATGGCACCAAGGTTTCAGCCGGGCAGTTTTTGCAACTTTTTCAATTCCCACCCGAGCAGCAGTTTACTTACATTTCAAAACTGAGCGGTGGCGAAAAAAAACGGTTACAGCTACTTTCCATTCTTTTCCGAAATCCCAATTTTTTGATTCTTGATGAGCCTACTAATGATCTCGACTTGATTACCCTTCAGGTGCTGGAAGAATTCTTGTCGGCCTTCCAGGGTTGTGTGTTGATTGTTTCGCACGATCGTTATTTTATGGACAAACTGGTTGATCACCTTTTTGTGTTTGAGGGCAACGGATTTGTGCGCGATTTTCCGGGCAATTACACCTTGTACCGAATGCAAAAGAAGAACGACCAGTTGGAAGCGGCACCCGATGAACCTACGGCAGCACCCGCTGCCGTTGTGGCCGAAAAACCTGCTCCCGCAAAGGCCAAACTCACCTACAAAGAACGGCTGGAATTTGAAGCGCTTGAAAAAGAACTGCCGCAGTTGGAACAGGAACGCGATTTGCTAAACGAAAAAATTGCTTCAGGGGCATCGGCATACGAAGAACTCCAAAAGCAGTTGCACCGCATTGGCGAAATAGGCCGGTTGCTGGAAGAAAAAGAATTGCGCTGGCTGGAACTAAGTGAAAAGGCGTCGTAACAGGGCCAACTCTAGTGGCTCGCAATTCAGGAATGGCAATCGATTTCTGTGGCAGCAGCACTTGCATTGCACTATTTTTTAAGTTTGCTGCATGAGGCAAGTTTTTCTTTTTCTGCTAATAAGTGTGCTGGCATCGTGCTCCTATTTCAAAAACCGAAAGCCTTCGGCAGGCGAGCAGGTAATTGCACGCGTGGGCGACGAATACTTGTACCGAAGCGATTTAGACGAAATGCTTAAAGGAGCGGATGCCAAAGATTCGGCCGTTCTTGTGGCTAATTATGCTGAAGCCTGGGCACGCAAAAAGTTATTGCTAAAAAAAGCGGAAGAGAACGTGTCGGCTAATGAGTTGGGCATTGATAAAAAAGTGGAAGATTATCGCGAATCGCTGTTGCTGTATGAATACGAAAAAGAACTCATCAACCAGAAGCTCGATAAACAAGTAAACGACAAAGAATTGCAAGACTTCTATGAACAGAACAAAAATTCTTTCCTGCTTGAGAATACGATCTATTCGGTAAAATATGCCCGTATTCGCCGCGATGCCGAAGATTTGGCCAAAATGCAGCAGGTGATCCTGAAACCCAAAAATGAAGACGAGGAGCGCCGTAGAGAAGGCTATTGCAAGGCGTTTGCATCGTCTTATTCGTTTCGCGATATAAACTGGATGGCTGAACCGGCGCTAACTGCGCAATTCCCTTTTCCGGCAGAAAGCTGGATGGGATTTGCCAACGACAAATCATGGCATCAGATAGAGACCGAAAAGGAATTTGTGTACGTTCAGGTAACCGACGTAAAAGCCAAAGGCGAAATTGCGCCTTACGATTTTATTACCGATCAATTGCGGGAAGTGTTTTTCAACAAAAAGAAAGTGGTGATGATTGAAAAGATCTACGACCGCATTTTTGAAGATGCCGTAAAAAAGGGAAATTGCGAGGTGCTGGTGAAAAGCAAGTAGCAAGTAGCAAGTAGCAAGTAGCAAGTAGCAAGTAGCAAGTAGTAAGTTGCAAGTTGCAAGCAGTTGTAAGTTTACAGTAATGCGGTTTTAATAATTATAAATGCACAGAAAGGACCTTCACATTTTCATGTTGCTTTTCACCATGTGGTTTGGCGCCGCACAAGCGCAAACCGAGCAAGGGAAGATGCTGGGCGGTGGCGCACTTGCCGTAAGTTATTTTAAACAGGACACCATTCACAGTTTTGATATTTCTATTCAGCCAACACTGGGTTATTTTGCTTTTAAGAATTTTATGATAGGCGCTAATCTGGGCATTGCACTTACCAGCGATAACCGCGGCAAAAAGGGTATCAGCCGACTGATCGTTACCACTTCATTTACGCCTGCTATTCGTTACTATTTTCTGAAAGGTAACCTCAAACCCTTTATTTACGCAAGTTTCGGCTACTACGGATCTACAACCGTTACAAACGGCAACACCTCTGCTACCGAAGGATTGACCGGCAGCGGTGGTTTGGGCGCCGATTATTTTTTCAATCGAAATTTCGCACTGGAGTTTGCATTGGGTTATACCGGAAAAAGAGATACGGGCAAATCCTTGCAATCGCGATTTGGTGTTTCTATTGGAACCATGTTGTTTTTCGATCCTAAAATCAAAAACACTTATCGGAAAATTTTGGAGGAAGAGTAAAACCATGATTAGTATATCACTTCAACGCCAATTGCTCCATCAGCGCCACAAAATCGTCTTTTCGCTCCCTGGCTAAAGGCAATTGAATATCGCCGCGCAAAATCACAAAACCGCCTTCACTTTTCACATACTTGCTCACCATTTTCAAATTGATAATGTACGACCGGTGAATCCGAAAAAAGAAATTGTCGGCACTCAGCGCCTCTTCATATTCTTTGATCTTCTTGCTCACCACATAAACGCGGCCATCATTCAACACAAATCGGGTATAAGCGCCCTCTGCCTGAAGATACAGCAGCTCATCGGTATCTACAAACACAACACCTTCCGCCATCGACAATACTAACCTTTTCACCTGCTGTGCCATGAGGTTCGTTTTAAGCGCTTCCATGCGGGCCGCCTTATCGTGATGCAATTTCTCGCGCACACGTTTCACAGCACTTTGCAATTCCGATATTTGTATTGGTTTCAATAAAAAATCAATAGCGCTAACGCGAAAGGCCTGCACCGCATAATCGCTGTGTGCGGTAGTAAACACAATCTCAAAATCTACTTCTCTGAAAAAATCTAGCAACTGAAATCCGGTGTAGCCGGGCATTTCCACATCCAGAAACAACACATCCGGACGATGTTGCTGAACGGCAATCACTCCCGATGGCACATCAGCGGCAGTAGCCACAATCTGTACTTCCTCACAGTAATCGGTAAGCAAGGTTTCCAGCATTCGGCGGGCCTTGGCTTCATCATCAATAATGATTGCTTTAATCATAGCGTACAGGAATAAATATAGAAACAGAAGTGCCATCAGCCGAATCGGTGTATTGGGCGCCTATTTTTTGTTCGCGTCCCTGATTCAGCAACTCCAAACGTTTGCTATTGGCTTGGGTAGAAAATGATTCGTGCAGTGCGCTTCGGTTGCGGTTAATGAGCGCCGCGGCTTCACGGCCAATGCCATTGTCGGTTATGCAACACTCCAGCAACGTATTTTCTTCATTCAATGAAAAACGTACCTTCAGTTGTTTCGGCCCTTTCTTATGCAGCAATCCGTGGCGAATCGCATTTTCAACATACGGCTGTATCAACATGGGCGGAATGGTTACATCTTCCAATGCTTCTTCATCTTCCAATTCAATGGAAAAAGAAAAGTCGTTTTCGAAACGCATGCCTTCCAGGCGGATGTATTTGTTCAGCATTTCTACCTCTTCCGGAACGCTGATATGCTGGCGGCGGCTGGCTTTCAGGATATCGCGGGTTAGTGAACTGAACTGCCCCAAATGTTCGTTGGCCATCCGTTTATCGCCAATAAAAAACATTTCCTGAATCGAATTCAACGCATTAAAAATGAAATGCGGATTCATTTGCGCCTTAATTGCTTTCAACTCACTGGAAGTTCGCGCCAGCTCCAATTGTTGTTGCCGTATTTTTAGCTCCCGCAGTTCCGATTCGCGCTTCTCTGTTTCATAACGCTGGTTCAGCAATGTCACTTCTTTCACACGTTCGCTATTCACTAACTGCGCATCATCCTTAACCTTTAACACCAGCGTTTCGTACGCCTTTTGGTGCGAACCCGTATTGGCGTATGCTTGTTGCAACAAATCGAGTGTGGTAATCCGGTCGGCAGCCGCTACATCTTCGCCTCTGATTTTTATCGATTGCTCCAAACAGGAAATGGCTTCATCATAATTTTCATTCAAAAAACAGATGTGCCCCATTTGAAAGGTGGCATTTCCCAATTCACGAAGGTTGTTTTCTTCCTCAGCAGCGCGTATCGCTTCTTTCGAAAAAACAAACGCTTCGTTTTTCAATCCTGCCAGAAAATAACTTTCGGCATCGCGCCGCTGCAATATCGTTTTCCGTTCGGCATTCACAGGCGCCTGATGCAGCGCTACTTCCCGCAGAAAGTAGTGCTGAGCCTTATCGGTATCGCCTTTCTTTAAATATAATTTACCCAGCAATTTGGCTGTGCCGGTAAGCGATGTTTGATCGTTGTTCGAGTCTTTAATGCGTAAAATTTCTTCAGCGTATTCGATGGCTTTGTCATCGTCTCCACTTTTCAATGCAATTTTTTGCAGCATCGAAAGATGATGAACGGCGTCCACGGCCCTTCCATGCTGCCGTACCAATTCCAACCCTTTCAAACTGAGTTCAGCAGCGGCTTTCAAATCTACATTGAACAAATATATAGCCGCATTTCTGTAGCCCTCGTCCTTAGCCATGGTGTCGGGCAACAGCTTGTAGTCTTCTATGCATTGCATCAGTATGGCGCCGGCCTCAGCCATTTTATGCTGGCGCAGTTTATGCCAACCAATTTTTTGCAAGGCAGCTAATCGTCCTTCTTCATTCTGAATGGAAATTGCAATGTCAACAGCCTTATATAAATGAACTATTGCCCGTTCTGAATCATCAGCCGTTGCGCCTGATTCTAAAATTGCGCGAACCGTATAATTGTCCATTTCCTCTTTGGGCAATTGCAATTGGGCACAAAGTTCCAATGCCTGATCAGCATATTGAAAAGCAGTGTTTTTATCAACGAACTTATGGGCTAATGCCAGATAGTGCAACACATCAATCCGCGCCGAACCTTCACTTTCGTTCAGTTCGCGCAACAATTCCGGAATGGGTGTGCCCCACATAGCCATAATGGGAATTTTAAATTTTAAATGTAAAGTGCATCTACCTATAGCCGAATAAAACCCACGATTTTTGCTGTTTCAATTTTCATCTCTCCACTTTCATCTCTCCACTTTTATCGAGCCATACTTCGCGGAACAGGCGCTGCTCCATACCATTTGCAGGGAAATTCCGCACATAGGGCTGCAATAATCTTCGATTCAGCGAATAGAAAATATTTAGTGTTACGGCATCATCAATAGTCATTTGTGTAAGCTGCTCATACAAGCGGTTGCGCGCTTCAAAATCGGAAGTGGCCATGGCCTTTTCAAACAAGGCATCGTAAACCGGATTGCGATAGCGGAACGAATTGATATAAGCGCGCTCTCCATCAGCGGGTACATTTTTCCCATAACAGAGGTTCAAAAAATTTTCAGGGTCGGGATAATCAGCCACCCAGCCTAAGCGCCAAAAATCGAAGCGGCCCATTTCCGAGTTTTCCGTATGCTGCGCCCACAAACTCTGAGAAATATCTACATTGATATTCAGATTCTCTTTCAGCATAGAAGTGATGGCTTCGGCTACCTTTTCATTACGGCCTCCGCCGCTGTTGATATGCAGCGTTAATGCCGGGAAATCTTTACCGTCCTTATAACCCGCTAATGCCAGTTCCTTTTGCGCTTGTGCAGGATCGAAAGTAAAGCCATGAACGTTGGCATAATTGTAACCGGGCATACCCTCGGGAACAATGCCAGCTTTAACGGCCACACCTTCTCCTTTCAACGTATATCGAACAATTTTTTCGCGATCAATAGCAAAGTTAATCGCACGCCGCAGATGTACATTGCTGAAAAGCTTTCCGGTGTGTAGCAAACCATAGTATTGGGTGGAAAGTTCAGGCACGGTTTGCAATTGAAATTTTCGGTACTCGCCTTGCAACTGTCCGTTTTGAACTACCTGAGTGACCATGTCTAACGGCAAACGGTATTTCATTTCCAGATTGCCCTTTTTAAACTCCAGCATTTCCACCTTTTCTTCTTTGATGAACGACCACCGGATAGCATCCAGATAAGGTAGTTTATTGCCAAATGAATCAGCGCCCCAGTAGTTTTCATTTCTTACCAAAAACACACCGGCATCGGGCATAATCTTTCGTATGCAGAATGGCCCGGTGCCCACCGCATGTTCGCGGAGATCCATGCCGTAAAAAGTAACCGCTTCCTTCGGAAAAATGGCGGTGAACGGCATGGCCAGCCGAAATAAAAATCCTGCAAATGGCCGCACCAAACGAATGCTTACGGTAGAATCGTTAATCTGCTGAATGCCCGGCACATGTTGCATTTGAGCGTTTCCGGCTTCGTGCTGGGCGTAAAATTCACTGGCTCCTTCTACCAAATCCTTAAACAGCCAAAAGCCCTGGTTTGATGCATCGGGCGTACATAACTTTTCGAAACAATACACTACATCTGATGCGTTCATTTCCCGGCCTTTCCCGTTTTTAAAGCAAGGATCGTTGTGAAAGAAAACGCCTTTGCGCAAATGAAAAACAAACAACCGCGCTGAATCCTCCACTTCCCAGTGCGTAGCCAAATTGGGATGCAAACTCAGATCAGCCTGACTCAATACTACCAGGCCTTCATACAATTGATTTGTAATGCGGTGGCCTACGGTTTCCGTAACATTTTGCGGAAATAACGACCGGAAATACTCTGTTTCGTTCACGTGAAAAACGCCGCCGTATTTTACCGGTCCATTCGCCTTACGCGCTTTGGGATGCTGGCCCGAAGACAAATTGCAAGCCGTGAGCCAACTCACCAAAACCAACGCTGCCAAAGGTTTCGAAGCATACAAATAATTTCTGAATCGCATTGGGTTACACTTTCAGTTTCACGTAAACCGGACAATGGTCGCTATGCCGGGCATCGGGATAGATTTGCGCATCTACAATGGCGTTCTTCAAATTTTCGGTAACGGCCACATAATCGATCCGCCAGCCTTTGTTATTGGCGCGTGCATTGGCGAACTGACTCCACCAGGTGTACTGATCTTTTTTGCCGGGATGAATATGCCGGAACGAATCCACAAATCCGGCCTCGAAATACTGCGTCATCCATTGCCGCTCTTCCGGTTTGAATCCGGTAGTGTTCTTGTTGCGTACCGGATCGTGAATATCAATTTCTGTATGACAAATATTATAGTCGCCGCAAATCACCAGCTTCGGGCGTTTCTTGCGCAATTGGTTCAGATAATCAAACATAGCGCCCAGGTACTGCATTTTGATGGCCTGCCGTTCATCGCCACTGGTGCCGCTTGGGAAATAGGCGCTCATAATGCTAAGGTCGCCAATATCGATTCGGATGTTGCGGCCTTCCTGATCGTATTCATTAATTTGGGTACCGTATTCTACATGGTTAGGCTTAATTTTAGTGAGAATGGCCACCCCGCTATAGCCTTTTTTCTGAGCAGGAAAAAGGAAGCTTTCATAACCCAGCGCCGCAAAGGCCGCCGTGTCAAAATCTTCTTTGGCGGCTTTTATTTCCTGAAGGCAAATCACATCGGCATTAATAATTTTTAGCCAATCGGTAAGACCTTTGCGCAGTGCGGCACGCACGCCATTCACATTGTAAGAAACGATTTTGATTTCGGCCATTTGGATTTTTTCCGAAAGTATAAAATTTCACTTTCCGCAAGCGGTCTCCCTTGTAAAATGCGGTAGTTCTAACAGCTTCCGGAAAATTGGGCTAATTTTCTATCTATAAATTTACAAGTTGAAACAGCTGTTACTGACGTTTTTTTTGTGGGCAAACACATTGTTGCAGGCGCAACAGCCCAAACTTATGGCAAAGGCAATACTGCTCAAAAACGACGATTTGGAGATTCGTCAACTTTCGCCTAACACCTTCCAGCATATTTCATTTATTCAAACCAATGATTTTGGTCTGGTTGCCTGTAATGGCCTGGTGGTGCGCGATGGCACTGAGGCGGTGGTGTTCGATACTCCTGCAAACGATAAGGCCTCCACATTGCTGATCGAATGGATTGAAAGAACGCTGCATTGTAACATCAAAGCGGTGGTGCCTACTCACTTTCATGAAGATTGTTTGGGCGGACTGCAAACCTTTCACGATCATAAAATACCTTCATACGCTTCAGCCAAAACGCGCGAACTGGCTGCAATGCGTCACTATATGGTGCCTCAAAATAGTTTTATTGATTCGCTCCATTTAAATGTAGGCAGTCACTATGTTGCCGTTCAGTTTTTTGGTGAAGGTCACACCCGCGATAATGTGGTGGGATATTTCCCGAACGATCAAGTGCTCTTTGGCGGTTGTTTGATCAAAGAGCTGGGCGCCGGTAAGGGTTTTTTGGGCGATGCTAATGTTGCGGAGTGGTCGGCTACAGTAGCTAAGGTAAAAAACGCTTTCCCCGAAGTAAAAATCGTAGTTCCCGGCCACGGTGCTGCGGGTAACAAAAAATTGCTCGACTATACCATTCGAATGTTCAAGTGAAAAACCTGACGTTGCCTAACCGCAAAGAACACAGCGAATTCGCAGCGTAGTTTCCCTACATCTTCAAATCTTCAAATCATCAAATCCCCAAATCACCCTTTGCGTTCTCTGCGGTAAAACCGTGACATTGCTTAGCCACAATGCACGTAGAGAATTCGCAGCATAGTTTCACCACATCTTCAAATCCTCAAATCTTCAAATTACCGAATCAAAATCACCTCCTTTTCCTACCTTCGCGAAAATTTTAATACATGTCGTTAGAAGAAAAAATCAACGCTGATCTTAAAACAGCAATGATGGCCAAAGACCAGGGCGCCATGCGGGCCCTGCGCGCCATTAAAGCCGCTATCATCCTGGCTAAAACCGAAAAAGGCGGAACCGGCGAAGTGAATGCCGAACGCGAAATTCAACTGCTCACCAAAATGCTGAAACAACGCAAGGAAAGCATCGAAATATTTGAAAAGCAAAATCGCGAAGACCTCGCTACCACCGAAAAAGAAGAAGTAGCAGTAATCGAAAAATATTTGCCGGCAATGATGAGCGATGATGAAATCCGCCATGCTATCAAAAAGATTATGGAAGAAACCGGCGCTACCTCGCAAAAAGAAATGGGCAAAGTAATGGGCGCAGCCTCTAAACAACTTGCCGGTAAAGCCGACAATAAAAAGGTTTCCGAAATCGTTAAGTCGTTACTCAGCTAAATGATCTTCGATATCGTTTTTCTCATTTTTATCGCAGCCGGTTTCTGGTGGGGCTATCAGAAAGGCATTATCTATTCGCTGTTTTCATTTGCCGCCTATTTCATCGGCATCTTCGCTGCCCTCAAGTTTTCCTATCTGGCAGTAAAAACCGTAAACACCACGCTGCATCTGGGTCCTAAGGGTGTGGCCATCGCCGCTTTTCTGTTGGTGTTCATTCTCGTGGTACTGCTGGTAAGGCTTATTGCCTGGATGCTGGAACAAGTTCTGAAAACCTTTTCGCTCAACACCGTGAATCAGGTGGTTGGCGGCGCCATTCACGCCCTGATTGCGCTGTATGTGTTCTGTGTATTTATCTGGTTCCTCAATAAGTGGGATGTTATCCCAATTGAGCAAAAGCGGATGTCGCATGTGTACAGCTACATTGCAGATTTAGGCCCTGATGTGGTGCAGTACACCGGCCGCGTTATTCCGGCCGTGCAGCACATTTACGACGATTTCGATCAGCTCATTCAGCAAAAACAGCCTCATGCGCTGCAAGTCTTGTACAAAAACACTCAAGGTTAGTGGTTACCCTGCTGCTCGATAATTACGATTCGTTCACTTATAATTTGCGCGATTATTTTTTGCAGTGCGGCCATCAGGTAATTGTGGTTCGCAACGATGAAATGACAGTTGCGCAAATTGCCGAAATCCCTTTCGATTCGCTGGTTATTTCACCCGGACCAAAAACACCGCAGCAAGCCGGTATTACCATGCCTTTGCTGCAACACTTTTTCAACAAAAAACCTATACTCGGCATTTGCCTCGGCCATCAGGCTATTGGCCAGTTTTTTGGCGCAAAATTGACGAAAGCAGTGCGCCCCATGCACGGTAAAACCTCGCAAGTACAACACAACGGCCATCTCATTTTTCGCAACGTATCCTCGCCATTCGAAGCCATGCGCTACCACTCGCTCGCGCTGCGCAACCTTCCCGAATGTTTAGATGTAATTGCCGTGGCTAAAGATGAAACCGTGATGGGCATTGCACATCGCGAACTGCCATTGGTGGGCTTGCAGTTTCATCCCGAATCCATTCTCACGCCTTCCGGAATTGAAATAGTGCGCAACTGGTCATCGTTTTGTGCGGCGCATACCGTAAAAAGCAGTTGATTTTTTTGGGGCGTGCCCCCTGCGGCAGCCTGTTCTTTCAAAAAAAAGAAAATAATCACATCGCTGCCTTCGGGGTCGCGTGCTGCGTTGCAAGTCCGCACTCGCTCGTTCCTCGCTCGCTTGCGGGCTTTCCACTGCGCCCGCTCACGCAAAGCCCGGCAGCAGCTAAAATCCAAACTGGTAGTGGCTACGATTTGGTGACCGTAAATACCAAATTCGCCGAAGGTGTTGTGGCGTTATTCGCGTAGCCCGATTCCAATTTGGTGTTGTTAGTGGTAAGTGTGGCTTGCCCAATATAGCTGCCAGAAACCGATGCCAGCGTGAAGTAAATGTGAACCGTTGTGGCATTCGGCCGCAGGTTCCAGGTGCCGTTTAAAGCAAAATCAGTACCCGAGTTAGTAAAGCTTCCGGTAAGCGTGCCATCGTCGTGAAACATCAGTTTGAAAGGCTTATCGGAAAGCGATAATCCTGGAACATTCGAAGTGCCCGTCCAGGAGGTGCCGCTGAGATCGAACGGAGGTGTTACGGTTTCTGTTTTCTTGCACGAGCTGATAAACAGCACAAACAACAAACTTATAGAGAGCAGATTTTTCATGGCGTTGTGTTTCTTGTAAAGATAAACTAAAGAAGTTAACCGGGATGACCGAAGGGACGATTTGGTGATTTGATGATTTGAAAATTTGAAGATGAAAAATAACAGGATGGAATGCAGAACAAAATCGCAGTATAGTTTCACTACATTTTCAAATCATCAAATTCCCAAATTACTCTTTGCGTTATCTCTGCGAATCCTCTGCGTGCTTTGCGGTAAATTATCGATTTGAGCGATTTTTGTAACAGCTGAACGATTTGATGATGGAAAAACAGGGTTGATGTGGAACGCAAATCTTTTTCATTCCTTGCTCTTCCCGGCTCAAATCAGCCGCACACATTGTTCATCGTCTTATAGTAAATTGTGAATTGAAGCACCATCTTCAAATCAGCCCTTAGTTCACCAGCGTGAAGCGCAACTGAATGCCGCCGCGCACGTTGGTGGTTTCATATCCGGTAGAAATCTTCGGTATGGTTTTGTTGTAATCCACAAACACGCGGATGTTCATCTTCGAGCTGATCACATAATCAATGGCCGGACTTACCGTAATATTGGTAGCGCCGCTGGTGATTTGCGGTTCAAACTCATCAATCCTGTGGTTCACCGTTACCTGATCGCGATAACTCACATCAACCTTAAATTTCAAATCGTTGTCGAGGCGCAACATCTTGCCCTTGATCTTAATCGGTAACCGCAATCCGCGAATTGTATATCCTGCGCCAATTGTAAATGAAGAACTGTTGTTTTCAATCATTTGATAATCGGCAAAGTTCATAGTTAACGTGCGCGATTTTTTGTAATCGAAACGAGCGCTGATGTTGTTCTTAAACGTCATATCTACACCAATCAGTGGCGAAAACGATTCGTTCATCGAAACACTTGGAATGGCCAGCGCTGAATAATAATTGCCGCTGAGGGTATCCACGCGCGAAGGCGTTCCATTGTTGAATGTTTGTGCATCCAAATTGGTGCTGAAGTTACTCACTGAGAACGTAGAGCTGTAACCGTGTGTAATGTTGATGTTGGTGATGATTTTCTGCAGCCACTTGATCTTGCTCAAACCGTTATAGGAAATTCTCCAGTTCGGCAATGGCATTTGCTTAAAGATGTTGGTGTTGATTTTATGCGCATCCTGCTTGGTGTAAGCGGCCAAAAATGCCGGAACCAATACATCCAGCGATTTTGGTCCATATCCCCAGGCATAATTGGTGTTCTCACCCGTAACCGGATTGTAGTATGCGCCGCGCGCGCGGGAAGTGTCGTTCTGCACGCCCAACCGCTGTGAAATGATGGCCCGATTGTCTTCAAAGTCCTTATACGTTTGCGACAATCCTTTCTTATCAATTGGCGCAAAAAACGATTTCACCGGCACATAGGAAATGCTGAACTGCCCGGTTTGCATAGGGTTGAGGTGTTCCCAGTCGCCGCCATCGGTTATTTTCTTAAAGAATTGATTTTCGGTAACCGTAAAATCGCGGAACAAATTGAGGTCCACTTTCAGATCGGTAAATGGCTCGAAGTTGGCTGTAATATCGAGGCGCGACTGACGGGTTTGCACAAACTTTTGGTTCAGCAAAGTATCGGCCGAAATCCAGCCTCGGTCGGCAGCGCGGTCTAGCCACGCATCGCGTTCGCGGGCGTTGTTGTGGTCAGAAAACAGATGATCGCCCGGCTGCGCACCAAATGCAAAGCCATAGCCCGGAGCGGCCAGTTTAATATCGTTGCCAATTAGTTGCGGCGACGGCATAAATCCAGCGAGCGTGGTAGTTTTGTTTTCCTTGTATTCCACTGAAATACGCTTGAGCGAAAGCAGCGGACGTACAAAAGTGGAGATCAGCGTACTGCTCGGGAACTGCTTGCTGTAATACTCTTTGCGCTTGGCGCGGATTTGCTTTCTCACATTTTTCAAATCTGTCTTCAAACCTTTGCGCTTCACTTTTTCTACCGAATCAGGCAAATTTTGCGTGTGCAAATTATCCAGATCGTTGCGGATCTTTTCCTTTCTTTCTTTCAGTTTGTCGATCTCCGCCTGAATTTTTTCACGCGCTTTGAAAACCGCCTCGCGCTTTTTGGCATTCTCTTTTTTATCGCCCAGGGTGGGGTTGGGTGCATTGTAAACTTTTAGGAAAGGAACTTTGTCGTAGATTTTTCTAAAGTTTAAATCGGCCTTACCGCGAATGTTCTGCGAATTGTTGATGATGTTGCCCAGCGGGTTGGCCTTGTAATAATGCGTAGCGGTATCACGCACTTGTGGCGCTGCCACCCAACCGTACGTAGCCGCATAACCGGCATTGGCAGTTATGAAATCAAAAACCGGAAATTTGTTGATGGGTAGCTGATAGTTAACGCTAAAGTTTTGATTGTAGTTGGTGTTTCTTCCACCATTTTTGAAATGGTCCCAAATGAAATTCTTTTTCTCTTTGGTGTCAATTTCGCCATCCGGCTCATCAATGCGCGCATTGTTAACGGCATTGTATTCGATGCTAAGCGATTTGAACGGATTGTATTTGAACGTATAAACACGATTCCATTTAAAGAACTTGTTGTACGTGGCCGGAATTTCGCCGGCATCGCCTAAATTCCTCAACTTGATTTTCCCAAACTCGCGGATTACATCAGTGTTGAAGCCTAGTGTAGATGGCATCAGGTTGAAGTTGAAATCTTTGATCAAATCGAGCCAGTGCGTCTTAGTCTTAATCAATTTCTTGAAAGGCGTGAACTCCATAGCCTGCGGACTAAACGCCCAGGCAATTTGGCCCACATAGTCTTTTTTAGTGTTAATCTCCACAAACGGATCGCTGGTGGTAAGTTCGGTATAGGCGTAAGTAAATGTAAAGTTGCCGGGATCGTAAACGTGTGGTCGTTTTTGTTTCAGCGTTGGCGCAAAACGAACGCCAGAGAAGTTATAACCTTTGCGCGTGGTGATGGTTTGGATCTGATGCTTATAAGCGCGGGCCGAATCTTTACCAATCAGTTTTTCAAGCGCATTTACCTCAAGTGCCGTTGGAATGTCTTTTTGATACGGGTCAAACTCAGGTGTGCTAAAGGTTTGCGCAATACTACCAAAGAACGGAATGCGGATGCCGGCCTTTGTTGGAAGGAATTTTCCGAGTTCCAGATTTGATGTTACCGAATACTGGTACATATCATCTTTGTAGCGCTGATCTACCTTTTGTTCAATTTGTCCGAAACCGCGGGTGTGCATGCCGCCGGTTACGCTTACGCGGCCAAGGTCAGCCAGTTTGATAGCTACCTCGCCAACGGCAGCCGTACCGCCGCGTTCATCCAAATCGCTAACGCGCAATTCGTTAAACCAAACTTCTACGCATTTCGATAAACCATCATCATCCGGTTTGGGATTAGTAGGATCGCCCACTTGCGGGTTTTTGATACCCAACATCACCACTTTTATACTTCCCACATCCGGATTTCCCACCACGCTGTAAATGCGGCCATTAATAACTTGTGAGAATGGCACATCATGCGGATAGCCATTTTGGGCGTTGCGGGTCAACTTAATGTTCACCAAATCTTCCAGCGAAATATCTACGTTGTTCTGCTCTGGCCAAACCGAATCGCGGTCGGCAGTGTTGTCGCTTTTGTAGTTTTTCCCGTCAGGCGAAATATGCAATGGCACTTCGTACTGATAGTAGTTGTTGGTGAAGTCGGAACCCACTCGCACAAAGGCCACCACATCCTTGTCCTTCACCGGAACTTCACCTTCCTTACGGTTGGCGTGGATGTACATTTTCATGTGTTTGTAGCGGCGCACATCAATGCTCATGTTCTTGAACACAGCTCGTGATTTGCCATCCTGAAGTCCGCAAGTAACCAATGAAAGCGCCTGTTCGTTTTGTTGAACCGGCTGGTTGGTTTGAGCGCCAATAGTAAGGGTACGATCAATGTTAGGCGGCAACACATAGTTCACCGGTGTTTTATCGCTATTCTCTTCAATGCTTACTTTTTGAACGCTGAAGCTTTGCAATTGATCGGGATCTATTGGCGTATTCGGGAAACCGGGATCAATCGCATAATTATATTTCCTCCATTGGTTGCGCACCAAATCAAGCGATGCAAAGCGCAGCAGCGCCAACGAATCGCTAAAGCCGGTCACAAACATTCTCATGAACTGAATGGAGCGGAAATCAGGAATGCCTCCAACTTTAGCATCGAACTCACGGATTGGAATGCGGAATTGATAGAAGTTTACGGCGCCATCGGCTGTGGTTTGCTTGGTAACAATGTATTTGTTGTTACCTACGTCCATGCCCGGGAAGAGATCAACCTGATACTGGAAATACTCTTCGTTCTCGTTCATGGTATTGTCCTTGTTCAGGTCTTCGGCATCGGGAATGCTGCTGCCAGAAGTTACCACACTCGAATTATTCTGAATAGGCGAATTGCCATCCGGCCCGTTCATCTGCTTGTAGCGCGGCACTACGTTAGGCTCATTGTCGTAAGCAGCATCCTGAAAGAACCGATAATCATCAGAAGAAGGGTCGGCATTCAATTGATCGAGAACAGCGCCTGCGCCGTAGTAAGAGGCTGCAGGAAGCAGAAACGTATTTTGCAACGAATCGCGTTCTTCCTCATCCCGCAACCCGTCAAAGCCTACGTCCTGATACTGACGCAAGTTCTGATCGTTACTGAACGCAGGAACCAATGGCGCTTGTTTGGGCACTTTTCCCCAAACGGTTTTGTCCATAATATTGGCATCATCGCTCAAGCCATTCTCAAACTGCATGCGCGAATCGCGAAGAATATCTTCAGAAACATTTCCCAATTGGAAGTAGAGCTTTCCACCCTGGCTGGCCGGATTTTTCACAAAAGGGTCCATCATCCAGAATTCAATGAACTCTACGTTGGTAGCTTCCAGATCGGTGTTATCAAGCGTGCGCATAATACCACCCCAGCGCGTTTGCGGTTCTTTCAAACTTCCATCAATAGGATTGGTACCGGCCGAAATCGCACTGCTTTGAATATCGTAATTGTAAGGACCGCGTTCGCGTGGATAGAAGGCCAAATCGAAGGGATAGATGCTGTTATCGAGATATTGTTCGGGCCGGTTAGGGAACAAGTTGCGAATCAGGAACAACCGTGCGCGAGGGTCTTTGGTGGCATCGGCACTCAGGCCTTTTGGAGTGGTGTTCGTAGTGTAGAACGTATTATCAATACGGTACCACGATAATTTCGCGCGGTTTTTACCATAAGCTAAACTGCCTACGCTATCGGCTTCCGGAAACAAAATCTTTCCGCTTGGGCCGGGGGCGTTACGCGGTGTTGAGGCCAAACGCCAGTTCTGAATCGGCGTTTGCAACGAAATGCTGGTGCTGGCGCCTTCGAAATCATCCAAATAAACCTGCCCGCCGGAACTTCCGGCCTGATTAATGCCTTTTTGGTGGCCGGGGAACAAATGCGCGAATTCACCATAGGCAGTGATGACCGACATTTCTTTAGTAGAATAAATCGGCAGTTTATCTAACGCCTTCGTGAGCCATCGCGCTTCGGTTTCGTAGCGCACGTCAGCGCCAACAATGGTGTTCGATATTGGATCTTCTCCCAAATTTACTTTTTGAGTGAATGGCCTTTCACTCATGCGCATCACCGTGGCGCCGATGTTAAACTTTTTGTTCACCAGATAATCGAGGCGCGTACCTAATAGCGTGCGCTGCTGGAAACCAAAGAGATTATTATTCTCAAAATCAACCTTTATCTGCTGGCCGCTGTTCAGCAAGCCCTGATCCAGAATGGTAACCTTACCCAGATTGTAATCCACCTGGTAATCCTTGTCTTCTACCAATTGCTGTCCGCCAATCGAAACCTTTACCGATCCGCGCGGAATGTTGCTGCCACCCAAATTGATTTCGCGGCTATTGCTGCCCTTGTATTGGCCCCGAATGATAAAACGGTTGAACTCAGGAAATTGCTGGGCAATAAATTTCGACGAATCGTACAACTGTTGGTAAACGTACTGTTCGGAAACCTGCGCCGGCGTGTTAGTACGGTCGAAGGCATCGCGCAGGTTCTGACCAAATGGTTCTTTCACCGGAAAAATAATTCTTCCATTGGCGGGAAGAATAGTAACGCCGGGAATGAAGTCAAACAATCCATCGGGCTGCGCATCGTTCTGACCATTCACATTATCGAGGTTCAGCACTTTAATAAGCTGCGTGCCCTTGATTCCACCACGAGGCATGTAACGTTTTTCGCCTCCACCCGGATCGTTGTAGTAAATATCCAAACGAAAATCTTCCTGGCTTACCTGATAAGCGCCAAGCGAGTACACGTTTTTCATCATCAGATCCCAATAAGGGAGTGCCGGACGAATGGATGTGCTCTTCAGCATTTTGAGATACAATACTTTGCTGCCGCTATTGGAATCAGCGGGAACGTCTTGCGCGAATTCACCCACCTTGTAAATCTTACCGTTCACTTCATATTGGTAAGCTACGGCCAGTACATCATTGGGGTTCATCTGCGTGTTCAATGAAAGGAAACCTAATGATGGGTGGAAGGTATATTCCGTAGGCTGCAGTTTGCGTGCGTATGTTTTTTCAAAATCTTCTACCGGATTTAAACCCAGACCGGTGAGATTAGTTACAGCCTGATCAACCTGACGGGCAAAATCATTTCCGGCAAGATTGGGATAAAGGTTGTTTGAAGTATTGTCGGGATTAGTGCTGGTTCCAGCAATTACGTTGGCATTGTGTGGATGCACTTCGCCCAGGTCGGCCAGCGCCACTACATCGCGCACATTTTGCGTACTTCCGTTGCGGTTAGTGATCCACACTTCCATTCTGGTGATGTTCACTACTGATTTGATGACCGGAAGCGAGGATAAGGCATAATCGTACTGATCGCGGAAATGCTGGGCCAGAAAGAAGTGGCGGTTCTCATCATAAGCATCGGCCTTCAGTTCAAAGTTCTGGCGCTGCGCACCGCTTTCCACCATAATAGTTTCGCGCTTCGATTTTTGCTGCGAGATGATAGAGGTCCAGGTTAATCTTCCAAACTGCAATTTGAACTTGGCGCCAAACAAAGCCTGCCCGCCATTGATCAGGCGCGTAGGCAACGTCATGCTCACATTACCGATGGAAATTTCTTTGATGATATCATCCTCCTGACCCATGTAACCCAGCTTCACCTGATTGTCGAAATCGAAGCCTGATTGGGTGTTGTATTTGATGCCCAGTTGCAGTTTGTCGCCAATCTTGCCCACCACATTCATGTTGATGTTCATGTCGAAGTCGAAACCGCCTACTTTTCGGTTCCGCAACGGAATGTTTGGGTTTTTGATGTATTGCGAATTGCCGCCCAGCGTAAGGTCGAGATTCCCTTGCGGTTTGATCTCGATTTTTGTTCCGCCAAAAAGGCGATCCAGAATTTTATTCTTGGTGTTAATAGGCGGAATCACACTTTTATCTTCAATCAGCGTGATAGCATTGCTGCGGCTTTTGAAGTAATCGTTGCGCTCTTGCTTCTCGGTGTATTTCAAATATTCTTCATAGGTTAGGTACATCGGTTCCTTGATGTTTACGTCTCCTACTTTTTCGGTTACGATGTAGCGATTGGTGGCGGGGTCGTATTCCACATCTTTTTTGATGTTAGAAGGATCTTTAAGATAGAACGGGTCTTTGGTTTTTTCGGTAACATGATCGCCGGTGCGTTCTTTAAGCGGATATTTCAGGCTATCGGGCAATTCTTCTTCAGCCAGAAGAATTTCCTTGGTTCGTGGCACCAGCTTTTCGGAAGGAAGCGGCGGCACCACCTTTTCAACCTTTCGCGTACGCGCCAGGCGTGGTACCCGAATCTTAGCCGGCATGGCCATTCCGGCTACCATTATGGAAGCGGCAGAAACGGTAAGAAAGCCCGTATAAATTTTATGGCGGATGGTCATGCTATAATTGCTTCAGCGATTCTTTTATCAATGTTTCAACGGTGCAGTCGGGTTGCGCCTGAATCAGGCGGTTTACCGTTTTTTCAATCGCTGCTTTGTTGAAGCCCAGGGCCAGCAGGGCAACTAACGCTTCCTCCCGTATATTATTTTGAGGGGTTGCGGTGATTTTAACCTCGCCTGATACTTTTCCTATTTTATCTTTCAACTCCAGAATAATGCGTTTGGCCGATTTCGGGCCTATGCCTTTTACGCTCTGAATCATCGCCTCGTTCTCAGTAAGGATGGCGTGCTGCACTTCATCGGGCCGGAATGTAGAAAGCATCATCCGGGCGGTAGCGGCACCCACACCCGATACGCTGATCATCTTTTCAAAAATGTCTTTCTCCAGTTCGGTAGCAAAGCCATACAAATCGAAACCGGAAACCGACTGGTTTTCCGATTTTACTACCAGTGAGGTGTGCAGCAGGCAATCATCAAGCGATTGAATAGCGGAATAGGTATGCAATGTGATTTTCACCAAATAGCCCAGACCGTTTACGTCTAATACAACATGGGTGGGGCTCTTATGAACCAGTTTGCCTTTCAGATATGCGATCATGCAGTTGCTTGCGGCGTGCCGCGAAAAAAAATTTACTACAAATGTATGCTTACATGTAGAAGAGATGCGATAGGCAACTAACCGGTTTTTGAAAACGGACGGTGAATGTAGTAAATTCTGGGCGTTTTGCAAGGATAACTGCCGGAGTGCAACGGGTGAGCTATGGAACAATCGTTTATAACGAAAGCTGAGGCGCGCAAGCCTTAAATTGCCCTAAAAGCTCCGCGTTCTTTTTTCCTTTGCCGGATGCACATCAAAACGCGGGGAATTGTTCTGCAAATCGTAAATTACTCTGAAACCAGCGTAATTGCCCGCATTCTTACCGAAAAACTAGGCCTGATCACTTATATGGTGAACGGAGTGCGATCTTCGAAGGCCATAGCCAAAGCGGCCATGATGCGGCCATTATCGTTACTCGACCTGGAGGTAACGCAGCGCGAGAACAAAAACATGCAGCGTATTAAGGAGTTTCGGCGTGCTTATAACTATCAAACCATTCCTTTCGATGTGGTGAAATCGGGAATTGCGCTGTTTTTATTGGAAGTAATTTCCAAAACTGTGAAAGAGAACGATGTAAATGAATCGCTGTTTGAGTTTGTTTATGAGCAATTGCTGTTGCTCGACGAAGAACCCCGGGCCGTGCCCTATTTTCATATGCAGTTTCTATTGCACTATGCACACTATCTGGGCTTTGGTCCACACGATAATTATTCTGAAAGCACGCCTTGCTTTGATTTACAGGAGGGCGTTTTTGTTGAAGAACGCTTTACATCGGCTGTTGTTTTGCCGCGCCTGATCAGTCAGGCCGTACATTTACTTTGCAACACTTCGCCGGTTTCGCGCATGGAATTACCGCTGCCTAAGTTGCAGCGCCGCGAGTTGCTTTCCGGATTGCTCCGCTACTATCAGTTGCATGTGGAAGGCTTTGGCCATCTCAAATCGCATGAAGTTCTGGAAACGGTATTCGGTAATTAAGAAAGTGATACGAACCATTTACGGGTACACCTTTTGCTACACTTGCAAAAACATGGTGGAGGCATTTACCACTATGGCGGTGAGGTTTTTTTAACTTCGCAGCGAACAGAAATTCAACTACATGAAGAACATACTCAAATACAGCGTTTTAGCGGCACTGCCCTTACTGATCAGCTCTTGTGTTACTCAAAAAAAGTACAAAGCGCTGCAAGCCGATTATGAAAAAGCAAGTGTTGCTTTACACTCTTGCGAAGAGCGCCGGGCGCTTTGCGAAAGCGATATGAAATCGTTAAAAGCGAACTACGAAGCGCGTCAGGAACTGCTGCAGGACCAATTAAAAGATTGCAAAAACCAGCGAGATAAACAGGTTACACAAGTGGGCGATTTGGCCGTACTCAGTAAAGCTGCCAATGACAACATCAGCCAAACTTTGGCGCAATTGGAAAAGAAGGATAAGTACATTCAACTGCTACAGGCCGCCAAAACCAAGGCCGATTCCATCAATTTGGCGCTGGCCGTGAACCTGAAAGGCGCTCTGAAAGATGGCCTGGATGATACCGATGTGGACATCAAAGTAGATAAAACGGTAGTAATGATCAATTTGAGCGACAAGATGTTGTACACTTCAGGAAGCGCTAATCTTACAGCAAAGGCAAAAACTGTTTTGGGTAAGATTGCGGCCATTGTAGAACAACGTCCGGATGTGGAAGTTATGGTGGAAGGATATACTGACAACAATGCGATAAAAACAAATTGTTTGGCTGATAACTGGGACCTGAGCGTACACCGTGCTACTTCTGTGGTTCGCGTGTTGCAGCAAGATTATAAGATCAACCCGAACAAACTGATTGCTGCCGGCCGCGGCGAATACAACACTTTAGCGCCAAATACTACTGCTGAAGGCCGCGCACTGAATCGCCGCACCCGTATCATCATTATGCCGAAATTAGACCAGTTCTACGATTTGCTGGATCCTACTAAGGCCAACGAAGAGAAGAAATAAGAAAGATCTATTAATCCTGAAAAATGAAAAGGCTCCGCAAGGGGCCTTTTTTATTTCGGAAGATTGGGTGGCCGAAACGTGGCGTTCGCAGTAGCCCAACCAAACGTTCCTTCCTAAAAAAATTACTTTTGGAACGTGCAGCTATCGGTAGTTATCGTCAATTACAATGTCAAACACTTTCTGGAGCAGTGCCTTCAATCGGTAATGCGGGCATCAGCAAACATTTCCTGCGAAGTTTTTGTGGTTGACAATAATTCGCAAGATGGTTCGCAGCAAATGGTGCAAAGTAAATTTCCGGAGGTGAAGCTGATTGCCAATGCCGGAAATCCGGGCTTTTCAAGAGCCAATAATCAGGCGATGGCCTTGGCCTCAGGCGAATTTGTATTGATCCTGAATCCGGATACCGTAGTTGGCGAAAGCACTTTTCAAACCTGCATGCAATTCATGCAAACGCACTCCCAAGCCGGTGCGTTAGGTGTAAAAATGGTAGATGGCAAGGGTATTTTTCTACCGGAATCGAAACGCGGACTGCCCACACCGGCTGTGGCTTTTTACAAAATGTTTGGGCTGGCCTCCTTGTTCCCAAAGTCGCTTACGTTTGGAAAGTATCATCTCGGTTTTCTATCAAAAGAGGAAAACCATGAAGTAGAAATTCTTTCCGGAGCATTTATGTTTTTCCGGAAAACGGTATTAGACCAGATCGGTTATTTTGATGAAACTTTTTTTATGTATGGCGAAGATATCGACCTGAGCTATCGCGTGCTCAAGGCCGGTTATAAGAATTATTATCTGGCAGATACCGCCATCATTCACTATAAAGGCGAGAGCACCAAAAAGGGAAGTCTGAACTATGTAAAGGTGTTCTATGAGGCCATGATCATTTTTGCCAAAAAACACTTTGCTGCAGGAGGCGCAGCGGCTTTCTCTTTTCTGATTCATGTAGCCGTAGTGTTCCGTGCCGTGCTCACTTTGTTGAGTTCCCTGCTGGCTTCTTCCTTTCTGCCGTTAATTGATATGCTGCTGGCGTATGGCGGTTTGTATGCAGTTATCCGGTATTGGGCTGCCAACGTTAAAAATGCGCCTGAATATTATCCGCTGCAGTTTTTGGGCATTGTAGTACCGGCTTATGTGCTGATATGGATGATTTTTGGTTTTTTCAGCGGCGCTTACGAAAAACCATTCCGCTCGCGGCCGGTAATACGAGGCATTTTGGCAGGAACCGTAGTGATTGCGGCATTGTATGCCTTTTTACCGGAAAGCTGGCGTTTTTCGCGGGCCATCATTTTGTTAGGCACGGGAACTACGGCAGCAGCAATGTTCCTCACGAGGTTGGTTTATAACCTCATCCGCCATTCGCAATTTACTCCGGAACGAACCGGCGATTACAGAGTGCTGGTGGTTGGTAGCAAAGCTGAACAAGTTCGCACGCAGGCTATCCTTCAAAAAATTCATTCGCAGGGAACGGTAGTGGCAGCGCTGGAACAGCCGGAAACCGCAGCAGTGTTGAATTACATTCGTGCATTTGATATAGCGGAAGTGATCTTCTGTTCGCAGCAATTTTCGTTCTCCAATATCATTTCCTTTACTGAACGAATAGGCCAATTGACCAATATCAAGATACTGAACCCCGGAAGTGAGGCGTTGATTGGCAGTAATTCAAAAAACACCGCAGGCGATTTGTATGCCGATGATGTGAACCTCAATTTGATGAAACCGATGGCGCGCAGCAAAAAGCGCATGCTGGACCTTGTGGTTTGCGCGCTGTTATGGCCGGTGCTGCTTCCGTTGGCGGTTTTTGCTGGTGAATGGAAGGGATTTCTGAAAAACTTGGTTCAGGTTTTTAGTGGAAAAAAAACCTGGGTGGGCTATTGGCTCACCGATGCCAATGCCGTGAAAGGCTTACCCGCATTGCATCCCGGAGTGTTGCATAGCGGCAGTATGGTAAATAACGCCATGGAGAGCGAAGCGGTGTATCAATTAAATTTGTTGTACGCAAAACACTATACCGTTACCAACGATTTACTTTTGATTTGGAAAGGCAGAAGGGCGATTGGCAAGTGATGGATTGAAAGCTCACCTTCTGCTTTTTCCTTCTTACCTTTTTACCGGATGTTGTGGCAGTTGCAAAAAGTCGTTGATAGCCACATTTACAATAGAAGGCTTTTCGCTAATGCAATAATGGGTAGCACCGGGTATGATGCATAGCTGCCCGATAGGTAAGTTTTCAAATATAAACTGCGTGTGCATGGGTTTTATGAGGTCGCGATCGCCTGCCATTACCAGCGTTGGGCAGATCACTTTGTCAAGATCATCGTAGTTCATATTGGGCTGGGTAAGCAGTAATTTCTGCATCCGTCTGGCCATTTCCTTAAGCTGCAGCGGATTCGGATTTTCCTTGAATTTCACTTGTAAATAGAAAGCCATTTTTTCATAATCCCACTGCTTTACTTTTTCCAACACATCGGGATATACAGCAGTGGTATCGGCTTTTAGATTTGAGCCTATGGCCACCAGCCGTTTCACCGATCCGGGCCGGCGAATAGCCATCATCATCCCTATAATTGCGCCATCGCCAAAACCAACTACATTGATGCTGTCGTAACCCAAAAGCGTAATGAACTGGTTCATGTCGTTCGCAAAAAGATCGTAGCTCAGTTCGCGGTCGGTAAACGTGCTTTCGCCATGGCCGCGGGTGTCAACCACAATCACTTTGTGATTTTTAGCCAGCACCGGAATCTGATTTTTCCACGAACGCCAGTATTCCATAGCGCCGTGCAGCAACAATACGGGCTCGCCCTTACCCCACATTTTATAGTGCAGTTTTACATCGTCAATTTTGATATAGCGATCCTGAGCGGTATCAATCATTACCGGCTGGGCGCCGGCCACCGTAAACAACAAGATTCCAATCAGGATGGTTAAAAATTTTTTCACGATGCAAAGATAGCGATTAACGAACAGTAAAAGTCTTTCTTAAAATGTGCTAAAAACCGAAAGCCGCTTTTTACATCTCTATTTTGGCACCTTCTTAGTACTATAATAACTGTTATGAAAAAAATATGCTTTGCCGCTTTTGTGTTGGCCCTTATGGCGTCATGTAAGAATCTGGTTCCCTACTCGGATGCTTTAAAAACCAAGTACCACTTACAAACTACTGACCTGATGCGCGTACAGTTTTATGTGAGCGATCCGGTGGTGCTGCAGCGCAAAGTTACCGATGCCGCCAACGCACAGGTGGTTCAAGGCAAAGTGAAAATTGTAAATGGCGAAAGTGTGGAAGAAGTAATCATTCCGCGCGGAACGCCCGGTGTGCTGGTGCGCGACAGCGCCGGAAAAATGTCGATCAGTTTTGAGAAGAACGACGACCACTTTTTGCGTTTTGGCCCTAACCCCGATAAACGGAACCGCTATGTACTGCTGGCCAGCGACTGGCGTAATCGTGTGGGTGTAGTAAACTATGCGGGTGAACAATTTTATACTTCGCCTGAAAGTTCAGATGCGGAATTGTTGATCGACCTTCGCCGTATCGAAAAATTCAGCAAGAACGAGCGGGTTGCCGGCGGACGTAAAGTGAACTAAATCTGTTTCGAATTACCACTTTGTAATTTGTAAATAACGCGTACTGCCGTGGTCACTATTTTTTTATCAATCGGTAGGTAGTAATTATGCCTGCTGCATTTTTTACGGTTAGAAAATAGAACCCCTGCGTCCAGCCTGATGCATCAATACTGGTGCTACGGGTTTGAAATTGCTGCCACAGCAGTTTTCCCGTCACATCATATACCTTTAGTGCTGCAGCGTTTTCAGGCAGTTCAATACTCCACCGCGCTGTGGCCGGATTGGGATAAATATGAATTTGGGAAATTGCCTCGGTTGCCACTCCTGTAGTGAGCGTACAAGCTGCTGAAACCGGATTTACATCTTCAATGATGCTGCCTGCGGCGAGGTTATGGCCGCTAAAAGCGGAATAGGTTTCGGGATAAAACGTGCAACGGAACACCAGGTTTTGCGACGGGCTGCTGTTCTGCGCCATCACACCGGAAATGGACACCGGATCAATATACTTCCAAACCGGCTGTTGTTGCGAATCGATTTCGAAAAACGTTCCGGCAGGTCCGTCACAAATCAGTACATTTCCATTAGAAAGTTGTTGTGCGCCTGAAATATTTTGTGCGTAGAAATTGTTGGGATTGCCTGCATTGTAAAGGATTGCTGTTGCTGCCGGCCCATAGGGTAAGGCACTGCTATATCCGGTTCCCGAAACCGGTGGTTGAAGGATTTCAACCGTAGAATAGTTGCCACCGGGCCGATTCAGGCCGTTGTTGAACACCATGATGGCGCCTGCATGGGGCAAACCGGTTTCGATCCAATGAGCATTGTGCTGGCCGAAAAACTTTTTGTTTGCTGCTGCCCCGTTATTATATGCCTGCGGATTTCCCCAACGGTAAAGCAGATCGCCGCCTTTGCCAGAGTGGCCACCGCTGTGTGTGGCCGCTTCGGCCGCAGTGGTGCTATGGTCAATTACCCAAATTTCGCTGAAGGCATGCGAACTAATTAAAATTTGATCGAGATCGGGATTATAATCTATGGCATTCAAATGAATCCAGTCGCTATTGGTGGCGCTGGAGTTGAAGTTGAGGTTCACCAGTTCGGGATGTTTGGAAACCGTATCGTAATTGGCCTTGGTATTATCGAAGTCCTGAACCAGATGGTCCCACAAATGCCATTCCCAAACCACGTTGGCGCCGTTAGTGCCTACCGGCTGCAGTTCCAGAATTTGCTCGCTCCACAGTGTTGCCGGAACTAATGCCGGATTACGGCCGGCAGCAATGGCTTCGGTATTGGTTTTACTTTCCCAGGCTATTACCAGCACATTGCCGTTTGGCAAAGCTTTAGCATCATGATGCTGGCATTTGGTGGCATCTGAAACATTATACTGCCACAACACAGCGCCATTCCAATCTATCTTTTCAATCACCCCTCCTTTTCCTCCGCTTAAAAAAGTGCTGTTGTTCGAAATGCCGGTGTGCAGTAAAGTGCCATCGGGCAGCAACGAAACCGATTGGCCGGGTTTGTAGGCACTGCTCCAACCTTTTACCTGCCGGCCGCATTTGTCAATCAAATAAGTGGTGTTGCCGGTGACGGGTGCAAAAAGTACATAGCCCCAATCGAGCGAATTCGCCTCATGCTGCAACAAACCAATGGTTTGAGCATTTCCGGTAATGGCGATTAACCAAATGGCAATCAACAAGCAGTGCTTCATGCAGATGAAAATAAGAAATAGGATGATGTGGAAACGAAAGGCGCGTGGATGCTGCTTTTAGCAAAACGATGACTACCGGAGAAGGCGATGGAAGTGTTTGTACTTCCCCCTTTTTCCAATCGAAAAAAGACCACCTTACTGTTGATGACTACCCGCGGTAGGGGGCGGCAGGGCGCGAGCCTTGGCGAGCGGTACGAGGGAGGAACGACCGAGTACGGGAGGCGAAGCCGTACCCCGAAAGCACCCGGCATCCGCAAAAAAATCGGGAATCATTTTTCGAAAAACAACTTGCCGCATTTAAGAACACGCTTCGTGTTCCACAACTAATCTGATTTGCTTATAAAGTGAAGATGGCTTAATTAAGTGCCTGAAACCGGCTTGTTTTATGGCATTCTACCAATTTACGCAAACGCAAAAAATACCCGCATCGCTTGATGTGGTTTGGGACTTTATTTCTTCGCCCGGTAATTTGAAGCAAATCACGCCGCCTTACATGGGTTTCGAGGTAACGGGAAACAGCGGCAGCGGCAAAATGTATCCGGGCATGATTATTACTTACATCGTTCGTCCGTTATTCGGAATTCCGCTGAAGTGGATGACTGAAATTACGCATGTGGCCGACCGGCAGTATTTTGTTGATGAACAACGCATGGGTCCTTATACGTTGTGGCATCATGAGCATAAAGTAGAAGCCATTGCGGGAGGTGTATTGATGACCGACATGGTTACCTATATTCCTCCATTTGGAATATTAGGTGCACTAGCGAACCGATTGTTAATCAGAAAAAAATTACAACAAATTTTCGAGTTCCGTACGCAGGCCATAGTGCAGCAATTTGGTTTATGGAAATAAGGGCACAGCGTCATCTTCATAAGAAAAACATGCGAATACTGCTTTCTATTCTGGCCGTTGCTCTACTGCTTATTTCCTGCCAAAATGAGCATAAAGAAAAGTTGGAGGAACCTGTGGTGATCGCTATAGATTCTACTTACAACGTAATCGACACCATTGTAGCGATTGCCGCTCAGGATTTTTTTAAAAGTCAACAACCTTTGCCAAAACAATTTCGCGATGTAACATTGAAAAAGCGCGTAAAACCCAATGGTGAAGTGTTGTTTTTGCTCTGTGGCGAATTTCGCACAGCCGATTCAGAATGGATTCATTTTACCACCATTAAAAACAGTGATTACGAACAATGGATTGGCGAAAGCGGCATTTCGTATTGCACTGAGGCCGAAACGCTGCCTTGCCAAAAAGATTTGGCTGAGGCGCTAACACAACGCATTCGGCAAAAAATTTCAGAATAACGTTATTTCGAAACCACCACTTCAGCAGCATGCGTTTCGCCATGGCTGGTTACGCGAACCAGGTAGAGCCCGTTATCCAAACCATCAACACCAATAGTGGCGCCGGTTTCAACGCGCAGCAGTCTTCCTGATACATCAAACAACTGAATGCTAGCAGCCTCATCGGCACCGGCAATGGTCAACATTTTAGAGCAAGGATTTGGAAACACCTGCATCCGGGTAGCGGCAATTTCTGTGAGGCCTGAAACTACGCCATCAATCTTCCAAAGTTCAAAGCCATCGGTGCTGTTTTTCCCCTGCATATAAATGGAAGTATTGCACAAACGGTAGTCTATAGGATCGCCATGTCCGGGGCCGGGAACAAACTGCGGAAGCACCATTTTGGTATTTGCAGCAGTACCATCGCTTTCCCAAAACTCGGTTCCATCAGCATCGGTGCTGGCCTTGAAAAACACTTTGTTTCCAGCCGCCAGAAAACCTTCTGCCCAGCCGGCTATTGAAGAGCTGGGACCGGGCCGCACATCCATAATCATCCGCGTTCCGGTATCGGTGCCATCGGTGATGTACGGCTCGTAACCATGGGCGCTGTCGTAAGCCACAAAGTACAGGTAATTGCCGTTCACACAAAACCTTCCGGGGGTGCTGCCTGCGGCTGCAATAGTGCTGGAATCAATATCGGCAATCATTTTAGTGTTGGCGGCCGTGCCATCGCTGCTCCACAATTCGCGGTCGTGAACGCCATCATCGGCCGTGAACACCAAACGATCATTTACTACGGTAACCGGAATGGGAAAACCATCACCGGCAAGGTTAATGTCTTTTACCAAAGCGGTGTTGGCCAAAGTGCCGTCGGTGCCATATAATTCATTTCCGTTTGCACCGTAGTAGGAAAAATACGTTTTCCCGCGATAATTACAGAACACGCTCGGATAGCTGGAAACCAAGCCGGGCATAAGGTCCAGCGCTACATGCGTTCCGGAAGTGGTGCCATCCGAGATCCAGATTTCATTGCCATAAGCCGAATCGGTTGCGGTGAAATAAAAAGCATTTCCGGCGGGAACAATCAAACTGAGATACGGGAAACTCGATTCGTTTTGGCGGGCAATATCGCGCAACAAGGCGGTGTTGGCCGCGGTGCCGTCGGTGTACCAAACTTCGGTGCCGTGCACACTATCGAGTGGTGTGAAGTACAACCGATTTTGGAACTGCAGAAAAGTGCCATAATTATTTTGTGAGTGAGATGTGGCATTGCCGGGATTGATGTCTTTGATCAATATTGTTCCCGCAACCGTTCCATCGGTGGCCCACAGTTCGGCGCCATGAATTTGGTCATCGGCCCAAAACACCAGTTTGTTGTTCACCACATATAATTGCGATGGCGAAGAACTGTTTTTACCGGGAACGATGTCAATAAACAATTGTGTTCCTGCAGTAGTGCCATCGGTGCGCCAAAGTTCGGTGCCGTGGGTACTGTCGGTAGCCTGAAAATAAGTATAACCATTATAGAAGGTGAAGCTATTGGGCAAACTGTTGGCAGCGCCGGGGAGGATGTCTTTCACTTCTACCAGCGTTTGGGCAGGTAAGGCGGAAGCAAATAGCAGCAATGCAGGTAAAAAATATTTCATGATGTAGATTTTGCTCAAAAATAGCGGGCTTCGATAGGGTTCGGTGGATTTAGTAAGAAAAACACGAAAAAGTAGTGATGGGAGAGAATTACGAATTACGCATGGCGTGGAAAGGATTACCAATTCCCGTAATTCGTAATTTTTCTTTCGTAATTTATTTCGCTTTGTTCATTTATTTGTGTGGATGTCGGTTACGCGTTATTTCATTCTGGCTGCTGCTTTTCTGTATGTTTTGATTCGCGCTATTACCGTAGGCGTAACGTACGATGAAGTATGGACCATCAACCAATTTGTAAAACTTCCCCTAAAGGATATTCTTTCTTTTACTCCGGCCGATGCCAACAATCATTTGCTGAACACCCTATTCATCAAAGGTTGTTTTTACAGCCTGGGTAATTCGCTTTTTGTAGCCCGTTTACCCAATGTACTGGCGTTTGCGCTCTATCTTTATTTCGCCCATCGTATTACTAAAACATTGCCGCAAATTTTAGGCAACTGCAGTTTGCTGGTGCTGGTGCTGAATCCCTTTTTGCTCGATTTTTTTGGGTTGGCAAGGGGTTATGGATTAAGTATGGGTTTTTTAATGGCAGCGTTGTTTTATGTACTTCTTTACGTTGATTTCGGAAGCTGGAAGGCGTTGCTGAAAGCATTGCTGTTCGGTGGTTTGGCGGTAATTTCCAACTTCGTTCTGCTCCATTTTTGGGTAAGTACATTGGCGGTAATAGCAGTGGTTTCGCTGCTAGCAAGGCGCGGAAAAAGCGTTCAGGCGCTGTTGATGATTGCGGTGTTTTCTTTTTTGCTTTTCAAAACAATTAAAGTGCCACTTCAAAAACTACGCGAAAGCGGTAGTTTATATTATGGCGGTGGCGAAGGTTTTTATACCGATACGATGCAGTCGCTCCTAACCAGTTCGGCCTATGCACACCAACCTACACCCATGCTGCTTTTTATTGGTAATGGATTACTGCTGTTAATGGTGATTACCATTTTGTTTTCGTTTTTTATCCGTCATAAATTAAATACTCCCAAAACGGCGTTGTTTTTGATTTCCGGGCTATCGGTTTGTTCGGTTGTAGCCCAACACTATTTGCTGGGAACACTGTATTTGATTGACCGCACCGCGCTTTTATTTTATCCACTTCTTATCTTGTGCTTTTGCTTTGCCGCTGTTGATACACCAAAAGTGTTTCGATATAGCGCATTGGCCATAGTTGTTTCGGTTCTATCGGTTAACTTTTTACTTCACGCTAACTTTTCTAAAACTTTAATTTGGGATTTCGATTCACGAACCGAAACCATGCTTAATGAGGTGAACCGGCTTGGCGCAAGTCAAAACCGGAAAGTGAAGCTCGATTACAGTTGGCCTTTTCAAAATTCAGTAGCGTATTATTTAAATAAAAAGTCGTTTCCATTTATCGAAAACACAAACAACCGCGCGCAGCGCGATAGCCTAAACAGCCGGGCCGAAATCTATTTTTACCTCGCAAGGCCAATGGAAAAAGTGTGGTATTTCGCTGCTTCGCAAAAAGTGCTTAGCTGCCCAAGGCGCACCTTACGCACCTTCCCATCGGAACAAATCTTTGTGTTTGATTTGCATCGCGATTCTTTAAAATCAAACTAAGTGCATCGTATTCAAAAAACGTCCATTCCTGAAAATTCCTTACTGCGTTTTCCTTCAAAACCGTTTGATTACAGCGATTCTTATTCTGGTGTTATTCACGATCCGCAGCATCAGCGCACTTCAACTGATTTGGCTCGCGCTTTTTTCAGCAGCGGCCCGAAATGGGTGGATGTTTTATTCAAATTGCGTAACAAAGCGGTAGCCATTTTGGGGTTAAAAACTTCAAACAACAGTGTTGATCGCACTGCCTTACTTGCGAATTTTAAATGCGAAGTGGGCCAACAATTCGGTTTGTTTCAGGTTTTTGAAAAGAACGATGAAGAAGTTATTCTGGGCACCGATGACAAACATCTTAACTTCCGCGTTTCGCTGCATGTGGCTAACGCGGTTCATCAGCACAACCTTCGAGTGGCCACCGTATCTACAGTGGTGCATTTTAATAATGTATTCGGCCGGCTATATTTTTTGCCGGTCAGGCCCTTTCATCAGTTAATTGTTCCTGCTATGCTCAAAGCCATGTTGAAACAGTTGGACAGGCAAAAGTGATTTTCTAATTTTCCATCATGAATCCTGTTGTACATTTTGAAATGCCTTACAAAGATGCCAAACGCGCTGCGGCATTTTACACCAATGTGTTCGGTTGGAAAATGGCTGATTTAGGCCCATCTTCCGGCAACTATATTTTGGCAACAACAGCCGAAACCGACGCCAAGCCAGGCTTTCCGGCCGGCGCTATCAACGGCGGATTGTTTCCATTCAAGCCCGATTGGCCCATGCAGTATCCTTCAATCGTAATCGGCGTAAATGATATTCAGGCAGCCATAAAAGGCATTAACGCGAATGGTGGAAAAGTTTTAGGCGACCCCATACGCATTCCCAATTTTGGAAACTATGTTTCGTTCATCGATACTGAAGGTAATCGCAATAGTGTGATACAACCAATAATGTAACTGCTTAGCCAGCTTGCGCCATAATAGCAGCGATTCGCTTTTTTCGGGTTTCGGGTGTACGCGCCAAAACCAATTGTTGCAATAAAAATTTTTTACGCGATCGTGGCAGGGTTTCGTAAAAGGCATGTGCTTTTTTATTCTTCGAAAAAGCAACTTTCAAATCATCGGGAACAATCAGTTCCTCTACTTCATCAAGCAAATTCCACCAACCATTTTGCCTGGCAATTTCAATAATTTGCCATCCGGCAGCGCTCATCCTTCCCGCAGCCGCCAACCGCTCCACTTTCTGCTTGTTGATTTTCGACCAGGTGCTTTTGGGTTTTCGTTTACTGAAAAACTGCCGTGATTCCGATTCGTTGATTTTAATTTTCTTGCTGTCTATCCAACCAAAACACAAGGCTTCATCCACGGCTTCACTCCAGGTTAGCGATTTGTTTCCTGACGCTTTGGTGTGAAAAACCACCCAAACCGATTCGCATTTTTGATGCTGCTTTTCCAGCCAGTTCCGCCATTGCCTTGTGGTTTTGGGATAAAAAACCGGCACTTCCTTTTTTTCCATTTTATATTGCTTGAATTGGCGGAAAGTAGTGAATCTGCCCGTTTCAGTATAGCAGTTTGCCTACCGGCAAATCAACCTGCCGCACTTCATGAAATTTCAAAATACTTCACCGATATTGCAGGCCGCTAATGGCAAACAAGCGTAAAATATTCAACGATCCGGTGCATGGTTTCATCACCATTCCGTACGACATTATTTTTGATGTAATTGAACACCGCTATTTCCAACGCCTGCGCCGCATTCAGCAACTGGGTTTTAGCAACTATGTGTACCCCGGCGCCAATCACACCCGCTTCCATCATGCGCTGGGCGCCTTCCACCTGATGCGCAAGGCCATCAGCATCCTCAAAATTAAAGGCCATTCTATTTCGGAAGAAGAAGAAATCGGCGCGCTGCTGGCAATTTTATTGCACGACATTGGCCACGGTCCATTTTCACATACGCTTGAACATATTCTCATCAAAGGCTTGCATCACGAAGAAATTTCGCGATTGTATATGGAACGCCTCAACCGCGAATTTAACGGACAGCTTACCCTGGCCATTGAAATTTTTAATGGTACTTACCACAAGAAATTTCTGCATCAACTGGTGTCTTCGCAATTAGATGTAGATCGTTTGGATTACCTCACCCGCGATAGTTTTTTTACCGGTGTGAACGAAGGTGTGATCTCTTATGATCGGATCATCGAAATGATGAATGTGAGGAACGATGAGTTGGTTATTGAATACAAAGGCATTTATTCTATCGAAAGTTTTATTGTGTCCAGAAGATTGATGTACTGGCAGGTGTACCTTCACAAAACAGTGCTATGTGTAGAGCAATTGCTGATAAAGGCTGTAGAACGGGCGCAGGAACTCATTTCCAAAGGAAAGAAGCTGGACGCTTCGCCGGCTTTATCGTACTTTTTGCATGAAAAAGTTTCAGTAAAAGATTTTAAAAAGCATCCTAAACTGCTCGATATTTTTTCGGAACTGGACGATATGGATTTAATCGCTGCCCTTAAAAACTGGCAGCATTCGAAAGATAAAATCCTCAGTATTTTGTGCGATGCGATTTTGAATCGCAAATTGTTCAAGATCGAAATGAGCAGCAAAACCTTCGCTTACAAAAAAGTGAACGGCATCGTAAAAAAAGTGGCTGAACTGTATAAAATTTCGGAAGAAGATGCCGGATATCTGGTGTTGGCTGATTCTACCACCAACCACGCCTACAATCCCAACGAAAACCGCATCACTATTTTAATGCCCGATGGCGAAGTGGCCGATATTGCTCAGGTTTCTGACCAACTCAACATTTCGGTGCTTTCGGTGCCGGTGGTAAAGCACTATTTGTGTTATCCGAAAGGGCTACTAAACCAATAAACTTTTCTATACATATAATTTGTGAAGCATTATGGCTGCCGGCCGGAAGAATAAGAAGAAAAAAATAGCAGAGATCAACACCTTACCTAATATTTTTCAGGCATTTGAGTTTGGCGCCACGCAATTGCATGCGGCCTCTGGCGAAGCCGTGAACTTTACGAATCAATGGGCGGCCAAAGTGTTCCAAAACAATAATCCTGTTACGGTTGAATTGGCCTGTGGTAAAGGCGATTACACCGTTGCCCTTGCCGCCGAACACCCGGAACGCAATTTCATTGGCGTAGATATTAAAGGTCCGCGTTTGCACACCGGCGCCAAGTACGCACTGGAACATCACTTAAAGAATGTGGCCTTTGCCCGTTTCAAGATCGAAAACATCCTTCGCTTTTTTGGTGAAGGAGAATTGCAGGAAATCTGGATCACTTTCCCCGATCCGTTCCCCAAAGACCGCCATGAAAAGCACCGCCTCACCCATGCCTCATTTCTAGCCAAATACCAGTTGCTGCTTGCCAAAGGCGGCGTTCTGAACTTTAAAACCGACGACCTCGACCTATTCCGATATAGCGTTGATTCAATCAGTAATTTTGGAGGTAAACTGCTGTATTGCCGGGAGGATATCTATGCTCAACCCCTCGATTTTCCGGAATTAGCCATCAAAACCTTCTATGAAAAGCAGCACCTCGCAAAAGGAAGAACTATCAATTTCCTGCAGGCGCAGCTATAGCATGGCCGCTTCCGGGTTTTCTGCTTCTTTTTCCTTTCTTACATTTAGTTTCTTCTATTTTCACGCCTGCAAAATTCAACTATGAAATTGAACATCACACTCACCACGAACGCCACTGCATTTCAACACCGCGTGGTGCTGATCGAAAAAAACACGCCGCTTTCAAAGTTTCTTTCTAAAAATGAAGAAGCTGCGGCCAAACAAAATTTTGAGGCCGGCAATTTTTCGTTTCAGTTGTGGAAAGGCGATAGCAGCCTGCACCTGTTGCTGGTGAATGATAAACGCAAATCCTATCAACAAAAGGATGATGCCCGCCGTGCCGCCAATTTGGTGTGCAAATTCCTGAATACCCAACGCGCCAAAGAGGCCTCGTTTGTGAACCTGAGCAGCCACGCTACTTTGAGCTATGCCTTCGCCGAAGGAATGGCGTTGAGCAATTACCAGTTTCTGAAATATAAAACAAAAGATGTTCGCAAAAACACATTGGCCAAACTGCATGTGGGCGGTATCGACAAACGCGAGCTCGACAAGCTGAAAGCTGTGGTTGAGGGCAACCTGCTGGCCCGCGATCTGATAAACGAACCCCTGTCATTCCTTACGGCTGAACAACTTTCAACTGAAATTCAAAAAGCCGGAAAAGCCGCCGGTTTTTCAGTTCAGGTATTCAACAAAAAGAAGATCGAAAGTTTGCGTATGGGTGGTTTGCTGGCCGTCAACCGCGGTTCGCTACGTCCGCCAACCTTCACCATTTTGGAATACAAACCCGCCAAAGCCACCAATAAAAAACCGATCGTTCTGGTAGGAAAAGGCGTGGTGTACGATACCGGAGGTTTGAGCCTGAAACCCACCGCTAACAGCATGGATATGATGAAATGCGACATGAGCGGCGCCGCAGCCGTGGTGGGCACATTCCATGCCATTGCCTCAATGAAATTACCGGTACATATAGTGGGGTTGATTCCTGCTACCGACAACCGGCCCGGTGAAGACGCTTACGTTCCGGGCGATGTGGTGCCGATGATGAATGGCATGAACGTAGAAGTGCTGAACACCGATGCCGAAGGCCGCATGATATTGGCCGATGCCCTTGCTTATGCCAGCCGCTACAAACCGGAAATGGTTTTCGATTTTGCCACCCTTACCGGTGCTGCCAAAGCTGCCATCGGAAGCTTTGCCACCGTTTGCATGGGCACCGCTTCTGATGCTATTAAAGATAAATTGAAAGCAGCCGGAAACGAAGTGTATGAGCCGTTGGTGGAATTTCCGCTTTGGGACGAATACGGACAAATGATCAAAAGCGATGTGGCCGACATCAAGAATGTAGGCGGACCGGAAGGCGGCGCCATCACAGCAGGAAAATTTCTGGAATGTTTCACCGATTACCCATGGATGCATTTTGATATTGCCGGACCCGCCTATCTGATGGCCGAAGACAGCTATCGCGGTAAATACGGAACCGGTGTTGGCGTAAGGCTGATGGTGGAATTTTTAGAGGGAATGATTTAAAAAAAAGAGGTTGGAAGAAAAAATCAAAGTTGGAATAACGCTGGGCGATTATAACGGCATTGGGCCGGAAGTAATTATCAAAGTACTGGAAGATGAACGCATCTTTCACCTGGCCGATTTTGTGATTTATGGCCATCGCAGTGTTTTGAGCTTTTACGCCAAATTGCTGAAAGCCCCCCATTTTCAATTGCATGATGTGACCGATACCTCTAACCTGAACCCAAAAATGGGCAATTGCATCAGTTGCTGGCAGGAACAAGTAACCATCAAACCGGGCGAAGTATCGTCTGATGCAGGAGCCAAAGCGCTGTTGGCGCTCAATAAAGGTATCGACGACCTGATTGGCAAACAAATTGATGTGCTGGTGACCGCGCCGCTCAATAAACAAACGGTAAGCGAACATTACACCGATTTTAAAGGCCAAACCGAATACATCGCCACCAAAGCAGGTGGAGAAGCCACGATGCTATTGATTGATGAAGGTTTTCGCGTAGGCCTGGCCAGCAATCACGTTTCGCTGCGCGAAGTGCCACAGAAGATTGAAATGCCGCAGTTGATAGCAAAAATAGAGCAACTGGCGCGAACACTACGTCAGGATTTTTTAATCGAACGGCCAAAAATTGCCGTGCTGGGTTTAAATCCACACAGCGGCGATAATGGTTTGCTGGGAAAAGAAGAAAAAGAAATTATTGCTCCGGCAGTGCTGCGCGCGCGCGATAAAGGCATTATGGCCATGGGGCCTTATCCGGCTGATGGATTTTTTGGCACCGGCAACTACAAAAAATTTGATGCGGTGCTGGCCATGTATCACGATCAGGGATTAGTGCCGTTCAAAACCATATCATTCTCCAGCGGCGTGAACTACACGGCCGGAATTAGCGTAATCCGCACTTCGCCCGACCACGGAACCGGATATGATATTGCCGGTGAAGACAAGGCCGACGCCGGTTCGATGCGCGCCGCCATCTTTGCCGCCATCGATATATTCAACAACCGCCGCGATTATCAGGAAATGAGCGCAAACCCCGTGGAACGGGTTCGCCTGAATACCGAGCGCGACGATTAATTATGAAAATTCTTGGGATATCGGCATTTTACCACGATTCGGCCGCAGCTATATTGATAGATGGCGAATTGGTGGCCGCTGCTCAGGAAGAGCGCTTCACGCGCAAAAAACATGATGCTTCCTTTCCTTCCAATGCTGTAAAATTTTGTTTGGAAAAAACAGGCTTGTCGCTTGAAGACCTTGATGCCATTGCGTTTTACGACAAACCTTTTTTGAAATTCGAAAGAATTTTAGAAACCTATTATCAGGTAGCGCCCCGGGGCTGGCAATCGTTCATCACCGCTATGCCGGTTTGGATGAAAGAAAAGTTATTCCTGAAACGAATTATCCGCGAAGCGCTTCAGGAAATTGGATCGTTCGATAAAAAAAAGCTACCACTGCTTTTTCCCGAACATCATCTTTCACACGCGGCCAGCGCATTTTTCAGTTCGCCCTATTCTGAAAGCGCCATTCTTACCATTGATGGCGTTGGCGAATGGGCCACGGCTGCCATCCTGAAAGGAAGCGATAACCAGATCACCGTTTTGAAAGAATTGCATTTTCCGAACAGCGTAGGCTTGCTGTATTCCGCTTTTACTTACTACCTCGGCTTTAAAGTGAATAGCGGCGAATACAAATTAATGGGTTTGGCTCCGTATGGAAATCAGCAGCAGGCTGAAAAGTTGGCGACACTTATCAAAGAAAAACTGGTAACAATTCAACCAGATGGATCCATCTCACTTGATCAAAAATATTTCAACTATACTGATGGATTGCGAATGACCAATAACGCCAAATGGGCGCAGCTATTCGGTTTTGGCCGTCGTGAAGAAGAAAGCGAACTGTTGCCATACCATTGCGATTTGGCGCTGGCCATTCAAAATGTAACTGAAGAAATTGTTTTGAAAATGGCACTTACTGCCAAAGCGCTTACCGGAAGCAGGAATTTGTGCATGGCCGGTGGCGTAGCGTTGAATTGTGTAGCTAATGGAAGATTACTGATGGAAAAAATCTTTGAAAATATTTTCGTACAACCGGCGGCCGGCGATGCCGGAGGCGCCATAGGAGCCGCACAGGCTGCGCACTTTATCGCATTTCAGAAAGAACGACCAACCACCAACGCTGATGCCATGAAAGGCAGTTTTCTTGGTCCTGAATTTTCGGAGGAAGAAACGCTGCGCCAACTTCAATTGTTCCAGGCGGTTTCGGAGAAGGTAAGTGATGCCGACCTTTTAGAGCGAACGGCTTCCTGTTTGGCTTCGGGAAAAATTGTGGGTTGGTTTCAGGGAAGAATGGAATTTGGTCCGCGTGCTTTAGGAAACCGAAGCATTCTGGCTGATCCGCGAAGCGCAGCAATGCAACAGAAAGTAAACCTTCAAATCAAGCAGCGCGAAGGGTTTCGGCCTTTTGCTCCGGCGGTGGTGGAAGAAGAAGCATCTTTGTACTTCAACATAAAAGAGCCTTCGCCCTATATGTTGTTCACCGCTTCTGTTGCAAATCATTTGCAGTTCGAACTTCCTGAAAATTATGCCCTGCTGCCTTTGATGGAACGCCTGAAAACGCCGCGATCTTCGTTACAGGCAGTCACCCATGTCGATTTCTCGGCACGTATTCAAACCGTTTCAAAAAGCACACAACCGCGTTTTCACGCACTATTAAAAGCGTTTCAAAACCTAACGCAAATTCCGGTGTTATTGAACACCAGCTTTAATGTTCGCGGCGAACCACCAGTGTGCACACCACGCGATGCTTACACTTGCTTCATGCGTACCGGAATGGATGTGCTGGTAATCGGAAATCTGATTTTCGAAAAAGAACAACAACCGCAATGGAAGGAAGATTTGCCAATAAACTTTAACTTAGACTGATATGGAATTTTTCCGCGACCTCTGGGATTTTTTGAAAGAACGGAAAAAGTGGTGGCTCTTACCCATCATCATCGTATTGCTTTTGCTGGGTATTCTTCTTGTTCTGGGAAGCGGTACTGCGGTTGCCCCTTTTGTGTACACCTTGTTCTAAACATGAAAAAAGGAAATCCAAAACATACCATACTCATTATTGCTGCCGGTTTCACCGTACTGTTCTTTTTAACTAAACGGCAGCATTGGTATTTTCCAGCCATTGCCGCAACCGTAATGGTAGCGGGCTTTTCCAGTAAAGTTGCAGCATTTACTATTCATCGTTTTTGGTTGCGCTTCGGTGAAGTGATGGGCGCTGTTTCGTCACGAATTTTGCTCACCTTTCTTTTCATTTTTATACTTACGCCATTGGCCTTATTATATCGCCTGTTTCGAAAAAAAAATCGCTCGAATAAAACTGAGGCATCTTCTTATTTTGTAGAAAGAAATCGTACCTATACCCCTGGCGACCTGCAACGTTTGTGGTAAAATAAAAACTCCAATAATGAACTCCAACTTCTTCGACTCCAACAGCTATTTCATCGATGAAAAGGTTAACCTTTTCAAATTCGCTAATGCCTATCGTGTTTATAACGACAAAGGCGAACTCATTGGCGCGGTTAAACAAAAATTGAGCACCGGCGCCAAGCTACTGCGCTTGTTGCTGAACAAGGCCATGTTGCCATTTGCACTTGAAATTCGCGATGCGGATGATGAATTGCAGGCTACCATTTCGCGGGGCTGGACGTTCTGGATGTCGAAAATTCAGATCAGCGACCATTACGGAAACCCTGTAGGAAGTATTCGTCAGAAATTCAAATTCTTCAAACCCACCTTTCTGATCATCAACAATTCCGGTGAGCAGATTGCGGAAATATCAGGCGACTGGAAGGCGTGGAACTTTGTGATCAAAGACAATAGCGGAAGTGAAATCGGAACTATTTCAAAAAAATGGGCGGGTGCCATGAAAGAACTTTTCACCACAGCCGACAAGTACAACGTTTCACTTCATCCCGATTACGCACAGCCTCAAAATAAAATTGCAGTGATATCGGCGGCCATCACTATTGATATGGTGCTTAAAGAAAGCAAGTAACGAATGTTGCGCTTCACAGCATTTACCTCCAATCACTATCAGGCTGCATCAAAGCTATGGGCACAAACCGCAGCGCTGGCAACTACTTTGGGCGATTCAGAAAAAGAGATTACGCGTTACCTGATGCGCAATCCGGGCTGTAGTTTTGTTTGTTTGAATGAACATGGCGATCTTTTGGGAACTGTTTTGGGCGGTCACGATGGCCGTCGTGGCTTTTTGTATCATCTGGCTGTTCGCGAAGAGCATCGTCATTTGGGTATTGCCAAAAAATTGATCAGCTTAAGTTTAGATCAATTGCGAAACATTGGAATTGAAAGATGTATGCTGATGGTAAAAACAGAGAATGATACAGCGCAGCAGTTCTGGAAAAAGCAAGGTTGGGAGTTTCGCGACGACCTCAAAATGTTTTCACTGAATTTGGCATAAACTTACTTGAAACGTTCGCGAAACTGCAGAATCGGGCGTTCTACATATTTATGCATCAGCGTGGCAGCCGCAAGTGTTATAGCGAAGTATAAAACATATTCAGCAGCTGCCATCCATACATTTTGCGGCGGCAACAACTGCATCATACTTTGTAGCACCGGCGTGCGGTTCAATAAATAAATACAAAATGAAATTTGACTCAGCCACCCGCAAATCTGTACCCATCTGCCCGACGTTTGGCGCATACCATCAAACAGCGGCAACAGCATAGCTACCAATAGCCCCACCTGCGTAATGTAGAAGGTTTTGAGCCAATAGTTTTGCTTCAGAAAAAAAGGATAAAGCCCAAGGGTGAGCGCCATGCCTGCGCAAAAAACAAAGAAGAAAAACTTGCGGTTTTGTTCCCAAAATTTCCGAAAGTGGAACCGTACAAAAGCAGCCAAAACTCCAAACATCAGCGTATCCATGCGCAATAGCACAATCTTGCGGAAATGAATATTCCAGTCGTACACATTCATTTCATCGGTTAATGATGCTTTGTAAACCCTTAGCGCGTTACTCATCACCAGCAGCAAAATAGCTACCATCACAAACCAGGTCTTGCGGCCTGTAAGTGGCGCCACCACATAGTTTCCGGCAAGCACCAATGCAGGAACAAGAAAGTAGAACCATTCTTCTACCGATAAGCTCCAGCCTTCGGGATAAAAGTAATATGGATCGGCTTCGGGTTTCCATAAATTCTGTACAAACAAAAAATGTTTCCAGGGGAATATAAATCCTACGTGTGTAAACGTATAGCGGAGCAGGATTAGCGCAACAATCACTACAAAGTAAGTGGGAATGGTGCGCAGCCATCGCCTGATCCAATAGGTCTTCACCGGTTTCCATCCAAAATCATCGCGATCGTACATTTTCACCAAACTGCTTCCAATTAAAAAACCGCTCAACACAAATGAAAACGCCACTTTATCGAGCAACGGAATGAACAGGAACTTTTCGGGAAAATAATTTACGATCAAATGATAAGCATGCGCTTCAAGCACCAGTAAAATACCAATGCTGCGCATCAGGTCTAAGCCGAAAATACGATGGCTGCGGTCGTAATCGAGATGGAAAATGCGGCCTGCAAAATTCATAGGCCTAATAAGTTACCATTTTGTAACCCTTGCCTTTTCGCAACTCGTTGCGAATAATTTTTTGGGTTTCCAAATCATCGTCTTTATAAGAAATGCAAGCCTTTAAATTCTCGGGTGTCATCTCAGCAATTTCAGGAGAAATATAGCCAAACCCTCGGTAGATACTCGATTCTACCCAAACCACACTTTTTTCATCGGGCCGGCGGCCTTCTGCAACCACAAAGAAGTTTTCTTCTTTATATAAAAAGCTGCGCACCGTGCGCGTTAGCTTTTCATTATACGTTTTTTGGAAGTTGCGCCGCTGTTCGGCATCCGTCATCTGCTTCAGCAAATTGAACAACACCTGCAAATGGCCTTCCGAAATGATTCGACTCAACACTTTATGAGCGGTATTCTTTCCCGAAAAACGCATGGCCGGCTCCAGTTCGGTTTCCTGAAGTTTCAAAATTCGTAAATGGAAAAATCCTTCTTCATCAGGCGCAAGAAAAATGCCGTAAGAGAAACGCATTTCCCGCGGCCGCTTGTTGAAAACAGGTACCGACTTCTTTACTTCTTCATAAGCCCACAACTTCGCTACCAACTCATGACCGGTAGCCACAAAATCAATTTGCGTGAGCACATTGTGCGCTTGTTGCCTTGCCGGATTTCCAATGGCTTTGTTGAAAAACTTGATTACCTCTTTGCGCATGTTCTTCGAAGGCTCAATCAGCAACACTTCATCGGCTGCGTTCTTCATATAAACAATACCGGGCTCTTCAGGCAATTTCTCCAGTTCATCAATCGTAATGTGGGGCGGCAATATCAACGGATCAATGCCGTGGTTCAATTCAATTTCAATAAACTTTTTTGAAGCCGATTGTTTCAAAATCAAATCGAACAACTTTACCGTAGCTTCGGCATCGCCCAATGCGCGATGGCGGTTTTCAACCACAATGCCTAATGCATCGCAAAGCGTTCCCAAACTGTACGACGAAAAACCGGGTAACACTTTCTGCGCCAGGGTTACCGTATCAATTCTTTTTCTAACAAAATCAACACCCATGCGCTTAAACTCGCTGCGTACCAAACTGTAATCGAACTTCACGTTGTGAGCCACAAAAATCTTTCCTTCCAGCAGGCTGAAAATCTGGTTGGCCACATCGGCAAAAACCGGCGCATCTTTTACCATCTTATCGGTAATGCCGGTAAGCTGCGTCACATATTTATCAATCGCCCGGTTAGGGTTTAATAAACTGGTAAATTGATCGGTCACCTTTTCACCATCGAAACAAACAATTGCAATTTCGATGATGCGGTCAATGGCCGGACTTCCGCCGGTGGTTTCTACGTCAATAATGGCGTACATTACTCACAAACATAAGAGATTTGCGCCTATCGAAGCACATCTAATCGCTGAGAATCCAGACGTATGAAAATGAATAATAATATGGTGAAGGAAAGCAGCGAGGAACCGCCCTTGCTGATAAACGGCAGCGGAATGCCTATAACCGGCGCTACACCTATGGCCATGCCTATGTTTACGGCAAAATGGAAGAACAGTATGGCGGCTACGCAATACCCATAAACCCGGCTGTATTTCGATCGCTGCTTTTCGGCCAGTGAAATAAGCCGCAGCAGCAGCACCAGAAACAGCGCCACCACGGTAAGCGTTCCTAAAAAACCGAATTCCTCACCTATACAACTGAAAATGAAATCGGTACTTTGCTCCGGAACGTACTTTAAATGGGTTTGCGGCCCCTGAAGATATCCTTTACCGGTCAACCCGCCCGAGCCGATGGCAATCATGCTCTGATCTACGTTCCAGGTGAGGTCCTTTTTCGATTCCTTGCCCAAAAGTACATTGATGCGGTCGCGCTGGTGTTTGGGTAAGTGCGTTACCAATTGCTCCACACCGGCCACGTACAACGAAGCTACCAGCAGTACGCCTGTTACTAAATACACCATGTTGCGGTTCCGGTAATTAAAGTACAGCACTATAGCGGCCAATACGGCAAAGGCGATCCATAAATACCAGACGTGCGGCACCAGCAGGGCCAAAACGGAAAGCACTGCAATCACCACACCAATAATCAGGAAGTAACTCTCCAAACCTTCGCGGAACAACACCAGCGAAAACGCCGCAAACACCACAGCCGAACCGGTATCGCCCTGAATCAGAATGATGAGCATCGGAAAACCGATCAGCGCAAACGCCTTCCATTTGTCGCGCCACTTCCGGATGTCGACATTTAGGGTAGAAAGATACTTGGCGATGGCTAAACTGGTCGAGAACTTTACCAGTTCCGAAGGCTGCATCTGAAAACCGCCAATACGAATCCAGTTCTGCTGCCCTTTCACTTCTACACCCAAAAAAATTACGCCCACAATTACGGGCAACATTAAGCCGTAGATGATGTAAGAAAATGTGGCAAAGAACTTTCCATCTACTATCAGAATAATAGCAGCCACAACAAAACTGCCAATCATCCATTGCACTTGCTTGCCGCTGTTGCTCTTCCAGTCTAATAAATGCGAATTTTCATCTACGTAAATCGAAGAATAGATGGCGGCCAACCCAATACAGCAAAGAATCAGGTACAACAGCACCGTAAGCCAATCGATATTTCCTGTGAACTTTTCCTCTTTACGCATATCAGCGCGGCAATTTAAGGCTTACTGCGGTTTCCTCGGCATCAATTTCAAGCGTTTTAAAACGGGCGGTGCTGCCTTTCTGCAATCGAATATTGCTTTTTGAAAGGGAAAGAAATTTTGCCAGAAATTCCACCAAATGCGCATTGGCCTTGCCATCTACGGCAGGTGCCTTCACCTTCACCAGCAACTCGCCGGCTGCGTCGCGGCTAATTTCATCAACCCTCGAATTTGGCTTAACTTTCACGCGCAAAATCATGTGGTGAAACTACTGTTTTCTTTCCGTTCGGCATTCCGGCTGTGCTGTTGTTTTCTTTTCTTTTTGATAGAACACCACACTTCCGCACAAACCTTTTCAGGCTCCGGCGGGAACATTCCCGATTATTCCAATGCGCGCTATTTTCTGCTCAATATTCCGGCACTGGATTCGCCACAACTCAATGCCCGCTTTGGTTTGAAAAAGGTGTGCATTGAAGTTACACATCCTCATATTGCCGATATTTCCATCAGTTTGCTGGCACCTTCAGGTGCTCAAACCGAATTGGTTTCGGGCGCAGGAGGCAGTGGCGCTAACTTCACCGGCACTTGCTTTTCAATGAACGCCACCACCACCATTATTTCAGGAACAGCGCCCTTTACCGGCATTTTCTACCCGCGCCACAACATTGGCGAAGTGAATGATGGCAGCAGCGGCGCAGGAACCTGGCGCCTCATTGTTCAGGATATCGTAAAAGGCGATTCAGGCGTGCTCAACAATTGGGCGCTCACCTTTGATACTGCCGCCCCGGCGCCATTGGGCACGCCCATTGGCCCTTGCAATAAATACAACCCGGCAGGTTGCGGTTGTCCCGATTCCACCAATTCGCAATGCCGCCTGCTGCCCGATATTGTTATTGGTGAAACCTGGTTTTTTGACACCCTCCGCCGCCGCGAATTTCACGATAGCATCACCGTTTCCACTTCCACCGCCAACATCGGCTGGGGACCTATGGAAATTATTGGCACCAACCGCTGGTATTGCGCCGATTCGGAAGTAAACGGCAATGTGATTTGTAACGACGGACTGTACTCGCGCCAACTGGTGCAACAACGTATTTATAAAAAAACAAATACAGGGTTTTTCGACTTTGAAGACACGCTGGTGGGCTATATGCGCTTCCATTCCGAACTCGGTCATCATCATTTGCATGTAGAAGATTGGGTAGAAAATACGTTGCGCATCCGCGGCCCCGAAACCGATCCTTCCAAATGGCCGGTGGTAGGGCGCGGCACCAAGGTTTCGGTGAGTTTGTACGACCATGTGGGCTGCGATACCATCTTCCGCGCCTGCGATTATCAGGGCACGCCCTATCAACTGAACACGTTGCGCAATGGAGGCCTGGGCCTCGGCTACGCCTCGGGCGGCGCACAAGTGCAAGGCATTTCTGTAGGTTATGCCGATATTTACGAGAACCTGCTGCCCTTTGGCCAGGCCATTTATTTCGATAGTATTTGCAATGGCGATTATATCCTTATGGCGCAGTTCGACCCTAAACACCGTTTCGTTGATTTCGATAACACCAACAATATTACTTATACCAAAATATCGTTGCATAAACAGCGCGACACCTGCTGCGAAGCCCGGATTGAGATTGATACCATTGATTTTGAAAAGGGAATGTTTCGTTTTATCGATCGTAGTGTGGCCATGCCAAATTCCTGGAATTGGCATTTCGGAAGCGATAGCAGCAATCAACAATTTCCGTTCTATCAGTTCCAAAAGGGAGGCTCAAATCAGGTAACGCTGGAAACACAAACCGCGGCCGGATGCCGCGCCACTGCTCAGGTGCAGTTAATCTTGCCTGCCAACTTGCAGATTCCCGATCTTAGAAATTTTTCGCGCATTGCACTAAGTCCTAATCCGGGTCATGGAGCTTTTCAGTTGGAAATTGAAAGTGAATCGCCGGCTGTTTTTTCAGCCCAATTGTTTGACGTTCGCGGACAAAAAGTGAGCGAAGTTTTTGAGCATGAGGCAGTTCATCAGGGCAGCAACCGCTTCCGTTTTATATGTGAAACGCCCGGTTTATATCTGTTGCAGATTCGTACCGGTAACCAAGTGTACACAAAGAAAGTAGCGGTTTACTAAACGCACTTTGCCTATCTTTGCAGCATGACAGTTGTTGAAATTTATACTGAAGAAACACCCAATCCGGAAAGCCTGAAATTTGTGACCAACCAGCATCTGCTGCCAAATTATGTAGCCGAATTCAAAACGAAGGAAAGCGCTGGCGAAAGCGAATTGGCGCAGGCGCTTTTCACTATCCCTTTTGTGCAGTCGGTTTTTCTTTCTAATAATTTTGTAACCATCACCAAAACACCCGATGTAGAGTGGTACGAAATTACGCCCGAACTGCGCGACAAGATCCGCGGTTTTCTTTCATCAGGCAAAAAGGCGGTGAGCGAAACGCTTTGGAACAAAGGCGGCGCTTCAGTTTCAGGCGATACAGAAAGCAGCGATCCGCAAACTAAAATCATAGCGTTGCTCGATAAGTATGTAAAACCTGCCGTGGAAGGCGATGGCGGCCATATTTCGTTTCGCTCGTTTGAAAATGGCGTAGTAAGCGTAGCGCTGCAAGGCTCGTGCAGCGGCTGCCCCTCTTCTTCCATAACTTTGAAAAACGGCATCGAAGGCTTGCTGAAGCGCATGGTTCCTGAAGTTCAGGAAGTAGTGGCTATTGCCGAATAAGTTTTTTTTGGCGGCAACCGGGTGCTTTCGGGGTACGGCTTCGCCTCCCGTGTTCGCTCGTTCCTCGCTCACACCGCTCGCCAAGGCTCGCGCCCTGCCGCCCCCTGCCGCGGGGCAACATCCAACAGTAGTGTAATGGTAACGCTGAAATTGTTTTCGGTTAAAGCGCAGTATCTCTCAATTTCTATCTTTATCTGATTATCGCGATGTCATGAATGAAATTCGTATCATCAACGAACTGAAAAAAAAACTGGAGGCGCTGCTGCCAATGGAAGGCGGGCGTTCTCAAATGCTGGAAAAAAAATTCCGGCTGGAGTTCAATTACAACACCAATCACATTGAAGGCAACACCATTACCTACAGCGAAACAGAACTGCTGTTGATATTCGATAACGTAAAGGGCGATCACACCTTACGCGAATTGGAAGAAATGAAAGGAAGTGATGTGGCGTATCAATACATGAAAGAGCTGGCCATTGAAAAGGAACGCCCGCTTACCGAACAACACATCAAATCGTTGAATGAATTACTTCTCGTTCGCCCGTTTTGGAAGGAAGCCATTACGCCCGACGGGCAACCCACGCGGCGTTTAATCAAGGTAGGCGAATACAAACAATTTCCAAATTCAGTGCGGTTGGCAAATGGAGAAATTTTCCATTATACCTCACCAACGGATACGCCAATTCAGATGGCGGAATTGGTTTCGTGGTATAAAGAAGAAACCGAAAAACAAGAATTGCATCCGGTGGTTCTGGCAGCCTTGCTGCATTATAAATTTGTTCGCATTCATCCGTTCGGTGATGGTAACGGACGCGTTTCCAGATTGCTCATGAACTTTGTGCTTTTCCGAAATGATTTTCCACCCGTAATTATCAAATCAGACGATAAGCGCGAATATCTTTCTGCTCTCAATCGCGCTGATACCGGCGATTTGAACGCTTTTGTAGCCTACATCTGCCGGCAAATGATCTGGAGTCTTGAAATTTCAATCAAAGCCGCCAAAGGCGAAAGCATTGATGAGCCCGGCGATCTGGATAAAAAATTGAAGTTGCTGAAACAGCAGCTGAACGTTGGGGAAAGCAGGGTGAAGATATTAAGAAGTTACGAAGCAATAACATCCGTATTTGAAAATAGTATCAAGCCGCTAATTAACAGTGTTTCAAAACAGTTAAGTGATTTCAGGATTCTTTTTAATGATGGTCAAGAAAATCTATATCTGGGGAATAGTCCTTGGGCATCTACTTTAAATGAGGCAATGGAGAATGTCGTAGAATCTGCTTGGTTGGATATCCAAAAACGGCCAGTTTTTTATCGGCAAATCTTTAAAGATTTTAGAAAGTTCAGAATGCATGATGCCATTAGTTGTGGCTTAGAAATTTCGCTATTCAATAATGTTTTCTGTATTAGAGATTTAAATTCCGATTTCGAGCTTACCAAACGTTATGATGAAACCATTTCTGAAGAAGAAATGAAATACATCGCCGAGCTTTTAGGCACGCACGTTTTTAACGCTATCGAAAAAGCCATGGAAGCCCACAACTCCAATCTTCCTGAAGCATAAACTAAAATATTCCGTAGCCTGCTTCGTCTTCCTATCGCATATTTAGTCAATCAAACACAAAACCACACACTTATGGAAACTTCCTTTATGGGATTTTTATGGGCTATTCCCGTAATCCTTTGCATCGTTTTTTATAAATACATCCTTCGCTTCTTCTTCGGCATGGTGATTGTTCCCGAAGACCGCATCGGCCTGGTTACCAAAAAATTCGTGCTCTTTGGCAGCAATAAATCACTGCCCGATGGCCGTATTATTGCTACTAATGGCGAAGCAGGCTTTCAAGCGCAAACCCTGGCGCCCGGCCTCTACTTCGGCATGTGGTTCTGGCAATATGAAGTAACCATGGAGTCGTTCACCATCATTCCCGAAGGTATGATCGGCTTGCTGCTTGCTAAAGACGGCGCTGAAATTCCAACAGGCGGTATTCTGGGCAAGTACGTGGATTGCGACAACTTTCAGGATGCCACCAAATTTTTGATGCAGGGCGGCCAGCGTGGGCGCCAGGCTAGCTACATCACCGCAGGTTCTTATCGTATCAACACCATGCTATTTCAGATTTCTACCACACCTATGGTGCGCATTCAGGAAAGCATGGTGGGCATCATCACCGCGCTTGATGGTTTGCCCATTGAGGCCGGGCAAATTGCAGGTAAGGATATTGCCGGCCACAACAATTTTCAGGACTTTGACGCCTTCATTAAAAACGGCGGTAACCGCGGTTTACAGCCACAAGTGATTCTTGCCGGTTCTTACAACCTGAACCCCTGGGCCGTACAAATTGAAGAAACACCTATGACCGAAATTCCTATTGGATTTGTAGGCGTGGTTATTTCTTATGTAGGTCAGGAAGGTCATGACCTCACCGGCGCTGATTTTAAGCATGGTAATATTGTAGAAAAAGGCTTCAAAGGTGTTTGGCTCGAACCTCTGGGCCCCGGAAAATATCCGATCAACAAATACACCATGAAAGTAGAACTGGTGCCTACCACCAATCTGGTGCTCAACTGGGCATCGGCACGAAGTGAAGCGCACAACCTCGATAAAAATCTATCTACCATCACTGTGCGTTCAAAAGACGGCTTCCCTTTTAATCTTGACGTAGCGCAAATTATTCACGTGCCTACCACCGAGGCGCCAAAGGTGATTGCGCGTTTCGGAAATATGGTAAATCTGGTGTCGCAGGTTCTGGAACCTACCATTGGTAACTATTTCCGTAACTCGGCACAGGACAGCGATGTGATTGCCTTCCTTTCTACGCGTAAAGAACGTCAGGATTCGGCCAAAGCACATATTAAAAAGGTGTTAGACGAATACAATGTGAATGCAGTAGATACGCTGATTGGCGACATCGTTCCTCCTGAATCACTGATGAAAACGCTTACCGATCGTAAGATTGCCGAAGAACAAAAAGTAACTTACGAAACACAAAAGAAAGCTCAGGAAACCCGTCAGGGCATGGAAAAAGAAACCGCCATAGCCGACATGCAAAAGGATATTGTAAAAGCACAGCAAAGTGTAGAAATTGCCGAGCGCACGGCTAATGCTACGGTGAAAAAAGCCGAAGGTGATGCCACAGGCGTAAAGCTTGCTGTAGGCGCCGAGGCCGAAGCCACCAAACTGCGCGCATATGCCGATGCCGAATCAACCAAGGCCCGCGCTCAGGCCGATTCGGAAGCTATTAAGCTAAAGGCTTCAGCCGAAGCGGAAATGATTACGCTTACCGGTAATGCCGAAGCGGGTAAGATCCTGGCCGTGGGTAAATCAACTGCTGAAGCCTACGAACTGGCCGTGAAAGCTATAGGCGGTGAGAACTTTACCAAGTACAAAATCACCGAAGAGCTGGCCAAAGGCCATGTGAAATTGATTCCGGATGTTTTGATTGGCGGCAACGGAAATGGCGGCGCCATGGATGGTTTGCTGGGGTTGAAACTGATGGAAATGATGCAGCCTAAGAAAGACGAAGGCAATTAATACATCACCGATTTTGCAGCGCGGTAACGGCAAACTTGCTGTTATCGCGCTTTCGTTTTTATAGTTTTGTTTCGAAAGCCATCAATATTGGCCGCGATAAAACTTATGCTGGTTGTCAAGTTTCAGCATATTATCGTTGAACCATTTTGCAAAAGCGGTCCATTTTTCATCATTCTGTTCGCGCCAGGTTTTAAACGCTTCTTCATCGCCCTTCATCAAAATCCAGTGATTATAAGCTTCTAAATGACCGGCCTGCTGAATCTTTCTTTGGTAATCGAAAAGAACGTTTGGATAGTCGGCTCGCCAATTCTTTTTTTGATATTCATCTATAAACCTGGTTCGAACCCTATCCAGCGAAGCCATGTTCACCGATTTTTCAGACAGGCAGGAAAGCATAGTGAGCATTTCATAGCAACCCGTTCCAAACGGCAGTTTTACTTTGTGGCGCTTGTCGAAATTCATAACATTATCTTTTGAGAAGGTAACCGTCATTGAAGTGTCGGAAGTATAATTGATGTTTTTCTGGTACGATTCGTACAGCGCTTTACTGATTGCGGCGGTGCGCTTGGTGTTGCGCTCCAGGTTCATAAACAATTCGCCATAAATCATACCCCATACCGGATCGCTGGAATTCAAAAATATCAGCGTGGCGTAATAGTAGTTGGAGCTAAAGGTTGGATCGTGCTCAATGCCACTTTCGTAATACATCACGGCATTGCTATACGCTTTTTGATTGTACTGTATGGTGCCCAGTTCCAAATACAAACGACCCGATTCCGGAAATCGCTTCAGCCCGCTTTCGTAAATTTTGATGGCCTCATCCGGTTTTTCGAGATAGTCATAGGCATTACCAAGCATTTGGTAGTATCTTGCCGTGGCATCTTTACTGTCTATAATCGTTTGCATCAGGTCGATTGTTTTTTGGTGCTTGCCCTGCATCTGGTACACATAGCACATTTCGTAGGGGTAGGTGGTGTTTTCAGGATCTAGCTTTGCTGCTTCTTTCAACAGTTCCAGGCCATCCTCGTATCGCTGTTCATCATCAATCATTTTGATGGCTTGCACGGCCTTATTATGCGCTAATTGTTTTTCATTTTGAGCAGAAAGGGTAACAGAAAAAAGTAACAAGCTGCAGCAGATTGAAATTTTTGCTTTCCAAAAGAGGTGGTTCATTTAGATTGTTGTTTTGCCTAAATCTAAATTTTTATTTAGAAAGGGTTAGCTGTTGTGAGATACAGGCTAGCTGGCCGTTAGGTGATAAGAGTTTTGAGTGCCCCGTAGCGTTCGAACATAGCCGCTAAAACCAGTCTGAATAAGGGTCTGTAAACTCAACTCGAATATTTTGGCTATACAAATGAATAGCGATGGCATTAATCTAATAGAATAACACCCGCAGAATCGGCAATAGATAAAAAATCCGAATATTTGATTTTTGCAAAACCGCTGTCTTTATAGCCCCAATTTTTAAAGTTATTCCGAATCTCAAATTGTCTGGTGGTCTCGTCGTAACCGGTAATGCAGATTACATGATTGGCCATCGGTTTATGGTTAGAAACGTTTTCAAATTCAATCAAATCATTGGTTGAGCTTTGAAAGTTCATTAGTGATTTGGAAGACTCTATAGCGCAAACAACCACACGTTTTGCATCTAATTGTTCCTTTATCCATTGTATAGAGCGCTCTGTATTATTTCCTAAGTCGCATCGGATGTCGTAGTCTTTAATTCTATGCAGTTCATCAGTTTTTTGAGGAGCATCAACGTGATGTTTTACACAGCCTTCCTTATAATTTTCTTTATAGTAAGTTCCGTTGTTCTTAAGAATTCGCAATGCATCCATAAATGTGGAGTTGATACCGCAACAGCTGAATGCGCGAATGAGGGGCTTTAGTTCCTGGTTTCTCTTGGAAGCAATATAGCCATCAGAAAGCGCCCTCGCTTTTTTAGCGGTTTCGTCGGTGATGTTATCCCTAATATTAAAAGCCGCAGAGGCGGCAATGTAGGTAGTAGCATAAGCGTAGCAGGTGCCTTTATACTGCGTGTAGTCATTTGGACAATACGATCGGAGACTAACTTTTTGAGCAGTTAAGAAAGCACTGGGAAGCAGTGTCAGAAATATTACAACAAACGCTTTCATATTAGTGTTTTAAGAGTGTGAATGGGATCTCGAATTTTATTTCCGGAATGAAAAGATCCGAGAAGGTTTTGCCGGAATTTTTAAAATCAAACACGTTTCTGGTTTTTAAAAACACTTCGATGTTAAGCAACGATTTTTCATCATTCGATTTTGCTGACTTACTAAACAGACTATTATTGATTGATCCAAAAACGCCAAATCCCAAAAATGCAGAATGGATTAATTGGCCATTATCGACAGCGCCAAATTTGTACATGGCGGCAAGATGAAAACCAATATGTCTTGATTTGTCCATTGCATAAAAGTTAACCGATGGTGATAAGCCCAATAACCTTCTGGTAAATGAATCCTTATCGAAAGCAATTACTTCTGACTTAATTACTTTTCTGTTGGGACTTACCGAATCGAATTCCTGTATGGTTGTTCCTTTGGCGTTAACGATATCAACCATATTGGCGTATAGAAAATCCAATCCGGCGCGTAGATAAAAATTCACTCCGGCATTTTGGGTCCCACTATAATTGGGATTTACATAATGGTGAATGTTATAACTGAACGATAACGTGCCAAGACCCTGAAACGATTTGAAGGTTTGATCGCCTAGTGTTTTATCGAAAACACTATAGTTTTGTACTCCTCCATCAAGTTTAAATGACAACCAGTGTACATATTTGGTATTCCACGATGATTGGCGATAAAAAGAATCCAGACTTTCATTTCTTCGCCCGTCAAGGTGATAGCTTTGAAGTTGGCATTGAATACAACTGTCGTAGTTAAACTTTCCTTTCGAAATATTCCAAAGGATGTAGTCGATGTTAACGTTAGCAGTAAATTGAAAGTTCGGATTATTCGTTATTAATTTGTTTATAGGATCTTTTGATTTTAAGTCAGCTCCAATCTGGAAGGAAAAATTGCTCGATTCTTTAGAAATAGGGTCTATCGAGAAATTGAGATCGGGGCTAACTAGCTCTAAACTAATTTTGCTTTGTTTTAACTTACTTTCCTTTCCTGAAATCAGATAAGAGGCATCGGCCACAATCATACTTCGAAAGGCCTCATCAGGAATTTGTTTGTTCTTACAATTGATATCAAACGGAATTTTTGGAATTACAAAGTTAGGGTAGGTTCTCCGCAGATATTGTTCATACATACTTACAAGAAATGACCCTAAGGCAAGATCGAGGTTCTCACGGGTATAGGTCACAGTATGATATGTGGCGCCCTGCATAAAAAGAATCCACATACTTGCGGTAACGGCATTCAGCGACAGTGAACTGCCGTCTAAAAAGCGACAGGTATCCCTTTGGATACGTGTCATATCCACCACCACATCAATCCGATCATCCTTTGCACTCTGATTGGTTCTTGGAGGTTGAAGTAATTGAATATTATAAGGCGAATCGAGATGACTCCGGACGGAGGCCAGACTGGCTATCTGATACTTATTCGGCACCTGAGATGATGGACGGTAACGTCCCAATCTAAAAGAGTCTACTACCGAGGGATCATTGAAAAAGGCATTTAAAAGAGTAATTCCGTTTTTAATCGTGTCCCTGACAGGCTGACGCATGCTTGGATCAACAGTATAATTATGAGCGTTGCTGGTTACAGAATTAAATAAGAGAAGGAGAAGAAGAAAACGGCGCATAGCTTTAGTATTTGCTATGCAAGTACGAATTCCTTTACTTATTGACCAATAGCCATTTATGGCTAATTTAAACGGTATATAATCGCCTAATCATGTGGGAAGCACTCATGGAACCCGACTTTTTCAACATACGTTTCCTATGATTATTTACGGTATGAACGCTAATGTTCAAACAGTTGGCAATCTCTTTACTGGCGAGCCCGTCGGCTATTAATTGTAGAATTTGAAGTTCCCGGGCAGAAAATACCTGAGTTATAGATGATTCGGGATTCATGGCAGAAGTTTAGTTTCCCCTAATCTACACAAATTCTTTAAATTACAAATAACTATTATACTTTCAAAAACTTATATAAATTCTTTTTAATGCCAGAACATTCTATATTATAATCCTTTAAGAAAACGACACCTAATTAAAGCTCTGGTTTGAAACCCAATCCCAGCCTCACAAGGCCGTCACTGACATTTCTCATTACCTGATAATCTGCGCATTACCTATTTTTATCCGAACATCAACCAAGTGAAGATCTATATCATCCTCGCCCATCCGCATTCCGAAAGTTTTAATAACGCTATGGCCGACGCCTATGAAAAGGCGGCTGTGGCAAATGGGCATGAAGTGCGCCGGCAGAACATTGGCAGTATGCACTTCGACCCTGTGTTATGGAAGGGCTATCGCGAAAAACCGCCTTTAGAACCTGATATCAAAACAGCTCAGGCCAATTTGCTTTGGTGCGAAAAATGGGTAATCTTCTATCCTATGTGGTGGGGCTCGGTTCCGGCTATTTTCAAAGGCTATCTCGACCGCGTTTTAATGCCGGGTTTTGCGTTCCGTTATCGCGAAAACAGCGCGCTTTGGGATAAACTGCTTGCCGGCAGAACGGCCGAAATGTTCAGCACCTGCGATGCTCCGGTGTGGTGGGTTTGGTTGCAATACCGCAACACCGATGTACACATGATGAAGCGCGCCGTTCTGGGGTTTTGTGGTTTTGGACCGGTGCGGCACCGCAGGTTTGGCGGCTTGCGCACTTCCTCAGCCGAACAGCGCGATAAAATCCTGCAAAAAGTGGCAAAAGCGGCGCGGCAATAATTTCGATGCCTTTAGCGCCAAAAGAGTTATCGGCTATTTCTTTTCTTTCTCACAACCAGCTCAAAATTAAAAGTTTATCACTTTTCGCTTAAAAAAGGTTGTACTTCAAAATGCAATAAATGGCGCGGAAGCCATCGCGCCAACCAATCTTTTTACCTTCTTCATAGGTGCGTCCGTAATAGGAAATGCCCACTTCGTAAATACGCACATTTTTCACCCGGGCAATTTTTGCCGTCACTTCCGGCTCAAAACCAAAACGCTTCTCTTTCAGTTCCAACCCTTTTACCATATCGGCACGGAACAGCTTGTAGCAGGTTTCCATATCGGTAAGATTCAGATTGGTGAACATATTGCTGGCCGCAGTAAGCATTTTGTTGCCTATGGTATGCCAGAAGAACAAAATCCGGTGCGGTTTTCCGCCCATAAAACGTGAACCATAAACCACATCAGCAAATCCGTCGAGTACCGGTTTCAGCAAAATATTGAACTCCTGAGGATCGTACTCCAAATCAGCATCCTGAATCACAATATATTCGCCCGTAGCTTCGCGGATGCCGGTATGCAAGGCGGCGCCCTTGCCCTGATTCACCTCGTGTTTGCGATATTGAATATTCATTTCAGGATGCGCTTCCTGATATTTGAGAATGGCTGCTTCGGTATCATCTTTCGAACAATCGTTCACAATAATGATCTCTTTTTCAACGCCTCCAATCAACTGCACGGCTTTCACTTTATCTAAAATTAAGTGGATGGTGCGGCCTTCATTATAGGCTGGAATCACAATGGAAAGTTTCATACCGAAAGCTGTGGTTTGCTGCTAAAAGTGTTGCGAAAATAATTTTTATAGGCAGAAGCAACGGCACATATTTCAGGCTGCCGCAACAATCGCAAAATCGACCCTTTCCGGCTGGGAATTAGGCGTGAAAAAACGCTACTTTCGGGCGATGAAGTATTCTTCAAAATTGATTGCTGATGCCGTGGGCGAATTCGCCAAATTACCGGGAATTGGCGAAAAAACGGCGCTGCGTTTGGCGCTGCACCTGCTTAAACAAGATGAACAAAAAGTGCGTTTTTTCAGTGAGGCCATGCAGCGAATGCGCTCCGAGATCAAGTTTTGTGCCCAATGTCATAATATTTCGGATGCTGACCTTTGCGATGTGTGCAGCAATGTGCACCGCGACCAGTCTTCTATATGTTTGGTGGAAAGCATACGCGATGTAATTGCAATTGAAAATACCAACAGCTACAGGGGCACTTACCATGTTCTGGGCGGCGTGATTTCGCCTATCGACGGTATCGGGCCCGATCAGCTTCACATCAGCAGTTTGTTGAAACGGGTACAACAAGGCGGGGTACGGGAAGTGATCATGGCCATCAGTCCAACTATTGAAGGCGATACAACCATTTTTTACGTTTCGAAAAAGTTGAAAGAATTTGATGTGCGCATTTCAACCATTGCCCGCGGCGTTTCGTTTGGCGGCGAACTGGAATATACCGATGAATTTACCCTGGCGCGCTCAATTGTAACCCGATTGCCGTACGAAAGCGGAGAAATGAAAGCGGAGAGATGAAAGTTGCGAAAGCCTTATGGTTATTAAGGTTCGTCACTTTTCGCTTTCTTGTTCAGCATATGTTCCAATAATTTTTGTTGGTACACATCGGTCTCTATTTTACTCATCAAATGCTGCGGCACCTGAATTAATGCAACAGTAACCGCAGCAAACAGCAACACTACAATCGCCAGAATCATTATTTGCACAAAAAAACTCCCGGCATCCAGGAGCAGTCCGAAACCTGCTGCGGCAGGGTTGCTCTGCGAACCGGAAATGGATTCAGAATAATGCAACCACGTAAAAAGCGTTTTGCCTAAAAACAATACTCCGGCAGCCATCAGCCCCACAAATATCCAATGCAATTGCTTCATGTATTTTAACTGATACCACCTTTCGGGAAATAAAACGGCTGCGCCGCTTTCTGTTTCTACACGGTAGCGCCAACTCCCCCAGCCTAACACCGGAAAAACCAATAGCATCCAGCATTCCGATGAATTATTAAAACTTCCTTCCGCTTTTACATAATAACAACTCAGGAAAAACCCGGCAATCAAGTTGAAGGCGAAATACGAGATGATGAGTTCCAGCATGTTAAAAACGATGTGATAATTTATTGATGTGCTGATTTGAAGATGATAAGATCAGGGCAGATGTAAAACGTAAAGCCTTTCCCTCAAATTTGTTCCCTTTCTTCCCTACCCCTTCTTCTCCAAAACTTACAGTTATCGAAAAGTACAAAATCACACTATAACCACGCTATAAATGTTATGCCTTACTTTCCTAATTTTAGCGGGCGTTTTTCAACGCTGTTTATTATGAGTTTAGAACTGAAAAACAAAGTACGCATCGTAACTGCCGCATCCTTGTTCGACGGCCACGATGCTGCCATCAATATTATGCGGCGCATCATGCAAAGCAAGGGTGCCGAGGTGATTCACTTAGGCCACAACCGAAGCGCGCGCGAAATTGTAGAATGCGCCATTCAGGAAGATGCACAAGGTATTGCCGTAACGTCCTATCAGGGAGGCCACGTGGAGTTCTTTAAATATATGTATGATTTGCTGCAGGAACGCCAATGCGGTCATATCAAAATCTTCGGCGGCGGCGGCGGAACTATTCTTCCTGCTGAAGCAGAAGAATTGCATCGTTACGGTATCTCCCGGATCTACTCGCCGGATGATGGCCGCAAAATGGGCCTGGAAGGCATGATCGAAGACCTGATCAAACAATGCGATTTTGAAACCGTTCACAGTCTGAACGGTCAACTCAAAAATCTGGACGATAAAGCTTGGAAGTCAATAGCGCAACTCATCACACTTACCGAAAACAGCAAGGCTGTTTTGGAAAAGCCGAAAGGCGATATACCGGTTCTGGGTATCACCGGAACCGGAGGCGCCGGAAAATCGTCGGTTACCGATGAGATTGTGCGCCGTTTTCTCCGAAACTTTCCCAACAAAACCATTGCTGTAGTTTCTGTTGATCCTTCCAAGAAAAAAACCGGAGGCGCGCTGTTGGGCGATCGCATTCGCATGAATTCCATTTCCAGTCCGCGGGCCTATATGCGCTCGCTGGCCACACGCGAAAGCGACCGCGCATTAAGCGAACATGTGCAGGAAGCCATTGACGTTTGCCGTACTGCAAAATTCGATTTTATTATACTGGAAAGCGCCGGTGTGGGCCAAAGCGATGCTTCCATATTGGACTACTGCAACGTAAGCATGTATGTGATGACGCCTGAATATGGCGCTGCATCACAGTTAGAGAAGATCAACATGATTGATTATGCCGATCTGATTGCTATCAATAAATTTGATAAAGCCGGCGCACAAGATTCTTACAACGATGTGTGTAAGCAATACAAGCGCAGCCATAATCAGTTTCAGGCCAGAAATGAAGATTTGCCCGTTATTGGCACTATTGCCTCACAGTTTAACGATGCAGGCGTAAACCATTTGTTCGAAGTTTTGATGCTAAAGGTGAAAGAAAAAACCGGCGCGGAATTTCAGGTACAGCACACTTCGCCCAAAGCCACTTCCAGCAAATCGCAGATCATTCCGCCGGCAAGGGTGCGGTATTTGGCTGAAATAGCGGAAACGAATGAAAGCTATGACCAGTGGGCGTTACAGCAGCGCACTATCGCTTCACAGTGGTATCAGGTGAGCGGTGCTATAGCGTGTACTTCAGGCACTACGGCCGATGAATTGAAAAAAATTGCCGCACATCTTGAATCGCAACTTCACCCCGAATGCAAAAAACTATTACAGGAATGGGAAGAAAAAAAGAAAGCCTACTCCGGAAATACTTTCGCCTTTCAGGTGCGCGATAAAGTGGTACAACTGCCGTTCACCTATCAATCGCTCAGCGGCTCTTCTATCCGCAAAGTGTACTTACCCCGCTATTCCGACTGGGGCGATATTCTGCAATGGCAACTTCAGGAAAATGTTCCAGGCGAATTTCCCTTCACCGCAGGCGTTTTCCCTTTAAAACGCGAAGGCGAAGACCCTACGCGGATGTTTGCCGGCGAGGGCGGTCCGGAACGCACCAACAAACGCTTTCACTACGTTTCGCTGGGCCAGCCGGCGCATCGCCTTTCCACAGCCTTCGATTCTGTAACGCTTTACGGCGAAGATCCCGACCACCGTCCCGATATTTACGGCAAAGTGGGCAACAGCGGCGTTAGCATCGCCACTGTAGATGATGCCAAGAAGTTGTACAGCGGCTTTGATCTCTGCAATCCGAAAACATCGGTGAGCATGACCATCAACGGCCCGGCTCCGGTGATTCTGGCCTTCTTTATGAATGCCGCCATCGATCAGGAATGCGAAAAATATTTGAAAGAAAATCCGATCGCAACTATTGGCGCAGGCGCTAACCTTCCAAAATATAATGGCGAACTTCCGGAAGGTAATAATGGATTGGGTTTGCAGTTGCTGGGACTTTCGGGTAGCGATGTGTTGCCGAAAGAAGTGTATGAAAGGCTGAAACAACAAGCGCTGCAATCGGTTCGCGGAACGGTGCAGGCCGATATTTTAAAAGAAGATCAGGCACAGAACACCTGCATTTTCTCTACCGAATTTTCATTGAAAATGATGGGCGATGTTCAGGAATACTTCATTCGCGAAAAGGTGAAGAATTTCTATTCGGTGTCTATCAGCGGCTACCACATTGCCGAAGCCGGCGCTAATCCTATCACACAGCTCGCTTTCACCTTAGCCAACGGCTTTACTTATGTAGAATATTACCTGAGCCGCGGCATGAAGGTGGATGATTTCGCGCCCAACCTTTCCTTCTTCTTCAGCAATGGAATGGATCCGGAATATGCGGTGATTGGCCGTGTGGCGCGCCGCATTTGGGCCAAGGCCATGAAGTATAAATACAAGGCCAATGACCGGAGTCAGAAATTGAAGTATCACATCCAAACTTCAGGCCGCAGCTTACACGCGCAGGAAATCGACTTCAACGACATCCGAACCACCCTGCAGGCATTGTACGCCATTTATGACAACTGCAATTCGCTGCACACTAACGCTTACGATGAAGCCATCACCACACCTACTGAAGAAAGCGTTCGCCGCGCTATGGCTATTCAGCTCATCATTAACCGCGAACTGGGAACTGCCAAAAATGAAAACCCAAACCAGGGCGCGTTTCTGATCGAAGAATTAACCGATTTGGTGGAAGAAGCCGTGCTGGGCGAGTTTAAGCGCATTGCCGAACGCGGCGGTGTTTTGGGCGCCATGGAACGCATGTATCAGCGCAATAAAATTCAGGAAGAAAGCCTGCACTACGAACACCTGAAACACACCGGCGAATTTCCAATTGTTGGCGTGAATACCTTCCTGAGCAAAAACGGCTCGCCTACAATCATTCCTGCTGAGGTAATTCGTTCTACTACCGATGAAAAAGAATTTCAGATTAATGCACTGAACGCGTTCAAAAAGCGCCATGCCGAAAAATCGGCGGCAGCGCTCCAACAGTTGCAACAGGTAGCCATCAACAACGGCAATATTTTTGAAGAACTGATGGAAACCGTGAAGCATTGCACCTTGGGCGAAATCACGCATGCCTTGTTTGAAGTTGGCGGCCAATACCGAAGAAGCATGTAGCAAAGCGAAAAGCTGAAAGTGAATAGTGCGAAGTGACGGGCAAGGTGCTAACACCATTCATTTTTTGGCGCCACCCGCGCTATCCGCTGCAAGTCCTCAACCGCGGAAACCCATAATAGCTCTGGCCTTGGTCATCGTTATTGGAAAATTACGAATTAAAAATTACGAATTACGCAGCCGCTTATTTTTGCGTCCTCCAGTCATCCGTAATTCGTAATTTTTAATTCGTAATTTCTTCGCTGCGGTTTGCGGGCTTTCCGCTCCTATCGCTGGCGCGGGGCAACATCAACATTGCGGCAGTCTTCACGCCCGTTTTTCAAACGTCTTTCATCGCCTCACTGCACGAATGCATAGAAATGAGGGAAACTCATTTAATTCCTTGAAATGTTTGGGGTCGGCCTTTTCAAACTCGGCAGTAGGCAAGGGTTCCACAAGCCGGTCAATATAAAAACCATTTTCAGTAAGAGGCAGCATACATTCCTGTAATGGTCTTCTATAACTTGGCACATCAACCGGTGCACCAAAACCGCGCCAGGTGCATTTCACCTGCTCTACGTTGAAGTAGGCTTTCGATTGGAAATAGTTATACTCAAAAAATGGATGTTCAATGGAAATGACGAGCTGCCCGTCTTTTTTCAGCACACGATGAAATTCACGAATCGTATCATTCCAGTTTTTCAGGTAATGTAAAGCCAAAGCGCATAACACTACATCTTGCGAACTATCAGCAATCGTAGAAAATGGCAGCGATAAATCATGCACATAAAAAGTGCCCTGCGTACCATTTCGCTGCTTAGCCAGTTCAATCATTTTGGGGCTAAAATCAAAACCGGTTACGGTAGCGCCTTGCGCCAAAAGAATTTCGGCATACTTGCCCGGACCGCATGCTGCATCCAGAACAACTTTGCCGTTTACATCGCCCAACAGTTGCAAAGTGTTGGGGCGGTCGTAATAAGCATTATGCGGTTTGTTTTCGATGAGCTCGCTGTACTTTACAGCCATTTTTTCGTAAGCAGCAAGTATCTCCTTATTAACCATAAACCAGAATTACTTGCCAAGAAATGAAGAGTACATCCAAACCAGTTTTTCCTGAGCGCGGATATAATCGCTCATCAGCGCATTGGTGCCTTCATCATCTGCATCGGCAGCCATAGTCAAAATTTCGCGCTGTAACGAAATAATGATTTGGAAAGCGTTTAACACTTCAGCCACTGATTTCATGCCATTTGAAACTTCGTGGCTTTCCTTGATGGTAGCATTCTTTTTATAATCGCTAAAACGGTGTTGAGGCGTATGGCCCAAGGTAAGAATTCTTTCAGCCACTTCATCAATTTTCAGAAAAAGGTCGTTGTACAGTTCTTCAAATTTCAGGTGCAGTTCAAAAAATTTTTCACCCTTTATATTCCAGTGATAGCCGCGGGCGTTTTGATAGAACACCGAGTAATTAGCCAGCAGTTCGCTTAACTTTTCAGCCAAAGCTGCAGCCTTTTTCTTGTCTAAACCAATAGCGTTTTTATTTTTCATTTGTTTCAGTTTCTGCAAATGTAGGAAACCCCGTATTCATAAAACTGAAAACTATTAGCTTCTTCATGCACACATTTCAAACGAAACTCCAGCTTATTGGCGTAAACCCTTTTGTTTTCGTGCCTGAAAAAATATTGGATGAAATATTCAAAGCGGCGGGTAAAAATCGCGGACCGGTGAAGGTTAAAGGCGAAGTGAATAGAAAGCCTTACAAACAAACATTGGTGCGTTTTAAAGGCGAATGGCGATTGTACATCAATATGAAAATGCTGAAAGATTCGCCCAAAAGAATTGGGGAAACGGTGTTGGTGACCATTGGTTTTGACAGTGAAGACCGCAGCATTCCGCCACATCCGAAATGGCTAAAGGCGTTGAGCGAAAATCAGGAAGCACATTTGATTTATAAAAGTTTGCGGCCATCACTACAACACGAAATTATCCGCTACATCGCCTCGCTTAAAACGGAAGCTGCTATTGAAAAAAACTGTTTGCGCGCTATTCGGTTTCTTTTAGGCAAAGACCGTTTCATTGGGCGCGATAAAATTGAATGATGATTGTACGAGTAGGTTGCTCAAAATGAGTAAGGCTCTATGTTTTGACCAACCGCGGCAGGGATGGAAGCGTAAAGCCCGGAAGGCCGCAGCGAAGAAATTACGAATGAAAAATTACGAATTACGAGATGGAAGTCTTGTGTTTTTAAGACTTACCTGGGCTTTCGTAATTCGTAATTTTGAAATTCGTAATTCACCCAAAACGATTACACAGCAAGGGTTTTAAGGCTATCCGCGGCCTGAGGACTTGCAGCGAACAGCCCGGTTGCCGCCATCAATATTTTAGAAATCGGCTATAATGATCTTCTTCATGCCCATCATCTTTTTGAATGCGCCTGGTTTTTTGTTGAGTTCTTCCCAGTTTGCAGGGCACACCTGCCAACTGAGGCCATACTTATCTTTCAGCCATCCGCACACGCTTTCCTGGCCGCCATCAGCCGTTAACGCATTCCAGTAATAGTCGATCTCTTCCTGATTCTTGCAAGGTATCATCAACGAAATGGCTTCGGTGAACTTAAACAACGGCCCGGCATTGATGCCAATAAAGCGCATGCCCAAAATTTCGAATTCCACCGTTAACACCTTTCCTGCAAACATAGTTTGAAAATCAGCCAGACCCTCTTCCTGCGTTTTAGGATAGTAGGTGGTTTTTAAAATTTTGCCGTCTTTGAAAATAGAGAGGTAATAATCGGCGGCTTCTTTGGCATTTCCATCAAACCACAAATTCGGTATAATCTGCTGCATGGTGTTGTATTTAGATGGCCAAAATAGTTGATTTCACAAGCCTTTCAAGGCATTTGGAACTGCGGAGCCGGATAGTTTTGAGAATCAGCCTCCTTTCGATTCAAATTAATTCCTCAACCAATTGTTGTTTCCATATTCTGCGCTTATAAGAGCGATTATATACACTAACCGCTTCTAATTTATCGGTTGCGTGCCCTATTCAAACGTGCAGTAAGTGCTTCTGTGTATATGAATATATGGTCATCCGGCTTCAGTGAGTTTTGTTTGTTTCCATAAAAGTATAGATCCGAAACCTTCTTAACGTTTCTGTTTATTCTTTCCCAAACAACACCTTTCTGCCAATATCGCACTGCAAGCATCGCCGGGTGTTGCAGTAGTGTTGCTTTAATTGCAACAATGCCTGTGTGGTTTGAGCTGAAGTAATAGCTACGCCAAAGGTTTCATAAAACCGGGTTATGGCGTTATTTTCGGCAGGCGTTTGCCGAAGTAACTCCATCGCCAATTCACATTTGTCGTTTTCGTTATAGCGTTTCCCATAAGCGAACAGCAATGGCGCCACGGCATTAATCACCAGCGATTCGCGCGAGGCGGCACCCAATTGGATTTGGTGGCGGGCTAAAGGCTGACCAAAACGCGCGTGGTCTTTCCAGTAATCGTCAAGAGTTACCGATAACAATTGATGGATCTGTTCAGCATGGGCGGTTTCAATAATCTCACTAAACAGAAAGGCGTTTTTATGCAGCAGCGCCGCCAGTTCGGCAATGCGCACGGTTGGAAACGAGGCCGGACGCATGCGCAAAAATTTCCATACACTACCATTCATCGGATCCAGATGATGTAAACGTTTCAGATAGCGGTACTCCTGCTGCAACCGTTTTGGAAATTCTTCTTCTAATTCGGTTTCTAACAACCCCGCCTGGCCAAACAATAATGCTTCTAAACGAAACCGCTCATCGGCATATTTTGCCAGCAACGATAGCGGCAACAGCGCCGTTAGTTGCAGCATCGGCTCTTTGTTTACCGGGCCGCCCAAATACGAAGCAATTAACCGATAAGCCACTTCATCCCAATGGTGTTTTGATTGCACCAGTAATTGCTGAATACTACGCACCTTCTGTTCCAAACGCTCTACGTTCAAACGTTCCAGAAAATGCGTAAATGAAAATTGCCCGCAATGTTCAGCAAAGTGCGCTTCACAGGGAATTTGTCTTTGTTCTTCCATCAATTTTTCATAACGCAGCAGCAATTGGCGGTCAAGCAGTGGCTTCAGTTCCAGCGTTTCAACTGCTTCACCTGCTTCGGTTTCAGAAGCGTGCGGCACGGCTTCGTACACCACGTGCAATATGGTATTGTTATAGGCTTTATCATGTTGATGCCGGTGTTTGTTCCAATCGGCCTGATGAATGTGCAGCTCTACATTTCCGTTCAATAAAACGTCTTCAAATTTCAGTTTTGCATGAAAGAAATCGGCGCCGGCATGCTGATTGTAAAAGCCGGGATGAATAATAGAAAATGGTTTTCCGGAAATAGTTTGCAGTTCGCTTTTGGCAAATAGCTGATGCTGCCAAACATAGTGGAGCAGGGCTTCGGTCATGGGTGAATGATTTAGGTGCGGCAAATAAAAGTTGCCGCAACTTCACTCAAAAGCAATTAGGAAAATTTAGGAGGCCGGAAGTTTAAAGTTCACTTTAAGTTGTAAAATTTCTTTGAAAAAAATCTCAGACATCATTCAACTTCCGGATAGCATTGAAACGAAATCACTGCGCGCTATTGCGCATGACCCCAGTACAGCAAACGGAATTCAGCATGCGTTGGAGTGCCTAAATAGAAGGGCTGTGTTTCGCTTACTATACCTACGTTTTCGGCATAACGCGTATTCCTGTAGCGGTATTCACCGGCATTCTGATAGGGAGGATAGATGTGATAAACGAGTTGAAAATTCTGCGTAACGAAAGAACCAAAGGGTACGGTTACTATGGCGTTTTTATCGGTCATGCGTTCTGAAACCAAAGCCAGCGTATCGGAATTTCCCCAGAGAACGTATGCCCGGAATACATCGGTAAAATTGGTTGAAGAAAAAAGAATGTTGCCCTTTTCATTCACAATGCAATCCTGCGAGTCGCGCAGAAACTGTGTGGAGAACGGTGGCGTAAAAACGCTGGGGCGCCGCATTTTATAATAAGTGAATCCATTGATCAGCGTATCTTTTTCTATAAAACAGCTATCGCGAATGCCGGTGGGCTGTTCGGCACCAACGGTGTCGCCGATGTACTCCTCATAAATCCAGTAGTTGCCAACAGCCAGATTTCCATAGTTGGGAAAGCTTCGGTCTTTTGGGGTGAATTTGGTACAGGCGTTAAGCGCCATCAAAGCAACTATAGCGGTAACAACATATCGTGTGGCCATTAAATTTTTTACTGCTCAACGCACGAACCCCAACAAAATTGTAATTGCCGGGGGTTCTATTTCTTTGCGGTTAGAATTTCCTGATACTTTGCCGGATCGTTCAGCAATTCCAGCGCTTTTACAGTAAGCGCATCATTTTGTAACTGCTTTTCAATTTTACCATGAACAGAATAATAGCGGCCTGCAATCTCTGCCTCCAATAACGGAAGGATTTCGGACTTGCTTTTTTCCAATGCGGCATTTTTTTCAGCATCCAGTCTTTTTTGTGTAGCCTCGAACGACGATTTTACTGCATCAAAATATTTTTCTTCGGTGGCAGCAGCCTTCAATCTTTCCAAAACATCATCACTCTCTGTTTTGAACTTGAAATTTTTCGAGCGCACAAAAGCTACAAAATCCCCAAAGTCGGTTTCACCCAGTTTGAATGTTGCAGCCTCGCCTATACCGTTGTGGTTTTTGCGATACTTCGTGGCATAATCGAAAATCAAATGTTGATCCTGCAAAGCCTTGATCAGGTTGGTGAGTTCTGCCTTGGCCACCGGCACATCCGGATCAACGCCACCACCGTCCCAAACCTTTCTGCCATTGGCAGTTTTGAATTCATGCTTTAAAGAATCGGGAATACGCTTTACGCTGCCGTCTTCATTCCGCTCGGCATAAAGCAATGCCTGAATACAACGGCCACTTGGAATGTAATACTTGGCCGTAGTTACTTTCAACATAGTGTTGTAGGATAGATTCTTCGTAATTTGAACCAATCCCTTGCCATAGGTTTTCTGACCAATCACAATAGCACGGTCGTAATCCTGAAGAGAGCCGGAAACAATTTCTGATGCCGATGCCGATTTATTATCGGTGAGTACGGCAATGGGTATGCGCAGGTCGCTGGGCTCGCCATTGGTTTTAAACGTATTGTTCCATTCAGCAACACGGCCTTTGGTAGTTACCACTAACTTATTCCTCTCAATAAACACATTCACTACATTCACGGCCTCATTGAGCAACCCGCCGGGGTTACCGCGCAAATCGAGTATAACGCCTTTCATATTGGGGTTAGAACGCTTAAGGCTATCGAAAGCATCACGAACATCTTTACCTGCATTCTGATTGAAAACTTTCAGATTGATACAACCTACCTGAGGCGTTAGCATTCCAAAGAACGGCACATTAGTTTCTTGAAATTCCTGACGTTGAACGGCTACCGTCTTTACTTCATCTGAAACTTTCTTTAATACTAATTCCACATTCGTACCGGTTTGTCCGCGTAAGCCTTGACTGATTTCATCGAACGAACGATTGTAGGTTGCCTTTCCGTCGATCGACGTAATTTTATCGCCAGGTTCCAGTCCCATTTTTGCTGCGGGAAGATCGGGCAACACTTCGGTGATTACAGGCAAACTGTCCATGATCTGAAAATGAATGCCGATGCCCACCAGCTTGTCGGAATTCTGAATACGAAATGTTTCAATTTGCGATTCCGAGATATAGTTGGTAAACGGATCCAGCGTTTTCAGCATCCCATCAATACAGGTGCGCATCAGTTTCGAAGGCTCGGCATCGTCAACATAATACAGATTCACATCTTTGTAAGCCGCGGCGAAAATGTCGAGGTTACGGGATATTTCGAAATAATGATCGGCGAATGACAAACAGCCCACGGCAAGCCCTGCGCCTACTATCAAACTGCCTATTTTCAATTTTTTCTGCATGGCTTATTTCCCTTTTAAAATTCCGGCAACTTTGCCTTCGGTGTTCAATAATTCAACCGCTTTTATAACGTCGGCATCATTCTTCAGTGATGCTTCAATGCGGCCTGCGTTCAGGGTGTAGCGGCTTGCGATTTCTTCTTCCAGAATACCTTTGATCTGCTTTTTTTCCTTAATCAGATCCTGCTTTTTATCGTGCATCATTTTTTGCTTCATTTCGTTGTATTCCGAAAGTATGGCATCATACACCTTTTCTTTTTCTGCAGTCTTCTTCAACTGCTCCAAGCTATGTTCACTTTGCGTGGTATAATTGAAGTCTTTCGAACTTACGTAGGCCACAAAGTCGTCGTAATCTTTGTCGGTAAGTGTAAAAGTTCTGGCATTGCCAATGGCCTCATGCCCGGCGCGGTAATTGATGGAATAATCGAACAAAATATTTTTCGTGATGAGTGCAATGGCTACCTGGCTTAGCTTTTCAGGTTCCAGTTCCACATCAGGATTGATGCCAACGCCATCGTAAACCGTACGGCCGTTACGGGTTTTGAAAGCCACTTTCAAACTATCGGCTTTGCGTTTTACCGAACCATCTTCGCTGCGGTCAGCATAGTTAATGGCCTGAATGCATCGGCCGCTGGGGATGTAGTATTTAGCGGTAGTGAGTTTCAGCTTGGCATTGTAAGGCAGCGAGCGTGTGCTTTGCACCAGGCCCTTTCCGTAAGTTTGCTGGCCAACAATAACAGCGCGGTCCAGGTCCTGCATCGAGCCGGAAACAATTTCTGCGGCCGAGGCCGAACCGCCATCGGTGAGCACTACCATAGGAACTTTAGTATCTGCCGGTTCTACTGTAGAAACGGCTGTACTGTTCTGATCATTGGTCTTTCCTCTGGTACTTACGATTTCTGTGTTTTTATCAACGAAAACACCGGCGGTATTTATGGCTTCATTTAATAAACCTCCAGGGTTGCCGCGCAAATCGAAAATCAATCCTTTCAGTTGATGCTTTGCTTCCAGCATATTCAGCGCGGTTCGAACTTCATTGCTTGCTTTCTCGGTAAACGAACTCAGGCGGATATACCCGATATCATTCGTGAGCATTCCGAAATACGGAACATTCTTAATCTTGATTTCTTCACGTGTCAGCACCACATCCATTTCCTGATCTTTGCCTTCTGCCTGCGGGCGCGCCACTCGCACACTAACCGTGGTTCCCGGCTTTCCCTTCAGCATGCGGCTTACTTCATCGCTGTTTAGCTTTTTGGCGCTTTTGCCATCAATGCTCAAAATTTTATCGCCTGCACGAAGTCCGGCTTTAGCTGCAGGGAACGATTCATAAGGTTCGGTAATCATCACATCATCGCCCCGTGTTCCAATAATGGCGCCAATACCGCCATAACGCCCGGTAGTTTGCTGGCGATATTCCGGAATATCTTCCTCGGGAATGAAATCGGAATAGGGGTCAAGCGAATTGCACATTTCCGCCAAACCGGTTTGGATCAGCCGTTCCGGATTGAGCTCGTCTACATAATAAGTGTTCAACTCTTTGTAAAGCGATGCAAAAACATCCATGTTCTTCGTGATCTCGAAAAACGAAGGGTTGGTGCTAAAGGCGTAGGTGGTCAGCAGCGTGCAGGTTAGCACTATCCCTGCCAGAAAATATGTGATTGAAAACTTCTTCATTGAGGCTGTAAAATAAGCATAGGTTTTAACGCTACAAGAAGGAAATTGTTGTGGGCACGAAAGACTGCCTTCTCATTAGGCCGATTTATGTTTTTTTAGAAAATCTTAGGCTCTTATAAAAGATAATGCCCGCGCTATCGTCTATTGATTTGTTTTCTTTGCCTTGTAAAACGATGAAAGATTTTATTCTCAAATTATTCGTAAATGCAATTGGCGTAGCCATTGCTTCGTATTTATTGCCAGGTGTTCATGTGGCCAATTTTGGTTATGCGGTGCTGATAGCCCTTACGCTGTCGTTGCTCAATGCTTCAGTAAAGCCAATGCTGGTGCTTTTAACGCTGCCTGCCACAATTTTTACACTGGGCTTGTTCCTGCTTTTCATTAATGCGGCCATTATTATGATAGCCGATTGGATGATCCGCGACGGATTTCAGGTGGATGGCTGGTGGTGGGCGCTGTTTTTCTCAATCCTGCTATCGGCACTAAACGGTATTTTGGAGCGCTTTACCAAAACACGGCCGAATCGTATTCCGGAATCCGATAACGGAATGAAAATTTATGACAAGGACGGCAATCGTATTGCCTGATCTTCAAATTTCTTATGGCTACAATCACGTATCGGTCGAATCCCGATCTTCCATTTATTCTTGACGGTTGGAAAGGTAATCCGCACAACGGTTTGCGCTTCTTCGATCCGCAGCATCGTTTCGAACAAAAGTTTTCAAACATTTTACGCTGGCAACTCACAGCGAATCCTCAAAAAGCGGAAAAGAAAAACAGCACGTGGAAGTTACAAACCATAACCGATAAAAAGTTCCTCAGCGCCTCCGGTAACAGCATCACCTGGCTGGGCCATGCGTCTTTTCTCATTCAGTTCAATGGCGTGAAGTTGTTGATCGATCCGGTATTGTACCGAATTTCGGGAGTGGTAAAGCGCCATAGCGAGTTACCCTGTGCGGCTACCGACCTGAAACCCGATTATGTATTGCTTTCACATTTCCACCGCGACCATTGCGATGAGCGGTCGCTGCGCGACGTATATAGTGCCAGGCAGTTTCAGATGATCACATCGCTTGGCGGAAACGATCTGGTAAAGCGCTGGTTGCCCGGGGTTCAACTTACCGAAATGGGATGGTATCAGCAGTTAGAATTGCCGGCAGGAATCACCATCACCCATTTACCTACACAGCATTGGAGCAATCGCTTTCCCTGGGACACCAACCAAACGCTTTGGGGCTCTTATATGATCAGTTGCGGAGAAACCAATATTTTTTTTGGCGGTGATTCGGGTTATTGCGATTATCCGAAACAGATTGCCGGTTTATTCCCAAAAATCGATTATGCCATGATTGGTGTGGGCGCCTATACGCCTTCCTATATCATGCAGGCGGTGCACACCAGCCCGCAGGAAGCCGTGCAGGTGGTGAGCGATCTGAAGGCCACTTGTTTCCTACCCATGCACTATGGCACTTTCGATTTGGCCGATGAGCCGCTCCACGAACCCGAACAACTGCTTCGTGAAATGGAAAAGAAAAAAATGATTGGCGCGCGGCTTCAAATTTTAAAGCCCGGCGAATTGCTGTTGTTTTAATTTTAGCTTTGGGGAAATAACAAGCATATGGCCGCCCCCACTACTGAAAAAAAAGGCCCTGCAATCGTACCTTGCCCCAAATGCAAGCACGAGTTGAAACGCATTAACCGCACGGGTTTCGACAAATTTCTAAACAAAATATTGTACGTGAGGCGTTATCGTTGCCTGGGTTGTTTGTGGGAAGGTATCAAAGTTTCGATACGCGATCCGGAAGGCTGAAAACTTATCAAAATGCGTTTTCTGAAAATTATTTTATGGCTTGCTATCTGTTTTTGGGCTTGTAAGATTTCAGCTCAGCCGGTCTTTTCAGGCCATCATTTTCAGTTTTTTGATTGGCAACAAATTTACCATGAAGTCAGTTTTTCGGGTAAATACGCTTATATCTATTCCGATTCCGGCGCGGTAGATCGCTACCCTACGCGGATTGGAAAGCATCAAATCTGTTTCAATAAAAATATATGGAATACCATTTCCTCTAACGATTCCATCATCCTGGTTCGAACAGAACAAAATGACACGATAAAACTGTATCGCAATGATGAAATTGGCGATGAGCTAATCTCTTATTACGATTGGGCCAATGCCAGGTATCACAATGGCAATGGATTGATGATTTTATGGGCAATGGCCGCGGCCCGAAGAGAAGCCTTCCTTACCATCATAAAAGAATAGTTTTTTACTTCCCTTACTATGGCAGAAGTTTCCGGGTGCCGTAGTTTAGAATAAAATCTTCGCCCACAACAGCCGCCGGCGTTTGATAGCCGCGTGCCGAAATATTTCCATTCAACACCCGAAAGGCAAGCTCTACGGCGGTTTCAGCCGTTAGCTGATATCCTTCACCTAACCATAACATGGCTTGAACCTGCTTTCCGGTGGCATCGGCCACTTCGCCCCAAATGAAGGTTTTGCCGCTTTGGCGTTCCGCCTCAGTGGGTCCTGCCGGCCGTTGTTTAATAGCTTTAATGGCTCTGTCCTTTACAAACCGAAGTGCCAGAAACGGCCGCAACCAATTGCTCCATTTCATTCGGCTGATCAACTTCAAGGGCAATACATTGTAAACACGTATGTTAGGAATGCCTGTGGTTCGGTAGGCCGTACTTACATCGCCCCAGGGGATTTCAACCGCCAGCCGCCTTGGGCCATCAAAATCAATGGTTCGGGTTACGCTGCCGCTTTTCGATGGAGTGATTTTCCCATTCACCCGGCTGGCGCTGCCTTGATCTAAAGTTTCTACAACTGTAATGGCAGTGCCGTGCGATAAACGGCCCCCTTGCTGCATAATGGCGAGTTCCAGCGAGGTAGCTGCGGGTAATTGTTTCTTTAAAAACAACGATAAACAATCAGTAGGAACCACATCAAAACCCACACCGGGCATCACCAACAAATTAGCTCGTGTGGCGGCTTCGTTATATCGGAATGCGTTTTCAAAAACACCGATTTCTCCCGTAATATCCAGATAATGCGTGCCGGTTTCCAAACAGGCGTGGATCATGGTTTCAGAAGTGTATTGGAACGGTCCTGCGCAGTGCAACACGGTGTGGGCTAAACGAAGCGCTTCTTTTAGTTTTTCGGTTTCGCTTAAATCAAACGCGCGCCATTCGCATTGCAGTTCATCGGCCAGAACCTTTACTGCTGCTGCATTTCGGCCCGCCAAAATGGGGCGAAGCCCACGGCGCACCGCCTCGCGGCTAATCAAACTTCCGGTATAGCCGTTACACCCGTAAATAAGAAGTTGATTGGTCATGGCATTTGGTTTTTAGCTTTCATTTTGAAAAATCTTCAGTTTCCAAATTAATAGATTATGTTTCGGTTATGCGCAATTCTTTTCCCGCAATAGTGTTGTTGTTGTGGCTCGCAAGTTGCAAAACTACATCGGTTTCAAAACAAGTAGTACCGCAGGTTTTTCTTGATTCAATTGAAATAAATGTGCCGCGCGATTATTCGTATCGGGCCGCAGCGCCAAAAATTTTCGATCTGATTCATACCAAACTGGAAGTGTCGTTCAACTGGCAGCATCAATGGCTGTTTGGCAAAGCCACTGTTTCCTTACATCCCCATTTTTATGATCAACACACTTTAGACCTTGATGCCAAGAATATGGATATCTATGAGGTTCAGCTTCTGGAACCTTCTGGCAGCAAGCCTTTGAGCTATACCTACGACAGCTTGCAACTGCACCTCGAATTACCGAAAGTGTATCACACCAACGACACGCTAACTGTTTTCATCCAATATAAATCGAAGCCCAACGAGCGGAAAAGCGGCGGATCGGCAGCCATTACCGATGATAAAGGCCTTTACTTTATCAATCCTTTGGGCGAAGATTCGGGAAAACCGCAGCAGATCTGGACCCAAGGAGAAACCGAATCGGCCTCCTATTGGTTTCCTACGCTGGATCATCCCAACCAAAAATCGACAGAAGAAATTTTCATTACCGTTGATAAAAAATACACTACGCTTTCCAATGGCTTGCTGATTTCACAGAAAGAAAACGGCGACCTTCGAACGGATTACTGGCGTATGGATCTGCCGCATTCGCCATACCTTTTTATGATGGCTATAGGAATTTTCGATATCACTAAAGACAACTGGCGAGGGCGCGATGTGTGGTATTATACCGAGCCCAAATACAGCTATATGGCCCGCCGGATTTTCGGTGAAACACCACTGATGATGGAATTTTTTACTAAAAAATTAGGCGTTGATTATCCGTGGCCGAAATACAGCCAGGTGGTAGCGCGCGATTATGTGAGTGGCGCTATGGAAAACACCACGGCTACATTGCACAGCGAAGTGCTGAACCGCGATTCGAGGCAAATCATTGATGAAGATTTTCACGATTACGTTTCTCATGAATTGTTTCACCAATGGTTTGGTGATTATGTTACGGCTGAAAGCTGGAGCAATCTCACACTGAACGAATCGTTTGCCAACTATGCCGAATATATATGGAACGAACATCGCTATGGCCGCGACGAAGCTGACCGTAAAGGACAACATGATTTCTTAAAATACCTGGGTGAAACACGAGGCGGAAAAAGCGTGGATCTTGTTCGCTTTTATTACAATGACCGGGAAGATATGTTTGATGCCCACAGCTATGAGAAAGGTGGCCGAATTCTTCACATGCTGCGAAATCTGGTAGGCGACGAGGCCTTTTACGCCTCGCTGCAATTGTACTTGAAAACGTATGCCTTTAAAAACGCAGAAGCACACCAGTTGCGGTTGGCTTTTGAGCAAATTACAGGACGCGATTTAAACTGGTTTTTCAATCAATGGTATTACGACAGCGGTCATCCTGTTGTGGAATACAGCTATAACACTACTGCCGATAGTGTTTTTGTTACGGCTACTCAACATCAAAGTACCGGAAACGGCAGGATTTACGAACTGCCTTTGCGGATAGCTGTTTATTACAATAATCAACGCGAAGTGCATGATGTGATTTGGAAGAAACGCAGTCAAACCTTTGCCTTCAAAAATCAGGGAAGCGCGAAGTTGATTGATGCCGATGCCGATCGGATTTTGCTTTGCGAAAAAACGGAAAACAAAACCACCGCAAATTATGTGTTCCAGTATTTGCATGGCGAACGGTACATGCAGCGGCGAGAGGCTTTAGATAGCCTGAAACGCAGGCAGCGCAATAGTTTTGAAGCCACCGAAGTTTTCAGAAAAGCACTTGCCGACAGCAGCGCAGGAATTCGCGCCTTTGCCGCCGAATATATACGGCTTACCGAAGCGAATAAAGATACGGTGATGCCTTTATTGAAAGATCGTGCTAAAAACGATAAAGAATCGCTGGTGCGAAAAGAAGCTATAACTACCCTTGCAAAACTGGAAAACAAAAGCGTGCTGCCCGAGGTGAAGGCCGCTTTGGGCGACTCCTCTTATCAAGTTGAAGCCGCTGCGCTGAAAGCGCTTTCAAAACTCGATTCGGCTGCCGCAGCAACTGAGGCACACCGCCGGGAGAATTCTTCAATAGCAGAAATTAAAACGGCAGTAGCAGCAGTTTACGAAACCAGTGGCGATACCGCTTTTAACCAATGGTATTTAAATCGTTTGCATAAAGAAAAAGGATATCAGCGGTTGTATGGATTATACTACTACGCCAATTATTTGTGCCGCGCCGGCGGGCAAACCGCTTTGAACGGTATTGATTCCATAACCAGCATTGGCATGCAGCAGGATGATCCGGAACTTCCAACATACGCCAGTGGCGCTATCGAACGCGTACGCGATTATTTTATGTTGAAAAGGCAACAGAATTTTATGGCCATGAAATCGAAAGATGCTTCTAAAAATTACGACCTTCAGGAATTGCAACGCGAATTGGCCATGTGCGCAAGGATTACCGAACAAGCCGATGAGCGCATCAAACAACTTTCAAAAGAAAAATGAAAAACATTCTGCTATTACACGGCGCCTTAGGCAGCAGCGATCAGCTCGAACAGCTAGCTACATCACTTGCTGCAACGCATCAGGTGTACCGAATGAACTTTTCCGGTCATGGCCGCACACCCTCCCGCACCCATGCCGCCACAGTGCAGAACTACGCCCATGAAGTGCTCGATTTTTTGAATGAAAAGCAGCTTTCGCAAATCACCATATTTGGCTACAGCATGGGCGGCTACGTTGCGCTATGGCTGGCGCGATTTTATCCGGCAAGGGTGGAAAAAGTAGTTACACTGGGAACCAAGTTCCACTGGAATGAAGCCGAGGCCCAAAAGGAAATTGGCAAGCTGAATGCTGATAAAATTAAAGAAAAAGTGCCGGCCTTTGCTGAAAGCCTGGCGCAACGCCATGGCGAGCACGAATGGCACAGCATACTGTCAAAAACCGCGCACTTAATGCACGATCTCGCGAAACACCAATTACACCCTTCCGATTTTGAAAAGATCACTTGCGAAGTGCTGCTGCTACTAGGCGATAGCGATAATATGGTTACTTTGGAAGAAACCGAACAGGTGCAAAAAATACTGCCCAATAGCCAATTGGAAGTACTTCCCGGAACGCCTCATCCCATTGAACAGGTGAGCGTACAACTACTTGCTGAGAAGCTGAATGGGTAGTTCCATAAAACAAAAAACCGCTCCTTTTGGGAGCGGTCTGATTTTTATTGTTGGATATGGACTATCGCTGATTTTCTACAAACTCTACCGGTTCGATATACTGTAAAGAAGAAAGCACCTGAGGATCATAAACTTTAGTAACCCCTGTTTTGGTAGTGGCTTTGATGCGGTAGTAACAGTCGCTGTTTGCTGGCAGCGGCTTTTCATCACTGATACCGATGTAGGTTTTGCTCTGCGTAAGGTGTTCGGCCACTTTTACTGTTTTACACGGAACAAACAAGCTTCCATTCTGACTTTTTTCAATCACAATGGCATCGTAATTCTTCATGGTTTGCGAATACAGATACAACATTACCTCATCGCCAATTCGCTCCATTTCCAAACTCACTTCATTTGACACCAATGGTTTGAACAACCATTTGTCTTTTTGTGATGCAATAACCGGCATTGCCTTACCTGCTCCGGCGGCAGAAGGATTGGTTTCGGCCTTAACGTTCACTATCGATAAAACTACGGCTGTAATAAGTACTAACTTTTTCATCTGTTCTATGTTTCTGCCTTCTTTTACGACGGCGGTGAACAAAAGTTACAGAAAGTGGCAGACTGCTGGCATAACCGCCATTACTGAAGCTGAACGTGGATGTGATCATCATGCCGTACGGCATGGCATCCGTGAAACGCAATCTTTTTGCTCTTCAGTTTTAAGCGTACTTTTAAATGCGGCTCAATAAAAATTTTACCGATAGCGATTTGTTCCCCAAAAAGTTCTACCAATCTGGCGGTTCGCTGTTCATCAAATGAAAACTGCAACTTCCGTTGCTGGGGAACCAGCTTTTTCAGCAAACTATATTGCCAATATCCGTTTTCTGCACAGAATACTGCAGTGTTTTGTTCATCTCCTCGCGGTTCTTCACAAATTCCATAACCAATCGGCGATGGACATTCGTTGACAGCCTCACCTTTTGCTGACGTATAAAAAAATGACAGATCCAATTTCTTGCCATCGTTATGACTTAAATGTGGTATCAATGGAAATTTATTGATAAAAGGAAAACAGCCGTCCAGATAGTGCGTTACGGTTCCTGGATATGCCGCGGCCATTTGCTCCGAAACTTTTATTGACGCATCGCGAAGTTCAGGGCGCACATAGTGCCGGTTCAGAAGGCAAGTGTAAAGGCGCAGTGGTTGCAGATGTGGTGCGTTCAACGGAAGCGGTACCCGGTGAAACGGCCGCGCCACAAAAGGAACTACGATAAACGTTGCCGCCAGATAAATGAGCAGAAACACCAGCACACGAATGGGCAACATCGAAAAAAATTGCCTCTTCCTGCTGAGTTTCCTGCAAAGAAAAACAGAAAACAGCAATAGCACCCCGCCAACCTGCGTGAGAATGGTAAGCAACACCGTAAGCAGTACTATAAAAGCAAAACGAAATCCTTTATTCAAAACAATTTCTAACTACAATAACAATCCCTGAAAATTCTACCCTGCTGATTCCAAATTTTCAAATCGGCAAAAGATCAAATCCCAATAACACAAAGCCCTCGCAAAGGTCGCAGAGCGAGTAGTAGGAAAACATCGTTATTGGATTTCTGCGCTTAATAAGGAACTAAGATTTGCGCTTTCCTGCCTTGTACTCGTAATACGCTTCCCGCACTAACCCGTCACTCAAGCCAATCTTCGGAACAAAGATTTTGGAACCTCCCAGCCAATCCATCAACTGAATAAAAATCTCCCCTGCAGGAACAATCACATCAGCCCGGTCGGGGTTCAGATCGAACAACTTCATCCGGTCATCTACCGAATATTTTTTCAATTCGCTCACCATCAGTTTCAAAACATCAAGCGTCATGGGCTTGCCTTGTTTGATCTCGGCCATTTTGAACAACCTGTTGATGTTTCCACCGGAACCTACCAACCCAAAGTTCTTGATTCCTTTGGTTTCCTTTTTAAGCCAGTCGCGCATCGTTTTCCACTTCTCTTTGCTCACTTGTTTGTTCAACAATCGAATGGTTCCAATATCAAATGATTTTGCCGCCACCGCTTTTTGATTGTGGAACACCGTAATTTCGGTGCTGCCGCCGCCAACATCAATAAACAAACAGTTTCCCGCTGTTTTTTGAGCAAAAGAATTCTGACTTGAAAAAATCATATTGGCTTCGCTATTGCCTGAAATGATTTCGATATCTACGCCGGCTTCTTTTTTGATCCGCTTTACAATGGCCTGCCCATTCCGCGCCTCGCGCATGGCCGAAGTAGCACATCCTTTGTAATACAACACTTCATTAATCTGCATCAAATACCGGAAGGCAATCATGGCTTCTACCAACTTTTTCACCGTTTTTTCCGGAATCGATTCATCGATGAACGCTCCTGTGCCCAGGCGCACCGGTACGCGTATCAGCGAGTTCTTTTTAAATAGAACTTCCTTGGGCGTTTCTATAACATGCTCTATCAGCAAACGCACCGAGTTGGATCCAATATCAATGGCTGCAAATTTTTTTATCTCCACCCTTGGCTATTAATTTTATGTTAGCAGTTGACGATGTGCCGGTTGCGAAAAATCGTTCGTTTTTGGTATGTCAAAACTCATAAGTTAAACTGAAAACCAAAACATACTTTTCCCCACGATGTCAGAAGAATGGATGGCTATCATTAATCCGGTTTCGGGTTTTGGCAAGGCAAGCAAGCATTGGCCGGCTATAGCGCAGGAATTGCGCCTCCAGGGCATTCCCTTTTCGTTTCGTTTCACCGATGCATCACATCATGGCGATTCGGTAATAATGGATGAAATTACGAACGGCTACCGCCGCTTCATCAGCGTGGGCGGCGATGGTAACTTTCACGATTTGGTAAACGGCCTGCTGAAACAAACCGAAGTGCCTTCAACCGATGTAACCATTGCCGTAGTTTCGCTTGGAACCGGCAACGACTGGATTCGCAGCAGCGGCGTTCCTAAGCCCATCCGGCAGGCCGTGGCGCTAATCAAAGAAGGCCGCACTATGGTGCAAAATGCCGGCAAAGCTACTTCCACCATTAACGGACAGCGGCATATCACCTATTTCCACAGTTTTGCCGGAGTAGGCTTTGATGCTTATGTGGTGGCCAACACCACCAGCCTGAAGAGCTACGGCCAAATTGCCTATTTGCTGGGCATGTCAAAATGCTTGTTCAGCTATAAAAAACCGGTGCTGCGTATTACAGTAGATGATGCTGTAATTGAAACCAAATGCTATATGGCGCTTGCCGGCATCGGAAAATACGGCGGTGGGGGCATGAAACTCACGCCCGGAGCCAGTTTGAACGGCACGCACATTTATGTGAGTGTAGTTAAGGACCTCCACCTCACCGAAGTGTTCCGCCATTTACCAAAGTTGTATGATGGCAGTTATACTGAAATCGATAAAGTAAGTACGCATTATACCAAAAAGTTGAAAGTAGAGGTGCTGGAAGGCGAAGCTTTTATGGAAAGCGATGGCGATCTTTTAGGCGCAGGCCCATTTGAAGTGGAACTATTGGAACAAGTAGTCAAAGTAGTGGTTTAGGAATAAAGTTTGATTAACCGAATAAAAGCGTATCTTTGCAGCCCAATATCGCGGGGTGGAGCAGTTGGTAGCTCGTTGGGCTCATAACCCAAAGGTCACAGGTTCGAGTCCTGTCCCCGCAACTAAAACAAGGCTTGCTTCGGCAGGCCTTTTTTGTATCCCTTCAGGGCGAATTGCGATTTTCAAATGGCGTTGTTGCATGAAAATATCGTCTAATCAGGATTTTTATTTTTGCGGATGCCGGGCTGTTCGCTGCAAGTCCTCAGCCGCGGCCTAACGTTTGTGATCCTTGAAATGCAGCAGTGGCGCGGCTTCCGGGCTTTCCGCTACCATCCCTACCGCGGTTTGCCAAAATATAGAGCCTTTCTCATTTTGAACAACATACACCGGTCCATTTAAATATTTCATCACCTTTTGAGGCAACGCTATTCCTTGGCACATCTGAATTATTCATGCAACAACGCCATTTCAAATTACGAATTACGAAAAACGAGGTTGGTCGTAATAATATGCGTTTGCCTTACAAACCTACGATGGAAGAACATACATCCAATCTTGAATTCTTCATCCCAACTTCTTAATTCTTCATTCGTAATTCGTAATTTCTCCGCTCCTCGCTTCTTAAAAACCTGCCACACCGCCTTAAATTTAATCACCAAATCGTTCCGCAATTGTTCATCGTACATTGTAAATTGTACATGTAAATTGCTGATCTTTGAATCACATGCAAATCGAAACGCTCTATCGCGATGCCTTCATAGCCGTAGTAAACAAACCCTGCGGATTGATGGTGGAAGACGATCAGTACGGCCATCCATCGGTAATGCAGGAGTTGAAAAAGGAATGGAACGCCGCGCAACACAAAAATTTCTTTTTGCAAAATATTCACCGGCTCGATAGACCCGTGAGCGGCGCATTGGCATTAGCCTTCAAGCCTTCCATCGTAAAAAAATGGAGCCACGATTTCCGCACCCGCAATGTAGAAAAACACTATTTCGCCTTAGTGATGAACGCACCGCCACAACCAAAAGGCAAATTACAGCACTGGCTTTGGAAAAATCAACGCGAATGGTGTAGTGTGGTAAAAGCCAATCCATTTCCCGATGCCAAACCGGTGGAACTTGATTATGAAGTAAAGGCCACTGTAGGAGCAACAACCTTATTAGACGTTCATTTGCATTCCGGGAAATACCATCAGATTCGTGCGCAACTGGCGTTTATAGGTTGTCCGATTATAGGCGATGAAAAATATGGCTCATCGGTTTCCTTTGCCCCGGGTGCAATTGGACTACACGCCCATACCCTTGAGTTCAAACACCCCGCCAGAGGCAATCGGGTGGAAATAAAGGCTGCTGTGCCGGTAAATGATTGGTGGCAAAAATTCGCGGCCATGCTTTAGCGGCGCGGTCCGCCTTCGCGGCGTTCACGCAACACCCGCATCAGTTCGCGCTTAAAATCTTCTTCGGCCGTCATCAACAAATTCACTTTTTCTTTGCCAATAGCCGCTTCATATTGTGGCTTGTAGCGTTTGCGCAGGTCCAGCTTCTTTTGGTCGAATTCCAATTGTTCATCAGCCGTCATGCCGCCGTCATCGGCTTTAAAATTGCGGCGAAGTTGTTTCAATTCATTGTGAAACTGATTGTAAACCGGCCAGAACCGTTGGGCTTCTTCAGGCGTTAGTTGCAGGCGATTCGTGATGTAGGCTACGCGCATCGCTTCGATTTTTTCGTGGCGGTTGCCCTGCTGATCAGTAGCCGGGGCGGGCGTTTGCGCGGAAAGCGTAAGTAGCGTTCCCGCAAAAATCAAAGTGGTTATCAAGCGTTTCATAACTTCAAATTTCATTTTTATTAATCCAGTATTTCTTTAATGGTTTCCGCATCGGTTTCGCGGATGATATAGTTTTCCAGACGGGCATTAGTGTCGTCGTTGTTTTCAAAACCACCTACCACATCAATAGCATTGGTGTTTCTGGTAATCAGATGTTCTTCATCAAATTCATCGCTGTTCATTGCGATGTATTGCGAAATTTCCTGTTCGCTCAAACTTTCTAATTCAGCCGTAGCGCTTATTTCAGGCGTTCCGTAGAAAAATACACTGGTAATCATTGCCACGCCCAGTAAAGATGCAGTAACCCAGGCTGTAGCCGGTTTGAAAATCACCGCTTCGATGCGATCTAAAACGGTATTCAAATTTTGATTCCAACGCTTTAGCAACGAAGGCCGGTGGCGGCGTTCCTGTAGCAGTATGCGCTGCTGTAACCTGGCGTAAAACCCTTCAAAATAACCATTCGGAACAGCATAAAAATTCCTCTTTTCAAGAGTAGCTAACAACGCAAAATGTTCTAATTCATTAGCTGCTTCTTCCTTCCTTATTTTTTGTAGAAGCAATTCTGAAAATCCTGCGAAATAGCCCTCAGGAACAGCGTACATAGCTTTAACGTCAGGCAAAGCAGCTCTTGTTTCTATCGCCGCAATATTTTGTAAAGTTTCAGCGTTTCTTTCAAAATAGCCATCCGGCACCGAATAGAAATTTTTCTTTTCGATGGAAGCCAGCAGTTTGCTGATCTGCTCCAATTCCTGCCGTATGTGAGTGCTGTGTTCCATAAAACCTTTCGGTGTTCGTAAGATGCGATTTAGACGAGAAGGTTTAATCGGCCGCCAGTAAAAATTTCTCAATTTTCTGAGCCGCGTGGAAATAACTGGCTTTCAGCGCGCCAACACTGGTGTTCAGCACCTCGCTCATTTGTTCGTAAGGCATCTCATCGTAATAGCGCAGGTTAAAAACAATGCGTTGTTTTTCAGGCAGCGATTCGATGGCCGCCTTCAGGCGCGAGAGTAGCTTTTCGGAATCAATGTTTTCAGTTTCCGCCTTAATGTAGTTTGATGGAGAATAAGACGTTTCGTCATCATCCTCAGGCCCGTCGAACGAAATATGTTGGTGCTTTTTATGGGTATTCAGGAAGTTCAGCGCTTCGTTAGTGGCAATGCGATACATCCAGATGAAAAGTTGCGATTCGGCTCTGAAGTTTTCCAGGCCTTTCCACACTTTCACAAAAGTATTCTGCATCACATCATTGGCGTGTTCATGCTCCAGCACGATCCTACGGATGTGCCAGTACACTTTCTGCTGGTATTTTTCTACCAATAGTTTAAAAGCTTTTTCGCGGCCGGTTGGGCTGTGGAAAAGGTCTAAAATTTCCGAATCGGTCATAATTACACTTTAAAAGACCTGCTTAATCGTTAAAAGTTTAGCCCCTTGTGTTTTTTCTCGCAAGCACTTTCTTCACCTTCTCCACCACATTCACCGTTTCTAAACCGTATTTCGCCAGTAACTGATCGGGTGTGCCGCTTTCGCCAAAAGAATCGTTAACAGCAACTTGTTCCATAGGCACCGGACATTCACTTGCCAGCACAGTGGCCACCGTGCTGCCCAATCCGCCGATATAGTTATGCTCTTCGCAAACTACGGCACAGCCCGTTTTGCGCACTGATTTTAGAATGGCTTCGGTATCTAATGGTTTTATTGTGTGTATGTTGATCAGCTCCACCGAAACTCCGGCAGCTTCCAGTTCACGGGCGGCTTCCAATGCTTTCCAAACCAAATGACCCGTAGCAATCACGGTAACGTCCTTCCCTTCGTTCATCAGCAACGCCTTGCCTATTTCAAATTTCTGATCGGCCGGTGTGAACATGGGCCAGGCGGGGCGCCCGAAACGCAGGTAAACCGGACCGTCATAATTGGCAGCAGCAATAGTAGCCGCCTTGGTTTGCGCATAATCGCAAGGGTTAATCACCACCATGCCCGGCAGCATCTGCATCAGTCCTATATCTTCCAGAATCTGGTGCGTGGCGCCATCTTCACCCAACGTAAGTCCCGCATGCGAGGCCGCAATCTTTACATTTTTGCCGCTATAGGCCACCGACTGCCGGATTTGATCATAAACGCGACCTGTGGCAAAATTGGCAAAGGTGGTAGCAAACGGAATTTTACCGCCAATTGTAAGACCGGCGGCCATTCCTATCATATTGGCCTCTGAAATACCGCACTGTACAAAACGCTCCGGAAATTCTTTTACAAAGTCATCGAGCTTCAACGAGCCCAGCAGATCAGCGCAAAGCGCCACTACGTTTGGGTTGGTGCGGCCCAGCTCCAGCATTCCGGCGCCAAAACCACTACGCGTATCTTTCTTTCCCGTTGAAACAAAATCTGCCAGCATATCAATTGAATTTATTGTTGAAGAAGCAATTATTTATAGCTTCAAACTTACACTTCCGCCGGCGGCAATAGTGAATTCTTTTTCCACGCTGCTGTGAATAGTGCGCGAGGTGCGCAGCCGCGCCACCAAGCGATAATTGCCGGGCTGTAACCACCATTGCTGAGGTTTGGTTCCCGCCTCCAAATCAACAATACGCTCCAATCCCGAAGGGCTCTCTCTAAAAACCGAACCAATGAAATCAGCGCTTTTTTGCAATTGCAGACTGCCGGCAAGCGGGATCTCGATCTCGGTATTTTTTTGCGGTGAAATTTCAACGGCACGCACTACTACAGCAGGCGTGGTTAATACTTCCACATCATAACTTCCTGTAAGAAGACGGCAAGAGCGATTAATTTCTGTTTTCAATAAAATGGCGGCATCATTACGGCGATGAACTAAAACCGTCACCACTTGAGCATTCTGATTTTTTGTTGCATCCGGTAGCCATACGCGAAGATTTCCCTGTGTAGCCACAGCGCTTACCACATTGTGTTCGTTCTTCTTTAAATGAACATTATCAATACGCAATTCCGGAATGGTATGCACGGTGATATCATAATCGAAAAGCGGTGAAATGGTGATGGTGTCAGGGTTTCCTAACGCATTCATGGTATGGAAGTAGCGATATTTGACCACGCCGGTGCGATGATCGCTAAAACTGATGGGCATACCCGTTTCTACCGGCTTGCCGGCAGCATCCGTTAAATTAATTTGAATGGTGGTTTTGGCAATGGCTTCGTGCACCATGCGCTGCAATTGCGCATCAAATTCGCCTTCGGTATTCACGTTCACAAATTCACCAAAACAGTTGAAAGCAGCTTCAGCCTTAGGGTTAAGCTGCAAGCCAATCACAAATGGTTTCAACTCAATATGCTTTTGCTGCAATGCGGCGCTTACCGCACACATATCGCCATCACAGGCTTCTTCACCATCCGTAATTAGAATTAATATGTTTCGCGCGGCATCGGTGCCGAAATCACCAGCGGCTTTTTCCATTGCAAATGCAATTGGGGTAATGCCTTTCGGCTTAATGGTCTTTAATTTCGTAAGCAACCGTTCGCCATCGTTGCGCCCAATGGGAATTTCAAGCCGGGTGTCCTTGCAATTATGTTCTGATTCGTCGTAAAGCTGTCCAAAAGCGCGAAGACCGCACTTTACATTCGGTAGTTTGTTGATGCTGTCGGTAATATGCACAATAGTATTCACCGCCGTTTCCCATTTCGAACTGTTGTTCCAATGTTTTTTCATGCTGAACGAGGCGTCAAGCACAAACAGAATGTGGGTTTCCTGAGCGTTCAACAACATTGCAGCACCCGTAAACATGGCCAGCAGTAAGGCTTTCAGCCTTCTATATAGAAATTGTTGGCTCATGGTTCCAGTACCAGTGTTTTGTTTTCTTCTACCAAAAAATCAACACTTCGTGTTTGATCGGTGCGAGTGCTCTGCAGCGGTTGCACCAAAGCGGTATAGGTTCCGGGTTGCAATTTCAGATTCACGGCTTCGGTAAAAGTTTCCAGCAATTGCACCTGTACATCACCTGAATCGGTTTGTAAAATAATTGCGGCGCGGCATTTTTCTTTGGTAGAAATAACTACAGTTCCCGGCGCGGGAATCGCAATAAATAAATTGCCGGCAGCATTTACCGAGGTGTCTGTAACCGGCGTAGTTAAGGCTTGTATCCGGTATTTACCTTCCAAATAAAACGCAGTTTTATTCCGTTCCTGAATTTGAAAGCGCTGGTCGTCGGCCCGAATCAAAATCCGGGAATCGCTCTTCAAGCCGGGTTGAACAGCCGTATTGATGCGGATTCCGGCCAATGGCACTTTCGCAGCAAACACATTGTTTCTGCCAACCGATAAGGTGAGGTCGTTTTGCTTCACTTCGGGAAAACTGTGAACCGTGAGTTCATACACGCCTGTTGGATCCAGAAAAAGCGTATCGCTGATGCCGGGCTCGCGCTGGGTGTGAATGAAATGCGCTGCTGTTTTTTTATGAAAGCGATTCACCAGGCTTATAGGGATATTCGTAACCGCATTCTGCTCGTTTCGGTCAAGGAGGTTGATTTGGGCTGAAGTGTTATTTAAGGTTTGTGTTACAATAACGCCAACGGCATTTTTCAATTCCCCTGAAGAGCGCGTATTGATGAACGAGCCCATACATTGAAAATGCGCTTCGGCTTCGGCAGCCACATCTACTCCAATGATAAAAGGTTTCAGCGAGATGTGTTTTTCCAGCAGCATGGCCGCACCGGCACAAGGTTCGCCGTCGCAATTTTCATTGCCATCAGTAATAAAAATGATCGCATTCAGTGCCGATGTATCCTGCGGAAAATCTTTTGCACCTTCAGCAATGCTGTAAGCAATAGGCGTCATGCCCTGCGGGGTAATATGCGATAGTGTTTTCCTGAAGGCTGCAGCATTTTTCGATGCAAAAGGAATGAAGAGTTTGGAGTCAGTACAATTTCTTTGCGTTTTGGGAAATTGAGAACCAAAAATGCGCAGCCCAAATTGGAGTTTATCAGAAGTGTTTTCCAGTGAATCCACCAGCGCGAACAAGGTGTTGCGGGCAATGTCAAATCGCGTGCTGCCATTCCATTTGGCGGCCATACTGCCGCTGGCATCCAGAATGAATAGAATGCGGTGATGCGCAGGGTGAAATGGCTGTGCCTGCAAAGTTGCAGTGAACAGCACAGCCAACATCCATCCGTAAAAACGCATGTAACGAAACTACGTTATAAGTTGTAAATTCCAGAGAATAAGTGGGAAGGGTGTGGTGGGTGTGGTGGGTGTGGTAGGTGTGGTTAATAAGCTTGCGTCTTGCGTCTTGCGTCTTGTGTCTTGCATCTCAAAACTTTCAACTTAAATCTCCTAAACATTCAAAAACCGCATCAAGGCATCGTAACGGTCTTTTACATCTTCGGTGTAATTGGTTTCATTGAAAACGGAAAGCACTGTGTACTCATATCGTTCAAAAGCGGCAACCAAATGCGATAAATCAGTAAGGTTGAGTTTAAGAGTAATGGTGGTTTTTCCTGTGCCGGAATTGTTGTTGGCATAAGCGCTCAACACCTGACCATGATTATCTTCTACAATTCGCGCCACTTCCGAAAGTTGATAGTCGGGCGTGGCAATTTCTAATTCCAGAATAGCCCCTTCGGCCATTACCGCATTCATATCGGCAAATGCGCGCAAACAGGTTTCGGCCGAAACCACGCCGATAAACTTTTCATCTTCTCCTAAAACGGGAACAACCTTAACGCTATACGAAATAGCCGCCCGCATCACTTCCAGCACATGCGCGCCTTCGTTTACGTACACCCGTTTCGGATTGGTGAAATAAGCGCCAAGTTGCGCCGCCATCTCAGGCATGGCGAATATCTCTTCCATAGTCAGCAGCCCGATGAACTTGTCGGCATCTACTAATGGCATTTGCGTAACCATATAGTCGTGCATCAACAAGATAGCCTGTTCGCCCGTCATTTCGGTGCGAAGCGGCTTGATAACGTCAGAAACTAACTCGCGGGCAAACATGCTTTAGATTGATTGGTATATAGACAAAAAGAGGGCCAAATTGTTCAGTTTAGTTGCATTTGGCAAGAAACTGATCCATGATAGCGTTAAATTCTATTGGTCGTTCCATCATAGGGGCGTGGCGGCATTCGTTTAAAATGTGCAGTTCCGAATGCTTCAGCAGTTTCTTAAACTCTTCACCCACAAAAGGCGGTGTAATCGTATCGTTTGCGCCCCAAATCAGGTTGCAGGGAACCGTAATCTGTTCAATTTCTTCCCGCATATTGTGGCGCACTGCTGATTTGGCCAAAAACACAATGCGGATGGCTTTCTCGCGGTTATTAACGATTTCATATACCTCGTCTACCAATTCTTTATCGGCCAAATCAGGATTGTAGAAGGTTTCAGCCGTTTTTTTGCGGATGTATTCGTAATCGCTTTTCTTGGGATACTGATCGCCCAGCGAACTTTCAAAAAGCCCTGAACTGGCCGTAAGCGTAAGAGTTTGAACGTTTTCCTGACGGCGAAGCGTGTACACAATGCCAATGTGCCCGCCCAGCGAATTGCCAATCAGGTTCACTTTTTTGTAACCTTTGTACTGGATGAACTGATCCACATGATCAACCATACCGGTAACCGAAGTTTGATCGAGCGGCAAACGGTAAAGCGGCAAAATAGGAATCACCACGGTGTAGCGATCCTTGAAATGGTTGATGGTATCGGCGAAATTGCTGAGTGCTCCAAACAGCCCATGCAGCAGGAACACCACCGGACCGGTTCCTTCCTCTACATATTGAAAATCACCTTCGTTCTTAACCTGAAATTGCATTGCGCTCAAAAGTAATTTTTTCGTTTGAAGGCGCAAGTATAGCGGTGAACGGCGAACTGAAAGCCTGGAATCAGAAATGGGCGTGCCCCTCGCCCTGCATTTCAGTTTTGGTACTTATACCGGGCGAAGTTTTTGCAGGGCTCAGGTCGGGCTGCTACAGGGTGCGCTTCGCTTCCGTGTTCGCTCGTTCCTCGCTCACACCGCTCACTTCGTTCGCGCCTTCCGCATCCCTCACGCGCGCTACGCGAGTAGCCTCTGCGAAAAAAAAACTGCATGGTTTTAGCACACATTGCGGTAGTGGTGGCTGACAAAAAATTACGAATGATCAATTCTCCCCTTTACTCCGTGTAGTCAAGATCTTTGCCAAAGGTTTCTTCAGTAAAATATAACGCCAGCATCGGCAGCACGATGATCACAAAACCCACTAACGCCGCGGCGTGCAGTTTGGTAAAATGGCTTTGCAGCATGGTATAAAACAAGGCGATGAGCGGCAGCGAGCCTCTAATGAAATTGGGAACTGTAGTGGCTACAGTAGCGCGAATGTTGGTGCCAAACTGTTCGGCAGCATTGGTAATAATAACGGCCCAAAAACCGGTACCTACTCCAATAAAAACCATAATGGCATAGAACCACCGCGCGCTAAAACCATCGGCATTGAAGTAAAACACAAATCCAAGCGCCGTGAGCGCCAGAAACAAAAACACCGCCTTTTTGCGGCTTCGCAACATCTGGCTTAAATACCCGCAAAGAAAATCGCCGGCGGTGATTCCGGCATAAGTGTACATAATGGCATCGCCGCCTTTAATTACTCCTTTAATGTGCAATAACTGCGAGAATTCCGGTGAGAACGTCACCAAAATGCCGATGGCAAACCAAGTGGGAAGGCCAATCAGCACGCAGCGCACATATTTCAAAAAGGTAGGCCAGTCGCGAAACAATTTGAGAAATTGACCGCGGGGCGTTTCTGTTTCCAGCACTTTTTGAAAGATCCCTGATTCATAAACGCCAATGCGCAAAATGAGCAGCGCCAAACCCAAGGCTCCGCCCAAAAAATAGCAGTTCCGCCAGGCATCGGTAGTCAGGTGGCTCATTATGCGGTAGGTTTGCCCGGCAAACACAGCTCCTGATACGCCAATCGAAGCTACCAACATGGTTCCATACCCTCGTTTTTCTTTCGGCAGCGATTCGGCCACCAGCGTAATGCCAGCGCCCAGTTCGCCGGCCAACCCCACTCCGGCAATAAACCTGAAAATGGCATAAGTGGTTACATCATTGGCAAAGCCATTCAAAATGTTGGCCACCGAGTACAACACTATAGAACCAAACAAAACGGAAAGCCGTCCTTTTTTATCGCCCAGCATACCCCAGAAAATGCCGCCCAACAGCATTCCGGTCATTTGGGTATTAATCAGCAGCAGTCCGTATTTTTCAATTTCAGCAGGGCTGTAGCCCATGCTGCTCAGGCTGGGCACGCGCACAATGCTGAACAACAGCAAATCATAGATATCTACAAAATAACCAAGGGCCGCAACAATAACGCCTGCGGTGAAGATGGATTTGGAATACTGCATTGCGGAAAAATAGAAAAAGGAGGAAAAATACACGCTATACCTATTTCGCGCATTTTTCCTCCTTCATCAATTGCCCTGCAAATGGCTATAATCAGCTTCTTGCTTTCATGCCCAAACGTATCACCGGAACAATCATTTCTTCTAAAGAAATGCCGCCATGTTGGAAGGTGTTTTTGAAATATTGTACGAAGTGATTGTAATTGTTGGGATACACCAGATACTTATCTTCCTTGGCAAAAATATAAGTAGAAGTTAAACTCGTTTTCGGCAACATAATTTCTTCGGGGGCACGAACGGCAAACACATCGCGTTCTTCATAGTTTAGATTGCGGCCGGTTTTGTAGCGGATGTTGGTAGTGGTTTGTTTATCGCCAATACATTTCGAAGGGTCCTTCACGCGAACGGTGCCATGATCGGTTGTAATCAATACGTTCACATCTTTTCCGGCCAGTTTTTTCATGGCTTCATGCAATGGCGAATGTTCGAACCAGCTCACCGAAAGCGAGCGATAAGCGGCTTCATCGCTGGCCAATTCTTTCAGCACTTCCATTTCGGTGCGCGCATGCGACAGCATGTCAACAAAATTGTAAACGATTACCGAAAGTTTGTTGTTGAGATAGTTCGACATATTCGCTTCCAGCAGTTCGCCATCGCGGTGATTGGTGATTTTGGTGTATTGCATTTTCACCGGATCTTTCCAGTTCTTTTTCAAAAAGGCTTCCAGAAAGTCGGCTTCATACATATTCTTTCCGCCTTCATCTTCATCGTTCAGCCATTTATCAGGAAAATGCTTTTGAATATCGGCGGGCATCATACCGCTGAAAATGGCATTGCGGCTATATTGTGTGGCTGTGGGCAAAATGCTGTAAAAGGCATCTTCCTGTTCCACCCTGAAACTTTGCGCCACCATGGGCTGAATGGAACGCCATTGATCGAAACGGAGATTGTCGATTACGATAAGGAAGGTAGGTTTGTTGTCTTTGAGCAATGGCAATAACTTATTACGAAGTAAAGTATGGCTCATCACCGGCGCTTCCTTTTCATCTTTCAGCCAATTGCGGTAATTCTTTATAATGAATTTGTTGAACTCGGTATTCGCCTCGCTCTTCTGCATTTCAAACACCTCCTGCATTTCGCGGGTGTTCAGTTTGTTGAGTTCCAGTTCCCAGTAAATAAGATCGCGATACAATTCCACCCATGATTGATGGTCTTGCTTATCTTGAATACGCTGGAACAATTCCTGAAAGCGCGAACGATAATCGTTCACTGTTTTATCGCTCACCAGATCATGCTTGTCGATGATCTTTTTCAATGATGAAAGAATTTGCTGCGGCTTCACCGGCTTTATAAGGTAATCGGCAATTTGCGAGCCTATAGCTTCTTCCATCAAATTTTCCTCTTCGTTCTTGGTGATCATGATCACCGGCAGCATTTTATGGTTTTCCTTGATTTGCGTAAGCGTTTGCAAACCGGTAAGGCCCGGCATCGATTCGTCGAGCAGCACTACATCTACATGTTGTTTCTGTACGGTATCCACGGCATCTTTACCGTTGGTAACGGTGATAACGTCATACCCTTTATCTTTCAGGAACAGGACTTGTGGTTTCAGCAGTTCAATTTCGTCATCGGCCCACAGTATGGTAGTTTTATTCATCAGGAAGTTTTGTTTGAAACGCCAAGTTAATCCAATTATTGCTGCAAGCGGTGTGCCTGTTAACAAACATTGGGGGGATGATGAATGAACAATTTACAATGAACGATGCACAATTCGTTGCGATTAGGTGATTTGAAGATGTGCTGATTTGAAAATTTGGAGATGAACACATCGGGCAGGATGTGAAACGCATAGAATTGTTTCGTGCCAAAATGGTCGTTCTTTACTCATCCTCAAATCACCAAATTTTAAAATCTCCAAATCATTCCGCATTCCTCCGCGCTCTCTGCGATATCGCTGCGTTCTCAGCGTTAAAACAGGGACGATGTGCTGATTTGAAGATGTGCTGATTTGAAAATTTGGAGATGAAAATTGGGTGTGCTGCAAAACGCCTGGAATTGCTTCGTCCCAAATTGTCGTTCGTCTTTTCGTCCCAAATAGCCAAATCCGCAAATTTCAAATTATCATTCATCCGCGCGCTCTGCGATACCGCTGCCTTCTCTGCGGTAAAAACAAAGACGATTTGGCGATTTAAAGATGGCTGATTTGAAAATGAATGAGCAATTTACACTGCTGAGCGCACATTGTTCATTGTGAATTGTGAATTGTCAATTGTTCATTCCGCCATCATCACCAAATCATTCAATTCACTTTCACTCCGTTCACATAACTTTCATGCAGCGTTTCGCCACGGCGAATTACCGTCCATTCGCCATCCTTTTTACCATTGGCGTAGTGACCATCAATAATCAATGTGCCTTTGTCGTCCCATTCTTTGTATTCCCCTTCCAGCTTGCCGTTGGTGTAAGTAGATTGCACTGTAGGCTTTCCTGAATTCGGATCGAACTCTTTCCAGTCGCCATCTTTTTCACCATCCTTATAAGCGGCATCAATGATTGGTTTTTTTGTAGTGCTGTTATACTTTTTATAAACGCCGTTCTTCTGACCATTGCTGTAACCCTGCTCCATTACCAAAACACTATTGTTGTACTCTTTGTGAATGCCGTCTTCTTTGTCGTTCACAAAATTGGTCTCGAAAGTCTTCATGCCGTCTTTGTTCCATTTGGTTTGAAGGCCATTTCTGTTTGAACCACTGTATGTAATTTCCTGCGATTTTTTTCCATTCGGATGATAATCGATCCACGGTCCGCTTTTCTCGCCTTCTACATAACTGTTTTCCATTGAAAGCAGATAGGTGGTGGGGTCGTACACTTTCCAGGTTCCGGTCTTCTTGCCATTTTTGTAAAAGCCATATTCCATTATATTGCCATTGCGGTTGAAAGCCATGTGAATGCCATCTTCCTTTCCATTTTCAAACTCGGTATAATCGGCAATCTTGCCCGTTTCAGTGTAAAACGTACGCGCAAATTTGGTTTGAAGGTCATCTTTCCAATACGATTCTTTTTCGAGCTTAAAATCGACATGCGAAAATTCCTGCCAGCGTTCGGCACGTTTACAATCAAAGCCGGCGCCCTTCACATATCGCTGTTGGTGATTATTCGTTTCCTTGTTGTATTCATAATAAAAACCATGCGGACATATTTCCCGAAATGGAGATTCTTTACTCACTAAAGGACATTTTACACACCGCTCATATTCTTCCCATCCGCTCACTTTTTCATTAAAAAAACGCCAGGTAATCTCTGTTGGAATATCGCCGCTGCCGCTGCCGGAACGCAGGTCAGCACCTTTGGCCGTTTTGGCATTATCGTTCCAAATAGCAACAAACTGACAATCTTTGCAGGTTTCTGTATCCACTTTCCGCGCGCCAACGGGATCTTTCTGACCCACAATAGCGTCAACGGTTACTTTCTCGCCCGGCATACGGAAGATGTCGTGACTTCTAAGCACGGCGCCAAAACCATCTTCTTCAGTGGAAGCGATGATTACCGCTGCGCCACCACATTTGCTCTTGGCCTCGGCCTCAGCAGCGGCCTTGTTAGGCTTCCCAAAACTATATCCGTATTTCCCATTTGACGGATCGGCGGCTACGGCCGATGCTGCGTTTGCTGTTTGGAAGAAATTCATGGATGATAACAGCAGCGCAGGAGTTATCACTTTTCGAACTAAATTTTTCATGTGGTACTTGTTTAACTATTGTTTGGTTATTGATTTTTTTGTCCGTTAGAATACGTCACGGCCTTCAGGTTGCCAGTGGCATCGGCCTCCTGCCAGGCGCCTTCGCGACGGCCCGATTGGTACTCGCCTTTTGCTGTAATTTTTCCTGAAACGCTTTCAGAATAATAAGTAGCCGGGCCCTCCAGAATGCCAAGGTTGTAGTTCATTTGCGATTTCTCATTACCATTCTCGTAGAATTCCTTATAACTGCCGTTGCGGGTATTGTCGGCAAACTGCGCTTCCAGCTTCACTTTGCCGTTTTCATAATAATCTTTACAAACACCATTCTTGCGACCGGCCACATAGTTGTATTCGGTGCGTTTATTTTTCGAACCTCTGAAGTAGGTTATGGAGATTCCGGTTTTGGCATCGTTCTCAAAATTCTCTTCACTTTCCAACATGCCACTCACCGGATTATAATTTTTCCAGGTCTTGGTTTTTTTGCCTTCGGCATACTGACCTTCTTCTTCCAAAACCCCGTTGGCATTCCGGCGAAGGAAAATACCGTTGCGTTTATCGTTCTCTGTTTCGAAATAAATCAGAATATGACCTTGAGGATCCAGTTCACGGCCGAAGAGCACCATTTTTCCACCATAGTAATATTGTTCTTTCGAAACCGGTTTATGCTCCATGCCTTCATAGTATTCGCGCCAGCGGCCTACGCGGTCGCCGGTGTACCATTCGCGGTCGAACGTTCCTGCCGGATCGGCATGATTTCCGGAAGAATAATTACCTACGATGAGCAGGTTGGTAGCGCCCGTATAACGACGAAAAACGCGGCGATGCACCTTCATGGCTTGCACCAGCGCACCATAGTCGCGCCCTTCATCGGCTTGCGGTAATTTTTCAAAATTGGCAGCAGTGGCTTCAAACAAATCCTTTTCATCATGTTCCCAGCGTTTATCGGCAATCAGGGGCGCGCTTACCGCACCGGTACGCGGTTGCAATTGATCGTTCCAGATGGCGATGTATTCGCACTCCACGCAAGTGCTGATATCTTTTGAAGTGAACGGCACCGGAACATTTGAGCCGCAAATGGCTGCCACTTGCACGGCATCCTTAGGTTCTTTTACCCAATTGAAATTACGGGTTATTGCGCCGTATCCGCTGTTAGGCGAAGCTGCAATTACCGAAAAACCCGCACCGCCAAGGGCGAGTACTTTTGATTTGGCCTCTGCCTCAGTTTTGAAACCATAGGCATATACCACAGCACCTGATATGGAGTGGGCAGCAACCGCCGATGCGGCACTGCTGTTTAGGTGTAATGAAACAACAAGGGTTAGGACCAACCACACTTTATGGAATGTCATGTTTCTAATTTTTCGAAACGGAAACCGATACTGAAAATCGCGGCGAATGTATTCTTTCAGCATTTTCTGCGTTTACCATTTTAGGGGCAGAACATAGTGTAATGAAGGCGGTTATTAGGTTGTGGCGTTTTGATATACAGTTTGTTAAGGGCTGTTTTTTATAGGACGAAGGCGCTTTTGGTGTGATTTTTTCGGCAGAAATAAAAAGTAAATTTATGGAAGCAATGGCTCATATGTTTTAAAAGAAAGCAATTGCAATTTCGGGTGATAGAAACGGTGTGGCTGCACCTCTTTAACGCATTTATCAAAACGACTCGGGTTGCCATCCTGAGTATATCCCTGACAAACGATTGTGTAAACCTGATCATTCAACCCCCATTGTTCTTCTACAAATCGCATCTGTAGGATTTCCTTCAACCGGTAGAATAGAATCGGGGTGTCATGATTCAAGAATTCATCGGTTCGAAAATGGTTGGTATTGATGGAATACGATAAAGTCAGTTCAGTATGGATATAAAAAGTCATGAGGTCATTACCATCAATACCCGGCAGCCAAACTTCAAATCGGCTGGCGGGAGCTGAAACGTAGGGGTAAACGCGGATATAGGCTTCATTGAAATTGAACCTCCTACGATCGATTGTAAAAAACAATTCCACACCAGGTGTCAGGAGCTCCAAATGCGACCATTCAAATTGGGCCGATTCTATTTCGCGAAAGGTGTATCTCATAAAAAATTCGTTATCGAATTTCGAATTTTCAGCGATCTGTATTCTCTAATTGGCTTTTCTATTGCGAGCCGGGTTTTGGCATTCCGTCATTGATAAAAATTAAAATGTCTTCTTATCTTTCGGAAAGTGATACCAAAAATCAAATTTCTTCAGGCGCTGCAACCCGAAACGGTTACATTTTTGGCCGAAATAGATGCTGAAACATTACATCAGCAAATGGCTGATTTCAGGAGGGCGAATGACGGTTTTGCTAAGGCAGTGCAACTGGCGCTGGGGCTCCGCCCGAATTTGGATGTGGTAGCGCGAAAGAACCTTTGTTTCGACATTTCGCCTAAATGGCAATTCACTGAACTACCTGGTGGCAATATGCATGTACGCATGAAAGGACAAAAATTATTTCTGAAGGAGCCAGTTGCCGACTGCAGACTACAGTTATTCCCAACTCTTACTACAATCTGCTCTTTTGGGCGCTTTTGATCATTTTCTTTATAGAACTTTTATTTACAGCCACCCAGCCCTTCAGAGTGGCTACAAACCTGTTTTTCGTTGTTCTTCTAATTGCGATAGCGGCAGGCAGCATAGTGCCTTTTTGCATTTATAAAAAGAGAAGCCTTGTTCGGATGGTTGCAAAAGAGTTTAAGCTCACAGTAATTAGAAGTGAGGCATGAATTGAGACCATCTATTTTGAAATTATCATTTTGATGTGAGATTGGTGTTAAAGCAGCCATTTTAAATCCTATTGTGCATTTGTATTTCGAAAAGGGTTAACGATTGCTCCTGTTTCCGTGGGTTGAACATACGGACCAAGTCTGAGGTCAAAAACCATTCGCTTTCACCAGTTTTGCGATTCATTTGGGTCAGGGATATGAGGGGAGGAAAGCAACATCATTAAACGCTGCGTTCTCTGCGTTAAAACTGAGACGATTTTGTGATTTGAAGATGTGCTGATTTGAAAATTTGGAGATGAACACATCGGGCGGGATGTGAAACGCATAGAATTGTTTCGTGCCAAAATTGTCGTTCTTTACTCATCCTCAAATCACCAAATTTTCAAATTCTCAAATCGGGAATTCCACACTGAATGGCTCAAAGTTCTTTCCTGCTCCTTTTTATTTGTTACTTTAAATCAAGAACTGCGCTATATGACAATTTCATCAAAGATCACTTCGACAGGACTGCTAGTAGCACTATTATTGCTGACCTACTCTAGCCCTGCTCAGACTTGGCAGTGGCTGAAAAAGGGTGGGAGTGCTTCAGACAACCCGGGTGTTGAACTTCCAGATTGTAAGCTAAGTGGCTGCGATGCAAAAGGAAATGTATATGGCAGTGGGATAATTAATGGCGCTAATTTTTCATTGGACTCCTTCCATCACGGAAGCTATTCACAACAATATGCGGATTACGTACTTTTCAGCTTTGATTGTTCAGGAAAAATGAGATGGGCCAAACAAATTGGATCAGAATATCGTGGACAAGCCTGGCATACAAACTCGGTGACAGATGTTGACGGCAACACGTATATTATTGGCAACTATACTTTTGGTCAAGGAGGAACACTTGTGCCTCTACATATAGGGGATACTACAATCGGGTCGTCATGGTCATATACGAATGAAACGTTCATTATAAAATTTGACAGCCTCGGCAAACAGCATTGGATTTATCAGCTAAAACCAACTCATGGTTTTGCAGGAACGCCGCTTGGTATTAGGTTGGGAAGTTCCGGTAGTTTATGGGTTGTTTTATACATGGATTCAAGCGTTAGTTTGGGCGCTGCATTTACAAGTAGTCGAAAAGGCTTTTATCACATTGAGGTTGATCCTAACCTTCAGGTGGTCAAGTCGGGATATTTTATCCATGGGGCGTTAAGTAGCGCAACCACGAATACTGAATATCGATATGACTTGGATGAAAACGAAAACTACTATGAAGGCGGCTACTTGCAACCGGCAAATTCGGTTATCAGTGATCCTGGCGATACGCTGAAGCTTTCTGCTCTCACCTACGCACCTGATTCGTCAGTTTTTGCCTATGCCAGTTCTTATGTTTTTTCGCTATCCAAAACCGGCAATCTCCGGTTCTTCAGGCACGCTGATCACGGAGCTAATACTGTTCAGAGCTTAAAATATAATCCTCAGCAACATGTTGTTTTACTTGGGATGACGGTTGATTCGTCTAGCGTACTGGGATCTGACAGTTTTAAATTCCCTGGAACAAAACTATTTCAGACCACAGGAGAATTTATCTGTCCAGCCATTCTTTCACTAACGGAAGGAGGAATAACCAGTTGGAAGAAATATGGGATATATTCAAATGTTAGTTCACGTTTCACTTTTGAAGGAGTGTTGAATGGTGGCTATTTTTCAGGTACGCCCAAACAAGGATTTACCGTGTTTAATGATGGCGATACCTTGCGGGCCTATGGAACGCCTTCAGGAAATACTAACATTATGTCGAATATCCGAATCAACCTAAACAATAAAAAGATTGAAACGGTTTTAACTGCAAATCTCATTTCTGCTGGTCAGGACAATTATGCTCGCAGTTCGGCTATGGATTGGCGTGGAAATCTGTACATAGGAGGTCCGTTTACAAACGCCATTGCCACTCCTGTAGATAGCATCAAAAATACCAATATTGGCAAAGGCAGTTTCTTTCTTGCAAAAATAGGGAACAGTGACTGTAGTTGTCCGACGCCTGGAGCACAATTTAATCATACCAGTTCGGGCGATACGCTTCGGTTGTTTGGCTATAGTGTGAATCGCCGCGACAGCATTCATTGGCGTTTGGGAGACGGAACGTTTTATTCCGGCGATACCTTGACGCATGTATACGCTAAGGATAGTACGTACACGGTAACAGCCATTGTTTACAATGGCTGTGGTGTGGACAGTCTGTCTAAGCAAATCAGTGTGGTAAAAAACGGAATAGCCGCAGTTGCTGCAGCATCCACCCATGTTTATCCCAATCCGTCTTCGGGAACGTTCACCGTAAGTGTAACCGGTGCATGTGACATTGGACTGGTGTATGGAAACGGACAATCTGTTTGGGAGCATCCGGTAACGGTAAAGCAAGGGGGAGACTACTTGTTTGATAGTTTGAATGATCAGTCATCCGGTCTTTATTACTGCATCGTTTCCTACCCGCATGGCCAGACGGAGGTTTTAAGAATAGAATTGATCAAGTAAGAAATTGGGATTGGTTTGTTAGAAAAGGACGTGAGATAAGTTCGTAATAGTTGGAAGATTTTGGACCACATGGGGAAGAGACGTCTTTAATCGCTGCGCTCTCTGCGATACCTTTGCGCTCTCTGCGGTAAAAACAGAGACGATTTAGTGATTTGAAGATGTGCTGATTTGAAAATTTGGAGATGAACACATCGGGCGGGATGTGAAACCCATAGAATTGTTTCGTGCCAAAATGGTCGTTCCTTACTCATCCTCAAATCACCAAATTTTCAAATCTCCAAATCATTCCGCATTCCTCCGCGCTCTTTGCGATACCTTTGCGCTCTCTGCAGTAAAAACTGAGACGATTTTGTGATTTGAAGATGTGCTGATTTGAAAATTTGGATATGAACACATCGGGCGGAATGTGAAACGCATAGAATTGTTTCGTGCCAAAATGGTCGTTCGTCTTTTCATCCTAAACAATAAATAAATGATTTGCTGAATTGAAAATTTGGAGATGGAAAAATTGGACTACACGGAAACTGAAAAGGTTTTCGTCCCAAATTGTCATTCTTTACTCATCCCCAAATCATCAAATCTCCAAATCGCTAGCCCGCCCAATTCTCCCGATCCAGACTTCTGAACTGAATGGCCTCAGCCAGATGTTCGGTTTGTATGGTATCACTTCCCGCCAAATCGGCAATGGTGCGCGCCACTTTCAGAATGCGGTCGTAAGCCCGGGCCGACAACTGCAACTTCTGCATGGCCCGGCTCAGCAACGCCCTCCCGCTTTCTGAGATCACACAAATTTCCTGCACCATTTGCGCCTCCATTTGCGCATTCGCATACATGCCTTCCAACCCCTGGAAGCGCAATGCCTGTCGCTCACGCGCTTCCAGCACTCGTGCTCTGATGGTTTCGCTGTTCTCGCTTTTCCGCTCGCTGCTTAACTCTTTAAAGGCCACCGGGGTTACCTCCACATGCAAATCAATACGATCTAATAACGGCCCCGAAATTTTGTTCAGATACTTCTGCACTACACCCGGTCCGCATACACATTCCTTCTCGGGATGATTGTAATAGCCGCACGGACAAGGATTCATGGATGCCACCAACATAAACGACGCCGGATAAGTGACCGAAAACCGCGAGCGCGAAATAGTTACTCTTCGTTCTTCCATTGGCTGCCGCATTACTTCCAAAACCGTGCGCTTGAACTCTGGTAATTCATCTAAAAACAATACGCCATTATGCGCCAACGAAATTTCTCCGGGTTGCGGATTTGAACCGCCTCCTACCAGCGCCACATCGCTCACCGTATGATGCGGCGCGCGAAACGGACGCATATAAATGAGCGAAGAATTGCGCGACAACTTTCCCGCTACCGAATGAATCTTGGTGGTTTCCAGCGCTTCGTTCAGCGTAAGCGGCGGCAGTATAGTTGGCAATCTTTTCGCAAGCATGGTTTTGCCTGCGCCCGGCGGACCAATCAATATGAGATTGTGCCCGCCCGCGGCTGCAATTTCCATGGCGCGCTTGATGTTCTCCTGACCTTTCACATCACTAAAATCAAATTCGTTGGAACGCATGTTCTGCGCAAATTCCTCGCGGGTATCTACTACTGTTGGCGCAATGGTAATTTCGCCATTCAAAAAATCAATCACCTCGCGAAGCGTTTCTACACCATATACATTCAAATTGGCTACAATGGCGGCTTCACGGGCATTTTGCTTTGGTAGAATAATGCCTTTGTATTTTTCTTTCCGCGCCTGAATGGCAATGGGCAGCGCGCCTTTGATGGGCTGGATGTTGCCATCAAGCGACAGCTCACCCATTATGATAAAATCAGAAATCACGGAAGGGTTTTCGAGCTGTTCGGTAGCGGCGAGAATTCCGGTGGCAATGGTGAGATCGTAGGCTGAACCTTCCTTGCGGATGTCGGCCGGTGAAAGATTGATTACTACTCGCTTTCGCGGCCAATGGTAACCAATAAATTTAATGGCGGTTTGTATGCGAAACTGACTTTCGCGAATGGCGCTGTCCGGCAAGCCTACCAGAAAAAATTTCGCGCCGCGTTCTACGCTAATCTCGGCAGTAATAGTGGCAGCATCCACGCCATACACGGCGCTGCCAAAGGTTTTTACGAGCATGGGTGAGGTTTTGATGAACAGCTAAATTAATGCGTTCCATGCTGTGCGGAAGCTAAAAGGAGTTAAAAGAAAAGTAGTATGCTACTGTCAAAATGAAATTTTCCGGCATTCCTTTCTTTCGAAACTAAAGAGATGCCTCGGTTTAAACGTTTCACAATTTGAACTGTCAGAATAGGAATGAAGCAAAATTTACTCTCCATATTTTTATTCATCACTACCTGCGGTCAGGCACAACTTTCCGGCGGCGCCTTGTCGCTTTACCATTCCGCCTACTTGCAAGATTCGCTGCTGGTAGCCTATACCGTTGCCAATGGCGCTCAGATTTTTCCAACGCCCGACAACAACTCTTTTTATCTGCAGTGGTTTCCGCCGGGGGCTGCACCCAACCAAACGCCGGTAGTAGTGAGCCTTCCGGGTTCAAACTGCAATGCCTTTATGGAATTCAAAAGCTGGTATCCGCGCGCCAGCGCCATGGGCGTAGGTATTATTGCCATTCAATACTATCGCTACAAGCCCACGCCGCCTTTCGATTACTTTCCCGACGATACGCTTTACGGATATGTGAGCGCTGCGCTCCGCAATATTTCCTATCCTTCCCACCGCGCACTGCTACACGGTTTCAGCCGTGGCGCCTCCAGGTCCTATGCTATGAACTTTTACGACCGCCAAAGCGGCAATAATTATTTTTGCACTACCATCGCTAATTCGGGCGATGCCAACCTCACCTATCCGCTTTACGCAGCCATTAACAGCGGCACTTATGGCGCACAGGTGTTTGCCGGCCATCATTGGAATTTGTTTTGCGGCGCCAACGATACACTTATCGGTTGTGCAAAAATGTCGGCTACAAATACGTGGCTACAGTCGCAGGGCGCTACTGTCGATATCTTTATTCAGGATCCCGTAATGGGTCATGATGGTTTTCAGTTGCCAACAAGCGATAATTACAAAGACAGCTTCCTTCATCAGTACCTCAAATGCTATACCGGCGCCCTCCAAATTGATGCATTGAGCCTTCCTGAAAGTATTTCGGTATTTCCTAATCCTGCAGCCTCTTATTTTACAATCGCTGCAATTGACCGCAACATGAATTGCGTTTCAATCGCCAATGTATTTGGTACAATAGTTAAACAAATTTCTTCTTTTACCGAACGAACTTCAGTACCCATAGAAGATCTTCCACCGGGTTGCTATCAATTGCTGTTCTGTGAAAACGGGAAAGTGATGCAGGTGCGTAAATTGGTGGTGAACCAACCATAACCATTACTTCCCGTTAATCTTGTAACCTGATGTAGAAACACTGAACGATGAGGCGTTGTTATAATCAGTAACTTCCATGGTTGTTTCCAGCACATCATTTTTGTAACTATTCATTTCCATCATGGCGCCCATTACCGAAGGGCCCTGAAACAACCGCATCGGACTGCGTTGCATGGCGGCGCCCATGTCCATTTTCACCGAAGTGTTAATCCAGGCCTCCATACGGGTTTTGCGCTCTTCATCGATGCACACATACTCTTCGCAATTCACGCCGCGAATCATTTTGGTGCGTCCGGTTTTCTTACAATTGTTTGAAGTGTTGGTTTGCGGTTGATTTTGCTGATTCTTCATGCGTTCCTGCGTTTCCTTGCTCATGAAAGCATTCAGCGTCATGGCCATGCCGGTCTTCTCCTTTTCGTTCAGCATAATCATGGCATTTTGCGTGTTATCGAAAATCGTAAACGTCTTTTCTTCCGGCCTTCTGTCGTTTTCCGCACGCATGCCCAGCCATTTTTTCTCGCCGTTCACATACACGTCCATATCGGTTTCTTTCTTCTTTTTACCATTCTCGAAAGTGGTAATGTGCATGTGCATGGTTTGCGGAAAAGCGTAGGATGGTTCCACTTTTACATTCATCAAATTGCCGTACATCCAGTTGTTCAGCGCCTCGCGGCCCGGCTCGCCATATTTTTCGTCCATGGCCTGATGCACTTCGCCGCGCTGGGCGCTGCAAAAAAGGGATACGGTTGTTGTTGCCAATAGAAAAACGATCTTTTTCATAACTGAAATTTTATGTGGTAAAGTTAATGCTTAGGTTTTCTTCATCAATTATTAATTTATAAAACACGGGGAGCGATGACTACTCTCATAATTTGTGACTGCCCGCGGTAGGGATAGGAGCGAAAAGCCCGGAAGCCGCGCCACTACTGCGTTTCACAAGGCGCAAACCTTAGGCCGCGGCTGAGGACTTGCAGCGGATAGCCCGGCATCCGCCATAATTAATTTTAAGTTATAAATTACGAATTGCGAGGAATTGAAAGACTACTTGAAAATGGTAAGTGCGTTAGGGCCGATCGTAATTCCTCTCTTTCCATTTCACATTTTCAATTTAACCCGCACTTCCGTAACTCGCAATTGCTCATTTACAACTTATAATTTAAAAAAGCCCGCCGAGAACATCGGCCGGGCCACAAAACACCAAAGTTTTAAATTATTGCTTGTACCAATGGCTGCCATTGTTAGCCGCGGCGCGGTTGGTGCAGCTATCGCTGATTACCGATAAAATAATTTGGTTGCTTGCCGGCGAGGAATAGCCATAGGTGCAAGGGGTGCTGTAACACGAAGTGCTGCTGCCGGTAGTATCCTGAAACGAAACCTGGCTGCCGGTTGCCGTAAACCTTCCTGCCGAACGGCCCATGGTTACGGAATTATAAACCATCGAAAAGCCAAAAGTGTTGTTGCTGTTAAACGTCAGCGTGCCGTAAACAGTGGCGCCGCTAATCGTAGTGGTGTCCTTCCACGTTCCCGTTAACGTATTCGAAGTGGTAGTTTCGTCTTTTTTGCAGCCGGCCAGCAAAAGCAAGGCCGCGCTGAATACTAATACAAGATGTTTCATTGTGTTTTTTTTGATGTTTTTAATTGGTGTTTTTGACGATTGCAAAATTGGCAGGTTAAAAAGTTTGGAAAAGGACAAAAACGGCTGTTACTTTCCGCCCAACAAATGATAACCGACATTGTGCTTTCGCTCACAACGGCTGAGCAACAAACACTTCGGCAGCGCGCCGCTGAGGATCCGTCGCAGTTGCGGCAGTTCGTTTTAGCTATGCTCAACGATCCGCACATCACTAAAGAGGCGCTTGAAAAACAGTTCGGCATTAACGAGAACACCTACTTCAAAAACCTGTCGCTGGCCAAGAACGAAATTTATGAAGTGATCAAAAAACACATGGCCACCGCTTACGACGAGCTGATGCTGCCCAACACCTTGTATAAACGCGGACTGGAAGTACACGCCAGTAAACTTCGTTTGAAACTGGAAGAAGAATACGAGGCTCAGGGATGGTGGCTGCCGCTTCACGAATTGTATGGTCACGAACTAACGGTGGCTTATGCCAAATGCGATTTGCCATGGATGAAAAAGGTAAAAGACAAAACGCTGAAAAATATTCAGCGGTTGAATCAATACCTGGTGCTCGACAAAGAACTGGCGTATCAGATGGCCGAATTGGAATTAGGGAAACTGAAAGATACGGCCGTTCCGGGTGTAGAGAAAAAAATTGGCGCCTATCTGAAAGATGCTGAAAAGCTGGCGCATCCCGTGTTGTGGTTCAATGCGCTTTACTGTAAGTTGCTGCTCTATACTACAATCGATCTGAACCTCGCCAAAGCGCAGCAATCGGTTGATGAGATTTCGGCATTTCTGAAAAAACAAAAAGGGAAATTGTTTCCGTATGTAGAACGTGTGGCCCTGTTGAACCTGCTCAACTTCTACACTAATTTCGATACCGAGAAAAAGGCTGATTCCTTTATTAAAGAAGTGCAAAGCGGTGTGGGAAAACACGGCATGTTGTACGATGCGCAGGTGAGACTCAATTTGTGTTCTTATTATTTTTTGCAACGCGATGTTCCCGCTTTTGAAAAATACCTGAGCGACTTCCTTCAACACCCGCGCGATCGCAGTTTTGCGTATCAAAACGCCTACGTAAACGCACTGCATGCCTATCTGAAAAACGATAGCCGGGCGTTCTACCAATATCAAAACGAATTTTACAGCGAAGACAACAGCCGCGAGTACACCGGTTACAATTTGCAGTTGCGATATCTTGAAATTACGCTGCTGCTGAAAGAAAAGGATTTGGCTTTGGCGTCAGACAAACTTCAGGCGCTCGATAAATTTTTAAGAAGAAATTTTTCGAAGCAGCAGGTAGCTGCCGAGAAGGTGCATTTGCAATTACTGCGCGCCGGCATTCAACAATCGCCATTACCTAAGTTGAAAGAAAAACTATTTCGACTCACCGTTTTTCTCGACGAAGAAATGCGGTTGATTTGAGAATTTGAAGATTTGAGGATTTGAAGATGGAGTGAAACCTACGCTGCTTGCTTTGCGTTTGAGCAATCCTGTTTTACCGCAGAGAACGCGAAGCGTAATTTGGGGATTTGAAGAGCGAAAAATCTAGCTTTTTCCGTCCCCAAAATGTCCATTCGTCCAAAACCCTCCAAGTTTCACCAACCCCGCTCACGTCCCTCAACCATTCGTCCAAAACCCTCCAAGTTTCACCAACTCCGCTCACGTCCCTCAACCATTCGTCCAATAGCTCATTCCGAATTCATCTTCAAATGCTCATATCGCCTCCCATTAGTCCTCCTTCACCAATTTCCCGGTGTAAACTAAGCTGCCATTTTCAATGATTCGAATGCCATAAAATCCGGAAGTGAATCCACCCATCGGTACGCTTTCATTTCCCGAAACTTCCTTTCTAAAAAGAACACGGCCATCCATGCCTGAAAGTTCTAACACACGAACCCGATTGTCGTTCATCAGCAATTGCAAATGGTCATTTACCGGATTGGGCAAAACCCTCACCACCAAAGCGTTTGCTTCATTCCAGCCATCCACCAGACCATACACCGGCACAATGGAATCCACCCACAGCGTGCTGCCCAATACCGGATTTTTGTTGCTGGAAAGCAAGGTGATCTTCAGCGTATCGGGAAGCGAATCAGAATAATAATTCACCGGGAACTGAAACACCTGCCACGAAGTTGCCCCACCCGAAGGCAGTAAAAATCCATCTTCCTTATTAGGACCATAACCGCCGGTGTATTGTCCATTTCGGAACAAATTAAAACTCACAAAGGCCGTATCATTTCCTTCAGAAAAATATTTCAATGCGATGCGGAACGAATCAGGCCGTGCGGTGAACGGTGTGCCGAAAAGCCGCACCTGCGCCAGTTGTGCATTGTAAATCACACTGCCGTAAATCGCCATTCCCGGGTACAGACGTTCCTGATTGTCCCAAGGCAACTGCACCGTATCGGTACGCAACCGCAGCGAAGCCTTGCCCGAGAACACATCCACCGTGTCGCGCACCGCCATTTTTGCAAACAACGTATTCAAACTTATAAACGTGCCCCAGGAATTCGGGCCATTGGCCGTCCAGCTCTCAAACCCACTGTTGGCAATGCTTTGGGCCGGCGCCGAAAATATTTTAAGAAGAAAAAGTAGCAAAGCGATGTGCCGCATGCTGCGAATGTAGCAATACGATTTTTACAAAAACAAAAAAGGCCTGATCGCAAGACCAGGCCCTTTTCTGAATGTAGAAGCAAATTATTTCTGTACCGAAATTTTTCCGCGCACTTCAGTGATTTTATTTTTTGAGATAATGCGATACGTGTATTGTCCCGAAGGCCATTCATTAGTCAAAAGCGTTTGTTTGCGGCCGTTGAGCGCTTCAGTAGCCACTACCCGTCCGTTCAGGTCCATTACCTGCACTTTACCATTCGCCAGTTCAGCAGCCACATCAAACGTCACTTTATCGTTAGCCGGGTTGGGATACGTAACCACCGCATTGTCGGCAGCCGTTTCCGAAATTCCCGTTGGGTTTTTGATCACTTTTACCGCATCCAGCCACAGCGTGCTGCCTACGCGCTTCACCTGCGACAGGCTGGAGAAGAAACGAATGCGCATGGTATCAGGCGAAACCCCCGGAATCAGCCAATTGATAGGTTCCGAAACGCCATACCAATCTACGTATGAAGTATCAGAGAACAGAAAAGCGGTAACGCCCACCAGTTTGGTAGAATCGTTTTGGAATTTGGTGAATGTAATTTCAGCATAAGCCGAATCCATGCCACCGGCGCCAAACATATAGCGGAAGTCGAACTGAAAGGAATCAGGGCGCAGTGTGTAAGGAACACCGGTATAAACCGGAGCGCCCGACATGGCATTGATTCCGCCATAGCACACCCGGCCCGAAACCCTCGATTTTGAAGGTCCGCCCGCGTTAACAGTATCCGTCATCAGGCGCAGCGAAGCCGAGCCTTCGGTATAATCGTTAGTGTCTTTATTTTCCAGCGTGGTGTAGGTAACGCCAAACGATTGGAACGCCTGTGTGAGCGTGCTCCAATGATCAGGGTGCGTAGAGTCCGCCCAGGCTTCAAAGCCCCCGTTAAGCGGTTGTTGCGCGAAGGCGCCAAGAGTGGCGATGGTAAAGAGCGTGGCGAGGAAAGATTTCATCATGAATAATTGTTTTATGAGGCCGCAAATGTAGCAGCCACGCCCTTTTTGCCATATGAAAAGCATCAGCAATGCGTATTCTGACAATATCGTGACAAAAAGAAGTCGCTAGCTATGAGCCATGAGCCACAATCCCTAAGTAGTGGCACACCAACCCACCAAACCCACCACACCTACTACACCTACCACACCCACCACACCCACTACACCTTTTTTGGCGCGTCCCTCACCCCGCCAATTAGCTGCTGAAATGTTGGAACCCAAGGCAATGGCGGGGTTCGGGCCAGGCTGCTACAGGGTACGCTTCGCTTCCGTGCTCGCTCGTTCCTCGCTTCGCACCGCTCGCTAAAGCTCGCGCCTTCCGCATCCTTCGCGCGGGCGCCTGGGGGTGGTGCGTAGTGCTGCCATCACAGTTTAACCTAATCGGTCTAATGGACTTAGTACTCTTTTTAAGGAAGCATTAGAAACATGGGTATAAGCAAGCGTAGTTTTAATATTGTTATGACCCAGCAATTTTTGGATGTAATTAATATCGGTTCCTGCCTCAAGAAGATGCGTAGCAAAACTGTGGCGTAATGCATGAATTCCGGTTACCTTATTAATTCCGGCTTTGCTTAGGGCAGTATAAAAAATTTGTTGTGCGCTTCGCTTACTATACGCCCCTCCATATTGACCTTCAAAAAGATGTTTTTCAGGACGATACTCCTTGAAATAGGTGCGCAATTGACTTAATATAGAGGAGGGCAAGTTTACATAACGATCCTTTTTACCTTTTGCTCTTTCAATAAAGACAGTCATATTGTTGCTATCTATATCTGTAACTTTCAGATTTACGATTTCCGAAACCCGAAGCCCCATGCCGTAACAAAGTTTGAGCATAGTATTATGTTTTAAATTAGTGGTTACTTCAAACAAATGCGCGATATCCTTTTGATGAATTACTTTGGGAAGAGTAATTGATTTTTTGGGGCGTGGTAGATCCAAAAACACGGCTTGCGTTTTTAATACTTGTTCGTAATAAAATTTAATGGCGTTATACCGGCTGTGAATAGTAGCTTCACTTAATTGAAGTTTTTCGATACAGTATAAAAAATATCTCTTGATCTGTTCAGGGCTGCAATTGGAAGCAACGTAATTTCGAAGTGTTTTAAGAAATTGTAAAAACTCGTTACAGTAGGTTTTTATTGTAGCCGCGCTATAGCCCTTCAATTTTAGCATTTCAAGAAATTTCAGGAATTCAGCATGGTTAGGAGGGCTAATATGAATGGTGTTAAAATGCAGCGGTTTGGGCGGCAGCCTAAAACGTTCGCGATAGGAGGAATTATCTGGAACATACCAGGCTTTTTGAGAAGGAGAATATTTCCTTCCAGTTAGCGATTTCACCTGATTTAGTAAATCTTTATCATAAGGGAATCGGATAAAGATAACATCCCTATTATCAAGCACGGCTGGTTCGAAGGTGAGTGTTTTCATGAGCGTTTAGTGAGGTTTCGAAATAAGGCAAAAGAGGAAAATGAAAAAGCCGATTAGTAATTTTTATGAATTGGCTTGACGCATTGCGTCAAGCCAGCCAGCAGCTAACATATGTGCCTGTATTTCAACAATATGAAAAAATAAACTACATAATGGTAAAACGGATATACTGCGTATATTTGGGAGTTAGCAGCGATTTTATGGGACAGTGCAACCCAAACAATTTTGCACTAAAACGGGGAAGCTGAAAACCGAAAAGAGTAAGCAATTAACTAAATAATGACAAAAAAATGGGATTTTTTGACTTCCTAAAACCGAAAAAGAATGAAATGAATGACATGCTTGCTCAGATGCATGCTAAGTTCTTCCCGAAAGGACAAAAGGACATGGATGCTGTTACAGATGCTTTGCTTTACATTCTAAACAACAAAATCAGTAGAAGTGAAGCAGCAAACATTGCTGTCAAATCTGTTGCGATTAGCAGAATTTCAAAAGAGTTTAGTAAAGAAAGACTAAAACAACATCTTGCAGGCTATTGCTTACAGCATTTTAATGACAAACAGATTGAAACGTTTCATGGTTACCTAGCTTTTTTAATTGTTGCTGACATGATGTTTAGAAAGACCCCGTCTGAACTTGTTCGTGAAGGTGATTCTTGGGTAATACCAAAATAACCACATGGGATTCTTCGACTTTTTCAAATCTAAAAAGCCAGAGCCTCCAAAGGAAGACTGGACGACCATTTTTCCAAAGGAAATGGTTGACGGTTTATTGAACGAAATTAGAAGTAATCCACAAGCATGTAGAGCTGACGAAATCCCACAGGGCTATGGTGAATTTGGTTTAGAGAAAACTAATCCAATCCCAACTTTTGGTATTCCAAACAACGAAGAATACTTACACAGTTTAAGAACTTTAAATGGGGAAGTTCTTCGTTTCCGAAGAACAGGAAGTATCGAAGTTGAAAATATCAATAAACGGGTTGATGAATACGAGATATTCAACTATCAAGGAGAAACGATTGCATTCATTTATATTTCACCATACCACTGGACAACTTCTAAAAAATCGCCAGTAGGATTTTATGCAAAAGGTGGTTCTAAAAAGACAGCAAGAATTTCCGCACCGCCTGTTGAAGTTTTTAATCAACATTCTGCTTATGCTGAATTCCAAGCGAAATTAGAAAAGGAGCAAGAAAGAAAGTATCAAGAACAGAAAAAGCGGACACAAAATTTTAAGCCTGACTGGGAAGATTTCAAATCAGTTTTAACAGCAAATAAAATCCATACTCTATATCACTTTACAGACAGAGCAAATCTCAAATCGATTAAGAAGCATGGTGCATTGTATTCATGGCATTATTGTGTTACAAACAATATCGATATTCCTGTTCCAGGTGGCAATCAACTTTCAAGAGACCTTGACACAAGAAACGGATTGCAGGATTATGTGAGAGTAAGTTTTACAAGAAGTCATCCAATGATGTTTGTTCAGCCAATCAGAAATAGGAATAATGTGATTTTAGAAATTGATACCGAAATTATTTATTGGAACGGAACCCAATATGCAGATAAGAATGCAACAAGGAATGATGTAAATGTTGGCTCATCCCTTCATGACTTTATGCAATTGCGTTTTGATTTATTTAAACTTCCAAATCATTTTGGCTTATCAGATTTTGACCGACCTTTCTTTCAAGGAGAAGTTCTAATTCCAACTAAAATCCCAGCTAAATATATTAGAAATTTGAACGAGTTAATTTAATAGGATGATATTCATTGAGAGCAAGAAAAAAGGTGCAAAAACTTTGGCTAAACTTTATCCGAAGGCTGAAATAATTGACGTAACCTCAAAAGGGATTGAACCTTATGTTAGGTTAAGTCCCTTTTATCCTCACGGAAACATTCCAGTTCCATTTTCACCTAACACATTTTCATACTCTGTAGAAGGAATTTGGCAAGGGTTAAAGGTTTTCGAGCAAGCCGACATTGACACTTCTAAATTTGCAGTTAAAAATATGAAAGGAATAAAACGAACAGCTAGAAAGTTCGGAAAACCCCTCGGACATAGGAAAGGAGTAAATGGAACAGAATTGCTTGACTACTTGACAGCGAGAAAACAAATTTATCTGCCAAGTTACGCTTGGCTGTTGCAAAACAAAACAACGAGTGAAGTTGACCAACTAACTCAAATTGCGTTACGACAAGATGTAGTTTTACTTGACTTTGAAACTAACTCAGAAATTGACAACACAAAGAAGCCATTATCCCATGCTGCACTAATTAAAAAGTTTATAGACAAAAAATATCCCGAGCTGACAGAGAAAAGATTTACTCAACCCTTAGAACCAAAGCCGAAAAAGAAAAAATCTGACAATGAAAGCAAACAAACATCAAGGCGGTCAAAAAAAACAATAATTGATAAACCTGACGACCAATCACAAATGAAATTAAATTTCTAACAGCATGACTACTGAAAACCATCGTGGACAAAGAAAAACCGCTGCTAACATGCGTTTGGCGTCATGCGGGGTGAAGTGCTTAAATTCAAGTGCAGTTTTTCAATTTAACTTTAGTGCTGGTTTGACAGTTTTGTGCTCCGAAATCCCGCACGAACGCCAAGCGCAAAAACGTTAGCGGTAATATTTAAACGACACGACAATGGAACAAGACTACGACAAACCAGAAACAAATGTAAAGGCGACAATAGACGCTGTAACAGGACTTGTTAAAGCAGTTCCTGTTTATCAAGACACTTTACAACCAGCTGCAAAACAGATTGGACAATCTTTAGAGACTGTTACAAAGACTGTAAATATTGCACTTGCACCAATCAAAGCATTAGTTTGGGGTTATGAAAAAATTGAAGAGTTTATCTCGACAAGAGTTTCAGAAAAACTAAAAAATGTTCCTGAGGAAAATATTACAACTCCTCCACCTCAAGTTGCTGGACCTGCTGTTGAAGCACTAAGATTTTCGGGACACGACAGTAACCTGAGAGAATTGTATGCAAACCTTTTAGCGACAGCAATGGACAAAGCAACAATACATCAAGCACATCCAGGTTTTGTTGAAATAATTAAAAATTTGACAAGTGATGAAGCATTATTAATGCAATGTTTCACAACACAAAATCAATATCCTTTAATTGACATTCAGGCAAAAATTAAAGAAGGTAATCAAGGTTATTCTGTTGCCTTTGCTAATTACTCTCATTTACACAAGAAAGCTGTTTTGCAACGACCTGACCTTGTTCCTTCATACCTTGACAACCTTTGCAGACTTGGCATTTTGGAAATACCATCAATGAAGAATATTACAGCACCTAATACATACGAACCATTAGAAACTGATAAAGAACTTGACCAACTTAAAATGCAAATTGAGACATTAATGCAAAGAACTGTTGCATTTGAACGTAAAGTGGTTATGCTGACAGTTTTCGGAAGACAGTTCGTTCAAAACGTCGTCATTGAAAAAAAGTAATACTACCGCTAACACGGGTTTTGCGTCAGGCGGGCTGACGTGCAAACTTGGAGCTTTGTACATCTAATGAACTTTAGTAATAAATTGAACCTTTGTGCTCCGAAACCCGCCCGAACGCAAAGCCCGAAAACGTTGGCGGTAATTCTAAAAAGACAGTGCTTCCTTGAAAGAACTGAAAAAAGGCTGACTATTTTAATTAAATTTGAACTATGAACAAAGACGAATTTTTACAAGCACTTCAAAAGGAAGTTTCAGAATACAACAAGATAATTGCCACTGAAAAAGGTGATTGGATTGTTAAGGGCTTCATCGACATATACAAAAACATCTATACTATATCGGTTGATACGAAAGTTGTTTCAAAAGTCATCGAATTACTTCTAATTCCTGCCTTTGAGAATTTTGCCAAAAAGTATGATTTGGTTCTTGAAAATCAGACTAAGCAAAACTTCTACCCTGACCTAACTTTTATCTCAAATAAATCCGGTGAAAAGTTTGCTGTTGACATCAAAAGCACAGTAAAAGACAGTGGCAACAAGATTAAAAGTATGACACTTGGAACATTTCAAGGTTATTTTAGAAACAGAAAAACAAATGTTGGAGAAAGTATTTCATACGCTTTTGACGACTATTCTTGTCATATAGTTTTAGGAGTTATTTATTCTCAAGTAACAGACAAGCCTAATGAAAAGGACATTTACACACTAGAAGAAATCGACAAAATTGAGTCTGTAATTAAGGATTTTCAATTTTTTGCACAACCAAAATATAAAATAGCATCTGCGACAAAAGGCAGCGGCAACACAAGAAATATAGGTTCAACAAGAAGTATTGATGAACTTATGAAAGGGACTGGTATTTTTTCCAAACTTGGCGAAGATGTTTTTGATGATTATTGGATGTATTTCGTTGACGAACAAAGTTCAAAAGAAAAAGGTATCCCAAGACCATACACAAACCTCAAATCCTATCTTGAATACAAAGAGAAAGGAATGGAGGCTCTACACGAAAACAAGGAAATTATAGAGAAATTGAAAGAGGACGAAGAAACCGAAAATGATGATGAATAAGAAAGTAATTGTTCCACCAATAAAAAGTCAGGGCATAAAGACTAAGTTAGTGCCTTGGATAATGGAACTTGCCCCAAAAGTTTCGGGCAAGTGGATTGAGCCGTTTCTTGGAACTGGTGTTGTTGCTTTTAATTCGGGTTACAAACAAGCTATTCTTAACGACACTAATCCCCACATCATCAATTTTTATAAAGGCATTCAAGACAAGACAATAACTGCTCCTTTAATGAAACAATATCTCGAAAAAGAAGGTGAGATATTGAGCAAAGCCGAGAATAACGGTTACGAACATTATTTAAAAGTTCGGACACGTTTCAATAGTGGTGAATTTTCACCTTACGATTTTATTTTTCTTTCAAGAGCAGGCTTTAACGGAATGATGCGATTTGGAAGCAAAGGAAATTGGAACATTCCATTTTGTAAGAAACCCGACCGTTTTGCACAAGCATACATCACAAAAATCACAAATCAGGTTTCGACAGTTTCAAAAATCATACAACCAGAGCCGAAGTGGACTTTTCACAATAATTCGTTTGCTGACATTATTCCACTTGCGACAGAGAACGACATTATTTATTGCGACCCACCATATTACGGCAGACACGTTGACTACTATAACGGCTGGACAGAGCAAGACGAAGAACTTTTATTCAACTTGCTTTCCGAAACAAAAGCAAAATTTATTCTTTCAACTTGGCATCACAACGACTGGAGAGAAAACGAAATGATAAATAAATTTTGGGGCAAATTCAACATTGTAACAAAAGACCATTTTTATCATAACGGTGGTAGCATTGAGAACAGACGGACAGTTGTCGAAGCATTGGTTTGTAACTTCGACACAGACAACTTTGAAACGCATAATCACGGACTGAAAGTGCAAACCCGACCTGAACAATTAGCAATTCACTGGAACGAATGAAGAGAAGAACTACCGCCAACAGCAGTTTGGCAAAATGGCGGGTTTAATGCTAAATTGAACACTTGGTTTTCAAATAAACATTAGTGCTAAATTGAAAGTAAGTGCTTCAAAGTCCGCCACTTCGCCAAGCTGCAAAACGTTGGCAGCAAGTTTTTCTGACGATTGAAATATGAAGAAAAAAACATCCATAAATATAAACCCCATCGTTCTAACATCAATCACGTTATTATTGGCGTTGATGACTTTTGAATATTTCTCAAGCAAAAACATAGCCTATTCTCTCATCAAGATAAGTACAATCGCGATAATATTAGGAGCACTATTCGAAAGCGGACGAATATCAGATAAATTGTCTACAGTATTTTATATTACAATATGGTCACTTATCCTTGGCTTAATTGCATTTTTGCCACATAAAAACGAAGGGACATATTTATTGAAAAATCATATTGAAGATTTTCCATTCCTATTCCTAATTATATTCATTGTTTTGACAATGTTTTCCTATGAACACAAAGTGGTTAGAAGATTAACCGAAGGAGTGACACTAATGCAATCTATAGCATTTATCTACTTCCTAATCGACATAGGAATTTTAAAAAATATTGGAATTTTAAAATTGATACTCTTAAGTATTTCAGTACTATTTATTATGCTTAGTGTACTCAATGCTTTTTCAACTAATGTTTTGACAAATGCAAGCAGATTTACGCTTAGTATATGGAGTTCAATAATGATGATACTTTTCGCTATAGATTATATCTATAGAGTTTATAACTATAAGGATATAGAAAGTTTGAATTCGACTTGGGATAGGATATTTATAACCACTCAATTCTTTTTTCTAGGAGTTGCGAGTGTATATATGGCTCACAACTTCTTCATGCTAATTGGCTTTATACCAGGACGACATAATAAAATGCAACATATAGGAGAAATGTTGACAAGACACGATAAACGATATTCAAAACAACAGGTAAATATTTTTCATTCTTTACTTTATGTGACTTTTTCAGGCATGATATTCTACATTAATTACAGACACAAATTTCTACCAAGACACTTCGTTATATGGCTTGTATTTATAACATTCCCTTTATTAGTAGGCATGACAAATTTCAATGAAGATTAAACCAGCTGCCAACAGCGGTTTTGCGTTATGCGGGTAGTTTGGTTCATTGGCAAATTTCAGTTACTTTTAGGTTGTACTAAACATCCAAATTGTTCACCAAAATCCCGCACACCGCAAGAGCCGCAAAACGTTATGGGCAAGGCTATGACGACTGCAAAAAATAAACTTTAAACAGAAAATAATATGGAATGGTTTTTTGATGGATTAGGAACTGCAATTATAACTTTAATCGTTGGACTTCTCACCGGAGGTGCTGTTGGCTATCGTGTTGGTATCAAAAAAACGAATAGAGTAAATCAGAAACAAACAGCGAAAGACAATGCATCGCAAATTCAAGTTGGGAGAGACTACAATGACAAATAAACAGAATCAAAAAGCAGGAGACAATTCACAGCAGTTGCAGGCGGACAAAATGATTGTCAACATCGGAATTGATGAGAAACGTGCACGAGAAATCTATCAAGAAATGAACCTGCAATTAAGAAACGATTATTCACAAGAAGCATTGACTATTGCAAATACTAGGGTTGCAGAATTTGAAAATCGATTGCTGCCGAAAATGGAAGCGGTCGAAGGAGCATTGGAAGCATTCGCTGACCCAAGCTTTCAATTACTACTTGTTGAAGCTCAAAAGACGGCTGCCTCGACCGAAAGACCTGTGGATTATGACCTTTTAGCAGAATTGCTAATTCATAGATTTCAGAAAGGAGAAAACCGAATTACAAGGGCAGGAATTAGTCGTGCTGTTGAGATAGTTGATGAAATTTCAGATGAAGCATTGCTAGGATTGACCGTTTTTCATTCAGTTTCCCATTTTTTTCCAGCAAGCGGAGACATACTCCAAGGTCTCAATGTACTTAATGACTTGTTTGGGAAATTATTTTATAGCAAACTTCCGACTGGGAACGAATGGTTAGATCACTTGGATATTTTAGATGCAGTTCGAATGAATTCTCTGGGTGGTTTAAAAAAGATTCAACAGTATTATCCCGAAATGCTTGTTGGATACATTGATGTAGGTATTGAAAAGGAATCTGAAAATTTCCAAAAGGCTCAAGAAATACTCACGAACGCTCGCTTACCTCTTAATGTATTAGTGGACCATGCATTGAATACCAACTTTTCAAGAATAAATCTTTCTAATAAAACGCAAATTGACTCGCTTACATTACACCAACAAATAAATCATAACGGAACGGTCATTACTATCCCGATACCATTGACTTCAGAACAAAAAACAGCGATAAACTCTATTTATGACCTTTATAAAAAAGACGAAACAATAAAACAGCAGAATATAAAAGCACTCATGGAAGAATGGGATAAGCGACCAAACTTAAAAATGCTTCGAGAATGGTGGGACAGTATTGGGACTAGTATTCAGTTGACTTCAGTAGGAAAGGTATTAGCACATTCTAATGCTCAAAGGTGCGACAAAAATTTACCACCATTGGCATAATTTGACATGGATAACCAAGCCCAGCCCATAACACGGGCTTTGCGTTAGTGGGCGGACAGTGCGAATAGAAACATTTGAGCAATTAATAAACGTTGGTATTGGCAGACAGTTTTCGGTTTCAAAAGCCCACCAACGCAAAGCCCGAAACCGTTATGCGTCACCCTATGACCGACCGACAGTGCAACATTAAACAGACAAATTTGAAAAAGTAATGATAAAACATCTTTCCCTAAGATTAGCATGGCACAATGAAGGTTGGAACGGCAATATTTGCAAGAACCCAAAAACAAATGTTTACTGCATCGGACAACATTCCTACCCTGGAGATGTAATTGCTGGCAGCAGAGACCTTGAATGGGAATCACAAGAAGGTGTTGCAGGTTGCAATTGCTCCAAACTTGGAAAAATCCCTGCATGTGCATACAGCATAAACGCTTTTGGTGGTGAGCAAATCAAAGCAAACGCAAATCCACCAGACTTTTTTTATGACGAATCTGAAGGAATTGAATTTGACTTACCTCCCTCTACCGCTTGTATTTGGCCATACGAACAAATGTATGGTGACGATGTAAAACTTCCCGAAGGTTCAAAACAGGTTTACGATTACCGCAAGCGACTGGATAATGCGAAAGGATTTTTTAGAGAACTAACAAACGACAAAACGCTTATCTTCTATTACGCAAATAAAAGCAATCCAATTAGCGAAGATGACAATCAAGTTTATGTTTTAGTTGGTGTTTCAAGATTGAAAACCACAGGTGATATTTTATACTACAACAATGTAAGCGAAGCAAATAGACAGAAATATGCTGACGGTTTTGTTTGGCAAATGCCTGTAACATCTCACTATCCGAATGAAGGTTTCAGAATTCCTTATCACAAGTATTTGGACAACGAGGAAATTTTAAACAAAATTCTTTATGTGCCTGAACACAGCAACAATTTCAAGTTTGCAGCAAAACATATTTCAGACGATGATGCACTGATTTACATTGAAAGGTTAATTCAAATTGTTGATGAACTTATTTTAATCAAAGACGACACAGAGAATTGGCAAGTAAGAAAGGAATGGTTGCAAACATTGCTTGCGGAGTTGTGGGAAAACAGAGGAGCATATCCGGGCATGGCTCCTATCATGGACTTTTTAGGATTTGGAGAATTAGTTCAGCACAACTTTAATCAAACTCAAAAAGGAAACGAGAAGAAATCTGTCGAATCAATTTTCAAATTCCTAAACGACAAGACACAAAAAGAAATTCCTGATTGCAAAGTTGACTTCGCAACACTTGACAACTACAGAAAAATTTGGCATATAAAAAATAGACCTGTTGCTAGAGAACTTATCGAGAAAGTTCTTTGTAGGATTGCCATTCAAAAAATTCAAGTAGAGAATATTCTAAAAGAAAACCGTTCAGAGAACGGTATTCTTTATTCTCTCACTGATATTTTGGGTAATCCATACAGCTTGACAGAGCAATATGTAGGTGATGATTTTGGAGATGAAATTTCATTTACAAAAGTTGACCATGCTATTATTCCTTCACCGCAGTTAGGTTTGGACAATCTTTATCCAAAGGAAGATTGGAGAAGATTGAGAGCATTGATAGTTGATGAGTTGAAGTTCGAAACAGTTCACTCTTTTGTAAATCGTGATACTCTACTTGCAAACATCAACAACAGATTGAAACATTATCCTGATTGGAAGAAAGAAGTATTCAATGAAGGGTTCATTGAATACGACAAAGCAAAATTTGAAAAGGCAATTGAGTTTCGTATAAAAGATGAAAAGGAATATTTGTATTTGAGAGAAGTTAGGGAAGATGAAAGAACGATTGAAGAACAGATAAGAGAACTAATCAGCAGGGCAGAAATTTCTCTTACAAAACCTTTCAAAGAAAGTCAATGGAGAAACGAACTTTACAAATCCGACAATGATTTGGCGAAGAAAGCACCAAAGGAATATGATGAAGCAATTGCTGGGCAAACCGAAATTTGTGCAAACATTTTCAATAAACCTATTAGCATAATTGCAGGTTCAGCAGGAACTGGAAAGACAACAATCATTAAAGCAATCATAAATGCAATTCGTTTTACATCGGGCAACGCTGAAGCATTTTGTTTGTTAGCACCAACAGGAAAAGCAGCGGATAGAATCAGAGAGAAAACAGGTGAAACAGCAACAACTATTCATGGTTTCCTAACAAGAACAGGTTGGATGAATCCAAACTTTACTTTCAAAAGAAGTGGCGGGAAAAAGGAAACCGATTATTCAACCATCATCATTGACGAATCTTCCATGATTGATTTGCAGTTGATGGCTGCACTATTCAGAGCAATAAATTGGAACTATGTAAATAGGTTAATATTAGTTGGCGACCCCAACCAATTACCACCAATTGGAAAAGGAAAAGTGTTTTCTGACATTATAGAATTTGTTAGAGAAACAAACGAGGAAGCATACGGAAAACTTAAAAATAATGTGAGGCAGTTAGAGAACAAAGCAACAGGAAAAGGAACAGGCATTATTGATTTGGCTTCGCTTTATATCAAAGAGAACATAAAATACGAGGGCACACAAGGAGCTAAAGTTGAAGTTGAAAACCTTCTAAAAGAAATTCAAGAATCTGATGAAGATGTAAAAACTGATTTGAGAATTGTAACTTGGAAAGACACAGACGAACTCGAGGAAAAACTTGTTGCAGCAATCAAGAAGGACATGGAGGCAGATGGAAGCAATGACCCAATGAAATATCAGGTCATTTCCCCTTATCGTGGTGAATTGTTTGGAACGGAAAACCTAAACACAGTTTTACAGAAATCATTGAATGGTTTCAACATTGAACGCAAAGGAAACATTGCAGGAATAACTGTATTTGATAAAGTCATTCAATACATCAATCGTTCAGGACGAAAAGCATATTACAGCTACAACATGAAAACACGACAGAGAGATAGAGTTGAAGTGTTTAATGGAGAGATGGGCAGAGTTCGCATTCACAGTTTTGATAAAGACAAATACAGTTGGAACAACTTTAGGATAAGACAATTTCAAGTTGCGTTTGAACGCAAGTCCGAAAACTTTATTGATTTCAAAAGCGACAGTGAAGTTGAAAGTAATTTAGAATTAGGTTATGCTATTTCTGTTCACAAAGCACAAGGCAGCGAATTTGAACGGACATATTTTGTTTTACCTAAGAACAAACAAGCATTGCTTTCAACAGAACTTTTATATACAGGAATTACAAGGGCACAAAAGCATTTGACAGTTTTCGTTGAAGATGATTTCAGAACATTTATTTCAATGAGGCGACCTGAGAAATCCCGTTTGTCCTTAATCAACTCTTCCGTTTTTGAATTCAATCCATTGCATGGGGAACTATTGACAATACGGACTTGGTATGAGGAAGGAAAAATTCACTCAACTCTTTCAGAGTTTATGGTTCGTTCAAAATCCGAAGTGATAATTGCAAACATGCTTTTTGACAACGGCTTTGAAGATGTAGAATATGAACAACCACTTATTGCACCTAAAGACGGAACATTTTATTTGCCTGACTTTACAGTTAAATGGAGAGGTAAAACTTTCTACTGGGAACATTTAGGAATGCTTGACATTCCTAAATACAAAAAACATTGGGAAGAAAAACAAGCTTGGTATGACAAGCATTTCAAAGGACAACTAATTACAACCGTTGAATCGAAAACTTTGAGCATAGACACGAAAGCACTTATTGACAAACTTAAACGCAACGAACTATGACAAACGTAGAAGGGCGAACGCATAACACGGGTTTGGCAAAAGTGGCGGTTCAGTGCTCCGCAGACACATTTGTGGTGAATCAAAGTTTAGTTCTCCGCATCAACATTTGTGGTGAAAATCGCCACCTTCGCCAAGCCCGAAACCGTTATGGCTCATTTTAAAAAGACACGACACATAAGAAAACAATGGCAATTTTTGAAATAGATAAAGGAAAAGCAAAACGAGTTCGACTGAGTGACTTTAAACTTGAAAAGGACTTACAACGACTTGTTGAAGACAACTTGGAAATAATTTTTAACTGCCGTTTTATAGCGACAGAGTTCTCGACAGGTAACATTCACTCGGGACGAATTGACACGTTAGCACTTTCAGAAGATAACAACCCAGTAATAATTGAATACAAAAAAGTTGCTTCGTCAGACCTGATAAACCAAAGTCTTTACTATTTACATTGGATTAAAGACCACAAAGGTGACTTTCAAATTGCAGCAAATAAAGCATTTGGAAAAAATGTTGACGTTGATTGGTCGGACATAAGAGTAATTTGTTTGGCACCGGAATACAAAAAATACGACCTACACGCAGTTCAGGTAATGGGAGCAAACATTGAACTTTGGCAATACAAGACCTACGAGAACGGAATTTTGAATATCGAAGAAGTTTACAAACGGACGACTTCAACTTTAAATCAGGACACAGAAGAACTCGTTGGAAAAAATCCAATAATGGTTGAAGCAGGTAAAAAAGCAGCATTGACAAGAAAAACTGCGACATATACTCTTGAAGAACATTTTGAAAACCTTGACGACAACATTCTTGAATTGTTTAACTCTGTTCGTGACTTCATAGTAACCATAGACAGTTCAATAGAAGAAACTCCGAAGAAAAATTATATCGCATATAAGACAAGTCAGAACTTTGCTTGCTTACAGACATATAAGAAAAAATTGACTTTGTATCTGAAACTAAATCCAGACGAAGTAAAGCCAGTGCCAATTCAAGGAAGAGACGTTAGAGAAATCGGACACTTTGGAACGGGCGACTTTGAGTTGACAATTAAAGACTTGAAAGACTTTGAAGAAACGAAATATTTAATAAACGAAGCATACAAAAACATAGGCGGATGACAAGAAAAACGAGCCATAACACGGGTTTTGCGTCAGGCGGGGTGACGTGCAAACTTGGAGCTTTGTGCTTCTATTCAAGTTCAGTGCTGGTTGACAGTTTTGTGCTTCGAAACCCGCCCGAACGCAAAGCCCGAAACCGTTGGCGGTCATGCTAAAGGCAACAGTACTATAATTGAAGACCAAAGCTAATACCTAAACTCAAAGCATAAAATCGTATTTTTGACCCCTAATGGCAGACAAAGCTTTCATAACTCCTAATGTGCTGAAGTGGGCAAGAGAATCGGCAAAAATGTCCGAAGAAACTGCTGCTGCCAAAGCATCTGTAACAGTTGACAGGCTTCAAGAATGGGAAAGCGGAACAAGTCAACCAACTATTAAACAAGCACAAACTTTAGCAAAAGCATACAAGCGACCCTTCGCCTTATTTTTTCTTCCGGAAATACCAAGAGATTTTCAACCGCTTCAAGATTTTAGAAAAAGTGGTTCAAAAGCATTAACTACTTCTTCAATTTTCATCATTCGTGAAATACAACAAAAGCAAGCATGGATAAGTGATGCATATGCCGACAACGATGAAATTAAATTACCATTTGTTGGACGGTTTAATATTAATGCTAATCCACAAGCGGTTGCCCAAGACATCTTAAAAACTTTAGATATTCATCCAGCTCGCTACAAATCAGAAAATCCAATTAAAGAGTGGATAGATGCAGCGGAAACAAAGGGCATTTTTGTATCAAGAACAAGTTTTATACATTCTCGGTTAAAACTTGATTCAGAGGAATTACAGGGTTTCGCAATTTCTGATTCTTACGCCCCTTTTGTGTTTGTAAATTCCGACGATTGGAATGCACCACAACTTTTTACACTTCTTCATGAAATAGCCCATATTTGGATTGCAGAGACAGGTATATCAAATGATGTAGAACCGGAAATTCAAAACAAAGAAAAGTTTCATCCTGTCGAACTATTCTGTAATGAAGTGGCTGCAAATGCATTAATGCCCAAAGACATAGTCTTAAATTTCGGTACTCAAATTTATCAAAATTCAAAAGAGGTTTTTAAGACAGCAAAACTTCTTGGTGTGAGCTCTTTTGCTCTTTTAGTAAGAGCATTAAATCTCGGATTAATTTCTGTTCCTATATATCAAAAACTAAAAAAGCAGGCTGACATAGACTTCGCTGAATACTTAAAACGTGAAGCTGAAAAAAAAGCAAAACAGAAAGAAAAAGACAATCCTGGTGGCCCAAACTATTTTCTATTGCAACTAAATAGAAATAGCAGACTTTTTACACAAACGGTTTTAGATGCATTTCGTGGTGGTTCCATTGAACCAACTTTAGCCAGTAATCTACTTAATGTTCAAATAAATAAATTTCAGAAACTCGAAGCCCAACTTTTTAGATGAACACAACGGCAAATAAGTATTGTTTAGATGCCAATGTGTTAATTCAAGCATGGCAAAAATATTATAATCCAAAGTTTTGTCCAGACTATTGGAACATACTCGTTGAACTTGGTAAGCAGGGTAAAATATTTATTCCAGAATTAGTTTATGAGGAAATTACAAGAACAGAAGATGATCTGTCTGTATGGTTAAAGACAAGTGGAGTTCCAATAGGAAACATCACTGAAGGAGTTACCGTTTGTCTTCAAAAAATATACTCCCACGACCCAGTTCATAAAAATTTGGTCGACAATACAAAAGCTCGTTCGTTGGCTGACCCGTGGGTAATTGCACATGCCATAAATGAAAATGCGACAGTTGTTACAAAAGAAGAAAAAGTTACAGCTCTAAATTCGACAAGAATTAAAATACCAAATGTTTGTGACAACATGGGAATTCGTTGGATTAATGACTTTGACTTTGTACATGAATTAGGTATCCAATTCACTTGCTCAATTAAGTAAACGAAGTCTACGAAACAGCACGAACCGCCAACAAAAGGTTTGCCGCAAGGCTGGCGGACGTAGTAACAATCAACAGTTATGCTGCTATCAGCTAATATCGGGCTTGACCTAATTCTATTTGACTTTTAGTTGTTAACTTTAACTTCAGTTTTTCAATTGGCGTCAGTTGCCGGGCTGACAGTTATCAAATACCAGCCCTGCGGCAAGCCTCGAACGTTAGCGGTCAGCTTAAAAGGCGAAATCACAATAGCAACAAAAGAAAAAAAGTGAAACAAGGAATAATCATATTGACGACTTTATTTTTTTTAAGCAGTTGTTGTGGGCTTCTTTGCGAGCGACAAAAACACGCTGAATTGATTATTCAAAGGGTTGAAGCATATAGACATGAAAACGGAAAACTACCAGAAAATGTAACGGAAGTTGGCATGGACGACCATCAAGACCATCTTTCATTTTACATAAAGAAAAACGAATACGAATACGAGATATGGTATGGCTTGAGTTTAGGAACATCAAGGATTTATAACTCAAAAACTAAAAAGTGGAGAGAAGAAGGATAAAACTGATTTGCATTTTTATGCTTTTTCTTTTGACTTCTTGTAACAACCAATAAAGGGAGATTGACAAAGAAAAAATAACGCCTTTTTATTTTTTGGTTGCCCGTTTTGCCATCAAATCCTTGCTCGGCTTAGAATGCCCACTACATAAGTGGTTTTGTTTGACAGCATAATTTTTTGAGGTAGATTCACCGGCCTGCGCTGCCTGCAATCTGAAGATCGAACTATTTTATGGGTGACAAGCCAAAATATCGTTGTACTAAATGTGGAAAAATTCACGAAGAATGGCTGGCGCTGACATTCGATTCTCCAACAGCTTATAACGTGCTACCAGAAACCATAAAGAAAGAGATCGGCGAACTTACAAGTGACTTTTGCATGGTACGCCATCCTGAACAAACCGACCGATTTATACGCGGTACTTTGACTTTAAAAGTCACCGACCACTGTGAAGACCTTGATTATGGTGTTTGGGTTTCGCTAAGTGAAAAAAGCTTTCAAGATTATTCTGAAAACTTCGGAAACCCCAATCACGAGGCAAAGTATTTTGGCTGGCTTAATAATGATATACCGGAGTATGAAGTTCGCGAGGACGGTATTCCAACAACTGTATTTACAAGAAAGGACGGACTACGGCCGGAGATTGTTCCTCATCAAGATTTTGATCATCAGCTTGTACGCGATTACTACAACGGAATCAGCAAGACTGAAGCAGAGCAAAGAATAAAGGATATGCTAAAGTCAATTCATGAACGGGACAGAGAAGGAACCTCAACCAAGCCCTGGTGGAAATTATGGTAACTTCAAGGAATTGCCAATCCCGTCCAATCGTATTCTAATTATCAAACCATTTAAAAAAAGACTTCTATTATTAATAGGTTTTAATAGAATAATCATCTTTTAAAATTTAGAGTTATCCATTTTTAGTACTACTTTTCCATTCACTCCGCCATTTGAAAGAAAATCCTGAGCTTGAGCAGCTTCCTCCAGCTTAAACACCTTGGTTACAAAAGGTTTTAACTTTCCATTTTTTACCAACGTTAATCCATTCTCTAAATTTTTTGATGTTAAATCTGAAGAAATAAATCGCGCTTCAATATTGTGCATTTTTGCCAATTCTTGAGAGGGCGGTTGTGCTATACTCAATAATTTACCTCCTTCTTTCACCACTTCAATTAGCTTAACTTGCGTTGGTCCGCCAGCACAATCTGCAACTAAATCAACGTCATTTAATAAAGTAGAAATATCAACCAACTTGTAATCAAAGACTTCGTCTGCACCCAATTCTTTTACTAATTCTAATCCTTTTCCGGTTGCAGTGGCGTATATATAAAGTCCTTTGTTCTTTGCCATTTGCACCATTGTAGCGCCAACTGCACCTGCTGCGCCTTGAATGAGCACTTTTTGTCCTGCTTCTAACTTGCCTTCGGTAAACAAAATACTTTCAGCAGTACCAATGTTGACTGCCAAAGAAGTAGCTTCTTCAAACGAAATATTAGTAGGTTTATGCGAAACAAAATGCTGATTAGCTATCACAAATTCTGCATAAGCGTTAGCCATAGTAACCGCAATTACTTCATCGCCTACTTTAAATTTTTGCACATGCTCACCTACAGCAACAACAATTCCGGAAGCATCTAAACCAGGTATAAAAGGCAACTGAACCGGCCGAATTTGTTGCATATAACCCATGCGAATTTTAATATCCAGTGGGTTTACGCTTGCTGCCTTTAATTGAATTAAAACATCGTCTGCCGTAGCAATTGTTGGTTGAGGAATATTATTGAGCGCCAAAACTTCTGATGCTCCAAAATTTTGATATTGTATTGCTTTCATTTTTAGTCTAAAATTTTTTATTTAAATCAATGTATTCTACCTTTTCTAAATATGGGAAAAAAGGCAAACTTTCTATTTTATGTATCACTTGTTCCATTTCCATATCTTTGAACAAAAGCATTGCACCATTGGTATCTGTTCTAACAAAAAAGTTTTCTACAATTCCTTCTTCTTTCCACTTCATTACCATTGGTATTTCCTTTTGCTTCAAAGCCTCAAAATCCACATCAGGATAATTAGAAGCGTATTTTGTTGTTATAACTGCTATTCTGTTCATTTTTTTAAATTTTATTATTTGTGGGGCAAATTTATTACCTTTGTCTAAATACGCGGTATTGACAACAAGTTTGTGCATAGGCTAAAATATTAGACCAATGGGAAAAACAGTACTTAGAAAGACCAAAGCGTTTACACCCGGCAATTGTCCTGTGGTGTATTGTATGAATATTATTGGCGGAAAATGGAAGCCCAGTATTATTCATATGATAAGAACAGACAGAAACCGCTATAGTATTTTGCTCAAAAACATCACTGAAATCAGCAAACAGACTTTGACGAATCAATTAAGAGAACTAGAAACCGATGGTATAATTGAGAGAATCATTTATCCTGAAATTCCACCAAGAGTAGAATACAAGATAACCGACTATGGAAAAACCTTGTTGCCCATTATTGACAGTATGTATAAATGGGGGCGCGAACATATGAAAACTGATAACAAAGGATACTGCGATGAAAGTTAAGCTCGCCATAGTTGGTTTTTGCAAAAACAGGAGGTGAGCGTAATTGAACCTGTTTTTAATTTCGGCTAATCGATTCCATCTATTGGTTTGGGTAAGAGCGTGTAAAATTCTGATTTCGCCTTTCTAAACTATTGACCACAAAGTTTTCACAGGCTTGAAATTCAGCCGTTTAAAAACACTCTAATTTTTTACCGCACCCACACCTCAAAATTAATGCGTGGTTTTAAAGGCTCCATTCAATAGCGAAGCCTCCTCTGCAATCGTTTGCTTTGCTACACTTCATTCCCCGGCTTCCCAAAAACGAATCTAAACTGTGACTGGTGAGCCATCGGCAGTATGCCGGGAATTCCGCGAGGCAGCTCTTTCGGTGATCCACTCAGCACTGGTACCAAAAAATAACTTGAAAAATTTTTGGTTAATATTTGTAACTACTTTATATTTGCAACCACTTAACATCATTTTTATGACAAACCACATCCCCACACCGGTTGAGCAACTGGCTATCCTTGAAAAATCGCTGCAGCAAACGGCCCACCAAAAAACCGGGGCAGCAAGCTATTACATCATTTGGGGTTTTACGTTGACAGCGTTTTTTGTGGCGCAGTTCGTTAATGCTCATTTTAAAACCTCCTTCACTGCTATGCTTGCAAATTTAAGCATGTGGCTTTTTGCAGTAGGAGGATTGCTGTCGTTTTTGCAATCTAAAAAGGATAAAAACACCGAAACCGTAGTGCCCCTTAACGAAAAACTTTACAGCTATTCATGGATAGGCGCCAGCATTGCATTGGGTGTGCTATGCCTGGTATTCAAGTTGCAAATGATACAAGCGATCTGCACCGCCGTATTGTTGGTGTTTGGATTGATCAATTTTATTATTGGCGGGCATACCAATTACAAACCATTTGTAATAGGCGGTATGTTCTCAATGCTACTTTGTGTGCTAATTGGTTTTGTAAGCATAGAGTATCAGTTTTTAACAGCTGCATGCGGCGTTTTGTGTTCCTGCCTTATACCCGGATTACTAATGAAAAAATCAGCAACTAATGTTTAGTCCTTTAGATAGCTTATTGCACTCGGAAACCAGACTTGCCATAATATCTATACTTATGGGTGTAGAGGAAGCAGAATTTACCGCCCTGAAACAAATGACGCAGGTATCGGCTGGAAACCTTAGTCTTCAACTCGATAAGTTGCACCGGCATGAATACGTACAGCTTGAAAAAACATTTAAGAACAAATACCCTGTTACCAAGTGCCGTATTACCCCAAAAGGCAAAGCCGCTTTTGAATTATATGTAAAGACGCTGAAGCAATACATAGAAATTGAAAACAGAACACCGGAAATTACACGTCCAGTAAAAAAATCTAAGGCCGCTTAACTGTAAAACGTATCGCTTTGAATAAGAGAAAAGAAGAATGTTGAGATATTACAGCAGTACCGGATCTAATTATTAGCATTTCCCAGGATTATTACAGAAGATGGATCTCAAAAAACGCTGCACATTGGCAATTGGTGGTAGTGTTTTATAAATGGAGATTTTTAGGGAAATCATACAGAAGGTTTTAAAGAAAATAGGGCAAAATTATTTCCAGATTGGACTTGGGAAGCACGACTCAAAAAGTTGAAAGAATTGAGATAAAACAGCGTTAATCAAAACTAAAAAACAAACTATACTATTATTTATGAAAGATCTAAACAAAGAACTTCACATCTTCTCTTTTGAAATGAATGATTGTGAAGAAATATTGGAAGTAATAGAATCGGCCAATGGAAATAAAGTTAGTGATAATGAAAAACAGCGTTTACTCGATTTAGGCATACCCGAAAGATTTATAGATGACTTTGAAGCCTTTTTTGGCTTTAAAATAAAATGGAGATCTCTTCCCGATACGGGAGTTGAAGCAGGTGGAAGTGTAAATGTAATGAAGTTACCTATGGTTTTCAGCGATTGGAAAGGTCAAACTTATTTTAATAATACCCCTGAAGACGATGTAACCAGAGATTTTAAAATTGTTGATTTTTATTTTGACGAACACGCATCGGGTATTTTGTTTGGCAAACAAAAAGACTTCACCTTTCACAATGCAGCATTAAATGGTTCGGCACCTAAGAGTTTAGACTTAGACATCAATGGCTACATAGAAATGATGATGATCTCTAAAGGCTATGCACATTGGCAATTGGTAGTTGAATATGTTTTGTACGGCGGTTATTGGGAAGAGCATACAGAAAATTTCAAAGAAAAAATGCCAAAATTATTTCCGGATTGGACTTGGGAAGCATGGTTGAAGAAGTTTGAAGAAGTCAGATTGCATACAGCGAAATAACGATCCATGAAATATAGAATGATATTTGTAAAAAAAGAAATTATTAAATTGTTCGAAAAAGAGTTATTAGCGTCATCGTAATTCAATAAAAATAAAAAAACAGCTAAATATTATGTTAGAATTTCCAGATTTCACGCGGCTTATTGATTCATTTTTTTCAAATGAACAAATTGAGCTAACAAAACAAAGCGCTTTGGTCAATAAGGAACCAGAGCAGTTTTTGCGTCTTGCAAATGAAGCGTTTAAGCAAAGCTTCATTGATGGGATTATGAAAGTAAACAACAGCCAATTTGAATGGAATGATGTGAATGATCGCAACATTCTTGGTGCTGCGAATATTTTGTCAATAGATAAAATAATGGAATCAACTGCCGATTATGCGCATTTAGTGGATGAAGATGAGGCCTTCGAACATTTTCATATAGTAGATTTGGTAAGATCTGAAATTGTGATTGGCATTTTTAGCGGGCCATATGCAACCAACTCGCTGTACTTAGAAGAAAGCGATGGTATTGCACAATATTTGGGATTGGATATGGAAGGGTATATTAAAATGCTCATTGCTACCAAAGGGTTTTATTGCTGGCAAATGGCGCTATTAGAATATAAGTCCGGTAAAGAAGGTTATGCTTTAAAACAAATGAAAGAACATCTTCCAAGATTGTTTCCCGAAGTGAAGCTAGATGAGGTTTTTGCATTGTACGGTCAATTATACATTTCTGAATAAAATACTTGAATAAATTAAACTAAAAAAATGGATGAATTTTTGGATTTTGTAAATGGCTTATATGCCAATAATACAATTGAAATAGTGGCTGTGAATTTCAATCAACCGAATGCCGAGGTAAATACTCCTAAACTTCAGCAGAAAAAATTTAAGCAATCTTTCGTTGAAAAAATTGTTAAAGTAGATGGCGCTAAATTCGAATGGTTCGATCCAAATAATCCAGATATACTTGGAAAAACCAAAATTCTTCCCACTGATAAAATCATCAACGCTTATGTTATCGACAAAGATGATATTGCTTTTGATGAAGAGGAAGAAGGTCATTTGTTAGATTTCAGGATAGTTGATCAAGTGCAAGAGGAATGGTGTGTGGGTATCTTCTGCGGAGATAATGCCACCGATTCTCTTTATTTCTACGATTGGAAAAGCACAGTATATTATCTTGGCTTGAATATGGAAGGTTATATTAAAATGCTCATCGCTACACGAGGCTTTAATCTCTGGCAAAAGGCGTTGATTCAGCACAGAACAGGTGAAGTTACTACTACTGCACTTGCCAATATGAAAGAACATCTTCCCAGATTATTTCCCGAAGTGAAATTAGACGAAGTATTTGCATTGTATGATAGTTTATTCTTTAGGGAAGAAACAATGCCGGGAGCGGAATAGCATTAATTGATATTCGGGGAAATGGGTAAACCCTCGATTCCGTTTTCTATCGCGAAACCCCTTTGATTACTATGCAGTATCATTTCAGCGCCACAGCCCCAATTACTATAAATCCAATTTTATGCACTAGCATGAATTAACCCCGCTGTGTTTTGGCTTCAATTTCATCTTACCTCAAAGTCATCGCCATCTGCAAACGGTTGTTTTACTGCTTATAATTTATGCTTCTACAAAAGAAATCTTACTGCACCGCATTTGGCTGAATGGATTTTTGGTGTAGCTTTACTAACAGGGCATTAGCTGCAAGTTGAAAGCAACAGAACTGATCAAAAGTGCTGACTGCCAAAGAGATTAAAAACGCCAAGGCTTACTACTGGAAAAGATAGCTGATTGTTGCTATAGGATTGGTGCAGGAGAGTAGCTGAAGTCTATGTAATAAAACACCGCTCTCGTATTGGTGTTCGCTGAACTTAAAGAAACGGATCGTTTCAACCAACGTGTTTTTTTCATTAAAAAAATAATATGACAAAATTAATTACGTGCGTGGTTTTTACCGCGTTTGGTTTTCTGGCGTTTGCACAAACCACTACTGTTCAAATTGGAAATCAGGCGTGGATGGCAAAAAATTTAGATGTAAGCACTTTTCGCAATGGCGATCCGATTTTACAGGCCAAAAACGCCAAGGAATGGGAAGATTCCAGCCTGTATCAACGACCGGTTTGGTGTTATTACCAATTTAATGAAGCGAACAATGAGAAATACGGAAAGTTTTATAATTGGTATGCAGTAAGCGACCCCCGTGGTTTGTCGCCTGCCGGATATCACATTTCCTCCAGAGAGGATTGGAATACCTTAAACAATGTGTTAGGGGATGATGCCGGCAAAAAACTGAAAGGCAAAGCGGGCTGGAATGATTCGGGTAATGGCACTGACTTATACAACTTTAACGCACTTCCCGGAGGTCGCATTACGAAAGAGGGACAACTTTATGCTCCGGCTGGTACAATGGGTTATTGGTGGACTTCGAATGTAGCCAACAACATATTTTCAGCGTTCCGGTCGTTGAGCTATAACAGCAACCAAATTACTGCAGATTATACCCAAAGGGCCGAAGGATTGTCAGTGCGTTGTGTTAACGACACCCTGTTCGACGCCTGGCCTGATGGAAAAGATTCTGTAATTATTGGGAATCAGGTGTGGTTAGCAAGAAATATACGTACCCAGGCGATAGTTGAGCCTAACGGTTATAGCAGTTTGTCCATTCCTCAGGCCAAAACAAAAGAAGACTGGATAAAGCTCAGCAGTACCGGGCCGGCATGGTGTTATTATAACTTTGAAGAAAAGAACAAGGAATATGGCCTGTTGTATAATTGGTATGCAGTAGAATTGATGTTAAAAAACAAAACGCTGGGAGGAAAGGAGTATCGTATTCCAACGAAAGAAGATTGGGAAGCCTTGATTGCCAACCTGGGAGGCGAGGCTGTGAGTGGCAATCAATTAAGAAGTGTAAGCGGTTGGTTTGAAAACAGAAATGGAACCAACCAAAGTGGTTTTACGGCACGGCCGGGTGGTAGCATAAATTCATCGGGTACTTCACGAGGTATTGAGATTGAGAGTTACTGGTGGACTTCAACTGATGTAACCGAAATGAATGATGCGCAAATTACGGTTCCCACCAATAGAGTCTGGGTTTATGCACTTGATTGTTATAACAACTCCGTCCTTACAGTAAGAAATAAGTGTGATGGATATTTTATACGCCTCGTCAAGAATAAGCGTTGAGTAATGCCGCCCAAAAGAGCTTTAAAACAGCTGAGATTTCCAAGAACCAATCATAGCATCATAGCTTCGATATCGTAAGCTATTCCTCAATATGGCTACTGCCCGGAATGATGTTGCCCCGCGGCAGGGGGCGGCAGGGCGCGAACGAAGTGAGCGGTGCGAGCGAGGAACGAGCGAGCACGGGAGCGTTAGCGAACCCCGAAAGCACCCGGTTGCCGCCATAAAAATTATTAATCATCAGGCCACAGAATAAAAATCAGGGGTTCAGTCAAATCTTTTCCGAAGGGTTGCTGTTATATTTGCATAATGACGGAAAGTTTTCAGGTGAAGGGAATGACGTGCACGAGTTGCGAAGGGATTATTTCGCATGCGGTGAAGAATTTGCCGGGCATTTCGGAGGTGCGGGTTTCGAAGCAACAGGAACAACTGACGATTGTGGCGAATCGTCACTTTGGTGTGAAGGAACTGCAGGAGGCGGTTGGGCAGAAATATTTGTTGAAAGAAATTACCGGGCAAACGCCTGTAACGCCTGTGGCGAGCGGGTTTTCGTGGAATGATGTGTCGGTATGGAAACGAGCCGGGTTCAACACGCTTAATTGTTTGATTGGCTGTTCGATTGGCGATTTTGCGATGGTGGTTTTTCTGCAACATTTTTACCCGAACACGCCGATGAGTGTTCAGATGACGCTTTCGGTGATTGCGGGGCTTTTTACTTCGGTAACGCTGGAAACCACGTTGTTGCATTACCGCGAAAAACTGTTTTGGCAAGCGGCTTTGAAGATGGCGGTGAGTATGTCGTTCATTTCGATGGTGGCGATGGAAATTGCGATGGACACTACGGATTTTATGATTACCGGTGGAAAGATGGCAGTGGGCAATCCGGCGTATTGGTTAGCATTTGTGCCATCTTTGGCAATGGGTTTTTTAGTGCCGTTGCCGTACAACTACTACCAGTTGAAGAAGCATAACAGAGCGTGTCATTGATTTGAGGATCTGGGGATGTGTTGATTTGAAAATGGTGGCAATGAACAGTGAACAATAGACAATGGACAATGGACAATGGACAATGGACAATGAACAATGAACAATGAACAATGAACAATGAAGAGCGCCTGAGCTTTGAATATGAAGGCTAATATTCGCTTCGTCCCAAGTTGTCATTCCGTCCCCTAATGTCTCTTTGTCGCAAACCGTTCATTCTCCCTCAACAAATCAGCAGCAATCGGGGATGTCCGTTTTCAATCGGTGCGCGGTGAATACAAGGCGGCACTTGCTGCTCAGGATGGTCGATGGCCAGGCGCCACAACCAGCCGTTACCTAAATGGAAAGGTGTGGCATTTGGCTTGGCGCGATAATGCAAATCGTAAAAGTGTTCCATAAGAAACTGTTCAAAGCCGCTTTCCTCGCCGCCATATTCTTCCTGCAAGGCCGCGCGAATTTCAGGAACATCAATCATTCGTTCGCAGCCTTCATTAGAAATGATCTGGCTGCTTGCGCCAAAGTAGGTGCACAAAAAAGTGTCGGTTGCAACCGGTGATCGATCTACATGAAAGGAATACACATCGGTTGGGAAAATCGATTGTTCATCGCGTTCGTAATGGCTGATGAGGTTCAGCACCGGTTGTGCGCCATGCTGCTGCAGTAAATTCCAATCGTTTAAAATGGCTTCGCGGGCCTGCTGTCCGTTATCACTTAAATGCAATTGCAGCAAACTTTCGGGTTCAATGGTGATCATATTTCCGGTGAAGGGAAACTGGCGCAACACTTCTTCAAAATCACCCTGAAGTTGGCGCTTCCAGGCCAAGGCATTTACTGAGCCGTTGAAAGATGTTTGAACCAATTTCTGAAAACTGGTGACCAGATGCACTTGAGGATTCATGAAGAGGGGCAAGATACGGGATTTTTGGAGCGTTATTCCGACTTCGTAAGTTCGACTTCGTAAGTGGGACTTACGAAGTCGGACATCGTAAGTCGAAATAGTCTAACGCACTGACCTTCCTCTTCAAATTAATAGTACTCCGCATCAAAAGGTACCACCTCCTCAAACCGTGGTAAGGGCCGAAGTTTTAAGCGTTCTCGTTTGCGGCTAATGACTTTGTCGTTTTCGTAATTGGTTTCCACTACTTTCCTTAGGCCGGAAATCAAATTAAATTCAATAGCGGTTCCGGTACCATGTCCGTCAGCACTTTCTTCGGTATAACGCACCAGTTCAAAAGAGCCGTGGTAAAAGCGAAACTGATGTTCGAAATGGCCTCGAAGCAATTGATGGTTCACGCTTAACAACCCATTATGAATAGTTACATCAAGAAACCGATTACCGGATATAAAACCGCCACGGCCGTAGGGATATTCAGGTAAAATTATTTTGGCAGAACCAGCCACTAACTTCCAACTGCCATCGGTTTGCCTAAAGAAAATTTCGAGAAGGTAGGGCGCTGTAGCCTGAGCGGTATCCTGAGTTACTTCAACTTTGTCGGCTCTTCCATCATTATTTAAATCGGCAGTCAACTGCAAAATCGGAAAATCGAATTTGGAACGTGCTTGTGCTAATGCCTCATTTTGGATTAGCGCACCGGCTATAAAAACTAGTACTGCTGCTATTTTCAAATTGGTTTGGAAAGTTGTGAGGTGATCAATTTCCGGAAATCATCTTCCTGAGTTTTATTGGCAAAAGCTCTTTTGGGTACCAGCATGGCAACATTCTTATCTACAAACAGATAAAAACCAAGGCTGCTTTCTTCTACACTTTTAATAGTTGAATATTTGTTGCTGCTCTCAACTTTTTCAGAATTACAAGTGAATCTATCATCCAAAAACTCCATTTCACGATGGCCAAGTATGCTTCCGTTTTCATCAGGAATATTACCGGCTCTATTCAAACCGCGGTTGATAAGAAAGGCGTATATAGCTAAACTAACAACCGATGAGATAAATACGGAATACCAGCTGGGGTTTTTATAGTTTATCGAAAACTGCACTGCGATTAAAACTATTAAAATCATAAACGCCGTACGCTTGAACCTTCGCTTATAGAAAAGATACCGCACAAAGCCGGAATAATCCTGGCGGGTGATTTCAAAAGTAAGTTTCATGTACGTAGTGTTGATGGAGTACTCAATATGAGGAACAAGTTGCAAAAATACAATTGCGCTCCCGAATTGCTGAGCTACTATAGCTGTTTTTACTTGCGATTGCGCTAAAAAAATTGATTTTTGCCGCAAAATTGAAATGATGGCCACTCCGATTCGCGACTTTATAACCAAACATTATTTACACTTTAACGCTGCCGCTTTGGTAGATGCTGCCAAAGGCTATGAAACCCATCTGGCCGAAGGCGGAAAAATGATGGTGACGCTGGCCGGCGCCATGAGCACAGCCGAGTTGGGCCTTTCGCTGGCCGAGATGATCCGTCAGGATAAAGTGGCTATCATCAGTTGCACAGGCGCGAATCTGGAAGAAGACATCATGAACCTGGTGGCGCACAACAGCTACAAACGCGTTCCTAACTACCGCGATTTGTCGCCACAGGAAGAATGGGACCTTTTGGAAAACCATTACAACCGCGTTACCGACACCTGCATTCCTGAAGAAGAAGCCTTCCGCCGGTTGCAAAAACATATTCATCAGGTTTGGAAAGATGCTGACAACAAAGGGGAGCGTTATTTTCCGCATGAGTATATGTTCAAATTATTGCTGAGCGGCGATTTGAAACAGTACTATGAAATTGATCCGAAAAATTCGTGGATGCTGGCAGCGGCTGAAAAAAACATTCCTATAGTGGTACCGGGCTGGGAAGATTCTACTATGGGCAACATCTTCGCCTCTTATGTAATCAAGGGCGAAATGAAAGCCGCTACCATGAAAAGCGGCATCGAATACATGGTTTGGCTGGCCGATTGGTATCGCAACAACTCGTCGGGAAAAGGCGTTGGCTTTTTCCAGATTGGTGGCGGTATTGCCGGCGATTTCCCAATTTGTGTGGTGCCAATGATGTATCAGGATTTGGAATGGCACGACGTGCCGTTCTGGAGCTACTTCTGCCAGATTTCTGACTCTACTACTTCTTACGGTTCCTATTCCGGTGCAGTTCCGAATGAAAAGATTACCTGGGGAAAACTCGACATTCACACACCTAAGTTCATCATTGAATCGGATGCTACAATTGTAGCGCCATTGATTTTTGCGTACTTGCTGAAGTGGTAATTTTATATGGCCTTATTGCATAAATATGCCCTCTAAACAGGGTTTTTATTTGTGCGGATGCCGGGCTGTTCGCTGCAAGTCCTCAGGCCGCGGGAAGTCATAAAATCATGGGGGTGTCTTCTTTTCGGGGTGATTACGAATGAAAAATTACGAATTACGAAAAACAGGTGCGTCTAAAAAACAGAGGTGTGCCATCTCGTAATTCGTAATTTTTCATTCGTAATTTTTTTGCTGCGGCCTTGCGGGCTTTCCGCTCCCATCCCTACCGCGGGGCAACAAAATTTCTACAACGAAGTCTTCACCGCACTCTCCTCTCACCCAAAAAGTGTTGTATTTTCAAATCATGAAATTCAACTACTTTTTACTCGGTTTTTTGGTGGCAGGGCTACACATCACCAGCTACGCGCAAACCTATCAGCTTACTGTAAATAATGGCTATGGTTCAGGCAATTATCATGCGGGCGACACCGTTCAGGTGTGGAGTGCAGCTTTAGACAGCACCAAAGTTTTTGATCGCTGGACGGGCAACACCGCCTCTATGCAAAACCCGTTGGAATGGCACAGCACCCTGGTGATGCCGGCTTCAAACATTACGATAACCGCGCAATTGCAGGCCGTGGCACTTCCACCTATTCAGTATGAAAAAATCATGGGTGTTTCGTTTCTGAAAAATGTGTACTCGTGTTTTCCTCCAAATATGCGGGGTGTTATTTATCTGCTTCACGGAACCGGCGGCAGCGCTTCGAATTGGATGCAGTTTACTGAATACCGCAACTTTGTGAACGCCGCCCTGGCCGATAGCTTTGGCGTACTTATTACCGAAGCCGAAGAAATTACACGTAATACCGATTTGAATGGCGACGGAAAATTGCGCTGGCAACCCGTTCCGCTCGACACACTTTCCAACATCGACTATCAAAACCTGAAGATCCTTACCGATACGTTTATCGCCCGTCAGCAAATGACCACTTCTACACCAAAATTCTCGTTGGGCATGAGCAATGGCGGTGCTTTTTCAGGAGCGCTGTCGTACATCTATAATTACCGCGCCGGCATTTCGTATTGCGCCTCGGCAGCAAAGCTCATCTTTGGGGTGCGCACCAATCCTTTTGCTTTTCGGATGGCAAAATATGACGACAATGCAGAAGTGGGTCCGCAAGGAAATGAAGATGCCCGGCAAAACGATTCGGTGCTGGCCGCGCGTGGCGTTTGCCACGATTATCTGATTCATGATCGCCAGCCTGTTTATCCTGAACGTTTTGCTCGTGTGCCGGGCGTTTCAGTAAATGTGTCGCAAACTATTTTTAATGAACTGGTGGCGGCGCAATTGCTCGATAGCAACCATTACGCAAAACATTCTGACACCATTTCGAACTACGTACTTGGTCATTTATCGCAGTTTCCTACGGTGATTGGCCTTTCGAATACGGCAAAAGCCGATGTGATTAATCAGATTGCGGCATCCAACGCCGAGCATAAATTTTACAGCGATTACACCAAAGCTTCGTTGGATTTTTTCAAAACCTTGTGTACTACCACCGGTATTCAGGAAAATGACCGGCACTGGAGTTTCTATCCTAATCCGGCGAATGCGGTATTGACGGTTTTTGGTTTCGAGCCAGGTGATATAGGCCGAAATGTGCGTGTTTACAACAGTTTGGGGCAAATTATCAGGCTTCAGAAAATAGACGGGCCACAATTGGATTTAAACACCTCGCTATTGCCGGAGGGAAATTATTTTCTGGAAGTGGATGGTAAGGGCGCACGAATGTTTTGCGTTGCAAAATACTGAGTATTCCAACGTCAATCATAAAAGGGATAACTAGTTTATTATGACTGCCCGCGGTAGCGATCGAAGCGTAAAGGCCGGAAGGCCGCAGCGAAGAAATTACGAATGAAAAATTACGAATTACGAGATAGATTAAGATTGTACTTAAAGACTTACCTCCTCTTCGTAATTCGTAATTTGAAATTCGTAATTCACCCAAAACGATTACACAGCAATGGTTTTAGGCTTTCCGCGGCCTGAGGACTTGCAGCGTAGAGCGCGGCATCCGCCATAATTAATTTTAAGTTATAATTTACGAATTACGAATAATTGGATGTCTTCTTTCCGGCCACTAATTCATAATTTTTTAGCTGCAGTTGCTATGGACGCACCATATCTTTTTCGCTGTACTTCCTTTTCGAAAGATGATATTTCTTTTTATCAGCAGCGCTCACCTTGATGCAGGTAATGCGAAAGGGCGTTCCAATCATGCGCACATTGGGAGGAATCTTGCCCACATCACCCCTCACGATCAGCGGCAGTCCGTCCTGCTGCAATTCCTTCGGAAGCATGCCGGCAGAATAGCGACCGGTGCCGCTTTCAGGAACAACCGCGATGAGTTCGGGCCCAAGCACTTTTACCGTAACGTGAAGATTTTTAAGCGAGCCTACTTTTTCGAAGTTCATTTGGCAATAAGCAGAGCCAGTAAACAACAGGCCGATAAGCAGCAGTACGTTTTTCATAGCTGTTTTTTTAAAAGATGCGCGCTTATGCGCTTTCCATATTTTTTGAAGGAAGTTGGAACCACAACAAGATGGTGTGCATCAGCAACAACATGGCGCCTGCCTGATGCAACACGCCGTAAAATACCGGAATATGGCCAATGCAATTGGTAACTGTTATAATTCCAATCAAGGCCTGAAGGCAAACCGTAACCGGATATAACTTCAGGCTCCAATTCCACATCGCATCGCCTTGCAAGCGGTAATTTTTATAGAAGAAAAAAAAGATAGCGGCAATAAGAAGGTAGGCTACACTGCGGTGCAAAAGTTGAATCAGCGCCTGGCCCCAGGTGGCCTGAAAACTGAATTGGGTAATGCCATCCAGCGTTTTTTCGCCATGAAACAGCACATCAGGCACCCATTCGCCGTTCATCGTAGGCCAAGTGGGAAAAGCCAGCCCGGCCTTCATACCCGAAACAATTCCACCCAAAAACAATTGCACTATCAAAAACAACAACACGGCCTTGATCATTTTTAGGGTGGAAGGTGGTGCAGCTACTTTCTTTTTCGTTCCGAAAAAAACATACAAGGTGAGATAGCCCAAATAACCCAGCAAACACATGGCCGGCGTGAGATGGATAGTTAGTTTGATGGGTGCAACATAAGGCCGTTTATCGAGCCCGCTGGCTACCATAATCCAGCCCAGAAGTCCGATAAGCCCGCCCCACAACACCACTATCCCAAGTTTGAAAAGCAAATCGCGCGGCAGCCATTTCTTACTATAGAAATACAGGAATGGAATAAGAAACACCAGGCCCATGGTGCGCGCCCAAAGCCGGTGAAAGTATTCCCAGAAATAGATGAACTGAAACTCGTTCAACTGCATATCCTGATTGATTTGCTGATATTGCGGGGTGTTCTTGTACTGTTCAAACGCCGCTTCCCATTTTTCATGGTTTAGCGGTGGAATCACACCGGTAACAATATCCCATTTGGTTATCGAAAGACCGCTGCCGGTTAGCCGGGTAACCCCGCCAATAATCACTTGAAAAAAGACCATCACACAGCCTATAGCCAGCCATGTGCCGATGATGGTGCGCACCCTTTTATCCATTGCGGCAAATATAGGTTAAACGGTCTGGTTTGGCTGATTTTCGTAGGGGCAGAAAACAAAAAAGACGCAATGGAACCTTTAGTACACTATTCTTTTTTCGGCATTTCCTGCTTTCAGAATATATAATCCGCGGTCCAAATGTTTGATAGAAATTAGCTCGCGTAGTTGCGGGTCGGTTTTTTGCCAAAGCAAACGGCCGTGAATATCGTATAGCGAAAGTGGCAGCGGCCGGTCTTCGAATTGTACTTGCACTTCGCCTTGCGATGGGTTTGGCCAAACCTGAAATGGCAACACCGGAGCATTTTCAATTCCAACGGTGGTTCGCTTGTGTTTTTTAAAGAAATTCCAAATTTCAATACTGGCATTGAAATCGCGGCAAGTATTTCCAAATGCCGGAATATCGATTAGTCCGCCGGGCCACGTATGGCCGCCATTGGTAATTTTAAAGAAAAGCACTTCGGCGGGTGCGCTGCAATTCGGATAATGGATGCGCTGTGCGGAGCAAAGGTCGCCTGTATTCGTATTTGGAACATTCACCGTATCGCCGGGAATGCTGCAATCATTGGTATCGCGCCAGAACGCAACCGTGGCTTCCACGCCCAAGGTGTTGGCGGCACCGGTGGTATAATTCACTATAGGATCGGCTGTGCCGTGAATATCAAGTACCGGCATTTTGCGTTCCAGCAAACAATTGTTGCGGGTATGCTGCGATATAGTGGCCGCAACAGCAGCCACAGCCGCTAAACGATTTTCTAACTCACAAGCCAGGGTATAGCTCATATAGCCGCCATTGCTAAGCCCACAACTATACACCATCGATGGGTCAACATGATAGCGGCGTTCCATACTATCTATTAATTGACTCAAAAATTTCACATCATCGGCGCCAACGCCATAAGCGTTCCAATAGCGTTGCCCGCTTACAAAAAGGCCGTTGGGATAAACCACAATGAACTTTGCGGTATCGGCCACGGCATCCATGCGGGAATACGATTCCTGATCGGAAGCGTTTGAAGTATAGCCATGCAAATTGAGAATAAGCGGATAGGCATTGGCCGCGCTGTAGCCTGCGGGCAAGTGTACATTAAAACTGCGAGGCGTTCCATCAACAACAAAAGAATCGGTTTGCGCAAAAGTGCTCCAGTAGCAAAGGATAAACAGCGCCGAGGTTAAAGTTTTCATAGGCGAAAGATACATCTTTTTAAAAGGCCAGCTTGGCTGCTAATTCCCGTTTTCTTTTTCTACAATACGGTTATAGGCGCGAATAAAAATGGCGCCCAAATTTTTATGTGGTGGAATGTAATCCTGAAACCGCGCATAAGGTTCGGTACCTTTCAATTTGGTATCCACGGCTTTCCAAATTTTCTGCCAATCAATGGTGCTCCCCTCGCGGATGTTGTCGGCCAAAGCTTTCACAATCGGATTGTTCACTTGAAAAACGCCGATTTGTTTCGAAGAAATAATACTCACCTCAGGCGAACGATCAATGATGCTGGAAAGATTGTGATAACCGCCGCAAGAGCCCAATACAAAGATCTTAGTTCCTGAAGTAGCTTTCTCAATGGTTTTGGAAGCGTAATAACTGTGACCGCGATGCACCAACACATCGGGCACTATGCCTGCGCTGTCGAAATACTTTTCCAAAAAGGCCTGACCTTCATATTCCTGCTTGGGTTTGTTGGCATAAATTTCAACCGGTTTGCCGCCTACTGAATTGATTTTTACAAACAATGGATTACTCTCATCTACTTTCCAAAGCGCATCGCGGAAAGTGGCCGTAAAAGAACGATACGACCAGTCGCCATCATCATCATCATAAAAGTTCATGTACCACACACATGTTCCATTGTTCTCAAAAAGTTTGGCGGAAGGAATAGTAGCAATAGAAGGCAATTGATATTGACCGGAAATATTAGCATACCAATCTTCGCGAAACATTCCGCTTCCGGAAAACAAGTTCTGCAGCAGGCCGTATATCGCCAAACCTTTGCGGTTGTTAGCTTCGCGGTGCTGATCCAGTTCCGATTTCACCGTGTATTGCACAATTTGAAGAGTGGCTGAATCACTGATACTGGTATAAGCATCGGCCACTTCAACTGCTTCAGAAATATCACTGGCAGGCGCTCCGAGATTAGCGGCAAATTTTACCATCAGGATTTGACGCTGTTGCGCCGTCATGGTATTGAGAAAACCATCTAGTTTTCCATAGGCTGCACACTGTTTGATAAAGGTGCGGAAACGATGGTCGTTCATGCTGCGCAGAAATTCAAAACCGCTGCGTTTGCCAAGTTTCAGCATCAATCTTTTATAAATGCCATTGAAGGTAGAAGTGAAAATTTCTTCTTCGCTGTAAACAATAAGCATGTAAAGCTCTTCGGCACTAAGCGAATTTACCACCGCAAAACGAACCGCTTCGTTGTTCTCATTGTGCAAATCATTCACTTCGCGCACCATTTTAAGCGCACAAATTTCCAGCTCTTTATCAACCGAATACACCGCAGGCGGATTGCGCCGGATGCGGATCTGCATCAACGCTTTCAAATACGCAGCATTGTTGCGGGTAATAGAATCGGCCTTGGAAATGCTCATACTGCCATCCAGCAAATCGGCCAGCAGCACTTGTGCGTTCGATTTCTTTCCATACCAATCAATCACTTTTCTGAAAATTACCACAGCCGTATCGTTGCTGTTTTTCAAAACATCATACACGGCACTGGTGGGTATAAAATATTTTTTAGAAACCTGTGGCGCAATAGCAGTCACTTCTTCTACAATGCGCGTAGCATAAGGCCTGTCGCTGTACTGTGGAAAGTTCTGCAGTACTTCATCGGGAATTTGTTGTGCGGCTTCATTTAGAAATGTATCGGCAATGGCCTCATAACGGATCAGCCCTATCATTTGTACGGAAAGGGAAGGATTTTGCCGTAAAACCGGCCACAGCGCTTGCTTTCGAATGCCTTTCAATTCAGCCAGAAAATGAGTAAACACTTTTTCGAAGCGTGCGGTCTGGCGATAATTACCGGCATAAACCCGGCGCATCACCCGGAAAAGATAATCGCGGTAAATGCGTTGATCTACATCCGAAAACTGCTGATTGCTGATGTAACGCTGAATCGAATCAATCAAAGTGAAATAAACGTAGCCTGCCAGTTTGGTATTGACCGAATCGTGCGTTTCCACGCGGCCATCTTCCACGCCATCCAGTTTATCAATGCGCAACTGATCGCCATCTATGAAATCGATGCGGGGCTGGGCCTTCACCAGAAATACGCTGCCGAAGAACGCGATAAAGAAAAACAGGGGCTTCAATTTCATTTATACGCCAAGTAACTGATAATACATTCTAACAAAAAGCGATTCTAAATTTTTATGAGGCGGAACATAGTCGTAAAACAACGAATTCCCTCCCAGCTTGCTCCGCATTTCTTCCCAAAAATTTTTCCAGTTGATAGTTTTGTTTTGGCGCAATGCCTCGTTTATAGCCAGTATGATGGGATCATTGATTTGCTTCACTCCTATTTGTTTGGTAGAAATAAACTGCGCCTCAGGCGCATTGCGCAGCGCTACATTCAACTGATAAAAACCTCCGCAGGAGCCTACAATCACCAGCCTCGCCGATTCCGGAACGCGTTGCAATGTTTTTTCAGTATGAAAACTATGGCCGCGGTGAATGATCACCGACGGACGAAAATTATTTTCCTTAAAAATTTTACTGATCGTCTGATCGCCGCTTTCTTCCAATGCCGGTTTGTTGGAATAAATCTGAATTTGCTTTCCCGTAGCGCTGCTTACCCGGCTGTAATTATAGTTTTCCTCCACCTGCCAATCGCTTTTGCCGCGGAACGAGGCCATGAAATTTTCGTACGAATCGCGGCCGTCTTCATCATTGTAAAAGTACATCCGTTCTACAATCACATCGTTGTTTTGAAGTTGTTCGGCTTTTAGTTGAACCGGCGAATTGAGCTTAAACTTTTTGGCTATGGTGCGAAACCATAAGCGGTCGTTAACGGCCTTTTCGCGCGCCAGCGAAACCAGAATGCCGTAAAGCGCTATTTGCTGCTGATCTTTCAACGAATCGGCACGGGCATATTGATATTTCAGCTCGCGTTGCAACGAGGTTAAAACCGAATTGTTGTTCGAATTATTCAACACTTCTGCAACTACCGAAGCTTCGGTCAGCGGATTTTCCTGCGCCGGAAGATCGGCTACAAAGGCATGCCACAGCGCCTCCTGTTCACCCGTGCTGAAAAGCGTAAGCAGGTCTTCCAGTTTTTGATTATTGGTGCAAAGGGCAATGAACGAACGGAAATGCGGAAACGATGCCAGATCGCGGGCTTTGGGCGAAGTAAGCGCCTGCTTTTTGAACCGCTGAAACAAGCCGGTAAATGTGGATGCAAAAACTTCTTCCCTGCCATATACCATTACATAGTACAATGTTTCGGCCTGCATGGTATCAACCGAAGCAAACCGCTGGCTTTCAGGAAGTGCCATTTTATCATTGATGTTGCGTACCAACCGCAGGGCGTGGTAGTTCAATTCGCGATCAACATTGTACTTAGCCAGATAGTTTTTTCTTCCGGCAATTTGCATGAGTTCATGCAGAAATTCACTGCTATTGCTGGAAATAGAAATGGCGCGGTCCAGAGTAATTTCCTCACGGTTCAGCGCATCAAGAAACACTAAGGGGCGCGAAATAAAACCCAGGTGATTGCTTAGGTTGAGCAAATTTTTCACACTCGTATTTTCGCTGTAATTGAGAATTACGCTTACGGGATGCCGGGGATCGGTGAGATACCGCTTGGCCGAAACCGGAGCATTCAGCGCGGCCGCCTCAAGAACATCCTTGCACCAAAATTTCGATTTGAACACTTCGGCCTTCTTCAACACTTCATCAGGCTCATAAAGTGCGGCATACATCAGGAATGTCTTCAGATCGGGGTCTTCGATCAACGACGGTAGATTTTGCAAGGTTGAAAACAGGTTCTTCTTCCAGCGCAATAATTTCTTTTCGCTTTCAGCCAATGCCGGTGTAAATGGTGCAACTACTATATCGGCATCGCTTTCCTCTGCTTTTTCAACCACTACCACAGGCTCCATCACTTCCGTAGCGTGCACTTCGGGATGAAAAACCGGAAGACTCTCGGTTTTTTCGTCGAACGCCAAAAGATTCAGCAGATTATTGCGTTCCGCCGGAGCGATTTTATACAACACATCCGGTAGTTTACCGCTATCTTCCAGAAACTTAAAATAAGCCGCCAGCCGCGATGGCGAAATGTTTTGAATCAAATCGCCGGAAACCAATCCCTGCGCGGCTTTTAACGCCATTATTATATGACTAAAAGTGTTGGATGAAGCATCATTATAAGCCAGGCTTAACAGGAAAAGCGAGTTGGCGTTCATTTGATTTAGCTTAACTGTAGTGGCCGGCTGTTCGTTCAATCGGCGCACCCGCCACACCGCCTGATATTGTATTTCATTTTCAATAGAAAAACGCGCCAATGGCGCAGTAGTAGTCATTTCAGCCGATAGTGCACTCCAAAGCGCGTCTTCATTTTTACCAATAGAATCGGCTTGTGCCACATGAAGTTGTTGTTTCACTATAGCATCCAGCAACAGCAGCGCTCTTGTTCGCGAACCATACTGGTTATAAATTTTTGCAATCCATTGTACTTCGCTGCGCTTCGTCCGCAACAGCACCGCACTTACCGCCCCATCTAACACCAGGTAGCGTTTGGCATATTCCGGATCAGCCAACAATGCGTTTTCAATGGCGTGCTTCACAAAAGGACGAGCGCTCAACAAATCGGCCTGACGTAACACTTCCTGAGGATTTGCCGCAGTTTGTTCGTTCAAAAAAGAAACAGCAGCCGTATCATCGGCAAATAACAAAAATGCGCGAAGCGACAGCGACGGATACATCCGGATGTTAGCCCCCAGCGTATTTTTCTTCCGCCAGTCGAAGATCAGAAATCCATAGCGCAACACTTCTTTATAACTGCCATTTCGGAAGGAAGCCACATCGTCGATTGTATGAAGAAATTGAATCAGGTGTGGCAGCATTTCCGCCTGTTGGTTGCGGATGGCGTATTGCGCCAGCGAATCGGCCGTTGCATAAAAAGAGGCATCGGCCATGGGGAATGCTGCGCGGATCTCGCTTTTTTCATTGGCAATTTGTTGCAGGTAGTATGCAGAAGAATCGCGCTGGGCCGCGGTGCAAAGGCAAAAAAAAAAGAAAAATGCGAATAACGCCGAACGAAACATCTGCAGCAAATTACGCAAGGAAAGATGAAAAGGTTTTAAAAAAAGAAGTTCTTAATTTTGGCACAACCTTTGTCAATTCGTAAAAAACTCAAAATGAACTACAAACAACTCCTGTCTATTGCCCTATTTGCCATTCCTGCGCTCGTTTTTGGTCAGAAAGAAATTAAAGTGGACGAAGTAGAAAAAGAGATGACGTTGGGCACTAAAACGGCCTTTGTTACTGTGATTCCGCAAGCCAAACTAAAGGATGTGAACGATGCCTGGAAAAAATTATTGAAAAAAGATTCGAAAGGCAAATTGGAAGAAGCAAAAGGCGAAGTGCTGATGAACGGCGCCGTTAACCGCAATATTTCTCCTATTCCGTTCACCGTGGTATCCAAGACCATGGAAACCAGCGACGGCATTCAGCTCACCGCCTGGCTGATGGATGGCGATGTGATAATTTCTTCAGCTTCTAGTCCTGATAAAGGCGCTGCGGCCATCAAAATGATACATGATTTTGCCGCCGGTCAGTATCGCGAAGCGGTGAAAGACGAAGTGGAAAAAGAGAAAAGCAAGCAGAATGCTGTTCAGAAGGTGTTCGATGGCTATGTAAAGGATCAGAAGTCGGCTGAAGATAATATTACGAAGGCCAAGCATCAGATTGAAGAATTGCAGAACAAAATCAAAACCGAAGAAGAGAATATTGTGAAAGCCAAGGATATGCAAGTAAAAAGCAAGGCCGATTTGGACGCGCAGATCAATGTAGTGAAGACGGTTACTGATAAGATGAACAACATCAAATAATCCGCAGCTTAGTTTTTATCTTTCGCCCAAAACGAAACGATGAAAGCTGCTGTACTTGTGAAGACCGGCGCGCCCGAAACGGCCTTTTCCATTCAGGAACGGCCGATGCCAAACCCATCAGAAGGTGAAATTTTAGTTAAGGTAGAAGGCTTTGGGCTCAACTTTGCCGATGTAATGGCGCGGTTAGGCCAGTATCAGGATGCACCGCCTATGCCTTCGGTTATTGGTTATGATATTGTGGGTACGGTTGAAGCCATTGGCGGTACCTCAACAAGGTTCAAAAAAGGCGATCGCGTTACAGCGCTCACCCGCTTTGGCGGTTATGCCGAATATGCCGTAGCCGATGAACGCGCCGCCGCCATTATTGCGGCCGATATGCCCGTTGGCGAGGCCACCGCTTTAACTACACAATATTGCACGGCTTACTATTTGGCCGCAGTAATTACCAATCTTTTCCCAGGCGATAAAGTGCTGATTCATTCTGCGGCAGGCGGCGTAGGTACCGCCTTGTTGCAATACGCAAAACATATCGGCTGCGAAATATTTGCCACTGCAGGTTCCGATTCCAAGGTAGAACTACTGAAAAAGGCCGGAGCGCATCACGCCATCAATTACAGTACGCATGACTTTGCCGATGAAGTAAAGCGAATTACCGGCGGCAAAGGAGTGGATGTGATATTTGATGCGGTGGGCGGCAGCTATGTAAAAAAGGCTTTGGCATCTTGGGCAGCGGCGGGCGTATTCTGTGCTTTGGCGCGGCCGATCTGAGCGATCGCAACATCATCAGCCGTATCGGCGCAGCGCTGGCATTTGGAATTTATCACCCGGTGCAATTCATGCTGGGATCGAAGTCGATGATGGGCATCAATATGCTACGGATAGCCGAAAATAAACCCGAAGCCCTGCAATACTGTCTTAAAAAAGTGGTACAACTGTATAGTGAAGGCGTCTTCAAGCCGCATGTGGGTGGCGTTTTCCCCGTCACGGAATTGTCAAAAGCACACGCTCTTTTGGAAGGCCGCGGCTCAACCGGAAAGATTACGGTAACATGGTAAGCCTCAAAACCCGCTGATAACAAGGGTTTTGGCCATTGGGTTGCATGCGGTAACCTTTATTCTGCCAACAATTGTTTTTAACTTAAATTTTAGATGGCAAACATTTTGAGATAAAATTACGTACGCCTAACAAGCGTTATACTCAAAATCAACGCCATGAAGTCAGACACATCCATGAACATCACCTTAGTGGTGTTCTGCGTTATTCTTATCGGATTTGTGTTTTTTAGTTCGAAGATGAATGAACACAACAAGGCGCGCCAGGAACAACTGGAGCAAACCGTTCGCATGAAATAACTGCGAAGACATTCTTTTATTTGCCATTATGAAAAAATGGTGGCTGCCGCTCCTGCTTCTTTTGCCTGTAACAGCTTTCTCACAAGCCGAATTGGTGAGCCGTGTTTCGGCACTGATTGCCGATGGCAATTACCTGCAGGCCAAGCTTTGTGTAGATTCTGCGCTTCAGCAAGATCCGAAAAATGTGAATGCCCTGATGATGAAGGGCAATGTGCTTCTCAATTATGTGCTCTCTAAAACAGAGCCACTTTATGTGATTACCGCTGATGACGAAAGTATTTTTTCGCCGCAGTTGGCCGGTTTGCGCGAGCCGCAGCTGCTGGTGCGATCGAACGCCGCACAACAAGTGGAAAGCATTTGGCGGCAATGCCTGGAGCTCGACGCCACGCGCACCGATATCCGCAGCGGTTTATGTACCGTTTACGCCATGGCCGATTGGCCAGATTCTATTGTGAAAGAATTGCCGGAAGTGGTGCGCGGATCAAAAGAAAAAGGTGATGAGTTTGCCTATACGCTGGCAACTTATGCTCAGCTCCTGAATGCCCGTGGCGATCAAAAAGGATGTTTTCAGGTATATGAAAAACTGTGTGCCCTCTACCCAAACTTCAAGGGCATCAGCGGTGAAGAGGCAGCGCAGTTCTATCGTAACGGAAATCTAAAGGCAGCGCTCATCCAATTAGAGAAAGCTACACCATTTCCCAAAAACGACGAGCGGCTGTTGGTGAATGCCATAGATATTTTCATTGCGGCTAACCTGCCGCTTCGCGTAATTGAAGTGTTTCGCGCAGCAGAACAACCAAATGGCCACGAAGCCGATTTCTATCAGGCGCTCTACAATTTTAGTACAGGAGGAAAAACCTGGAAGAAAGAAATGCAGGCATTTCTGAAGTTTCCGCCAACCGATTCGCTCACCTATCGGATTGCAAAAAAATTAGCTGATCCGAATTTCAAAAATTCGTATTCCGACTATGAAGACCTTATGAAGTTAGAACCCAACGATTTTGAAATGCAGTTGCTTTCCTTTCAGGCAAAAAACCAATTTCCCGACAGTGTGCAGCCCCAATTGCTTTATGCCGGCACCTTTTTAAACGGAAAGAACTACGCCACCGCCATTCCATTATTGGAAGCTTTGTACAACAAACCACTACCGGCGGCTTTGCGCCAACAAGTGCAATGGCAATATGCCTGGGCCTTGTATGCCGCTGGCGATTATCCCCGCGCCCTTACGCCATGGAGCGGGCTGAAACTGGCTGCCGATCCGGCAATAAAAAGCAGCGCCATGTATTTCACGGCGCGGTGCTATCAGATGATCGGCATGCCAGATGATGCCGAAACGCTTTACAGGAAACTGTCGGAAACCACTGACAATAAATACGGATTCCTTTCACAGCTTCGTTTACGTAAGTGATTTGTTGTTCTTACAATCCTGTTTATATTGTCTTTATCAATAAAAATCCTCTCCATGAAACGCTGTTCTAAGAAAACCATTTTCGCGCTGCTGCTATTGCTATTTAGTAGCGCTGTGTTCTCGCAAACCGAAAAAAATCTTCTATGATGAAAAGTGGCAGGTAGTAGATTCGGCAAATGCCAGTTATTATCGGTTGGTGACTTTCAGCGCGCCGCATCGGTCGGTTGGAATGGTGCGCGACTTCTACATTACCGGCGAAAAGCAATGGGAGGGATACATGAGTTACATTGATGATAAGGATAACACCAAGGACACTGCTGAAGGAAAAGGGATTTGGTATTATAAAAACGGACAAAAATCTACCGAAAGCGAAAAGCTGCATGATGTGGAGAACGGCCATGTTACGCGCTGGTACGAAAACGGTGTAAAGAAGGAAGAATACAATGCTATTGATGGCAAGAAAGATGGGGAATATGTAGAGTACTACAAGAATGGCAAACGCGCGCTGGTGGCGCAGTTTGTAAAAGGCGAACTGAAAGACGACTGGTATACGGAATGTGATGAATTTGATAGATGCCAGCGGGTTTTTGTAGAAAGTTTTAGCGACAACAGCCGCAAATGGTTTACCGAAAGAGATGAAAGCCACGCGGCGGGAGTGGTGGATAATAAGGGTTACTATATGGACCTGAAAGATAAGTCGGGGCTTGGGGTTTGGCACTATTTACCTTTAGATGTTACCAAGAATTTTTCGATAGAAGTGCAAGCCGGTTATATCAAAGGCGATAAAGAGCAAAGTTTTGGAATGCTCTGGGGTTTTAAAGATTGGGAGAACTACTCCTATTTTGTTATCAACGCCAATGGAATGGCCCGCATCGGTAGCCGTGTAGATGGTATTTTTGTTCCGCTGGTTCATAGAAAAGTGAATTCCATCCACAAGGGCGCTTTGATGAATACGCTCAAAATGAACCGCGTGAATGATCATATTTTGTTTTCGGTGAATGGTATAATGGTATCGGAGGAAACATACATTCCGATACGTGGCAACAACATTGGCCTTAAAGGCGATGGCGGACCGGCGCAAATGGTGTTCACTAAACTTATTGTTCGTGAAGATATTGGAGAGAACGATGCGGCCAATGTGTTCAGCCCGAACGAAGATTGGAAAGGCAACGGCACCGGATTTTTTATTGATCCACGCGGTTATATTGCCACAAACTACCACGTAGTACAATTGGCCTCTGATCTTCAGGTGAACCTGATTAAGGACGGACAAAAAAAATCGTACAAGGCCAAAGTGATTACATCTGATAAACAAAATGATTTGGCTGTAATTAAAATCGAAGACACCGCTTTTCATGCCTATGACTCGCTGCCCTACAATTTTAAAGAACAGTTATGCGATGTAGGCTCCAATATTTTTGTGTTGGGCTATCCGTATGGCATTGGTGGTATGGGTGAGGAAGTGAAGTTCACCGATGGTAAAATCAGCGCCAAAACAGGATACCTGGGCAACATTACCACGTATCAGATTTCGGCTCCGGTACAGCCGGGAAATAGCGGCGGTCCGCTATTTGATTACGATGGCAATATTATTGGCGTGGTGAATTCAAAAATGACAGGTGCCGAAAGCGCAACCTATGCCATCAAGGCCAACTATCTGAAAAGTTTATTGGAGGTGATGCCGGAATCGCTCAACATTCCCAAAGGGAAAGGCTGCGAAGGAAAATCACTTACCGAAAAGATTAAAATTCTTTCCGATTACGTAGTGATGATCAAGATCAAATAATTACTGTTTGTAAAAAACGTGGGAACAAGCGCGGTCAGTGCTGTTCAACCGATAATTTACATTCAGCACAATGCGCTGCTGTGCGCCCACGTATTCAAAATTTCCTTGTCCGTTAATCATATTATCGGAAGTGCCGCCAAGCGTTTGGTCAGGAATTTCGAGATAGGTGCCTTTCTTATCAACGGTAGAACGAATGTAGGCGCGCACCGTGAATTGCCCCAGAAAGTTAGTAATGTCGAGCGAAGAAACATCGGTACTGCCTTGTGTGATATAAGCAGTATAGGAACTGCCGCCGGTACCATTGCAGGTTTCATTTACAAAGTAGGTTCCAATAAACTTCGGATAGCTTAACTTATTGCAACTATCGCCTTCATAGCCATTGTTGCAAAAGCACTGGCCGTTGTTGCACACCTGGTTCAGGCCGCACGTAACTTTTGAACAACTTTTGGTGCTGCAGCTTTCCATTCCTGCAATCATCATTATCATCACTGCCGCAGCCATCAATCTGATTTTCATGTTTTTCTTTTTAAGTGAAACGAAAATATTTTTTCTGGTTATGGATTCTAAATTTTAATCAGCCCGGCACGGTTACCGGCTTTTTTCTTTCTATCGAAATAAAACTCTAACTGCCCCAAACAAATGCCGGCCCAGCCTACCTGATTCACCAGCACTTCGCGACCGGTTTTGTTGCGGTACGATTTCGGAGCATCAAAAAAAGTGTGCGTATGCCCGCCCAAAATCAGGTCCACATTTTCAGATTGTTCGGCCAGCACTACATCGCTCACTTTGTTTTCTTCATACTTAAAGCCCAAATGCGAAAGGCAAATAATGAAATCGCAATGCTCTTCATGTTTCAAATGAGCCGCTGTTTCATTGGCCACTTTCACCGGATCGGCATATTGCGTTTCTAAATAGGCTGATTTAGGAACCAGTCCATCCATTTCTATGCCCACGCCAAAAACGCCTACGCGAACCGCTCCAAACTGAAACGTTTTATACCGCTTTGCTTTTCCGGCACAGGCGGTGTTTTCGAAGTTGTAATTGGCCACAACAAATGGAAACTTTGCCTGCTGCATGCGCATGGCCAAATTGTCCATACCGCCATCAAAGTCATGATTGCCAATAGTTCCGGCATCATAGCCCATTTGGTTCATCAAATCAATTTCAAGTTCTCCGTGAAATTTGTTGAAGTAAGGCGTTCCCTGAAAAATATCGCCGCTATCCAGCAGCAACACATTCTTTTCTTTTTGACGAAACGCATGAATTACCGCAGCCCGCTTGGCGAATCCGCCGCAGCCCTGATTCTTGCTGCCATCCATTGGAAACGGATCGATACGGCTGTGTTGATCGTTAGTATGCAGAATGGTAATTTTGGTGAGTTCTTCCGCAGCAAAAGCTTCCAGCGGAAATGCACCGGCCGAAAGCAGGGCGCCGGCAGCCAAAGAACGTTTAATAAAATCGCGGCGATGTAACATAGTTTTTGGTTAATGTTTTTCCGGAACAGCAATCCGCACCCGTCCGTCTAATTGTGGTTTAATTTTCTCTCCGCGGTTCTTAATTTCCCGAAAACCTTCAATAAACGCATCGCGCAACAATTTGTTGGAAGCTACTTGTGTTTTCCCTTTTAAAAAATCGAGTTGATCGCCTCCGTTAGCCAAATAATCGCTTAAGGCTACCCGATAGGTTCTGCTTTCATCAAATGGTTGCCCTCCGATGGTGATGTCTTTGATTTTTCCATCAATAACCGTGAATCGCGCTCCGGCAAGCGGAACTCCGCCGGCTTCAGCCATTCTTTCAAAAAGAAGCGCGGTACTTTTTCCATCCAGCTCTACCACCACCAGCATATTGTCGAAAGGCATAAGTTCGTAAACCTTACCTACGGTGATGTTGCCTTGCGGCAGTTGGGGCAATCGGATACCGCCGTAATTGATTATTGCGAAATCAACAGGAGCATGAGTATAGTCAATTGCCTTTTTAAGTTCTATATCGGCCAACAAATTTCCGAGCGAAGATTCGGGTTGCTTTTTAGTGAAAACAGCTTCGCTTTCTACTACTACTTCGTCCATTTCTTTTCGAAGTGATTCGCGGTAAGGCATTATCACCGAATCGATGTGCGCATCGAACGCCCGCACCGTATCGCTCATTCGGTTTTCTACGGCATGATATTGTACAGGCTGCAACGTGCTACGGCAGCCGGAAACTGCTGCCCACAGCCACATTGCCGTCATCAATTGCTGAACGAATCGGTTTGGCATAACTTTTTCTATTTCGCAAAGTAAAGAACACCTTTATCTTGCTTAAAATTTTAACATGAAAACCTTACTCGCGGCGGTTTTTTCAATAGTGGCATTTTGCGCGCACGCCCAGCGTTTGGAAACCGGAGTGCCCTTCAAAGACGTTAACGGCACGGTAATTACCGAAGGTGCTTTTCGCGAAATGCTGAGCAGCGGAAATTATTCCTACTATTCTGTTCGAAATGAAGAAGGTAAAGTACTGGAATATCAATTGCAGCGCGATGCGCCAAATCCTGAACCTAAACCCGTACCGCCGGCACCGCCTTCGCCCAATCACAGTAACGATTCCGGCTATTTGAATGTGAAACTGGATAGCAGTGTGCCTTTCAAAGATGAGAAAGGAAATGTGATCACCGAACTGCAGTTCCGCGATGCGCTGCAATCGGGGCGGTTCGCCTTTTTTTCGTTACGTAACGAAGAAAACAAAGTGATTGAATACCAGCTTCAGGCCGCGAATGCTCCCATGCCGGTAAACCCGGAACCTGCGCGGGCAAACCAATCTATCGCTTCGGGTGTTACTTATACCAATGAGAACAACAAAGAAATTACCGAAAAAGAATTTCGCGACAAAGTTGCCTCAGGCGTAAATTATATCGCCATCAAAAACGAATTTGATCAGGTGAGTGGTTACCAATTGCAAGGCGCGTCGGCGTCGGGGGCAACCTCTTCCACACCCATGACGGTGGTTTCATCCATTTCAAAAGATGCGGTTAAACCGGGAAACTATATGCCGGCGTTTACAACTACCGACCTGAATGGGAACAAGATCAACAGCGCCGATCTGAAAGGCAAAGTAGTATTGCTTAGCTTCTGGTTCACGGCCTGCCAGCCTTGTATTGATGAGCTTCCCGATATGAATGCGATTGTTGAGAAGTATCGTGCGAATCAAAATGTGGTGATTCTTTCCCCAACAACTGACGACGAAGAAAAGGTGCGCCGTTTTCTTACTAACCATACTATGAACAGTACGATTTGTATCAAGGCCCGCGAACTGGCCGATATTTGCTATGTGTTGTACTATCCTACCAATGTGATTATCGATAAGAATGGTGTAGTGCGCAATGTATTCAGCGGCGGATTAGCCAATCCGAAAGAAACGCTGGAATACAATATTGATCAGGCGCTGAAATAATTAGTTGAGGCTTACGGTGCCGAAAGCAAAAGTTATAGCCCCTCTTTCCGTGCCGTGAATCCAAAACTGCGTGCCGTCAAAGGCAATGCCGTCTACTTTGAAATTCGGAATGCGATAGGCTTTTTCTACAGTGAAATTCGACGGATTGAAACGGTAAATAGTGCCGTAAGATACTCCGTAAACTTTGTTGTCGTAAAATGCCAAATCTTCAAGAGAGGATGGCCCGTCGTATTGACTAAATGTATTGCTGGAAGGATTGTATCGGTACGTATTGTATCCGTTACAGCCCAGCAACAGAACGCCGTTAAAAGTAAGGCCTTCTACCCGATAAAAAGGCGCAGCAGCGCTGGTGTTCAGCACCGCACCATTCACATGATCTACCTTTTGCAACTTGCTTCCTGATTCGGGGCAGCCCCACAAATTGTTGTAATCAAATTCGCCGGTGGTATATACTTCGGCAAGCGTAACAACGGCTTCTTTCGATTTCGAACTTAAACTGAATTTGTTCAATGCCGGAGCATAGGGCGAAAATCCAAATAAGGCATTGTTGTGGTACATCAGGGAATTTAAACGCGTAGAATCGCGGAAGGCAATGGAAATCGAAACTTCTTTAACCCAATCTTCATTCGACTTCGGACCTAAATTGTTTTTAATCAGCACCAGCTTTTCGCTTGCCGTTCCATTGTCCATAATGAGTGTATCGCCATGCATGCTGTATTGGTATAACTGCAGCGAACCCAGATCTATTTCTGCCAGATTATCGCGCAGACGCAACACGCCGTCAGTAACTTCATGCATTTCATAGTCGTGCCGCTCCAGCAAATAGACTTTCTTTTCGCTCGTATTAAAATTGTAGTAAGAACCGGTTGGTTGAAGGGAGTTGTAACTTAACTGCATCCAAATGCCATCAATCGAAACTTTTGCCGTTTCTTTTTTGCAACTGTTCAACGCAACGCCCAGCGTCAAAAATATCAATACAGCAAAGCGATTTTTAAAGAGAAACTTTTGCATAAATAGATTCATCGTTGTTTTGAATAGAAACGTAGAAATCGGTACCGGTGGCGGCAATTCCCTTGAAGCGATAGCCCGGGATATCGTAAGTTTTTTCTACTTTGAAAGTAAGTGGGTCAATGCGATAAATATAGTTGTACGCCACCCCATAGATTTTGCCATTCTGATAGGCAATATCATAAAGGTATTCACTAATTTTTACAGGCGTTTCAAAAGCGTTGGTGGCAATGTTATAAGCATACATGTAGTAAGTTGAGCTGCTGCTTACACAATAAATTTTGTTCGAACTATAAGCCAATGCGTCGATGGAAGCAGCCAGCGGGCCATTCACCGAGCTGCCAATAGTGCCGCCACTGAGATTGATGTTCTTTAGCACATTGTAGTCGCTGGCAATATAGGTAGTGGTTCCGGCCTCCAGCGCACTCATCGATACAGCCGTTGTAACCGTAGACTCAATCATTCGGCTCAGCGGATTTACAATAGCAATACCCGATGCGCCATAAGCGGTAATAATCTTGCCGTCGCGGAACCCAATACCACCGGCAGCGGTGGCGTTCATCACTTTAGTAAAGCTCAAATGCGTTACCCATTCGCTCACATCCGGGGCCGACCCATCTTTTATCAAAAACACACTCGCCTTCTGATACACATTACTTTCATCGGCTGCAAGAATGAGCGAATCGCCGCGCTGCAACAAACGGTAATGCTGGTAGCTGTTATCAGGAACTTTTGCCAAAATCAAATCGCCATCAGTTGTATAAGGAGCCGTTAAAGAACTGTTAGATAGAAAGCCGGTGTCCTGATACAACACACTAATCGTTTTATCGGAATGGATCTGTACATAACGCACACCGGCCAATGGCGCGGCTGCTACGCGATACTTGCCTTCAATATTCAGTTCGCCGGTCGATTTTTTGGCACAGCCGCCCAACACCAGCATAATTCCCAATAAAATAACACTGCACGTTTTGCGCATAACTTAGTTTAATTGTACATGAATTAAATAAGGCATCACGGTATTCACATCCGTAGTACCAAGTCCATTTACCGGAACGTTCAACAGGTAAAACTCGTTGTTCACTTCTGTTACGCCCAAAACAATATTGGCATCATAGCTGTCAGTAAACTGATGGGTGTTCAAATCGAATACATAAAAACCAAATAGCGTGGCCATGTACACCAAATTTCCTTTTGCATGAAGGTCGATAACAAATCCACCGGCAAGATAGGGCGACTCAAAAATGAAAAGCGTTTGATAAGTAGATGTGGCCGGGTCGTAAGTGCGTAAATTGTTAGCTGCATCCATAAAAAGGATCTTACTGCCATACGCACAGCTCGGGCCCGGCGTAGAAGGGCTGAGCGCTGAAGTGCTGATGATGCTGTTGGCGCTATAGTTCATTTTATTGAAAACCTTACCGCTGTTGTTGGTGAGCCACAAATCGCTGCCTACACAAGCCAGTCCTTTTCCGCTAAATGACGGAATTATGGAATCAATGAGCGTATGTGTGGCGGCGCTGATTCTGTAGGCTACTCCGTTTACGTAACCCGACATAAAAATATCGGTTCCGTTAAAGTCGATAGCGCCAAAACGACGTTGCCCCAGCGGATACTGTTCCAGGGCCGTGAACCGCTTCACCCAATTTGCCGTGTCAATAGTTTCAGAGGTGCGCACATACACATCGGTACTTCCCGAACCGTCGAGATACAGCGTATCATTGCTGATCCGGTAATTCCTTAAATCAACAGGCGATCCCGGAGCACTGCTCCATTCTACTTGTCCGCCACTTTCGGTATAGTGCCCATTTTGCTTAATGTGCATATTATAAAGCAAGGCCGTGTATTTGGTTACATTTCCGCCTCCCTTGAAAATCATGTAGCTGGTGCCATAAGGCGTAGCGTATTTCCACACCCCCGATTGCAATCCCGGAACACTGTCTTTTTTCTTACATCCTGCCAGCATCAGCATCGAAACACTAACACATAGCACATATTTCATAAGCGTTTTCTTCATCATATTAATTGATTTCTACTTGCCTTACTACTTTTTGTAATATTTCGAAAACCGTTTCTGCCATTACGTTTTCAGCGTCCAAAGTAGGATTTACCTCGGTAATTTCAAGACAACATACCCTTTCGTTTTGGATCAGGTCCAGGATAATATCCGCCGCTTCGCGCTCGTTCAAGCCGCCTTTTACCGGCGTTCCCGTACCGCGGCTCACCGTTGGGTCCAGAGCATCCACATCAAAAGTAATATAGATCTTATCGCAATGGCTCAAATACTTGATGGCCTCGCGGCAAACTTTGGTAATCCCGGTCTTCTTAATCTCAGAGGTGGTGATCACCTTAACCTTGTTCTTTTTAATCAAATAGCTTTCCTGCTCTTCAAAATCGCGTAAGGTGAAAAACATCAGATCGCGATACTCAATCTTCGGCATAATATCGCCTACATTCTTCAGCATTTCCCATAGTTCAATGGTTTCGTAGTCCAGATCGTTCACCTTGTTCTCGATATTGTCTTCGGCCAGCGCCGTAGCCAGCGGCATGCCGTGCATATTTCCTGAAGGTGTGGTATAAGGCGAATGCAAATCAGCATGCGCATCAATCCAAATCACACCAATGTTTGCATCCGGATACGTCATTTTTATGCCTGCAATGGTGCCGCCGGCATTGGAATGATCGCCCGAAAGCACAATGGGAAATTTCCCGTCTTTCAACACATCGCGAACACCTGCGGCCATGCGCTCGTACATCTTCAAAACACTTTTGATGCGCCGCGCATAGCGGTTGCCCACTTCGCCATAAAGCGCCTGATTATCATCGGGAATGGTCATGGGCCGGAACGTTTTGAAAAAGGTGGAGCGGAAGTCTAATGCCGCAATTTTGATTGCATCAACGCCCAAACTGGCGCCACGGGTACCTGCTCCTACTTCCGATTTTACCTCAATTAACTTAACCGATTTCGATTTTCTTACCGCCATATATCTGATTTTTTTAAGCCGTTTTCCAAATAGGAAAGGCTAACTTATTCATTATTAAAGAAGTTAATATGGTTGATGGGAAACCGGCGCTGAAGGCCGCCCTGTTTTCATAAATTATGGAAACACAACCTTTTGTCTTTAACTATCCCTTAATTCTATATTTTAGCCAAAAATAGGCTTATTCTTTCTTTTACCAAAAGCACGAAAGCATGCGCCAGCAATACATCTTAGCCCTCGATCAGGGCACTACCAGTTCCCGCGCCATCCTTTTCGATAAGGACGGTCAAATTGCCGGAATGTCGCAACGCGAATTCACTCAACTATTTCCGCAGCCGGGTTGGGTAGAACACGATGCCAACGAAATTTGGGACACCCAGCATGGCACCGTTCGCGACCTGCTGCAAAAAAACCACATCGAAGCCGCTCAAATTGCCGCCATCGGCATTACCAATCAACGCGAAACCACTGTGGTTTGGGATAAAAAAACAGGTATTCCCGTTTGCAATGCTATAGTGTGGCAAGATCGCCGTACCGCTTCGTTCTGCGATGAACTGAAGCGCAAAAAGGACCTGGCCAAACACATTACTGATGTTACCGGACTGGTGATTGACCCCTATTTTTCGGCTACCAAACTGAAGTGGATTCTCGATAATGTAAAAGGGGTGAGAAAACGCGCCGAAGATGGAGAACTCTACTTCGGAACAATTGATAGCTGGCTGGTGTATAAACTCACCGGCGGCCAATTGCACATTACCGATTACAGCAATGCGTCGCGCACCATGTTGTTTAACATCAAGACCAAAAAGTGGGACGATAAAATTCTGGCCGCGTTGAAAATTCCGCGCATTATGCTGCCCGAAGTGATGGACAGCTCTAAGTTTTATGGCATTACCGACCGTTCCGTTTTCGACGATAAGCAAATTCCTATTGCAGGAATTGCCGGCGATCAGCAGGCCGCATTATTCGGTCAGGGATGTTTTAATGAAGGAATGGTGAAGAACACTTACGGCACCGGTTGTTTTATGCTCATGAACACCGGCAGCAAAATGGTTCGTTCTAAAAATGGATTGATTACCACCATTGCCTGGGGTTTGAACGGCAAGGTGGAATACGCGCTGGAAGGCAGTGTGTTTGTAGCCGGCGCAGCCGTGCAATGGCTTCGCGACGGAATGGGCTTTGTGGCCGCCGCCAAAGATTCAGAGGCTTTGGCCGCCAAAGTGCCCGACAGCAATGGTGTTTACGTAGTTCCGGCATTTGCAGGCCTTGGCGCGCCCTACTGGGATGCCGAAGCCCGCGGCGCTATTTACGGCCTTACGCGCGGCACCACTAAGGAGCATGTAACGCGCGCTACGCTCGAAAGCATTGCCTATCAAACCCGCGATTTGGTTAACTGTATGGAAAGCGATTCGAAACTTAGCCTGAAATCGCTGCGCGTAGATGGAGGCGCAGCCGCCAATAATTTGCTGATGCAGATCCAAAGCGATATTCTGGGAACTGCTGTTGACCGCCCAAAAGTATTGGAAACAACGGCTCTTGGCGCAGCCTACCTTGCCGGATTAGCGGTTGGTTTTTATAAAAAAGCAGATCTGGTAAAAAATTGGCAGCTCGACCGTAAATTTAAACCTGAGATGAAAGAAGCCCAACGCAAAAAGATGTACGACGGCTGGAAGAAAGCGGTGAAGAAAACGATGGAGGATTAGGAGGGGTAAGACAAAGACACAAGACACAAGACGCAAGACACAAGGGCAAGGGCAAGGGCAAGAAAAGGTTACTATTATGCCGAACTATACCGTAAGTGATTATTATCGGATCTTGGAGGTAAGTGAAAACGCTACGCCCGATCAAATTAAGCGTGCCTATCGCAAATTGGCAGTAAAACTACATCCCGATCGAAACAAAAGCGCTACGGCTCACCACGATTTTATTGCACTCACCGAAGCGTATGAGTATCTAACGCGCTATCATGGAAATAGCGAGCCGGAATATACCTGGTACCAAACGGAACGCACCGAGGCCCGCGAGCGCGGCACCGAGCATGCCGAAATGAAGTATGAAACCTTTGTGGAATCGGAGTATTTCAAAAACTCTAAGGCCGCGCTGCAGTTAGTGGAATATACGTTGTTCGCGCTGTCTGTTGTGTTATTGATTGGCATTCCGTTTTGGGGCTACCGTATTGGCGGCGCGCAAGGCGTGGTGGCCACCATCTTCCTTTATGTGTTTACTGCGCCGCTTTGGGGAAACACCCTCATCTTCAACCGGCCCGATCTCGATTGGTCGGTTTTTGAAGATTCGGTGAAACGCGTAAAGGCAACCAAAGCATTTCCGGTGGTGGCCGGCATTTTTCTCAATTTAATTTTAATGTTCGCTTTTACGTTCAATACCGAAATCAGCCCAAAATATTTGCTGGCCACGTTTGCCGGCGCTATCCTGCTCACCATCGGTATTGGTGTGTTTGCGCTGAAAAAAATAAGGATAGCCACGGCCCCGGTGCTGGCCGTTACTGCCGTGAATTTGTTTTTTACTCTTAATTATTGCGCCTCCCGAAATCCGGTTTCAGAAACCTATAGTTTCATCCATTATGTATATTTGGATCGCGATACCCGCGGATATTATTTCAAAAACGAACAGTCGGTAATTGAACTGCCGGATGGTAAATACAACGATAACGTTTGGTTTCGCTTCTTTTTTGATTTTGAAACCATACGTCACAAAGAGGTGATTTGTTATCATTTCGAAACCGGACTGTTTGGTTGGCGCGTATTGAAAGGATACGAAATGCTCCGCTGAACCATTTTTGTTTTTATGGCGTGCCCCTCAACCCGCAGGCAAGTGCGGTGATTTTTTTCAAACTGAAGGCTGCTGCGGGTTTCGGGTCGGGCCGTTACAGGGTGCGCTATCGCTTCCGCCCTTCACTGCGTTACGGGCCTCGGCCTTCGGCCTCGCCTTTCACGTCCCTCACGCAACGCCCGGCCTTTGCGGTTTGCACTCCACCGTATTTCTAGGCACGATGAGTACGGCCCGGCAAGGGTGTTGCCCCGCGGCAGCGATCGCAGCGTAAAGCCCGCAAGCCGCGGCAGAAAAAATTACGAATGAAAAATTACGAATTACGAAATCGAAATCCCCATTGCATTTAATGAACCAACCACATTCTTCGTAATTCGTAATTTGAAATTCGTAATTCGCCCGGAACAATTACACAGCAATGGTTTTAGGCTTCCCGCGGCTGAGGACTTGCAGCGGAGAGCGCGGGTGCCGCCAAAAAAATGGCTTCCTTTTAATGAAACCATTGAAACAGCAGCGCTAAGGGGAAACCAACATCAACTTCTTCCAGCCGTTTTCCATTCGAATACCGAAAGGGCAATAATCACGAATGTTTCGGCCGCAAAGGCCAATGCGCCCCATTTGCTGATAGTTGCGGCATGTTGCAGCACCATGCTCCAGGTAATGAGGCCATAAACGATATTGGCTACGGCTATCACCCGCAAAAAAACAGGCCAGCGTAAACCAGAGCACCAATAGGCGGTGAAGGAAAAAGCGGCATACACAACCGGCACCGGAAGCAAATACTGCAACACCAACGGCGGCATTCCAATTATGGATTCCAATTTCATAAGCGCCAGTAAAAACACGGCCGAGAATAATGCGCCTGCTGCATCAATCAAAAACAAGGGTTGCTTTTTCATACTGCGTATTAGAAAACCATTTTTCAATTGATTAGAAAGTGATTTCACCCCGCCGATTGCTGCAGCAAGGTGAGCAATTGCCGGTTAAATCCCGTTTGCCTCGATCCCAGCTTAGCAAAAAAAGTACGGTCGAAATTTTCGACAGCCTTCACGGCCTGTTTGATAATCTTTCTGCCATTATCGGTAAGACCAACCGTTTTGGCGCGCGTATCGGTAAGATGTTCCTGCCGTTCCAGCAGCCCTTTTGTTTGCAAGGTCCGCAACACGGTTGAGGTAGTCATGGCGTCAATTTTCGTATGATTCGAAAGCACCACCTGCGTTACTTCTTTTTTGTGAAGGGTAAGCCAATGGATGCTGGCCATGAGTACAAACTGGGAATGGGTGATACCAAAGGGTTCTAATGCTTTTCTGATTTCGCGCTGCCATAAATTGGTGACTTGCCACAGCAAAAAGCCGGAGCTGTCTTCCGCTTTTTCTACACTAAAAGTATTGTCGGCCAACTTCATAATTTTTTGGCTGCTTCAATTTGCTGCAGCATTTCGGTGGGTAAATTATCAACTATTTTTTGGGCTACCAGTTTCCGCCACAAAAAACGTAAAGGTCCGGTAACGGTCATGGTGGTGGTGATGCGCAAGCCTTGCGGGGTGTCTTCAAAAGTATGGTTGCCGTACATTTTCGCCAAAGGAAAAACGGTGAGGTCGCAAAAGCTTTGGTTGGGCGTTGTTTCTACCAGTTGAATGGTAACGTTGGGGCCGCCTTTGGGCCGCAACAAAAAGTGATTGCCTTTTTCGAACGGTCCTTCCATTCTTGCGAACTCAATGCCGGCGTCCCAGGTATGCCATTGGTTCACATCGGCAAACAGTTTCCAGATCTGTTCTTTGGTAATTTCATTGGTGATTACGGTGTGCGATTGCTTCCACATAAACTTGATTTTAGATTTTATTAAGTGCAAATATAATAAGTGTACTTATTAAACCAAATAAAAAAACCCGCCTCACCGTAATGAGACGGGCCATCCTAAACTCAGCTTTACTGTTTTACCAATCTTTTGTTCACCTCTCCTGAGGCATGGCTAATGCGGATGTTGTATAGCCCTGCGGGCCAATGGCTCACGTTCAGGTATTGCGAAGTGGTGGCCGGTTGTTCTAAAATCAGTTGCCCTTCGGCATTGATAACCGATAATGTAGCATTGCTCAGAACTTCCCACTCCACTTGTATAAGCACATCTGTTGAAGCGGGGTTTGGATGAATGCTGCAACGGAAAACTTCAGCTTCTTTTATGCCCACGTTAGTAACCAGTACGGCTCCTGAAATTGCCTGACACGAATTGCTATCGGTAACCAATACGGTATAACTGCCATTTTGAATGGCGGTGTATTGGGCGCTGGTAGCGGCGCCGATGGCGCTGCCGTTCAGTTGCCATTGGTAGGCATCAAACTGTTGCGTGCTTAAGTCAACGCCGTTCTGCACAATCACGGGTTGCGGAGCCGGATGAACGGAAAGAGACAGAGTAACGATGGAATCGCAACCGCCTGACGAAAGCAACGTATCGGTGTAAACGCCTGCGGCATTTAATTGCTTGCCGCCGAAGGTATAGCTGCTTCCACTACAAATAGCGGCATCAATAGCGGCGGTAACAAAAGTGTTTACGGTTAAGGTTAATGTGATGAAACTATCGCAGCCCAATGCGGTTTGCAGCGTATCGCGGTACACTCCGGCAACCGTAAGCACTTTTGAGCCGAAATGGTAGGATTGTCCGCTACAAATAGCCGCACTTAGCTGATAGTTTGCCTGCGGCGAAATGTTTAGCGTTAAGGTGATGATACTATCGCATCCCTGAGCGGTTTGCACCGTATCGCGGTACACACCGGATGCGGCAAGTGTTTGTTGGTTGAAATTATAGGTGCTGCCAAAACAAATAGTTTGTGAAATGTTAGACGTTTTAGGCGGAGTAACCGTCAGCAACAAGGTGATCACCGAATCGCAGCCCGCCACATTTGTAAGCGTATCTTTATAAGTTCCGGATACTGCCAGGTTTTTTCCATGGAAAGAATAAGCGGTTCCTGCGCAAATGGTTTGCGCTTGCTGCGATGCCGTTGGCTGTTTCACGGTAATTGATTTGCTGGCGGTTGCGGTGCAATTAGCGCCCAGCGTTACGGTTACCGAATAAGTGCTATTTGTGGAAGGGGTAACGTTAATAGATGCGGTATTTGCGCCGGTGCTCCACAGATAGGTGCCGCCCCCGAAGCCGTAAGCGCAGTGCTGTTTCCTGAACAAATGCCGGAGGCCCCGCTAATGGCCGCAGCCGGGCTGCTTTGTACCGTAACCTGTTGCGAAGCAGTAGCGCTGCAACCGTTAAGTGTTGCCGTTACTGAATACGTGGTTGCCGTTGTAGGTTGAATGTTGATAGAAGCGGTGGTGGCGCCTGTACTCCAACTAAAAGCGGTGCCATTGCTAATAACGTTTAGCGTTGCCGATGTGCCGGTGCAGATGGCCGACGGTCCGGAAATAGCCGCTGTAACGCTGGTAACGGTCACGTTTTTTGACGCCGAAGCGCTGCAGTTGTTGGCTGTTGCGGTTACGGTATATGTGGTATTACCGGTAGGATTAAAGGTAGCTGCTGCTGCTGTTCCGCCGCTGTTGCTCCAACTGTAGGCTGTTCCTGAACCGGAAGCCGTGAGGGTAACCGACTGCCCGGCACAAATGGAAGCATTACCGGAAATGGAAACCGAAGGCACTGCATTTACACCAATGTTTACCGAGGCCGTTGCAGTACAGTTTGCGGCATTAGAAACCGTAACGCTGTACGAAGTGGCTGTTATAGGAGAAACGTTTTGAATAGCATTGCTGCCAAGCCCATTGCTCCAGGCATAAGTTCCGCCACCGGTGGCGGTTAGTTGAACAGATTGCCCTGCGCAAACAGCGTTGGCTGCTGGAACAATTGCTGCCACCGGATTTGCGTTCACCGAAACACTTGCGGTGGCGGTGGCGGTGCAGTTTCCGGTTCCGGTTACGGTTACCGTATAGGTTGCGGCACTTGACGGATTAACTGTTACCGCGCTGTTGCTGCCTAAGGCATTGCTCCATGAATAACTATTTCCGCCTGATGCGGTAAGCGTAGTGCTTTTTCCGGCGCAGATAGAAATAGAAGCCGGTGAAACAGAAGCTGCAGGAAGGCTGTTCACACTTACGGAAACGTTAGCCGTTGCCGAGCAGGAATTTGCGGTTGCTGTTACGGTGTAGGTAGCGTTTGTAGTAGGTGAGAACGTGGCTGCGGCCGAAGAGCCTCCGCCATTGCTCCACGAGTAGGATGTTCCACCATTAGCGGTGATGGTAACACTACTTCCTGCACAAACGGTAGGCGAAGCCGGAGTAAACGAAATAATGGGCGAGCTGCTCACCTGCAACAAAGCGCCTGCCGAACTAATGGTGCCGCAGCTACCGCCAATGATATCGCAAGAATACGAACCGGTATCGGAAATGGAAACCGACGAAAGATTTAATGTGGCTGCGGTTTGGCCGGAAAGAACTACGCCATTCTTACGCCATTGATACGTAACTGTTCCGCCGGTAGTAGCTACAGAAAAATTCACCGGCTGACCGGCGCATTTCGTTTGCGCCTGTGGTTGTGCGGTAATGGTGATATTGCCGGTGGCCTGAACGAGGGAAACCACATTCGAAACCACCGTGGCGCCATTACAACCCGTGATTTCACAAGTGTAAGTAGTAAAATCAGCGGCTGAAACATTATTGATGTAGAGTGTATCATTGTTGGAATTGGGAATAACGGCTCCGTTTTTCTTCCAAATAAATGAAGCTGCCGCATTTACTCGTACTGCGAAGAAGGCATTGGTGCCGATACAGGCCGACTGGCTTACCGGTTGCGACAAAAAGCCGGAGGCGCTGTTGATTCCGGATATAAAAAAGGAATAGGTGTTCGAAACACAATAATTGTTTGAAGCAATCACATTATACACATAAGGAATGGGCTGGTTGAAAGGCGGAGACGTATTGCTGAGTGGTGCACTGGTAACATTCAGATTGGCCGTGTTAACGCCGCTGTATTGGGCACCATTGCTAAGGTTGGTGCTGCTGAGTTGCCACTGATAAGCTGTTGCTCCCTGAGTATTCACTGAAAGTGAAAAAGGACTTCCGGCACATACGTTGCCGTTTGGAGGATTGGGTGAAGACGAGCTCAATAATTCTATTTCGTGGTACAATTGCTGTACGTTACCCTGCTTCAGCGTTCCGGTAAGCAGCACATTATCGATCACCCCTTCAAATCCATTGTTTCCGGTGAAAGAAATGTTTGGGAATCCGGTACTCAAATAGCCATTCCCAATTTTCAATGTATTTGAACTGAGTGTTTGTAAGGCAGTAGAGGTGCGGTTTCCTACTTCTGTTCCATCAAAATAAAGATATTGCTTTGCTGTGGCAGCATCGTAAGTCCATGCAGCATGATGCCAAAGCGTATCATTTACCATTGCTGAAGAATAAATCGGGTTGCCGCTGCCGGGCCACACAAATCCACACAGTTTTCCTGTAGAATCGAGATACAGTACCGGATTCCAATTGCCCGGTGATGCTTGTTGATACGACGCTAAAACCATGGAACGGCGCGCCAGACTACTGCGCTTGAACCAAAGCGAAACGCCTTGACCAAAGGTAGGTGCAGTTACGGTAATCACGCTGGTAGTTCCGTTAAACACGGCAGCGCTGTTATCTACGCCATTGCGATTTTTAGCGTACGAAACCACCGTTGCTGCGCCATTTACAGGAACGATCTCATCGTTGGCATTTCCATCTAACTTATAAAAGTGATTGGTGCTATAAGCGGAAAGCGATAGCACGGTTACTTTTTTCGCCCAAACACTTCCACAACTATTAGAGATCTGACATTGATATGTTCCAAGCGTATCGTTGTTGATGGTAGCGCTATTCTGGCCGGATAGCGCTATGCCATCGCGATACCATTGATATTGTAAAGGAGTGGTGGCTGAAGTAGCCGAAACCGTTAGAAAAGCACGGCAACTGCTAATGGTGTCGGGGCTGTTCAGCGATGCCGTGATGGCGCAATTTCCAAAAGTGTATTTTGCATATATAGCGGCATTAATGTTGCCGGAATTGAGTACCGGCGCGATATTCAGCGGATCCATCTGCAATCCGTTCTTTTGCGAAAGTCCGGAAATCACTACGCCATTCGTTGAAATCACCGACAAATTATACATGCCTTCGCCGGTATAGGCGTTGTGTTTTACAATATGGGCATATAACGGAGTGTTGGCGTTATTATATGCGGCTATAAAAAAATCGCCGTTTGGAATACCGATTTGCGCATTGTGTGAACGCCAAAGTGTATCGCTACCGAAATTGAAATCCACACGTCCGGTAGCCAGATTTCCCACCACCGTTCCAGATACAAAAAGGTCACTTGTGGCGGAATAACCAATGTCGCCAAGCGATACATAACCATTCCCTCCAATTGTATCGATGGCACGGTGAGGCGCTTTGGTGCCGGAAGTAATTAATGCTCCTGAACCTTCATCATAATGTGCGATGAATACAGAAGGTAATCCCCATAATTCGCCGTTGAGATTATAGGTAGAAACAGAGGGGTCAATGTCGTATAAAATATCTGACGATTGCACGGCGCAAGCAAGGCCTCCTGTTGGATGCAATGCCATGCGCTGCTTTTCCACGGCGCGCCGAAAGGCCCACAAACAGGAGAGATTTGATGAACGATAAGCTGCGGTAAAATAATTGCCATTGTTTGTGGGATTTACGGCAGGAGCTCCGCCGCCGTTAAAGTCGAATGAAGACTGATCGTTCATTCCCTGAATGAAAATGGTGTCGTTAGAGCATTCTACCTGATCAACAGTGAAATTAGCAGCGCTAAAAGGCAGCTTCTTATGCATGAGCAAGGTGAAGTTGCTGTCGTACTTTGCCAGATAAAAATTGCCCGGAAGAAAATTCGCTGTTCCGGGTCCGGCAAAGTCAATGTCAAGGTTGGACGCGGTTGCGGCGCCGGTAACTTTACCTGTAATAATGAGATTGCCTTTTTTGTCTAACCGCGCGGCATAAGGCGTGGGTTCCGCATAGCTGGCACCAAAGCCGGTCCACACTGAAGCGCCTTGCATGTGCATTGCTGTATCATAAGCGCCGTTGTTCTGTAGCCTTACAAAATACTGGCATCCGGGATAGGCGGTATTTCCTGAAGGAAATGCCAGGCCAATCAAATCGCGCGTGGGATTATCAACTGTAAGCCGCGACCGAAACCCCCGGTAACCCATACTTTTCCTGAAGGCGTAAGTTCAATTCCGGTAGGATAGTTATCGTAAACCGATTGACAAACAAATACCTTCCCCCACATATATTGTCCTTGATTATTGAACTTTGCTACATAGGTATTCCAAACCGTGCCCTGACCGGTAAAAGAAGCCACGGCTGCGCCGGGATCCAGATCTACGGTGCCTTTAAACTTCCCCGTAACATAGCTGTTTCCCTGTGCATCGGTACGAATACCCACAGGCACAATGTCGCCCGAAGGTTGTACTTGTCCGCTCCAGGCTAATTGCGGTGTAGTTTGCGCAAAAGTTGTGGCGGCGGCCAGCCACATCAGTATTGCTGCCATTACTTTCGTAAGGCCGCTATACCCGTTTTTTGTTTTCGTTTTCATTGCTGAGTTTTTTATGTGCGGCAAAAGTAGAGGGGCTTCCGGCCGTCTTACCTTATGTTTGGTTACAAGCGCCCTTCAACTTGTGAGTGGTTGGTTTTAACTTGAGAATGGTGAGGACGAAAGGCCGGAACTGCACATATTTGCACGATTAACAACTATGCAAGAAAATTTCTATCAACTGTTGGCAGAAGGAAAGCACTTTTTGAAAACCGACAAACAAAAGGCCGTGCCTATTGCAAAGCAGGCAACTGAAATAGCAGCAGCCCTGAATGACGATCGCCTGATGGCTCAGGCGTTGCTGCTGAAAATAAGAGCCAATGAAGTTTTTGGTTATTACAATCAGGAAGGTTTAGAGGCTATTGCAACCTGTCTGGAACTTACTGCCCGTAACGGTTTTACGCTGGAACAACTTACCGCTTACAATCTTAAAATTACGCATTTGCTGAGTGTAGATACGGCAGCCGCTGATGTAATTTGTAAGGAAGCAGAACAACTGGCAGCAACGGCTTCAGATGATGAGGAGATGGATCTTCAGAAATTAAACCTGCGATACAACCGATTGCAATTGTGTATCAGCTTTCAGAAAAATCTGGAAGAAGCGTTCGAGTTGGCGAATCAATCATTAGCAGAGGCGGAACGCCTGAACAGCTACGACAATCGAATTGCTTTTTTGCAGGTGTTGGCGGTGCTGAATGCCCAACAAGGGAACAACGCTGCTTCTGCTAAATTTTTAGAAGAGCTTATTCTGCTTGCCATCGAAAAAGATGATGCGCCCAACGTGGCCGGGGCGGCAGGATATTTGGCCTTTTTATATTATGGACTGGGCAACATGGAAAAAGCAGAGGCTTGCTATGAGCAATCAGAGCAATACGCTCTTAAGGCCGGAAATGTTGCTGCTATGTTTGTTACCTCGCTGCGGCGTATCAGGATGTACACCGAATCGTTTCAAACCGAAAAAGCAGGTTTGGCCATAGCCGCTTTGGAACAATATGTAAAAGAAACCGATAGGCATCGCGACCGCAACTTGTTTCTGATATATAAGGCCGATTACCTTTCCCAAACAGGCGCATGCGATCAGGCGGTAGCACTGCTTGAAACCGTTGCCCTGCATCAGGAATTTATGAACGATAAACTGGAAGCCGTACAGGTTTTTCAGCGGCTCCACCAATTCTATCATGTATTGAACGATCATCAAAATGCGTACAGGTGCTTTTCAAAATTCTATGAGATCCGTTCTGAAATTATGAAAGAAGAAAACGCCAAAAATTTGGCGGAACTGCAGGCGCGCTATGATGCCGAGCGTAAGGAATCACAACTTCGCGAAGCGAAATTTAATCAGTTGAATGCCGAGTTGAAAGCCATCAGAAGCCAAATGAATCCTCACTTTGTGTTTAATGTGATGAGCACCGTAGATGCATTGATAGCAGGCGGTAATTCGGAAAAGGCACGCGAATCGCTTCACACATTCGCACGGCTGATGCGCACCACGCTTCACCACAGTCAGGATGATTTTACACTGCTGGAAGAAGAAATTGATTTGTTGGAAAACTACATCCAATTGGAAAAACTGAGCCTTGGCGAAGCTTTCCACCATCAAATCACTATTGGTGAAAATGTGGATCCGGATTACGACCGCCTTCCTGCATTACTATTGCAACCATTGGTGGAAAATGCGATCAAACATGGACTTCGACATCAAATCGGCGAAAAATTATTAAGGATAAATTTCACCAAAACTGACGAAGCGCTTTGCATTCAAATTACCGATAATGGCATTGGAAGAAAAGCCAGCGCTGCGCTTCAGCAAACAGGAGGTTCCCATCGTTCGTTTGCAACCGAAGCATTAACGAATCGGCTTCGGTTCTTAAATCAACAAGTAGGTTTCGAAAAATACAGTTTCAAAATAACCGATCTGGAACAAGGCACCGAAGCCATGCTTCGCATTCAATTCTAAACTACACTTTCTGATGTTTCCATAACAATTGGAAATCATCGCGGCGGTCGCGCGCCAGCGGTATTTCGGTTTCATTGGAAAGTACCAAACTGCCGCCTTCGCTGCGATTATAGGTTTTAACGGCATTTAAATTAACGATGTAGGAACGATGGCACCGAAAGAATTGTTCTTGCGGCAATAGTTTTTCAAACTCTTTAATTGGTTTTGAAACCATCAGGGTTTTACCATCCTGCGTAGTAATATGGGTGTACACATTATCGGCTCTTAACACAACCATCTTGCCGATCTCCACAAAATCAACACCTCCGGCTGAGGGTAGCGCAATACGCGTGAACTGTTGCTGCTGAAGGCTGTTCTTCAACATCTCATAACGTTCCTGCTGTTTGAAATTCTGATGGCGCACCACTTTTTCAAGCGCTTTTTCCAAATAAGTTTTTTCTATCGGCTTTAATAGATAATCGGTGGCGGATAGTTGAAAAGCCCTTACGGCATAGGAACTGTGAGCAGTTGCAAAAATCAATTCAAAGCGAACCTGTTCCGAATCAAAAAAATCAAGAAGTTGAAGCCCGGAGATCACCGGCATTTCGATATCGCAAAAAACGATTTGCGGCGAAAATTGCTGAATAGCCCGAACGCCTTCGGCCACACTATTGCAAACCGCTAAAACTTCAACCGTGAAAGCAGATTGTGCCAAGAGCGCCGATAGCTTTTCGCGCTCGTGCGCCTCATCATCTATTATTATGCAAGTAAGTTTGTTCAATACAATTGCAGTTGCTTCTAAAAATAAAAAACGCTTTGCTTAATTAAAACCTAACACCAGCGCAGCATTGCAGCCTCCAAAACCGGATGCCGTTTTTAATGCATGGCGAATGGTTTGATTGCGGTTGGTTGATTCAATATTCAACGAAAATGGTGTGCCGCAATTTTCGTAATTCAAACTTCCTAACACCAGCCCGCTACGCATCATCGCCATGGTCATGGCGGTTTCGATGGTGCCGGCAGCACCAAGCGTATGCCCGAAATAGCCTTTCAAACTATTCAGCGGCTTGCCACTCAAACCGGCATGGTGAAAGGCTTTCGACTCCATCTCATCGTTGTAAACCGTTGCCGTACCATGTGCCGAAACAAAGTCGATTTGCGAAGCAGTTAAATTTGCTTCCTGCAACGCACTGTCAACCGCCGCGGCAAGTTCAAGACCGGTGCGTGAGGGACCGCTGATGTGGTTGGCATCATTCGAAATGGCTCCTCCTAAAATAGATATAGCTAACTCGCTTTTTTGGGTGGAAAGCACCAGAGTGGCCGCACCTTCGCCCAGGTTGATTCCATCGCGCGCCGCATCGAACGGCCGGCACCGCTTACTGCTCATGGCATTTAACGCCTGAAAGCCACTCACCACAAATTTCGAAAGCACATCAGCGCCGCAAACTACAGCATGCTCATAAATTCCCGCATCCAGCAGGCGTTTTGCCGTAATCAAAGCCATCACACCCGAAATACAGGCGTTGGAAACCACAACGGGCGGATTGGCTGCTCCGAAATGTTTCGCAATTTTTCCGGCAGTTGCGGAAAGCGAAGCGGTTTCGGTTACAGCATTCCCGCCATGTTCCAGCACATCAATATTTCCTTTTGTAGTAGAAAGAATGAATATAGTGTTACTGTCATCTAAGCGCACGCTGCTTCGCTGCAATGCATCCTGAACCGATTGCACACAATAACTTTCGAACAGGCTATACCCGGCCGCATGCGGCTGATCGGGAATATGGCCCAGAAAAACAGGCGAAGTGGAAAAACGGCTGTTTTCCAAAAGCGCAACGCCCGAAATTCCGGCCTTAGCGGCCTCAAAATTGGCGGCAGCCGTTTCACCAAGAGGCGAAATAATATTTTCTGCAATGCAGTAAACCATTAGTGCATTCCAATTTTTTGCATCCATTGCGTAATGAATGGTGGAACCGTTAGCACCAACTCCATGGTTTTTGCCGCCACCATCACCTGAACGGTATTGCCGTGGCAGATCAACTCGTTGCTGCCTTCTTTAGTAATTTCATAATCGAATATGATCTTTGCCGCATCGGTGCGGCGATACATCGCCTTGATAATGGCTACATCGCGGTAGCGTAGCGGTCTTTTATAGTTGGCCGATGCGTGAACAATTGGCGTGGCATAGCCGTATTCAAAAAATTTCAATACATCAAAATCGTACTTCTTTCCAAATTCCTCGCGCGCTAATTCGAAATAGCGGATATAGTTGCCGTGCCAAACGATATTGAGCGGATCGCAATCGTTGAACGGGATCTCCAGACGGGCTATAGCGGAAAATTCCTGTGTTTCCATGTGGCTGCGAAGTTGTACTTTTTATTGAAGAGACGCTTCGAAAAGTAGCATAAAAATAACCTCCACTTTCACAGAAGTAAGGAAATTGGCAATTCTGGAAAAACGGCGGATGCACCACTGCCATTGCTCTGGAAATTTCCATACGATAAAAATCATTTCCTTTCCTGCTTTGAACGATTCCGTTTATTATTGAATACAAATTGATGCTATGAAGATCACACGTCCGCTCAACTTTAAAAAATGGATTGATGAACACCGCCATTTGCTGAAACCCCGGTGATGAATCAGGTGGTTTATAACGATAACGACAACTTTATTGTGATGGTGGTGGGCGGGCCCAACAAACGCAAAGATTTTCATGTAAACAAAACAGAGGAGTTCTTTTATCAGCTTGAAGGAAACATTGTGGTGAAGATCATCGAGAACGGAAAGATGGTGGACATCGAAATCAACGAAGGCGATATTTACTTGCTTCCGGCCAATGTGCCCCATTCGCCTCGCCGCCCGGCCAACAGCGTGGGTTTGGTGATGGAAATTAAGCGCGAAGAAGAAATGTACGATGGCTTTCAGTGGTACTGCGAAAAATGCGGTCACTTTTTATATGAAGAACAACTTCCGGTTACCGACATTGTGCGTGATTTGCCCATTGTTATGCAGAAGTTTTACGACAACAAAGACCTTTGCACCTGCAAAAGTGCGGCGCTGTTATGGAACAGCCATAGGAAATTAGGAGTGGAAGCAGTTGCATAAATTTACCGTCTAAACAGGATTTTTATTTTTGCGGATGCCGGGCTGTTCGCTGCAAGTCCTCAGCCGCGGAAAGCCTAAAACCATTGCTGTGTAATCGTTCCGGGCGAATTACGAATTTCAAATTACAAATTACGAAAGAGCGTAGGTTGGTGTTCAATAACCATCTTAATCTATTTCGTAATTCGTAATTTTTCATTCGTAATTTCTTTCGCTGCGGCTTCCGGGCTTTCCGCTACCATCCCTCATATCTTTGCTTTTGTTTGAAACGATTAGAAGTATCTCTTTATCTTAGTGTGAGAGAACGGTGTGACAATCACATTTCCGTAAGCGATTGACGCTCTATGGCAGGTTTTAATCACATCTGTTTTCTTTCCGGAGTCCCGATAGTACCTAATCGATAACAGTTTTGATAACTGTATACGAACTATTCTATGAGAGATGACGAAGAGAAGATTTTTTCAGGCATATTTTTTAAAAAACATCAAAATGTTAAAGTATGCTGTTGGTATTGACATTTCAAAGAGTGATGTGTGTTTGGGCGCTATTGACCAGCAAAGTTTAAAGTGGTGGCAAGTACATCGTTTTAATCAACACATTAGCCGGATTTCAGTTCTTTGAAAGCTGGATTTCAAATCATCACGATGTGGATGTACCTCTGGTGATAACGATGGAAGCTACAAGGGGTGTACTATGAAAACTGTGCGATGTATCTTTTCATGAAAAAATATCGGTATCTGTAATTCTGGCTAATCGCACAAAGGATTCATTTTCAAGCAATCGGCATATAAAAGCAAAACGGATAAATTGATGCGGCTGGTCTGGCAAAAATGGGAGCAGAACAATGCTTGCCGGAATGGACGCCAATGAGTCCGTTCTTCTTTCGTTTACGCGCAAAAACCCGCCAACATGAACGTTTCATGAAGAAGACGATTACCAACAATCAGATTCATGCGTTAAAGAACGCCATGCGTTATGACAAAGAGGTTTTGGCGCAGTTAAAGAGCGAGCTAAACTTTTATCGATAAGCAGATAAAGCAAGTGGATGAAGAGAAAAAGCAATTGCTGAAAAGCAATGCTGATATTTTGAAAGAGCGTTGAAGGCATTGCCGCGATTAAAGGTGTCGGATGCTCACCACCGCCGTGGTTATAGCTGAAACCAATGGCTTCGATTTATTCATAACAGTCGCCAGCTAGTAAGTTATTGTGGTTATGATTATTCAGAATAGTTCCGGTAAAAGAGTGGGGAAAATCAAAGTATCGAAAGCTGGAAATGTCGGATCCGAAGAAGAATTGTATATGCCAGCGTTATAGTACGATCCGTTTTGGTGTGGTGCCATTTATTCAAATCTTTATGAGAACTTTTGAGCGACACAGGTAAAAATGAAGAGCTATGTAGCCGTACAAAAGAAATTACTGGTTATCATCTATCGCTTTATAAAAATGATCAGGCATTTGATTCCATTAATATAACCATGCCGAAATCATCCAAAAGGCCAAGAGCTCTAAAAAAGTAGCTCCCTAAACAAGAAGGTCGTCAATTGCGTCAGTTATCGGCAAGCAACGCCTCTCGGTTAGTGCTAAAATAAACTTTAAATTTTACTTGTTTTAATGATAGTACCTACCATCCCTACCGCGGTTTGCCAAAATATAGAGCCGTACTCATTTTGAACAACATAAATATTACCTCTTAAATAGTTCATCACCCTTTTGGCAATGCCATTCCTTTGCGCCTCTGAATTATTCATGCAACAACGTCATTCAAAAGTGCAAATGTCAAAAGGCGTAAGCCTGAACTACCATTCATCAGGCACGATGACTACATCGGTGGTTTAAAGTATTCAGCAACAGCAAATTTTCTACGCGTAGTGAATAATTAAGCTCTTACGGCTACGCCTAATTCCACCAGTTGTTTTTCATCAACTGCCGCAGGTGCATCCATCATCAAATCTTTCCCATTCGAAGCTTTAGGGAAAGCAATGGCATCGCGTATGGTTTCGCCACCCGTCATTAACATTACCCAACGATCGAGCCCAAACGCACAACCACCGTGAGGCGGCGCGCCATAACGGAAGGCATTCAGCATGAAGCCAAACTTGTGATCGATCTCTTCCTGCGAAAGCCCCAGCTTCTGAAACACCCGGTCTTGTAATTCTTTTTGATGAATGCGAATAGAACCAGAGAGGATCTCGTTACCGTTCATCACCAGATCATACGTTTGCGCGCGCACCCTTGTAGGATCGCTGTCGAAATATTGCAAATCATCGGGGTGCGGCGAACAGAACGGATGGTGCACAAAAATAATGTCGCCGGTTTCTTCGTCTTTTTCGAACAATGGAAAGTCAACAATCCAAAGCACACTCCACGAATCTTTTTTGATCCAGTTCAAGCGTTTAGCCAGTTCCAATCGCAAATCGCCTAACGATTTACGCACTTTTGAAATTTTATCGGCCGCTATCAAAATCAAGTCGCCCTTTTCGGCGCCAAAGGCTGCGCCAATTGCGCGCAGTTGTTCTTCATTATAGAATTTATCTACTGATGATTTCACCGTTCCATCTTCATTAAAACGAATGTTCACCAAGCCGCTGAGTCCGCGATGCGATGCTTTCACAAACTCTGTGAGTTCGTCGAGTTGCTTGCGCGTAAAACCTGCGCCACCTTTGGCGTTCAGGCCGGCAACCAAACCGCCGTTATTGATAGCGTTTTGAAAAACGGCAAATTCAGAAGCAGGCAACTGTCCGTTCAGTTCCACAATGGCACAATCAAAACGCAAATCGGGTTTATCGCTGCCATAGTATTTCATGGCATCGGCAAAAGTAAGCCGGCGGAAAACCGGCAATTCAATTTGTTTTACTTTTTGGAAAACATGCTTTACCATGCCTTCGAAGTTTTCAAAAATGTCTTCCTGCTCTACAAATGCCATTTCGCAGTCGAGTTGAGTAAACTCGGGCTGACGGTCGCCGCGGAAATCTTCATCACGATAGCATTTTACCACTTGATAATAGCGGTCCATACCGGCCACCATCAGCAATTGTTTTAGAATTTGCGGCGATTGGGGCAAGGCATAAAAAGTGCCGTGGTGCAGGCGTGACGGCACCAAAAAATCGCGCGCACCTTCGGGTGTGCTTTTGATCAGATTCGGTGTTTCCACTTCAATGAAACCGCGGTTGTCGAGATACTCGCGCATGGCGCGGATCATGGCAGCACGCGTCACCAGTACCTCTTTCAGCGCCGGACGGCGTATGTCGAGATAGCGGTATTTCATCCGCAGTTCTTCGCCGCCGTCGGTTTCGTTTTCAATGGTAAAAGGCGGCGTTTCCGCTGGGTTGAGGATCACCATTTCGCTCACCTGAATTTCAACATCGCCCGTAGGCATATTGGCATTTTTGGCGGTTCGTTCGGTTACCTTTCCTTTCACCTGAATCACAAACTCGCGGCCCAATTGGCGCGCCTGGTCACATAAAGCAGCATCCAAATCGTTACTGAAAGCCAATTGCGTTAGGCCATAGCGGTCGCGAAGGTCAATAAAAACCAGATGGCCGATGTCGCGCACCCGCTGTACCCATCCGGCCAGGGTTACGGCCATTCCGTTATCTGATAAACGCAATTCTCCACAAGTTTTGTCGCGAAACATGGCTTTTCTATTTTTTGAGGGGCTGAAAATACGAAAAGGAAAGTTTTGTTTCTGATTTGGTAATTTGATAATTTGAAGATGGGAGCCGCGTATCTCACCTCCGAAACGTCTTTACGTCCCAAACTGCAAAATATTCCAGCAATCACCACCGCTCCTCACGTCCATCCGTCCAAAACCCTCCAACAAAACACCACCTTCCTTCACGTCCCTTTTCTAACGCGGAGAACGCAAAGGCTTCGCTAAGGGCGCAGAGTAGTAGTGATTTGAAAATGTATTCCGGCGTTTATTACGTCCCAAAAGTCCTCCAACGATTTCCATCGTTTCTTATCCTACTCCTTTACCAAATGCAACACTTTGTAGTTGCCCATTTTGTCGGTTACGGCTACCAGATATGGTCCTGAGGGCAGCATAGCTGTACTAACCGTAATCGAGCGGCCTGAAACCGATTGCTGCAAACAGATTCGGCCTATGGCATCAGTGATAGTGATAGTGGAGGCTTCTTCTTCCAATTGGATGGAAAGTTCCTGATGGAATGGATTTGGGGTTGCGGTGATTTGACCGGCTTCTACTACTGCTACTCCCGAAGGTCCAACACCTGAAATATTCACATTGTAATCCTCTGTTTCGCCCCAGTCCATTATGCTATCAGCCACTACTCCCGGATTACAAGCCAGTTCCCGGCTGCCTACCAGGCCGTGGTGTAAATCATCTTCTACAATACGAATGCGCATACGGGTAATTCCGGTAATGGCGTTGTGGGGTATGGTAATTATAGTAGAATCGCGCGCTACACCCAAATCCAGATAATCGGCGCCGGTTGTTCCGGAAATTTTTTCTGAAGCTTCAAAACTATTGTTGTGATTGAAGTCGATCCAGGCGCCAAAACCACAACCCCCGCTCACCTGAAATTTTAGGTAAAGTTTGTAAGAACTATCGGCCTTTAATGTAGGCGCAGTAAGGTTGTTGTAAAAAACATAATGCGGAGCGGCAAACTGCGCGTTTGTTACATTATTCAGGTTTCCTATTTGAACGCTGCTGATGTGATCATCTACGGCAAAAGAATTGTCGTCAAAAGTAGCATCGCAATAGGGCGCCGGACTGGTTATTTGTGCATGGATAAATTGAACGGTAAGGAGCAATGAAAATGTGTAGAACAGTTTTTTCATGTACGTGTTTTTTTGTGTGGAAAGACGTACCTGGCTTATCGAACGTTGCAACACCTTCATAATAAATCCAATACAAGCCGATTTGAAATGGCTTGTAACTCAACAATGGCCGATGTTTACGGCATTATTCGTTCCTCTTTTTTCGAATCGTTTTATGGCGGATGCCGGCCTCTATGGTGTAAGTCTTCAGGCCGAATTATAAAAATTACAATGGAAAATTGTGGCCGCAGTTACCTCCCATTTTATTTTTTCAGAAACTCATCGGTAAAATGGCCTTTCTGTTTAGGCGCAGCGAACTTGTCTTGGTTGTACGCTTTAGAATTGCCTTTTGGTATGGATAGCGATTGCCATTGCTCTGCAAACATTTTGCCGATGAACACTATTTGACCGATATGGTAAGGATAGTGTGCCAGTTGACGGTTGATAGCTTCCATTACGGTGTGGCCTTGATTGCGGATGTAAATGATTTGGCTGAGGTCATCTTCTTTTAATGAATGTAATGCTTCGAACAGCGCCTTCCAGCCTTCATTCCACAACAACATCAATTGTTCTTTATCGGCAACGTCATTTTCGAATTCAGCATCGCGGTTGCGCCATTCCTTTTCACCATCGGTGGTCAAAAAATCGGTCCACCGGCTCATCATATTACCGTACAAATGTTTCACAATTGTGGCAATGCTATTGCTGTCTTCATTGTATTGGAAGAAAAGTTTGTCGTCGGGCAGTTGCGCAAAAGTTTTTTCGCCCAGCATTTTATAATACTCGAATTGTTTGATGGCGCTTTCCAGATAATTGGTGTTCATGTCTTCGTTTTTATTTTGAGAAATTTCACTGGCTACTGCTGCTATTTTTGCCGCACTTGCTTCACCCGCTCACCGAAAGTAATACTTTCAGAAAGCGGAAAATGAATTTGGCGGAATAATTCCAGGTGATTGTCCTGATGTTTAATACTTTTTTGCGATTGCACATCAAAGTGCACCAGTTTGCTCCACATCAGCGCTTTCAGGTGAGTTTTGTGCTCGTTCCACATCAGGGCCTCTATCAGCAAACTGGAATCCGAAAATTGAATCAGTCGCGATTCGATATTTACTTTTTCGAGCCAAACGGCCGGGAACATGTAGGAGATCTGAGTTTGAACAACAACCCAACCTAAACCTTGGTCGCGGGCAATCTGAGCGGTATCGAAGCCGTAATTTTCCAGTAATTGCTCGGTTCGTGCGGCTACGATATAATCAATGTAGCGCGAATTGTTGAGGTGGTTGAACGGATCGCAATCGTGGTAGTGAACGCGCATTTGGCTTTCAAGCGTCTTTGGAAGTTCTTTCATATGTATTGATTTAATTTTTCGATAATCATAGCGGTGGCGCCTCCTCCTCCATTGCAAATGGCGGCAACTCCATAACGCCCGTTTTCATTGTTCAAAATGGAAGTAAGCGTACAAAGGATTCGCGCGCCGGATGCACCCAGAGGATGACCGACGGCTACCGCTCCACCATATACATTCACTTTTTCGATGGGTGTTTTCAGGAATTGCATATTGGCAAGTGCTACAGCAGAATAGGCTTCATTAATTTCAAAAAAATCAATATCGCGAATGGAGAGCGATGCCCGTTTCAAGGCTTTTTGAATAGCAGCCACCGGTGCCGTGGTAAACCATTCAGGTTCCTGTGAGGCATCGGCATAGCTCACAATCCGTGCCAGTGGTTGAAGTGCATGACGCCGTAAAACGTCTTCGGATACTACTAGCAATGCCGCCGCGCCGTCATTCAGGTTACTTGCATTTGCTGCCGTAATCGTTCCGCCCTCAACAAAGGATGGTTTCAGTCTGGCCATCTTTTCCGGTATCAGTTTACCGATATCTTCATCTGTAATCATGGCCGAACCATTACTTTCAACCGGAATCAATTCTGCCCTAAACCGGCCTTCGGCATGAGCTTGAGCGGCTCGTTTATATGAGGTGAACGCGTATTCATCCTGCATGCTCCGCGTTAGGTTATAGGTTTTGGCGCACTGCTCCGCCGCCACACCCATATGATACTGGCCATACACATCGGTAAGTCCGTCCTTCAAAATACCATCCGTAAACGTTTGATGGCCCAATTTTACGCCGTTCCGCAAACCGACATAATGCGGCGTGTTGCTCATGCTTTCCATACCGCCCGCTACAACAACTTGTTCGAAACCAAGTTGAATCTGTTGTGTGGCCATAGCTACAGCCTTCAACCCGGAAGCACACACCTTGTTTACGGTGGTGCAATCGGTTTGGGGAAGAAGCCCCGCAAACATAGCTGCCTGCCGCGCCGGTGCCTGCCCAAGGTTGGCCGAAAGCACATTTCCAAAGTAAACCGAATCAATAATGGCGGGTTCTATTTGCGCGGCGGCCAGGGCTTCGCGTATCGCAATAGCACCCAATTGGGGAGCGGTGAATGCCAACAGCCGGCCCATTAAACTGCCAATTGGTGTTCGTTTGGCTGACACAATAAATGCTTCTTTCATAACGGTGGTTTATAATATACCAATCGGTATTTTTTGGGTTAAAAAAATTAGTTTTTAATCTCAGTTATTATTTTTTCCAGATAACGCATGGCTACTTTAAGGTCGGTGGGGCGGCCCGTTAGTTTCGCCTGCATAATGGCTCCTTCGATTATCGACATGATTACCACTGCCATTTCGGAAGGCACAACGTCCTCGCGGATCTCCTTACGTTTGATGCCTCGTTTGATCTGATTTTCGATAGAAGTTTTCCAGAAATGCAAGGCCTGAATAGCGTGCTCCCGAAGGCGAGGGTGGGTGTCATCGGCCTCGGTGGCGGTGTTCAGCAACGGACATCCTGCTTTCAAAAAAGGTATCTTTAAAAAATCGGAATACACCTTTGGGTAGATCAGCAGACGGTCAACCGCATTTTCATGAGCCGCCATTTTTTCTTTAAGATAAGCAGTAACTCGTCCGAAATTGTAAACAAAAGCTGCGATGGCCACATCATCCTTATTGTCGAAATTGCCGTATATGCTGCCCTTGGTAAGACCGGTAGCCTCGGTAAGGTCCGACAGCGACGTTCCGGCATAGCCTTTTGCATTGAAGATGGATGCAGTTTGTTCTATAATAAACTGGCGCGTGCGCTCTGATTTCGACTCCGCTGATTTCATTCACCGCAAATATAAATAAATTATACCAATTGGTATAATTTTATTCGGATCGCCGATTTTGCATTGCACATTTTATGCGGTTTCAAAAACTAAAAATGCCCGGGATGATCCGGGCATGTTGCACGTTCGCGATACGTGCGGAATTAGTTGTGCCGGCGCTTCAACGACACTTGTGAGTAGCTCGTTTGGAACCGGCAGTATGTTTGAGTTAGTTGAGATCGTACATTTTGTGGGCCAGGCGGTACTTCTCTTTCAGTTCATATTCCACCCAAATTTTGCGGATGTTCAATTGGGTTTCCGGATCAGAGGTGACGGCAATATCACCATCAAAGGTCACTTTCAGTCCGTTGATTTTGTATTCATCGGGAAGATACACCGGCGCAAAAGTGCGGTTCTTGCTTTCGTCGGGAACAAGCACAAAGTTGTTGTTCACCTTTTTGATGGTTGCCTTTACTTTGAAAATCTGTTTAGAGAAATCGAGATTGGAAATACCTGGCGAGGCGCTTTCGCTGGCCATTGCAGCTACGGCAAATAAAATCAGAACACTTGTAAACAACTTTTTCATAACCATGAATTAAAAATCTCCGCATCCCGAATCGGGAGCGTGTTAAGTGTTCGTGTAGCTATTTACGGAAGTAGCACAAAAAGGTTACGCAGATCAATTTGGTAATTTGAGGATTTGTTGATTTGAGGTTGTGCTCCAGCCCTTATCACGGCCCAACAGTCCGGTCATCCAAAACCTTCCAACCGATACCAACGTCCGGTTTTCACCGCAAAGAACGCTAAGGTTTCGCAGAGAACGCAGATCAATTTGGTGATTTGAAAATTAGAAGATTGGATGATGCACTCCAGCTCTTACTCGTCCCAACAGTCCTGAACGTCCCATTCGTCCCAAACCGCTCCAACCGTTACCTCACCTCCTACCTGAAGTTCTTATACTGTATCACATAACATTCCGGATAGGCTTTGCGTAATTGCAGGCGCAATTCTTCTGCCAGTTCGGCGCTGGTGAAATTACCGGTGAAAATGCGGTACAGATTGCCCTTGTTGAGTTTCACCGTTTGTACGTAGCAGCTCAAATTGAACTTTGCCTTCATTTCGCGCGCAATGGTGAAGGCAAATTTCGCATCTTCATAGCTCGCAATCTTCACTCCATAGTTTAACATCTCACTACTATCGGCCTCAGTCACCACCATCATCCGCTCCGGCGCTACAGCCACAGTAGCCGTATCTTTAGGCGCTGCCGCCTGATCTATTATCACTTCTACCGTTACCCGTGCCGTTCCGGTATTGATATAACCTAATTGCTGCGCTGCCTTCTTCGATAAATCAATTAAACGTCCTTTCACAAACGGTCCGCGATCGTTCACCTTTACAATCACTGATTTGTCGTTGTCGAGGTTGGTGACCTTCAGCATCGTCCCCATTGGTAGCGTCTTGTGTGCTGCAGTGAGTTTGGTTTCATCGTACAACTCACCGCTGGCGGTGCGTTTGCCATTAAAATAACTATGATAAAACGAGGCAACGCCTACTTCCTGAGCTAAAGCGCTTCCGGAAAATGCCACAAATGCAAGCATTAAAACATGCACATATAGTTTCCTCATCGTTAGCAAATTACAAAAAGTGCGGAGAAGCAAAATGAAAAATTCATATTTGGAAAAATGAGCGAGCAAAATCCATTGGCACAGTTCAGCCGTAAACGCATTGCGGTTCCTATACTTTTGGGTGTGGCAGCATCTGCATATCTGTTGTTCGTTACTTCACATTTCGATTATCATCAACTCGCGCAAATCAAATTTTCTCAGCAACTTTTTCTTGGCCTGCTAATAGCGGCAATCACTGTAGCGGTGCGAGATTTGGCCTACATCTTCCGTATCTGGAAACTCACCGGCGAAAAACTATCGTTCCGAAAATGTTTCGAGATTATCTTTCTGTGGGAATTTGGAAGCAGTGTTACTCCGGCTTCGGTTGGCGGCATTACGCTGGCATTGTTCATTCTTCGTAAAGAAAATATCAGCTACGGAAAAGGCACTTCCATTATCATGCTTTGTTCTTATCTCGATAATATCGCCTTTGTAAGCGTGTTTGCGCTGCTTTACCTACTGCTGGGCCCAAAGATGTTTGACCTTTCCGCTTCGTGTGGTGCATTGAATCAAACCGGTGCTATTGCTGCCTTTCGCGCCGTTGGCAGCTATGTTTGGATCGGTTTTCTTGTGGTGGCTATCATTGGTGGTTTTCTGGGCTTTGCCATCTTCATCAAACCACACTGGTCGAAAAATTTTCTGCAGCGTGTGGCACAAATTTCTTTTCTGAAACGCTGGCGCGAAAAGATCAGTTTTTTGGGAGAAGAAATTGAACTTACCTCTATCGAATTTCGCGATAAAGGATGGTGGTATTTGTTCACGGTGATCATGGCCACCATTGTTTCGTGGTGCGCGCGTTATGCGCTGGCTAATGCGCTGCTATGGGCCTTTAACGATGGCTCTCTTCCCCAACTGGAAGTATTCGCCAGGCAGTATGTGCATCGCGTCATCGTGATGATACCCACTACTCCGGGCGGCAGCGGTCTTGCCGAAATTTCGTTCATGGCATTGAATTGCGAATTTATGAAAGAAGGCTATGCCGCTTTGATAGCAACGGTTTGGCGGCTTTACAACTTCTATTTTTACATAGCCGCCGGCTTATTAATTTTACCGGCATGGCTGCTGCGCGTTCGCCATACCAACAACTGAAATGATGAAAAAGAAAGTACTATTCATTGACCGCGATGGAACGCTGATTCTGGAAACGCACAATTTTAAAATTGATGCTCCTGATCAGATCGTTTATTATCCCGACATTTTTCCTTGGCTGACGAAGATTGCTGAAATGGGTTTTGAGTTGGTGCTGGTAACCAACCAGGATGGGCTGGGAACTCCTGAATTCCCTGATGAGCCTTTCTTTTCCACACACAAAATGATCATGAACTCGTTCACCGAAAAAGGCATTCACTTTTCAAAAGAATTTATCGATCGCACTTTTCCTGAAGACAATCAACCTACGCGAAAGCCGGGAACAGGGATGCTTACCGAATATTTTTCGGAAGCATATGATTTGCCGAATTCCTATGTGATTGGCGACCGAATCACAGATGTAATGCTGGCGAAAAATTTGGGCTGCCAATGTTTTTGGTTGAACGATGGCCGCAATCTGGGCGCTACGGAAATAGTTGAAACTTCGGCAACACTCCAGCCTTTCATTGCGCTCGAAACCCGCTACTGGCGTGAGATCTACGAGTTTCTTTCAAAAAAATAAATCACTTTACCCAAACCATGATTAGTCAATTATTGTTTGAAAAACTACAATTCTATTGCGAATATCAGGAACGTAGTGAACGCGATGTGCGCCAGAAATGCCGAACGTTGAAGATCGACAAAAGCGATGTTGATGCGTACGTGGAAAAACTGAAAGCCGAAAATTTTTTGAATGAAAAGCGATTTGTTTCAGGATTCATTTACAGCAAGCACACCTACAAAAAATGGGGCGCGCAAAAGATAAAAGCCGGATTGGCTGCTAAAGGAATTTCGGCTGCTGCTTCAAAAGAATTGCTTACCGAACTGGCAGAAGACGAGGTGTTGGAAAATGCGATTACCGCAGCACAGCGAAAGTGGAAAAGTATAAAGGGAGAAACGCTTCGCGACCGCAAAAACAAACTGATCCGTTTTTTGATTGGCCGCGGATTTGAACGTGATGTAATTAAAACTACGGTAGAAAAAGTAGCTGCCGATTAGCTGTTAATCATCACCGGCATTACCAACATCAACAAGTCTTCGTTTTCGCGAAGATCGGTTGGGCGCAGCACACCGGCACGTGTGGCCGACGACAGCTCAATCTCGATTTCGTTGGTATCCAAAACACCCAGCATTTCAATCAGGAAACGCGCGTTGAACGCAATTTCCATATCGTTTCCTTCGTAAGTACAAGTTAAACGCTCATTGGCTTCGTTCGAGAAATCGAGATCCTGAGCGGAAATTTTCAGTTCGCTTCCAGCAATGGTAAGAATGATTTGATACGTTGTTTTGTTAGCGTAAATCGAGATACGGCGAAGCGCATTCTGGAATTCCAGACGATTTACGGTGAGTTTATTAGGATTGTTCTGCGGAATTACGGCATTGTAATCAGGATAAGTGGCATCTATCAAACGGCAAATCAGGCGTGTGTTTTCAAAGCTAAAGAACGCATTAGATTTGTTGTAGGAAACATTAGTAGCCACTTCTGTAGCCGGCAGGCTGTTTTTCAGCAGGCCTAATGCTTTTTTAGGAAGAATGAATTGTGCCGTTTTAGGCGATTTGAGGTCAGCGCGGCGCAGCTTCACCAGTTTGTGCGCATCTGTGGAAACAAAAGTAGTGCCCTCGTTATCTACCTGCATCAAAACGCCCGTCATGGCCGGACGCAAATCATCGTTAGAAACAGCGAAAATGGTGCTGGCAATGGCGTGTGAAAGCACATTAGCGCCCACATTAATTTCCGTAACACCATCAGCCTGCGGAATTTTCGGGAAGTCTTCTGCGTTTTCGCCGCTCAGTTTGTACTTACCGGTTTCGGAAGTGATTTCGATAGCAAAGGTTTTGGCATCCACTTTAAAGGTGAGCGGTTGTTCAGGAAGAGTTTTCAGAGTATCCAGTAATATTTTTGCAGGAATGGCGATGCGGCCATTGTCTTTCGATTCTACGCGCACTTCGGTGCTCATCGATGTTTCAAGGTCGGTGGCGTAGATGGTGAGTTTCCCGCCCTGGATTTCGAATAGAAAATCTTCCAGTATCGGCAGCACTGATGTAGAGTTGATCACACCGCTGATCATCTGCAAGCTTTTCAAAAGGGAAATCGTAGAAACAATAAACTTCATTGGGTCGTTATTTAAGCGCCAAATATATCATCATTTGGAAGAATTGGCAGCGGGGTTTTTAACGGGTAAAATGTGAAGTGTTCGCTTTTACCACTCCGAACGGTCAACCGACTTTCTTGCGGCAGCCTCTTCTTTATTTAGTTGACTCAGAAAACTTGTTGGCCCGTATTTATGCTCAGCTTCTTTTTTTACAGGTGCTTTTCCCGCCATGAACATTGGCAGTTCACGTAAAAAACGTTTATTGCTGGGCCCCTTTTTATGTGCCCGGTCGTATTCGTCTTTATTGTTTTTTTCTAGGTGTTTATCCAATGCCGAATGGCTAATGATTTCTTCAAAAAAACCCAAAAAGCTTTCAATACGTTTCTCCAGAAAATAATACTTTGAAGTAAGCGTGTAACTATTTTCAGATTTATAGAAAACTTTTAGGCGCACCAAATCATTACAAATCATCATCCATTGTGATGAATTAAACTTTAATATTTTCTCTTTGGTAGAATCTCCAAGCTTTAGTTTCGTTATAGTGGCATTCACATTCTCTTCCAGTACGTCATGCTTGAAATTATCTTCTTCCATTTTCCCGGCGCAAAACAACACCACACTTCTTGCCACGCACTTATAATCATCAAAAACAAACAACGCTAACTCATCTTTAATCGGCAAATCAGTTTCATTATAAACATCCATCATATCACATAGCGCTTCCTGGCGCACTATAGAGACATTGTTTTCCTGTTTGGAACAATACGTCCGGATGTTTTTAGAAAGAAGCGATAATTGCTCGTAATCACCAATTGAAATAAGCTCAAATATTTTAGTCAAAACCTTTTCAAATACTAGCCCTTCGGTAGATTGATCGGCATGCTCGTGATTTAAAAACTGCAATACTTTAGCCACATCATCGCTTTTCAGCTTTGATTGAAGAATGTTTAATTTCAAATCGTTCTTCATGGTTTTATTTTAAAAGTACCACTTCTTCATTCACCTGTTCCCGTTGCTTGCAATTTAGTTATCATTACGACAATGTGGGGTGTCTAGTTTCGTTGGGCCGCCTCCAGCTCATACGTCAAAAACTGCGCCTCGCCATTAGCTGTTACAAATTGCGGCGTATCTTCATAGGGAACGGCAATATAGCTTTCCGATTTTATTCCCAAATCTACCGCCCGGCTATTCACATAAAATGTAGATACCATGAATTTGGGTCTGGCAAGTACGGTAGAAAGTTCTCTAAATCCGGCCGGCCCATCGGCATTCATGGAAACCACCACCATATGATCTACCAAATCGGCATAGGCCTGAACCCTTTTGTTGAGATTGCCGTTAAGCTTAGGGTCGATGAAATCCTTACAAATACAGAACCCAATATTGCCGAAGCGGCTGCTTTTCAGCACCAACAGGGTGTCGTCCAGCGGTTTGTCGATATCCTCAAAAAACTTTGCTCCTCCTTCCGCCTCAATGAATTCTGGCGACGTGGCAGGCTCAAAGAATTTTTTGAAATTTGGGAAAATCTGAGTTGAAAAAAACACGGAAAAGATTTCCTTCTTATGATACTCTAACTCAAGCGTATCATTTTCATTAAAAATATAAACCGGCATGGTGTTTTTCACTTTTTTATCCTGATTTTCCCGGTGGAATGAACCGGCAATGAGTATAAAAAACGGAAATCCAAGCTTTTTTATTTCTGTTTTAAGATAATTAAACGATTGGTCGCAAATGGAAAGTTCCGGAAAACAGGCCATTTGAATGTTTTGAGCCTTAATTTCCCGGATCCAAATATCCAGTTCCGGCTTAATCGTATCAAAATCAACCGGGATGGAACGGAATTTATATTGTGCCCCGTTTTGTAGCGCCTGGGTAATTTTAAACTTTAATTTAAAACTGGCTTTTAACGGAAACAGGCCTATCCGCAATTTTTCATGCCCTCTGGGTATTAGATCGTCAATGGATTGTTCATTTACAGGAAAATTCTGTAACGGGCCAACCGACATCGTGCCTTCCTGTTGTACAATAATATTATAAGCCTGTTGTGGTAATAATGAAGTGTTTGGCCTCCAGCGTTTCCCGTTTCGGATAAACACGCGCTTAGTACCTCTTCCAAAAATTAAAAAGCCAAACCGGTCAAGCGCGGAAAAGCCGTTATTATTCGCAAGCTCTAAATTCAATCTGCTTAGAAAATTTCCGGCGAATATGTTTTTCTCGTTCTCCTCCGGCAGTAATTGCATAATCTCTTCAGCAAGGCTGATGTAGAATGAAATCTTTTCGAAAACATTACCGAATTGATACTGTTCCGCGATCCGCTCCTTCCATAGCGGAAATTTAAATTCCAGAGAATAATAATCATCCTCTTTCAAATCAGCCTGATGTAATCTATCGTAAAACGAATGAATTTTTTCAGCAAGCTCAATCAGGTTGATTTCCATAGGCGGATAAATTTTGAATGGAAATATAAAAAAATCTCCATTGCGCTGAAAATCAAAATCTCAACCTTTTTGCTTACTTATTGATCTCCTCAAACTTCCTGATTGCGCGATCCTTATAACTTCCGTTGGTGTTGCTCAGTTCGCGCAACAGCGTTTTGGCCTGTTCGTTCTTGCCTTTGCGTATCAGCAAATTGGCTTTGTACCACTTGGCGCCATCGGCGTAGGCATTGGTGGTCATTAGTTTGTCGAACGATTTTTCGGCCTTTTTATTTTCGCCTTTGATGTAATTGCAAATCCCGCCAAAATAAAGCGCATCGGCATTTCCGGGCTGCTCGTCTAACACTTTGTTATACTTTTTCAATGCCTGATCAAACTCTCCGGCATCAAAAAGTTCCTTGGCTTCCTGTAAGTCTGTTTTTGGAGCCGCCTGTTTGTCATCCGCCGCGCTTTCCGCCCGGCTCATTTTCACCTTTTCCTCCCGTTGTTCTTTTTCCTGTACCGGCGCACTCATCACCGCTGCCGGAGGTGCCGCCGCGCTTCCCGCAGCCGGAGCTGTAGCCTGATCTTTCTTTTTCGAAACTTCGCTCAGGCGTTGCGCAATGGGCTCGGGCTTAGTTTCATCTTTCGCCTGATCGGCCATGATAGGCGATGCGGGCTGGTTCTTAATAACACTTAATGCTGTTTGCGTATCGGCGGCACCGCTCAGCGTGAATGATTTAACTGCACTATCCTGTACCACAGTGGCTGCCGGAGCGGCAATTACGCTGTCGATCTTTTCCTCAACAGGCTGATCAACCTGCGCCGTTTGCGCGGTTTGCGAGTTCCGGTTATTCAGAAAATTCACCAACACCACGCCTAAACCAATCAACACCCCAAAAACGGCCGCGGCATAAGCATAATTCGACCAGTGAATCTGAAACGATTTGGTTTTATGAGTTTTGAAGTTGGTGCGCTCGCGCAGGCGGTCATTGATGCCGGCCACAGCCGTGCGCATCCGGGCTTTGTCGGCCGTCAGTTTCATACCTTCCAACGCATCCTGCGAAAACGGATCGGCTTGCAGCAGCTTTTCAAACTCAGCCACATCAGCAGCAGGCAAACGGCCTTCTGCATACGCCAGCAAAGCTTCCTGCGTAAGCACTCCGTTTTCTTCCAGTATTATTTTACTGCCTTTTGCCATTGGTGTTCTCTGAAATAAAAATTTTCAAGTTCCGTTTTCCATTCTGAATATGGCTTTTCACCTCGTTGATCGAATAGCCGGTTTCTTCTGCAATTTGCTGGTAGCTTTTCTTTTGTAGGTAGAAAAGCTCCACACAACGCCGCTGCTCTTCTTTCAATGCGGTAATGCCTGCCGATAACTGTTCCGCAATTGCCGCCTTTTCAGCCTCACTTTCCAGATGATCTTCTTCGGGATTTTCCACAAGGCCGTTAACGGAATTTTTCAAAATCACCTCCTGCTTCTGCTGCCGGGCTTCCTTTCTGAAATGCATCATGCAGTGATTTTTGGCTACGGTGTGCAGCCACGGGCGAAACACCAGCACATGGTGCTTTTTTAATTCCTGAATCAGTTTCTCGAAAATCTGCATGGTGGCATCTTCCGCATCGGCTTCGTTCTGAAGATATTTCATACAAACACCAAAAACCAGGTGGGTATAACGCACATACAACTCGCCTATATATGCGGTGTCGTGCGAGTTTCGGTACATGTGCACCAGATCCTCGTCGGTAAGAGATGCGTTGTTGTTTGCCACGAAATGAAATAAAGGCCGGGGAGAAATAATTCTCTAAATAAACGATCTAATTACAATACCACAACAACTCCTGCACATCGTTTTTTCGAAAGTGCAAAAAATTGCACAGCCCATTGTTATCAAATCATAAATAATTTCACGCCGCAATTTTATTTATGGAATCCGCAACACCCTTACATCTTCAACCAAAATTAAATTTATGTCCACTTACCAATCGAAAGGTCTTCTGATTACCGGCGTGCTGCTATTGGCTGCAACGCTACTTGCCGTAGCTGCCGTAGCCGTGCCATCGCTGTTCGACAGCCCCGCGGTGAAAGCTATCCGCGCACAACTTAAATTGTTTGGCGAATCGCAACCGCAGGAACGACTATATGTAGAAACCGACAAAACTTTTTACAAGCCGGGCGAAACCCTTTGGTTCTCGGCATTTCTGCGCGATGCGGCTTCTCTTCAGCCTTCTAAAAATTCTGATGTTTTACATGTAGAGCTGATTACGCCAAAAGGCACTACCGCCAAACATTATAAACTGGTGGCTAAAGATGGTATTGCTGAGGGCGACTTCGACCTTTCGGGTTGTATTGGCGGTATTTATAAGATCAAAGCATGGACGCAATTTCAGCGCAATAGTGGCGATACTTCTTTTTTCGAAAAAGAAATAACCGTGCAATCGGTAGTAATGCCGCGCTTAAAAATGAATCTGGATTTCGACCGTAAAGCGTATGGCAAAAGTGATGAGGTGACCGCTACGCTGAAGTTGAACACCAACAGCAACACTCCTCTGGCCAACACCAAAGTGAAGTTCAGCGCGCAACTAGATGGCGTTTCTTTTAAAGACGATCAAACCATCACCAATGCTACAGGTATAGCGAAGATCAGCTTCCGTCTTCCTGCTGATCTGAAAACTACTGATGGATTGCTGAACGCTAAAATTGATTTTGAAGGAAGTACCGAAGCCATTTCACGTTCCATTCCAATTGTGCTGAACCAAATAGCATTGGAGTTTTTCCCCGAAGGCGGCGATATGGTGAATGGCATTCACAACAAATTAGCCTTCCGCGCCCGAAACGAATTTGATAAAGCAGCCGATGTAGAAGGTGTGGTGAAAGATAATACTGGCGCGGTAGTTACCACTTTCAAATCGCTGCACATGGGCATGGGCGCTTTTGATTTTACGCCAGTTGCAGGAAAAACGTATTCGGCCACCATCACCAAACCCGAAGGTATTACAGCCGTTTATAATTTACCTGCGCCGCTGTTGCGCGGCTATGCGCTACAGGCAACCACTAACGAAAACAACATTGAGTTGCGCGTGGTGGCATTGAAAGCGGAAACGCTTACGGTAGTAGCGCAAAGCCGCGGTATGATCTACTATTCAGGAAGCTGGAATGCAGCCGCCGGTGAGAACAGCCTTTCCATTCCAACCAATAAATTTCCGCAAGGCATTGCGCAAATCACTTTGTTCGACGGCAAGAATGTAGCGCGTTGCGAACGGCTGTGTTTTGTGAATCGCACCAAAGGTCTCAAAATTTCAATAACAGCCGATAAGCCGGTTTACCGTCCGCGCGAAACCGTAAAGCTCAACATTCTGGCTACCGATGCTTCGGGCCTGCCGGTTAGCGGCAACTTTGCACTCAGCGTGGTAGATGATAATCTGCTTTCGTTTGCCGACGATAAACAAGGCAACCTGCTTTCAGCCATGTTGCTGGAACCCGAACTTCTTGAAAAAGTGCAGGAGCCAAAATTCTATTTCGATGAAAACGAAAAAGACGCTGCCGCTGCGCTCGACAATCTGATGCTCACCAGCGGTTGGCGCCGGTATAGCTGGAAGAAAATCCTAAGCGGCGATTTTCCTCGCAACAAAGCAGAAGGCGAAAAGGCTACGCTTGCGGGAAGTGTGATTAATGCCTACGATGGCACTAAAGGCATTGGCGGAGCCAAGGTGAAACTTCTTCCTTCCGGCAAAAATGTAACCACCGATGCTTCGGGTAAATTCAATTTGGGTTGGTTTGATATTACGCGCGATACCGCCATCGAAATTTCGGCAAACGGTTTTACTACTTTGAATGAACCATTGAGCGAATACAACGCTAATGCTACCTTCTATCTTTACGATCATCGTCATCCCATTCTTTTTGAAAAAAGAATGATGCCCATGGCGGCCGGTGGTGTAATGATGCGCGGCGCTCGCAATGGTCAGGTGGAAATGGAAGATGCTGTAGCCGCGCCAATGGAAATGCATTTGAACCTAAATGAAGTGAAAGAAGAGCAACGCGCCGATCAAGCTGAGCTCATCAAACAAAAAGATGAAGAGGTGGCTAAGGCTGATGAGGTGCAGTCAATAGCAGTGGGCGATTTGCGCGATGCTGATCTTTATAAGTTCGATAAAAAAGTTCAGGATGAAAGCGGTGTTGTTTTTTACCGCGCTAAAGAATTTCCAAAACGCGCCTATCAAAAAGGCGAAACCGAACGCAACGATTTTCAATCCACATTGTTTTGGAAAGGAAATTTAGAAACTTCTGAAAATGGGAAAGCCTCCGTTTCTTTTATGACGAACGATTTGATTTCGTCGTTTAATGTTCAGGTTTCGGGTATCAGCGATGAAGGTACGGTGGGCATGGGCAATTATCGCTTCGCTACTGAATTGCCTTTTAGCATGGATGTGAAACTTCCGGTGGAACTGGTGAGTGGCGATAAAATTTTGGTTCCGGTGTTTCTCAAAAACAACACTACCGAAACGCTTACCGGTACTTTGCGCGTTGACGACATTCCTTGTTTGAAATTGCTGAACAGCTTCGACGGCAACATTTCGATTGAAGCCAAACAATCGCACATGGTGTACATTTCGTACCAGGCTGCGGTGGCTAAGGACACCTGCGATTTGCACCTGGTGTTTGAAGGTAGCAAGGTGCGCGACGAAATGCGCAAGCCCGTGAAAGTGATTTCCCGTGGATTTCCTGCCAACATTTCGATGAGCGGTCAGGATCTTTCCAAAAAGTTTAACATCAATATTACCGATGTTGTTCCCGGTTCGATGAACGCGCAACTTACGGCATATCCCAGCGTGATGAACGAATTGATGGCCGGTGTGGACGCCATTCTTCGCGAACCTTATGGCTGTTTCGAACAAACTTCTTCCAGCAATTATCCGAATGTGATGGCCATGACGTACCTGCGCACTATGAATGTGAAGAACCCTATACTGGAAGAGCGCGCCAAGAAACTTTTAGACGACGGCTACAAAAAACTGGTTTCGTTTGAAACCAAGGAGAACGGTTATGAGTGGTTTGGCGCTGCGCCCTCGCATGAAGCGCTAACCGCTTATGGATTGATGGAATTTGAAGACATGAAAAAAGTGTATCCGGGTGTGGACCAGGCCATGATTGATCGCACCCGAAAAGTGCTGATGGACAAACGCGATGGCAACGGTGGTTTCAAACGCAATCCGCAGGCGCTGGACGCATTTGGCGGCGCCGATGAAGACATCACCAACGCTTACATTGTGTATTCGCTTACCGAGGCCGGACAAAAAGATTTGCAGAAAGAATTAGATGCCGCTTACAAAAACGCCAAAAAGACTTCTGATCCATACTTGATGGCGTTGGTGGCCAATGCGCTTTTCAACGTAGGCGATCAGGAACGCGGCGATGAGATTATTCGCGAAATTGTAAAGCAACGCAATGAGTATGGTTTTTGGACCGGCAAGCGCCACAGCATTACGCGCAGCACCGGCGATGCGTTGAAAATTGAAACCACTTCGCTGATTGCATTGGCGATGATGAAGTCGAAAAACACGCCCAACGAAGCCCTCACCGGCGCTATCAAATACCTGGTGGGCGCGCGCTCGGGCTATGGCAATTTTGGCTCTACACAATCTACTGTTTTAGCATTGAAAGCTTTGACCCGCTATGCTGAGTTCAGCAGAAAAACCGAAGAGTCGGGAACGGTGGAAGTGTATGTGAACGATAAACTAGTGGCTTCAAAGAGTTATGAAAAAGGCGTGAAAGACAATGTTGTGCTCAGTGGTTTGGAGCAGTTCATCGGTTTGGGCAAGCAGGAAGTTTCTGTGCGTTTCAAAGGTTGTAAGAACGCCCTGCCTTATGCGATGAATGTTAGCTACAATACGGCATTACCCGTTTCATCGCCCAAATGTGTGCTTGGTTTGGATGTTAATTTGGTAACCGGGAAAATAGTAGAAGTAGGAAATACGGTTCGGTTGAATGTGCAATTGAAAAACCTTACAAACAGCGGGCAACCCATGAGCATTGCGGTGATTGGCATTCCTGCGGGATGCAGTGCGCAACCCTGGCAGTTGAAAGAGTTGATGGAGAAAAAAGCCATTGACTTTTACGAAATCACCGGCAACAATGTGGTGTGTTACTACCGTTCGCTGGCGCCTAAAGCGGTTAAGGAGATCGCGCTTGACCTGAAAGCTGAAGTTAAAGGTGAATTCGAAGCCCCTGCCAGCAGCGCGTATTTGTATTATACTAATGAAAACAAAGTTTGGAAAGCGATGGAGAAACTGGAGATTGAGTGATTTGATGATGAATGGATAATAGAATAATCCTTTTTCCAATTCAAAAAGAACGATTCACAATTTCCAATGAACGATGAACGATGAACAATGAAGGATGGGAGGAGGAGTGAGCTATTGGGTTAGTTTGTGGGGTGGAGATAGCTGAAGGGCGTATTTGTTTTCACAAAGTCCAATATCCTTTTTACAGTATCGATTATCTTTTTTGCAGCCGGCTGTTTTACTTTTGCAGTCGGCTGTTTCTATTTTTCAGGAACCAGTTTCATGATTTCAGTCGGTAGTTTCATTGTTACCAATTCACAGGGCTACACCCTGTGTTAGGATCTGACGCCCCTTCGGGGCCGGCTGCAGCAGAAAGTCCAGAAGGGGCGATAGCTATCCTTTTAAGGTGCTGGTATTCGGTAACCTCAGGGCCGCTTCCGGTGTGCGGTACATATTTCACAGGGCTGCACCCTGTGTTAGGATCTGACGCCCCTTCGGGGCTGGCCGCAGCAGAAAGTCCAGAAGGGCTACATAGCTAAGCCCAAACATACTTTTCATCATATTCTACATGATACTTCTTTAAAAACGCCCGATATTCATCCTGAAAGGTTTTCTTCCTATGGTGTTCGTGCTGATTGGCGATGTAGGCAATAACCGAATCTACTTCAGAAGGATTAACCGAAAAGGCACCGTAGCCATCCTGCCAGTAGAAGTTTTCATAGCCAGCACCTTTTGTTTTTATCCATTTAGATGAATGTGACTTCAGCTCTTCTATAAATTTCATCAGGGCAATTTTTTTTGATAGCATACAGATAATGTGAATGTGATCGGTGTAACCTCCTACTTTGATTGGTGTGCACTCCAGTTTATTGCAAATGCCGCCAAGATAAGCGTGTAGTTCCGCTTCAATGGGTGGATATATCAGCGGTTCGCGGTGCTTGGCGCTGAATACGATGTGTATGTAGTTTTTTACGAGTGACTGGCCCATAGTTTTGTTTTAGGTTATTATAAGGACTGGTGATGTTAATCACAGGGCTACACGCTGTATGCTCTCTGTGACTCACAGGGCTGCACCCTGTGTTAGGATCTGACGCCCCTTCGGGGCTGGGTAAATCTCCGGCAAATGCCTTTTGCAAACCGGAGTTTTTTAGTTCTTCCAAATCTGAAATTTTCTTTTGAAACAAGGTTACTGGTTTTTGTGTTTCGGCTCGAAGGGCATCGAGTTAGCAGACGATGGAGACGATGGTTATGGCTTCATCTGGTTTTGTTTTCTAATCGCATTCTTGCAATACTATCGTCAATCATACCGGCGCGGCTTCAATCTAATGCTGTAATAAGATCTGCTCCATTTTTTCCTGATGCTTTTGAATGTCATCAAAAAGCCACTCCTGCCCATGCTTATGTTTTCCGTCAAGCATATTGTCTCTACACTTTTGCATCATTATCATAAATTTTAAGGAGGCCACGCTTACGTGCCTGATTTTCCCCTTATCTAAATAATGACTGAGTTTAGCATTGGGATCCCAACTGTTACCCGAACTGTTTATGGCACTTCCGATCATCGCATAATTACCAAAACAATTGATTTGATCAGGTGTTGGCCGGCCTTCTATTCCATCTCCTTTGGCCTGCGGATAGAAGTGTTCTAAACTCCTGCGGGTTCTCGAAAAATAGAATTGCTTAAACACCTCTAAACCGAAATCACTACAGCCTAAAGATTCAAAAAAGGCTTTTCGCTCCCGCGAACTTTCGGTCATGTGCTCTCCGCGCAACTCGTCGAAATACTTTTCCCACAATTTATAATCGAGATAGTTAAAAACGAATAGCGGAACACCCTTTGATCTTAATGTGCCATTGCCGTATATCTCGCTAAATTTCAAGCTTTGGTCTTTCGTGTTAACATCTATCGTTTTATTGGTTAGAAGTACTCTATCAAAACTGCCGGGATTAGGTGTGTTGATGGCATTTAGTTTGTCCTGATCAAGGTACACCTCTTTGAAATATTTGTCGGCCAGCTTGCTTACAAATTCGCAATACGTTCCTATCTCGTCTCCCTTGGTAAACAAATGCAACAAACAATAAAACAGGTAGTTCTTTCTTTGCCGGGCAGTGAAAGAAACTTCAAACATTGATAATAACTGCACCAGTTTATGTTGCGCTTCGCTATCGCCGTCCAAATTCTTTAAATATTCCTTTTCGCCTTCCTTTTGCCAATACTGTAGTTTCCATGGGTTGCTGTCAATCGTATCGTTTTCATCGGAGTGGTGTACCACGTAATTGTCGAGATAGTATTTCGCCTTCAACAAATTGAATCCGAAGGTTTTTACAAATTCCTCATCAACGGATACGCCTTCTTCCTTTAGCTTGTCAAATTCTCGGATCAGATCTTTGTCGTCAAGTGTAAAGTCAGCGGGTTTGAAATTCGGCTCCCTCATTCTGGTAATTTTCAACACAATCAATAGAAAGTTGGAGAAGTCGATAATGGGTTGAAAGCTGTCTAACTTTTCATTTTTCTCCATTGTGCTTTTCCCCACTATGCCGTTAATCAAATCTCTTATAGATTTTTTTCCGGAAGCGGTTCCTACAGTTGGTAACGCATCAAAATCAGATGCTATCAGATAATCCTGCTTTTTCCCGAAAATGCGTGTCTGCCGGTATTTCTGCTGAATGTACACCGTCATATCACTGCAGTTTTCCCACAGTTGACTGAATTTTAACTTGTCTTCTTCATTCAATTTCTCAATAAGTCGCGCTTTTATGATCTCATGCTTTTCTAATTGCTCGCCTCTTGAATTCATTATTTCGAAATAATGGTTCAGGTCAATATCGCGGGGAACATTGTAATGAATAATATGAACCTGATTCTGAAAATAGGCTTTGAAATTTTCCAGATTCTCGGCCGGCACTATTTTCGCTAAAGCACTCTCGGCTAATTGGTAGCCTCTTTTGATACCCTCATCTTTTTCTGTTTCTTCTACTTGAAAATGGGGAATGCTTTTGATGGTAGCGTTTGATTTTTTGCGAGCCCGGTAGGTTAATTTATTTTGAAGAGAAACACCAAGTGCAGCAAGCACCAGATTGATGGTCGTAAGCCGTTGCTGCCCGTCAATCACTTCATACACCTGGTCGCCTTTTTTATAGGAAACCAGCGTGCCGATAAAATAAACACCCTGCGGTATTATATTTCTATTTCGAAGATACGCATCATATACATCTTGAATCAGCGCGGTAATTTCTTCTTCCTCCCAGGCATAATTGCGCTGGTAAATGGGTACTTCATAGGTAGCCAGCTCGCCATTATAGATTTCCGCTATAGATTGTTCTTTCAGAGGTAAGTTTTCGGGGTTCATATTACTTCCTGAATAAATTGATTGGTTTTGAAATAGTGGAGATAGTTTTGGAATACGCCATTTGCCTCTATATCTATATTGTCTTTTTTTGCCACAATTTGCCCCAGCGGTATTGGAGTCAATTTGTCGGCGAGTGTGCTTAACAGAGCCCCCGGAGTATCGGCCTCAGTTATCATTTTATAGATGTTGAAAGAATTATAGAGGTCGTTACCCAGAATATAATTTTGTGCCGACTGCCAACCGAGGTTATAATATTGCGCCCTCAGGGAGTACGCCCAAATAAAAGCATACAACACGAATTGTTTTTCCAGCATTTCTTTATCCGCTTTGGATGGCTTTTCACTGGGGCAAAATCTATCAACATACAGTAAAACAGCAGTGTCAAACAATAAACGGGTTATTCCATTTCCAACACCATTTTTATAGGTTCCGAGGTCAAGGGTTTTTACGATTTCATTATCATTAATAAAATAGCCTTCGTATTTATTGTTGTTTTGAATGTCTTTAAGGATTCTGAAATAATGCTTTGCATAATCGAAAAAAGATTTTCCAGAAATAATGGGCGTATCGATCTGAAAGGGTTTTAGATTTTGCATTCCTGAAACAAAAGGCATGGCCGACTGGTTCACCATATCGGCATAGGCAAAAGCCCCTTTAAAAAATTGGGCATAAGGATAGTTGCCGTGGCGGGTGATGCCTTTAAATTTATGAATGTTATGTTCGTTCAGTTCCCAGGCTCTATTGCCTTTGATCCATTCTTTTAAACGATAGAGATAATTGCTAAACAATAGCGAAAGTTTTTGTTGGTTCAGATCTTCCCAATCCTTCACCGTTTTTTCGGTTTGGGTAATATCCAAATCGTTCATTTCCCGAAGATGATATGCCTTGAGCAAATCATGTGGATACAACTTTTTGCCGCGCGCATTTTGGGAATCAAAAAACTGGAATGCTTCAGATATGTCCTGCGTAATTACCACAATCAATTCGCAGTTGTTCTTAATATAATTATGAAGTTCCGCACACTCCCTTTCGTCGGATATATTCTGAACACGTCTTTGCAGGGTTCTGAAGTTGTTGGGAATATTTCGGGCGTTGTTGGGTTCATGGGTAAGCAACTGATTTAAGAACTTTATTTTAGAATCATTCTCTTCGTGAAGTGCCAGAAGCAATAAGGAAAAAGTAATGGTGCGTTGCTGACCGTCAACGATATTATACGTCGATTTTTTTTCATCGTAATGAAGGATGAGTGTGCCTACACGATAGGTTTCTTTGTTTTGATTTTTGGCCTCAATAATGTCGTCAAAAAGCTGGGTGGCGTTTTTGGTCGTCCATTTATAGGGGCGTTGGTATGGTGGTATTACCAGGTTTACATTATTGATTGGATTACCGTAGTGGGTTTGGCTAATCTTATTTGCAAGAAGCAGGTCGCCTATTTTGGTAATGGCAAGTTGAAGGGTTGCAGACATAGGTTCTAAATTTGTTTTTCTTTTCTACTGCTATTTACATCATTCTTTCTTTTTTTGTTTAACTCCCGCCCTCTCGAAATAACGGCCGCGGAGTTGGTAGCGTTCGTTCCCGGGTTTTACATGACCTTCTTCATCAACCACCGCCACATCCACCGTATGCGCGCGAGGATCGTAATGAATCATCTTAACGGGGCGCTCGGGCCGGTCTACTACATCAAAAAAATCGAAAGCTATTTCAAGAGCGTTCAGCGTTTCGGTTTTGTTGCGAAACATCGGCACCGTATCGTTCAATTGATCGCCTTCCATCGCAAATGCTCCAATTGCCTGCGCTCCAATTTTTGTGGAGCCAATTCTGTTGGTGATGGCGAGATAATAGGTTTGGTTCTGAATGTGCACCGTATCTATAGCTGTACAATAACTTGCGGGATCGCCTTCCTCTAACTGCGGAAGTTTTGCGTGCACGCTGCCGTTGCTTTTCCACTGCCATATAGAATGGAAAAAATGCATGGTGCCACCCGTCCAGGTATCCCAACTATAAATCCGAAAGTTACCATCGGCGGCAGTGGTTACCCAGCACACGCCCGAATCGGTTAGCGCTGAAAATGGATATTGCAATGTGGCGGGATTTTGCTGCACCAATGCATAGAATACCGAATCGAACTGCTCGGAGAAATAACTGACGCTATCGAAATCGGGCGGGTAGAAGTTTCGGGTTTTTTCTCCCAGCACCAGCAGTTTTTTTTCTTCAGTAGAAGGATCGGGCATTTGTGCGTGAGCGCCGGCGGCGAATACGCAGCCTAGCATCCACAAAATCCATTGTTTCGGCATATTGC
>JAXLUJ010000006.1:0-313724 GCA_046329575.1 Chitinophagales bacterium | reverse complement strand
AGTTGCGCGGTGATGGCAGGATTAGCAGCGAAAGTGGTAGTTTTTTCGGTTTCAAAATCCAGATTTCTTCCACCGCCAAACAATACTCTGCCATCAATTTCGCGGAAGTAATAATAGCCTTCATCAAAGTGGAAGGTGCCTTTGAAAGGTAGTGATGACAAGGGTTTGGTGATCAGCACCTGTCCGCGGCCGGGTTCAATATCGGCATTTGGTAATAATTTTTGGGCGAAGGCGTTGGTGCAAATAATGGCTTTCGATGTTTTGAATGGAAGCGATTCTTTACCGTCAGCAACAATAACAACAGCCTGGTGGCCTTCGTCATTTATTTTTTCCACCTGCATTCCTGTTTTTACTTCAATATCTTCTGCATGGCAAATTTGCAGCAATCTTTTGATCAATTTACCGCTGTTGATTTCGCCTTCAAAATGGTTTCTGATCAGATGTTTTACGCCCTGAAATCGGAAATCAGAAATCTTTCCATCGGCAATCGAGAAGGCTTGATCTTTCAACAAAGGGCGCAGAGTTTCATTCCATTCCGTAAGGTGTTCAAGAATTTCTTCCTGACCTGGAAACAGCAGTTCATAACTTCCATTTTCGCGATAATCAATGGATGTATCACCGCAACGCTGCCGCAATTTTCTCAAGCCGCGAAATCGCATTTCGGTAAGCGCCAAAAGTTTTTCTTTTGGCAAAATCTTAGCATCACTAATTAGTTCGGTGAGGCTGCCAATGCAGGCGAATCCTGCATTTTTGGTGCTGGCGCCTGTGGGCAGCCAACCTCTTTCAAACACTGCAATGGTTTTAGAAGGAAACTGTTCGCGTAAACTCAATGCCGCAGAAAGCCCCACTACGCCACTTCCCACAACAATAAAATCATAAGTGAGAAAAGATTGTTTTTCCCAGTAACTGAGCATGGGCTAAAAGTAGCAATTTACCTACTCGCTTTTTGCCGGTAGCGAGAAAAATACACTAGTACCGAATCCTTCCCGCGATTCGATCCAGATTTTCCCGCGATGCAATTCAATAATCTTTTTGCTTAATGTTAAACCAATACCGCTTCCGGGATACTTATCGAGACGGTTCAAACGCTTAAACGGTTCGAAAATCTCATCATGGTATTTCTCGGCTATACCCATACCGTTGTCGCGTACGCAAAATACATGTTTAGAGCCTTCCTTGGCCCAAAGAACTTCCACGTAAGGCCGTTTGTCTTTCTGATGGAACTTAATGGCATTTTCGATCAGGCAAACCATTACCTTTTTCATTTCGGCGCTATCGGCCATCAGTTCGGGCATTTCAGAAATATTCACCATGGCATCGGTGGCGTCGATTCTCGGTTTTAATTGCTGAATAGCTTCGCGAACCACATTTACCATATTCGTTTTAACCGGAGCAATAACGCGACTTTCGAGGCCCATCACCACCTTCATATCCGTAAGGAAGGTTTCGGCCTTGGTAAGTTCGCTGCTGATAGTGGCAGCATACTCTTTCAGTTTGGCATCACCATCTTTCTTTAGCCCTTCCGTGAGCAATTGCAAATAGCTGTTGCCGGTACGCAGGGGTTCGCGCAAATCATGCGAAGCTATTTCCATTAAGCGGTGCGGTGAAAGAGCGTTATCAGCAACCGCATGTTCTTCATGCAGTACTACAACAGCGTAAGTGTCGGTACCTGATGTAAAATCGCGCCGTATCATGCGCATAGGAGAAGGCAGCGGTGCGTCTTGTATGGCTGAGATAATTCCTGAAGCGCCCTGATCGCTTTCGTGCAATAATAGTTCATGATGGAAAATATCGTTCCATCCCATACCAATAAGGAAGAGTTCCCGTTCCTGAAGCCAGTGTTGTAGTGCCGGACTTACATGAACCAATTTTTGGTTGCAAAAAAGCAGGGTGAAAACGGGCAATCCGGAAACTACTTGTTGGAGCAGTGTATTTTTTTCGGCGGTGGCGCTTCCATTTCGGGATATGCAAATGGCAAATGCCTGAATGTTGTTCCAAAGCACAGCTTCCAGCCGAATTCGAAATTCCACGCCGTGGATGTGAAGCGAAATGGGATCCTTGTCTTTTACTGCGATAGCTTTTTCAACCAATGCTTCCAAAAGTGGATGGCCCATCATTTCGCGTGCGGTAGTGTTAGCATATAGCAACGCGCCATCGGGCCGGAAAACCAGCCAGCCTTCACCGGAATGCTGTAGCAATGCCAGTGCATCGGTGAGTTGTTTTGAATGGTGCGGTGTATTACTCAATCGCGATTGGATACAAAAAGCGCAATATAAGCCTGAAAACGAGGGTTGTCAAATGCATATTTTACCTCATTGTGCGAAAACGAATTGCAGGATGTTTGCGCCCATTTTTAGCGCCTTTTCATGAGTAGCGGGCGGGTCTTTATGTACTTCCGGATCTTCCCAGCCGTCGCCAAGGTCGCATTCGTAAGTGTACAGCGCAACTAACCGTCCTTCATGGAACAAGCCAAACGCCTGTGGCGATTTGTTGTCGTGCTCATGAATTTTAGGCAACCCATTGGGAAAATCAAACTTTTGATGGAAGATGGGATGGGAAAAAGGCAATTCCACCAGTTTGGAATCAGGGAACAATTTTTCCAATTGCGGCCTAATGAATTTATCCATACCATAATTATCATCCGCATGTAAAAAGCCACCGGCTGCCAGATAGGTTCTCAGGTTTTCGGTTTCCTGATCGTTGAACACTACATTTCCGTGGCCGGTCATGTGCACCATCGGATAATTAAATAATTCGGCACTACCTACTTCCACTGTAGGCGGATCGGTTTCAAGGTTCATATTCAGGTTCTTGTTGCAAAAGGAAATGAGGTTGGGCAACGAACTGGGATTGGCGTACCAATCGCCGCCCCCATTGTATTTCAGCAGTGCGATCTTCAATGGTTTTTCAGAAGGAATGGCGAAGCTGAATGTAGAGAACAACAACAATGCAAGGCCCAATTTTTTCATTGGGTGAAGATAGTATTTCAACGGTTGTGAAAATTTTATTGCTTCAAAAACTTGTTAATGCGCTTCGATATAGCGCTGCCGTATATAAGGCAGCTGTTTCAGTACGCAATCGGCTGGTGCCAAGGCTTACAGGCAGGTAACCCTGTTGCATGGCCCAATCCATTTCGGCTGTCGAAAAATCGCCTTCCGGTCCAATGAGTACGAGCAAAGAACGTTGTTGGTGTACGCGTTTTTCGAGAGGTTCGGTGGCTCCGTCACAAGTAGCTATACAACGTAAACCCGAAACCGGTGATGCCAGAAATGATTTGATGGGTACAACGGGATGAATGACCGGAAGGTAGAGGTTGCCGGATTGTTTAGCGGCGCTTAGTGCAATTTTTTCAAGCCGGTCAACACGAACTTCCTTGCGTTCTGATCGCTCGCATCGAAGCAATGAGATCGTGCCAATACCCAGTTCAGTAGCCTTTTCAACAAACCATTCCAAACGGTCCATATTTTTGGTAGGGGCGATGGCGATGTGCAGTCCTGATGGATGTGGCTGTGTGGTGATCAATTGCTGCACCTGAGCGGTAGCGCCGGTTTTACCGGCATGAACTACTACAGCCTGCCACAAATTCCCGATTCCATCCATCAACTGAATTGCAGCGCCGCCTTCCAGCCGCAGTACCCGTAGGTGTTGCGCTTCATTTTCGTCTAACACAGCCGTAGAACCGGCCCCAGAAACTTTTGCATAGAACAATTGCATGAAAATGAAATTGAATGGAAATTGGCAATGCGCCAAATGTAATTTGTCTAATCCAATATGCGATATGAGTAAGGCTAGTGCAATTGTATGCGAAAGCGGGGCGGTTTTTATTGATATTTGAACGGATTGAAACACAGGATACTAATATTTCTTCTCGTTTTTTTTAAGGTGGCAGCGGGTCAGAACGATGCGCAATTGCGGCAGGCATTACTGGCCGAAAGGGAAGCCGCTGATTCCGGCGCAGCTATTGTAGTGATGGAGGATGACGGCTATATATCGGTAAACAACGATTATAGTATTAAGTACGACCGGTTCGTGGTTCTTCGTTTTTTCGAAGATGTGAGTTTAAACCGAACCCTATGGCAACAGTTGTTCTACATGGGAAGCGCTGCAGAAAATTTCTACGGGATCAAGGCTGAGGATTGCGAATTGGATGCTACTTCGAAAGAAACGGTGAAACGCGATGCCACGCCCCGTTTCGTAAATGGGTTTAATGACGCGAATCCTTCCAAGTTCCGAAAGGGTCATGTATTGGTATTGCAATATTCCGTCAATTTTGCTTTTGACGAAAAAATACCTTCCTGGCGTTTCCAGTCGTTTTACCCGGTAAGGCAATCAAAACTGGAATTGCGCATTCCGGAAATCATGGAGTTGCGCCAGCAATTGCAGTCGTCGTTTATGGCTGAAGAAGATGTGAAGACCGAGAACGTACAATCTATTCGGCTTAGCAACCAAAATCAAAGTTTGAAAGTACGAACCAGAGTGTTACGCTTTTCTAATTTACCCGCATTAAAGAGCGAAGCCTTTGCCGATCAGTCGGCCGATGCTTATGCGCATCTAAAGTTTGCGTTATTGTGGTTAAAGAAGGATGGTTTTGTTAGAAGTGATTTTTCGGAACGAATTGGCGATAAGATTGTAGAGCGCTTATCGGTTCATCCTGCTTTTATGGGCCGCTTGTTCCCCGATTTTGAATTGAAGAGTGATTATCACCACCGCATTATTTCTATCGAGGACAGTTTGTTCAAATTAGCGCGGATTTATGATTTGGTGCGGCGGCATTGCACTTTCAACGGCAACGATTCGGTGTTCAGTTCGAAATCGCTAAACAAATTATGGAGCGAGAAAAAGGGCAATGCCAGTGATATTAATTTGCTGTTGATTAAATTGCTTCAAACCTATGGATTTGAGGCGCGGCCGCTGTTGGTGGCCACCCGCAACTTTGCTACGGTTGATACGCTCAATTTTTCCTTAGATGATTTCAACCGAACGGTGGCTTGCGTTACTTTTCGCAACCGCAACTGGATTTTAGACGCCACTATCCATTCACTCGATTTTCCAAATGTCAATCCGGCCATATTGAACACTTATGGCATGTTGATAGACATGGATGAAAACCGATGGGTTCGCATTTCGGATACCTCGCAACGCTACCGCAATGAAACTATTCTGCTCGGCCATCTTTCGGGCGACAGCCTATTCAAGACTAATGTTTATGTGAACAGTTTTGGGTATGCGAAAATGGAACATGTAGATTGCCTGGAGCGCGACAGTGTGAAGGGGCTCATTAAAAAGTACTTCAGCAAAGACAGCAAGAAACTGCGGTTCAGGCATTTTATTGTAGCCAATGAATACATGGACACGCTGCCGTTGGCGCAAGAATTCGATATTCAATTGCGCTACGACAAGACTGATAATTTACTGTCGGTAATGCCTACGTTGTATTTTGCTGCTGATACACTTCTGCATATTAGTGAAGGCCGTACTTTACCGGTAAATTTCGGGTATATGCAGGAATATAGCCTGGTGAGCCAGTTCAGTTTCCCATCGAACTATGAAGTATTTCTGATGCCCAATAATTTAGCCTTCAATGCATTTGACGGGCAATTGTTTTTTCAGCGCGAATTCCACAAAACCGATGAAGGATTTTCGCAGCGCATTCAATTGCGATTCGACAAAAGTTATTTTACTGTTGCAGAAAGCAATGAACTGATCCGCTTTTTGAAAAAAGTGGGACCTTTACTGGGGCAGCAAGTATTGCTAAAGCGACTTAATTAAGGCTTGCCGGTTGGAGCGGGTTGCTGCTGTGGCTGTTGTTGCGGTTGCTGCGGAGCTGGAGCCACAGCATTGAAGCCGCCGGTTTCGTTCAAACGCTTTTCCAATTCTGTTTTTTCAGTAGCCGGTTGCGCACCTTTTTTAGCTGAAGCGGCAACTGCAGAGTGATTGATGAAAAAAGCTGATAGCAAGCTAAGCAGTAAAAGCATAGAGGCCAGGGTCCAAGTTGTCTTTTCTACTACATCAGTAGAACGGCCTGCGCCAAAAATTTGTTGACTTGTTCCACTGAAAGAGGCATTCACACCACCGCCTTTTGGGTTTTGGATCAGAACTACGGCGCACAGCAGAATGCCGATAATGATGATGAGAATGATAATGAAAGCGTACATATTATTTTTCCTTTAAATTTTGAATGCGGAGCGCGAAGAAAGCCTTTTTTTCAGGAAATTTCAAACTGAGCTGCTCATAAGCGGCTATGGCCTTTTCCGTAAGCCCCTGTTTTTCGTAGATTTTTGCGAGCGTTTCAGTAACCATAACCGATCCGGAACCGGGTTGTTTATGCTGCAACGCCTTTGATTTCTGGGCTTCAATGAAGCGGTCCAGCCCTTTGGTGTAGTTCCGTTCGGTTTTCATGCTTTCGGTGAAAAATTCTGAAGGTATACTGGTCTCAATCAATCGGTTAAGCTCTTCATCGGCCTTTTTTAAGGCTTGCGGTTCAGGGGCCGGCCTTGAGGTTTTACCAAAAGCGGAGAGCCATTCATCAAAAGTGTGTGGCGTATGCAGGAATTCAGGGCTCACCCCTTCATCAACATTTTCAGTTGAAGCCGGTTCCGGTTCTTCGGCAGATGGGATTACTTCCGGTTCGGGCGGTGGTATTGCAGTTACCTTATTTTCGGTTTCTTCTTCTATAAGATTAGGGTCGGCAACTACCTCTTGATGTGGTTCCGGATTTTCTGAGGATTTTTCAGCTTCCTTACCTGCATCTACGGCATTCGATTCTTCTAGAAGATTTTCTTCGGTTAAATTGGCTGCCAATTCCGAATCTTTTACAAGCGAAACTTCAGTTTCTGCCGCTGAAATTTCAGCAATTGGCGCTACGGCATTAACTTCATTGGGCTCCAAAATTTCGCTGTTCTCTGGCGTAAAATTGTTGAGGAGTTGCTCGCGCAACTGTTCGCGGGAGGCCGCATAAATGGCTGCTTTTTCGAGGAGATTTTGATCAGTACCCGCCCGGCGCGCCATTTCGGCATAAGCGCGTGCATAAAACGGATATTTTTCTACCAATGCCTGAAGTTCTTCATTGGAAAGATGAATTAAAGCGGGTGACTGTAAACGGTTTTTCAGATGTTTCATCTTTACCATTTTACCAGTGCTTTTGTGAAAATATCGTCTACCAATTGGCGATTAATCTCATCTACCAACCGCGATTCCACACTTGCCAGATTTTCCGTGCCGCCCACTTCAGCATAACGTGAAAAAGTTTCCGGCTGTTTCCATGATTCGGCCGGATAACGTTTGTTTACGAAAGAAACCATCATGGTGATGGTAAGACGATTCACACCCGATTGCACCTGCGCAGTGGGTGCCTGCGATGAAAACGTATAGCCGGTAATATTGCCTTTAAAAATGAGGTCGCCATCGAAGTTTACCTGACGCAGGTTGGCTTCGGTCACCATTTTGTTCTTCAATTTTTCAGTGAATAACTGGCCCAAATTAGCCGGACCGTTATTGGCGCGATTCTGAAAAAGATCGATGGTAACTGTTTTAATATCGGAAGGGATATTGGCTCCGGTAAACGAATAGATTTTGCAAGATGAGAGAATAGAAATACAGCAAATGGCGAAGGCCAGAGTTAAATAGCATTTCACCTTCGAAGCTTCTAAAAAATTATTTCTCCAAACCATACTCGCGTATTTTACGATATAGTGTACGTTCAGAAATACCTAAATCGGTGGCGGCATCGCGGCGACGATTCCGGTGCTTTTTCAGCGCTTTCAATATCAGTTCTTTTTCTTTGGCTTCTATGGAAAGCGACTCTTCAATGGTTTCGTGTGGTTGATATGCCGTGGTATGCGCATCGCGTAATACCAACGGTTCTTCTTTAGTTACCGGAATCAGCTGGGGTGATTCATTTGGGTAGAACGAATTATGTGCAACCGGCGGAATGGCCTCCGATTCAGGATAACGGCCTTGTGATAGTTCAAACACGAATTGCTTCAGGTCGTTGAAGTCTTTTTTTAGGTCGAAGATTAATTTGTACAAAATTTCACGCTCGCTGAAACCGGCGGTATCGCGTGAGGTTTCGCGCGAAATTGCCGGCAGGCGGCTTTGTGTAATGTCGGGAACAATTTGCACGAGTTCGTTAGCTGTAACTTCCCGCGAGTTGGCCAGAATAGAAACTTGTTCGGCCACATTTTTCAGTTGGCGCACATTTCCCGGCCAGGTATATTTCAGAATGATCTCACGAGCTTCATCAGTCAATTTCACAGGCGGCATTTTCATTCGTTCCGAAAAATCGATACAGAACTTTCGAAACAAAAGATAGATATCCTCGCCACGGTCGCGCAATGGCGGAATATAAATAGGCACCGTGCTTAGGCGGTAATACAGATCTTCGCGGAACTTGCCGGCGCTTACGGCCTGTTGCAAATTTACATTGGTGGCAGCCACCACGCGTACATCCGTTTTCATTACTTTCGAAGAGCCCACCCGAATGTATTCGCCGGTTTCCAAAACGCGTAACAGGCGCGCCTGAGTTCCTAAAGGAAGTTCTCCGATTTCATCCAGAAAAATAGTGCCGCCGTTTACCGTTTCGAAATAACCTTTACGGGCATCAGTAGCACCGGTGAACGATCCTTTTTCGTGGCCAAATAGTTCTGAATCGATAGTTCCTTCAGGAATAGCGCCGCAGTTCACCGCTATAAAGTTGTTGTGTTTGCGGTTTCCGGTTTCGTGAATGATTTTAGAAAAAACTTCTTTACCTACTCCACTTTCGCCTGTAATCAGCACGGTGAGGTTGGTAGCGGCCACTCTTTCAGCAATGCTAATGGCATGATTCAGCGCCGGCGAATTGCCGATAATGCCAAAGCGATTTTTTATTGCCTGAATCTCCATCCTGATTTATGGTTTAGTTGTTGCGAACAGCTATATCGCCATGGCCCTTGTACCAAGCCTTATTCTGATAATAAGAGAAAATGTAGTACAAGCGATAATTTTTGCCTTTGGTAAGGCCGTTGGTTGAAAAGTTGAACTTGTTGTAACCCGGGTTAAGCCAGGCAGTGCCCAACGGGATTTTTACTTTTAGCTTATCGTCGGTAAGTACATAGTTAAACACACAACGCTCAGCAGTAATCACACGGAAGTGAAAAGAATCGCTGCACGGATTTGGATACGAAGGTTCAACAGTTACATAAGACTTGCGAAAATTGCTGTCGATGGGCTCACCAACCTGGTCGAAGAGGAACTCTTCGCTTTGGTTCCAGTCTTTATCTTCGGTCCAGTCGGTCTTATCAATCTGTCCGATCACTTTTCCCGAATCGTCGGTTTCGGTAATGTCAGTATATCCCGGCTGAATTTTGATGCAGGAACTTAAGACAGCCATTAAAAAAATCGCTACAGGCAAATACTTTTTCATCATTGTCATTCGTTTATAATTTTCCCCAAAAGTGTGGCTGAGGTACATTTCTCAATTTGAACCATTACATAATCCCCGATTTTGGCCTTTCCTTTAGGGAAAATGACCATTTTGTTTTGTGAAGTGCGCCCGCACAAATCGTTCTCGCTTTTATGTGAAACACTTTCTATCAATACTTCTATTGTTTTCCCTACATCCTTTAAATTTTGTTCCAGACTGTGTTTGCGGTGCAGGTCCACTACTTCCTGCAGGCGGCGTTTTTTAGTTTCCTCGGGAACATCGTCGGCAAATTTTTTAGCGGCTAAAGTTCCCGGCCGTTCACTATAGAAAAACATATAAGCCAGCTCATATTTTACCTCGTCCATCAGCGTGAGCGTGTCGCGATGTTCTTCCTCCGTTTCACTGCAAAAGCCGGTGATGATATCGGTAGAAATTGATGCCTCCGGAACAATGCGGCGAATAGCGGCAATGCGGTTCATGTACCATTCGCGATCGTAAGTGCGGTTCATCATTTCCAGAATTCTGGAATTACCGCTTTGCACCGGAAGGTGGATGTATTTGCAGATGTTCGGATATTTAGCCATGGCATACAGCACATCATCCGTCATATCTTTCGGATGGGAAGTGGAGAAGCGCACCCGAAGATCTGGGGCAATCCCGGCTACCATTACGAGTAATTTTGAGAAGTTGATGACATGATCATCATATTTTGCTTCCGTCAGTTTTTTACCGGTCAATTTCGGATCATCAGAGAAGCGGTAACTATCTACATTCTGACCTAAAAGCGTAATTTCCCGATATCCTTTACTGTACAGTTCCTGCGCTTCGTTCAGAATGGTTCGCCAATCGCGGGAGCGCTCGCGGCCACGGGTATGAGGCACTACGCAGAACGAACACATATTATCGCAACCGCGCATGATGGAAATGAAGGCGCTGATGCCATTCGAGTTTAAGCGAACCGGATTAATTTCGGCATAAGTTTCCTCACGCGAAAGGAGCACATTGATGGCCTTTTGACCACCTTCGGCTTCCGCTACTAAAGCCGGGAGCGAGCGATAGGCATCAGGACCAACCACCAGGTCAACAATTTTTTCTTCCTCAAGAAATTTCTCTTTGAGGCGTTCCGCCATGCAGCCCAAAACCCCAACAACAGCGCCTTTTCGCTTCCGTTTTACCACATTGAAATTCTGAAGGCGGTTCCTGACGCGTTGTTCCGCATTATCACGAATAGAACAAGTGTTTACCAAAATGAGGTCGGCATCCAAATAATCGGGTGTGGCATCAAAACCGGCGTTGGCCAGAATGGCGGCCACCACCTCACTGTCGGCAAAGTTCATCTGGCAACCATAACTTTCGATGTAAAATTTCCGTCCATTTGATGCAATGGAAGCCGGTCGGGCAGCCGTTATAGTTTCGCCCTGCCGGTTTTCATCGATTTTTTTCGTGAACTCAAAAGCCGTTTCGTTCTGATATAATTCGTTCGACATTCCAAAAAAATGGGAGGGCGAAGGTAACAAAATACAGGCAGAATCTGACAATTTGGCAATTATTTCCAATTCTAAAAGTTCAGAATCAACTCATTACTGTTCTGCCCGATACCGCTAAAGAGGGCCGTCCCTAAGGTTTGTAAAACCACTTTATTAGCCTAAATTCGTAATCCTTTTAAAAGAAAGTGTCATCAATACACTAACCTTCAAAAAACCATTTATGAAGAAGTTATCTACTTTATTGTTGATTGTATGTGCGGCTGTAACAACTTTCGGGCAATGCCCACAACGGCTGGCTTTCGACACCAGCGCCTGCAATGGCATCAGCAAGACCATTCACGCCAACGTGCTGAAAAGCCGTTTATGCGGCGATAGTATCCTGATCGTTTTTAATTCGGCCGGAACAGCATTGGCGAATGACACCAATGTGTACATGCATTCCGGACCGGAATTCCGTCCTTTTACCGGTTGGCAGGGCGCTTACACTGTGGGCAATTTCAATTCCAATAATGGTGTTGGGCGAATGACGTTGCTGGCGCCCAATACCTGGGCGATTCGCATTAATGCGAGAACTTACTACAACTTTTCAGCAGATTCTTGTCTTGAAGGACTCTATATGGTTTTCCGGAATTTTGACGGTAGCAAGGTGGTGAACAATAGCGGCAGTGATATTTATGTTTGGACTAACAATGGTTTGGCTAATCCAACGAGTTCTTTTGCCAACCTCACCCTTTTCAAAACTCAGAATAACAATGTGAGTTATTCATGGAGCGATGGCAATACCGATTCAGTACGCACTTTCACTGCAGCAGGAAATTATTCGGTAACTGCTACCGGAATTGGCGGATGCACCGCTACAGGCACTGTGCGCATCCGCACGGCAAGTGCGGCAGTTTCGCTAGGCGCCGATATCACGCGTTGCAATTCAGCCAGTAGTTTATTGACGGCTACTCCTGGATATGTGTCGTATCAGTGGATTGGTCAGAACTCAGGAAGTTCGGCAAATACGCGCACTGCAGTAAATCCCGGTATGTACACCGTGAAAGCCGTTGATAGCGCGGGATGCGTTAGTTATGATACCGTTCGGGTTTGGAACACAGAAGTAAATAGTTTGAATTTACCCGACAGTGTGAGTTCCTGTACGGGAAATCCTGTAACGGTGGATGCGGCGGTATCGATAGATGCACAAGGCGATTCGATTGTTATTATTTACGATGCCACACAGGGGCAAACCGGATTGATTAATGTTACTAAAGTTTATTTTCACTCCGGTCCGGAATTTCGGCCATTTCAGGGTTGGCAAACGCAGTATACTGTTGGGCATTTTGGCGTTGACGACAGCCTTGGCCTGATGACTTCATTGGGCAATAATAGGTGGCGAATTGCAATTGATCCGCAAAGTTACTACGGCTATTCGCCCGATTCATCGCTGAATGGAATTTTTATGGTATTCAGAAATGCGAATGGCACCGCCACCGGAAAAGACAATGCCGGTCAGGACATTTTCCTGAATACCGCAGGAACAGCGCCTTTTAGTTCGTTTGCAGGAATTACGGCAACGCTGAAAGCGCGCGGACCTTTAAGTTATAATTGGTCAAACGGTTCTACATCATCTTCTACTACAATTAGCAGTAGCGGTATTTATCGCGTAACGGTAAGCGATGGCGTTTGTTCAAAAACTGATTCTGTGCGCTCTATATTTTCATCTAGCTTGAATTTGAATTTAGGAGCGGACACCGTAGTTTGTAAAGGAAGAAATGTGAAGTTGGATGCCGGCAGCGGTTATGTACACTATGCCTGGAGCAGTGCAGCTTCTGATACTTTACAAACGCTTACTGTTACTACTGCGGCAACTTATTCGGTTACCGCAACTTTAGCGAATGGTTGTCAGGCAACGGGTTCCAGAAAAATTTCGAACCCAACCAAAAAGGTGGATCTGGGAATTGATGTATTGCGTTGCAGCAATGCACCAACCAGTTTAAATGCCGGCAGCGGATTTGTTTCCTATCAATGGTTGAATGGAAATGTAGGAACCGCAGCTACTTATTCTGCCGTAAAACCTGGAAAATACTGGGTTAAAGCGACAGACAGTATCGGATGCAGTTCATTCGATACCATCATTGTAACTACATCGGCCGTTTCGGGTTTAAACCTGACCGATACCTTAAGGACCTGCCCTGGCAATACCCTGAACATTGATGCCAGCACCAGCATCCAGCAAAACGGCGATTCGCTGATCATTGTTTATGATGCCACACAGGGGCAGACCGGTTTGGTGGGCGCAGCAAAAGTGTACATGCACTCAGGAGCAGAGCTTCATCCATTTGGCGGCTATCAGTACATTACCGGGAATTATGGTCAGGATGATGGCATTGGGCAGATGACTTCACTGGGAAACAATCGTTGGCGCATTGCTATTGTGCCACAACAATATTACGGCTATCATCCTGATTCCACACTTAACGGCATTTTGATGGTGTTTAGAAATGAAACAGGCACTGCTACAGGAAAGGATGGCGCAGGAAATGATATCTTCATCGGAATGACGGGAGCTACGCCAACCAGTTCGTTTGCCGGAGTTTCTGCTTCAAAAAAAGCATCAGGTGGTGTAAGTTATCTATGGTCGAATGCGGCGAACACCGCGGCCACATCGTTCACTACAGGTGGGGTTTACTATGTTACTGCTTCGCAGGGAATTTGTTCTAAAGTAGATTCTGTTCGCGCCATTTTCCTGAATGGGGCTGCATTGAATCTTGGTACTGATACTACGATTTGCCGAGGTGGCGCCGCCCGATTAAATGCCGGAAGTGGCTTTGCTCATTATTTATGGAGCAATGGCGATACAACAGCATCAACTTTAGTGAGCCTGGCCGGAACCTATACCGTAAGCGCTACAACGGCCGGCGGATGCATTTCTACAGGCAGCAGGAAGGTAAGCATCAGCAATAGTCAGGTGAATGCCGGGGCTGATGTGAACCGTTGCACGGCTATCACTACTACATTAACGGCATCGCCCGGATTTGTATCGTATCAATGGATGAACAATCTTGCCTCTTCATCAAACACATTCGCTGCAGTTCGGGAAGGGGCCTATCGCGTGAAAGCTATTGACAGCGCGGGTTGCGCCTCCTTCGATACGGTTGTGGTAAATCAAAGTGATGTTTTGAACCTCAACATTCAGGACAGCGCTACCGTTTGCCCGGGCACTTCGTTTTATTTGAATGCAAGCACTCAGGTAGAACAATATGGCGATTCCGTTATCATTTGGTACAATGCCGCTGCACCAACCGGGGTGTCGCAACTTTCAGGAGCATCGAAAGTGTACTTTCATAGCGGGCCGGAGTTTCGTCCGTTTACCGGTTGGCAAACCGCTTTTACCGTTGGCAACTTTGGTCAGGATGATGGAATTGGTAAAATGGATTCACTAGGGAATAATATATGGAGAATTGCTTTTGTACCACAACGTTACTACGGATACAGTCCTGATTCCTCGCTGAACGGCATCTTCTTCATTTTCAGAAATGCGATTGGAACATTAACCGGCAAGGACAACGGCAGCGCCGATTTCTTCCTGAATTTATCAAATGGCCAGGCTACTCCTTCCAATGGATTGGCGATAACAGCCAAGAGAAAATCAAGTGGAAATATCACCTATAACTGGAGTAATGGCGCCACTACGGATACGCTGCATTTGTCGGTTCCGGGCACTTATCGTGTTACGGCATCTGATGTATTCGGTTGTTCTAAAACTGACACCATAGTATTTAAAAACAGTGCAGCCGGAGTGATTCACTTAGGCCACGATACCACCATTTGTGCCGGTCAGCATTTGAACCTGAATGCCGGCAGCGGTTATACTTCTTATCATTGGAATACAACAGATACCACTGCAACGCTCAGCGTTTCCAGTGCGGGCAGCTATTCGGTAACAGCGATGAATGGCGCGTGTAATTTTACCGGTAGTATTGCTGTGGCGGTGAGTGGAAGTAAAGTAGCGCTGGGCGGCGATATTACCCGTTGTTCGGCAGGGCCGGTTACTATCAATGCACCAATAGGTTTTGCAACTTACAAATGGTTTGGTAACTCCGGATTTTCGCCATCTTACGTTGCGGTAAATCCGGGTTTATACTGGCTGAAAGCTACGGATAGTACCGGTTGTGCCTCTTATGATTCGATTCGCATTCGGAATTCGTATGCGGCTTTACTTCATCTAAGTGATACCGTAAAAGGTTGTGTAGGTGATTCGATAATTCTGAATTCAAATGTTACGGCTTACAGCAAAGATGATTCTTTAGTAATTGTATATGATGCCACGCAGGGGCAAAGCACCTTGCAAACGGCTGCGAAGGTTTATATGCACAGTGGTGTACAATACCATCCGTTTGGCGGCTGGAATAATGTTGTGGGGAATTATGGTCAGGACGATGGCATCGGACAAATGCGTTCTTTGGGATCCAATAAATGGACCATCACTATCGATCCTGCATCTTACTATGCTCCGCATCCTGATTCAACTGTTGTTGGATTATGGATGGTATTCAGAAATGAGGATGGTACGAAGACAGGTAAGGATGCTTCAGGAAACGATATCTTTTTGAATTTAAACGGAGCAACACCTAATTCTGCATTCGGTGGAGTTACCGCCTCTTATAAGCCAACCGGAAGCCTTTCGTTCGCATGGAGTAACGGATCAGCGAATGCAATAACTAAAGTTACAACTTCAGGTACCTATTCAGTTACCGTAACTGCAGGAAGCTGTGTGAAATCGGATACTGTAGTAGTAGATGTAGCCGCAGCGCCAACTGTAAATCTGGGTAAGGACACTTGCGTTAAAAGCGGTTCGCCAATTGTATTGAACGCCGGCAATGGTTTTTCATCATACCTTTGGAATACAGGAGCTTCTACCAGCACTCTAAACGTGAGTGTGGCCAATACGTATAGTGTGGTTGTTACGAATTCCAATGGTTGTAAGGGTCGCGACACCGTTGTGGTGGCATCCTGTGGCAGCGGTACTTGTGCCAACCTCAAAGCCGGATTTAAAGTAGTGGCTGTTTCGCCGAACAATCAGGTGACGATTATGGATACTTCTAAAGGTACTCAACTTTCCTATCATTGGTTATTTGGTGATAATACCGAATCACATGATTCGGGTAATGTAGTACATACCTACGCGCAGCCCGGCGTTTATACGATAACATTGGTGCTTACCTCACCGGGCTGCACCGATACCGCTCGTTATACGCGTAACGTAAATGGCATTGAAAATGCCGATCAGCAAGTGTGGAGCGCCTATCCGAATCCGGTTCGCAATTTGATTTATGTTGCCGGTGAACTTCGCTCGGAAAAAGCAGTAAATATTGTGATTGCTGATGCTTTAGGTCAACGCGTTCTTGTTAGAAATGTACGTTTCGAAAAGGGTGCAAGCGAGTTGTTATTGGATGTTTCAGCACTTACTTCCGGAGTTTACGTATTGCAGGTTGAAGATGAAAGCGGAAAGCTTTTTTATAATAACAGAATCCAAATCATTCACTAAGAAGTTCGGCATTTATGAAGAAAAATATTTTGATCGTTTTGCTTGTACTTACTTGTGCGGCAAAAGCACAAGTGACCCCCTACTTACAAATCACAGTTGATAAAGGCAAACTGGAAGGCTTTTGCAACCTGGGCGGTGCGGATGTAGTGTACATGCACTCCGGGCTTGGCACTACTGACCCCGATCAGGTTTGGCAACATATTGTGGGCCACTGGGGATTAGCCGATGGTTTAGGGAAAATGACAAGGGTGGTTGATAGTACTTATTCAATCTGCATTAATGTTCGCGACTACTATACTAATTTGGCCAGTGCCGATTCGTTGCATGGGGGAGAAGGTATTGGACCAATGCCGGCAGGAGCAACGCCTTACAACATTGGCGTGGTTTTTAGAAATGAAGGTCCGTGCCCGGTTGGTCCAACAGGGGATATTAATTGCATTGAAGGTAAGGATCCCAACTGCAAGGATATTTTTATTTATGATTTGCCAAGCGGATCGCCGGTGGTGATTAAGCAGGATGGCGATCCTTTTGATGCCGTTGAAGCCCATTATGTTTCAGGTTGTGCTGCGGCTATTCATGATATATCTGATGCCTTGAATGGTTCTGTAAAAGTTTTTCCGAATCCCTTTGAAGAGAAAGTGGGAATTACATTGAATGTTTCGCCAACTGCAGCTTTAGTTCAACTTGACGTTTATGATGTGGTTGGGAATAAAGTGGCTGATCTTACTTCGAAACTGAAGCCCGGTCACAACTATATTACCTGGAACGGAAAAGACAACGGCGGTGTGAACTTGCCATCAGGCACGTATGTTTTAAAACTTACCAACGGCGGTAATATTTCTACTGCCCGGCTCATTAAAAGGTAAAAATTATTTTTTGTTTAAACGGGTAAGTGCAGCCTTGGCCTTCTGGTCAAGGCTGTTCTTATATTCATGCTCCCGAAAATTCATTACATAATGAAAGTAAGTGGCAGCAAGGGTTTTATCGTTTCGTTGTTCGGCAATAAGGCCTAATTCATAAGCTGCGTTCGGGGCGAAATACCGCTGTAAATTCTTCCCGCATTCCATGGCCTTTTTGTAACAAATTACGGCATCCTCTGTTTTTCCCCATTCATGAAAAATTCTTCCGGCACGGTAGAAATACTCGGTTTGCGATGCTACATCGGTATATGCAACTGCGGGTTTTTCGTTCAATGCCTCGATGGCCTTTTCGTAATAGCCGCCATCAAAAAATAGCCGTGCCTGCAAAAAAGCCAGTTGCGGAAAGCGGTTGGTTTCCGCTTCTTTTTGCGCTTGTTTGTCGGCATCCATTGTTGACTTGCCATATTTTCGTACGTCGTTCATACGGCGGAAATAGCCCGCCGTATCGTTCTTCAATGCGGCAATCCACGCCAGTTTCTGATAGGCTGCTTTGATGTGATTTTCATTTCGATTCACCAATAAAAAGTGTTGAAAGTAGATTGCAGCATCTTTGTTATCAAGATGATTCAGATAGGCTAAACCGGTTAGGAAGTGCAGCATCGGAAAACGATCGTTTTCAGTGGCAAAATTTCGGTCGTTCTTTCTCAAATTCAGAATGGCATCAGTATGTTTGCTGTAAACACCAACATAACAGTAAGCATAGCGCTCCATTAAATTTCCCGGAGCCGGAAACTTTTTTTCGTTCAACACATCCCATGCTTTTTGCGGCTGATTCTGCAAGTGCAACAACAAAAAGCTGTAGAGTATCGTGCTCTCTCTATCGAATAAAAAATCATTGCCCGCGCTGTATTGTTGCAATTCTTCGAGATAATGAATGCCTTCGCCGGCATCGGCGCTCATGCCAAAAAGCGACAATCCCCATTTGTAATTATCAGGAACGCTACCCAATAAAGCATTGATTACACCCAGCGATTTCTTATTGGCCTGAAATTGTGGAAAGCGCTTTTGATTCTCTTTTAATTGCTGAAAGGCACTTCGGAGCGACCACACCGCTTTCAAATAATCGCCCATTTGTACATTAATCAAAGCCCACTGCAAGTTCACTTCGGCCTTTGTATAAAGAAAATAGGGCGAATTTTTATCGCCTTCTTCCAATTGGTTCAAACGAAGATCCTGATTGTTTTGAAGTGCATCATAAGCTTTACGCGAACCGCTGCTGTAGATTTGCAAGAAGTCGATATAGTTTTCTACATACACAATAAACAGATTCCCCGGAGTGGTACGTTTTTCTTCCTGTAAAAAGCGTTTTGAACTATCGAATTGAAGCGCAATTGCTGTGCGGTATGCATTGCGGCAATTATCGGTGATTTTAAAATACTGCGATGCAACGGTTAACCGGCAACCTATTAAAATTAAAAAAATGCTGGCCTTACGCATCTTTCTTCTTGCCGGGTATGAGGTAATGAAATTCAGGTATGATATTCAGGAAATAGGTACTAATGGCGAATAGCGCACCAACCATACTGCTTCGTATGAATACAGCTACGAACGGATTTTCAGGTACCGGTAAAAAGTATCCTGCAACAAATGAAATTACAATCACCAAAGCAATCTTAACGGTGTACAAGCGGAAAGGCATGAGCTTGAAGAATCGCCAAATCAGAAAGAATTTGGCAAAATTGAAAACGGTTGAAGACAGCGCAGTAGCCACGGCAGCGCCTTCCATACCAAAAAGTGGAATGAAAACGATGTAATTGGTGTAAGCCAGAAAAAGCAAGCCTAACAATAACCAGGTGAGGTGAAAATATTTTCCACTGGTATAGAGAATGCTATCGTTATTGCCGGTGGCCATGTTCAGCAACGTTCCGGTACTGATAATAAGCACTACATTTTTTCCTAATGAAAAATCTTTGTCGGGAATCAACGCAAACAGCGAATCAATATTTACATTAATAAGAACAAATAACAAACCACCCATCAGGAACAGGTATCTGGCTGAATTATAATAGATGTGGCGAATGTCGTTAAGATCGTTCTTCGCCCATCCTTCCGCCATTTTGGGAGTAATTATTTTTTCGATGGCATTTAACGGAGCCTCTACAAATGCAGCAACAAATGCGGCAATGGAATAAATGCCGATTACATCCAAAGCGTTCAGCCCGGTTTGCTGCGGTTTATACATGCCCAACATCACGGTATCCAAATACTTCAGACCCAGGGCCGAAAGCCCCGAAAGACCCATCAGCAGACCATAGCGGAATATTTTGCGGGGTTGGTTTTTGTTGATCTCCGGCCAGTCGATTTTTAATGAAGGCCGGTCTTCAATAAAAAGATAGATGATCATGACCAGCAATTGCGTACCATAAATGGCCACGAACAAGGCTACGAATTGCGGCAGTGTAACCCATTTAATGAAGTAAATTGTGAATAGCAAAATAGCTCCGATGCGCACTAACACATCGTTTATGAGCACCGGAACGCTGGTACGAAAAATGGAATAAGAATAGCAGGTGAGCATGTTGTTGAAGGTGAGAAAAAAGCTGAGGGGGAAAATGTACAGGAAATAGTCAGTAAACAATTTCGACTGCGCCACGTACTTCGAAATGATAAAGTCTTTTTCGGCCCAAAGCAAGGCGCTAAGCAGGATGTAGCCGATTGCCGGCAGAATGAGCATGAAACCGAAAAAGCCAAAATGGTTTTTCTCACGATTTCTGAAATACGGAAAATAGCGGATTACAGCAGCATTCATTCCCAATGGCATCAGCGTAGCCAGCAAGGTAGAAAATGCAAAAAGTACGCGGGTAAGACCTATTTCTTCTTTAGAAAGAAAGCGTGGCTGGATGAACAACAAACTTACCGCGCCTAATGCGATGCCGATATAAGTGATGATGCTGTTCCGGATACCTTGCCGCTGAATGATTCCCATTGCGCAATAATGTTACAAAAAATTGAACCGCGCGCCGAATCGTCATGGCTGCTGTATCAGCAAACGGCCGGAAAGATGAACAGAAGGGCCGCTGATCTCACAAAAATACAACCCAACCGGCAGGTTTTCATCCAGATCAATGGAATGGAAACCATTGCCCGTAATAGCCGACTGAAACATCAATTTACCATCAGTAGAAAATAGCTTCAAAACACCTTCCTCTTTCCAGCCTTCTATAAACAATTTTCCGCTTGCCGGATTTGGAAACAGTTTTACAGAACTTCCAAAATCTATTGCCGGAATGCCCGTAATAGCGAGGTCAGGAGCGGCTAATTTCTTATCGGTGTATAAACGATATTCTGCCGGGTGAAAAGTGAACGGCATATTAACATCACTTACCGTCAAACTATCGCCCGTAAAATATTCATACCATTTCCCGGTGTGATGGAAGGAAGCATAAGCCGTTTTATCAGTTACATCGAAATTGGCGATAGCGATCACATTATAGAGATTATGCGTAAGTTTTATGCGTTTCACGGAACCGCCCATGGAAATGTCAAAATCAGTAGTTTGGAAGGGCGCATCGGCTAGTTTTAATTTAATGAGTGCGCTCCAAACCTTGAATTGGTGCAACCTTGAAGGCACATTCATATAATTCCAAAACATAGGTTTGGGGCAAATTCTGCAATCTTTGTTGATGGTGATATCATAGCCGCGCTCTCCAAATTGCCAAATCATTTTTGGCCCCGGCAGCGGAAAGAAAAGTACACCCGCTGCTTCCATTCGTTGCAATGCTGTATCCAGAATTTTCGCATTGTAAGTTGCCGTTACATTTCCATAAGTGAGGTTTTTGTACATCAGCCGTTCTTCATCGTGGCTTTCCATGTATGTTACCAGATTGGGCGAGTTCCAACCCCGTTGCTTGTAACTTCCCCAGGAGAGGTCAGAATTGGTGATGTAGCCCATGGTGGCTTCGTTGTAGGCCGCATTCATGTTTCCCCATAACATAATACCGTGATTGGCTAATTCAATTTCTTCGCTGTTATCGGCCAGGTGTTCAAAAATCATAATAGCAGAAGGATCAAAAGCCCATACTGAATCCACTAATCTTTCGAGCAAAGCGATACGGGAAGCATCGTATGCAGCCCAGGCTCCTACATCGTTTCCGGTATATTTTTGTGTAACACCTTTTGTTAGATCCAAACGAAAACCATCAGCATGGAATTCGCTTACCCAGTAGCGCAATAGTCGGTCGAAGAATTTTTTGGTGTAGTTGCTTTCATGATTAAAATCGTAACCCACATTGAAGGGATGTTTTGGTTGCTGATTGAACCACGGGCTGTTTGCGGCAGGCTGCTGACCGTTTTCATCCCAATAAAGTTTTACCAAAGGACAAGTTCCAAAAGCATGGTTCACCACCATGTCGAGAATCACGGCAATATTGCGTTTGTGACATTCTTCAATAAACTTTTTGAGATCGTTTTTTGGGCCATAATATTTATCGGGTGCAAAAAAGTAGTTGGGATTGTAACCCCAACTTTCATTGCTTTCAAATTCCATCACCGGCATCAGTTCAATTGCATTTACGCCTAATCGTTGCAAGTAAGAAAGTGAATCGGTGATGCGCTTCCAATAGTGAAGCGTTACAAAATCGCGCGCCAGCAATTCATAAACTACCAGATTGTGTTTGTTTGGTTTTTGATAGGAAATGTTTTGCCAGTTATAAGGTGTTTGTGCGGTTTGGAGCACGGTGGCAATATCCTGAGTTTTGCCGGTAGGATAGGGAATTAATGATGGATAGATTTGTGCGGGAATCACACGATCGTTCCAGGGGTCGCTAACTTTGTCGGCATAGGGATCGCCAATTTTGATAGCGCCATCCACCCAATATTGGAAGATGTATTCTTTACCGGGAGTAAGATGATCAATTTGCAGCCACCAGGTAGAAGAATCGGTACTGCAGTGCATGAAGTAGTTCTGGTCAGTTTGCCAGTTGTTGAAATCACCAATTACATACACAAAGTTTTTGTTGGGGGCAAACAAACGAAGTATTACGCTGCTGTCGCTCAGGTAATTGATACCATCTATAGTTCCTGACGGTAAGTTTTGATAAGTTACAGGTTGGTTAACAAAAACATTGATGGTGTCGAAAACGGTATCATTTAATGTAGCGGCTGATAACACAAACTGTTGCAAGCCATAAGTAGTGAATGTGAAATTGTTGTAGTAGAGCGAATCATCAAAAGTTTGCGCTAACAAATTTCCATTTCCAAAAAGTTTCAGGTTGCAATTTTCAGAGGCTGCGCAGAAAAAATTCATAGTGCTATTCAGCGCCTGGTGCAACACTTTTTGTTGTGGTTGAAAGAAGGCGCAATGCAAGCTATCGTCATATAATTTTACGAAAATATTCTGTCCGTCGGCGGCACGGCCCACTACTGACCCGTTGCTATTTCGGAAAACAAAACCCAGCTCTTTGATGGTATCGCCCGAGGTGGCATTGTAAAATGAATTGATGTTGTAGGTAATGCTGTGCTTATTGCCTCCGAGGTCGGTCATCAGCATGTGGCTGTCGGCCGTTCCCCAATTGCCTTGTGTTCTTTTCCAGTCGGTACCATCAATGCTTTGTGTGGTAATCAGGCCGGTGTGTGCATAAACAGGCGTGATGCCGGTGAGCTGCGCGTTGCCCTGAGTGGCATCGTAAGTAAACGTTACTGTTTTATTTCGGGAAGGAAACAGAGGAGTAGTAGTGATAATTTGAGCACTGGCAGCAGTTGCAATCAGTGTCAGCAAAATGGCAACGGCAGACCGGCGGATACTTATTGTCATAATTACACTTAGTGTTGTGTTGCCGAATGTAACGAAAAAGCGGCATTCCGTAAGTTCGGGCGCCTGGCACAAAATGAAATCGGCCACGGGTAAACGTGGCCGAAATACTCATGAAGAAAAGTGGTATGTTATTGGATCAAAATATGATGCGAGAATCGCTCGCCGGAGGTAGTGGTTGTAAATACGGTATAGGATCCCGCTGCTATACCTTCGAGAGAAATGCTATTGGCTTCATCGGCACTTTCCAAATGGCGCACCACGCTGCCGTTTTGCGCTATTAAATCAATAGTAGCTACTGCCGTATTATTTTTCAATACTACATGGAGTTCTGCGTTAATAGAAGCCGGAACCGGATAAACCTGAACCTCCACTTTTTCTGTAAGGTTATCAAAGCGCAACTGAACAATATTGAAGGTTTCAGAGTGTCCGTCGATATCAAACTGTATTAATCGATAATAGTTGATACCGCGAAGCGGATGTTCATCAACATGAGAATAGTTGTGTTGCTGACTGGTAGTTCCATTGCCTTCCACTTCCGCTATCTTTTCCCAGTTGGAAGCATCTGCTGAACGTTCCAAATCGAAATGATGATTATCAATTTCAGCGGCTGTTGACCACTTCAGTAATCCGGTTTCACCTTCTTTTACAGCGGTGAAATACAGCATCTTTACAGGAAGCGCCTGTGCCCAATTGATAGTGTAATGAACCGAAGCGCCGGTTTTCACTGCCGAATCGATGGCGGCATAGTCGAACATGGCACTTAACGATCCCAGGCCGGTGAACTTGATATACAATTTGGAAGGCGTGTAGTTGCTGATTACAGCACCTGTGCTTAGTAGTTCACCCGGAGCCAAAACGCCGTCGTTATTAGCATCGTAGTATAACTGGTTGCTGTTCATGGATGCCAACGAGGTGATCTGGAATGTTTTTACCGATTTGTCTTCTGCATCAGTGGCGGCCAATGCGCCAAGCGAGGAAGCCGAAGTGAGCGACAATTGCGAATTATGGAGCGGATGTGTAATGGTGTAGCTCTGTCCGGTTGAAACGGCCAGGCGATCGAAGCCCATGGTAATACCGCTGATATTGCTGCCTCCTGTAATCAGGCGAACATAATCGCCAGTGGTGTAAATGCCGGTTGCCAATACGTTGTTGGTGCCATAATTTCCTGCAGTTCCTGCCCAATTCGCAGGCCATGATGGTGTGCTGAAAGTAGCACCCACTGTTACCGAAGATGTGCTTGGCGCGATGCTCAAGCCTGAGGTGTAGGCCGGAACACCAGTGAAGGTGAAGGAACCGTTGGAAGGCACGGAAAGACTAGCAACTACTACATTGTTGGTATCGCGCAACACGGCATAAAAAGTCTGGCCCAAATTTCCTGCGGTGTCATTGACATTCTGTACGCCATTTCCATTCTGGTCGTTAAAGAATGTACCGTTTATAGAAACTGTGCAATTGTTGATTTGAACGCGTGTGGCCGAGTCGGTACTGCAACCATTGGCAAAGAAAACATAGGCGCGATACCATCCCGAATCAGCTACTGCAGGAGAACTAATAGTAGGGTTTTGTGTAGAACTGGTGTAACTGTTCGGCCCTGTCCAGCGATAAGCAGCTCCAGTGCCATTAGCGGTCAAATTAAGTGGTGAACGCGCACAAACGGGACCATTATTAATAGGTGTTGGTTTTGCCAACCCGGCACAACTAATTACATAATCTTCTACTTCGCCACTATTCGCAAAGCCGGTTGGTAAGTTTACCTCTGATGCGGTAGAAGCGATACGGAAGCGAGCATAAATAGAACCGGCTGTTGTTGAATAAGATGGCGGTGTGAACGTCATGGTGAGTGCTTGTTGCGATGTACTGGTTGGAACGGTGATGGAAACTCTTTCCGCAGCATCGAACACACCGTTCTTGTTGTAGTCAATCCAACCGGCCAATGTGGCATTTGCGCCTGTGTTATTGTATACCGATACATTCACGGTATAGGAAGTTGCTGAAGCACTTACGGCAGGGAAAGTAATTCCATCGTCATAAGTATCAATGTTAGCGAGGGTAGAAGGTTGTCCGTCAGCATCACAGCTTACATTTGCACCTAAACGTAAATCAGTGTTGATGTTATGATAAGGCCCACCGGCAGCGCGCAAAGTGCTATAACTTACCGGGGCATCGCCATAATCAAAACTGTTGGAAACAAACACATCGTCAAGCAAGTTTCCTATCGACAAACTTCCGTTGGCCGTACTCACTGCATTGAATTCGAAACGAGTGATGTACTGATTGGCAGGAACTGTATATGAACCGGAATACACATACCACTTATCATTGCTATCCGAAGCCAGGGCCACCTGAACAGTAGCACCCGGGCGACCGATTTTCAAATTACAAACATCGCGGCCGTCGCGCCCGTGGTGTGCGAAATGCCAGATGAATGTAACGCCTGGTTGTGTGTAAATATCCTGATACAACGCGCCGGGAACGTTTGCGTTCAACTCCATGAATTGATTGCCTTCATAAGCCGTTACACCCAGGAATGGTGAACTCCAGACTTCTACCTGCTTGTCGCTTGCAGTAGTTTTCCAATAAGGTAAATTCATTTGATCAGTAACCAGATAAGTGTTGGAGGCAATGATTGGACCCATTTCAAAGCCTGGGTTCTGGAAACCGTTGGTACATGGACCAACCAGTGGTGCCGTCACATAAACCTTGTAATCTTCCACTTCACCATTTGTTGCAAAACCAGATGGAGAAGTAACATCACCGGCTGCCAACGCAAACCGGAAACGCATAGCGGTAGGACCATAATCTACAGAGTCAGAAATATTAAAAGAGATCGTATTCAATCCTGCTGCCAGTGCCGTGTTAATGAACACCTGCTCACCGGGATCATTAAAATTATTATTGTGGTTATAATCGATCCAGGCGTCCAGATAACCGGCTACACTGGCTGTTACACGAATAGCATTCGCCATACCGATTTGCAAAATATTTTCTCCATTAGTAGCCACACCAATGTTGAAGTCAACACCATCATCATCATTCACTCCCGTGGTATCATCGCTTAATGAATTTGGTGAAGGAATGCCATCAGCTTCCGTATCTTCTTTTGTTCCCAATTTTACCCCTGGTACAATCACGTGTGCTGCTCCGCCGGATGCTAATGGAGTGGCAGCACCCATAGCATCACCGTAATCAAGCCGTGCATCGAATCCTATGGTAAACAACGCTCCATTTGGAAGATTGGCATTAAAGGTGCTTAAATTTCCAACAATAGAAGAAGCTCTAACCGAACGTTCATACACACCATCTGCATTGGAGTCAACCAATAAACAAGGCGTCATAGCCGATGCAATAGACGCAAAAACTCCAAATCCGGTGCTGGTGCGATCGTATGTGAAATCGGCAGCTGTGCGCGTTCCGGTTTGCGACACTCGCCATTGCAAACTAATTTTGCCGTCAATAGTGTCAGGTAATCCGGATACTGCGGTTACTACATCAGCGCCACCATTATCGCTCACCATTAAAAATGAATTATCGGTTAACGATGATGCGTTGGCAATGCTCAATTTAGAAGTGTTTATACTTACTGATCCGGTTTGATTTAAGGCGGATCCGTTATCGATTCCTACGCCAAAAATATTGTTGTTGTAAATGCCATTTGCCGAAGCTGACCAATACGTAATACCCGATGACGAATTGTAATTGGTGGCAACAGTTTGGCTTAAGCTAAGTCCATATTTTATAGCCAGATAACTTTCCACACGATTCCGCTCTGCCGGTGTAAGTTGGCGATCGTAAAATACCACTTCCGCTACTTTCCCGGTTAAATAGTTAGCCAATGCAGCAGGATAGCGGCTGCCAATGGTGTACACCTGACCGTTGAAGGCCGCTGCGGTATAGGCACTTCGGTTGTTGTAACGTCCATTTGTAAAGAAGGAATCGTAACTGGCAGAAAAAGAAGTAGTGAAGGCGCTTGGCAGTCCGTTAATAGCGCCGGGACTATTTCCAAGCGAACTGCTATTGCGATAAGTAAGCAAATTCGTTCCGTTGTTATAGAATAATGCGGAACTTAGAGCTGAAGTATTATCGGCAGTACCTGATGGCGCTATTGAAAAAATACTTGGGTTGGTACCGCCGGTTTGCGGTTGCGCCACAGCAAAGGCTGTGATATTGTTAGAAGTGATGGCCGTAGTGAAAGTTCCTTGTAAACCTCCGGTAGAAGAAAAGTTAACGGTAGGATAGGCGTTGATTTGATTCGAAGTAAAAACCGGTGAAACGCCATTCACTGTAGTGGCATTGTTTCCGCTTCCGCTCTGATCGTTCCATGCAGTTACCAATGTAGCTACGGATGTAACACCTGTATTAGCCTTCAGCCATAATTTCAAATTAGAAGCGGTGCCACCGGGTGAAACAATAACAACAGCGGTAGAAGCGCTGGCTGAACAAGTGTTGTTACCGGTAACAGTGATGGTATAAGTGCCGGCCATGGCAGCAGTGGCTCCGGTAATACTTGGGGAGGCGGCACTGGAAGTGAACGAAGCCGGCCCGCTCCAGGAATAAGTATAAGGAGAAGTTCCGCCTGAAACCGAAGAAGTGAGGTTGATGGTGCTGCCCACGTTTACAGGTGAATTTGATGCTGCGGAAACTATTGGCGCCGTCCCAGAAGTAACTACACCGCTGGCCGTAGCTGTACATCCTGATGTAGTAGCGGTAACGGTGTAGGTGCCTGCAACCGCCGTGCTGATGCTGGAAGAAGTAGCGCCGGTGCTCCATACATAAGTGGTGCCACCTGTGGCAGTAAGGGTGACTGTTGATCCGTTGCAGGAGATGCCATTATTTACTGAAGGAGTTGGTCCATTTACCGTAACCGCGCGATTTGCAGAAGCCGTACAACCAGTGGTATTGGTTACGGTAACGGTATAAGTATTGGTAGTAGTAGCAACTATTGATGCTGATGCCGCACCCGTGCTCCACGAGTAAGTGCTGCCACCTGATGCGGTGAGCGTTACACTTCCACCTACACAAAAGGTAGTAACACCAGATGATGTAATAGTTGCCGTGGGATTGGTGAACGTGGTATTGCCGGTAAGCGGACTACTCAAATAAAAATTCTTACAAGCGCCGCCACCATTGTACGAGAAGATGCGGTAATACACATTCTGACCACAACCTGAAATTGGAATCAAGTCAGAAAATGTTTTTGTGCCGGTGCTTCCACCGGTTACCAGAGCAACTACAGTACAGGCGCCAATCGTACTACCTACCGAATAATTGCCGTAAGCAGTTGGATTATCAGTAGGAACAGGGGCGCCTATTTTCCGCAATACAATGTAACCGGAAATACTTGCAGAAGGAGCCGTAAAACTTCCGTTAACTAAAAGATTAGTTACCGAAAGCGATAAACCGGTAGGTTGTTGAGTTGGCGCAGTAATGGTGGCCGACGCCCCATTGATCATACTCGCAGGGTTACCCGGAGCGCTATTGATGATCATGCCATTTCCATTGCCGTTAAATGTTCCATTTCCTCCTGAATTTCCACCGGAAATGGTAACTGTACTACATCCGCTTTGTGTTTGTTTAATTGTAGCGCCGGAATTATCAGCATAGGTGCCACCAATACTTAGATTTCCGGCAAGATTGATGGTACCATCATTGTTGGTGTTACCGGTAATAGTGATTCCTCCTGAAAAGTTAGTGGTGCCGGTGTTATTATTTCTAAAGGTGCCTGAAATCGTAGCTGGTCCGGCAAGAGTAAATGAGGCATTGTTTTGTACGTTACCGCTGATGGTAGTTGTGCCATTTAAAGAAACAGTGCTTCCTGAATTAAGGGTAAATGAACCAAGGTTGGCGGTGCCGTTGCTTGTAAGAATAAAACCACTGGGAAAATTCAAGCCACCCGGCAAGGTCATCGTGCCGCCTGCGGCATTGGTCATGGTACCGCCATTCGGCGTGAAAGAGGAAGGCGATAAAGTGCCTCCGGAAAAGTTATTCACCTGCGAACCGGAACCCATCGATATGCCTCCTGTAAATGAACCATAATTATTCAGAATACATCCGCTGTTCCAGTTGTTAAGGGTAACGCTTATATTTCCATAGTTATTGATCGTGGAGGCGCTGTTAGTGTTGATGGTACCGCCAGTGATGTTCGCTCCCGGCGCCACACACAACGTTCCCCCGTTTAACGTGATGGTTTTATTAAAACTCCCGGTAAATGTGTAACAAACTACCTGCCCGGAATTCACCGAAAAACCGGTGTTCGAATTGATGGTAGTGGTGCAACCGCTGCATTGCGCCCGGCTTTCGCCAGAAGCCAGCGTCAGTAACACGGCTAAGGCAATACTTAATCGCTTAAAAACACTCCTTTGTAAGGCGCGCTTTGCCTCTTGGGCGCAATAAGTGAGATGTAGGTAGGGTGATGTTTCATAAAATTTCTTCATGAGCCATCAGGCCTAGGGGATTTATTGGTTTATGCCCCTTTTTTACGCCCGTAACCTTTGTTTTGTTACATAAAGTATTAATATGTAATGCGTAACGCTGCCAAACCCCACGTAAACACTTGAGTTCAACATACATTATGAAATAAATAAATATGATTTTGGTCATAGGTTTAAGGGAGGTGTTGTAGGTGTGGTGGGTGTGGTAGGTGTGGTAGGTATGGTGAATTGATGAACGGCGTAAAGGTTCAATTGGTGAAAAGGGTTGATTTAGGGTTTCAAAAAAAAACCTCCGGAATTCCGGAGGTCTTGCATTTTTCTATCCAAACGATTTAATGTGCCGAAGCATGATATTTCTTCACTTCTTCAATCAGTTTTGGCACTACCTGAAACGCATCGCCCACAATGCCGTAATCGGCAGCTTTGAAGAATGGCGCTTCAGGATCAGAGTTGATCACCACAATTACTTTCGACTGATTTACCCCTGCAAGGTGCTGAATAGCTCCGGAAATACCGATAGCAATGTACAAATTAGGTTTTACCGTGAAGCCGGTTTGCCCTACGTGCTCGTGGTGCGGCCTCCAATCTACATCGGCAACCGGACGCGAACACGCGGTAGCAGCACCCAATTCCTTCGCTAATTCTTCGATCATGCCCCAATTTTCAGGGCCTTTCAAACCACGGCCTGCTGAAACAACAATATCCGCTTCAGTAAGTGAAATTTCACCTTCTGCTTTGTTTACCGATTTTACCGTTACACCAAATTCGGCTGATGACGGACTGAATGCGTTCACGGTGGCAGTGCCTGATCCTTTTACCGGTGAGAAAGAATTCGGACTAATTGCAATCACTTTCTTTTCAGTAGCTACGCTATAAGTTGCTTTTGCCTTTCCTGAAAAAACATTCTTCACCACATTCAGCGCAGCGCCACTTACTTCAGGCAAACTGCTGGCCCCCGGAACATAACCGGCCTTTAAACGCACCGCCAAACGCGGCGCCAATAATTTTCCGTTCGGGTTGAACGACAAAATCACTACATCGGCCTTGGCCGCAGCTACTGCTTCTTCCACAGCCCGTGCATGCGCTTTCGAATCAAACACATGGAACTTCGCATCGTTGCAATGCCAGATTTGACGCACACCATAATTACCCAAATTGCTGAGTTCATCGGCACTTGCTTCGCCTAATAGAACCGCAACCGCTTCAGTACCCAGGGTTTCGGCAACTTTCGATGCATAATACGCGGCTTCGTAAGAGGTCTTTTTTACCTTTCCGCCTGCAACTTCCAATACTGCTAATACACTCATTTTATAATTTTTTGAACAGTTATCAATTAAATCACTTTGGCTTCTTCGTGCAACAAACGAACCAGTTCGCCCACATTGTCCGGACTGATCATTTTTACCTCCTTCGCCTTTTCAGGAAGGCTGTACGATGCAATCACAGTGCGTTTTTCAGCGCCTGAAGCAGGCAACACTTGCTTCGGCTTAGTGCGCGCGCCCATGATGCCTTTCATGTTCGGGATACGGGCCTGTGCCAGATCTTTAGTAGCGCAAATTACCGCAGGCAAGGCCATTTCAACAGTTTCGGTACCGCCTTCAATATCGCGGGTGGCAGTAGCTTTGCCATCAGCAATTTCCAATTTTGAAACCAATGCCGCCGCATTCCAGTCGAGCAATTCAGCAATCATTCCACCTACTTCAAAACTGTTGTAGTCGATGGTTTCTTTTCCGGTAATAATGAGATCGTAACCTCCACTTTTTACATGGTTTGCAATTTCAGCGGCCACCTGAAATGCATCGGTAGGGTCGGCATCAATGCGCACCGCGCTATCAGCGCCAATGGCCAAAGCTTTCTGAATAATGGCGTCGGCATCGGCTAAACCTACATTTATAACCACTACTTCGCCGCCTTGCTGTTCCTTTAGTTCAATGGCGCGTGTTAAGGCATACCACTCATCGGTGGGGTTCATTATGAATTGTACGTTGTCGGTAACAAACTTGCTGTTGTTGTCGGTAAAAGCAATTTTCGACGTAGTGTCGGGAACCTTGCTTATCGGTACTAATATTTTCATTTCCGTTGTTATTTTGCGAGGCGAATGTAGCGTATAAATTTATTTTACCAAACGTTTGGTTGGGAAAACTAAAGACCCTGTTGAAATGAATTCGGAACGTATTCAGAAGTTAAAGGAAATGGAGGCGCAATCGCCGGGCGATGCCTTTTTTCCCTATGCCGTTGGGCTGGAGTTGCTTGCAGGTAAGGATGGCGCAGGGGCGCGGCGGCAATTTGAAATGGTGCTGCAGCGTTTTCCTGATTATGTGCCTGTTTACTATCAGTTAGGCCAGTTGCTCGATCAATTCGGCGAAACGGCTGCTGCCCGGCGCATTCTTTTTGTTGGAATCGAAAAGGCAACTCAAGCCGGAGATGCCAAGACTGTTCGCGAACTTCAGGCGGCTATTGATATGCTTTAGTAATGGTCACTCTTTAAAGAATTCTCCGCTGCCTCAGCAAATCTCTTCGTCCTCTGCGAAACCATGGCGTTCCCCTCGTTAAAAAATCCGTATCGAAAGGAAAACCTGGTGAGAAAAAATCATTGCGATCTCTGCGAAGCCCCTGCGTTCTTTGCGAAACCACCGCGTTCTCCGCGTTAAAACGAATCCGTATCGAAAGGGAAAACTGCTGCGCTAAAAAATCCTTGCATGCTTTGCGAAACCACTGCGTTCTTTGCGTTAAAAACAATGCTGCTTTAAAAAATTCCATTTGCGAAAGAAAAAATCCTTGACGCTAAAGCAATCTCCAAGAGCAGCAGCATTCACCGAAAAGCAATATTTTATTCAACTTATCCTTATTTTGCCTCGTGCTTCCTCTCGAGAAAAGAATGACCGACTTTCTGACCCAAAATCAGATCGCATTTAAAAATTGCAGCATGTTGCTGGCCTGTAGCGGCGGACTCGATTCCGCCACACTGGCGCATCTGCTTCACCGGTTGAACTGGCCATTCGCTTTGGCGCATTGTAACTTTAAACTTCGCGGTGAGGAAAGCGATGGCGATGAACAGTTCGTAGCCGCACTTGCCAAAAGTTACAACGTCCCTTTTCATAGTATAGCATTTGATACCGAGCAAATAGCCACTCAGAAAAAGCAAAGCACGCAATTAGCGGCGCGCGAACTGCGGTACGAGTGGCTCGAAAAAGTGCGGAGCGAAAATAAATTCGATTATATCCTCACCGCTCATCATCTTAACGACAATATCGAAACAGCGGTTCATCACTTTATTAAAGGAACCGGCATCCGCGGTTTACGCGGCATTCCCATCCGCAATGGAAAAGTGTTACGCCCGCTACTTTTTGCCTTGCGGAAGGAATTGGAAAACTATCAGCAACTGCATCAACTCGAATATCGGCAGGATGCTTCCAATGCTTCTGAAGTTTACACCCGAAACAAAATTCGCCATAGTTTGATTCCCATAATTGAAAGCATTAATCCCGGATTTGAACAAACCATGGCTCAACAATTTCGCGTGATGAACGAGGTTTCGGTATGGTATGAAACCAAAGTACAGCGCGAGCTTCGGCAACTTTTTTTAAAGCGGGGCAACGAAACCGTGATCCCGATACTGAAATTGAAAAAGACGATCAACGCGCGTACGCTGCTTTTTGAATTTCTTAAACCGCATGATTTTACCATCTCCCAGATTGATGACATGCTGGCCGCACTCGATAGCACCGAAAGCAAACAATTTCTTACCGAAAAAGCGCGCATCATTAAAGACCGTCGCTTTCTGATTTTATCGAAAAACGATGAGCCGGATACTTCCACCTACTTGCTGGAAAAAGAAACTTCAGAAATTCAAACCGCAGCCGGAAAACTAAGCTGCACTTGGGTTCCGGCTGATACTATAAATATTTTGGCCGATAAAAATCAGGCTTATTTAAATGCAGATATGTTAGAATTTCCGCTGTTGCTGCGGCACCGCAAACGCGGCGATTATTTCTATCCATTTGGCATGAATCGTAAAAAGAAGAAGCTGAGCAAATTCTTTAAAGATGCAAAGTTGCACATTGGCGAAAAGGAACAAGTGTGGGTTTTGGAATCGGGCAAGAAGATTGCGTGGCTGGTGAATCACCGCATTGATGAGCGCTACCGCATTACACCCGCCACTAAAAATGTACTTCATCTGAAATGGCAACCCAGGTAAAAAGATGCGATTAGAAGTTGAACTTCAATCGGTGCAGTGGCAATTTCGCTATCCGTTCCGCATTGCACACGGTATGCGAACACACACCGATGCGGTGGTGCTGAAACTGAGTCGTGGCGGTCATTCGGGCTATGGCGAAGCAACCCTGCCGCCTTATCTTCCCGATACCCAACAAAGCACCTTTGCCTTTCTGGAGCAATTGCCTTACAATAAATGCGAAGGTGCGATACAGCCCGGCCAATGGGTACAACTACTCACTGCCAACAGCCAGGGTTTTTTTCCTGCTAAGGCAGCTTTAGACATGGCGCTTTGGCAATTGAAGGCGGCCGAAGAACATACTACCATTCGCAATTTATTGGGGATTACTACACCGGATACCGCTTGGCGCAGTTTCACGATCTCCATTTGCGATCGTTATGAAATGAAAGACCGATTGCAATTTGGCCACGAGCAAGGCTTTGATTTTTTCAAATTGAAATTGAATGGAACCAGCGATCGGCAAATGCTGAACGATTTTCGGTCGTTAAGCAATGCGCCCTTTGCTGTGGATGTAAATCAGGGTTGGAATAATTTGCAGAAGGCGATTGAATTTTCGAATGAACTGAAAGCAGCAGGAGCGGTGTTGATCGAACAGCCTTTTACAAAAACCGATCGCGAATGGTCGCGCCGATTGCGTGATGTGGTGGGCCTTCCGGTAATTGCCGATGAAGCTTGTCAGCAGTTAACCGATCTTACAGAAATAGCAGGATATTTTTCAGGAGTGAATATTAAGTTACAAAAGTGTGGCGGTTTAACTCAGGCTTTTGAAATGCTGAAAGTGGCCCGGCCGTTAGGTTTGAAGGTGTTGATCGGATGTATGTCGGAATCGCATATTGGTTGCGATGCGGCAGCAACCCTGTCGCCATGGTGCGATTGGAACGATCTGGACGGTCCGTTTCTAATCACCAACAATCCCTAATGGAATTTTTTAAAATAAATATGGAATGACGCCCGGGAAATGCTAATACTTCCTCTTGTGTCTTGCATCTTGCATCTTGCGTCTTGTATCTTGCGTCTTGCGTCTTGTGTCTTGCCTCTTTCCCCTATCTCTTACCGCTTGATGTTTTTAACAAACGGCATTGGCGATCATGAATTTATATAAACGTTCACGCAACCATAAATCGAATAGTCTCATCTTCAATTCGACTTAACTAAAACGAGCCACTTATGAAAAACTTGATCTCTAAAGCAAAAGCAAGTCTTTTGCTGGTGCTGTTTTGCAGCAGCCTTTCTTCCTATGCACAGTCATTGTCGGCCACGGTGTCAGCTACACGGGTTTGTAATGGCGATGGTACTGCCACAGTAACACCCACGGGTGGTACGGCACCATACACTTATCTTTGGAGCAATGGTGCCACTGCTGCTACTGCCACCGGTTTACTGCCAGGCTATTACGAGGTGACCATAACCGATGCCATGGGGGCTACTATATATTCCTATGCTCAGGTTACTCAATTGGTTTATGTTACAAAGAGCACCGTTGATGAAATCTGTCCACCGGGTGGGAATGCTGAAGTTACTGCCAATCCCACGGGTGGTGCCGCACCATATACTTATCTGTGGTCAAATGGTTCTACTCTACAACATCTCACCGGCCTTACCGGCAATCAGGCGTACCAGCTAAGTGTCACGGTCACTGATGTGAATGGTTGTATATCCTATAATGGCGATTCATCACAATCAAACGGACCATCGTTCTATGTTTATACTTACGATTCAGGGGCCACTTGTCCGTTGAATAATGGTTCGATGACGGCCTACGTATATGGAGGTGTACCGCCCTATAGTTATCATTGGTCCAATGGCTCCAACGCCAGTCATATTACAGGTTTGGCTCCGGGCCGTTACTATGTTACAGTAACTGATGCTAATGGCTGTGAGGCGGTGGTGATGCCTTATGGATCTGATTCGGTGCACAGTTATGCCGCTTTCTATATGAGCGCCACCGTAACTAATGAACAATGTGGCAATGGCGCAGGAGCTATTGTTTCCAGTTTAAATGGCTCGGGAACTCCGCCTTATGTATATAATTGGAATACCGGTCAAACCTCGCATAATCTATCCTCGTTACATGCCGGTAATTATGTGCTAAGTGTATCCGATGCCAATGGATGTATGGCTTATCCTGCTACGTTTACCGTAGCAAACGGTAGCCCAATCAACGTATCCATTTCTCATATTGATGAGCATTGCAATACCGGCAATGGCAGTGTAACCGTAGTAGCCAACGGAGGGGCTACACCTTACACCTACCATTGGAACACCGGATCTACTGCCACTTCCATCAATTCGCTGCATTCCGGATCGTATATGGTAACGGTGCGCGACAACAACAATTGTTCCACCGTAAGTGGTGTTTATGTTTACAGTAATAGCCCGATAGCCCCGAACGTTACTAAAGTGGATGAATCTTGTACCAATGGTCACGGAAGTGCTACTGCAAATCCAACCCTTGGCACGGCGCCGTACACCTATGTATGGAGTAATGGAGCCACCACGGCTTCCATTTCCAATCTTCATCAGGGTTATTATACGGTTACTATTCACGATGCAGCGGGATGCACTGTTAATGGTTATTCCTATATCAATAACACTTCGCCTATTTCACCTAACGGAACGTATGTGCCGCCCGTTTGCGATAATCTGAATGGCTCGGTTACGGTAGCTCCTACAGGCGGAACGGCGCCATACACCTACATTTGGAACACCAGTCCGGTAGCCACTACTGCAAGCATTACGGGTTTGGGCGTGGGCTTTTACAGTTGCCTGATCACCGATCACAACGGCTGTACCAATCAGTATAACACCTATTTACCTTACAACAGCACTATGAGTGTAAATGTGACCCACACTAATGTAGTTTGCCCTAATACCAACGGCTCGGTGGGTTTGAGCGTTTCAGGCGGCTCGTTACCTTATTCCTACAATTGGAACACCGGAGCCACTTCCAATTTTATAAACGGTTTGGCAGCCGGAACTTATACTGTTACCATACATGACGTAAATAACTGTACAGTGGTAAAAAGTGCAACCGTGTATTCAACTTCACCCGTTCATTTGGCTTTGACGCATGCCAACGCTTCTTGTGTGTTCACAGCCGACGGTTCGGCTACAGTAGTTGCCACAGGCGGCACCGCACCTTATGCCTATCAATGGCAGAACGGCCAAACCACCGCCACTTCAACCGGATTAGCTCCAACCTGGTATTATGGCGTATATGTTACTGATGCCAACGGCTGTTCCAATCACGATTGGACGAACATCGGCTACAACAGCACCGCCTGTGCCATTACCTTGTGTGGTAATTTGATAGAAGATATCAACGGTAATTGCGTTCAGGAATCCGGCGAATACGGCATATCAAATGTAATGATGCAGGCCGTTCCGGGTGATTATACTTACACCGATAACTCTGGTCACTTCTCTATCCTGGAACCTACCGGCAACTACAGCCTGCAACAAATAGTTCCGCAATATTACAATCAAATTTGCCCGAACCCGAATCCGCTCATCAATGCCTCAGTAGCCGATAGCGCTTATTGTCACGACTTTTTCGACCACACTTTAGACAGTGTTGACATGCGCATTAGCTGGTGTCAGCTTACCGCTGCCCGTCCCGGCTTTCAGTCGGAAATGGAACTTTATTATTTCAACGATGGCACCCGCGGCGTGAATGATACGGTGGTTTTTAAATATGCGCCTGAAATGACATTTAACAGCGCTACGCAAGGACCATTATATATTGATGCCGTGAACCATAAAGTGGGCTTTTCAATTAATAGCCCGGTACATGGCGCCAATGGAAATCTGAAGCTGTTTTTCGATATTGCTCCGGCCACACCGCTGGGCACTTTGCTCAATTGTCAGGCTTCGGCGGGTAACTATGCGCTGATTGTTAAAGATCCAACGCCGCTCAATAATGTGGAAGCCCGGGTGCTGGAGGTGGTAGGTTCCTTCGACCCTAACGATAAGTCAGTTACACCAAAAGGTATAGGAGCGCACGGCATCATTCAGCGCAGCGATTCTATTTTGAACTACACCATCCGTTTCCAGAACACCGGAACATTTAAAGCTGAAAATGTGGTAGTAGCCGATACGCTGGATGCCAATCTGGATGTTACTTCCATTAAGCCGGGTGCGGCCAGTCATCCCTACCAGCTTGAATTCCGCGGTAAGAATATTTTATTGATCAAATTCCTGAATATTCAGTTGCCGGATAGCAATCAGAATGAGAAGGAAAGTCATGGTGTAGTAACCTTCTACATCAAGATGAAGAAAAATCTTCCTGACGGCACACAGTTCCACAACAAAGCGGCGATCTACTTTGATTACAACCGTCCGGTAATCACCAACACTACCGAGAACTCGCTGATAAAATACAACGGCATTGCTGAAGTGGCTGATAACGTTTTGCAGGTGTATCCGAATCCGGCAAACGATCAAATTGTTATTGAAAGCACATTTGATAAAGATGAAACGCTGGAATTGTATGATATGTTAGGTCACCACATTTCGGATGTGGTGTTGAAGGCAGGAAGTAAAAACCGCATGGATGTGAGTTTACTCACTGATGGGGTTTATTTGTTCAAAACGCAACATGAAGGCGCTTCGTACACTGCCAGATTTATGAAAATCGGATCCCGATAAAAAAGGTATCAGAAATGGAAAAGCCGCTCCACACCGAGCGGCTTTTTTGTTCTTGTAATTGGTTTCCATCCTCAAATCGGCACATCCTCAAATCATCTCATCATCACCTCATCAAATTATTCCGGCGGCTGCCGCTGCGGCCGCTCGTTCCTCGCGGGGCAGCGGCACCGCGCTATCCACTGCAAGTCCTCAGGCCGCGGGAAGTCATAAAGCATGGCGAGCTTTTGTTTCCAAGGGGAATTACGAATGAAAAATTCCGAATGACGAAAGTGGTTTGGTCTTTACCTCACCCGTTATTCCAATTCGTAATTCGAAATTTTTCATTCGTAATTTCTATGCTGCGGCCTTGCGGGCTTTCCGTTCCTATCGCTGCCGCTTTTAAGGGTTGGCAGCGAATGTTCCTGCAGTGGATCGGAAAAGTTATCGACTCCGTTTTACGGCGTCAAAGTCTTCCCCCCAGCGCCCGCGTGAGGGATGCGGAAGGCGCGAGCTTTTGCGAGCGGTGTGAGCGAGGAACGAGCGAACACGGAAGCGAAGCGTACCCTGTAGCAGCCCGACCCCGAAGGCAGCGATGGGTGCACTGTTTTTTTTAGCCGCAGCAAAGGCTGCCGCAGGGGGCACGCCCAAAAAATTGCATTCCTGAGTTTACCGCTTTCCATTAAAAAAAATCCGGTTGCATTTTTTCAAACGCAACCGGAAAACTAAAAACTACGAAGTTGACCAAAGCTTAATGTGCAATCACCAATCGTTTGGTAATCATCTTTCCTTCTTCGGGTATAGAAACCTGATAGGTGCCGGCAGGCAAATCGGCTGTCTTTAAACTCAAACCATTGTAGCCGATCTCTAAATCGGTGCCCACTCGCAAAACTTCTTCGCCCAACACATTGGTCACCACAATATCGGTATGGTGGTTGTAATTGGAATGGATGTAAACAAACACCTGATCGGCAGCAGGGTTCGGACGAAGCTCGGTGATTAATGTGCCTTTAACCGAAAGCAATTCGGCGCTTACAATTTCGGTGTAAGTAAAATGGGCGTCGATATCTACCTGACGAAGGCGGTAGTAATAAATGGTGTTAGCGGCAGTGTGTTTATCGTCGAAAGTATAAACGAGTTTATGATTGCTGTTGCCTGCGCCGTTTACAAAACCGATTTTTTCAAAATTCCGTCCATCTTCACTACGCTCCACATCAAAACCGGCATTGTCGATTTCAGTAGCGGTAGCCCATTCTAAATGGATGTATTGATTGTCTTTGGCATTGGCGTGCAGATACAACATTTTCACCGGCAAGGCCACGGGATCGCTTCCTGAAGGAACCGGGAAAACCTGAATGCCGCCGGTGCCGCCGGAGAACGAAGGGATTCCGGTATATTGCACATACGACACCCCGTTTAATGAACCGTACTGGGCCGTTCCGTTGGCCAAACTATACTTGGTATTAGCCGGCATGGCGGCACCGGTGTAAGAGCCTGGCGCGAATGCCGCATTGCTGTACTTGAACCATTCCACGCTTCCTGTTTTGGTGGTATAATTTGGAATGGAAGTAGGGTGTGCCGCTGCCCAGCGCGCTGCGGCTGTACGCAGGGCAATGGTATCGGCAGGATCATAGAAAAAGCGAATTTCTACCGGCGTGTTTAAGGTGCCGCTGTAGTTCACATCCCAATAGCGGCCCATGGTGAAAATGGCCTTGTTCGTGCCCAAATTTTCGGCGCTGTCGTAAGCCAGCGGATTGGCCGATTTTACATGCAGCGTAACTACGGGGGTGAAGCTGTTGCCATTCTTTTTGATGGCAAACAAATATTGCGTGGTGTTATTGGGGTCAACAAAATACGACCAACCTCCTTCGGCGCATTCTTCCTGCAGCGAAACACCACTGTTTCCTGAAGCAGCCAGGGCGCAGTTGAGCGCTGCCGATTTTACGGTGATAAGCGCTGCTGCGGAATTGGCAGAAAGGCAGGATCCGTTTTTCACCACAGCGCGGAAATAGGTGCTGGCAGTAAGTGTTCCCGGATTTAATGACGTGGTGGTATTGGTGATGCTGGTTGGTGAAGTGAAAGCGGCATCAGTTGCACTCATCCATTTAGAAACAGTGCCGTTGTTGCCGCCAAGCGTTAAGGTGATGGGAGCATTGCCCGTACAAATGGTTTGATTGGCCGTAACTGTACCGCCCACCGAAGTGGCATCTATGGTTACAGTTATGGCGTAAGCCGCACTTACGCAGCCATTGCCGTTTTTCACCGTGAGGGTGCCGTTATAGGTTCCCGCGGCAAGAGCAGCATTTACTGTGATATCTAAAGTACCTGAAGTGCTGTTGCTCATGCTGAGGTTCGAAGCTGCCGTAATGCCGCTTGAAAAGGAGTAGGAGTAGGTGTTGCCTGAAGCGGTGAGATTGGTGGCGCCGCTATACGGCACTTGTGCAGTTTGCGAACCACTACTATAACACACTGCCGGCATGGTACCGGTGCTGATGGCAGGAAGCGGATTCACTACCACACTGATGGCTGTGGCATTGCTCACGCAACCTGTAGTGGCATTGCGCACGGTTAACGATCCGTTATAGGTTGCTGCTGCGGCGCCGGCTGTTATTGAAATGTTTAACGGCGAAGTACTGAAGGCGGTATTGCTTACATCGGGTATGGCGGTGGTAGTTGGCGTAAAAGTGTAGCTGTATTGGTTTGCGCCATTGGTGGTTGCGGAGTAAGGCAGTGTCGCGGTTTGTGCAGAAGCATTGAAGCATACCGCAGCCGAAGTGGTAGTGAGCGTAATGGTTGGTTTAGGATTAATGGTCAAAGTGATGGCATAGCCGTTGCTCACACAGCCGGTAGTTGAATTTTTCACATACAGGGTGCCGTTATAGGTAGCGGCTGCTACATTGGCTGCCACCGGTATTGAGATAGGTGAGGCAGGCAAGGTAGCCGGCGAGGCTGAAGTGGCTACATCAGCCAAACCTGCTGCGTTTGCCGTGTTATCGAAATCGATGTAGTATTGGTTAGCACCATTGGCTGTGGCGCTGTAAGTAAGGGTTGCATTTTGTGTTGAGGACGAAAAACAAACCACCGGATTGCTGCCTAAGGTGATTGTTGGCAACGGGTACACCTGTACACTGGCAACGGTGGTCCAGGCATAACAGTTTACGGATTGCGTTCGGCGCTGGAAGCAATAAAAGCCGGTGTTATTACTACCCTGAGCGGCGATGAATGCACTGATTTGGGCTGCCGTTAAGTTTTGAGAAGTGGCTCCCGACAGGGCGCTGTAACCTGAAGCAGCAGCGGAACCGCCGCCGGTTTGACCGGCAGGACAAGCCGTAGCGTTATAAGCGCCATACCATTGGTAGGAATAGGCCGGTAATGAAGCCGCACAACTCAGCCCCGAATTATAAGCGCCGCCTGTTGATGCATTGGCGTTGATATCGGTAGGTTGCGAGGCCGCTCCGATGCAATAGGCATAATTAGAAGTAGTGATGGTACCGGCCGTGAGCGCCGTTTGTGAAGGGTGAGTTACCAGCGCCAATGTTCCGGTGTTGCCGTTGTTGCCGGTATTATTGTTGCTACCTGACCCCGGGCTGCCTGCAGCCACTGCTGCTGTTGTAGTGTTGATGCTATTATTTTGGCAGGTGTTATAGAAGATCTTGATTCGTCCTCCACCACCGGCTGCGCCATTTTGGGCGTTGTAATAGCCATAAAGCGAAAGGGTAATGCCGTTATATCCGTTATTACTACCCCATGATTTTGGTGAGCCGGTGTAGTTGGCATTTGCCGAGGAAGGATATCCGGTAGCTGCGGCCCCATTGCCGCCAATTGCAGAAAGCGTTCCGGAAACAGTTACCGGCCCGAAGGCCTGAAGTAGAATGCCACCTCCTGAACCTCCTGCAGCGCCGCCGCCCTGGCCACCCATCAACGCCCGGTTCGACCAGCAATTATCTACCACAAAAGTTCCGCAGGTGTACCATCCGGCAGCGTCTGGAGTAAGATCATTAGAGGCATCGTTTTCATCACCGCCGCGGCCACCGCCATTGGTACCGGCAGTGCCATTCACATTTATCGTTCCGCCAACAGTTAAGGAGTTACATGCTATCAGCGACACTGCTCCTCCGCCATTACCGCCTGAAGTTCCGGCGGTTCCGGCAGTTACGCCGCCGCCGCCACCACCACCTGCGCCACCACCTGAACCCATATCGATATCAGAGCCGTTTGATGTACCATAAGTTGCTGCCGCTGACCCGCCTGTTCCTCCTGCGTTTCCTGCGCAGGCTGCGGTGTTACATCCCCAGTCGGGCGCGCTAAACCAACCGCCGCGGGCACCATCACCACCGGCCCCGCCGGCGCCGCCGTAACTGCCACCAGCTCCGCCGGCACCTCCTCCGCCGCCGTCGTTATAGCCATTCGGGCCAGAGCCACTGCAATATCCCGAACTACATGATCCGCCGCGACCTTGACGGGCGCCGGTACCACCCGAGCCTCCGGCACTGCCGCCTCCAGGTCCTGCCCCTGCGCCGCCACCTGTACCTCCGCCACAATTCTGGGTGTTGGTGGCCCCCCAGTTTTGACCTCCGGTACCTGCACTGGTACTTCCTAAATATCCCTTGCCCTGACCATTAATGGTCCCGTTCATGGTAATGTTAGCGGCGTTTACCACCAACGGACATCCTTGAACCATCGTAATGGTAACACCGCTGTTAACGGTGAAATCGCCGGCAATGTTGTAGGTACCAAACATGCTGATATTGCTCGAAACCACCAGATTTCCGGTGTTAGTGCCTGTGCGCTGAACCAGTATGATGTTGGAATAAATTGGCGAGCCGTTACAGCTTTCCACGCGCACGCGGTAGAATGTAGATACGGATGGGTTCACACTCCATGAACCGGTAGCTGCGGCAACGGTGTTGGTTTCGCTTACGCCGCTTGCAGTGCTATAGGTAGTTCCATCAGTAGAGCTTTCCAAAGTGTAGTAGCCCGTGCCTCCCGTCCAACTGAGGGTATGATTGCCCGTGCCGTTGCAACCCTGATTCGAGGTGAGGGTTCCGGCTACGGCAGTAACACAATTGATGTTTACTAAAGCGGTGCCATCGCCGCCGCTATCGTACATCCAGTATTCCAGCGCCGTATTGCCATTCATAGGTTGCGTAGTGGTGTTGCTTTGGCAACAGGCGCTTTGAGTGTTCAGCCAACTGCCTCCGTTAATTCGTATAATTGAATAATCATCGGCGCCGGTTTGAAAAGTATAAATCCCTTTGTTGAAACTTCGGGTAAGTAATGCTTTGAGTGAAAAATCGCTATTCAGGGTGGTGCTGCAGGTTTGGCCGGTTCGCGTAGGGGCAGTTCCGCTTGGCCAGCTTACATTACTGGCACCATTAAAGGAGGCCGAGGTAGTAGTGCTGGAACCTAACTGATTGGTGCCGCGATAATATTTGGTAGAAAAGTCGTAACCGGAATTATAGTTATAGTAATACACATTCCAGGCAGAAGTACCCGCCGTAGTTGCATCGCCAAGTGATCCGGCTGTTCCGCCGGCATCCATTTGACATTCATTCAGTGCCGCGCGCGCATCGCCGCCGCCTTGTACTACATCATAAATCAAACTATAGGTGCCGTTCAGCGCAACAGGATCGGCCACCTGAACTTGCGAATTACAGGTAACACACGATAAATTAGAAATGTAACTCACGCCGTCCACATTCGCTCCGGCATTAATGGTTAAGCCCGCCCCGTCATCATTGGCGTTGGTGTTGTTGCCATTTGCCGTCCGGAAGGCATAAATTCCATTGGTATAGGTTTTATTGGTGCGATAACGTGCGCTGAAATTGGTAGCCGGACAAGTTAAATTACAATTGCCAACGGCCGGGCTGGCTGAAAGCAAAGAAGGAGCCGCACTATTGAACCACTGGTCAAGAATACCTACATGCGGCGAACCGGTGGCCGGCGCTGAGGAGGTGTTATTGCCCACATAAGAAGCATCGGAAAAATTATTGTTGGCATTAAAGAAGTTGCTTTTCCAGGTAGGGTAGGTGCCGAAAGATTTATCACCGCTTCCGATCTGGCAGATATTGAACGATGCCTGATAACCGCCGCCATTTTGATAATATTCCATAATCAGGTACATATCGCCACCACTCCAGTAAAAAGTGGAGGTGGAAGTGGTATAACCCTGATCGGCCCAGGAACCGGTCCACGTAATAGAAGATATGTTGGCATTAGATGTGGTGATGGCGCTGCTGCTTACATTAAACCGATAACCATCGTCGCCGCCGGCAACAATGCGGTAAAAACCAGCAGGCTGGCTGGTAAGCTTGTTTTTCAGGCGCAGCGTAAATGCAGTGGTTGGAACGCAGGATGGAAACTGCGAAGATCCGTTTCTGTTAAAATTTGTGGCATCCACATAATAATTCTGGTAAGATGTGAACGAGTTCGTGCCGCTATATCGGTAAACATTCCATTGATTGGTACCGTACGTATTTTGATCGCCGCCGGATACACAGCCTGGAACCTGCGCCAATAGGGAATTTGATAAAAAAACCAGTAGCGAAAATTGGAATATATATGCAATATTCTTCATATAATCAATCATTTATAAGGGGCGGCGAATATAGGGCAATCTGGATTCGTTAGGTATGACTTCAATTGGAATAGTTGTTAAACCTGGAGATGGCTGAGCGGCCGGATGCTGAGATTGCATCAGAATTTATATTTGATGAGTGCGCCGATGTGCGTGAGGGATGCGGAAGGCGCGAGCTTTAGCGAGCGGTGCGAAGGAGGAACGACTGAGCACGGAAGCGAAGCGTACCCTGTAGCAGCCCGGCCCGAGCGCCGCCTAAAACTTCACCTCATGATGAATACCGCATGCAGCAGGCGGCGCGAGGGACACGCCCGGAAAAGAGAAAGTGAGATGCGAGATGCGAGATGCAAGACGCAAGACGCAAGATGCAAGTAGCAAGTAGCAAGACGCAAGACGCAAGTAGCAAGCAGCGAGCTTTGAGCTTCGAGCTTCGAGTTACGAGTTACGAGTTACGAGTTACGAGTTTCGAGCTTTGAGTTGTAAGATACAAGTAAAGTGTGGCTTTCCAGGGATGCTATGCTTTTTACTAACAATTTTCTACTTGCTACTGTCTGCTTGCTACTGCGCTTACTTCGCCAATTCCGCCTGGCGGCGGCTGAGTTCGTTGATCACATCAGGATACATTTCGTTCATCAACTCGGGATGGCGCTCGTAAAAATGATAGCTTTTGTAAAAATCGTTTCGCGAAATGTGATGAATACGAAAAATTTCGCTGTACATGGCCGCAGTAAGGGCCGTATCGGGCTTTTCAGGACTGCTGCGTTTTTCCACCACGGCATCGGCAATGTGAACGTCGGCCAACACTTGCACCATTTCTTTCTGTTGAATTACATCAGCAGGCGGTTGCACTTTGGCCTCCTTGCAGGAAAACAAACCGAGCAACAACAAAAATGATATTCGCTTAGCGTACATTCGCACAAACTTAATAAAGCAATTGTGTACAAGGAACTGCTGACCGAAATAGAATCGAAGCATGCTAAATTACTTGCGGTTTCAAAAACCAAATCGAACGAAGAAATTCTGGAACTGTACCAAAAAGGGCAGCGTTTGTTTGGCGAAAACCGCGTGCAGGAACTGCTGCCCAAATATGAAGCCTTGCCTAAAGATATTTCCTGGCATTTGATCGGTCATTTGCAAAGCAACAAAGTAAAGTTTATTGCGCCCTTCGTGAAAATGATTCATTCCATTGACAGCTTCAAATTGCTGGAAGAATGTAACCGTCAGGCCGCGAAATGTTCCCGAACCATTGATGTGTTGCTGCAAATTCACATTGCAAAAGAAGAAACCAAATTCGGTCTCTCAGAACCGGAATTGTTTCAGTTGCTGGATCAGTTAGGCGAACGTCCGCTTAAAAATATTCGCATTGCCGGATTGATGGGTATGGCCACCAACACTCATAACGAAACCGTTGTGGCTGCTGAGTTTGAAGGGTTGCGTTTGCTGTTTGATAAAGTGAAGCAGAATTATTTTCCGGGGCAACACCAATTTTGCGAATTATCAATGGGCATGAGCAGTGATTATAAAATTGCGCTGGAACATGGCGCCACTATTATTCGTATAGGAAGTCTTTTGTTCGGCGCGCGTTAATTATAAATATGCAATTGCAGTGTTTATACATCGATAGTTCGGAAGGTAAGGGCAGAGGCGTTTTTACGAATGCTTTTATAGCCAAAGGCACATTGATAGAAATTGCTCCGGTAATTGTTTTGCCGGAGCGCGACAAGCCGCTCATCGATCAAACTTTTTTGTACAACTATTATTTTCTGTGGAACGATTCGCCCCAAACTTATGCTATTGCATTGGGTAATGTATCGTTATATAATCACAGCGTGCCGGCCAATTGCGAATACCTTACATTTTATGAAGATGAAGTGATTCAAATTGTGACGCTGCGCGACATTCAGCCGGGTGAAGAATTGACGGTGAACTACAATGGCGAAGCTAATAACGATACACCGGTATGGTTCGAAAAGACATAAAAAAAACGCCTTGAGATGTTCTCAAGGCGTTTTTTTTATGCGCAGGAGCTTTTAATTTCCAACTACAAACTTCTGTGTGATATTCTTTCCATTGCAATGCAATCGTGCAAAATAGATACCGTTAGGCAGTGCTCCATTATCATTGAGCGCCACCTGATGCGTTCCTTCATTTTGGTGTTCCTGCGAACTGCGGCTGATCAATTTACCGGTGATATCGGTAACGGTAATATCAACGGTTCCGGGCTCTTTCAATTGATAAATCAGCAACCCCGCGCCCTGCAACGGGTTGGGCACCACATGCACTGAATTTCCATCTTCAAAATTACTGATGCCATTGGGCTGCACTACGGGCAATTGTAAAGTGTACATGTAGTAGAACAACTGCATTTCCTTATCGGTGGTTAAACCAAAAGTAAGTGTGGATGAAGAAGTGTTGTTCCATGTAGTTTTACAGAATATCCCTTGCATCATGTTCACGCTGTAAAGCGGATCGAAGAACCGGATGCTTGGGTGTTGCCAGTCGTAATAACCTAACTCATTGCCATGTGCATAGTCGTAAGTGCCTTTGTAAATGGTATCGCCGATATTACCTGGCATTGAAGTGTTTTTGGTAAAAATGTCGAAACCGGTTCCGTATTTATGAGTATGCGATGACAACATCCACAGGTAGCGGGTTTCATTGGTGTTATTATCGGCATCGTTATAGGTAACCGTTTTTACACTATTTGCGGGAACGCTGAAGAATGGATTGTTGGAAAGGTGCGATTTCATTTCTACCACAGTTGATGAAGGCAAATGCTCGCGGTATTTCAGTGTGATATAAAAATCTACAGGAAGAATTTTTGGCGTAACGTTTTTGCAATGATAGTTGTAATCGAGCCAGGTTTGTTTGGGCCAGAACATGGCGGTACCGGCAGGAAGGTGAATTTCCTCTGAACCTTGCCAGGCACCGGTGAGGTCTTTATTGCCGTCAAATGAAGTAGTTCCGGTTGAAATAGAAACAATCCGCAGGCCCTGATTTTCGGCAGCGGCACTGGCGGAATCCTGAAAGCGGAACAACAAAAAGTGGTGGCTTTGAATATTCATGGCGCCGTCGATTTCGTTCACTTCAGCATCGTAAGGGAAGTCCACTTCATTTTTCAGCAACCACTCTTTTTCGGTATTGGTGGGCAGGAACATCGGCCCGAAGCGCAACCGTTTTCCGCCTGCAGGAAGTGTAGGTTTTGGGAGAAATGGTACGCGAGATGCGTCGTCATAGTAAGCATTAATGGTGGCGGTATCAACGGTAGTGCCGGATGCGGCAGCGCCATTGATAATCCACTGACGGATGTATTCAATTTCTTTGAAAGAAAGATTAGCGCCGCTAATGGTTTTCATGCTGTCGCCTTCTCCGGCTTCCACCTGCAGATCGGTATCCAGCGATCCGCCGCATTTGCGCAATAAAAAGCTACTATACGGCTGATTGATCTTTACGAGCTTATCGCCCCGATTATCGGCCACGGCGTTCATTGGCGGGGCGTTGAAGAGATTGGCGTAAACGGTTCCTGAACTTCCATCAAATTTTGGAAAATCGGAAGAGGTGCTGCTATGGCAACCACTGTTCTGACATTTAGTGTTCAGAATGTTGTAAACAATATCATAGCTTCCTGCAAAAACAGAAAAGGACGAACAAAGCAAACCAACAGCGAATAGCGCTTTTTTCATTGAAAATAGTTTTCTGAAAAATATAAAATAAAATCAATACGGCCTAAAACTGCCTGTATCAGGAATTTTGAGAGGAAAGGTTACCTCCCGATAAGCATAAAACTGTGATCCTTTTTGTATTGGTTCAAGATAAGGATGCGATCCAGTTTTTTGGCAGAAACATGTAACACTTCCGGAATGTGTTGCTGTGAGAGGATTTGCACTCCAAGCCATAAACCGAAAGCTGAAGCCGTCATGAATTCGCCGCAATACTTTTTGAATGGAACGGATGGGATATTTTCTAAAGAAACGAAAGGCACAGCACTGCCGTCGATTACCAGATCAACCGTTTCTATTTGATGTTCTTTCAGAAAATGCTGCAGTTGCAATTCCACCTCACTTTCATTTTGTGGATCGTGAATGGTTTCCATTCCATAAAGAACTGCTGATGTAGTTTCAGTTCGCGTCTTTCCCAATAAAAAATAGGCAGCGCCTTCGCCGGCAGCCTCCGTATGGCGAAAAACACCCAACCGCTGCATGATGGCAAAGCTGTAATCTGTTAACTCATCATAAGCGCCGGTTAGAATATTTTGCATGCCTTCATTTTCATCCAGCAACAAAATACTATCCAGCAATGCGGTTTCGAAAGACAATCCTTTTTGCGAAAAGGTGAAGTTGTGGGCGTGACAACCGGTGATTACAGAAATATTGGAGCTTACGGTGTTGTGTGTAGATTGAATGAAAGCGGTGGGGCTTACCGTATCCTCGTGGGCGTCGATCACACTTTTTAGAAATCTTCCAGAATCTTCCAACAATCCCAAACCGGTTCCGGTATTGATGGCATCGGGTTTTTCAATGCCGGCCCGGCGCAGCGCCAACAATCCGGCGGCCGTTCCAAATTTGAGCAGGCGACCCATGCGTCGCAAATTTTTAGCTTCGAAAAATGCGCTGTAATCGGGCTCGGCGCAAACCAACCGATGGTTTTGCGGTGCGCTGATTTGTTGAAGAAATTCTTTTCCTTCAAAAATCGGCTGCGGCGAAATGCAAGCTGTTCCGTTTATGAAAACCGCTTTCATGATTTTGAAAAAATAATGCTGGAACAATTGCCGCCAAAACCAAAACTATTGGAAAGCACATGATGTACCGGCAGGTATTCTAATTGCTGTTGCGGTGAAAAATGCAGTTCTTTCATGGGTGTTTGAAAGCGCAGATTCGGAAACACTACTCCGTTTTCAATAGCCAGAATGCTGTAGGCTGCTTCAATGGCTCCGCTGGCGGCCAGCGTGTGGCCGGTATAAGGTTTGGTAGAACTTAATTTAGGCAATCGGTCGCCAAACAAGCGCATTACTGCTGTTCCTTCTGATACGTCGTTATTTCCGGTGCCCGTTCCGTGAAGGTTGATGTAATCAATGTCGGCCGGTTGCAAATTAGCCATGGCCAGCGCTCCTGCCATGGCCAGATAATTCCCTTTTCCCTCGGGCGAACTGGCGGTTTGGTGAAAGGCATCATTAGTGTTGGCATATCCCGAAACCCTCACGGTTGCAGGCTTTGAGAGGGTAGCTGCAATTTTTTCAGAAACCAGAACTACATAACCTGCGCCTTCACCCAAATTCAAACCTTTGCGATTTTCATCATAAGGTTTGCAAGGTTGTTCGTCTAATATCATCAGCGACTTGAAACCGTTCAGCGTAAACCGGCACAAGGCATCGGCACCACCGCAAACGGCCACGTCTATTTTGCCGGAGCGAATCAGCCGTGCGCCCACCATCATCGAATTTACAGATGAGGAACACGCCGTGCTTAGTGTGCTCACATAATGGCGAATGCCTAATTGTTTGGCCACTATTTCAGTAGCAGCACCACAGTCGTGATGCACCACTTGATGGAGGTGACCGCTTTGCGGATCCTTCAAAAAATCGACAAAGAAATTTTCGGTTTTATCCATGCCGCCAACCGTATTGGCCGAAATAAACGCACACCGAAGTTTACTTAAATCTAGTCCTGAATTTTTTATGGCCTCATGCGCCGCAATACTGCTTAGCAAGGCCGTTCGTGAAGTGGTTGCGGGAAGTTTGGCTCTTTCGGCCAGTTCTTCGTTAGTAAATTGAACTTCCGCAGCCGGAAGGGTAGTGGCGTGTTGAGTGGGTAAAATGCGAAAAGACCCAACACCGGTTTTGGATGCAATCAGGTTTTGGAAATTTTCCTGAAGCGTACTGCCGATGGCCGATATCACGCCGCTGCCGGCGATGTAAATGGCGTTCGGCACTTTAGTTTTTCTTATTAGCGGTGATAAACTCCGCCAGCGTGCGAACAGTCTTGAATACCTTAGGGCCATCAGCCGGATCGGCCAGTTTAATGCCGTACTTTTGTTGCAGCAAAACAATCAGCTCCAATGCATCAATCGAATCCAGCGCTAACCCTTCAACGAAAAGCGGCTGGTCGTCGCCAATGTCTTCCGGCTTAATATGTTGCAGGTTCAGTTGTTCAACGATCTGTTGCTTTAGGGTTTGCATCAATTCATTCATACTGGCTTTTTAAGTTGTTTTTTCGTTTTCCGGAGCTACGAAATAAAAAAATGCTTCGGACTTTCCGTGCAGATGATCGGCATAGCCGTTCAAAATAAAATTGGCTTTATGCGCCTTCCTTAGCAATTGGGTTTGCTGCTCGTGGAAATCGCGGTTAAAACCTTCGGTAACAAAGCAATAATTTTCGCCTTTGATGCCGTAACGAATGCAGATTTCGCCGGCCATCACATTGGCCAGGGTATAAACAAAAAGACCCGGACTGGGAATGGCTGCCGTGCTTTGCCAATAGCGTTCATCGGTATCTAAACTGCCGTTTCTGGTGGTAAGCACCAAAGCAGTTGCCGGATGGAGTGGCGCAACCTTTAAAGCCTGACGCAGCGTGAGTTCTGCGGCGATAATGGCCAGTTTGCACAGTGGGTTCATTTTGAAATACTTCGGATAGTTTAATCCGATTTTTTCATAAACTGCCGTAAAAAATTCTTCCGATTCCGGTATTTCTAAAAGAAATCCATCGGAGGCTGTAATTTTACGGCCGCTGATATGGCAGAAAGGCGTTTCTTTGGAACTCACCTCGCAAATTTCTGTTTTTTACGCATAAAGTATAACCGGAATCGTGATCATAGGCATTGGAACCGATATTATTGAAGTGGCCCGTGTGGAACGCGCCATAGCCAAAGAAGAATTTTTGCGCAAAGTGTTTTCACCGCGCGAAATCGACTACTGTTCGAAACAGAACAACGCCATGAGTTATGCGGCTCGTTTTGCAGCTAAAGAGGCGTTTTTCAAAGCGTTAGGAACCGGTTGGCGCGAAGGGATGAGCATTCTAGAAGTGGAAATTCTGAACAATGAAATCGGAAAGCCCGACATTCATCTCAGCGGCCGTGCGCTGGAAGTGTTTTCTAACCGCGGTGGAAAAAATGTTCACGTTTCTATTTCGCACCTGAAAGAAATGGCTGCCGCCTTTGTGGTGGTGGAAGGTTAGTTGCAGAACTTTTTTAAACTTCTATTTTAGCCGCTGCGCCCCATCTTAAAAAAAACGGCATGTTAACTATTCTTTCTTCCATAGTGTTTCTGGCGGTGGTGGGCACCGCATCGTACTTTGCTTTCAAAGGTTTTTCGCGGGTGTACCGAAATATTCATTTAGGACGGCCTGAAGTGATTAATGATCAACCGGGTGAGCGTTTTAAAACGATGCTGTTGGTGGCATTTGGTCAGAAAAAAATGTTCAAACGGCCGGTAGCAGCGTTGTTACATCTGGTAATCTACGCCTCGTTTGTGATCACGCAGATCGAGTTAATTGAAATATTTATAGACGGAATTTTTGGAACACATCGCTTTATTTATCATGCCTGGGAAAACATTCCGGTATTGCGTGGATTATATGTCTTCACCATCAGTTTTATCGAAGTGCTTTCGCTGCTCACGTTTTTTGTAACACTTGCGTTTTTCTATCGCCGCGATGTTTTGAAACTGCCTCGCTTTACTATGAAGGAGTTAAAAGGTTGGCCGAATTTAGATGCTCACCTGATCCTTTGCGGAGAACTGTTTCTGATCACCAATATATTTATGATGAACAGCTTCGATATGGCTGCAGAGCATGGTAAATATGGATTGTGGTTGAGCGGAATGATTGGATCGTTTTTCTACAATACCAATGAAACGGTGTTGATGGTATTGGAAAAGATCGGCTGGTGGGGCCATTTGGCGGGCGTTCTGGGATTTTTGGTGTATTTGTCGTACTCCAAACATTTGCACATCATTCTGGCATTTTTCAATACATATTACAGCCGGCTGTATCCTAAAGGCATGATTAAAAATATGGATGCAGTGACCCGTGAGGTAAAACTGATGCTGGATCCAAACGCAGCCGTAGCGCCCGATTCAGGCGAACCGGTGAAGTTTGGTGCAAAAGATGTGATGGACCTGAGCTGGAAGAATTTGCTGGATGCCTATACGTGTACCGAATGCGGTCGTTGCAGTGCGCAGTGCCCGGCAACGCAAACGGGCAAGAAGTTGTCGCCACGCAAAATTATGATGGACACACGCGATCGTTTAGAAGAAGTAGGAAAGAAAATGGATGCTAACAACGGCATTTGGCAGGAAGACGGCAAATCGCTGATCGAGAATGGCTATATATCGGTTGAAGAATTGCGCGCTTGTACAACCTGCAATGCCTGTGTGGAAGAATGTCCTGTAAATATTTCACCTCTGGATATCATTGTGCAACTGCGCCGCAGCCTGATCATGGAAGATTCCAATTCGCCTGCTGAGTGGAATGGTATGTTTGCCAATCTCGAAAACAATGCCGCTCCTTGGCAATTCAGTCAGCAAGACCGATTGAACTGGAAATGAACCGGCACTAAATAGTTTCAATTTACCATTTAAAATTTGCAATAAATGAACGTTCCCACCATGGCCGAGATGGCTGCAAACGGAAAAACTCCCGACATACTTTTTTGGGTTGGCTGTTCTGGAAGTTTTGACCAGCGTGCGCAAAAAATCACGCGGGCTTTTGTAAAGATTCTAAATCATCTCCAAATCAATTTTGCCGTGCTGGGTACGGAAGAAAGTTGCACCGGCGATCCGGCCAAGCGTGCCGGTAACGAGTTTGTGTTCCAGATGCTGGCGCTTCAAAATATTGAAGTGCTGAATGGTTATGGCGTAAAAAAGATCGTGACCGCATGTCCGCATTGTTTCAATATTTTAAAGAATGAATATCCCGGCCTGGGCGGAAATTATAAAGTGGTGCACCATTCCCGGTTTTTGCAGGAATTGATTGATGAAGGCAAAATTAAATTAGAAGGCGGAGGAGTGTTTAAAGGGAAAAAGATTACTTATCACGACTCTTGTTATTTGGGGCGTGCCAACGAAATTTATGAGGCGCCGCGCAAAGTGCTGGAATTGCTGGATGCCGAATTGGTAGAAATGCAGAGTTGCAAACAACGCGGTATGTGTTGCGGGGCAGGTGGTTCCCAAATGTTCAAAGAAGAAGAACACGGCACTATCCGCATCAACGATGCGCGTTCGAAAGAAGCGCTGGAAACAGGCGCTAACATTGTAGCTTCAGCCTGTCCGTTCTGCAATACCATGCTAACTGATGGCGTGAAGGCCAAAGATCGTATGGATGTAAAGGTGTTCGATATTGCCGAATTGCTGGCCGCCGGTCAGGGACTGGAAACCATAGCTATCTGATTTTCGCCTCAGGCAATTTTACTTTTTTGATCAATTCATCTCTTTCTTCTTTCGAATAGTTTGAAGATGAAGTCACCTTTTTGGCATTAGCCATAGCAATCCAGTTGAAGGCAATTTCTTTGGAACTATCACCGGAAGCCGTTACATCGAAACCTTCTGCACTAATGTTAGAAATACTCAGTTGCACATTGCTGTTCAGCGGTGTGGCCACCACCACCGGGTTGTCATTCATTTTTTCGGCAAAGGTGGTTGCGAAATGGATACGCACCACTTTCGACGATATTACAGCAGTACCAAAATCAGAGCAACGTATTTCCGGCAATGTTGCTGATTGTTTTTGGTCGAGGTCTTTAACGGCGTTCAGCAGTAAGTAAAATAGGGCATCCGGATTGTAGCTCAAAAACTTTTTCACTGAGTTCCGGTCTTCCGGTTTTTCAAGGTATTCCCATGTAGAGGTCATATAAGGGGCCACCTGCTGCACTTCCTGAGCAATCACGCCAATGCCATATTCTTTTGGCAAACCAGCTTCGCCCGTATACTTGAAATACACCGGTTGAATTTGACGCAACACTTCCAGTCCGTCTTTGAATGGATGTATATCTTCTTTCAACCGCCTGTCTGATGGCACCGTCCAGGAACCGCCGGTAGGTTTGGCGGCGCTATTATTACCCAGTTGCAGGTCGAACGACGCTGCGCTGTTCAATGCAATGCTGAACGAATTGTTCTGCCAGTCGATGCTTCCGGTATAGGCCAAAAACGAACCCGCTGCGCCAATTTTGATTTGCGTTCCGGTTGCTCCGCCATTTTTTACAATCAGCATGGGTGTGGGCGATGTGGTAGCGCTGTTTTCGATATCCAGCGCCGCAGCAGGAGCTTGTGTAGCGGCGGTATTTCCTATACCTACATATCCTGTTCCGCGTTGCACCGCCAAGAAGGTTTGGCCATCGTTGAAATTGTGGATGATGTATTGATTGTTGTTAGTGCCGTTTCCGTTGTCGTTCGTTCCCGTTATCCAATGTCCGTTTACGGCATTTCTGAAATCCAATGTGGAGGCCGCTGCTTCGGTTTCAAGTATTTCTACCGCGCCCATGGTGCCTCCCGGTGTATCTACCACATGTAAATGGGCTTGCGGTGTTTTAGTGTTCATGCCAATATATCCATAGTTGGTCATGCGCATTCTTTCTTTCAGCGTAGTGGAATTGTCTACCGCCAGCGAAAAGATCAAACGGCCCGGCATATCACCGGCGCCGCTGGCGCCATCCACTTCGGCTGCAATTAATGCAGCAGTTTGATGCGTAGTGCCGTCGTATCCTGCAAAATTGATTCTGCCTAATACACCCTGACTGCCAATAATGGTAGGCGCAGCCAGTGTTCCTTGCGAACGTTGAAACGAATACCAGGGCTGGGCGCCAGACACGCGATGCACTACATCGGAGTAAGTAGCATCGCCGAGAATTTCAAGTTTTGATACAGTAGAAGTGACGCCAATTCCTACAGGCCCTGTTCCGATTCCAACGCGCCCGTTTACATCGGTACGAATGCGTTCGGTATTGGCCGTACGAATAACCAGATCCTGAGCATCGGTAGTTCCTACAAAGTTAGTGGCTGGGTTGGTATTGGCATTTCCGGTAAGTTGCCAATCGGAAGAAGTGTTGCTGATTACGTACCAATTTGGATTGGTTACGCCATATTGCAAGGTAACTGCCCCGCCTGCCGGTACGGTAATAGCGGCATTTGTTGGGGTATTGATTTTATTGCCTATGCTGGAAGAGGCGCTGTTGTGGGCAATGCTAAACGCTACCGAACCTACATTCACCAGCGTTACGATACGTCCATTGGTGCCGCCATTAAAGCCGGTAAGTACCGCATTCGCAGCCGGTGTGATTTCGTAATAAGAAAATTTGTTGGTGCCAAGCGTATTGATGTCAATGTTGTTATTGTTACCCGTATTAAAGTTCAACGAATAACCGCGATGGGCTACGTCACCCGCTACATCTACCACGGTATAAGGATCGTCGGCATAAAATCCGGAAAGCCCGCGCATAAAAATACCTGCAAAGCCATAGTTGTTTCCGTCAGCATAAAGAGCGGCATCTACGTTTGAAGGTATGGTGCTCATGCCGCCGTTCCCCAGGGCGGCTAATACGCCAATTGCAATACCGCTGTTTGGCTGGTCGGCAGTGCCATGAACCCCAACCGCATAACCGGAAAATAAATTCTGCCCCGATCCATAACCTCCCACACCAACATCGAGGTAATTGGCGCCGATTTGCGTTTGACGAGCCTCCCCGAAAATGGAGTATTTATTGTTGTTACTGTTTCGATACACATGAAGCGGTTGCAAAGGTAGTGCAATACCAATTCCAACGTTTCCGTTTGAGGCCAAAACACGAGCGCGCTCCGTACTGGCCGTCTTAATTACCAGATCTATACCATCTATTGTACCAAGAAAATTAGAGGCGGCATTAGTTCCCGAATTGCCAAGCAGATTCCAGAAAGCGCCAGTATAGGTTGCCGGAACCCATTGTGTGCCGTTGAATTGAAGGATTTGACCCGAAGTTGGCGCTGTTGCTGAGATTGGTGTGGTTTGAAGTCCTGAAACCACCGGGTTGGGATAGGTTCCGGTAAGATCACCACCTGCCGCGCCAAGCGGACCGGTTGGTCCGGTAACGCCTGTTGCGCCTGTGGCTCCTGCAATACCTTGCAATCCTGTAGCGCCTTGTGCACCAACCGCACCATTGGTGCCATTGTTTCCTGAAGGTCCTGTAACCCCTGTTGCGCCTGTGGCTCCTGCAATGCCTTGCAATCCCGTAGCGCCTTGTGCACCAGCCGCACCATTAGTGCCATTGTTTCCCGAAGGTCCGGTAACGCCTGTGGCACCTGTGGCTCCGGCAATGCCTTGCAATCCGGTAGCGCCTTGTGCGCCGGCCGCACCATTGGTGCCGTTGTTTCCCGAAGGTCCGGTAACGCCTGTGGCACCTGTGGCTCCGGCAATGCCTTGCAATCCGGTAGCGCCTTGCGCACCTGCCGCGCCATTGGTGCCGTTGTTTCCTGAAGGTCCGGTAACGCCTGTGGCACCTGTGGCTCCGGCAATGCCTTGTAGTCCTGTCGGACCTTGTGCACCTGCTGCACCGTTGGTTCCATCAATGCCCGAAGGTCCGGTTACCCCTGTTGCGCCAGTTGTACCTGCAATGCCTTGTAGTCCTGTCGGACCCTGCGCACCTGCCGCACCATTGGTTCCATCAATACCCGAAGGTCCGGTAACACCGGTTGCACCTGTGGCTCCTGCAATACCTTGCAATCCCGTAGCGCCTTGGGCCCCCGCAGCACCATTGGTTCCATCAATACCCGAAGGTCCGGTAACACCTGTGGCTCCTGCAATACCTTGCAATCCCGTAGCGCCTTGTGCGCCTGCCGCGCCGTTGGTTCCTGTTGCACCTGAGGGTCCGGTAATTCCTGTTGCTCCCGTGGCACCGGTTGCGCCTAATGCCGACTGGCAAAGTGAAATCCAGCCCGGTACCGATGAATTATAGTAGAAGAAACAATTCAAATTTAAATCGTAAACCAGCAGCCCATTCGCCGGTGAAACGATAGCATTACGTTGGGCAGTAGTAACGCGAGGAACCAAAAATCCTTTTTGAGAGGAGGTAAGATCAAGCAGGGCAGAGGCATCGGGCGCTGCCGTACCAATACCAATATTATTTTGGGCCGCTGCAGGAAGAGCCAACAGCAGTAAAATGTAAAGTAGTGCGTTCCGCATAGCTAATATTCCCTCTAAAGATACGGATTGTCACCGCTTTGGTTGGATAAGCCATGATTTAGAAACGCACTTCCTTAAAAATTTTGTTTCAAATTCGCGACATCATTTTATATTCGCGCTCCAATCGTTTCAAGCTATTGAAACCGGATGGCGGGGTAGCTCAGCTGGTTAGAGCGCAGCACTCATAATGCTGAGGTCGGGGATTCGAGCTCCCCCCCCGCTACGATCCACGAAGTATTATACTTCCACTTTTCAGTTACCAGTTTGCATTATTAAGGATTATGGCCAAGGCCGGGCGTTGCGGCAGGGGGCGAAAGGGCGCGAGCTTTAGCGAGCGGTGCGAGCGAGGAACGAGCGAGCACGGGAGGCGAAGCCGTACCCCGATAGCACCCGGTCGCAGGCGGTGAGGAACGAAACCGCATGCGAGCCGCCCAAAAAAGGTATATGCTCAATTCTCATAGGTTCCAACCAGTTCGCCCTGAGCCACAATATGGCCTTTAATGGATTCCAGCACAGTCATCTTCGCACTGCCGGCAGGCAAGTCGAGCAAAATATCAATTGCATATACTTTAAAGAAATAGCGGTGTTTGCCGTTTGGCGGACAAGGACCTTTGTATTTTTTAGAACCCGCGCTGTTACTGCCTTCTACGCCGGGAGCGCTGTTTTCGGCTATGCTGCCATTTGGAATATTCCACATCACCCAATGATCAAAAACACCCTTGGGCGCATCAGGATCTTCCACAATTAACACCAGCGATTTGGCCTCACCGGGAATATTGGAGATGGCCAGCGGTGGATTCACTTCTTTGCCCTGACAACTGTATTCGCGCGGTATCTTTCCATTATTTTTAAAAGCTTCACTGGTAACAGATAAGGGGCGAATCTCCGCCTCCGAAAAATGGAGTAAAATCATCAAGGTGGCTATGGTAATCATGATTGGTTTTTACTGAAAATTAAAAAATTGTGCCCGGAAATCGGTTCACTGAAACGCTCGCATCTCTATATTTGCCGCCTCAAATTCAGGCGATGCAGGTGTTGTGGCGATATATTAAGCGATACAAGGTGTTGGTGGCCGTTTCTTTTTTGCTGGCCATTGTGAATCAGGTTTTTTCATTAATGGACCCGCACATCTACGGCCGTTTGATCAATCTGGTGACCACATTTCCGAAAGATCGTCCGGCAGCGGCATTTATGCGTGCTGCCGGTGTTTTAGTATTGGCCAATGTAACGGTGGCCATGATTAGCCGCATCGCAAAAGCTTTTCAGGATTACACTATGAATTTGGTAATTCAAAAATTTGGCGCTGATGTTTATACCGATGGCTTACGCCATTCGCTGCAATTGCCTTTTCAGGAATTTGAAGATAAACGCAGCGGCTCTACGCTCAACATTTTGCAACGGGTGCGCACCGATTCAGAAAAGTTCATTAACTACTTTATCAACGTATTCTTCTTCGGCATAGTAGGTATCATTTTCGTACTGGTGTATTCCATTCGTTTATACAGCGGGTTGTTTTTTGTTTACCTCATTGCTTGCACGGCACTTTACTTTGTAATTAGTTTTCTTTCGAAAAAAATAAAAGAACTGCAGAAGGGTATTGTTCGCGAAACCAATGTGCTGGCCGGGGCTACTACCGAAAGTTTACGCAACATTGAATTGATCAAAAGTTTGGGCCTTACGCATCAGGAAATGAAACGGCTGAACCTGGCTACGCTCAAAATTTTACAACTGGAATTGCGAAAGGTGCGGCAGGTGCGCAGTATCAATTTTATTCAGGGAACATTGGTGAATTTATTGCGTCAGGGCATTTTGTTCATCTTGTTGTACTTGGTTTTCCGCAACCGCTTTTCAATTGGCGATTTAGCCACTTTGCAAATGTATTCGTTCTTCATTTTTAATCCGCTGCAGGAAATGGGAAATGTGATTTTGAGTTACCGCGAAGCACAAGCCTCGCTGCAAAATTTTCAAACTATACTCGACAGCCCTGTTGAAACCAAACCGTTGCAGCCAAAGGCTTTGGGTGAGCTGCAGCAATTGTTGTTCGACGGGGTTTCGTTTCAGCACCGGTCGTCGAAAACCATGGCGGTTCAGCAATTGCATTTTACGGTGCGAAGCGGAGAAACCATTGCTTTTGTAGGACCCAGTGGTTCGGGAAAAACCACATTGGTGAAATTGCTGGTGGGCTTGTATCATCCCGTAGAAGGAAAGATTTTTTACAACGGTTTGAATGCCGATGAAATTGATGTGGAAGTGCTGCGCAAGCAGATTGGTTTGGTTACGCAGGACACCCAACTTTTTGCCGGCAGCATTCGGGAAAATTTGCTGTTTGTGAACCCCAGGGCTACAGAAAGTGAAATGCTGGAAGCCTTGCAGCAAGCCGCTTGCGGGAATTTACTGCACCGTGCTGATAACGGAATCGATACGTTTATAGGTGAAGGCGGAATGAAAATTTCAGGAGGTGAAAAACAGCGGCTTTCCATTGCAAGAGCGCTGTTGCGGCAGCCGCGGCTAATGGTTTTTGATGAAGCCACTTCTGCCCTGGATTCGATAACCGAAGAAGAAATCACTTCCACCATTCGCAAGCTGTCGGGCATGCAGCAACACATCACCGTAATGATCGCGCACCGCCTTTCTACCATACTGCATGCCGACCGGATTTTTGTGCTCGAGAAAGGCCGCATCATTGAAACCGGAAAGCATGAGGAGCTACTTGCCGAAAAAGGATTGTACTATGCCATGTGGCGCCAGCAGATAGGGGAGATGAGAGAGGAGAGATGAAAGTTGAAAGTTGAGAGATGAGAGAGGAGAGATGAGAGAACGAAGAGCAAGTTTCTTCATCACCAAATCATCAAATTATCAAATCACCAAATTATATCACCAAATTATTCATTCACCACCGGAACCACGGTAGCCTGATTGGGAAGTGCGGTAATATCGAATACTTTTTTGTCGCCATCGGGTAGCGAAATGCTCAGTTTGCTGTGTTGGTTATCGGTCCAGTCCATGTGAACATTATCGGAGGTGAGATCGCTTACCAGCAACTGAATTTCAAACACCTGATCGGGCATATCATAGGCATGCAAATGAATTTGGGTGATGAGCGGATCGTTGGCCATTTCACGGTTTCCAATCAAGTCGATTTTTACTTTTTCATCGGAAGAATGAAAATGTTGTTCGGCGTGTTTTTTCCCGTTGCAACTCATTAAAAAGGGAAGTAACGCCATGGCGCAGCAGCAGAAAAGATGTTTCATTTCGGGAAGATAAGATTTTCAGCTTTCTGATTATTACCATTCATTTTTATTATGGCGGCGGGCGCGCTTTGCGTGGCTCCGCTATCGCTTCGGTGCTACGGTCGTTCCTCCCTCCGCACCGCTCCTTTCAGTCGCGCCACTCCAATCGCTGCCGCAGTCGGCGGTGCGCGGTACTCCGGGGTTTTGCGGCAGGGGGCGCAGCGGAAATCGTTTTTGGCATTCGGCCATTCTTTTAAAATGACGCAACCACCAAAAACAAAGCGAAATAAACGGCCAAAAACATTGGGAGCGAAGCACCCGGCGCAGCACGGCAAAACACCGGCCTCATAAAAAATACAATTGAAGTGGCCGTGCTGCGGCCGCCAAAAAAATAAAATGATTAGAAAAAAATCCCGGGACGGTTGTTTGAATTGATGGGGAAAGCAAATTTCCGCCTGAAAGGATAGGGGTGAGTAATCCAGTCAGGTTGCAGCGCAATTCCCGGGAGTTTAAATGCGTTAGCGATGAGTTACAAAAACCGGCATGCGATTTTTCTTCAACACCTCGCCTATAAAGCTTTTGTGCAACAATTCAGAAACAGCACCACGGCCTTGCGCACCGGTAACCAGCAGCGCTTCCGGTTGTTTTTCGATCCAATCGGCAAACGACTTTCCGGGATCCTGATTCAGTTTCAGAAAAGTTAATTTATTGAAATGGCGCGCCGCCAATTCTTCAATATAGGATAAATCGGGAATCTGATGTTTTTTGTTGCTATCGATATATACTAATAAAGTTTCCAGTTGCGCAAGTTCGGGAAACAAGGCGGCAAACTGACGAATGGCGAAAACCGACGAAGCGCTGCCATCGTAGGCCAGAATCACACTTTTCGGGCGCTCAAACTTTTGCGGAACAATAATTACCGGACATTCGGCATGGTGCAGCGTATTGTCGGCAAATTCATCGTAAACATGATTGGTGAAACTCTGATAAAACGCATCGTTGCTGAACACCATCAAATCAGCAAAACGCGATTCGATGCACAATTGCGATTTCAAATCGTCGAACTCTTTTTCATGAATACGAAACTCTACGTCATTCTTCTCGCAGAATTCGTAAAGCTTTTGTTTTGTAGCTTTAAGAATTTCGGGATCTTCCTTCATTTCGAACATACCCGGGCTCAGCACACCATACGTATTGAACAATAACACATCCCATGAATCTACTTTGGGAAGAAAAACCGTGGCCAGCAACAGGCGTTGATTCTGGTTCATCCAGCTTACAAAATCACAGGCGCCTGCGGGCAGGTGATCGGTGCCGGAAAGAAGGATTACTTTGTTCATTGCGTTTATTTAAAAACAAACGTAACCCTTGCTGTGCCTGCATTTCATGACCTGCGCCAGTCGGTTTTATGATTGCTCTCACCTCTAAAACTGCAACTACTTAAGATTCAGTTAACAGTAAAAACCTAACGATTTGAAGATTGGGGAATGTGCTGATTTGGTGATGATGTTTCAAGGAGTAATTTACAATTGCACCATGAACAATAGTGATTGTAACCATCAAGATCAACTGCCTCTTTTACTTCTTATCGCTTACCTCACTTTCTCTTTCATTTTTCCGAAGATTGAACTTATTAATGGCGTATTTCTCAATATGCTGCACGGCCTCGCTCAACGAATCGGTACAAAGAAAAAGTTCCAGATCGGCGGCATCAATGGTCTTTTGTTCCACCATAAATTTCAAATGCGCGATGAGATGCTGATGATAGTCTTTACCCATCAACACCACGGGGAAGCGTTGAAATTTTCCGGTTTGAATCAATGTGATGGCTTCAAAAAATTCGTCGAGTGTACCATAACCGCCCGGCATTACTACAAAGGCATAAGAGTATTTGCTAAGCAGCGTTTTTCTTATAAAGAAATAATCGAGCGTAATCCAATTGTCGAGATAGGCATTGGGATTCTGGCCTTTTAATAACTGAATGTTGCAACCCACTGACCGGCCTCCGGCTTCGCGTGCACCGCGGTTAGCGGCCTCCATGATGCCGGGACCGCCGCCGGTGATCACGGTGAAGCCCAATCGGGAAACGGCTGTTGCCATATGCCTTGCCAATTGATAATATTGGTGATGTTCATCGTAACGGGCAGAGCCAAAGAAGGTAACACATGGCCCCAGAAAATGCAGTTTTCGCAAACCATAAAAGAACTGCGAAATAATGCGCAGTAAAAAGCGCAGTTCGGTAAACCACGAATGCGAACCTTCCAAAAATTCAATTTCGCGATGGGAATGATGCGGTGTAAAACCGCGCTGATGCTGCGCTTCGTTCATAGTTCGAACTGCTGGTGTTGCAAGGGTATTTCCACTTCACTGAAGCCACGTTGCAACAGCCGTTCACGAAAGGCTTGCTGTACACGATATTCTCCGTGAACCAAAAACAACTTTTTTACCTTTCCGGAATCCTGACACTCCAGCCATTTGCAAAGGTCTTCGTAATCGCCATGCGCGCTCAAACTCTTTAGGGAAGCAATGCGCGCCTTCACTTCATATTCTTGTCCGTAAATATTCACTGTAGCAGGATGTTCAATTAAACGTCCGCCCAGCGAATGCGGCTCGCAATAGCCGGTGAGCAGAATGGTGTTCCGTGGATCTTCAATGCCGTGAACAATATGATGCTTCACCCTTCCGGCCTCTGCCATTCCGGATGCAGAAATAATTACACAAGGTTTTTTGTATTCATTCAGGGCTATAGACTGTTGTGCTTCCTTGATTAACTGCAATCCTTTAAAGGAAAAAATGTCCTGATCGCCCTGAATAGTTTTTTGAACTTCATCGTTAAAACTTTCGGGATGCGCGCGGGCCACTTTGGTGGCGCTGATGGAAAGCGGACTATCTACAAAATATTCCAGAGCGGGTAACCTGCCTTCCAAATCGAGCTGATTGAGCAGATATAAGATTTCCTGTGTTCGCCCAATGCTGAAGGCAGGGATAATCAATCGCCCTTTTTTTTGAAGGCAGGTTTGCTGAATGAACTCGAGGAACTTATCGGCTTTCACTGAAACCGGATCGTGTAAGCTATTGCCGTAAGTAGATTCCATAACAATGTAATCGGCCTGCGGAAAAGGTTTTGGTGAGCGCAGCATTAAAGCGTGTTGTTGACCAATGTCACCACTAAATGTAAAATGAATGATCCGTTTGCCTTCGGTGATCTTCAGATTGATGGCGGCGCTTCCCACAATATGGCCGCAGTCAGTAAACAACACTTCCAATTCATCGGAAATGCGAAAAGGCCGGTCATAATCGAGGCGATGCAACATCGGTATTACCCGTTCGGCATCTTCTAAAGAGTAAATAGGTTCTACTTCGCGGCGCGATTGTTTGCGGCGCCGTTTGTTTACGTGTTCGGTATCGGCTTGTTGGATGTGAGCCGAATCGGGGAGCAGTATTTCTACCAGATCGGCTGTTCCGGCCGTGCAAAATATCGGGCCTGTAAAACCATCTTTCACCAGTTTCGGTAGCAATCCGGAGTGGTCGATATGCGCATGTGAGAGAATCACATAATCAATTTGAGATGGTTCAAATCCCCAATTGGTATTAAGGGTTTCGGTATCCTTGCCCATGCCCTGAAACATGCCGCAATCCAGCAAAACTTTTTTGCCGCTCTGTAATTCCAGTAAGTGTTTGGAACCGGTTACCGTGTGTGCTGCACCGTGAATCGCTAATTTCATGCTGAATTTTGAAACGGCAATTTAGTGGAGTAGGCTTGTTTTTCCGAAAGAAAATAGGGAAGCGGAAAAAAAATGAAAATAGTGACCCCGATTGGATTCGAACCAATGACCCACAGCTTAGAAGGCTGTTGCTCTATCCAACTGAGCTACGGGGCCGAAAAATTTTCGCCGCAAATATATCTATTTTAAAAAGCCTTTTAAATTTAGCGATGCGAATGTTATCTTCGCCGTCCTTTTTAAGATCAACCACGCTATGAAGAAATTTTTACCTGCGTTACTTGCGCTTGTCGGCACCCTTATCTTTTCCACGTCAATTGTTCATGGGCAAAACGTAGGTATTGGAACCTTGACGCCCGATAACAGCGCTATGCTGGATGTAGTGGGCACTAAAGGTTTTCTGGCACCAAGGATGAACACCAGCGCGGTGGCCGCCATTGTGAATCCGGCTGATGGATTGATTATTTACAATACGGATACGCATTGTCACTTCTATTACTGCGCCAAGCCCGGTGTTAACAGCTGGATTTCCCTTTGCCGCCTTAGTAATAGCGGTGTAAATGGCGCTACCGGGGCTACCGGGCCAATTGGGGCAACAGGCGCTAATATCACTGGCGTAACGGTTAATCCTGATGGCACCCTTACATTTACATTATCGAATGGAGCCAATGTTTCTACCACACAAAGTTTACGCGGCGCTACAGGTGCTACCGGAGCATCGGGTGGTGGTAGTGGTGGCATCACCGGGCCAACCGGTCCGCAAGGCCCGTCGGGAAGTGCCGGAGCTGCAGGTCCACAAGGGCCAACAGGGGCACAAGGTGCGGCCGGAGTTGCCGGAGCCACAGGGGCTCAAGGCCCTGCAGGCGTAACAGGCGCTACAGGAATTGGTGCGACCGGGGCCACCGGTCTTCAGGGTGCTGCGGGTATAACCGGCGCCACTGGGGCCACCGGGTTGCAAGGCGCTACAGGTGCAGGAATTCAGGGGCCAACCGGCTTGCAAGGTTTGGCCGGAAATACAGGTGCAACAGGCGCTACGGGAGCAACTGGTTTACAGGGGATAACCGGACCAGCAGGTTCGGCTTCTAATACCGGGGCTACCGGGCCTACTGGAAACCCCGGTGTAACGGGATCAAGTGGCGCTACGGGGGCTGCAGGTGTTGCCGGGCCCACCGGAGCAACCGGACTGGCTGGTGCAGCAGGCGTAACCGGCCCTACGGGATTAACCGGTGCGAACGGAGCAACCGGTGCTACAGGTATTGCCGGTGTTGCCGGCCCAACCGGAGCAACGGGAATTGCGGGAACTACGGGTCCTTCAGGAAATGCCGGCCCTACCGGTTTAACCGGATTGCAAGGCCCAACCGGCCCATCAGGGAATAATGGATTGAATGGAACAACCGGCCCTGCCGGAACAGCAGGTGCAACGGGGGCAACAGGAGCAACCGGACCAGCCGGCACGGCAAGCGCAACAGGCGCCACAGGTGCTACCGGACCAAGTGGTTCAACTGGCCTTACCGGGGCTGCTGGTGCTGCCGGCCCCACCGGCGCTGCCGGCGCAGCAGGTGCTACAGGCGCTACAGGGTTAAGAGGCGCCACCGGAGCTACAGGTGTTACAGGAAACACAGGCTCTGCGGGAGTTTCAGGAGCCACAGGTGCAACGGGAGTTGCAGGAACTAATGGCGTAACCGGTGCTACGGGCGCTACCGGCACGGCTGGACTTTCAGTTACCGGTCCAACCGGCGTAAGAGGCACCACGGGTGCTACAGGAGCAACCGGCACGGCAGGGACTAACGGAGTTACGGGCGCTACAGGAGCCACCGGCACAGCCGGGCTTTCGGTGACCGGCCCAACAGGTGTTCGTGGAACAACAGGCGCCACAGGCGCTACCGGAACCGCAGGCACCAATGGCGTTACCGGCCCAACCGGCCCAGCGGGTTCGGGTAGCAGTTTCTGTGCCTCGGCAGTAACCAACTTTGTTGCAAAATTCACCAGCTCATCGGTGATTTGTAATTCCATCATTTTTGATAACGGTTCGCAAGTGGGTATTGGAACTACTACTCCAGGAGTATCAGCCGCAGGCGGCGGATCGGTGAATAAGTTCAACGTGGTTTCGGCCACCACGGCGGCAGGTACGGCTATGGTAGAAATGGTGAACACTTCAGGAAATGGTGTAGGTATAATTGTTGAAAATACAGTTACCACCAATGCCTACAACGCTATTGAAGGTGCTACTAACGGAACCAATAGCGGTGTGTTTGGGTTGCATTTGGTAACAACCGGACAAGGCAGAGGCGGAACATTTGTAACCAACTCATCAGATGCCAATGCGTTGGGCGTGTATGCGCAAATGCCAACCGGATCATTAGGTTATGCCGGCTACATGAATGGTGATTTATTCGTTTCCGGTTTGGTTGTAAACCCATCTGACCGGGAGTTGAAGACCGACATCCATCCGATAGGCAATGCTATTGAAAAGCTTAAACTGATTAGCGGTGTAAGTTATTTCTACAAGCCGGAACTATCAGCCAAGTATGGGTTACCGTTACGCAAAACTTTTGGTGTGATTGCACAGGATGTTGAAGCTGTTTTCCCGGAGTTGATTAAGGATACCAAACTGATTGGCGCATCGAAAGGCGTTAGAGGTGTAGCCAATGAGGAGGCGCTTCCTATCAAATCGGTAAATTACAATGGCTTGATACCGGTGTTGATTGAAGCGATTAAGGAGCAACAGCAGCAAATTGAGCAATTGCAGCAGGAATTGAATCGTTTAAAGAAGTAAGATGCGCAGCGCTGCCACCACTGTAGAGCAATATCTGGATGAACTTCCGGAAGATCGTCGGGCGGCGATGCACGCGCTTCGTGACGCTATTCGCAACAACCTTCCGAAAGGATTTGAGGAATGCATGGGATATGGGATGATTGGATATGTAGTGCCACATTCGAAATATCCGAATGGTTACCATTGCGATCCTAAATTACCGTTGCCTTTTATGAATCTGGCATCGCAGAAAGGATTTATTGCGCTCTATCATATGGGAATTTACGGCGACCCCAAATTAATGGAATGGTTTACCGAGAAATTTACTGCTGTTACCGGAAAGAAACCCGACATGGGCAAAAGCTGTATCCGGTTTAAGAAGCCCGAACAGATACCATTTGCGCTGATAGGTGAATTAGCTGCAAAAATGACGCCCGACCAGTGGATTGCGGGTTACGAAAAAATGCTGCATCGGAAATAGGCTGTGGCGGTTGGTTTATTGCGCTTACTGATTTTAGGGGAGGTGATACCATTGGCCTAAGCAGGATGACTGCAGCCAGGCGCTGCGAGAGGGATGCGAAAGGCGAGCCGAAGGCGAGGCCCGAAACGAAGTGGAGGGCGGCAGCGATAGCGGACCCTGTAGCAGCCCGACCCCGGCTATTGACTGTATCGTCCTAAAAAAAGTTTACAGGTTAAAAAATAAGTCCTGTTATAGGTTTACAATTCAGGCTTAATCCTGATTGGAGTTTACAAATGTAGTTTTTGGCCGGTAATAATTCTTCCATGTCCTATGAATTGGAAGGTTATTTCGATGAACGTCTTCAGGGGTCAACATGTTGCAACTCATATGGGGTCGAACTTCATTATAAATCAAAACGGAACGCGTTAAGATTTTCTTTAGTTGCTCCTCTGTTGGCTGGTAATGGTTTAAGAACTCTTCTTTGATAATCCCATTCACACGTTCAGCAATAGCGTTTTCCAATGGATCGCCGTTCTCAGTCATACTGATTTTGATGTGGTTAGCTTCTAATAGTTTTACGTAATCAGCCGAACAATACTGTATACCGCGGTCAGAATGATGGATTAGGCCGGACAACGGCCCACCGGCCATAGTAATAGCCATTTCCAAAGCTTTAACGGTATGTATCGCCTCAAGACTATCCGCTACATGATGCCCAACGATTTTCCTGCTGTAGGCATCGGTTATGAAGCTGATATATCTAAATCCCAAGGCGGTTTTGTAATAGGTAATATCCGATACCCATAACTGATTAGAAGATGTAGGCGTAAAGCCGCGTATGATATTGGGGTATTTGCGGAACCAGTGGTTAGATTGTGTGGTAGTCATTTTCCTACGTTTTTTTCTAATTAATAATTTGTGAGCTGCCAATAGATCAAATAGCGCATCGCGTCCCATTTTGATTTGATGTTCCAATAAAAATGGCTGCAAAAGCAACAGCAGTTTACGGCCACCAATGGCAGGTTGAAGCCGCCGAATTTGATGGACTTGCTGTAATACCAGTTCCTCTTCAAAAGAGTTGGTTTGCTGTCGCCACTGTTGTTGATAATAAGCCTGTCTGGTTATACCAAGTAAACAACAGCATCGAACCAGACTTGTTTGGGGTCGGCTGTCTTTAGTTTCACGGATTACTTGGTGTTGGAGTTTTTTCGGATGGCAATCTTATATTCCTTTTCGGCCAGCGTAATCATACGCTCATAGAGCTCCGAACGAAGTTGTTCGTCTGCCAAACGTTTCTTTAAACGAGCGATTTCAGCCTCCAACATACTGAGAGACGCCTGCGACTGCTTTTGCGGATCTTTTGATTGAGACAAAGGAAAATCGTTTAGTGCCGCAAAATTACGTAATACTTTTGGTGCATATGGGTCCGCATAACCTGCTTTTCGTAGCCACTTGCAAATTATGCCATGGCCGCTCAGGCCATACTTGCGCTCAATGTGCTCCTTGGGCTGGCCCGTTTGAAGATATTCATCTATAACTTGCTGTTTAAATGATGGTGAATAATAATAAGGGCCTGAAGGTTGTTTCGGATCTTGTTCTTGTTTTGTGTCCATATTATAGTTTACATTTTGTGTAAACCTATTTTAGGACAAGACAGACTACTTTCCCAAAATTTGCTGCACCTTTTAGCCGGGGGCTCGCCATAAATTTCATTTTTCCGGAAAAATATTTACATTCGCGCTCCTTTTGCGGGCGTGGCGAAATTGGCAGACGCACTAGACTTAGGATCTAGCGGAGCAATCCATGTGGGTTCAAGTCCCTCCGCCCGCACTTTACGAATCAGCGTATCTCAAATGACAATTACTGCAGAAAAAACCGGCGATCTGAAATCTATTGTTCGGATCAATCTGAAAAAAGAAGATTTTGAACCCAAGGTGACCGCGGCCATCAAGAAATTGGCCAAACAAGTGGCTATCAAAGGTTTTCGGCCCGGTCAGGTTCCAATGCCGGTAGTGAAGAAAATGTATGGTAACAGTGTGTTGGCCGAAGAGCTGAACCGCGAGTTGAACGAGCAGATGTGGAACTACCTTCAGGAAAACAAACTGGATATTTTGGGTCAGCCGATACCTGCGGCCGACCAGCCGTTGCTTGACATGGACATTAACGCCATGAAGGATGTAGATTTTGCTTATGAATTGGGCATGGCGCCGGAAGTAGATCTGAGTTTGTTGAGCCAGTTGCCCGCCTTTACGCGTTACAAGATTGAAGTGACCGATGCGATGATTAATGATGAGATTGAGCGCCTGCGGAAACGGCATTCTACTTATGAGTATCCTGAAGATGTGAAGCATGATGATGTACTTTCGTTAACCATTGAAGAGTTGGATGCTGACGGTAATGTGAAGGAAGGAGGGGTGAGCACGGTTTCATCGGTGATGGCCGATATGGTGAAAGAAAAATATCGTAACGATTTGCTTTCGATGAAGAAGCATGAGAGCATTAACCGCGATATTTGGGAATTTTTTGACCGCGACCGCGAAGCGATTGTAAAACATTTGCTGAACCTGAATGATATGGCCAAGGCGGAGCAATTGGGCAATCAGTTCCGATTGACGTTGAATAACATTACGCGCGCCATACCTGCCGAGTTGAACGAAGAGTTTTTTACAAAGGCATTTGGGGAAAATGGGGTGAACAACGAAACGGCGATGCGGGAAAATATGACATCGGAGCTGGAGGCCTATTTGGATGGGCGTTCGGATGCGTTGTTGATGAACGATATTTATAAAGGTGTTTTGGATGCCGCCACATTTGCCCTGCCCGACGATTTTCTGAAGCGTTGGGTAAAAGTTTCGAATGAGAAGCCGATCAGCGACGAGCAGATTGAAGAAGACTACCCACGTTTTTCAAAGCAATTGCGTTGGCAATTGATTACGAACAAGATTGCTGCCGATCAGAAATATGAAGTGACTGCGGAGGAGTTGAAAGACCGCACCAAAATGCAATTATTGTCGCAACTGTATCAATACGGGATGCGGAATATGGCTGATGAGTGGTTAGACAATTTTATTGAGAAACAGATGGCTGATAAGGAGCATGTTAGGCGTTTGAATGAAGAGATCATGACCGACAAGGTGATTGCCTATATCAAATCGCAGGTGAAGTTGAAGGACACGCCTATTGATTTTGAGCGTTTCAAAGTGTTGGTGGAGGGTAAGAATGCTGAGGGATAAATTTCGGTGTTTAGAAGTATTTTCAACGGAATCCGACGGGATTCCGTTTTTTTTTGGGGGTGGGGAGTGCTTGGGGACTTCGTAGGTGCTACTTCGTAAGTGCTACTTCGTAAGTGCTACTTCGTAAGTGCTACTTCGTAAGTGCTACTTCGTAAGTGCTACTTCGTAAGTGCTACTTCGTAAGTTTTTTTTAACTCGTGAAATTAATAAAATTTAGTCTTACGAGGTTCGTGTGCCAAAATGAAATTGATCCACCCAGTGATTATCACGGTTAACTGCGTGGTATTCGATAAATCTATCTATTCCCCCAAACCATTCAATTACATCCTCCCGGGCTACTCGGGTGGGACCGTTACCAACTATCGCATTATATGAACTGAACTTCCAATCACCGGGCTGCGAGCATAATTTAGCCGCTACCGGATTTTGATGAATATAGTTAATTACACTGCTGAGGTAATCATCAAATTCGATGACTCTACTTTTTGTCCTATTCTGAAGCAAACTGCCGTGACGCTTATATTTACCGTTCATCGATTTCGAAAATGAAATCAAAAAGCGTGTCATCGCTTTCAGCGTTACTTCATTTGGAGCCATTGGCTGAATTAATAAATGGAAATGCGTGGGCATTAAACTGTAGCTAATTAATGCTACTTCGGGTAACACGTATTCCTCAAATTTTTTAAGAAAAAAGCAATAATCAGAATGCTCTTTAAAAAGCAATTCATGGTTCACACTTCGGTTATAAACGTGATAAATTTCGTTTTCTGTAAAATTCATAGTGATTAGGATGAATTACAAAAATGAAATTTGTAATAGTTCCCTTGATGGCGATGAGGCTTATTTAGGATTTTTTTGGACTTCAAATTTGACTTTTGACTCCACAGCGTAATTGTTACTTCGTAAGTGGAACTTACGAAGTGTTTATTGTTGAGCTACTACTTCGTAAGTAAGACTTACGATGTAGCTTTTACAAAAAAACCGGAAAGTTGGCCCGTTCTTATTACTTCGTAAGTAGAACTTACGAAGTCGAAATCACTACTTCAAACTAACCTTTCTCTTTTCCTGAACGGCTTGCTGTTTTACTTCTGCTTTACGTTCGGCCTTCTTCGCACCAACAGATGCCTGATGAGGATGGGCAACCGTTTTTTCGCTAACCATTTCGCGTAACGAAGCGGGTGCCCTGCGCCCTTTCATCTTTTCGTTTTTGTCCCACTCATACACCCGCTGCCCATCAACATATTTCGCTGCAAAAGCATCCTTCAAACCTAGTTTCCGCAAATCTTGCACAAAACTGCGTGCGGTTTCTTCATCAGTAAAATAACTAACCACATAGCGATTCATTCCCTCTACTTCTTCAGGTGTAATTACCTTCACTTCATTGAAATAATTATTGATGTTGAATTTGTCGAACAATCCCATTTGCACTTTGTAGATCGTTCCTTTTGTGGGAACGGTGCCGGCCTTTGGACATTCGGGAACAGGTTTGGTTTGGCATTCGGCTAAGTCGGTACTTAAAGATGCGATCTTTTGCTCTAATTCCACTTGCTTGGTGGCCGCTGTAAGCGCTTCATCTCGCCAATTCTTAATAGCTATCTGATCAGAATCGATGGTAGTTTTGTAGTGCTCCATCATTCGCTGATACGACTGCGGATTTTTCTTATACTTCTTTAGCTCAGTAAGTACTTTTTTCTTGTCTTCCTTTGTAAACTGCTGTGCGTTAACCGCCAGGCCGAACAGAATGAATAGAGCCGCAACAATATATTTCATAGTATGTGTTTGTTCGTTCAAAGAAAAATGGATTTAGATATTTGCTATTGGCTTTAATCACAACAAAAAAAGATGGTGTACGAAATTGAAAACGATAGGTTGCGTGTAAAGGTGCGTTCCTATGGTGCTGAACTTACTTCTGTTTTCGATAAAAAAACAGCAACCGAGCATGTATGGAATGCCGATCCAAACTTCTGGAACTGGCATGCACCGGTGCTTTTCCCGGTTGTTGGCCGCTGCTGGAACGACAACCTTTTGATTCACGGCGATCGCTATAAAATGGAAAAACATGGCTTTGCAAGAAAGTCGGAATTTGAACTGCTAACGCACTCGCCAAATGAAGTTGTTTTCCGTTTGATCAACAATCCGGCTACTGAAACCGGTTACCCATTTGCTTTTGAATTTTACATCGGTTACCGTTTGGACGGGCGTTTGCTTCAAAACTTTTATAAGGTGGTAAATCCGGGTTACGGGGAACTGTATTTTTCACTGGGCGCTCATCCGGCGCTGAAAGTTCCTTTTAACAAGGACGAAAATTTTGAAGATTACTTTATTGAATTTTCGAAAGATACCTGCCTTCAACGTCAGATGATAAATGAAGATGGTTTTTTTACAGGCGAAATGAGAGAAGTACTGCATGGCCACCCGCGTTTGCCATTGAGTAGAAATATGTTTGATGAAGATGCTTTGATTTTTAAAGATCTCCATTCGCGGGAAGTGGTGATTGGCTCCAATAAACATGAACAAAAACTGCGCATCCGCTTCGCTGATTTTCCCTACCTGGGTTTATGGTCGAAAAACGGCGCCAATTATGTTTGCGTTGAACCTTGGTTAGGCTGTGCCGATAGCGTGGACAAACAAGTTGAAATTGAAGAAAAAGAAGGAATCATTCGCTTAACGGGAAACCGCTCGTTTGAAGCTGCTTTCCAAATTATTGTAGATTGAAACATCAATTATGCTTGGCTTAAAACTTCCTACAGATCCAAGATGGGTGAACCTTGCCGACAAATCGATTGAGGACATACTTACCGATCATGCCTATTGCGAGCAAAAAGCGGCATCTACCTCCATTTCCATCATTCAGAATTTTCCGGAACACGAGGAAGTAGTGGAAGCGCTGATTCCTATTGTGATCGAAGAATGGGGCCATTTCAAAATGGTGCTGGAAGAATTGAAAAAACGCCAAATGAAGTTAGGCCGCCAAAGGCGCGATGAGTATGTGAGCGCATTGTTGAAATTCTTCATTAAAGGTGGATCACGCACCGATCTGCTTACCGATAAATTGTTGTTTGCCGCTTTGATTGAAGCGCGCAGTTGCGAGCGTTTTCGCCTGCTGTCGAAAGGCATTACTGATGTGCAACTGCGCCAGTTCTACAAAAATTTAATGGTGAGCGAGGCCGGCCACTACAAACTTTTCATTGATCTGGCCAACGCCATTGCAGGAAAGGAAAAGGCCACAGCGCGATGGCAGCAGTGGTTAGATTATGAAGCCGACATCATGGAACGTATCGCATTGCGTGGTGATAGAATGCACTAAGCCTGAAGTCTTCCCGGGTGTTTTGCTCAAAATCTGACACGCAGTAAATTTTGACCAACCGCGGTAGGGATCGCAGCGGAAAGCCCGCAAGGCCGCAGCGAAAAAATTACGAATGAAAAATTACGAATTACGAAATGAATTAGCTTTGTGTTGCTATGACCAACCTCTTTCGTAATTCGTAATTTGAAATTCGTAATTCGCCCAAAACGATTACACAGCAATGGTTTTAGGCTACCCGCGGCCTGAGGACTTGCAGCGGAGAGCCCGGCATCCGCCATAATCAATTACAAATTATCAATTACGAATTCCCGAGGATCGGATGGCTGAATGACCTTATTCGAAATTCACAATTGTAGTTTTTTGTGCGGTTTTATCATTACTTACCAAAACGCGCTATGCGAGCGCGGTCTAGCGTTTCGCGGTGCATAGGATGAGCAATGGAGGTGAGCAATTTGGCACGTTGTTCCATAGTGCGGCCATACAAATTTACAGCGCCGTATTCGGTGACTACATAATGAATATGACCGCGAGTAGTTACCACGCCGGCTCCTTCGTGTAGAAACGGTACGATACGCGATGCGCCGTCGCGCGTGGTGCTGGGCAATGCAATAATCGGCTTGCCACCTTCTGACAACGCCGCACCACGCATAAAATCCATTTGTCCGCCAATGCCGGAATACTGCAACGTGCCAATGGAATCGGCACAAACCTGACCGGTGAGATCTACTTCAATGGCGCTGTTTATAGCCGAAACTTTTGGATTGCGACGAATCACATCGGTGGCATTCACGTAGGCTACATCCATGCACATCACCGCGGGATTGTCGTTCACAAAGTCGTACAACTTGCGTGTGCCAATCACAAAGCTGCTTACTGTTAAACCGGGACGAACTTTTTTATTGCGGTTCGTGATTACGCCGCTTTCAATTAACGGAATAATTCCGTCAGAAAACATTTCGGTGTGAACGCCCAGATCCTGATGATTACTTAAGAATTTCAAAACCGCATCAGGAATGGCGCCAATGCCCATTTGAAGCGTGGCGCCATTCTCGATGAGTTCGGCCACACGCCTGCCGATTTCGTTGGTTACGGTGTTTGATTTGTTTTGGTAGGTTACTTCCGGAAGTTCACACGATTCATAAACGGCTGCGTCAAAACGGCTGAAAGGAATGGCGCCATCGCCCATGATACGCGGCATTCGTGGATTCACTAAGGCGATCACCTTGCCTGCGGATCGCATAGCGCTTACCGCCACGTCGGCCGAAGTGCCTAACGAACAAAAACCGTGTGCATCGGGCGGCGATACCTGCACCATGGCCACATCAGGCGCCAGAATACCTTGTTGAAAGAGTCGTGGAATTTCGCTCAGGAATACGGGTGTATAATCGCCACTGTTGCTGCCTACCCATTCGCGCACATTATCAGAAACAAACAGCGAGTTAAGAAAGAAATGCTCACGAATGGCCGGTGTGTTCCAGGGGAGCGGTCCTAACATGGAGATCGATACCAATTCCACGTTGGTGATTTGACCTGCCCTTCGGAACAAGGCTTCTATTAATTTAGTTGGAGTGGCTGCACCGCCGTGTAGGAAAACACGACTGTTACTGTTTATCAATTTAACCGCCTCATCGGCCGAGCAATACTTGTAGTTCATAGTTCAAATCAAGCAATGGCGCATCATTTCAGCTATTGCGAAAATCAGCAAGGCCGGTGAGTAACATCAGTTTTCGATTTGGCTTTCACCACAATCCCATATTAATTTCTCATTTTTAAAAAAGATGTGGGATAGTTTCATCAACGGCTTCAAAAGCTATTTGCAATTGGAAAAATCGCTGTCGCCTCATTCGGTAGAAGCGTATGTTCGCGATGTGCAGAAACTGGCGCGCTTTCTTGAAATGGAACAGCAAATGCTTTCAGTTCAGGAGGTAAAGCTGGGTCATTTGGAAAAGTTTGTGCAGTGGATTGCTCAGATGGGCATGGATGCGCATTCGCAGGCACGCATCATTGCGGGCGTGAGAGCCTTTTATCGTTTTTTATTACTAGAAGAAGTAGTGAATGAAAATCCTACAGAATTATTGCAAGCGCCGAAGTTAGCGCGCAAATTACCCGACACGCTATCTGTAGAAGAAATCAATACACTTATCAGCGCTATAGATGTAAGCACTCCCGACGGCATGAGAAATAAGGTAATGCTGGAAACACTTTACAGTTGCGGACTTCGGGTTAGCGAACTGGTAGAATTAAGGCTATCGTCGATGTTCTTAAATGAAGGTTTTATCAGAGTAATTGGGAAGGGTAACAAAGAGCGTCTAATTCCTATAGGAAGCGAAGCTATCCGCCTGATTGAAATGTATCGCAATGAAGTAAGGGTACATACCGCTGTGAAGAAAGGAGAAGAGGACATTTTATTTCTGAACAAGCATGGAAAGCGATTGAGCCGCGTGATGGTATTTTATGTAATCAAGAAAGCAGCGGTGCTTGCTGGTATCAAAAAAGTGGTAAGTCCACATACCTTCCGGCATTCTTTTGCCACGCATTTAATTGAAGGCGGCGCCGACCTTCGTGCAGTTCAGGAAATGCTGGGGCATGCGTCTATTACCACTACAGAAATTTATACGCACCTTGACCGTGATTTTTTACGCAGTACGATTATGCAATTTCATCCGAGAAGGTGAGGAGGGGGAGAAGCAAGACGCAAGATGCAAGACACAAGACGCAAGCTATGAGCCGAGAGTTATGAGTTGCGAGTTAGAACACACTCACTACACTCACCATACCTACCACACCCACCACACTTACCACACCACTACACCGATACACGAATACTCGGATACACGTTTAGATGCAAGACACAAGATGCAAGCTATGAGCCGAGAGTTATGAGTTGCGAGTTAGAACACACTCACTACACTCACCATACCTACCACACCTACCACACCTACCACACCCACCACACCCACCACACTTACCACACCACTACACCGATACACGTTTAGATGCAAGACGCAAGATGCAAGGGATGTGAATCTAACTTTTAAAGCGCCAGTTTACACTCATGCTTTTTAGAAGGATTTTCTATAATTGCTATACAATCTACTTTATGCGGAATAACGCTTTCATCGCAGGCCTCGTACTTTTGCTTTTCGTTCTTGGTTCCTGTAAGAAAGACAATACCACTGCTACTCCGAAAAAATTTCTAGTGAGTAAATTGACTGACTCGCTGACCAATTTCACTATCAAGTTCATTTATGATTCAAAGAACAATTTGGTAACATTTGATGCCGGGTCAACTGTGTTTTCATTCTTTTATAATGAAAAGAATCAGATTATACTTCGCAAATCCTATAATTCCGGAGGATTAGACGGTGTAGATAGTTTTTTCTACGATTCATATAACCACATCAGCAGAATACATAAATGGGATGCGGCGATGAATTATGCCGGTGAAGTTATCTTCTCTTACGACGATCAATTGCGAATGAATGGGGTGACGCAGATTATGAATGCCACCGTTCAAAACCGGATATTGGATTTTGAATATAACGGCACCCAACTGTCGAAAATATCTACCTATGTTTATACCGGCAGTTCTTACAAGCGAAACAGCGAACTGGAATATTTTGCCTACGATTCGGTTGCTAATCCTTTCAATTCGATAATGAGGAATTATATGGCGGATTACACCGGTCAGATCTATTTCTTTTTCGACAGCTACGCCAACAATGCCAAAAGCGTGAGACAACTGAATTACGACCCGGCAACCGGCGATCTTTTATCTCTTACGGCAATTACATTGGAATACAGTTATAACAGCAACAAGCAAATTTCGCGTTTACATAGTGGAAGCCCGGGCGTTTCTTTTCTTTTTCATACCGAATACATAGAAGCCCAATAAAGAAAGTGCATTTTTAATGGGAGGATTTTTAGATGTGAATGCCTCTTATCTGTTCCAGTCTTATGAATTGATATTTAACGTATTACATCCGATTATTTGTGGGGTTAAATCAATTTAAACTTTAATAGCATCCGGTTTTTTGCCGTTTTTTCTTACATTCGCACGACCGAAGACGGATTCTTTTAACCGCTTTAGTCAAATAAACGCTCAGGGAATTATGGCTAAGTATGTCTTCGTTACAGGCGGTGTAACTTCTTCATTAGGTAAAGGTATTTTTGCGGCTTCGCTGGCCAAACTACTGCAGGGTCGTGGCTATCGCGTTACCATTCAGAAATTTGATCCATATATTAATGTTGACCCGGGAACGCTGAATCCGTATGAGCATGGCGAATGTTATGTAACTGATGATGGAGCAGAAACCGATCTTGACCTTGGCCATTACGAGCGTTTCCTGAATGTACCTACTTCGCAAGCCAACAATGTAACCACAGGCCGAATTTATCAGTATGTAATCAACAGGGAGCGCGAAGGCGCTTATCTGGGGAAAACGGTTCAGGTAATTCCACATATAACAGATGAAATAAAGCGCCGCATGTTATTGCTGGGTCAAACCGGCGAATTTGATATTGTAATCACCGAGATAGGCGGAACGGTGGGCGACATTGAAGCGCAGCCTTACATTGAAACTGTTCGCCAGATTGTTTGGGAATTGGGGCACAGCAATGTATTGGTATGTCACCTTACCCTCATCCCGTATTTGAAGGCGGCAAAGGAATTAAAAACCAAACCTACGCAACACTCGGTAAAAGAATTGCAAAGCTATGGTTTGCAACCCGACATCTTGGTGTGCCGTACCGAACAACCGCTCAGCGCCGATATAAAGCGCAAACTGGCATTGTTCAGCAATGTAGATGTAGATTCAGTGATTCAGGCTGCAGATGCCGATAGCATTTATTCGGTGCCAATTGAATTGCAAAAGGATAATCTGGATGTGACGGTTTTGAGAAAATTACAGCTTCCGAGTGATCGGCCTTGCCATCTCGAGAACTGGAACAATTTCCTGCAACGGTTGCGGCATCCGCAGGCAGAAGTGCGTATTGGTTTGGTGGGAAAGTATATTGAATTGCAGGATGCTTACAAAAGCATTTACGAATCGTTCATACATGCCGGAGTGGCGAACAATTGCAAGGTGGTAGTAGAAAGCATTCACAGCGAACAGTTAGATGAAAAGAATGCTGCCGATAAACTGAGCCACTTGGATGGGCTGCTGGTGGCGCCGGGGTTTGGCAGCCGCGGTATTGAAGGAAAGATCAATGCTATCCGTTACGTTCGCGAAAATCATATTCCATTTTTGGGAATTTGTTTGGGTATGCAAATGGCAGTAATTGAATATGGCCGGAATGTATTGGGCCTGGCTAGTGCGCATAGTACGGAAATGGATACTGAGTCGCCAAATCCCGTGATTGATATGATGGAGGCTCAGAAGAAAGTGACCATGAAAGGTGGTACGATGCGCTTAGGTTCCTATGCCTGTACGTTACAGAAAGGCTCGAAGGCTTTTGATGCCTATGGCGAAGAGCGTATCAATGAACGCCACCGCCATCGTTATGAGTTCAACAATAGTTATTTAGAACAATATGAGCACAACGGCATGATTGCATCGGGCAAGAATCCCGATAGCGGTTTGGTTGAAATAGTTGAAGTGCCGGCCCATCCTTGGTTTGTTGGCGTTCAATTCCATCCCGAATTAAAATCAACTGTTGAGAATCCGCATCCGCTGTTCATTGGTTTAGTGAAGGCGGCTTTGCTGCAGAAGAAAACGGCCATGCGCTCGAAAGAGGTGGTTCTTTAAAAAGGCATGGCAGTGTATAGCACGGAAACCGAAGCGAAGCAATTACGAATGAAAAATTACGAATTACGTGGTGGCCAACGCATATTATTACCACTACCTCCTGTTTCGTAATTCGTAATTTGAAATGGCGTTGTTGCATAAAAATATCGTCTAAACAAGATTTTTATTTTTGCGGATGCCGGGCTGTTCGCTGCAAGTCCTCAGCCGCGGCCGAACGTTTGTGATCCTTGAAATGCAGCAGTGGCGCGGCTTCCGGGCTTTCCGCTACCATCCCTACCGCGGTTTGCCAAAATATGAAGCCTTACTCATTTTGAGTAACATACACAGGTCCTTTTAAATATTTCATCACCTTTTTTGAGGCAATGCCAGTCCTTGGCTCGTCTGAATTATTCATGCAATAACGCCATTTGAAATTCGTAATTCCACCCGAAACGTGTTATACGCTTGACGACATCCTGCCCAGGCGTTCGATATGATCGCACAATTGCGCCACGCGAACGGTTTTTTCCGTTTCGTTCATTAATGGCAGCGACGAACGGATGGAACGCACTTCGGCTAATACTTCGTTCATCAACAAATCGCGAAAGGTGTTGATTCGTTTTAAACGATCTTCATGAAGCTTACGTTGTGAAATGTCAGATAGCACCGACCGGCTCATTACAAAATCGCCGCGGCGGTTGTGAACGGCTGTTGCGTTCAGCAATACGGTACGGCGTTTGCCATTTTCCGGTTGCAGTTCATACTCTATATTTTCAAGGTGACCGCTACGCTTTAATACTTCAAAGTTCGACTGAAAACGTTTGCGCGATTCCAGACTTAGCATTTCTGCGAACATTTTTTGACCTAACAAACTTTCGCGGGTTTCGCCTAACCATTCCAGTTCGGTATCATTCACACGAATAAAATAGCCTCCGGGTTCCAGCGAGTGGTAGCCGCAGGGCGCGTTATTGTACAGGTCTTCCATTTCGCGCAGCGCTTTTTCCATGCGCTCGCTTTGCGGCGCCGGATCGTAATGCTCAGTAAAGTGGTTTCCGTCTTCAAATAAATGTTTCAGGTGTTCAATTTCATCAGCGGAGATATAAATCCCGCTTATTTCAGTTTTCATGTATGGAGGAGCCCGGTTTTAATCAGCGTACATTTGCTCAACTTCGCGTTGGTAGCGTGTAAGAATGGTCTTGCGTTTCACTTTAAGTGTAGGTGTAAGTTCACCTTCTTCAATGGTCCATTCTTTTTCGAGCAATGTGAACTTTTTCACGCGTTCCACATTGCCTAATTGCTGGTTGAATTGTTCGATGTCTTTATAAATAAGATGCTTTACTTTTTCGTTGTCCACAATCTGCCGGTTCGTTTCATAAGGCACTTCATTCTCTTTAGCCCATGCTTGTAAATTGGCAAATGATGGTACTACCAGTGCGGTAACAAACTTCTGATTATCGCCCACCAGCATCACTTGTTCAATAAAGTGCGATTCTTTCAACTTGTTCTCGATTGGAGCAGGTGCAACATACTTGCCGCCGGAAGTTTTAAACAGTTCTTTCTTGCGATCTGTGATTCGTAAAAAGCGGCCATCCACCCATTCGCCCACGTCACCGGTATGCAGATAGCCATCGCTATCAATTACCTCGGCTGTAAGATCGGGGCGGTTGTAATACCCCTTCATAATATTCGGTCCTTTGGCCAGAATTTCGCCATCCTCGGCCAATTTGATATCTACACCGGGAAGCGGAAGGCCAACGGTGCCAATCATCCGATCCTTTTCTTCATAACGGTTCAAGCAAAGACCCGGCGAAGATTCGCTAAGGCCATAGCCTTCAATAACTGCGATTCCGGCTGCTGAAAAGATGCGGCCCAAACGCGCCTGCAATGGCGCAGCGCCGGTAACGATGAATTTCACTTCGCCTCCCAATGCTTCCTGCCATTTGCTGAAAATGAGTTTTCGCGCAATATTAAGTTTGGTGCGATACACCAGGCCCTGATCTTTGTTGAGCTCATAATGATTGCCTACTTCCATAGCCCAGAAAAACAATTTCTTTTTTATTCCGGTTAGTGCATGACCGGTGTTCATGATCCGTTCATATACTTTTTCCAGAAGTCGTGGAACGGTGGTGAACACAAATGGTTTCACTTCTTTCAAATTTTCGCCAATGGTTTCCAAATTTTCGGCGTAGTGAATGTGTATGGCGTTCTTGAGGTATGCAAAAAATACAATGCGTTCGAACACATGGCAAAGCGGAAGAAAGCTCAATGAGCGCCGGTCTTCTTCGAAAGGAAGAATGGAGTCGGTCATTTTCAAATTGCTCACCATGTTCTTGTGAGTAAGCATGACTCCCTTTGGATTTCCGGTAGTTCCACTGGTGTAAATGATGGTAGCCATATCCAGCTCCTGTACGGCAGCTTTGCGTTGGTTCAACACTTCATAATTAACCGCATCGGCTTCGGGAAGAATGGTTTTCCAGTTGGGTGCGCCGTTTACTTCATTAAAGCTGTAGATGGCGCGAAGCGATGGTACATCTGGCTGTATAGAAACGGTTTTTCGATACAGCATTTCATCGCCCATAAACGCAATCTTTATTTGTGCATCATTGAATATAAAACGGAAATCGTTAGTGCTTGCGGTAGGGTACAACGGCACCAGGATAGCGCCGATTTTTTGCACTCCGAGATCAATAAAATTCCATTCCGGACAGTTCAATGCGCTTAATCCTATCATGTCGCCAGGTTGCACGCCTAAGTTTAATAACGCCTGAGCCACCCGATCACTGATAATTTGTACTTCCTGAAATGTATAATGCTTCCAGATTTTGTGGCCGCCTTCCGTAATTTTTCCGGCTAAAAATTTCTGGTTGGGTCGTTCTTCAACTTGCTGGGTGAGGTAATCAAAAAGCCTCGAGATTTCCATAGATAGTGTTTGGTGTTAAGTATAAGAAAAAAAGGGGAAAGAAGCAAGACGCAAGACGCAAGACACAAGACACAAGGGGCAAGTTGCGAGCCGTGAGCTTTTAGCCATGCCACACGAATACACGGATAAACGAATCAAGATGCAAGACGCAAGATGCAAGACGCAAGACACAAGGGGCAAGACGTAAGGGGCAAGTTGCGAGCCGTGAGCCGTGAGCCATGAGCTTTTAGCTATGCCACACGAACATACGGATAAACTAATACACGGATACACGTCCAGACGCAAGACGCAAGACACAAGACGCAAGATGCAAGACGCAAGGGTTTAGGGATAAACATTAGGACTGAAATAAGGGAGCTTGCCGGGGCGGTGCCGGATTTTCGGAATTCGTGGAGCGTATGACTGTGATCATCCAATAAAATTGTGCAAAATCCAATTGTATTAATTGATGTGGGTTGGTTGCGCAATTCCAATCTTTGCTTACATTCGCGCCACTGAAATTTAGCGTAGCTCGCTGTTGCAGAGCTAAGCGCCCAGGTGGCGAAATTGGTAGACGCGCTCGTTTCAGGTGCGAGAGCCGCAAGGTGTGGGGGTTCGAGTCCCTTCCTGGGCACCAGCCCCGCTTCTATTCGAAGCGGGGCTTTTTTAATAAAATCTTTAGGTTCATTGTCAATCACATGTAGCCGGCGCAACCTTTAGCCTCTACCGCGCTGCTTTTATACAATTCATGGCATTTGCAATACTTCAGCTTTGAAGAAAAAAAGCCATGAAACGATTTTTTTCTGCATTAGCGTTTTGCTGTTATTTAATGGCATCTGCTCAAAATAATTACTATTCGCTACAAATTTTACAACAGCCCTATCACGCCTTAACGGTGGGTACTGCGGTGAACGGCCTGGCCGGTAGTTCGGGTGATGTTTTTCGAATACCGCTGCACGGCCAAAACTTCTCGTTATTTGGTAGCAACCATTTGATGAATGATACCACTACCTATATTGGCATTTCAGCCGATGGATTTCTGGATATAGAAGATCCTCAAAATATTGTTGCGTTAAACGGATTGCGCGGACGGCTGGATTCCATTGATGCGTCCTCGCAGATTTCTTACAGTACTGAAATTTCCGGAACCGGAAGTATTCTGAAGGTGGAATGGGAACATTTTAAATTTAGAAACGGACCTGCCGATAACGAGTTGAGCTTTCAGATATGGATGTATCGCAATACCGGAAGCATAGAATATCACTTCGGTCCATCAACCGGAAATTTCGATGGTTACAATTCATCAAATGGACCAAAGACGGGATTGATCTTTGCCAAAAATGATTTGACCACGGTTTATGAAAAAATTTGGCTCACCGGCGATTCCAGTTCTTTTCAGGCCGATTCGTCGCATAGCGTTTCCCTTCCGGGATTGTATGGCGTTCCCGCTCCGGGAACCGTTTTTCGTTTTGAGCATGTAGTGCAGCCTGCTGCGGTAGATGCTTTATGGAATGGTGATATCCGAATTTTTCCCGTTCCGGCAACCAACATGATTTATTGGAGTGACAGTAAAAAGGTGCCGGGGCGTGTTCAAATCTTTGATCAAACCGGCAAACTGATTGCTGATCGCCGTTTGAAAGAAAATGCGGAAGGCATTGATGTTTCTGATTTAAAAAAGGGAACGTATTTTTTACAGATTGAGCATGAAGATTGCAGATGGCTGCAGCAATTTGTGAAAGGCTGATCAACGCAATTTCGTGAGATCTACTTTTTGCGTTTCGTTTACGGTAATTGGGAATTTTAGTCCGTATGCCTTTACAACTACTACGCCGCGCAAGTCAACAGTAGCCTCAAGTGTAGCCAGTACTTTAAAGAGCGTGTTCAAACCCTGTGGTAAGGTAACCTCGGGGTTTACCACAATATTCATGGGTATGGCAAACTCCGAGCGCTTTTCGATACGAACCTGAGAGCTGTCGCCAATGGTGCCAATTTTTTTTCCGTCAAAATAGATGTCCATCGTAAGCTTTTCGATTTTGAACTTTACTTTGTTCGGATTATAAAAAATGGCATTGGCGCCCAAATGAAATCCCACTTGGTCAACGCGGTGGAAATCGAAATTTTCGGTACGCTTATAAATAGGAGCTGTGATGTGACAGGAAGAAAGGGCAGTGGCCAATAAGGCCATGAAAAAAAATATTCTCACGTTATTGGATTTCCAGATTGATTTGAATTGGTGCGCGATAGTTGGCGAACAAAGTGGTAGAACGCGCTTCGCCGGTCACTTCGATACGGTAAGGCGGTTGCAGCACAATTTCGTCGGTCGAAAATCGAAGTTGGAAAGGCAAGCGATACGTTTCCTGTTTTGAAATGCCGCTGCTTACTTCCTGATGGATGGCGCCTACTTCTGTACCGTTAATCTTTGCCTTAAACTCAATTTCACCCAATTGCGTTCGCAGTTTCGATTCGTTTGCAAATAACAGTTCCCCCTTAAGTTCGCGGCCGGTTGGTGAAATCGAGTCGAAACTTACTTTTTCCAATCCTTTACATACTGGGGGCTTGGGTTTCATTACCCATAAATAGCCTGCAAATAGAACGGCTACTACCAGCAAAAGCCCTAAGGTTCGTTTCATTCTGCAAAGAAACAGAAAACTATGGTGGTAGACACCTTGGTTTTCAATGAATTTACAGCATGCTTTCTGAGCCTCACAAAGTTCGTAGGGGTGGTAGACACCTTGGTTTTCAATGAATTTACAGCACCTGTTTTCTCTTTTGGATTCCCGATAGGGTGGTAGACACCTTGGTTTTCAATGAATTTACAGCCTAATGAACTTCTTCAAATTGTGGATAAGATGTTAAAAAGTGGATGTATATGCACGTTTAAAGCTTGAAAATACGTTTTCAACATTAATTATCCCACTTTTTACCACCATTGAAACGTAGGATACACAATGGTTTGTGTGGTTTTTTGAATGCTGTTGACAACTTTCTGTCTAAAAAAGTGGTAGATAGTGGTTCAAAGTGGGAATTAGTTCTACTTTTGTGGGAAGTAATCATCAGAATGAAGTTTCTCGGAGAGATCACATGCACGGTTGACGACAAAGGCAGAATCAAGATGCCTTCATCGTTTTTCAAGCAGTTCCCTGCTGAGGATAAGGGCTGTTTTTATATCGCCAAGGATATTGACGATTGTCTGGTGATTTATCCTATGCAAACCTGGGCGGAGCAAGAGGCCAAACTTCGCAAGCTGAATACCTATAACCCCGAGCACCGGAATTTCATTAATGGAATTACCGCCGGCCTTACCGAAGTGGAGTTTGACAACAGCGGAAGGTTTCTGATCTCAAAACAATTGATGCGTTATATCGGAAATGCGAAGGAAGTGGTGCTGAAAGGAATGTTCGATAAGATCCAGATATGGGAGAGTTCGAAATACGATCAGTTCATTGCTTCGCAGCATGGAAATATCTCGCATCTGGCAGATGTGGTTTCGAAATATTTAGATGAAAAAGGATAAACCGAACGAGCGCTTTCATTCGGAACAGGAAGAGAAAGCAGCGGCTTATCACATACCCGTTCTTTTACATGAATGTCTGGAAGGACTTCAGTTGCAGCCTGATGGCACTTATGCCGATGCCACATTTGGCGGCGGCGGTCACTCGCGCGAAATCCTAAAGCACCTGGGTGCGCAGGGTCGTTTGCTGGGTTTTGATCAGGATGCGGATGCGCTGGCCAACGCCATTGAAGACGACCGGTTTACTGCCGTGAACAGCAATTTCAGTCAAATAAAAAAGTTTCTGCGATTGCATGGCGTGCAGCAACTGGACGGATTGCTTGCCGATTTAGGTGTTAGTTCTTTTCAGTTCGATACGCCGCATCGCGGATTCAGTTTTCGTTTCGACGGACCTTTGGATATGCGCATGAACGTTCGGGCCGCCACAACGGCAGCTATGGTGTTAAACGAATTTCCTGCTGCAAGGTTGCAGGAAGTTTTAGGAAGCTATGGCGAAGTGCGAAATGCCAAAACGCTTGCTGCAGCAATTGTGGCGCAACGGAAAGTGCGTGAATTCCGCCGAACTGCTGATTTGGTGCAACTGCTGGAGCAGCATGCCATAGGCGAAAAGCATAAATACTTTGCTCAGGTATTTCAAGCCTTGCGAATTGAAGTGAACGGCGAACTGGATGCATTGAAAGCACTGCTTTTGCAAAGTGAGGAGATCATCAAAACCGGAGGTCGGTTATGCGTGATCACTTTTCATTCACTGGAAGACCGATTGGTGAAGAACTATATGAAGCATGGCAATTTTTCAGATGAGCCGGAAAAAGACGCCTTTGGAAAAACGGAAAGAAAGTGGAAGCTGATCACCAAAAAGCCCATTGTGGCAGGCGATAGCGAACAAAAGGAAAACAGCCGCTCGCGATCGGCCAAATTGCGGGTGGCGGAACGAACATAAAATGGAGGAACAAAAAAATAAGAAAGGGATAGGACGTTTTCTGCAGGTGTTCGACATTGTAGAGGGCGAAGGCTTTCGCAGCATTGTGATGAGCCTGCCATTTGTGCTTTTTCTTGTGGTTTTGGGATTTCTGCATATAGCCAACAATCACCTGGCAGAAAGCTATGCGCGGCAGATCGCGCGGACCGACAAGCAGGTGAGAAACCTAAGGTGGGAGTACATGGAAACTACGAACAATCTGATGAAGAAAAGCCGGTTAGGCGAAGTGGCCAAACTGGTAGAGCCGTATGGATTGAAAGAACTCCATCAGCCGCCCTACCTGATTGAAGTGAAAGCGGAAAATTGAAAACTGAAACTGAAAATTGGAAATGAAAGGCAGCAACAAAAAGCGGGAAGTGATGGTGCGAATCTACATTGGATTCGTATTTATCGCATTGCTTGGCGCCGGCATCATTTTCAAAGCGGCACAAACGCAAATTTATGATGGTCCGGCTTTAATTGCCCATGCTGATAGTTTGACGATTTTTCCGAAAAAAGTTGAGGCTGAGCGCGGCAATATTTATTCGTGCGATGGAAAGCTGCTGGCCAGTTCACTTCCCATTTTTGATGTGCACATTGACTTTAATGCTGATGGATTAACCGATAAGGTGTTCAGCAATCAGAATGTAGATTCGGTGGCGATGATGATGGCCGAAACTTTTGGCGATAAATCAAAGGAAGACTATCGCCGCGAGTTTGTTTTTCATCGTAAAAAGAAAGATGCGTATTATTTGCTGAAGCGCAACATTTCGCTGGCCGAGTTGAATGCCATGAAGCAATGGCCGTGGTTTCGGCAAAGCAAAAATACTTCTGGCATGATAGTGGAAACCAAAGAATGGCGCGACCATCCCTTTGGCGATATCGCGCTCCGCACTTTAGGAAGCGACGAAAATCACGACGGTATTTACTCATCGGGCGTGGAATTAAAATACAACAAAGATCTTAGCGGTTTGGCCGGAATGAAGTTGTATCGCAAACTTTCCGGTGGCGCTTCCAAGCCGTTGGACACAAAAGATGATGTGGCTTCGCAATCGGGCCGCGACATTTATACTACCATTGATGTGAACCTTCAGGATGTTGCTGAAGATGCCTTGCGCCGTTCGCTCACCAGTTTTAATGCTGAACACGGATGTGCCATTTTAATGGAAGTGAAAACCGGAAAAATCCGTGCTATTGCCAATTTAGGCAGGAAAGATTCGGCAAACTATAAAGAGCTTTTCAACTATGCAATTGGAGAAGCTACAGAGCCCGGATCTACCTTCAAACTGGCTACAGTTGCGGCTTTGATGGAAGACGGATTGGTAAACGAAAACACTTCAGTGGATTGCGAAAATGGGGTGAAGCAATTCTACAATCTAACCATAAAAGATCATGAGGCGCCTGAAACGCCATCGCTTTCACTGAAGCGCGCCATAGAAGTATCTTCTAATGTTGCTATTGCAAAACTGGCTTTTGCCAACTACTCCGCAAAACCTTCAAAATTCTACGATCATTTGAAGGCCTTTGGTTTCACCGAGCCGGTGAGTATTGAGTTGGGCGGAAGTGCGCGGCCGGTGCTGGCACCGGCGAAAAAATGGTCGGGTGTATCTAGCGCATTTATTGCACATGGTTACGAAGTTCAGGTTTCTGCATTGCACACGCTCCAATTCTATAATGCTATTGCCAATGGTGGCGTAATGGTTAAGCCCACGTTAATCGAGAAGATCAGGGAATATAACACTACAGTTGATTCGCCGGGCGCAATGGTGCTGAATGAGCATTTATTGAGCGAAAAAACGGTGAAAGCACTACGTGATATTCTTGAAGGCGTGGTAGCGAATGGAACCGCCAGAAATTTGAAGAACGACTATCTGCAAATTGCGGGTAAGACCGGTACTGCTGTGATTTCGAACCATGGCTATCGCGGTAACAAAAAGTATCAGGCCAGTTTTGTTGGCTATTTCCCGGCCGAGAAACCAGAGTATTCCATGATTGTGGTAGTGAACTCGCCAAGCAATGGCGTTTATTACGGAAACGTAGTAGCCGGAACGGTTTTCCGTGAAGTGGCCGATAAAGTGTACTCCATTTCTTTGGATATGCACCGTCCGGTTAATACCGGTCAAATTACCTATGCCCCTCAAGTGCAGAGCGCGCATTATTACGATGTAGAAAAAATTTATGCGCAGTTCGGATTTGCCGCTCCGGCAGTGGCGGGAGAATGGGTAAAGGCTAGTGGTGATAAGCAATTTGCGGCAAATGAAATGAAAGCTAATACAGTTCCCGATGTGGTAGGAATGGGTTTGAAAGATGCGCTTTATCTGTTGGAATCGCGCGGATTGAAAGTGCAGTTTGAAGGAAATGGAAATGTGCGCCGGCAAAGTATCAATGCCGGTGAAAAGATCAATAAGGGTTCTACCATAAAAATATTATTAGGCTGATGCATACGCTGGAAAACATATTGGAAGGGGTGCCGGTGCGGGAAATTCACGGTTTGCGTGATGTGCCGGTGCATGGCATTTCGATGGACTCGCGCAAGGTGCAGCCCGGTGATATTTTTGTGGCTGTGCGCGGTGTGAACGCTGATGGACATGGTTACATACAAGATGTTTTGCGCAAAGGCGTGAGCATAATTGTTTGCGAAGAACTGCCTGCCAATCTCACTGCTATTACTGTGGTGCTGGTAGAAGATTCGTCGAAAGCTCTTGGCTTGATGCTTGCCAACTTTTATAACCATCCCGGTAAGAAGATGAAAATTGTTGGTGTAACCGGAACGAATGGAAAAACTTCTGTGGCCACCATTTTGTTTCGATTGTATCGCAGTTTGGGCGAACACTGCGGCTTACTTTCTACTGTTCAGAATCAGATCGACGATACGGTAATTCCTTCTACCCATACCACCCCTGATGCTGTTCAATTAAGTGAATTGTTGCACCGGATGGCTGCAGCCGGATGCAGTTATTGTTTTATGGAAGTAAGCAGTCATGCTGTTCATCAGAATCGCATTGCAGGAATACCTTTCGCAGGAGGCATTTTTACCAACCTTACCCACGATCATCTCGACTATCACAAAACGTTCGATAATTATCTGAAAGCGAAGAAACAGTTCTTCGACCAACTGCCGGAATCGGCATTTGCCTTGAGCAATATTGACGACCGGAACGGGAAAGTGATGTTGCAGAATACGCTTGCAAAAAAAGTAAGTTATGCGTTGAAGTCGCCAGCCGATTTTAAAGCGAAAATTGTAGAGAACGGCATTAACGGTTTGCAACTCGAAATGGATGGCGCGGAATTCTTCACTCGTTTAATTGGTGAGTTCAACGCCTACAATTTACTAGCGGTGTATGGCGCTGCCCGTTTACTGGGTACCGATAAAATGGAGGCGCTGGTTGCCTTAAGCGCTATTGCGCCACCTGAAGGTCGTTTCGATCAGGTGGTTTCAACCGAAAAACAAATTACTGCCATAGTTGATTATGCTCACACTCCGGATGCGTTGAAAAACGTGTTGCAAACCATCAACAGTATCCGCAATGGCAATGGCAAACTTATAACCGTAGTGGGTTGCGGTGGCGACCGCGATGCGGCCAAAAGGCCAGTAATGGCGCAGGTTGCAGCACATTACTCTGATCATTGTGTTCTTACTTCCGATAATCCACGCAGCGAAAATCCCGAGGCTATTATTGAAGAAATGAAAGCAGGAGTGGATGTGGTTTCCAGACAGAAGGTGTTAGCCATTACCAACCGGCGAGAGGCTATTCGGGCAGCAGTGATGATGGCCCGGCCTAATGATGTAATACTGGTTGCCGGCAAAGGCCATGAAAAATATCAGGAAATAAAGGGCGTGAAATTCCCTTTTGATGATAAAGACGAACTGAGGCATGCATTAGGATTAGAAACACATTAAAACCAACTTAAAAACTACCCACTTGTTATATTATCTTTTCAAATACCTTAACGCACACTATCACATTCCCGGTGCGGGGCTGTTCGGATACATTTCGTTTCGGGCGGCTTTGGCCATTGTGTTGTCGCTGATGATTTCCATGATTTATGGAAAGAACATCATTGCGATGCTGCAACGCAAGCAGATTGGTGAAAATATTCGTGAACTGGGGTTGCAAGGCGAAAACCTGAAGCGCGGTACACCAACAATGGGCGGCTTCATTATTCACGCAGCTATTCTGATCCCTACCTTATTGCTCGCACAACTCGAGAACGTTTATATCATCCTGATGCTGGTAACAACTGTATGGCTGGGCGCTATCGGTTTTGCTGATGATTACATTAAAGTGTTCAAAAAAGATAAAAAAGGCCTTGCCGGAACATTCAAAATCATAGGTCAAGTAGGCTTGGGTCTTATAGTGGGAATCGTATTGTATTTCAACAAGAATGTTTATACGAAGGAGGAAATCGATCCTTCTAAAATCAGCGCTTATGCTAAAGAAGATATCACTCAACTTCGCGATGAGCGTGGTGATTTGCACTATATGGTTCGTGTGAAAGACCTTTCCACTACCATTCCTTTTTTCAAAACACATGAAATTGATTATTCGCTGATTGTTACTTCTATCAATGAAAATTGGTCGAAGTACGCCTGGCTGGTATTCATTCCCATAGTAATCTTCATTATTACGGCCGTATCGAACGGCGCCAACCTTACCGATGGTATTGATGGTTTGGCCACCGGCACTTCGGCCATTATTGGCGCTACGCTGTTGGTGTTTGCCTACGTATCGGGTAACATCATTTTTGCCGATTACCTCAACATTATGTACATCCCGCACTGTGCGGAGCTCACCATCTTTATTGCTGCATTTGTTGGCGCTTGTGTTGGTTTCTTATGGTGGAATGCTTTTCCGGCTCAGGTATTTATGGGCGATACCGGCTCATTGGCGCTTGGTGGAATAATTGCCACACTGGCCATAGCGGTAAGAAAGGAATTGCTGATTCCACTGATGTGCGGTATTTTTTTGATAGAGAACATTAGTGTGATGATTCAGGTAAGTTACTTCAAGTACACAAAAAGAAAAACGGGTGAAGGCAAGCGCATTTTTTTGATGTCGCCATTGCATCACCATTATCAGAAGTTGGGATGGCATGAAAGCAAGATCGTATCCAGGTTTTGGATCATCGGGATTCTATTGGCGGTTTTGAGCATTGTAACATTAAAGATTCGGTAAGCCATGAAAGGGCGCTTGGTAATTTTAGGGGCAGCAGAAAGTGGAGTAGGTGCAGCAGCATTGGGCTTGCAGCAGGGCTATGACGTTTTTGTAAGTGATGCCGGCGCCATCAAGGAAGTTTACCGCAAAGAGCTGGAGCAGCGGGGTATTTCTTTTGAAGAGAACACACATACCGAAGAGAAAATCTTGAATGCCGACCTGATTGTGAAAAGTCCGGGAATTCCGGAGAAGGCCGCCATTATTAAAAAGCTTCGTGAAAAAGGGATTCGCATAGTAAGTGAAATTGAATTCGCAAGTTGGTTCACTTCTTCCAAAATTATTGCCATCACCGGCTCGAATGGTAAAACCACTACTACCAGCTTGATTTATCAAATCCTTAAAGAAGGAGGTATAGATGTAGGTTTAGGCGGTAACATCGGAAATAGTTTTGCGATGATGGTGGCCCACGATCCGCACCAGCATTATGTTTTGGAAATATCCAGTTTTCAGTTAGACGATATCGAGACCTTCCGGCCTCACATCGCCATTCTAACCAATATTACTCCCGATCACCTCGATCGTTACAATTACGAACTGGCCAACTATGTAGCTGCCAAGTTCGCAATTGCTAAAAATCAAACTGCTGATGATCTGTTCATCTATTCGTTAGACGATGAGATCACCATGGCCAATATTGAAAAGTTCGGTATCCGCGCCAAAATGGTGCCGTTCAGTTACGAGAAGCAGGTTGAAGAAGGCGCTTATGTGAAAGACAATTCCATTTATATAACATTAAAAAACCACAATCCATTTAACATGTCAATTCAGGAAATCGGAATCAAAGGGAGGCACAATGTGTACAACTCCATGGCTGCGGGCATCGCAGTAAATCCATACGGACTGCGCAAAGAACAGATCCGTGAAAGTTTGATGAACTTCAAAGGGCTGGAACACCGTTTAGAAACAGTGGCCAAAGTGCGCGGCATTGAATTCATCAACGATTCAAAAGCAACTAATGTGAACAGCACCTGGTTTGCGCTCGAAAGCATGAGCCGGCCGGTAATATGGATTGCCGGTGGTGTTGACAAAGGTAACGACTATGCCATTCTGGAACCGTTGGTAAAGAAACACGTGAAAGCGATGATTTGTTTAGGTACCGACAATACGAAGTTGCATGCCGCATTCAGCAAAATGGTGGATGTGGTGGTGAACTGCAACAACATGCGCGATGCGGTTAGAATGAGTTACCAACTTGGTAATCCTGGCGATGCCGTGTTGCTCTCGCCGGCTTGCGCTTCGTTCGATTTGTTCCAAAATTATGAAGACCGCGGAAAGAAATTCAAAGAAGCAGTAATCGAACTATAGTAATGGCCAATCGCTCACAACAGAGTATGTCTGATTTTACGTCAGAAAAGTTCAGGGATGTGCTGGATGTAAATGGCGCTGTGTCTACGTTTCGGGGCGACAAAGTCATTTGGCTGGTTGTGGTGTCGCTGTTTTTGTTCTCTATGCTTGCAGTTTATAGTGCATCCAGTTCACTGGCTTTCAAAACAGCCGATGGCAACGCTTCGCATTATTTAGTGAAACAGGTACTGAGCGCATTGGGAGGCATTCTGTTGATGTATATGGCCCATCTGGTTGATTACCGATACTATTCGCGGTTAGCGCAAATCCTGTGGATCATCTCGATTCCTCTTCTTTTCTATACGATGTTCTGGGGAGCAAAGATCAATAACGCCAGCCGTTGGATCAAACTTCCGGGAATTGGATGGACGTTTCAAACTTCCGATCTCGCCAAATTGGCGGTGATTATGTTTCTGGCGCGCATGCTCTCACTTAAGCAGAATGAGATCGCCGATTTTAAAAAGACCGTGCTACCGATATTGGGTTTAGTGGTTTTACCCGTTATCATGATAGCCAAGGATAATTTGTCAACCGCGCTGATCTTATTTTTTACTTCTGTTTTTATCATGTTCATCGGAAGAATGGCTATTAAACACATCGCCATGCTTTTTGGCGCCAGTGGTTTGTTACTAGGTCTGTTTTTGGCGTTGCTGTTTGCACTTCCCGATAGTATGTTAGTGGGAAGGATGCCTACATGGAAGAAACGCGTAGAAACACACTTTATAAAAAAGGAAGTAAGTCCTGATGCTGAGTATCAGCAAATGCAGGCTCGTATTGCCATTGCACGCGGCGGCTTGTTGCCAAACGGACCGGGCAATTCCATGCAAAAACATTTTTTACCGGAAGCCTATTCCGATTTCATTTTCGCCATCATTATTGAAGAGTACGGACTCATAGGCGGGATTTTCATTTTATTCCTATACCTGCTTTTGTTGTACCGCTGCATTAAAATTGTTTTAAAAGCACCCAAAGCGTTTGGCGCTTTTTTGGCCGTGGGCCTTGGCGTTAGTTTGGTGTTACAGGCAATGATTAACATGGCCGTTGCCGTTGGATTGTTTCCGGTTACCGGGGTAACCCTGCCACTGGTGAGCATGGGCGGCAGCTCGGTGGTGTTTACCAGTCTGGCCTTCGGAATTATTATGAGTGTAAGCCGGAACATTGAATTGCAAAGCGAAGAAGCGGAGGAAGAGGAAAACGAAACAGAAGGAGCATTGGCAACAGCATGAAAACCCGATTCATCATCAGTGGAGGTGGTACCGGCGGGCATATATTCCCCGCAGTGGCCATTGCCAACGCCTTGCGAAAGCGGGTGGATGGTTGTGAAATTTTGTTTGTAGGAGCCAATGGCAGAATGGAAATGGAGAAAGTGCCCAATGCCGGCTACAAAATACGCGGATTGAATATTGCCGGATTTCAGCGTACCGCCATTTGGAAAAACTGGTCTCTTCCTTTCAAAATTATCAGCAGTGAATGGGATGCCATAAAAATTTTAAAAAGCTTTAAACCCCATGCTGCAATTGGCGTAGGAGGCTATGCCAGCGGACCACTTCTTTTTGGCGCTACGCTATGCGGTATTCCTACCTTAATTCAAGAACAAAATTCTTTTGCCGGCGTTACCAACCGAATACTATCGCGCTTCGCAAAAAAAATCTGCGTAGCCTATTCCGGAATGGATCGTGTTTTTCCAAAAGAAAAAGTGATACTTACAGGAAATCCGGTTCGTGCAGAAATTCTTCAAAATAAAGTGAACCGGTCAGAAGCCTTACACTACTTTGGTTTGAGCGAATCGGTAAAAACCATTTTTGTTTCAGGTGGAAGTTTGGGCGCGCGAACATTGAACGAAAGTGTGGATGCTTTTCTTAATGAAAGCGGGCATGAAAATGTTCAAATAATATGGCAAACGGGTAAAACATGGCAGAAGGCCGACCGTAAGTTGCCGCAGGTACGTCAATTGGTTTTTATTGAAAAAATGGAAATGGCTTATGCCGCGGCAGATGTGATTATTTCCCGAGCAGGCGCCCTTTCGGTTTCCGAATTACAGAATATTGGCAAACCCGTGATTCTGGTGCCAAGCCCGAATGTTACTGACGATCATCAAACACATAACGCCATGGCTTTGGTGCATAGGCAAGCCGCCATATTGGTTAAAGATGCTGAAGCAAAATTGAAGTTGATGAATACCGCGCTGGCACTATTGCAAGACGATAAGCAAACAGCGGCCCTCAGCGCAAACATTGCAGCCATGGCCATTAGCAACGCTGCGGAACGAATTGTTGACGAAATTCTTTCTCTCTGAATATGGAATTGAAAAATGTAAAAAGGATTTTTTTTCTCGGAATTGGCGGCATCGGAATGTCGGCGCTGGCACGTTATTTCAAAATGCAAGGGAAAGAAGTAATGGGTTATGATCGCACATCCACTTCGCTAACTGATGCATTGCGCGCGGAAGGAATGCCCATAGTTTTTGAAGACGAGCTTTCCAACTATCCTAACGATGTGGATCTGGTGATTTACACACCGGCAATTCCCAAAGATCATGTGGGGTGGAATAGCTACCGCGAAAGTGCAATTCCTTTAATGAAACGCAGTGAGGTATTGGGTTTAATCAGCAATGAGAACTTTTCAATTGCAGTGGCAGGATCACATGGTAAAACTACCGTAAGCGCAATGATTGCCCATATTCTCATTCATTCCGGAAGAAATGTTCATGCCTTTTTAGGAGGTATCGCTACCAATTACAACTCTAACTATCTGGTTCCGGTTGCGAAACCGAAAGCAGTGAACAAACTGATAAAAGAAGCAGTAGTGTTGGAGGCCGATGAGTTCGATCGTTCTTTTCATAGGTTGAAACCTAACATGGGCGTGATTACTGCCGTTGATACCGATCATCTCGATATTTATGGTTCGAAAGAAAAGATCGATGAAGCCTTTCTTGAATTCACTAGTCGTATTGATGAAGAAGGTTTTTTGGTGATTAAACAAGATCAAAGCATTCAAGAGCAATTGCCCACTCTCGACAAAGCTTTCTACGATCTTCATCATGAAACTGCCGATGTGTTCTGCAAAAAATACTGGGTAACCGAGAAAGGGTACATTTTCACCATCAGTTATTTCGGTGAGGAATATGTGGGTTTCCGGCTGAATGTGGGCGGTTTTCACAATATAGAAAATGCACTGGCCGCATTTACCATTTGCAAAGAATTACAGTTAAGCAATGAAGAAATCAAAGACGGACTGGCTTCTTTCTCCGGCATCAAACGCCGCTTTGAAATAGTAGTAGAAAACGAAAACGGCGTGTATATTGATGATTATGCCCATCACCCCGAAGAGATTCGTGTTTTTCTGGAATCGGTAAAGGAACGTTATCCTGAACGCAAGATCACTGCTGTGTTTCAGCCGCATCTGTTCTCCAGAACAAAAGATCTTGCAACTGAATTCGCCAGCACCTTAAGCATTGCCGATGAGCTGTTGCTGCTTGATATTTATCCGGCCCGTGAACTGCCCATGGAAGGCGTTACCAGCAAACTGATTCTTGATAAAGCCACCTCATCGGTAAAAAAGATCGTTCAAAAGGAGGAGGTAGTTTCGCATATTGAAAAAGCTAAACCGCAAGTGGTGGTTACCATTGGCGCAGGAGATATTGATAAACTGGTTCCGAAAATCAAACAGGCGATGGAGCGCCTTACCGCTTAACGTGAAACGATTTAAGACCATAATGCTAAAAGTGCTGGTAATTACCGGCTCCGTATTGGGTGTTGGCGCTTTCGTGGTGATATTAACAGCAGCCGTGCAGAAACAACGTGGCCTTGTATGTAAAGGTGTACATGCCGATGTGCACTTCGAAAACGGCATCAACTTCATTTCTGCTGAAGATGTGGTGGCCAAAATCAATGAATTGAGCGGTGGTCAAATTGAAGGGAAACCCTTGTCGGCAGTGGATTTCAGGACATTGGAGCGCGAACTTCGCCGCAATCCTTATGTAGATCATGCCGAAGTGTATTCCGATCAACAACAGATCGTTCATGCCAGTGTAACCCAGAAGCAGCCGCTAATTCGTGTAATTAACAACGATGGTGTGAGTTATTATATATCCGATAAGAACGAGCGCATACCGTTATCAGATAATTTTACAGCAAACGTTCTTTTAGCTATTGGTACGGTAGAAACCCGGGAAGACCTGTATGGCGACAGCATTATTTTGGACGAGCTCTATCATTTCGCGAAGTATGTGAGCGCCGATTCTTTTTTGAATGCCATGGTAGATCATGTAACGGTGAATGTAAGAGGCGAATTAGACATCCATCCGAAATGGGGTGGTCATGTGGTGGAATTTGGCAGAGCCGATGAGCAAATGGCAGAGAAGTTCGATCGCCTTAAAATCTTTTACCGGGAAGGACTAGCCAAAATGGGATGGGAAAAATACAGCCGCGTGAATGTGAAGTACAACGGCCAGGTGGTTTGTGAAAGACGCCCGGCAGCCGCGCTCACCTTACCGGATACGCTCACCTCAGCAACCATAGTGAAAGATAGTTTAACAACAAATTGATTTTTAAAAATACACCTCAAAACTCAAACGCTTAATAACACAGTCATGGAGCAACCCATTGTAGTAGGACTCGACATCGGAACCACCAAAATTGCGGCAATAGTAGCCCAGCAAGATCAATACGGAAAGTTCAACATCCTTGGCATCGGTCGCGCCGATTCGTATGGCGTGGCCCGTGGCGAAGTGGTGAACATCGAAATGACGGTGAAAGCCATTCGTGAAGCGGTGGCAGAGGCCGAAAGACAGTCGGGCGTGGAAATCAAAGTGGTGTACGTTGGTATTGCCGGCGAACACATTTCCAGCAAACAAAACCGCGATATCTATACACTTCCTGATCCGGATACTGAAGTGGCCGATAGCGATATCAAAGCCATGATCGCCAATATGCACCGTTTGGCGCTGGAGCCCGGCGAGCGAATTATTCATGTGTTGCCGCAAGAGTTTTTCCTGGATGGAAATCCGGTTACTAAAACGCCGGTAGGTATGTGCGGCAGCCGTTTAGAAGCCAACTTCCATATCATCACCGGTAAAGTGGCCGCTGCTCAAAACATCAAAAAATGTATCGAACGCGCCGGACTGGAAATGCTGGGACTGATCCTGGAACCCCTGGCCTCATCAGCAGCGGTTTTGAACGATGAAGAAATGGAAGCCGGTGTGTGCTTAGTTGACATAGGCGGCGGAACTACCGACATCGCCATTTTCCAGGATGGAATAATCCGTCACACAGCCGTGATTCCGTTTGCCGGAAACATTATTACCGAAGACATCAAAACCGGCTGCATGGTTTTGAAAAAGCAAGCGGAAAAACTTAAAGTTCGCTTCGGTAGCGCCTTGCCGAATGAAGCTCATGAGAATGAAATCATTTCTATACCCGGCATAAACGGCCGCGAGCGCAAAGAGATTTCGATGAAAACGCTTTCTGAAATCATCCATGCCCGCATGGAAGAGATCATCCAGCAAGTGTATTTCGAAATCCGCAGCAGCGGATATGCCAATAAGCTCATCGGCGGTATTGTAATTACCGGCGGCGGCTCGCAAATGAAACATCTCAAGCAATTGATGGAGTTTGAAACCGGACTGAATGCGCGTATCGGATACCCAACAGAATATCTTTCGAAAGGTACCAAAGATGAATTGAAGAACCCGATTTATGCTACCGGTATCGGTTTGATCATAAAAGGGTTTGAAGAACTGAACGAACAAGAGCGCGAACTAAACCGCCGCAAACCAAAACAGGTGGTACAGGAAGTTGTGGAAATTCCGGTACAGCAAACTGTTGCCGAACCGGAACAAGAATTGGTAGAAGCAGAACAAACATCAGAGCCGGTTTACAAGCAGCCTGCCGATGAACAGCACAAAAAGAAAAACACGTCGTGGATCAAAGGTTTGCTCACCAATGTGAAAGACTGGTTCGAAGACGAGAGTGTTAATAACGATTTTAATTAAGAATAAAATTTCATTTCACCTTCGCCCGGCCGATTAAAAAACAAAAACAGGAGCTATGACGAATCTACAGTTCGATCTTCCAAAAGATCAATCCTCCATCATCAAAGTGATAGGCGTTGGCGGCGGTGGCAGCAATGCCGTAAATCATATGTTTAATCAAGGTATCATTGGCGTAAATTTCGTGGTGTGCAATACCGATTCGCAGGCCATTGACCTCAGCCGCGTTCCCAATAAAATTCAGTTGGGCCCTAAACTCACGCAAGGTTTGGGCGCCGGATCCAATCCCGATTGCGGAATGCAGGCCACAGAAGAATCTATTGAAGAGGTAAGAGAAATTCTTGCCAAGAATACCAAAATGGTTTTTGTTACAGCCGGTATGGGCGGCGGCACCGGAACCGGTGGCGCTCCGGTAGTAGCCCGCATTGCCAAAGAAATGGGCATCCTCACCGTGGGTATCGTAACTACGCCATTTTCGTTTGAAGGAAAACGCAAGTACAATCAGGCCTTGGAAGGCATTGAGCGCCTAAAAGCCCATGTAGATACCATTCTGGTGATTTCGAATGATAAGATTCGCGAAATGTATGGCAATGCCCGCCAAAGCGATGCCTTCAATCATGCCAACAATATTCTGGCCTCAGCAGCAAAAAGTATTTCCGAAATCATCACCGTTCCCGGATATATCAACGTTGACTTTGCCGATGTGAAACACGTAATGACCAACGGCGGCGCCGCTGTTATGGGCAGCGCAGTGGCCGAAGGCGAAAACCGCGCGCTTAATGCCGTAAAAGCAGCATTGAATTCGCCATTGCTGAACGATAATGATATTCGCGGCGCAAAGAAAATACTGGTGAATATTTCTTCAGGTAGCGAACAAGTTACTATCGATGAAATTACCGAGATCAATGAATATATTCAGGAAGTAGCTAAAGATACCGATATTATTTTCGGAACCTGCGACGATGAAAATCTGGGTCAGAAAATTTCTGTAACCCTTATCGCTACAGGGTTTGAAGCTACTTACAAACCGGCTTACCTCACACCGGTGAACCGCGTGGTGCGCGAGCTTGATGAAGTGAAACCTACAACCGTTTCGGCACCTGTGGCAGAAGTGGTAAAAGTGGAAGCGCCAAAAGCAAACGTACTTTTGTTAGATGAAGAAGAAGTAAAACCGTTGGAAACGGCGCAGGAACAAGTATTGGAAACACCACTGGCAAAAACAGAAACCACTGTAGAAACGCCCTTGCTGGCTGAAGAAGAAAGCTATTCGCTCTTCTCCATGCTTTCCAACGAAGAAGAAACGACCCGCGAAAATGTAGTAGTGTTCGAATTCGAAACGCCGGAAAAAACAAATGAAGAAGTGGTAGAAATGCCTTCAATTGAAGCATTAACCGCCGCTGCCGAACAAAGCACTTCTGAATTAGAAAAATTGAAAGGTGAAGAAAAAGAAGAAGAAGTGTTTGAAGTGTTTAAGGTGAAGAGCTATGAACACTCCAACACCGTTTCAAATACAAAACCTACTCAGGAACAAGTGCTGCAGGATCGCAAAAAAATTCTGGCCAACCTCAGCTTCCGCTCGCTGAATAAATCGAAAATGAGCGAACTGGAAAGTGTACCTGCTTATATGCGCAAAGGTGTGGAAGTGAACTCCAGCATGCCAAGCGAACAAACCGAAATGTCGAGGTTTTCGATCGGGCAAGATTACAGCACCGGCCGCCCCGAAATGCGGCGCGATAACCGACATCTCCACGATAACGTTGATTAACTCCCATAAATCCCGGTAACGCCGGGATTTTTTTTTGTTCGGCAGACTTCTATATTGCATGAAAATAATCCGTAATATGAACAAAGGGTTACGCATGGTGTTGTTGCTGGTGGCCGCTGTGGCCGTGATTTTGATTAGTGCGATGGCCTATCTGCACTTTAGAGGCCTTCCGGTTTATGAGGTAGAGAAAATTCATTTTGATACCTCCGTGAAAGATGCTGCATCATTGGCTAAAGGCGAAAAAATTGCCGCCGTGCAATGTGTGGTTTGTCATATGGGTAGCGATGGAAAACTAAGCGGAAGGAAAATAACGGAGCTGCCTGAAATTTTTGGCGAGGTGTATTCGGCAAATATTACTCATAGCAAAACGCATGGTATTGGTAACTGGACCGACGAACAATTGGTTTATTTTCTTCGCACCGGTGTAAAACCCTCAGGAACATTTTCGCCTATCATGCCCAAGTATCCGCGGCTGAGCGATGATGACCTCCGCGGTATCATTACTTTTCTTCGTTCCGAAAATCCCGTAGTTCAATCGTCGGAAATCGCTTCGGTACCTTCGCATTATAGTTTGATGACCAAGTTTCTTAGTCAAACCGATAATTTTAGAAAAGTTGATTATCCGAAGTCGTCTGTCGAAACGCCCGATAGCAATGATGCCGCGGCTTTTGGGCGGTATTTGGTTTGTGCGCGTTACGACTGTTTTCCTTGTCATTCTGCCGATTTCAAAAGCATGGACATGCAAACGCCCGAGCACAGTGGCGGTTATTTGGGCGGCGGCAATGCGATGGTAACTGCTGCCGGAAACCTGATTTATACCGCCAATATTACTTGCGATGAATCAACCGGAATTGGCAAATGGACCGAAACCGATTTCGCCAATGCCATGCGTAAAAGTATTTCTAAAAATCAGCGTCAGCTTCGCATGCCAATGCCTGCTTACAATGCAATGACCGATGCCGAAATTCATGCCATCTGGACCTATTTGCACAGCGTTCCCGCCCTCAAAAACGAAGTGAACCGCCAGTGGGACAAAGAAGAACTTTAAGAGTGGAGAGATGAGAGATGAGAGATGAAAGTGGAAAGCGCAGCTTCTGGAAATTTTGCATTTTAAATTTGTAACTTTCAACTTATCACTTGTAACTATTTTTGCGGCACCCGCGCTTTGCGTGGCTCCGCTATCGCTTCGGTGCTCCGGTCGTTCCTCCCTGCGCACCGCTCCTTTCAGGAGCGCCACTCCAATCGCTGCCGCGGGGCAACATCAAACGGAAGTTGCTCTTCACGCCTAACCAAGCCAGTATATACAGCAAGGTGAACGAACTCAAACTCAGTTCAGGAATTTTTTTCGGGCGCTGCCTTTTTTCGCAACGAATCGAAGGCATCATATGGAATCATTAAATCATAAGGACCTTCGGCATGCGATCGCAATTCATAATCGTTATAATGAAAAACAATTCCGGTGTCGGTAAACCAATAGTTTTCAGGAAGGGTGAACTTTCCTTCGTCAAAGAAAAATCCCACGCTATCCAGGGGCTCATCCTTTTTTAAATGAAAATTCTCCCGAAAAATATTTTCGGCAATAGCAGTAAAAGCGGTGCTTTTCCCGGTTTCAATCACATCGGTATAATGCAACGAACGATGTTGCAACAAATCGTAGTGAAGATATTCGTTATACTCATTTCCGTGATTGCCACCTGCAAAATCGTAATTATAAACGTGCAACGTTATCAGGCCATTTGATTGCGAAAACACTTCCACCTTCTTCGTCCATTCCCAAGGCAGCGTATAATCAGTCATCTGCTTTAAAATAGTATCATAGCTACTAAGGAATTGTTCTGCTACTTCCTTGTAGTTACTATGGTGAAGCGTGTCGAGATATCCGGCGCCCATCTTTAAAGCCACCAAAGCATTTAAACTATCGGCATCTTCGCCTTCAAACACCGGAAATTCAAAAGTTACTTTGGCACAAACCGATACCGAGTCTTTGCAAGGTCCCGTACTCTTTATAATGGTTTTAGTAGTGAAGTGAAGGTTCGCTGCCGGTGGTGTAGCCGGCTGATGGTTGCAACCAAATAGGAGCACTGCAACTAAAGGCAGTATATTTTTAATCATAGCACAAAAATAACAACTAAGCCCTACAACTTCCGAAATAAGTCAGCCTTTCATGAAAATGCGCATAAATTCTTCCTGATAACTTTCTCCCAAAGGAATTTCTTTCTCACCGATTCTGATTTTTTTGTTGCGCACCGATTCGATCTTGCTCAGCGGCACTATAAAAGACCGGTGCACCCTTATGAAATTTTCTTTAGGCAATTTTTCGTGCAACGCCTTCATAGTAATGTGCGAAAGTATCGGCCGTGGACCCTGTACGTAAATTTTCACATAATCGTCCAGGCCTTCAATGTACCGGATATCACCCACATCAATCTTCATGAGCTGATATTCACTTTTCACAAATATGAACTCGCGGCCGCTGAGCTGACGGGTGTATTGAAAATACTGAAGCGCCTTGGTTACGGCCTTTTCAAATCGTTCCGGTTCAATGGGCTTAAGCAGGAAGTCCAGCGCATTCAGTTCATAGCCGGTAACTGCATACTGCGGATAAGCGGTAGTGAAAATCACTGCTTCCGGAGCATTAATCGATTTCAAAAGTTCGATTCCCGTCATGCCCGGCATTTGAATGTCCAGGAAAAGCAGATCCACTTTATGGTCCCTTAAAAAGTCGCGGCCTTCAATTGGATTATTAAAAGTAGCAATCAGTTCAATACTGGGTTTAGAACTGATATGCTCACGCATCAGTTCCAGCGCCAGCGGTTCGTCGTCAATGGCAACGCATTTAATCATAAATTGATCTTCAATTCTACAAAAAAATCGCTGGGAATCTGGCGAATATCCAGATGATATTTGCCGGCATAAAGCAACTCCAGGCGCCGCTTCACATTTTCGATGCCCAGGCCGGAACTTTCTTTTCGCACTTCGGGATTGTCAAAAATGCGGTTCCAGCAGGTAAAGTGCAATCCATCGGGTTCCATTTTCAATGTTATGGCAATTGTAGTTTGTTCTACTGCGGCAGCGCCATACTTGAAGGCGTTTTCCACGAAAGGCAGTAACAACACCGGCGCTATCATTTGATGCGTTACGCCGCTTACTTCAAATTTCACTTCGGTATTGGCATTTAATCGCAGCCGCTGCAAATCAATGTAAGCCTGAAGTTGTTTTACTTCGGTTTCCACCGCAACTAACTGTTGGCGCGCATCGGTAATAGTGTAGCGCATTAGCGACGATAGCTTCAGCACCGCCTGAGGAGCGCTGTCGCTTTTTTTTAATGCCAATGCGTAAATGCTGTTCAATGTGTTGAACAAAAAATGCGGATTGATTTGCGATTGCAACAAGTTCAATTCCTGCTGCAAACGAGCCGCATCGCCACTTTGAACTTTTTTTTGTTTGTAGAAAAGGAACAACGCAAAAATAAGTGCGATAAACGCAGCAACATCCAAATACAAATGGAAGTTATTCATGTTTCATCGCTTCATTTAAGAAGGCCTCTCTGATATTTTTGGAAAGTGGATTGGAATCCTTATCCATCATGCGTTCCGGATGCCATTGCACCGCCAGCAGCCAGTTTGCGCCGGCTTTGTCCTTCCATTCCAGCGCTTCTACTACGCCATCGGCCGACCATGCCGTAGGGGTGAGTTCTTCACTTATAAGGCCGGTAGCCTGATGATGTGCGCCGTTTACTTCACCTGTTGGTGAACCTGCAATAGCCAACAATAAACTTTCGTTTTCAATAGTTATGGCATGACGATCATCGGTGTTGTTTATCCTCCGGTGGTTTTTCTTGCCTGCCGCTTCCAGATCCTGAATTAAATCGCCGCCCAGGGCCACGTTCACTAATTGCAATCCTCTGCAAATGGCCAGCACCGGCAAGTGAAAATTGAGGGCCGTTTCAAAAACATGCATTTCAAATTCATCGCGTTCGGTGTTGAAGTTACCATCACCATTGGGAAAGGTGAGATTTTCATTGTCGTAAAATTGCGGGTGAATATCCACGCCGCCGCTCAAAACCAGGCCATCGCAGCTTTCCACGGCTTCCCAAATTTCATCATCATTGTGATTTTTCCAATGCAGTTCCACCAGTTCCACCCGCGGATCTTCCAGTAGCCATTTCGGATAATTTTCGTAGCGCGTTTCAGAAAAGGTGAGGCCGATGCGTAGCTTTTTTTCCATGTTCAATCAATGCGAAAAAGTAGCAATTCTCATGGAAATAACCGGAAAAGAAAATGCCGGTGATTTTATGCGTGATTTGACCTTTCCGTTTTGTGACCAACCGCGGCAGCGATCGAAGTGGAAATCCTTTTTGCGCGGCATTCCGCAACCTCGGAAGTAATGAATCAGTGGCCGCGCAAAAAGATTGGAACGTAGAGCGCGGGTGCCGCCATTAAATTAAAAGTTGAAAGTTGAAAATGTAAAATGGACGATTGGCAAAATCTCAGCCACTTCAATTTTACTTTCAATTTTCCACTTATAACTTATAACTATTTTACTCCAATCTTGAATTCCTTCTGATAGTTGATGGTGCTGGAAGCCGCATCGTTCTTAGCTTGCATGCTAATGCGGAAGCGAATAATTTCTTCGCCCAAAAGCGTATCAGGCACATGGAATGTTCCGGTGTATTGGTATTTGTTCACTTTGGTGGTTACGCCCACCGAGTCGAGAATAGTGTAGAACAACGTATCAGGAAACGTATAAACATGGCCGGGAATTTCTACGCTGTCGATTTCATACATGCCTTTTACAAATTGAATGGGACGATCGGTAGTGAAACGAATGTCCAGCGGCTGATCGCGGCCGGGCAGCAGCCTGATGAAATTAGAATCAGGAGTTACAATAGTAATGGGTTCTGAAATAGCCATCTCGCTCGTCTTTTTACAAGATGTAGCCCCTGCCAATGCAAGAAGAACAAAGAATATCGCAACAAAATTTTTCATCGAATCAATTGAATTCGTAATAATAGGAATTTCGTTCTATAAAAAACGAAGCATGGCGTTCACCAGTGTTTCGCTCATTTTATTGTAGGGCGGGGTTAGCAAATCAGTAGGCGGAATGTAGGCTTTCACCACCGGTTTTTCGTTACTGAAATCTTTAAAGCCCCAAATGCCATAACTTTTGCCAATTCCGGAATTGTTGACGCCGCCAAACGGCAAACCGGCATAGCTGTTCTGAATCATAGAATCATTAATGCAAACCGCTCCGGACGTAGTGTTGTTAATGATATATTGCTGCGCGCTGTTCCGCTTGCTGAAAATATACAGCGCCAAAGGTTTTTCGCCCGCGTTAACCAGGTTTATGGCTTCTTCAATGGTTTTGAAACCGAGCACCGGCAGCACCGGACCAAAAATTTCTTCCTGCATCAGCAGCATATCGGCTGTTACGTTGGTGAGAATGGTTGGTGCAATATAATTTTCTGCGATGTCGGTTTGTCCGCCGGCTTCAATTTTTGCGCCTTTCAGAATGGCATCTTCCATCAGTTTTGCAACACGAGCATGGTGTTTGGCATTCACCATACGGCAATAAGCCGACGACGTTTTAGGATCGGCGCCAAACGATTTGGTGATTTCTTTTTGCAGGGCGGTAACAAATGCATCCTTCACTTCTTCTTTCACCAAAATGTAATCGGCAGCAATGCAGGTTTGGCCGTTATTCATATACTTGCTAAAAACGATGTTTCGCGCAGCCTTTTGCAGGTTAGCGGTTTCGTCGATAATGAATGGCGATTTTCCACCCAATTCGAGGGTAACACTGGTAAGCGTTTCGGCAGCTTTTTTCATGATCTGCTTTCCTATGGCCGGGCTTCCTGTAAAGTGGATATGATCGAAACGCATATCCAGCACGGCCTGAGAAACCGAAAGATCGCCGGTGATTACTGCTACCTCGTTCTCAGAAAATACTTCTTTTAGAATCAGTTTTAAAATTTCGGCAGTATGTGGTGTAAACTCCGATGGTTTCAGCAACACCGCATTGCCGGCCGCAACGGCGCTGATGAGGGCCCGTACCGGAATTTGGAACGGGTAATTCCACGGCGAAAGGATGAGGCAATGGCCTTTGGGTTCATAAACCAGTTTTGCTGTTGTTCCGGTGAATACCAGCGGTACATCAATTTCTTCCGGTTCGGCCCATTGATGCAAATTGGCGCGATAGGTCCGGCAGTCGGCCACAACGGGATAAATTTCGCTGAAGGCAGTGTGAATTGCCGGTTTGCGGAAATCATCATACAGCGCCTTTTCAATTTTTTCGCGGTTGGCCAGCACTGCCTTTTGCAATTTTTCAATCTTAGAAACCCGATCGGCTATCCGTTCGTTTTTCAGATTTTGCAGGTTAGACCTTTGCAGGTCGTACAGGCGTTTCACTTCTTTTATATCGGTATTAGCGCTGGTGTGTACCGGCGGTGCCATTGTTGCTTCCATTTCCATCTGATTTGCGTAAGGTGAATATAATTGAAAGTTTAATGAACTGTGCGGCCATCGCTCTATTCGGCAAAAAATAATTTTACATTCACTACATGAGCGAAACGCAGGGGTTGAAACGAACGCTTACTCCACTCATGTTGTGGGGACTGGGCGTGGGCTATGTAATCAGCGGCATGTATTTCGGCTGGAATATTGGGCTTGATAAAGGCGGAACGCTGGGCCTGGCCATTGCCACTTTTTTTATTCTGGTGATGTACATCACTTTTTCACTTTCGTATTCTGAACTGGCCTGTGCCATACCAAAGGCCGGTGGCGCGTTCGACTATGCCGCGCGGGCTTTTGGAAAAGATGTAGGTTTTATAGCAGGTATGGCGCAGTGGATCGAATTTGTGTTTGCCCCTCCGGCCATTGCGCTGGGCATTGGCGCTTACTTTCACTTGCTTTTTCCGGCTGTTGATCAATTGTATTTTGCGGTAATCGCTTACTTTTTTTTCACTACGGTGAATGTGCTTGGCGTCCACCTTTCCGCTATGCTGGAACTGGTGGTTACCCTTATTGCTGTAGGGGAGTTGAGCTTGTATGCATCGCTCACTTTACCGCATTTTGAATGGCGGCATATCGTGCAAAATCCGCTGCCACATGGCATTCCGGGCATATTTGCCGCCATACCTTTTGCAATCTGGTTCTTTTTGGGAATGGAAGGATTGGCGAATGTGGCAGAAGAGACGATTGATCCGCAAAAAAATATCACCAAAGGGTTTGCTTATAGTATGATCACATTGGGAATTCTGGCTACGATTACGTTTGCGGCTTCCGTAGGAATCGGCGGTTGGGAAAAAGTTGTTTATGATAAGAATGGTGCCGTAAGTGATTCGCCACTGCCCATGGCGTTGGCGCAAATCACCGGCGAGGGAGGTTTAATGTATCATCTGCTGGTAAGCATCGGTCTGTTTGGCTTTCTGGCCTCGTTCAATGGATTGCTGTTGGCTGCAGGCCGCGCCACTTATGAGTTTGGCCGTACCAAACATTTCCCATCCCAACTGGGAAAAGTGCACCCTCGCTTTCAAACGCCACATTACGCCCTGGTGTTCAATATGGCCATAGGCATTGTAGCGCTATTCACCAAACGCACCGGCGATATTATTACACTCAGCGTGTTTGGTGCGCTGCTGCTCTACATATTTTCCTGTCTTTCTATAATCAAATTACGCAGTACCGAACCCGATCTGGAACGGCCTTTTAGGGTGCCGTTCTATCCTATTCTACCATTAATTGCTCTTAGTATTGCGGTTGTAGCCGTAATTGCCTTGGCCTGGTATAACGCTTTTCTGGCGTTGCTTTTCTTTGGATTGCTGGCCGTGAGTTTTGTGGTGTTTAAGTTGTTTAAATAATACATCAATTTTCATAATTAGATTCCTGAACTTGCAAAAGAAACTTAGCGATATGACAACCAAACAGATTCTGGATTACGTAGCCAAACATCCATCGGGGAAAGTAAAAGTAGCCATTACCGATATAGATGGCGTGCTGCGGGGAAAGTACATGAGCGCAGAAAAATTTCTTTCTGTAGCGAATTCCGATTTTGGATTTTGTGATGTGGTTTTTGGGTGGGACGCTGCCGATGTAGCTTACGATAATGCGTCGTTTACCGGATGGCACAGTGGTTATCCTGATGCCAAGGCTCGAATCGATCTTTCCACTTTTCGCAAGATTCCTTGGGAAAACGATGTGCCATTCTTTTTGGGCGAATTTATTTCAGGCGGGGAGCAACCGCTTGAAATTTGTCCGCGCCAATTGCTGAAAAAAATCATTGCTCAGGCCGATAAAGCCGGCTACACCACTTGCTTTTCGCAGGAATTTGAATGGTTCAATTTTGAAGAAACCCCTCAGAGCCTTCAGGAAAAAAACTTCCAAAAATTGCAACCGCTCACTCCGGGAATGTTTGGCTATTCTATATTACGCAGCACTTACCGCAACGATTATTTCAATGCGTTGTTCGATGGAATGAAAAATTTCGGCATACCATTGGAAGGTTTGCATACCGAAACCGGTCCGGGAGTTTATGAAGCGGCCATCACCTATTCGGCACCGCTGGAAGCTGCTGACCGCGCTGTGTTGTTCAAAACCGCAGCTAAAGAAATTGGATATCATTATGGCATTATCGCCACATTCATGGCCAAGATATCTGAAAATTTACCCGGTTGCAGCGGCCATGTGCACCAAAGTTTGTGGGATAAAAAAGGTTCGAAAAACCTTTTTCACGATGATAAAGATCCACTCAAAATGAGTGCGGTGTTCAGGAGCTATCTGGCCGGACAACTCTATTGCCTTCCCGAAATTTTACCTATGGTAGCGCCAACGGTAAATTCCTATAAACGTTTGGTAGAAGGAGCGTGGGCGCCCACTACGGTCACCTGGAGCGTAGATAACCGTACGGTGGCTTTACGGGCGCTTCCTGGCGGTAGCAAATCATCGCGGCTGGAAACCAGAGTGGTAGGTAGCGACAGTAATCCCTATCTGGCTATGGCGGCTTGTTTGGCCGCAGGTTTATATGGTGTGAAGCATAAATTGCAACTGAAGCAGCCTGCGGTTTTGGGCAATGGCTATCGTGAAGAGCGCTACGGAAAATTTCCAAAGAATCTGCACGAGGCTACGGTGAAAATGCGCGATTCGAAAATTGCCAAAGAATTGTTTGGAGAAACTTTTGTGCAGCACTTTACACAAACCCGGGAGTGGGAGTGGCGGCAGTTTTCTAAGGCGGTGACCGATTGGGAAATGAAACGCTATTTCGAGATCATTTAATGCTGCTTTTTCATCAGTGAAACGGCCCGGCTTCGGAAGAAAAAAATTAATTTTGACGCATGGCGATCTCACAATTTAATTTTCCCACCACCATACGTTTTGGTGCAGGTGTGGTAAAGGAACTTCCGGAATATCTCAAGAAAAATCAACTTAAAAATCCGCTGATCGTTACCGATCCTACGGTGGCACAATTGCCTTTTCTGAAAGCAATTGTCAGCGATTTGAAAAGCGCCGGTTTAGGAGTTGAAGTTTTTTCAAACATTCATAAAAACCCCGTTAAAAGTGATGTGTATAAGGGTACAGATGCTTTTGATCAGTATCGAAGCGATTGTATAATTGGCATTGGTGGGGGCGCCGCTTTGGATGTGGCGCGCGCTATCGTATTGCGTACGCACCATCGCGAAGATCTTTTTAAATATGACGACCTGATTGGTGGCGATGTGTATGTAACCAATGATGTACCGCATTTCATCACTATTCCCACCACTTCGGGAACAGGTAGCGAAGTAGGCAGAAGCGCCATTATTGCCGATGATGAAACGCACCAAAAGAAGATTTTGTTTTCGCCTAAATTATTGGCGAAAATCGTTTTTGCCGATCCGATGCTCACCATGGATTTGCCGGGATTTATCACAGCTGCCACGGGAATGGATGCGTTGACGCATAACATGGAAGCATTTTTGGCGAAGAATTATCATCCGATTTGCGATGGTATTGCATTGGAGGGAATTCGACTGATTTCTATTTCGCTGGAAAAAGCTGTGAAACAACCGGATGTGGAATCGCGATCGAATATGTTATTGGCTTCGATGATGGGCGCTATCGCATTTCAGAAAGGCTTAGGAGTGGTGCATTCTCTGGCGCATCCGCTTTCCAGTTTGCTGGATACACACCATGGTTTGGCCAATGCGGTAAACATTCCTTATGGCATGGAATACAATATTGAAGGGTTTGAAGAAAAGTTTAAAAGGATAGCCCGCACGCTTGAACTGAAAGAAGAGCATGGCGCGGCTGTAGTGAAATACCTTTTCGATTTGAACTCTCGAATTGGCATTCCGCATCGCCTGCGCGATATTCATGTGAAGGAGGAGCATCTGGAAACGTTGGCCGATCTAGCTTTTGCCGATTTCGCACATCCTAACAATCCAAAACCGGTAAGTCGCGCCGATTTCAGAATGTTGTACGGAAAGGCTTTGTAAAAGGGTATGGTGGGTGTGGTAGGTGTGGTAGGTGTGGTAGGTGTGGTGAGTTTGGTAAGTTTGGTGAGTGTGTAGAAGCTCACAGCTCATAACTATCGGCTCATGGCTTGCCTCTTGCGTCTTGCATCTTGTGTCTTGCGTCTTGTATCTAAACGTGTATCCGTGTATCGGTGTATTGGTAGAGTTAGTGTGTTGAAGCTCACAGCTCATAACTCTCAGCTCACAGCTTGCGACTTGCGTCTTGTGTCTTGCGTCTTGCATCTAAACGTGTATCCGTGTATCGGTGTATTGGTAGCGTGAGTGTGTTGTAGCTCGCAGCTCATAACTATCGGCTCATGGCTTGCCTCTTGCGTCTTGCATCTTGTGTCTTGCCTCTCCCTTAACCGGTCCGTCTATTTTCTGCCGCAAACACCACAAGCCAATGCCTTCATTTTTTCATAACGCAGCAGTTGATAATTACTATTAATCCATTCGCAGAAGCGGCTCTTATCATATTTCGAAAATTGATCCAGTTTCTCATAGTATTTCTTGCTCCTGGAACTTTCATCCATCATAAATAGCGCGCCACTGCTCACATACAGATAGATGAGGTCCTTATCGTCAGGATAAATTTTTTCATAACGCTCCAGCAAATCAATGGTCATGTCTAACCGGTAAAAATAGTTGAAGAACTTCCCGATCGTAAATACATCGGCTGCGTTGAGTTTGCTTAATGGCAAATACGGTTTCAACTTGTCGAACGATTCGCCCATTTCTTTATACCTATAAATATTGCGGTAGTAAACTGCGGCAGTCAAATAATAATTGTAAAACGCCGCATTCATAACAGCAGTGTCAATTAGCCCGGTCTGCTTTAATTTCAATAATCCTGCAGAAATTCTTCTAAAAGTCTCTTCATTCGTTTGGCGTTCGTTATACGCCAGTCCGCGCAAATAACAATGCATTTTGAAAATTTCCAGATTGAATAGCAAGGGCACAAAATCAGGGAAACGCCTTTGGGCGCTGTCGATATAATCGAAATACCCGCTGCTGAAATGGCTGTAATTGAAAACATCGGATTCTACAATAATCGAAGCCAGGTAATTGCTGATCAGTGGCAAATACGCTTCTTTTAAAGGCACCTCAACTGCAGTGAGGTAATACTTCCTGATCTCATTACGCTCTACAGCCTTGATTATTTTAGTGTATGCAATCCGGGCCTGCGATGTATCGTTGCGTTGCAGGGCATCGTAAAGCACTAACGGCATATCTCCTGCCGGACTCCATTGATTGTACTCCTTTTCAACATAAATGCGAATGGTGGAATGCCGCTGCAAATCGAGCCAATGCTGAATTACCGCACTTTCCGAACTGTTTACCGCAGTGCGGATCTGTTCCGTAGTCATGCCCTGAAAGTCGCGCGCATAGGGCGTTCCCTTCACTTGCTCATAAAACAAATTCCAGTTTTCTTCCGCCTTTTTTGCAATGGGAACCTTTTTCTGCAAACGTTCTGAAATATACTTCTCCAAAAAGGCGGCGCGCTGGGTTTGCAAGCTTAAATTGATGGCCTCCTTGCCTTCTACTGAACTGTATGCCGTAATTTCGATATGATGAATGCTGGTGCCGAAAACATCAATCAATCGGTCCAGCTTTTCAAAATAAAAACTGTCGGCATTGGTTTCATTTCGTTCAAATGGAATTTCAAATTCCTTTACAAAAGCAGCTTTCCCGGTTTTAATAGTTCCCTGCTCTTCGCACCACTGCGGCGCAATGGAAACATCTTCTATCAAATCGGAAAGCACTTCTACCGGAAACGAATACCGGCACAAATTGCCGTTTTGAATCAGTAAGGTGTTGAACTGCAAATCGGGCGCGTTGGCCACAGCAGCCGGAATTACACCTACAAACGACAAAAACCGTTCGTCCTTAAATTCATCGTTTTTGATAAGATCATCGCGATATACCGGAGGCAACAAATAGCCGTCGAATACTGATGACGGATGTAAATTGTTTTCGCCTTTGCAACTGAACTGATCGCTGAATAATAAATCTACGGCAATGCCGTCGTTGGGCCGTTGAATGAGTCTTTTGAACCGCTGCTCGGCCATGTAATAAATGAACAGACTATCATCCCGCCTTACCAGATAATTCGATAAAATGTGAGCGAGAAAATTGTTGTCGTCGGGCACTTTACACCGCCCGGAATAATCGTGAATGCCAAAAGTAGTATCGCTGTAAACCAAACGATTTTTCATCGGCTTATAAGATGCCGAGCCCAGCGATTGCACTACAAAAAGAAGATGACCGTTGTCGCTAAAGCTGAATCCCAAACCTGTTGAAACGTAGGTGCCGTCTGCAATTGGACCGTTATCGTTTTTGTTTTTCCACCAAATAGAAAACAGATATTGTGCCAGTTGCTTGTACGTTTCGATCGTGGTAGGCGCATGCGTTACCGGGTGCGTAAACGGTTGGCGAACGAACACCATAGCGTTCGATTCGCCTATTAAAAAAGCGTTAGACTTGAAGTACCGCGCGCGTTTCACGGCATCAGCCTTTTCGGTATTGCGTTCCTGAGTATAGGTAAGTTTGTTATTGTAACGGCAATATTGTGCCTGATCGTTAGCAGATTTTTGAAGCGCTTCATCTGAAATTAAAGGGTCGATTCCCGAGGAATTGCGAAAGCGATTTACTTCTTCCAAAAATACTTTTTCCGCAAAGGCAGCATTGAACTGTTGTGCGTTGATGGTATCGTTAGCCTGTTGCGAAAACAATGCATGGGGTATCCATACGTATAAAAGCAAAACAAGTGAGTGAAAGTTTTTTCTATACATAATCATGAATTTAGAAGGTTTTTCCGTTCTCTTATACCTGGTTGAACTACCATCCTTCAGCATGTATTGCAAATAGTCACACTCCTTGTTTATCGTGCATTTTAAATTTTGAATTGTCCATTGTCGATTATTCATTATTCATTATTCATTGTTCATTGTTCATTGTTCATTGTTCATTGTCCATTGTCCATTGTGTATTGTTCATTGTAAATTGAATTTTGGCGGCTTACGGGCTTTGCATGGCTTCGCTATCGCTCCGGTGCTTCGTTTCACTACGCACTGCCGCCTTCGGCGGCACCATTCCAATCCCGGCCGCTTCGAAGCCGGGCCTACTCTAATCCCCAACAAAAACCCCTCAAAAAAAGTCTTCTTTTCTGCGGTAAGATTTTGCCGGAATTCGGAAGGCCGTTAAAAAACGCAGCTTTTACATTCGTGCTAAAATCAAAGCACTATGAAAAATGTTTCGGCTATTCTCATTCTTATAATATTGCTCTTCAACTCCGGTTGTAAAAAGTCGGAAAACAGCACTGCGCCTAATACCTGTAAAACCTGTGTTACCAAACCGGATGCGCTGGCGGCAAATGACAATAGCAGCAAAGGCGTGTATAAAGGCGTGATCATCGGCAGCACCGGAACTATTATGTTCGACATACTGAATAGCGGTTCTACCATAAAAGCTACTATGGTGTTAGATGGCATCACTACTGTACTAACCGCTGCGGTGTCATGGTCGGCCGGACAGCCTTATGTGAGCGATTTCACAGGAACCTACAACGGCAATCCGGTTTCGGTTACCTTTTCGGTTGATCCAACAGGAGCTAATCCGGTGGTGGTTTCCAGCAATATTCCAGGCCATCCTACCGCCAGTTTTGATGTGTATAAAGAAACTTCCTCCAACTTAGTGGAGTGTTTTCTGGGTTCTTACGTCACTACAAAAAATGGCGCGGTAAATGAGAGAGGCACATTTAATGTGCTGCTTTCGCGCACGGCCAAACTGTATGGCGGCAGCTCGCGTGCCACAACCTCGAATAGCAGTTCCACATTTGGACCATCGCCCATTAATTCTTCCAATCAGCTTTTAGACGACAGCGGAAAAATCCTGGGCACACTTAATGGCGATAGCATTAGCGGCGATTTCATCGACAACAACAATTCGAATGTTGATGTCCGCGCCTTCCGGAATTGGTAGAAGTACATTGGCGTTACAAGCCAAAAAGGTAGCTGATGTTCAGCCCGCCGCTATACAAATATTCGTGAATCGGAGCGTTTTCCAACGGTATAGCGCTGAACCGGAATTCAGGTTCAATCCTGAGATTCATTCGGGAATTTATTTTGTAGCTGATACCTGCTGAAAGGGTTGGTGATGCAATAACCTTGTTAAAGTGATACTTGGTATGATACACCTTGTGAAAATTCACAATTCACAATTCACAATTTACAATTTACAATGGCGTTGTTGCATGAATAATTCAGACGCGCCAAGGATGGGCATTGCCTCATAAAAGGTGATGAAATATTTAAAAGGACTTGTGTGTGTTGTTCAAAATGAGTTTGGCTTTATATTTTGGCAAACCGCGGTAGGGATGGTAGCGGAAAGCCCGGAAGCCGCGCCACTGCTGCATTTCAAGGATCACAAAAGTTAGGCCGCGGCTGAGGACTTGCAGCGAACAGCCCGGCATCCGCAAAAATAAAAATCCTGTTTAGACTATAATTTCATGCAACAACGCCATTTACAATTCACAATTTACAATGACTTATGACACATCGTTCATCGTTCATTGTTCATTGTTCATTGTCCATTGTGAATTGTATCTACATATACTCCTCCACTGCCGGGCAAGTACAAATCAGATTTCTATCGCCATGTGAGTTGTTCACCCGGCTTACGCTTGGCCAGAACTTGTTATGGCGAACCCACGGCAGCGGGAACGCGGCTTCTTCGCGGGTGTAAGGACGAGTCCATTCGTTAGCTGTAATCAGTTCGAGCGTATGCGGTGCATTTTTCAGTGGATTGTTAGTGGCATCCCACACCTTTCCATGAATTTTTTCAATCTCGCCTTTGATAGCAATCAGCGCATCGCACAAACGGTCCAATTCGGCCTTATCTTCACTTTCAGTAGGTTCAATCATCAACGTTCCGGCAACCGGGAACGAAACCGTTGGCGCGTGGAAACCATAATCCATCAACCGTTTGGCCACGTCTTCCACTTCAATGCCTACGGTATGTTTGTAATGGCGGAAATCAACAATCAGTTCATGCGCCACGCGGCCGTGAATATCGCCGGTGTATAAAACCGGGAAGTGATCTTCCAGCCGCGCTTTAATGTAGTTGGCGTTTAGAATGGCATACTTCGTAGCAGCCGTGCAGCCTTCGGCGCCCAGCATACGGATATAACCGTAGGAGATTAGCAAAATGCTGGCGCTGCCATAAGGCGCTGATGATATAGCCGTGATTGCTTTTTCGCCACCGGTTTGGATAAGCGGATTACCCGGCAGATAAGGTGTGAGGTGTTCGGCCACACAAATAGGACCCATGCCCGGACCGCCGCCACCGTGAGGAATAGCAAAGGTTTTGTGCAGATTGATGTGGTTCACATCAGCGCCAATGAAACCCGGGCCGGTCAATCCTACCTGAGCGTTCAGATTCGCGCCATCCATATAAACTTGTCCGCCATGTGCGTGAATCAAATCGCAAACTTCTTTGATGTTGTGTTCAAAAACGCCATGCGTAGAAGGGTAAGTAACCATGAGGCAGCAGAGGTTATCGCGGTGTTCCTCTGCCTTTTTCATCAGATCGTTAAAGTCGATCTCGCCTTTTTCATTCGTAGCTACCACTACCACTTTTAATCCACACATTACGGCTGTAGCGGGGTTGGTGCCATGCGCCGAAGCCGGAATGAGGGCTACATCGCGATGGGCTTGTCCGTTGTCCTTTTGATAGGCGCGAATTACCTGCAATCCGGCATATTCGCCTTGAGCACCGCTGTTGGGTTGCAGCGAAGTTCCGGCAAAGCCGGTAATTTCGCTGAGGTAACTTTCCAATTCACGTAAGATTTCCTGAAATCCCGCAGCCTGTTCCTGTGGCACGAAAGGATGCAATCCGCCAAACTCCGGCCAGCTCACGGGCTCCAGTTCAGCTGCCGCATTCAGTTTCATGGTGCAGCTTCCCAGCGGTATCATGCTTTTGGTGAGGCTTAGGTCTTTATTCTCCAGTGATTTGATGTAGCGCATCAATTGGGTTTCGCTGCGGTGGGTGTTGAACACTGCATGAGTGAGATACGCCGAAGTGCGCGGTGCATAAGGTTTTACGGCCGCAGCCGCTTTTTCGATAGCAAAAGCATAATTGGTTTTTCCGTGTGCTTCGGCAAACAAACCACAAATGGCAGTAACATCTTCGGGCGATGTGGTTTCATCAACCGAAATATAAATAGCGTGCACATCGTAAAAGAAATTCATTTCGCGTTCCAGCGCCATGTGGTGGATCTTGTCGTGCAATTTTTCCGAACCTTTGGTGTTCACACAAACGGTATCGAACAATGGCTGTTGGTTCACTTCAAATCCCAGATTCTTTAATTCCTGATGAAGTGTAAGCGCCAGGGTGTTGATACGAAGTGCGATAGCCTTAATACCTGTGCCGCCGTGGTAAACGCCATACATGCCCGCCATAATGGCTAACAAGGCCTGAGCCGTACAAATATTGGAAGTAGCTTTTTCGCGGCGGATGTGTTGCTCGCGCGTTTGCAGCGCCATGCGCAAGGCGGGTTGTTGTTGCGCATCTATCGAAACGCCAATGATACGGCCGGGAAGAATGCGTTTGAAGTCGTCGCGCGTGGCGAAGAATGCGGCATGCGGACCGCCATAACCCATCGGGATTCCAAAGCGCTGAGAATTTCCAACTACACAATCAGCGCCCCATTCGCCCGGCGGCGTCAGGAGCGTGAGTGCGAGCAGGTCGGCGGCTACCGTCACATAACATTCCACCGCCTTACATTTACTTACAAAAGGGCTGTAATCGTGAACATTTCCATCAATAGCCGGATATTGCAGTAAAGCCCCGAAGAATTGCTGGTCAATTGCAATAGTGTTGTGATCGCCAATTACTACTTCAATACCCAGGATGTGTGCGCGGGTTTTGATTACATCAATAGTTTGCGGGAAACATTTTTCGGATACAAAAAACTTATTGAATTCTGCTTCGCGTTTATTCTTTACTCCCCAGAACATGTGCATGGCTTCGGCGGCTGCCGTACCTTCATCCAGCAGCGAGGCATTGGCCACCGGCATGGAGGTGAGGTCGCTGATCATAGTTTGGAAATTCAGCAATGCTTCCAGGCGGCCTTGTGCGATTTCGGCCTGATAAGGTGTGTATTGGGTGTACCAACCCGGATTTTCGAGAATATTTCTCCGGATCACAGCAGGAGTGATGGTGCCGTAATAACCGCAACCGATGAAATTTTTGAAGAGTTTGTTTTTTGCGGCCTTCTGACGAAGAAAGCGAAGGTAGTCGTATTCGCTTTGGGCTTCAGGTAACTGTAACGGTCGGTTGCGCAAAATGGCTGCCGGAACGGTTTGTGCAATCAGTTCATCCACACTGGCTACGCCAATGGCTTTGAGCATTTCAGAAGTTTCGTGTGAGTTGGGACCTAAGTGACGGTTTACAAACGCGTCGGTAGAACGTAAATTCAGCATAGAAAGCCGTAGAATTTTAGGCCGCAAAAATAGCAAATACTGGAGAAGAATTTTTCTATTTTCGGCGCACCTAATTATGAATGGAGCAGCAATGCTTCCCAAATCCCTCGGTATGCCAGTGAAGAAAAAAACAGCCCCTAAATCAGTTGCCAAAAAGCCGGCGAAGAAGGCTTTGAAGAAAGCCGCAGCGCCTGCAAAAAAGGCAGTGAAGGCCAAAGCAGTTGCGAAACCTGCTCCAAAACCGGCTGCGAAACCTGCTCCCAAGGCTGCCGCAAAAGTGAAAATTCCGGCTGCCAAAAAACCGGTGGCGGAAGTGGAGAAAAGTGTCGCAAATAAAGGCGTACCAAGAATACCGAAAGATAAGATCAGGCATATTGCCATAGCCGGAAACATTGGTGCCGGCAAAAGTACGCTCACGCGTTTGCTGGCCAAACATTTCGGTTGGTTACCTCATTATGAGGATGTAGAAAACAATCCCTATCTGAACGATTTTTATGAAGATATGCCGCGATGGTCGTTCAACCTTCAGGTGTTCTTCCTCAATTCGCGATTCCGTCAAATCATCGAAATCCAGAAAGGCGAAGAAGTAGTGATTCAGGATCGCACCATTCATGAAGATGCTTGCATTTTTGCCCCCAACCTGCACAGCATGGGGTTGATGAGCACTCGCGATTTTGAAAATTATACGCGTTTGTTTGAAACTATTGGTTCGCTGATTCGTCCGCCAGATTTGTTAATCTATTTGCGTGCATCGGTACCCACTTTAGTGAATCAAATTCAGAAGCGTGGCCGCGAGTATGAAGATAATCTTCGTTTAGATTATTTGAAAAGACTGAACGAATTCTACGAAAAATGGATTAGTTCCTACACCGGCAGGTTATTGATTATTGATGTTGATCAAACCAACTTTGCCGAAGATGAAAACGCGCTGTCAGATGTAATCCACCGCGTGAATACGGAGCTTTTCGGACTGTTTTAGAGTTTTAAATTTTAAGTGGACAGTGAAAAATTGATTTAGCTTGGTGTTTGTAATCTACGCTGAAGTTAAAACTAGTTTCATCGATTCTGATGGAGAAACTAAGGGCAGTTGCTGTAAGATTCAAGACATCTCAGATAGTTTATTCCGCACTTCTGATTATGGTTTTACCTAAACCATTTTTTTCAGGTTCTATGGGTTCAACACGTACATCGTCTATCGCTATCATCAAAAAGGGTAGGTGATTGTCGTTTCGGAATTTGCCAAATGGTTTTTTTAATTTCTTGAATTTGAAATTTCCGTCAGCGCCTAAGGCGATATACTTTTCACTGCCTTTCGCTTTAAATTCAAAGGTGAGCAATTGGTAGTCATCAATTTCTCTCCTCATAGGCAAACGAGTATTTGACCATGATGCAGCATTTGAAAGCAAGCGATCATTTCTTGAAGTGTAGTTCACTTCTTGAATTGGTGGTTTTTTTGTTAAGCCAACGGCGATGCTGTCGCTTGTAACCGTCCCGGAAAAGTATTTTGCCTTAAATGAGAGGCGATACAGTTTGCCTGATTGCAAAGGCTGAGCAAGAGTTCCGATCAGCAAAACTGCTGAACCTTCTTTTTCTGAAATCATATTGATGAGATAGCAATAGGAAAACACCTTGCCACTATATGCAATATTGGAATCACTGTAAAAAGCATTGCAACAAACACGGTTATTCATGTCAGAAAAATTCCAGAAATCAGATATTACCGGAACCAATTCACGATTTGAAACCTGCCATCCTACCGATGAATCTTCAATTATAACCGCCCCGCTCTGCGGTCCGTTCGAGAGATTAATTGCGGGGATTTTCAATAGACTTTCGAAATCTCCGTTCTGAACCAGATTGCTTTGGGCTATCAGTTTTGTTGATAAAACAAGGAAGACCCAAATGATTCCTCCTTGTTTTATTATTAGAAAGTTAAATAGATATTTTAATCTCTTTAACCAAAGCCTCATCGAATTCACACGGACTAGCATTTTTTATATCCGAAATTTTTGAAAGCAAAACACCGTTGTAAAAGCGGAAGCACATAATATTAAGACTTTCGATATAATCTATACGGAAAACTGATCCTTCCGGAATGTCATTGAGTTCTAAATTGGCAATAATTTTTCCTTCAGAATTTTTTATGGAAACAGAGTTTTCCTTTTCTGAACCGAAAGTGAAATCTGTTCTATTCCAAATTGGTTGATATTGTAAAAGTTGTGTGCACGTGCAGTTTGTATTACATCCATGGCTATAGAAATAGTCACAGTTACCATTTGATCCAAAACAGTTTGGCCCCCATGAAGTAGAATAGCAGACATATGCGAGTGCACTACAAAAATTTACGGATGCAATAGATAACGAACAAATTAAAATTAGTTTTTTCATTTTGATTTTTGGTTAGTTGACACCTACTCTATATAGCTTTTCGGCGAACGCTCGATTTGCTTTAATTTTTGTCCGCAAATCAAAGGACAGAATTTTCGTTTGTCATACCATAGGCGAAGATTTTTTCGAAGATAAGAGAATTATTTAACAATAGAACATATATGTTCTATTGTTTCTTGGCTTAGGGACCCATTGTTGTGGAGTGCAATCGGTAAAAGATGATGGCTTTTTAGAACTACTAGGTAGAAGAATTCGCTCCGTTCGTCTTTCAAAAGGATATACTCAGTTGGACTTAGCCGTGAGAATTAATAATCACGCTGAACAAATTGGCCGGATTGAACGTGGTGAATTAAATGTCTCTATTTGTTCTCTAAAAAAAATCGCAGACGCTCTTGACTTATCTCTTAGTGATTTGGTGAAGGTAAATTAGGAAAGCAATTATTAGTTTTTTTGTTTTACCTAAACTCGCTTTTCCTAAGCTGAAATATTGTTTTCGACATTTGGGTTTCGATTTCTATTTCTTGCGTCTTAAAAACATGAAAGACTTCCAACTTTCTCTTTCCACTTAAAATTTTTCACTTGAAACTTTCAACTTTCCCCTTTCAATATCCGTACTTCTCCTTCCACCACTGGCGTAACTGTTTGCGGGTTTCATTTTCGCGGGCGTTGTTGCCCGGTTCATAAAATTTGGTGGCGCTTATTTTTTCGGGTAAAAACTCATCGGCTATGAAATTGCCTTCATGGCTGTGCGCATACTGATAATCTTTCCCATAGTTCAATTGTTTCATCAGTTTGGTTGGTGCATTGCGCAAATGCAGCGGAACAGGCAAATCGCCGGTTTCGCGCACCTTAGCGCGGGCTTCGCCAATGGCTGTGGTGGCGCTGTTGCTTTTCGGAGACGTAGCTAAATAAATTACAGTTTGTGAAAGGGTGAGCTGGCATTCGGGATAGCCAATGGTAGTTACCGCCTGAAAACAGGCATTGGCCAGCAGCAGCGCATTCGGATTGGCATTGCCGATATCCTCACTGCTTAGAATCAGTAAACGCCGCGCAATAAACTTCGGGTCTTCACCGCCTTCAATCATTCGGGCTAAATAATACAAAGCCGCATTGGGATCACTGCCCCGAATGGATTTGATAAAGGCTGAAATGATGTCGTAGTGCTGTTCTCCGCTTTTATCGTAAATCGCCATTTTTTGTTGAATGGCCGATTCCACAAAAGCATTGGTGATGTTTTTAGGTTGTTGATTTTCGTCAAACGATTTCACTACCAATTCCAGTACATTCAGCAACTTCCGCGCATCGCCGCCGCTATAGCGCAGCAAGGCTTCTGTTTCTTCAATAGTCACATTTTTCGTACGTAGCCATTCGTCTTTTTGCAACGCACTATGCACCAATTGTTCCAGCTCACTGCGTTCCAGTGATTTTAAAATGTACACCTGGCAGCGCGACAACAGCGCTGAGATCACTTCGAATGACGGGTTTTCGGTAGTGGCGCCAATCAGGATGATGGTGCCGCGTTCCACAGCGCCTAACAATGCATCTTGTTGCGCCTTGTTGAAACGATGAATTTCATCAATAAACAGAATGGCCTGACCTTGCTGCGTGGCCTTTTCGATCACGGCGCGCACTTCTTTCACGCCGGCATCAATGGCGCTAAGCGCATAAAAAGGAAGCGTAGCTTTTTCGGCAATAAAACGAGCAATAGAAGTTTTGCCCACCCCCGGAGGCCCCCAAAAAATCATGGAAGGAATGGCCTGCGATTCAATCAGTTTTCGAAGCACTTTGCCTTCGCCCAACAAATGTTGCTGCCCAACAAAATCTTCAAAACGCTTCGGCCGCAGCCGCTCCGGCAATGGAATCATGCGCAGGTAATTTTAAGTTACAAGTTATAAGTTTAAAATTAAGGGTAATTGGGTCACGGAGTTTGAACGCTCCATTTTTACTCAGAACTCAGAACTTAGAACTCAGAACTTATAACTTTTCACTTTGCGCTTGTCTGGCTCATTTCGCCCGAGATGCCCGCTTTGGCCACTTTGATTTTTACATCCTTGGCAATTTCCAGAATAATCGCGTCGTCTTCCACGCGCTCAACTGTGCCATGGATTCCGGCCGTGGTCACTACTTTATCGCCTTTTTTTAAGGCATCTACAAACTCTTTTTCCTTTTTCACCTTTTGGCTTTGCGGGCGAATGAAAAAGAAATACATCACGGCCAACATGCCGCCGATAAACAGAAAATTCATTTTTGGATCCATTAGTCTTCTTTTGGAGCGTTTACAAAACCATTAAGGAAAATCATTTCGTTATGGCGTGCGGTATTCACCTGAAGCGTTACCGATTTGTGTTGTTCGCCGCTTTTGCCTTCCGAATTGAACGTAACTTTAATTTCGGCCGTAGCGCCTTTGGCCACCGGTTCTTTAGGATATTCAGGAACCGTGCAGCCGCACGAACCTACTGCATTGGCAATAATCAGGTCGCGCTCGCCGGTGTTTTTTACTTTAAAAATGTGCGTCACCTTCTCACCTTGTTTGATGGTATCGAAATTGTATTCGGTTTCCTCAAACTGAATGGTGGTGGTATCTTTTAAAATAGAAGCAGGTAATCCGGCATTGGGATTGCCTTTTTTGCGGCAGGCTGTGAGCATTACTCCGCACAGAAGCGCTAACACAAAAAGTTTTTTCATAGGCGGCAAATGTAACAAGCTGCCCGAAACTTGTTTCTTAATTTTTATTACTGCTATTTTCACCTTGCTAATTACAGCCATGACAGTTCGCTACCGTTTGCGTCGCCACCTTGCCTTTCTCCGCCACTATTTCTGGGAAGCTTACCGCCAGCGGATTCTGATTTCATTCGTAGCCACCGTCATTTTCGGAACGCTGATAACCATTATCAACAATATCTTCTATCCCAGCCACATTTGGGATAATTGGGTCACCGAAGCCAATATCGGCCATTGGTTTTGCGAATATACCGATATGAACCGGGTGATCAGGCAGCCTATGAACACCTTCACCAACTTCATTTATCTGGTGCTCTGTATTTATTCGTTCAGCAAAGGGTTAGAAGATAAAAAGCGCAACCGCAACTACAATCTCATTACCGCAAATCACTTCTATTCTTTTGTGTATTCCATCATTATGCTGTATGTGTTCATCAGCAGTTCGTTCTTTCATTCCTCACTGGCGCTCTCGGCTTCTAAAATGGATTTTTCGGCAGTGTACAGCATCACGCTATTTCCGTTAATGTACCTCACCCATCGCCTTACCCTGGTGCTTCGGGGTAAACCTACCAATGTAAAACACTGGAACGAACGCATTATCATGATTTCCGTATTTGGTTCGCTCTACATATTGCTCACCTTTGTAATTCCCATGCATCAGGTACATCTGATTGTGGCCGGCATCATCTTCTTTATTATCGGCTTCGGATTCTATCTGGAACGCCGCGACCCGGGCCAAACCAATAAAGATTACCTGATGGCTACCATTTGTTGTATTCTGTTGGCCGGTATTTTCTTCGAATTCGACATCAAAAAACTGATGTGCGATCCCAATGCCTGGATCAGTCCGCACAGTTTATGGCATTTGTTCAACGGACTTTCCATTTTTTCTTTTTATCTGTATCTGCGCAGCGAACGCTATAACGAAGAATACGATGAACTTCGGTTAAAGATTAAGAAGAAAATCGAAAAGAAGTGAACCGCCTTATTCTAAAAGCAATTTTGCGAAATTTATTTTTTATGGCGTGCCCCCGGGCTTTTGGCCGTAACTAATATTCAAATTAAAAGTAATTGCCCGGGGTCGCGTGCTTCGTTACAAGTCCGCACTCGCTCGTTCCTCGCTCGCTTGCGGGCTTTTCACTGCGCCCGCTCACGCAACTCAGCTATAAACTTTCAACTTTCAGTTCTTTTCTCCGGCTTTATTCGCTAACTGCCCACATGCAGCATCAATGTCTTTGCCGCGGCTTCGGCGCACCGCAGCGCTAATGCCATTGAGGTGCAAATGCCTTAAAAAGGCATCGCGCCGCTCAGGTTTGGCGCGTTTCAGCGTAACCCCTTCTACATTGTTGTATTCAATAAGATTTACAAAGGCCGGTACTTTTTTCACCAGCTTCACCAAATGCTCCGCATCATCAATACGGTCATTGAACCGGTCGAACAAAATATATTCAAACGTGATTTTGTTGCCGGTCTTTTCATTAAAGTACAGCAGCGCTTCCATCACTTCTTCCAGCGGATTGCTGCGGTTGATGTCCATAATCTCATTGCGTTTCTCGTTGGTAGCCGCGTGTAACGACAGTGCCAAATTAAAGTTCATGTCTTCATCGGCTAAGCGGCGAATACCTCTGGAAATGCCCGAAGTAGAAACCGTAATCCGTTTCTGCGCCATTCCCAAACCTTCCGGTGACGTAATCAGTTTGATACTTTGCATCACATTGTCGTAATTCAGCAAAGGCTCGCCCATGCCCATATACACAATATTGGTAAGGCCGCGGCCTGTGGTTTCTTTTGCTCGGTTGTTGAGCAAAACCACCTGATCGTAAATTTCACCAAAATCGAGATTGCGTTCGCGTTTCAAAAAGCCGGTGGCGCAAAAGGTGCAGCTCAGCGAACAACCTACCTGCGACGAAACGCAGGCGGTGTTCCGGTCTTCATCGGGAATCATCACACCTTCCACCAATCGGTGGTCGCTTAATTTCATGCCTAGCTTCAGCGTGCCATCCTTGCTTTTCTGAAGAATACTTTCTTCAACCGCATAAAAATCAAATTGCTGTTGCAGCTTTTCGCGTAACGATTTCGACAGATTGGTCATTTCATCGAAACTGCGCGCCGATTTGTTCCAAAGCCAGTCGTACACTTGCCTGGCGCGGAAGGCTGGCTCGTTCAGTTCCTTAAAGGCCGCCGCTAATTGATCGCGATTCAGTTTTCGTATGTCGGTCCGTTTTTCCACTTTGTAAAAGTACGAAAACAAAAACGGGTTCCGTTGGGAACCCGTTTGAAATGTTATGAAACCGGATAATTATTTGCCTGCCGGTTTTTTCTCAGAAGCTTGTTTAGTGCCTTTCTTTTCAACTGGTTTTGAAGGCTCTGCTTTTTTCTCAGCAGGAGCTGAAGTTGGCGTTACCATTGGTGTTGCAGGAGCCGGTGCCGGAGCAGCAGCTTCTTCAAATACCTCACCGGTAATTTTCAACGTTTCGTTATTGTTTTTTGCATTTGAAGAAACGCTAACAGTTTTAGTGAAGTTACCCAAACGGTTAATGTCGTAATGAACTTTGATTTCACCTTGTTTGCCTGGAAGGATGGGCTCAGTTGGACACTGAGGCACCGTACAACCGCAAGAACCATGACAAGAAGAAATGATCAGCGGCGTTTTACCTACGTTAGTGAATTTGAAGTAGCGGGTAGAGTTGTTCTCGTCGCCTTTTTTCACTTTGCCGTAGTCGATCGTCATGTTTTCCCACTTAATTTCAGGAGCATTAGGATCCGGAGCCGGTGTTGTAGCTGTGGCCGGAGTTTGAGCAAAGGTGAACAGAGAAGCACCCATAGCCATCATCAGAAAGAACTTTTTCATTTTCATTGTAAATTTTGTTTGATAATTTGATTACGATTTGATACCTGACAAATGTAGTGCCTTTTTTGTGTCGGGCAATTGGCCAAATAGTATTTTTAGCTAATGTTTAACAAATCTTTGTGATTTTGTGGCCAAAGTAAACGCAGTTAAAACGGGCCATTTTCATTGTGAAAAACAAGGCGCTGACCTGATCGCACAGGGCCGGCCTCGTTTTAAAACTTCTTGCCGGAAAATGATAAAAATCGGGAAACCTTAACTTAGTTCGCAGCACATGTACAGCATCACAAAACAACAACAATATAATGAGCAAACCGCAGCCGTGCTGAAGCGCGCCGCTACCTTTGCCAATAAAGAAGAACAGGCCGTAACCCTTCGGGATTTGTTGCAGTATCACGACTGGCGGTATTATGTGCTCAGCGAACCGCTGATTACCGATTTTGAATATGATACGCTGTTTAAAAAATTACAGGAACTGGAGCAGCAGTATCCCGAACTAATTGTTCCGGATTCGCCAACACAAAGGGTTGCCCATGGCCTTACCGAAGATTTTCCGGCGGTGGAGCATCTGGCGTCCATGCTCTCGCTTGAAAATTCATACAACAGCAGTGATGTGCAGGAGTTCGAGCGGAAAGTGAGTGAGCAGGTTCAGGGCGAAAGCGTTTCCTTTTGTGTAGAACCTAAATTTGATGGTTCTTCCATTGCATTGGTTTATGAAAATGATCTGCTGGTGCGCGCTGCTACCCGCGGCGATGGAACAGTGGGTGAGGAGATCACCAACAATGCCCGCGCATTGGGTTCAATACCCTTGCGGGCTCCTTTTTCAGAATATGGCATTGCCCGAATTGAACTGCGGGGCGAAGTGATTATTCGCAAAAAAATTTTTGAAGAAATCAATGCTGCTCGTAAGGAAGCGGGACTGAAAACCTTTCAAAATCCTCGAAATACGGCCAGCGGATCGCTTCGCCTGAAAGATCCGAGAGAAGCTGCCGCCCGCGGTTTGGAAGCGGTGCTCTATCACGTCAGCTATGCGGTAAATGCTGCTAACGAAAATTTACTGGGATCGAAATTAAGTACGCACTACAACAATATTGAAATGTTGCATCGCTGCGGATTTAAAACGCCGTTAAGCGATTTGAAAGTTTGCCGCCACGCTGCCGAAGTAGATGCCTTTCTGGAGCTTTGGGAACAGAAGCGCTACCACTTTCCTATTGAAACAGATGGCATGGTAATCAAGGTAAACGATTTGAAACAACAGGAAAAGTGTGGCAGTACTTCGCATCATCCCAAATGGGCCATTGCTTATAAGTTTCCGGCCAAACAAGCACAATCGGTGTTGCTGGACGTGGAATATCAGGTGGGTAGAACAGGGGCAGTAACGCCGGTGGCGAAAATAGAACCGGTAGCGCTGGCCGGTGTTACGATTTCCAGTGTTTCGCTTCATAATGCCGATTTTATCGAAGAGAAGGATATCCGCATCGGCGATACGGTAATCGTAGAACGTGCAGGCGAAGTGATTCCTTATATCACCGGTGTGGTGGAAGGTTTGCGCACCGGTAAGGAATCAATAATCGAATTTCCGAAAGAATGTCCGTCGTGCCAGGCGCGTTTGATTCGCCCTGAAGAAGAAGCAGTGTGGCGGTGCGACAATGCCGAATGTCCCGCTCAGGCTGAAGAACGCATCATTCACTATGTTTCAAAAGATGCCATGGATATTGAAGGTTTGGGCCGAAGCATTGTGATTGATTTTATGGAACGCGGTTTCCTTCCATCAGTGGATGCCATTTATCAACTGCCATATGATGAAATTGGAACGCTGGAAGGATGGGGAAAAAAATCAGTGGAAAATCTTCAAACGGGAATTGAAACTTCGAAAAATCGTCCGTTATGGCGATTGCTCACAGCCCTTGGCATTCGCCATGTTGGCGTTACTACGGCCAAAGATCTTTCTAAACATGTAAAATCGATTTTTGATTTTGAAGGAATGACGGAAGAGCAATTGATGCAAATCGAAGGCATTGGTCCGAAAGTGGCCTCCAGCATCCACGATTTTTTTCAACGCAGCGGTAATCTGCATCTGCTGCATCAACTTGAAAATTTGGGCGTTAACATGCTGGTAAGGGAGCAAGATGCGCTGGCAAAAAACAACAAATTGCAAGGGAAGACTTTTTTGTTTACGGGAACTTTAGAGCGTTTCACTCGCGACCGCGCCAAACAATTGGTGGAGGAAAATGGTGGTACATTGCTGAGCGGTGTAAGCGCCAAACTGAGTTATCTGGTAGCGGGCGCTGAAGCCGGAAGCAAACTGGCAAAGGCGCGAGCTATTCCGGCCATTACCATTTTAACTGAAGATGAATTTCTGGAAATGATCGCCTGATGAATTACGATGAATTTGTAGCCCGCTATCGCGACACCATTCCCAATCAGCCCGGTGTGTATCGGTATTTCAATGCCGAAGGGCAAATTATTTATATCGGTAAGGCTAAGGACCTTCGCAAACGCGTGTCTAGCTATTTTACAAAGAACGACCATACCAATCGCATCCGGCTGATGGTGCATTCCATCGAAAGACTGGAATTCACCATCGTAGAAACCGAACAGGATGCGCTGTTGCTTGAAAATAGTTTGATTAAACAACATCAGCCGCGGTATAATGTGAGCCTGCGCGACGATAAAACGTATCCTTACATCGTTATCAAAAAGGAACGCTTTCCGCGCGTATTTCTTACCCGACAATACATCCGGGATGGTTCGGAATATCTGGGTCCTTACACTTCGGTAATGCAGGTGCGAACTATTTTGCAAATGCTGATTTCCATTTTCCCCATCCGCAATTGCAGTTTGGCATTAACCGAGAAAAATATTGAAGCGCACAAGTTCAAAGTGTGTCTGGAATACCATCTGAAAAATTGTTTAGGGCCTTGCGAAGCGCTTCAAAGCGAAGAAGAATACAACGAAAGCATTCAGAATATTCGGGAAATTCTGAAAAGTAATTTCAATACGGTATTGAATTATCTCACCAAAAAAATGAATGCCTTTGCTGAAAATCTGGAGTTTGAAAAGGCGAATGAGTTTAAAGAAAAAATAGAAACGCTGGAGCGCTATCAAAGCAAAAGCACCATCGTAAATCCACGGCTGAATGAAGTAGATGTTTATGGTTATGCTGAAACCGAAGGCTTTGCGTTTATCAACTACATGCGTATTGCGAATGGCACTATCGTTCAGGTGCGTTCTTCGGAAATCCGCAGAGTGCTGAACGAAAGCCGGGAAGAATTGCTGACCATGGCCATCAGCGAAATGAGTTTTGCCCACGAAAAAGTAAGCAAAGAATTTTTGTTGCCTTTCGAAGTGGATATGGAATTCGAAAATGTGGCCATTACGGTTCCGCAATTGGGTGATAAAAAAAAGCTGGTAGATCTGGCAACCAAAAATTCGCTCTACATGAAACAAGAACGCATCAATCAGAGCATGACGGCTGAAGAAAAAAAGCCCGCATTCCGAATTATGCGTACGTTAAAAGACGACTTGAAATTGCAAGACCTGCCCCGCCATATCGAATGTTTCGATAACTCGAACTTTCAGGGAACGAATGCCGTTTCTTCTATAGTGGTTTTTCGCGATGCCAAACCTTCGAAAAAAGATTATCGGTTCTTCAATGTAAAAACAGTGGAAGGTCCTGACGACTTCGCCACTATGGAAGAAGCCGTGTTTAGAAGATACCGGCGAATGCTGGAAGAAGGCGAGCCATTACCGAATCTGGTAATCATCGACGGGGGAAAAGGACAATTAAGCGCAGCCGTGAAAAGTTTAGAAAAGCTGGGTATTTATGGCAAAATTCCGGTGATAGGTATTGCGAAACGCCTGGAAGAAATCTATTTCCCGGGCGATACCATTCCGATCTACATTAATAAGAAATCGGAAAGTTTGAAGTTGATTCAGCAATTGCGCGATGAAGCGCACCGCTTTGGCATTACGGCGCATCGCAACAAGCGCAGCCGAAATTTCACCACTTCTGAACTTACCCAAATCAAGGGTGTTGGCGAAAAAACTTTTGAAAGTTTATTGCAGCACTTTAAAAGTATTAAGAAGTTAAAGGCTGCTTCAGAGGAAGAAATTGCCGCTGTAGTTGGCAAATCTAAGGCGGCGCTGGTGTTAAAGGCATTTACAGAAGGGACCGGATAGCTTCTTTTTCATTTGTCATTATACTGTCAAATCTCTAAGGATTTGTTAATCGTCCAACGTTTTTACAAACTGGCACATCATTTTATACGTTAGTTGTAAAAGGAGAGGATATGAAAGCGCAAACTTTTCGTGAATCGCATTTATTTCGCCGTTTAGGGAAGGCCGATCGGAGGGTGACGCAACTGTTAAGCGAGTTGGATCATCTTCGTACAGAACTGCGTTCCGCCAAATTAAAGTCGTTCGAAACCGGCACCTATCAACAGGTTGAATATGTAGAGGCGCAGGTGCTGACGGAACGAAATAAATTGACCGTATTGCAAACCCAGTTGCGGGTTTTCAGGAAACGCATTTCAGAAACCTCCTCACTTAACCACCCCGGATTGATTTTAAACATTAAAAAAATGACGGCTGCTGCTGAACAGGCGCTGCTGTTGATTAAACTCAATGCAGGAAGTTTGTTGTTTTTGTAAAGAAGGAAGTTTTATGACTACGGTAAGTTTTAACGGAGGGCGGTTTTTCGACCGTTTCCTGATGTGGAAGGATATGGTGAAGAACTATGAGAAGGAACTGGACATTCTGGCGCCTGAGGCCGCTTTTTTCCACGAATCAAAAATGTTGTTGGTAGAAATGCGGAACCGGTTGGAAATTCTGATTACTGATCTGGATCAGGCGCAGCGCTTCTTATTTGAAAAATATAAGGGAAAGGAAGAAGCAATTGAACAGGAAGATGTATTGCAAACCAACAAATTCCGTGAACGGATTAGAAGGTTGGAACAAGAAACGTTTCTGGCCAAATTGAAGATCGGCAAGATTGTAAAGAAAGCATCATAAATTTTTAAGGGTAGTTGGGTTTATGGGCGTCCTTCACGGGACGCCCTTTTTTTCTTGCAGCCCAACCACGATTTTCTATTTTCGCCGGAAATAATTTCGATATGACGCTTTCAGAAGTAGTTTCAATTACCGGATTGCCGGGGCTTTACAAGGCAGGCGCCAAGCGCAACGATGGCTTGATTGTTACCTCATTAGTAGATGGCCAAACCAAATTTGTTTCAGGCCGTCAGCATTTGTTCAGCACGCTGGACAATATTACTGTTTACACTACCGGCGACAACCGCGAATTGAAAGAAATCTTCGCTGCCATGAAAAAAATGGAGAAAAAAGATGCTCCAACTAATTTAAAGACGGATGAGGAACTGAAAGCCTATTTTGGGAAAGTAGTTCCTGATTACGATAAGGAAAAAGTGTATGTAAGTCATATCAAGAAGATGGTGAGCTGGTACAATATCCTTAATGGCAAGAATTTGATTGAGGAATTGATTGCCGACGAGAAGAAAGAAGTGGCTGCTGAAGGCACTGAAAAACCGGAAAAGGAAAAAGCCGCCAAAGAAGACAAGCCAAAGAAAGAAGCTAAACCTAAGGCTACGGCGGCTACAAAAACAAAGGCTACGGCAAAACCAAGTGGTGCGGTTAAAAAGATCACCACCCCTCGCAAGGCTTCCTAAGTTTTTAGATAGAAAAATGATGCAGCCCGTTACTTCCCGCCTTCGCCGGGAAGGACGGGTTGTTTTTTTGGCGTACTAAACAACGGCGCCGGAATAGGCGGATTGTCATCTTCGTCAATCGAAAAGGTGAACACTTTTTCAACCCACTGCCAGTGATCGCCTGTCCATTTAAAACCTTCGTAAGTGCCGTCCTGCACATAGGTAAAGTAGGCGCCTTTGGCGCGCTTATCAGGCGGCGCCAAATGATCGTAAACAATCAGGTTGAGCGCATCATCGTAATTTAACGTAGGCATAGCGCTCCATTTATACTCAATAAAGAAACGGCTGAGCGTATCTTTCATCTTCAGCAACGAACTGTCGGTATAATTAAATTGAAAGAGCGGCGCTCCAAAATGCGGACTGCCTTTTTCGTCGAAGGTCAACACATCCACAATTTTTCTTTTCGAAATAAAATCGGCCGCTTCGAAACCGAATAAAGTGTAGATGGTTTTTTTGTTTACTGTTTTCTCAATGATGCGGTAGTAAATTTGGCCGTACCAATTCTCATTAGTGAGTACCTGCTGCGTATGGAAAGGCAGCGTATCGCGCAGGTCTTTGAGAGGAAATATTTTCATTTTCTGCGATTTCATTTGCAGAATGCCATAATAGCGGAAATGACCTTTGGGATAATGCAATTGCCAGGTAAGCAGCCGGAAACTGCTGTCGGGCGGATAGATGCGGGATACATTATAAAGTGAATCGAAAGGGTAATAAAAAGAGTTATCAAATTTCAGCGCACGAATCAGTTTAGGAATAAACTGATAACATGCCAGTTTGCGGTTGTTGAGATCTACCGTATCCAGCATAATAATATTCGCCAGTTGGGTAAGACTGTCTTCCATTTTTTTGATGGCGATTAGGTTGTTACGCGATAGTTGAGGGGTAGCCGGCAGCTGGGAAAGCGCTGATGGCGCGGGTTTGCGGAAATTGCCCGGGTTTTTTTGAGCCTCGCTAGCCAGTGCCAGAAGCAGCAAACAGCAAACTGCCAATTGTTTCATACCGTAAAAGAACGAATTTTTAAGCGCTGAAATTGTATAGAAGGTAGATTCAGAAATCAGCAAAAGGGGTATCAGTTGTCAGCATTCCGTTTCTTTTCAAAAAAACGGGTAACTGCCGCAGCCGTTTCAGTTGATTTTTCAATCATAGGAACATGACCGCAGCTATCGAAATATAACACGCTGCTGTTTTTGATATCGCGATGAAAGCGTTCGGCATGTTCAACAGGAACAATACGGTCTTGCCTGCCCCAGATGATAAGCGTAGGGCAAGCCACGCGCTGAATCAGTGCGCTATCGGGAAAGTTATTGGCGCGCGCCAATTGAAAAAGAAACGGAATGTTTCCTTCTTTATTGGTAGAAATATTATTCATAAAAACCGCCTGCTGACTGATCTTGCTTTTATCACAAAAACACATTTCGGCATTGTGGCGGGAAAAGAAAAGCGGTGCGCCGCGTTCGAAAAGTTTGTCGAGCCCGCTGTATTTAAACATCCAGAGTTTATGGGCTACTTCTTTCGTATCATAGCCTGCTGCGCCCAATAATACCAATCGTTTTACTTTATCGGGATGATCGCCCGCCATCAGCCAGCCGATACCGCCGCCCATTGAATTTCCGATCACATAAACCGAATCGAGATGCAACTCATCAATCATAAAATTGAGGTAATCGCGATAGTCGTTTACGTAGTTCTCGCCTTCCGTCACTTTTGGAAAATCCGATAATCCAAAACCCGGAAGATCCACGCGTATGCAGCGGTATTTATCTTTGGGCAACAAGGCATTCAGTTTATCAAAATTATGGAAGGAACCGCCAAGGCCATGGATCATCAGCACCGGAATTCCCGAGCCTTCATCGGTGTAGTGCACTGACGCGCCCCGCCAGATGGTAAAGTGTGAGGTTGGAACGGCAATTTTCTGAATAGCTTCGCTTTTGGAAACTATGCGATTGGGCCGCAAGTAAACAAAGCCCGCTGCTACCAGGCAAGGCAGCAACAACAGTACCATCAGGATGCGCAATAGTGTTTTCATGAATACAAAGAAAAAACGAATGGAGCGAATTTTCGCTATGTAAGAAAGCAAAGGGCGGCTGTTTAACAGAATTTTCGCTTTCGGGCGATTGGGGAACTGCTTAATTTGCAGCATGAAAACGAAAGTATTGCTACTAATTTGGGCCATCATGGCGTTGGGATTGATAGCTGCAGCCCTGCCGGCCGAAGGCGAAAGCGAGATGAGTAAATTGATGCAGAAGATGGAGTGGTATTTGGAGAAAGAAAATGTACGGTTGAAAGAAGGCAAGCCGCAGGCGAAATTTCCGGTGAAGCAGGCCAAATTCTTAAAGGCGAAAGCAACGGAAACCAAACATTTGTCTGACGCTCACGAGGCGTACATTGGCACGTTTTACAAGGAGTTGGATGCGTATGAAAAAACGGAAAGCGATACGGCCCGGCGAGCACAGTACAATATAGTGGTGAAGAGTTGCATCACCTGTCATATGGAAGAATGTCCGGGGCCGGTTTATCGGATTAGGAAAAATTATTTGAAGTAAGTGCATTTTAAAAAACAGATCGGTATGATTCGAGTATGCTGTTTATTGCTCGCAATGTGTTCGGCAGTAGATGCTTTGTTTGCTGGTTCATTTAAAGAAAAAATGGAACGCTACCGCAAGCAAACACTGATTGTGATTTTGGAAAGTCCACGCCGGGATATACCCAAAAAGTGGACCGCTGCTACTCAGGAAGCTTATTTGAAATCGATTGATAATTATAATCGAAGTATTCGTCAGGTGGTGGATTCCTTTTGGGTTTTTAATCAAAAAGTGGAATACAAAACTTGGGCTGAAGTGGAGCCACTGATCCGGAATCATTCCGAAGATTACCTCTTACTGTATTCAGGCAATTTCCCAAATAACCAGGCTTATTTTGAAAAAATGGAGCGAAAGGGATTAAACTTCTTCCCCGATCTATACAAAATCAATGAAAAGAGAGACTATTTTGAATATTTCACAGGGTTTTGTTTAGATCGATGCTCGAAGTTTGGGAGCAGTGAACATCTGGCTCAACGAACTATTGCGAATTTATGGCCTTTGAAAGAAGATATAGCTTTTGCAGTTCAGTTTATGCAGCTTTCGTTAATGCAATCGTTAGAGCATGGATATGAACTTTCTACACTTGATTTGGCAAAATTCAGTAAGGGTTCGCTATTTCATTCGGTATTGATGATTAAATCCGATCTTTTATATCAGTCAGGTTTACAACCCGAGGACGTCAAGAGTTTTTATGCTGATTCATTTGAGGTGGTAAGTTATAATACGCTAGTGAATTCTATTTTCAGTAAAAGTAATATTTGCTATATCGAGATTACGCCGGCCATAGTAAGTACCGGTGAGGCTTATCGCTTAACTTACGAGCATTTTGTAATGAATGCTGCTACGGGCGAGTTGGTGGCTTACGTACCTGCAAATCGAGGCATTTTACATGCCACTCAGGGAATTGGAAATTATCATAAATTTTTATCGGCAGGCATATTTGCCGATTATGTTGGCGTTTCGGGCAGAGCTGTTGTTCCGATAAAAGAGTAGGGTTTATTCATTTTTCCCGGTGCCGCCGGCCAGCGCATATCCAACCGTATCATTCGAAAAGAAATCAGGATTATGAAGGGTCACGCAGGTATTGCTGTTGATGGCATTATCATAAGTTTCATTCCAGTTTATGGTGTAGGTGAGTGAACCCGTGTGCGTACGCAACGCATCAAAGTAAAGGAGTGTTCCGGTGAGGTTTCCCGGAACGCCGGTATGGAGGTGGCCGCGGTAAAGCGTATCGAGGCGAAGGCCATGCGCTTCAAGGTATACGGTAGTAAAATTTTTATCTGAGGTTTCGAGAAACTTAACGGTTCCGGTGGCGCCGGAGTGGTTATAACCACGCAGGGTATAGGTTTTGGAGCGTAGATCTTTTCTGCAGGAAAACAATGTGCATACCAAGAGTAGCGGGAGGATTTTTTTCATAAAACAATTTGGCAGAAAACGACCGGGATTGGGAAATATTGCAGGAGGAAGGAAAAAATGGAGGTGAATGTTGGGTTAAAAAAAAAGGTTTTTATATTTGCCGCCCCGGTGAGATGGGTGAGAGGCTGAAACCACCAGTTTGCTAAACTGACGTACGGGTTAAACTGTACCGAGGGTTCGAATCCCTCTCTCACCGCGTAAGTTCGGGGTGTAGCGCAGCCCGGTTAGCGCACCTGCTTTGGGAGCAGGGGGTCCCAGGTTCGAATCCTGGTACCCCGACTTAGAAAGGTTGTCTGAAAAGGCAGCCTTTTTTTATTTTCAGGAATGTCGTGAGGTTCAGCTCTTGCAAGATTGCTTGGAAAATATCGCGGGAGTTCTACATTCCCAGAAGAAGGGACGTTTAATAAAGAGAAGGAGTTTTCGTACGTTAAAAAGAAATTTACACATAATATTTTCAAAATTTATCCGATTCCGGCAACAACTCAAATTACCATACAATTTTTTATGCCAAAATCTGCCCATAACTATTTTCAGATTACCGACTTAGCAGGGCGGCTTATTCAAAAAGGGGAAATAAACCGAGGTTTTGGAATAGAAAACTTGAAACTTGCAAACATGAGCAATGGCAGCTACCTTATTAGATTTCAAAGTGACAATGGATTTTCTACTGTAAGGCAATTTGTCGTCGCTAAATAGGTTCGAGTTATGAACACAGCCAAATTGATATTAATAATCTTATTCATTAGGATGAGTGATGCAAATGCTCAAGGGTATAATGTCACCAATCAGTTTGTGCATGGAAACACCATAGTTTCGGGTGTAAAAAATATAGCTGATAAGTCTTTTGTGAGTCTTAACTATTTCGATAGCTCCGGTACAGAGCCCAAGTCAAATGTAGTATTGGGAAGATTAAATGATAATGGCTCTATTTCCTTTTTGTGGAATAGTGGAACTCAAGACACAGCGGCAACGTATTTTGTGGTGGAGAACACTCCCCGGATTAATTCAAAGAATCAATTGATAATTGGAGGCTCAGCAATAAGATATGCTGATGGATCATTTTATAATTTTTTAGACCTTTTTGACACTACCGGAAACATTGTTTTTGCTGTAAACGTTTTCGACTCAAATTATAAAGCCAATTATTTCTATGATTTTAGTCCGACGGATTTTAACACCACTCTTGTTCTCAATGGCTTACAACGGAGTTTAACCGATCAAAAGGTCAGGATCCGGATTTATTGTTTTGACAGTTCGGGTGCTATTCTTTGGACTCGCTGGTATCCTCAACCTGCTGATGCCGACTTTGTACCACAGATCATTAAGCCATCCAGGTACGGTGAGCATTTGGTTGCAGGTTATACGCCGCTTGCTAGCGTATCTCCTATATTTCATCCCGTCGTTTTTTATATTGATTCATCGGGCAACGAAATACGAAGGTTCATTTTACCCGACAGTATTCAGGGTATTGCCTCGGCTGTGATTGATACGTCCGATCAATCTATGGTATTTTGTAGCAGCTGGTTCGATCATTCTAATACCGTGGACCTTTTGGCTTATCAACCATTGATCGGCAAAGTAGGAAGCACCGGGGTTCTGCGATGGCATAAGAAGTTAACCAGACCTATACCCCAATTTACCTTTGAAACAGTTACCACCATGTTCAGTATTAAGAAAGTTCATGATGGTAATTATGTGGCAGTTGGGCGAAACATCCTTAATCCGGAAGATACGTCTGTTTATGTTGCAGGTTATCTGGTTAAGTTTTCGGATGAATCCGATAGTGCAAAAATTATATGGGAACGCTCTTACCGCGCTCTAAGCAACGCGCAAATCAGTAGTTTGTACGACATAGTGGAGCAACCGGATGGCAGTTTAATTGCTTGTGGCGACACTAAAAACACCAACGACTCTATTTACCAACGCGGCTGGATTATTAAACTAGATAGCTTTGGTTGTCTGGTGCCAGGTTGCCAAAACGATTTGGGTGTTACGGAATCCACTAAAGAATTGGCGGAGATTCGCCTGTCGCCAAATCCTACTTCGAATGTGCTCTATTTTTATGTAACAGGAAATTCGCAGGATAAAGCATACGATGTAGCTGTTTCCACTATAGATGGCCGTGAAGTGCTGGAGCAATCGCACATCACTACCGGTGTTCAGTATATTTTGAATACGAGTACGCTTTCTAAAGGAACATATGTGCTGACCTTAAAAGGAAGTAGCGGCGTAATCGCAAGGACGTTTATAAAAGAATAACAATAGGAAATTGCCCAATCATTACCCGCTCTCATGAGATGGCTTCGCAAATCTCACAGTAGCAGAAAAGTTCGGAAAGTTAAACTGTAAACGGAATCGTTTAGAGGTCTTTTGTTCAAAGCCAGACTTTTTGCATACCTCAATACACCTTCTCTACAATTCTACCCAAATGCCGCTCCAAACGATCGGGGCCAACGGCTTTGATGTTCTCAAAAAACAATATATCGCCCGGCTGGGTTTGGCGTAGCCACTTTTTTATTTTGTCGGAAAAGAATGCACCGGAATTATCGGCTGAAAGTAACTCGCCTGATTTTTTCAGTAATACAAAATCGAAATGAGTTACCGTGAACTTGGCATCGTATTCAAAATCGGGAAGTTTGGCTTCTACACCCCATAAATTTAAGACTTCGCCCTTCGACATCGTTCCACCCATTTTTCTAAAATCGCTTTGAGCGGAAGCTGTACCAACAACGGTGATAAAAATAATTGGCAAAAATTTTCTCATATCGTTTTTGATAGAACGAAAACAGCAGCCGTCTTAGTGTATGTAAAAACCAGATGGAAGAAAAGTTGAATCAGTTATTCCACAACCAGTCGAACGGCTGTTCTTCCATTGAAATGTTCTGCCAAAACAGAATAAATGCCATTCTGTAAATTGCTGATATCGAAATGGGAGAAGGCAGGTTGTTCCCATTCCGAAACTTTGGCGCCAATATTATTTATGATCGAAACCTTGGTGATTTTTTGATTGCAAAACAATTGCATTTGGCCATGAGCAGGATTTGGAATCAAGGTTACTGAAACAGACGGTTGCACTTCCTCCACACCGGTGTGTAATGGATGTACTGTCATTTGTATCTCGTTGCCTTTTACTTCTATGCGGTTCGCATGGCACGCATCGTTGATTACAATACTGCACCAAATACGATCGGAATTGCTTAGCGTGCTATCGACGTAAGAAGTGCTATTGGTTCCTACAGCAACATTGTTCTTATACCATATTATGGAATCCGGACGTTGTGTAATAACCTGAAAGGTGACTTTCGTTCCCACCGAAATTACAGAGTCGGGCTGCACATAGGTGAATGAATTACCGGGCCGATCGCACACCGGATTGGCCACCATTGGCGAAGGATCGCAGGCATCGCCAACACCATCATTATCGGAATCAGTTTGTCCGGGATTAGGAAAGAACATACAATTATCAGCTGAATTCACCGTTCCATCGCCGTCTATATCATTAAGAGTTTGCGCATTTAGAATGGTGCTCAGCAGCAGGGCGATGAATAGTAGTTTTTCTTTCATGATGCAGATTTGATGTTAAGATAAGAAGTTGTGTTCGATTCAATAATCCGCTGTATGTCTTTCACGTCCAGTTTGTCAGTTATTCCCGGCAAGTGGTTTGAATTTCCCTACTAGCAGCTCGTAGCTCATAGCTCATAGCTCAAAACTCACAGCTTTACTCTTGCTTCTTGTGTCTTGTGTCTTGTGTCTTGCATCTTGTGTCTTGCCTCTTGTGTCTTGCGCCTTCTTCTCCTAAAATTCCCCTTTATCTGCACGTAAAATACACATGAGTCACCGCAAGATCTTCCGGCCGGTAGTGGCTGTATTTTTGAGCTAAGCTGATCTTTGCTAAATCATGAAGCGAACCACTCAGTTGATGTTCTTCCAAAATCTCAAAGCCGGCCTCTCGTATCATTTTTTCGAAATCGGAACAACGCAGTCGGTTTTGTGGTTGAACGGTATTGTCAATCCATTGCCAATCGGCATCATTGAACTGAAGAAAATTAAATGGGGTGATGGTTTTATCGAGATGCGCAAAGTGATCAGACATATCAATATGATGGCTCATCACACCATTTGGTTTAAGAATTTTTCGAAAGATGGAAAGCGTTTCGCGAAGCGCATTTTCATAAATATGTTCGAAAGTGTTGTTGGAACAGATGTGATCAAATGCTTCCGGCTTTTTGAAAGCATCCGGAAAATTTCCCGATACATACTGAATGCCGAATTCCAACAACGGGTCGCGATGTTCTTCTTTAAGTACATCGCGAAACTTTTCAATCAGCGCATGATCGTAATTGGGAATATATGATTCCAGCTTGCCCGCTTCATGCCACCTCACATAACAGCGCAAGGTATCGCGGACTTGTTGTGAAGTAACCAGTTGAACAATATCGAATGTGGATACGCTTCTATTCCCGGCCAGCAGCATTCCCAACGGAATTACCGGATACCAGCCGGTTCCAATTTCCAACACATCACAAGGCACGTGGCTGTATTTACGCTGCTTTTCAATATGAAATCGAAGATGTTCCAACTTGTCAGTAAAAAGGGCATCAGTAAGTAAGACGCCGCGTGTAACATACCGCTGAAATAAATAATTTATGGAATGCTTGTAAGGCAGCCAGGAAATAGTTTTCTGCACAACAGCCTTGATATGCCACTTTTTGATCATGATTTCAGATTGCCGGCTAATTTATAAAAAGAGAGGAGGAAGAGAGGGGAGAGGAAGACGCAAGATGCAAGATGCGAGACGCGAGACGCAAGACGCAAGATGCAAGGCACAAGACGCAAGATGCAAGATGCAAGATGCAAGAGGAAAGCTTTGAGCTGTGAGCTTTGAGCTATGAGCTGCGAGTTTGAAACACCTGACCATTCTGAGCGGTCGGAATGCAGCACCGAAGTCGGATTTCTGAAAAGGGCCTGCTGCTTGTGAACTGAAACCTACCGTTCGTGAAGTGACTGAAATTAAAAAGTTACAGGGCCAGACTTTTGCATCAAACAAAAATCAAAATGGACTTAGATACTTACAAAAAAGGAAGAAAGCGGACGTTCTTTTTTGCGCTGTGTTGCGTTTTTTTATTCAGTTCCAATCGGCTAACAGCCCAATTGGGGTGGGAGTGGGCTAAACAAATTTCGAATGGCGGCTACGCTTACACTACCGATGTGACTCACGACCGTTATGGCGACGTATATGTACTGGGCCGTTACAGCGGCACACTCACTATTGGTGCGCAAAGTATTTCGACAGTTTCACCGTCCAGTTTCCTGCCGTTCGTGGCCAAATTCAATCCCTCGGGCAATCTCATCTGGCTGCACACGCCCACTGATAACGGCACTTGTGTGCTTGAAGCATCTTCAATAGTTGTGGATAGCAACACCAACGTTTATTATGGTGGTTATTCGCCTGTGGCTTACGGCAGTGCCTACTTTGCCAATGGCAACGACACTACTTATTTTCTGGCCGGTGTAACACCTGTAAACGAAAAATATGGTTACATCACCAAACTGAATAGTTCCGGTGTTGCAAAATGGACCAATCGCTTTAAATGCGAAAAGGGAAATGTAGATATGATGAAGTTGGCCATCAATCGTTATCGCAACAAATTGTTCTTTGCATTCTCTACTACAACCACCAACACTTCCTATAACAGTTCTCACTATAGTCCGGGAAGTTCGCCTGCGGTAGTTACCGGTTTGGGCAATTGCGACAACACCGGTTTTCGCGAAGCGTTTTATGGAATTGTGAATATTGACAATGGCTATTATGTAGCCTCGCAGCGGATTGGTATGAGTGCCGTAGGCACTACCGGACAGGAATTTATCAAGGCCTTGGCCGCCGATAACTCCGGCAATTTGTTGATTGCATGTGATTTTATAAATGCCAGCGCCTTCACCTTTTCAGGAGGCGGTCCGCTTGCTGTTTCTTCAGGAAATTCAAACCGCTACGGTCGTATCTTCCGTGTAAATGGCAGTTTGGGCAATGTGGCCTCTACAGGAAATCTTCAGTTATCGGCCACCATTCCAACTACGCTTACCGATATGGCCATCAATAAGTCAACCGATGAAATTGCGTACACCTACGAAGGCGGATCGTTCGCTACACAGCCTACGCACATTTATGTTCGGGCTATGAACACTTCTTTCGTAGATGTTTGGCAAAACGATATTGCTTCTTCAGGATACAACTCACAGATCGCTGCAAGCAGTATCTGCTACGATTCCACAGGACGCGTTTGGCTGGCCATTACCACAAATGGCGCCGGTGCGGAAAGCATGAATTTTACACCTGCATTTGCTGCCGGAAGCGCCGCCTTAAATCCTATCAACAATGCCAACTACGGAACCTTGTTTTTCAGAATGAAATATACAGGCGGCGGAAATGCAACCTGGGAAAAGTATGTAAAGGTGAAGAACACCGGAACGCATACGCTTCGGATGTCGGGGTTCGACGACCGTCCGAACGTAGAAGGTCGGTTTAGTAATGTGATTACACTTTCAAAAAATACATTCACTAACAGTGTAGGTACTGATGGTTATCTTGCCAAGATTGGCTGTGCACCCATTGTAGCAGTTCCTCCTTCCGATAGTAGCATTTGTTTAGGTGTTTCGCACACCCTTTCCGCTGTTGTAGATGGCGATGCGGTGAGCTACGCCTGGTATAAAAATAATGTGCTGCTGGCGAACAGCGGTAACCTAAGCGGTGTGAATACCAATTCCATTTCGTTTGTAAATGTTACTGCATCCGATACCGGATTTTACAAAGTGATTGCTACAAATTCCTGTGGCAGCGATACCAGCAGTGCCGCGCATCTTCGTTTTTCTACAACCGTTCAAATAACCAATCAGCCGGTTGATCAAACCGCTTGTGTAGGCGGATCTGTTTCTTTTACCATAGGTACATCTCCTTTTTGTACTTACCAATGGAAGAAAAATAATGTTGCGCTTGCCGGCCAAACCAACGATACCCTATTAATCAATAATGTAAGTTATGCCGATAGCGGCAGCTACACTTGCGTAGTAACCAACTGCAACGGCGCTGCTGCCACTTCGAATGTGGCGAAAATTAATTTCGGAACGGCATCGGTGGTATTGGCAAGTGGATTGGTAGTGCACTATCCCATGGGAAATGGCGCAGCCGTAAACGATGTTAGCGGTAATGCACTTCACTTACTGGCAGCAGGTGCAGCGTACACTACTGATCATAACGGAACAGCGAATGCTGCGCTTCAGGTACCCAATCAAACCAGTGTTAACTCTGCTGTGCCAATCGCAAGTTTTACCAATCAATTTACCATGTCGTGCTGGATGAAATCGAGCAGCATTTCTTCGAATCAGCGCCTGATCGATAAGAATAATTCCAACAACTTTTTGATGGACATTTACCTGAGCCGTCCTCGCGTTATCATGCTTGGTAATGCCTATCATCCTACCAATTCGCTTTCCAGCAATACCTGGTATCATTTGGCCTGCACTTACGATGGCGCCAATGTAAAGCAATACATCAATGGGGTTTTAATTCTCACCACCGCTGCTTCAGGAAACATCACCAATAACAGCAATCCATTGATTATTGGTGCCGATCAAGGCGGCGGTAATGTGTTGCAGGGAGCCATTGATGATGTTCGTATTTACAATCGCGCTTTAGATGCTACAGAAATCAGCGCTATGATGGAAGCGCCTGCCATTACACAACAGCCGGCTAATGTTACGGCCTGCAGCGGCAATAGTGCCACGTTTACGGTTGCTGCAGTTGGAACAGGATTATCTTATCAATGGAAGAAAAATGGAGTAGATATTATTGGCGCAAATAGCGCTTCGCTTACGCTGAACAATCTGGCGCTGAGCGATAGTGGTAACTATAGTTGTATTGTATTGAATGGATGTTACGGTTCAGAATCGAAAACAGCAAAACTCACTTTGTCGGCCAACAATATTTCCTTTACCACACAGCCTCTTGCAGTTCAAAATAAATGTGTTGGAACGGCTGTAAGCTTTACTGCTGCTACAACCGGTGCCTCACCAACTTCTTATGTGTGGAAGAAAAATGGCGTAACCATTTCAAACGGAGGTGCGGTTTCAGGAGCAACCACGGCAACGCTAACTATTGCTGCTGTAGCCGTTTCTGATTCCGGAAATTATACGCTTACGGTTGGCGGCGGCAGTTGCGGCGCTATCGTTTCTAACATCGGCCGCCTGAATGTAAATGCCAATCCGGTAGCGGCAATTAGTCCGGCCAGTGCAGCCGTTTGTGCCGGTGCTTCTACTACGCTAACGGCAAGCGGAGCAACTAGTTTTAACTGGAGCAATTCGCTTGGTACCAATGCATCGGTTTCTGTTTCGCCAACCATCGCCACTACCTACACGGTAACGGTTACTGATGGAAATAACTGCTCAGCAACTGCATCGCGCCTTGTTACCGTGAATGCTTTGCCAACGGCTGCTATTACTCCCGCAACCGTTACGATTTGTAGCGGTGCATCGGCTACGCTGACTGCATCAGGTGGTGGAACTTATAGTTGGAGCAATAGCGGCGGAAACGCAGCAGCGGCTACCTTCTCGCCAACAGGAATTACAACTTATACCGTAACGGTATCAAATGCGAATTGTTCCGCTACCGCCAGTCGTTTAGTTACGGTGAACGCATTACCCATTGTAACCATTTCACCGGCCTCGGCCAGTATTTGCGCGGGCAGTTCTGCAGTGCTCACGGCTAGTGGCGCTTCAACCTATAATTGGAGCAATTCAGGAGGGAATAATGCTGCTGCCACATTCAGTCCGGCAAATACAGCCACCTACACGGTTACCGGCACTGATGCCAATAACTGTACGGCAACCGCTTCACGAATCGTTACCGTTAATGCTCTTCCGCCGGCAACTATCACGCCATCTTCAGTGGCCATTTGCGCAGGTACTTCAACTACTCTCACCGCTAGTGGGGGAACCTCTTATTCATGGAGTAATAGTTTGGGAAGTAATGCGGCAGTAACGGTTTCGCCATCGGGAAATACTACCTATACAGTTACGGTGAGCGATGCCAACTGCTCGGCCACTGCTTCGCGTTTGGTGAGTGTGAATGCTCTTCCGGTGATTACGATTTTGCCATCCACAGCAACCAGCACTTGTCAGGGAAGTGCGGTTACGCTTCTTGCCGGTGGCGCGCTCACTTTCAATTGGAGCAACGGTTTGGGCTCAGGCAATACCAAAAATGTTTCTCCTTCAATAAGCACCACTTACAGCGTTACCGGAACCGATGGCAACAATTGTTCGGCTTCAGCTTCGAAATTAGTAACCGTAAACGACACCATAATTATTATGCAACAACCGCTTGCCGCAACCATTTGCGAAGGTGGAAATCTCAATCTTTCTGTAACTGCTTCCGGCACCGGATTGAGCTATCAATGGAAACGCAATAACATCGATATTACTTCTGCTACTGCAAACAACTATAGTGTAAGCGGCGCTTCAACAGGAGTTTCAGGCAATTATACCGTGCTGATTACCGGAACTTGTGGCAGTAAAACATCGGCAATTGCAACAGTTTTGGTAAATCCGGCTACAGCAATAACTACTAATCCGGTTTCACAAACTACTTGCACGGGTTCATTAGTAAATTTCAACGTAGTGGCTTCCGGCGCTAATCTTACTTACCAATGGAAAAAAGGCAATAGTTCCATTTCAGGCGCAGTGAATGCTACCTACAGCATTCCCAATGTGGCTATAAGTGATACCGGAAGTTATAGCGTAGTAGTGACGGGAAGTTGCGGTACTGCTCAAACTTCTGCTGCTGCAACGCTTAGCATTGTTTCTGCTGCTTCCATTTCGCAACAACCGGTAGCGCAACAAGTTTGCGCAGGAAGCCCCATCTCGCTTTCTGTAATTGGAACCGGTGGAAATAACACTACTTACCAATGGAAAAAGAACAACAACAATATCAGTGGCGCCAACGCCTCGGTGTTCAATATTCCGAATGCGGCCATTGCTGATTCGGGGAATTATACGGTGTTGATCAGCGGCAGTTGCGGCGCTATAACTTCAAACGCCGTTCGTGTAACCGTAAATCCAATTCCAACCGTTACCATTTCGCCTAATAGTGTGTCGATTTGTGCCGGACAGCAGGCCGCGCTTACCGCAACAGGAGGAGGTACCTATGCCTGGAGTAATGGTGGAGGCAGTGCCGCACAAGCCGTGTACTCCCCTTCAACCAATGCCACTTACAGCGTTACCGCAACACTAAACAATTGCAGCGCCAGCGCCTCACAATCGGTTAGCGTTACCGCAATTCCGTTGGCAGCTATCAGTTCGCAAAGTTCAGTGTGTTCGGGCAACAGTGTGTTGCTTACCGCAACAGGCGGCGGCAGCTACATCTGGAGCAATGGCGGCGGAAATGGTGCTACTGCAACGTTTGCGCCTACTACAGCCACAACTTACTCGGTTACCGTTAGTGTGGGTCCGGGTTGTACGGCTACTGCCTCAAAGAACATCTCCGTGAAACAACCTTCATCATACGTATTCACGCAAACTATTTGTAGCGGACAAAATTATCTGTTCAACGGAGCGCCCAGAACGCAGAGTGGTGCCTATTTCGATACATTAACCAACACAGCAGGTTGCGATTCGTTCGTCACGCTAAATCTCGTAGTTCGTCAGCCTATCCTTACCAATATTGCCCGCACGGTTTGTTTTGGAAGTGGTTTTACATTCCATGGTGCTACGCTCACCCAATCCGGAATTTACCGCGATACGCTGATTGCCGCATCCGGTTGCGATAGTTTTGTGGTGCTGAACTTTACCGTACGGTCAAAAATTCAAACCGTACTTCAGCAAACTATTTGCAGTGGCGATACGTTCGATTTTAATGGGAAAAAACTGACTGCTGCAGGAACCTATTCCGATACGTTGCTCAGCGGTGCGTCATGCGATAGCTTTGTAAATCTTCAGTTATCAATTGCGCTGCCATCGTCTATCACCATCAACGAAACGGCATGCGGAACGTATGATTTTTATGGTCAGATACTGAACACTTCCGGTAACTATCAGAAAGTGATTTCTAACCTTGCCGGATGTGATAGCGTAATCAATTTGAATCTGATTGTGCATCAGCCATCGGCAGCACATATTTACGACACCATTTGCTATGATGCCGGTTATGTTTTTGGCAGCCAGAACCTTACTACCGGTGGTTCCTATCAGCGCACTATTGCTAATGTTGAGGGATGCGATTCGGTAATTACTTTAGATCTGTTTGTACGTCCGCTAAATCAACCCATAATTGTGGCCAACGGACCCGATTTGAGTACTGCCGCCACTTTTAGCAACTACGAGTGGTCGCTCAACGGCAATGCCATCAGTGGCGCCGTCAATTCACAGTACACCGCTACGCAAAATGGGGTTTACAGCGTTCGCGTTCACGACCAATTTGGATGTGCCGCTACTTCAGCCGATTATCAGTTTACCGGTGTGGGCATTTCCAATGTATCTGACGATTTGAAATTCAATGTAAATCCAAATCCTGCCGTTGATAAGCTGGTGGTGGAAGGCCATTTCAAAGAATTAGCAAAACTGGAAATCACCGATCTAACAGGAAGAATTATAGTTGAACAAACTATTGAAAACCGTACCGTTATTGATATTCACGCATTGGCCCCTGCTACGTATCTGGTTCGCATCGGTTTGGGAAATGCTGCAGTTACGAAGAAGTTCGTAAAACAATAAGTAACACGGGCATTTTGATAACGGTATTATTTTGTCCTTTTATTTTGTTAGGTCTGCGCGAAAGCGCAGGCCTTTTTTTATGGCGCCACCCGCGCTATCCGCTGCAAGTCCTCAGGCCGCTGGTGGCCTTAAAACCATTACTGTGTAATCGTTCCAGGCGAATTACGAATTTCAAAATTACGAATTACGAAAGAGGAAGATTCTACAAAATGCCCTCCTGCGCTATTTCGTAATTCGTAATTTTTCATTCGTAATTGCTCCGCTGCGGCCTTGCGGGCTTTCCGCTTCTATCGCTGGCGCGGGGCAACATCACGCAAGGCGGCAGTCTTCGTGCTTTTGCTGTTTTGCAAACCCCGGTTTAGATTTATTTCTATTTTTCAACCATGAAAACTTGCATTACCGCAGTGTTACTGCTTTCAGCATCATTTGTATTTGGGCAAAAAGACCTGATCACTTTTAAAGATGGAAAACAGGTGCCGGGCCGTTCGCTGTTTATAAAAAACTGTGTGGAAGGCGCAAGAGAGAAAGCTTCTGATAGAAAGAAGAAAGATCTGGAAGGGCTTTGCACTTGTATGCTGAATGTAATTGCATCGGAATATACTTATGATGAGTTTCTTGAAAATGCAGACCATTTAGGCGATGCGATTGCCGATCCTAAATCGCCGGTTTATAAAGGTATTCAAAAGTGTACCGGAGCCTCTGATGAAGTGATGGCCGTGGTTACTGAAGGAAGAAAGGAAGAAGGAAAGACAGGTGACAGTAATGACCTGTATGCTGGTAATGAGTTTAAATCAGGATTTATAACTACTTGTGAGAAAACAGTGAAAGACAATGCAGAATTAAACGGACAAATTGATGGCGAAAAATACTGTGCCTGTGTTTACGATAAAATGGCAAGTGAGAAAATGCCATTGTCGAAAGTTACACAAATGCAGGACCACAATTCCCCTGAATTTAATCGCATTATAGTTCCCTGCCTGGAAATGGCGATGTTGCCGAACAAGCAAACTCCCGTGGCTTCCGTAGGCGACGTTATTGGTGATCAGCCTAAGGAGGAAATTCCGCTTACTTCGTTGATGGGTGTTCACCGCGTGATGGTAAAGATTGATACTATTGAAAAATTCTATGTGCTGGATAGCGGCGCAGAAGATGTGTTTATTAACGAGCCATTTGAAAAGAAGCTATTGAAGTTAGGAGTGATAAAAAAGAGCGATTATTTGAGCGATCGCCAATATTTAATGGCCAACGGCACCAAAATTACCACCAGGCGTGTAATGATCGATGGATTTCATTTAGGCAGTTACACGATTAATAAAGTGGTGGTAGCTATTTCGCCCGATGAAAACTCATTTTTTCTACTTGGAAAATCACTGTTAAACAAATTCAGTCATTTTTCCATCGACAATCAGCGCAAGGTACTCACTTTAGAGAAGTGATACCGGTTCGGGATGGCTTTCCAGGTTTAGGATATTCCCGCATTTAGTTTTCGCAATAGTTTCAATTAAATAGGAGTGTAATGTGTTGGTAATTATCAAATTAATAATTTAATTTGGCGGTAAATACATTCGTCATTAAATAAACCAAATCATGAAATCCTACATTCTTCCTGTTTCCCTTTTTGTAGTTAGCTTTTTGCTAATAGTAGTTGGGGCATTCTTTAAATTGGAAAACTGGCCGGTGCCCGGGGTGTTTTTGTACGCTGGCATGCTGGCTAAAGTGGTTGCTATTTTATCTGGCTTATATATTTTCTACAAATCGCGAAGAACACAAACTGCATAAAACATGAGCCGCATCGAAAGATGCGGCTTTTTTTTTACCAGCCGCCACCGCCGCCGCCGCCCCCGCCACCTCCTGAAAATCCGCCACCGCCACCGCCGCCTCCACTGCTGCTGGGTGGTGTAGAAGCCGAGGCAATCACCGAACTTAAATTGCCGCTAAAACTTTCACTAAAATTAGCAGTACTGAAGTTCATTCCATTTTGATGGTAATAAGCAGGCTGATAGCCTTTGGAAATAGCTTCGCTAATCACATTTTCAAACTTTTTTGCCCACTGATTCTCGCAGCCCAATGCTATAGCATAGGGCAAATATTTTTCAAACAATTGTATAGTCATTTCGGGTGGATTGAGTTGGTCAAATTTCCGTTGTTCCGCGGTTTCCAGATACATTTTGAAACCGAGGATATGATCCATTATTTTCCGGCCTTCCTGAGTATAGGCGCTCATCCATTTCCCAAAAAAATATTGAATGAGCACACCACCGGCTATCAGAATAACAACAGTTACGATCAACGGAAATGTGTAGTAAGAAACATGAACGTAAATCATACCGGCCAGCGCGGCTATGAATAGCAGTATAAATCCAAGGCCGGTATATTTGTTATTCAATGCCAGATATCCGCTGGAAGTTTTCTCATCTTTTTTCTCGAGTATGCGCGATTCCAAACGATATTCAAGGTTGCGATACTTTTCAGCAATTACAGCATTGTATTTCAATTTCGATGCGTAATGGCCGTAAAGTTCTGAGGCATCAAAGCCGTACCACTTGTAACGTAATTCATCGCGTGCTTCGTTGGCTTTCTTTTCATGAGGTTCTCCGAAATAATATTGTTTGGAGGAATCGCCGGAACTTTCAATTTCCATTACCTGAATATCCAATTGATGGTTTACAGCAAAATCTACGATGGTGGCGGTAAATAAATTGTTGGTGTATTCCTGATTCATCAAGTAGCCACAATCGGCGGGTGAGAAATCTTTTGGTGGTTCAAACTGAGGAATAATGGTGCCGCCTTTAGGATCACGGCCTATCTTACGCCAGAAATAAAAGTTTACTGAAAACAGCAAAAGCACTAAAAGCGAAAGCCAGGTTAACAAGGGGTTGTCGCCAATAAACGCCATCAAATTCTGAAATCCGGATGGCGGAGTAATTGCACCCTTTCCGATAATTGTGCTAACGGTTAATCCTTCAAATATATTGAGCGGTGTAGTGGTAGAAAATTCTACCATGTTATCGCCTAATATTTTCACCCGGCACTGATGGCCGGAAGCATTCTGAACGCCGGTGTAGCAATTGTTCTCCTCAATTTTTGCGCCTTCGGGAAAAGTGAAACGGCACTTTACGATTTCTGTCCGGAAGTTCCAGCCGTTGCCGTTTACATTCCAGTATAACTCATCTTTATTATTATGGAAAATAATTTGGCGGGAAGTGGTGTAAGTGATTTGGTAGGTATGTTCGCCTTGCTCCAAATCAGATGTTGCATTGCCGATCATCAGCCGCATGCCATTGATCATTTTCTTTTGTACAAAAGGCTCCGGTTCGCCGTTTCGGGTAACGCTAACCACCTTAAATGGCACGGTAGTAATCAAACCGTATTTCGATTGATAATGAGTAGGAAAATCACGCAGGATACCGTGGTGGATCAAATCGTTATCACCGCCTGCCCCATTGTAAATCTTAATGGTTTCTACTACCTGCAGCAAACCGTTTTTCTCAATTACAACATCGCTGTAAAACGAAAGGATACGGTCATCTTCGCTTAAAGAAAAAATCTTTTCTGAAAACTCGGGATGCTCATAAAAGGCATCTCGAACGGCACGCGATAATTCTTTTTGATAGGACGAGCGACGGTTTTCAAAAGAAATGGTTCCGGGAGGCGCGATATCGGAAGCGCCGCTATCTATCCACTGAAAGTTTTTGTAGGCATTGGGTGCAACCAATTCCATCAATTCCGCTTTATTGGCCTCATAGTTTTGCTCGAAGTTATGGATCGGAAATCCCCTTCCCAATGCCATATCTTTCGCACCATTGTAAATCGCCGAGTCCACATCGTTGTCGCTTAAATAGTGTTGTGAAATTTTGGTGTATACATAAGATTGTGCTGATGCCGTTATTCTGAAAAAAAACAGCACTACACAAACGGCAAATAGCGTTGCCGGCCGCGGGAAATGGCGGAAATAGATGGATGGTGGCGCTGCCATATATTTAGAATTGAACTTTAGGTGCTTTTGCGGCCACTTCTTCTTCTGCGAAAAACGGTTTTACCTGAAACCCAAACATACCGGCGATGATATTTCCGGGGAAAACGGCTATAGCCTGATTGTAATCTCTTACTGTGCCGTTGTAGTATCGGCGGCTTTGATTCAGTCGTTCTTCCATTTCGGCCAGTTGCTCTTGCAGTTTGATAAAGTTTGTGTTGGCCTTCAGGTCGGGATAGCCTTCTGCTAATGATTTAAAATTAATCATGGCCGCACCCATATGTTTGGCAGCTTCCACTTGAGCTTCCGGAGTAAGTGCAGCAATCGATTCGTTACGTGCCTTGATTACATCGTTTAGTGTTTTGTTTTCATGACCGGCATAACCTTTCACTACTTCTACCAGATTTGGAAGCATATCTAAGCGCTGTTGCAAATACGTTCCAATTCCACTCCAGCCTTCTTCAGCCAGCACACGTAATCTGCTGAGGTTATTAAAAGTTGAAATCAAAAAAATTAGAAGCAGGATAGCTATTCCACCCACAATTCCAAGAGCAATCATAAGGTTGTGTTTTTGTTGTGCTTAAATGTAAAGAAACTTCACTGCAATAGTGTTAATTCCAGGTGCGTATGAGTTTCGGGAAAATCCAAAGAACGTGGCCCTCGAGAATAAATATAGCTGTATATTATCCTGAAAGCTGTTCGGTGGAGTGAAAACATAATATTGAATAAGTGTTTTTCAGAGTTTAAAGGGCTTTTTAAATTATCATGTTTTATTTATACTTGGGAAATCAACATTCACCTGATGACAAATCCCGTTTACAATAAAAAAAGCCGAGTTGCCCCGGCTAAAATGTTTTCACAGCGGAATAATCCTTATTGTGAATTGCTCTCAGATTATTCTTCAAATATATAATCATTCTTTAAAAACTAAAACCCATGAAAAAAATTTTAGGCATTGATCTTGGAGTTTCCTCCATCGGTTGGGCTTTTATTACTTTACAAGATCCAAAATACAGTATCCTGGGAATGGGTTCCCGAATCATTCCATTGGATGCTGATGAGTTCGGGGAATTTAAAACGGGTATGGCTGCTTCAAAAAGTCAGCAGCGCACGCTTAGGAGATCCTTCCGGAAAGGTATGGATCGTTACCAATTAAGAAAAACGTATTTAAGAGAAGCATTGACTGCTGCGAAAATGTTGCCAGATGCTGACTTATTTAGTTTGTCGTCCATTGCACTTTATGGATTGAGAGAAAGAGCCTTAAGTGAAAAATTGACATTAAAACAGATTGGGCGAATCTTTTTACACCTAAATCAAAAGCGCGGTTACAAGAGTAGCCGTAAAGATGACGCAGCAGATAAAAAAGTTACGGACTACGAGCAGGCTATCCTTGAACGGCATCATGTTATTCGAAATGCAGGTTACACTATTGGACAATATTTTTATTACGAGTTAAAGAAAGATCCGATTTATAGAATAAAAGAAAAGGTTTTTCCCAGAATTGCATATGTTGAGGAGTTCGATGCCATTTGGAACGTTCAGCAACAGTATTATCCTGAAATTTTAACTGAAGATTTCAGAAAGCGCGTTCGCGATGAAATTATTTTTTATCAACGACCGTTAAAATCACAAAAGGGTCTTGTTGGTTTTTGCGAGTTTGAATCGGAAAGGCGGTATTTTTATAACGATAAGGGAGAGAAGATTCCAACCGGTCCTAAGGTTGCCCCGCGCAGCACGCCATTATCGCAACTCTGTAAGATTTGGGAGAGTGTAAACAATATTACTATAAAAAATAAGCGAGGTGAAAAGTTTGAGATAGGCCTTGATCAGAAACATCAAATCATTTCATTTTTAAATGAAAATGAAGTGTTATCGGAAAAAGTGCTTTTCGATATTTTGAAAATCAAGGCAACTGACGGTTACTATTCCGATACATTAGTTAGAAGAAAGGGTATACAAGGTAACATTACCTGCAGTGCTATTGCAAGGATAATTGGCGCTGATTCAAGTTACAGCAAATGGTTGCAATTTGAAATTTCATCAGAAGAAAGGGATGTAGTGGACCCCAATACAGCGGAAATGTTGCGAAGGAAGGTAATTGCTGCAGACTTTGAAAAACAACCACTTTATCAACTTTGGCACTGTATTTATTCCATAGCAGAGCGCGAGGAATTGAAAAAGACACTTGAGCGCAAATTCGGTTTTAAAGCAGATATTGCCGAACAGTTAAGCAAACTGGATTTTACCAAACCAGGCTATAGTAATAAAAGCACCGCTGCAATAAGGAACATACTGCCGCATCTGATGCTGGGCGCTAAATACAATGATGCATGTACTATTGCCGGGTACAATCATTCCGATTCAATTACTAAGGAGGAAAATAATAACAGGCAGTTACAGGACATGCTTTCGCACATTAAGAAAAACAGTCTGCGTCAACCAGTAGTAGAGAAGATCCTCAATCAACTGGTAAACTTGGTAAATGCATTACTTGCTGATCCAAGATATGGCCGGCCTGATGAGATACGTGTGGAATTGGCGCGTGAATTAAAGCAAAGCCGGGACGAGCGATCGGATGCATTTAAGCGGAATACGGAACAAGAAAGGCGGCATAAGGCAATAGAAAAGAAACTTTTGGAATTGCCTGAGTTTCGGTATAAAAAAGTTTCAAGAAGAGATATTGAAAGATACAAGTTGTGGGAAGAATTCGGAGGGCGGTCCCCATACGATCCGGTGTACCAAATAAGTCTTTCGGCGCTTTATTCTGGGGCATACGATATCGAACATATCATTCCAAAATCCAGATTGTTCGATGATAGCTTTAGTAATAAAACAATCTGTCCGCGTCATTTGAATAGTGGTGAAATAGGCAAGAATCAATACACTGCCTTTGACTTTATGAAGATGCGTGATCCAGACACCTTCGAGCGATACTTGAATATAATTGAAGAAGCATTTAAGCGAAAGGAGAACCGCTTGAGCCGGGTAAAGCGTGAGAAACTACTGATGAGTTTGAACGATATACCTCAGGATTTTATTGCTCGTCAACTTCGCCAAACACAGTACATTTCAAGAAAATCAATTGGACTCTTAAAGGGGATTTGCAGGAATGTATATGCTACCAGCGGCAGCGTCACCGATTTTTTACGTCATGAATGGGGCTATGATGAAATTTTAATGAACCTACAGCTCCCCTTGTATAAAGAACATGGATTTACAGAGGAGGTTATTGTACAACATGCCGGTCAGAAACATAAAAAGGAGGTGATAAATGGTTGGACCAAACGGGATGACCATCGCCATCATGCATTAGATGCTTTGGTGATTGCATGTACTACACAAGGAATGATTCAGCGTTTAAACAATTTGAATCAGATCGCTCAACATTCAGAAGATGTATCTCGAAAAGCGGATTTGAAGAATAAGGGAGGACAGAATTTGAGAAAATACGTAGCGGAAATTAAGCCACTATCAACCGCTGAAGTAGAGAAAGGTCTGAAACAGGTGCTGGTGTCATTTAAGTCGGGAAAGAAAGTGGCCACCAAAGGGAAACGCATAGTGAAAGAACATGGCAGAAAAAAGGTAGTTCAGACAGATATCATAATTCCACGCGGAGCCCTAAGTGAAGAAACGGTGTATGGTCAAATTGAGGTGACAAGTCGGAAGGAGGTTAAACTTACATCTTCGTTTCATGAAACAGAACATATTGCAAAAAAGAAGATACGGGAAATTATTCAGAAGCGATTAGCAGAGTTTGGAAATGACCCCTCAAAGGCTTTTAAGAATTTAAAGCAAAATCCTATTTGGGAAGATGAAGAAGGAGCCAAGACTCTAACTTCAGTTCCGGTTGCAGTTAAAGAAAAGCAGTTTGTTGTTAAATATAAAATTGAAGCGATTACCGAGAAGGATATACCCTTTATTGTAGACGAAGGAGTGAAGCGAGCAGTAGCCTCCAGATTGGCGCAATTCAAGGGCAATCATAAAGAGGCATTTAAGGATTTGGCGAATAATCCGGTTTGGTTGAATGAAGAAAGGGGCATAGCAATTAAATCTGTCCGGTGTTTTACGGGGCTTGGAAAACTGGAAGCACTTCACTGCAGCAAGAACGGATTCACATATCCGATTTCTAAAGTAAGCGAGTTTCCCGATTCAAAACCGATTGATTATGTAAAGCCAGGGAACAATCATCATCTTTCCATTTTTGAAGATGAGAATGGTAACTTAAAAGATATAATGACTTCGTTCTGGGAAGCAGTGGAGCGAAAGCGTCAGGGTGTGCCATTGATCGTAAAAGAACATCCTGAAGGATATCGTTTCATTACAAGTTTTCAGCAAAATGAAATGTTTATATATCATCCAGAAGGTATAAATAAAATTCTTGGCGACAACAAGGCGGAGTTCATTAGCAAGTCGCTCTATCGGGTTCAAAAGATTTCAAAAACTGCCAAGGGGCAAATTAACATATTCTTCAGGCATCATCTTGAAACTGCAGTTGGTGAAGATGAAATCAAGAAGGTAACGGGCAAGTATCTGAATATTCAAAGCCTGGATAGACTTAAGTGTTTTACAAAGGTATCTATAAGTATCTTAGGTGAAATAAAGACTATACAAAAATGATTAAACGCACCCTATACTTTGGCAATCCGGCTCATTTATACATGCGCCATGATCAATTATGCATCAGTATCAGTAAAGGTAAAGAGACTGATGATGAAACTAAAGTGGTTACAATACCAATTGAGGATATTGGTGTCATAATCATTGATCATCCGCAAATAACATTTACACACACCATAGTTTCGCGGCTTACGGAGGCGAATGCGGCGTTTATAACTTGTGACGAACAGCATCATCCAATTGGTTTAATGCTACCGTTAGATCGAAACAATACATTTACAGAGAAGCTAAGATCTCAGTTAGAAGCAACAGAACCCCTTAAAAAGCAGTTATGGACACAAACTGTTCAGGCTAAACTTAAAAATCAGCGGGCTTTACTTTTACGCGAAGGACATACTGATGCCGCAGAATGGGTGACATCCTTTATAAAATCGGTTAAAAGTGGCGATGGTGATAACCATGAGGCAAGAGGCGCTGCAATCTATTGGCAACACATTTTTTCAAAGTTTCCAGGAGCGCTTAACGGAGTTGGCACATTTAAAAGAGAACGAACCGGAATTGCACCAAACTCGGTTCTAAACTATGGGTATGCTATTGTCCGGGCCGTTATTGCAAGAAGCCTTGTAGGCAGCGGTATGTTACCGGCAATTGGTATTTTTCACAGGAACAAATACAACGGTTATTGTCTTGCTGATGATATTATGGAACCATATCGGCAGTATGTCGATCAATTAGTTATCCATTTAATTAAATCGGGGTTACCGTATGATGCTTTAACTAAGGAAATTAAAGAAAAGCTTTTAAGAATCCCGGATATGGATGTGAAAATTGGTGGTGAAAACAGCAAACTGATGGTGGCAGCGCAGAAAACGACGTCCAGTTTAATGAAGTGTTTTGAAGGCGAGGAAAGGAAGATTGTTTTTCCGGAATTGTAAGTTTTAACTGAATGTTTCTCACTAAATATAAAATCATGTGGGTTCTTGTTTTTTTCGACCTCCCTACGGAAACCAAACAGGATCGCAAGAATTATACATTGTTCCGCGACCGGCTTCTGGATGATGGATTTACGATGTTTCAGTTCAGTATTTATCTGCGACATTGTTCCAGTAGGGAAAATATGGAAGTTCATATCAAACGGACCAAGGCAAATTTACCCCCAAAAGGTAAGGTTGGTATTATGAGCATAACGGATAAGCAGTTTGGTGACATGGAAATTTTTGATGGAAGGGCAGAAGCGCCGGTTCAAGCTATACCCCAGCAATTAGAAATGTTTTAAAAAAAAAGCCTGACTTAAGTTAAGTCAGGCTTTAGATTTGCCGTTTTTTTTAGGAGTAAAAAATGGCTGAAACCCTTGCTATATCTTTGTTTGGAATGGGGTACGTTGTGTGCAATCCATTCAAAGATAAAATCTGAGAGCAATTCACAACCGGAGAGTATCCCGCGAGCTTGAGCTCGAGGTTGTGTGCAATCCATTCAAAGATAAAATCTGAGAGCAATTCACAACCACCCAGGTGTTTGCAATCCTTCGATTCTGCTTCACACTTCTAGTTGTGTGCAATCCATTCAAAGATAAAATCTGAGAGCAATTCACAACCGCACTTCGAGAGTGAACAGCGCAAGTCGGGTTGTGTGCAATCCATTCAAAGATAAAATCTGAGAGCAATTCACAACAAGATCAACTTGATTTGCAACGATCGTAACAATTCCAGTGGTTGTTGTGTGCAATCCATTCAAAGATAAAATCTGAGAGCAATTCACAACGCAAGCAAACGGCTGGCCAGCTCGAAATTAAGTTGTGTGCAATCCATTCAAAGATAAAATCTGAGAGCAATTCACAACGGTAGAGCTCCTTGTCAAGCGCAGTGGAAGGTGTGCAATCCATTCAAAGATAAAATCTGAGAGCAATTCACAACGACCGAATTCTCCGGCGCGGGTTGGTGTGCAATCCATTCAAAGATAAAATCTGAGAGCAATTCACAACTCGTAGTAGTGCAATTTTGACTTGGTTGTGTGCAATCCATTCAAAGATAAAATCTGAGAGCAATTCACAACTCAAAGCGATATACTTATACGTTAACGGGTGTTGTGTGCAATCCATTCAAAGATAAAATCTGAGAGCAATTCACAACGACGCTTGTTGCTCCAACAGAGAGAAGCTCGTTGTGCAATCCATTCAAAGATAAAATCTGAGAGCAATTCACAACCATCGAGCGCGCGCAGCGCCTATAGTTGTGTGCAATCCATTCAAAGATAAAATCTGAGAGCAAATTCACAACACAAAATCGGCTTCCCCATTAGCTTGCTGTGTGCAATCCATTCAAAGATAAAATCTGAGAGCAATTCACAACTCAAGCACGCTAGCTTTGATTTTCATTTTTGTTGTGTGCAATCCATTCAAAGATAAAATCTGAGAGCAATTCACAACCTGCTGCATTTTGGTTGATTTGAAGGATTCGTTGTGTGCAATCCATTCAAAGATAAAATTGAGAGCAATTCACAACCTAATACATTGCTCTGTTAGCGTGGTGTTGTGTGCAATCCATTCAAAGATAAAATCTGAGAGCAATTCACAACATGCATCACATATCGCGGCACCTTCGTCTTTGTGTTGTGTGCAATCCATTCAAAGATAAAATCTGAGAGCAATTCACAACAATCAGCTTTCGCTAATCTTTTTTGTTGTGTGCAATCCATTCAAAGATAAAATCTGAGAGCAATTCACAACACACGGCTCATTGTGCATCTTTTTACGTTGTGTGCAATCCATTCAAAGATAAAATCTGAGAGCAATTCACAACGAAGCTCAAGCCTACATACAAGAGTTGTGTGCAATCCATTCAAGATAAAATCTGAGAGCAACACAACTTTGAAAATCCACAGCTCACGTACTACGTTGTGTGCAATCCATTCAAAGATAAAATCTGAGAGCAATTCACAACCACACGGGTTGGTGCATCATTGTATGGCAACCATCTTGGTTAATTTCTGTTGTGTGCAATCCATTCAAAGATAAAATCTGAGAGCAATTCACAACATTATCGAAGCGCCCGGTGATAGAGTTGTGTGCAATCCATTCAAAGATAAAATCTGAGCAATTCACAACCCCTGCATATAGGCCGCTCATGGCATGTTGTGTGCAATCCATTCAAAGATAAAATCTGAGAGCAATTCACAACATTCTCCTGTATGGACGCTAGATAAAATCCACCAAAAGCCCAATGTTGTGTGCAATCCATTCAAAGATAAAATCTGAGAGCAATTCACAACCGAAGAACAATTAGCCAATGCCAAAAGCGCAAGTTGTGCAATCCATTCAAAGATAAAATCTGAGAGCAATTCACAACTAACGCTTTGCGACCATTTTCCACACCTAAGTCGTTGTGTGCAATCCATTCAAAGATAAAATCTGAGAGCAATTCACAACAAGATTAATGTAACCTGTTGTGTGCAATCCAAGATAAAATCTGAGAGCAATTCACAACTCCCATAATACTTTCTCTGTAAATGTTGTGTGCAATCCATTCAAAGATAAAATCTGAGAGCAATTCACAACGAATTGTTTGTTACAATCTTTGTTGTGTGCAATCCATTCAAAGATAAAATCTGGAGAGCAATTCACAACTTGCGGCGGATCGTAACCGAATTGTTGTGTGCAATCCATTCAAAGATAAAATCTGAGAGCAATTCACAACGGAATCCGACGTACGATTCAGCGCAGGGAAACTAGTTGTGTGCAATCCATTCAAAGATAAAATCTGAGAGCAATTCACAACTTAATCGGCTGTCACCGGAATTAAGTTTGTTGTGTGCAATCCATTCAAAGATAAAATCTGAGAACCAATTCACAACTGTTAGCGAATCTAGTTGCCCATGCAGTTGTGTGCAATCCATTCAAAGATAAAATCTGAGAGCAATTCACAACTGAATTTCGGCATTTAACGACAATTAACTAAGTTCCTTCAACAGTTGTGTGCAATCCATTCAAAGATAAAATCTGAGAGCAATTCACAACCGATCGCTCTGATACGCCTCCTGTTGTTGTGTGCAATCCATTCAAAGATAAAATCTGAGAGCAATTCACAACTGGCACCTCAAGATATCAAAGCCTTTTTCGTTGTGTGCAATCCATTCAAAGATAAAATCTGAGAGCAATTCACAACCCTGACCTGGGACTTCGTCATCGTACGGTTGTGTGCAATCCATTCAAAGATAAAATCTGAGAGCAATTCACCAACTGCGCTGGGTTGACGATGAGCACCGGTTGGGGTTGTGTGCAATCCATTCAAAGATAAAATCTGAGAGCAATTCACAACGGTGTGGCACCGGCTGCACCAGGTGAACCAGTTGTGTGCAATCCATTCAAAGATAAAATCTGAGAGCAATTCACAACCGCCCCCGTTTGGTTTAAAACCAATCGCAAGTTGTGTGCAATCCATTCAAAGATAAAATATGAGAGCAATTCACAACAAACGAATGTTCATCACGTTACGTACCGATGTTGTGTGCACTCCATTCAAAGATAAAATCTGAGAGCAATTCACAACCGATCGCTCTGATACGCGCCCCGTGCCCCGGTTGTGTGCAATCCATTCAAAGATAAAATCTGAGAGCAATTCACAACACATTGAGCCTTCGTAATTGTAAGTCTCAAGTTGTGTGCAATCCATTCAAAGATAAAATCTGAGAGCAATTCACAACTCCGAACAGTGAATCAACTTTTTTGAAAATGTTGTGTGCAATCCATTCAAAGATAAAATCTGAGAGCAATTCACAACTGTTGGTGTTTCAGCATCCTATTATCAGGCGTTGTGTGCAATCCATTCAAAGATAAAATCTGAGAGCAATTCACAACAAACGAATGTTCATCACGGTACGTACCGAGTTGTGTGCAATCCATTCAAAGATAAAATCTGAGAGCAATTCACAACAAACGAATGTTCATCACGGTACGTACCGATGTTGTGTGCAATCCATTCAAAGATAAAATCTGAGAGCAATTCACAACAATCCGGTCACTATATAAGGCTGGATCATGTTGTGTGCAATCCATTCAAAGATAAAATCTGAGAGCAATTCACAACGTGCAGTAACGATTGGAAGGCTATCAAACTGTTGTGTGCAATCCATTCAAAGATAAAATCTGAGAGCAATTCACAACAATGCAGTTCGAATCTCGTCCTGGGCACACTAGGATGCACTCCATCCAAAATATGAATCTGAGAGCAATTCACCACACTTTTGCGAAATTCACTCCCCCCAAGCGCACGCGCGAGTGATGTGTAGGGCGCGACTGAAAGGAGCGGTGCGAAACGAGGAACGAGTGGAGCACGGTAGCGAAGCGAACCCCGGAACAGCACGACCCCGGCTTTAGTAAAAGCTTTTCGTCCTTACACTTCATTTGCTTGCCGGGGGCGCGCCAAATTAGATGAAAGATGAGAGATGAAAGATGAGAGATGAAAGATGAGAGATGAAAGAGGAGAGATGAAAGTTGGAAGATGAAAGTTGAAAGTTTTAAGTTGAAAGGGTCTTCAATCCTCTGGCTTGGGTTCGGCGGCGCGGCGGGCGCGGCCTAATGCCCATATCGGAAATACATTGCGATAAGAGGTATAAGTGATCATGCAATTGTGATTGAAAACGCCGCTGATGTTCTCCTGCGGGAAATCGCCATTGGGTAACTGCCGGCTGTAAATCAACGCCAGTGCGCGTTCTATGGCTTTTGTGGTTTCTCCATTCTGCGGTAACAACAACAACGACATTACCGCCCAGGAGGTATTTACAATTTGCGATTGTTCGCTGGCGATGTACTTTTTTTGCACACAACTTTCAAACGATTCGCCCCAACCGCCATCATCCATCTGCCGCTGTAACAAAAAGGTGCGCATTTTTTCCAACGCCTTTTTCGCCCCGGCAGCATTAACAGCAAAACTGCTGTTGATGTAGCTGCTCAACACTTCGGCCGCAAACCAACTTCCATAAGTAAAGCAAACGGCCCACGACCCATACCACGAGCCATCTTCACGCTGTTCATTCAGTATAAAGCGAATACCGCGCTCTACGGCATCGCGAACTTCTGCAGCGCGGTAATCGGGGAAGCGATGATGAAATTTCAATAACGCCTGCATGCAAGCGGAACTGCATTCCACATAGCTGTAATCGATCATGATGTTGCCAAACAATTCAGCCGGATTCAGTTTTTCGAGCCAATGCGGCGCACGGGTATTTTCATAAGAGGCCCAGCCGCCGTCTTTGTTCTGATAGGAAAGCAACACATCGCAGCCTTCTGTAAACCTTTCCCTTTCGAATTGAAGTCCGCGCTGTTCCGCGCCCAGCAACACTTTCAGCCCTTCGGCCGAACAATCGGTTATGGGCCAGCCATGTTCTACATTCGAAAAAGGGAATCCGCCTTTTTGCTTATGCCGAAAATATTTTTCACGGTCCTTCACTTCTTCGCGCAATTGCATGGCGGTACAAAACTGCGAGGCGCGCTGTTCCATAACCGGAAAGGAAGCTTCCAAGCCGGATTCCCACACGGCCTGCAATGCAAAGGCGGTATCCCAGAATTGAGAGCCGTTGTATCCTTGCATCTTCATGCCATCTTCAGCAACCCAAAGATAGTCGTACCAACGCTTTACGTGTTTCTGAAATTCAGGAGAATTTTTTCCGCAGGCATGAAATACAGCAATGGAATTTATTGCCTGATTTACCGGACCGATATTGATGTAATTGGTTTGCTCGTCTTCAGCATGAATGTAGTCGATAATGAAATCGAGCGCCTTTTTTCGAAAAGAAACAGCATGCATTTTTTCATACTGATTCAACGCAGCATTCATGGCTTTGAGCACGGGCGACTGCGGAAAATAATTGTCGCTTGGTGCGCATTCGTTACGCACTTTTTTCCAGTTAATCGTATCGTAAGGCTGATTAAAAATTTCGGAGCGAATGGCAGTAGTTAGTGGCGTAAGTTCTTTTGAAAAGCGATGCCCGTAACAATACGACATGGGCAGATACACCATGCGCGTGTGGCACCAATAGCGCGATGGATGCACGGGCAACCATTTGGGCAGCAGCCACATTTCGGGAAACAATGAATTCACGCCTTCCCAATCGAAAACGCCTAAAACGCACAAATAGAATTTGCCCCAGGATGGAGTAGCTGTGGCACTTCCGTGGCTTTGAATCCAGTTACGGGCTTTCACACAACTTTCTTCATCAGCTTCAGCGCCCAGAATTCGCATGGCCACGTATTGCAGCACCGTTCCGAACATGGTGGAGTTACCTTCCAGATGCAAGCCCCAGCCGCCATCGGCGCGCTGATGGTTGCGCATGTAGCGCAGCATCAGCGTACGGTGCGCCGCAGGAAAAGGCGTGTCCGTTATATACGATGCGATCACCAATCCCGGTAACAAAAACATCGGTCCGCCATAATCGCCTGGCCAGTTGCCATCGGTAGTTTGCAATGTTTGATAGAACGATAAGGCCTTGTTTAGCGGATCATTTGCTGAAGCGGATGGCTGGGGTTGCGCCTTCCGAAATACCTGATCGGCGCTATTTGGGTTTTGCTTTTTGTGGAATACAAAAGCTTCGGAAAGTTGTTGCAGAAATAGTTGTTCCTCTTCATCGGAAAGCGAAGGTTGCGGTGGCTGAAAGTGCCAAACCGAACGCCCCATCTTGCTTTCCAGCTTCCAGTATTTGTAAAACAATTCGTTCATGCTTAAGCGTCGTAACCGGCATATTCACTTCCGGTAGCCTTTTCCCATTCAATGGGTTGATTGCTGTAATGGGTTTCCAGTTCGCCTAAAATATCAATCACTTCCTGAACGCTCATAGTTTGCACCAATCGGGCGCGAAAGGTTTTCACATTTTGTAAGCCTCGAAAATAATGACCATAGTGACGCCGCATTTCCAGTATGCCCAGCTTTTCGCCCTTCCATTGAATGCTGCGGTGAAAGTGTTCGCGGCAAACGCTCAACCGTTCTTCTAAGGTAGGCGGCGCAAGGGTTTCACCGGTTTTTAGATAGTGTTTTACTTCGCGGAAAATCCATGGGTAACCAATGGACGCGCGGCCAATCATCACCCCATCGGCGCCATATTGGTTCATCATTTTTTTTGCGGCAGCTCCCGAATCTACATCGCCATTTCCGAAAACAGGAATATGCAATCGCGGGTTTTCTTTTACGCGGGCAATCCACGTCCAGTCGGCCTTACCGGTGTACATCTGATGTTTGGTGCGGCAATGGATACTGATGGCCTTAATGCCCACATCCTGTAATCTTTCGGATACTTCAACAATACGTATAGAATTGGCATCCCAGCCCAATCGTGTTTTTACGGTTACCGGCAAATTGGTCGATTTGACAATCACTTCCGTGAGGCGCACCATCTTATCAATGTCGCGTAAAATTCCGGAACCTGCATTTTTGCAAACCACATTTTTTACCGGACAGCCGTAGTTAATATCAAGTAATTCCGGTTTTGCGGCTTCTACAATGCGGGCGCTTTTTGCCATAGCCTCTTCTTCGCCGCCAAATATTTGAATGCCCACAGGCCGTTCATCTTCAAAGATGTCGAGCTTCTTCAAACTTTTTTCGGCATCGCGAATCAGGCCATCAGAAGAAATAAATTCGGTGTACAACATATCGCAGCCCTGCTTTTTACACAGATGCCGAAAGGGAGGATCGCTGACATCTTCCATAGGAGCCAGTAGCAGTGGTTGTTCCCCGAGATCGATATGGGCGATTTTTGCCATAACGCGAAGATAAGAAAGGAGGAGATACGGGGGGAGAAGCAAGACGCAAGACACAAGACACAAGATGCAAGACGCAAGACGCAAGACACAAGACGCAAGCTACGAGCTGTGAGACACGAGCTACGAGCCATGAGCCATGCCACACGGATACACGAATGCACGGATACACCCAGACGCAAGACGCAAGACGCAAGTAGCAAGTAGCAAGTAGCAAGTAGCAAGTAGCAAGTAAAAGTCGGGGCTTTTTGTTATGTGTTCACTACCGCCTATCTTCAGCAAGAGTAGCGGTAAGTTCAAAGCTTACTACTTGTACCTCAATACCTGCTACTTGCAGCTTGTGTCTTGCTACTTGTAAAGTCTTACTTCCTGATCAGCAGCACAATGCCTTTGCGGTCAATTTCCACGCCATCGCCGGTTGTGAAATGGATGCGATAGGCGTATCCGCCTTGTTGTACCGGTTTGCCATGATCGTTGCCATCCCAGCCCACATTCGGATCGTTACTTTCAAAAATATTGCCGCCGTAACGGTTAAATATCTGAAGCGTGTAATTCCCGGGATCGCCAAAAATGATTTTAGGTTTAAAAACGCTGTTCACGCCATTTGGTACAAAAGCATTCGGTATATAGATCACCGGATTATGATCAATGCAAACTTCGTTTGAGGAACTCAATAAGGTATCGGTATATCCGGCATCGGGCAAACTGATGGCATAGCGCGCTTCAATGCGGTAACAGAAATGGCCGGTCTGGTCAAGAAAATTGTATAACGAATCTTTAAAACTTCCTGTATTCTGATCAAAAACTTTGATCAATTGCCATCCGCTGCCGTAATCGCGATACAGATAATAATTCAGCACCGTTGCGCCATATAATTCAAATGCATTCCAGTTTAAGTTCACTTCGTAGTAATCGGAAAGTTCGGCTGTTAGCAGAATGGTTTTTCCCGGAGGAGAAGTTTTTTGCCCCTGGCAGGAGTCGATTGCCACAATGTGATAACAATAAGGTGTTTCATTGGCCACAACCGATGAATCGATGTAAGTAGAAAAGATGGGCAGTGGAGAAGGTGGGTTGTATTGTTTTACGGTAGCGAAGTGCGAACAATCGGGCGTGTTTTCTACCTGATACAAAAATATTTCGGCCAGCGAATCAACCAGCCAGGTGGTTTGGATCACATTATTGCTGAGCACCGTAAGATTGGTGATGTACAAATATTTTGGCGGCTGAACAATATTGGCGCGAAGAAAAATAAAGTTGGAAGAAGGCTGAATGGTAGTGTCGGCGGCGCTTACGGCTACTACATGCAGAATCACGCTATCGCCATCATTGAAGTTGATGAAATCAAAAGTTTGTTTCGAACTATCAACCGAACCGGCTAAAAAATAAGGCGCGGTGTTCACGCTGGCATAAATGCGGTATTCCAAAACACCCTTTGGAAGGTTAACGTATCGCGTCCATTCCAGGTGCATATTGCGTTCGCAGGTAGAGGTGCGTTCGGTGAGATGCAAACTCTGATGCGGTTTCTGATTATAAGCGCTGGGCTGATTGCCGGGGCAAAGGTCAACCGCAGAAACGGTATAGCCCAACGATTGGGTGTTTGGATCTTCAATACTATCAATCCAGGCTGTATTAAAACGACCATAAACCGTATCAAGTGGCACCACGCCTCCATTCGGAAGAAAGCTGTAAATAATATAAGCTTTAGTTTGTGGTGAAGCACTGGGTTTCCAGCTAAATAAGGTGTGCCCGTCTATCTGCACGCTGGCCGAAATAATTTCCGGTGTTTGCGGATTCGGTTCATTGCAAATCGTATCGCTCTGTTGTATAACCGCGCCGGCGCAATTATAGTTTGCCTCCATATAGAAACACCAATTGGAATGCAATACCAATGCGCCATTGATAGTAAAACTGGTTTGAGCGGCATTGGTTACGGTGCCCACAACATTGTAAACACCATTAGCCGGATCGGCGCCATAAATCAGATAGTTCACAAAAGGCCCGCAGGCATTAGGCACATTGCTCCAGGTTAGGGTAATATTATTGCCGGTAAAATCGTTCAGCACGCATTCCAGATGTGGCGCGGCAATGGTTTGCGCAGCAACACGGATGGCGCAAAAAAACAACAATATGGCTACGAACCTTTTAATAACTCCAAAATTAGCGCGTGAAAATAATGCAATAAGCGAAGTGCAGCAGATTTCTTTAAAAAAGAAGTAAACGAATGTATTAAAGTTGCATCCGGCAAGTAAACGGCCAAACACCCGATTTATTTTTCATATTCGTAAGTATGGATGAAAACGCATTGCGCAACCGGCTGATTGTAATGTACCGCGATTCCATCGCCCGCCGTTACGATTACAACAATATCAAAAAGGATCCCAAACTGCCTAAAGCCCTGAAAAAAGAAGAGGTTCACGAGTTGCGCGATTTCTTTCTGGAACATTTATATGCCGCTCCGGAAAATCGGGCCCGTCTCGATAAGGCCTTTGCCCAACTGGAAAGTTATGTGAGCAATCCGGCCAAAGTTTGGGGAATTTTGGGAAATCTGGCCGGCGCCTTGTTGCAATTTGGTATGCATTTTCCCAATGCGCTGAAAGCCGGTATGGCTACTCTGGAAACCCATCATGCCGCCCGCAGGCTCGAAAATGGCCTGCTGAAGGCTGCCCAGCAGTTTGGTTACGATGTGAACATGACTGATGAACAATTTCAAAAATGCCTGGCTACCTTGCCCGTGGCCACGCTCGAAAAGTTCATCGGCGATCTTAGCCGGCTCTTTATGGTGATTTCTGATACGGTGATGCTCGACAAAACGCTTCAGATTCTGCACAATGTTTTGGAACGAATGAAAAAGAAACCCGATTTGTATGGAACTGCCGATACCGAGGCTATCCAATTGGGTATCGACATTCTTTTGATGGGAAAAAATTTGCTTGGGAAATACGATGCAGAAACCAAAAAGCAACTGCTGGAATTCATCCAGCACAACGAACTCCGCTTTATCGAAAGTATTCCTCGGTTATAAGACGCAAGACGCAAGATGCGAGCTGTGAGACACAAGCTACGAGCCATGAGCCATGAGTTGTGAGCCATGCCACACGGATACACGGATACACCCAGGCGCAAGACTCAAGCTACAAGACGCAAGACGCAAGCTATGAGCCACACTTACCAAACTCACCACACCCACCACACCCACCACACCCACTACACCCACTACACCCACCACACTCACCACACCCCCCACACCCGCCACACCCTTCTCCAAACCCGCATATTTGTTAGCTTTGGCTAAAATCGAACCTCATGAAAAAACTATTTACCATTGCCGCCTTAGCCGGCACCTTAGTGCTAACCGGCTGCGGACCAAAAGAATCGAATATTGAACGCCATGCCGAAATTAACGCGCCACGTAATCTGGTGTTCCAGAATTTTGCCGGTTTCCAGAACTGGAGCAAATGGTCGCCTTGGTATGGCCTCGACCCTAACTGCAAATACGAATATTATGGCACTCCCGCACAGGTAGGTCATGGCTACACCTGGAATAGCGAGAACAAAGAAGTGGGCTCAGGCGAAATGAAGATCACCGAAATGGCTCCCAACGATCATATCGCTTTCGATCTGAACTTTAAATCGCCCTGGGAAGCGCACTCAACCGGTACGATGTCGGTGGCCGAGGAAAATGGAAAATCAGTGGTTACCTGGACCATGCACCAGGAACACGCGGGCTTCGCAAGAATTATGATGATGTTTATGGATATGGAAAAAATGATTGGTGGCGACTTTGAAAAGGGCCTGGCTAAAATGAAGGAAGTGGACGAAGCCGAAGCCAAAGCGGCTATGGAAGCGCAAATGGCCGCGCCTTCCGATACCAGTGCCGCCGCTGTAAACAATAATACTAAGAAGGAAGAGTAAGGGGCAAGGGGCAAGACGCAGGCCACGAGCACGAGCTACGAGACGCAAGACACAAGACGCAAGCTACAAGCTACGAGCTACGAGCTACGAGCCGTGACCACACTCACCCCACGAATACACGAATACACGTCCAGACGCAAGACGCAAGACACAAGCTACGAGCCACGAGCCGTGAGCCACGACCACACTTACCACACCCACCACACTCACCACACCCACCACACTTACCACACAATTCCACAAACGTTTTCCGGTTTAAAAAGCAAAAGGTCAGAAGCTGGCGCCACGCCTCACTTCTGACCTTTTCACTTGTAATTTTTCACTTACAACTAAAAACTCCAATTGTACTTATCCAGGTGCTGCACACAAACCGATAATAAATCAATATTGCCCTGAATGTCGTGCTGATTCGCCATTTCAATATGCGAGTGAATGTGCCTTGTAGGAACGCTCACCGCGCCGGCAATAGTGCCGTGCTTGGCCATACGCTGCATACCGCCCGTATCAGTTCCACCCGCAGGCAAAATTTCCAATTGGTATTTCATATTGTTTTTGGCTGCCTGTTCTTTCATATAAGCCACCATCCGGTAATCGCAAATCGCAGCGCCATCCATAATTTTGATGGCCACACCATCGCCCAGTTTGGTCACCATTTCTTCAGGTTTTGCTCCAGGCGTGTCAAACGCTATCGTTGTGTCAATGCAGAACGAAAAATCAGGATCAATCTGATGCGCTGCCGTATGTGCGCCGCGCAAACCCACTTCTTCCTGAACGGTGAACACCGCATAAAAATCATACGGAATGTTCTTGCCTTTTAAGGCCTTCAGCGTTTCAATCAAAATAAAAACAGCCACACGGTTATCTACCGATTTCGAGTTGATGCAATCGCCCATCTCAATCATCTCGCTCAGCCTCGTAATCGGCGAACCAATTTCTACCCACTTTAAAACTTCTTCCTTCGATAATCCAAGGTCAACAAAGTAATCTGCAATCTGCGGCACTTTGTTGCGCTCTTCAGCACTCATAATATGAATCGGCTTGCTGCCCATTACACCTATGATGTCCTTTTTGCCATGTACAATCACCCGCTGCGCCGTCAGCGTTTTCGGGTCAAAACCGCCCACCGTCTGAATTTTGATGAAACCATTGTCGTCAATGGCTTTCACCATAAAACCGATCTCATCCATATGCGCGGCGGCCATCACGCGTTTTTCCGATGAAGCGCCTTTTTTCAGCGCAATCAGGTTGCCCATGTGGTCGGTAAAAAGTTCGTCGTACAAACCTTTGATTTCACCGGTTATCAAATCGCGTACTTTCTGCTCAAAGCCCGAAATTCCGGGAACTTCACAGCAAGCCTTTAAAAGAGGAATGTTGATTGCCATAATGATATTTTAATTCGGCTGCAAACGTATCATAAAATTGAAAATAGCCATTGTAAAGAAGCGCAAAGCAGGCTTCCAAAATTTTTTAAGGTTAATCAGGGCGGCAACCGGGTGCTTTCGGGGTACGGCTTCGCCTCCCGTGCTCGCTCGTTCCTCGCTCGCACCGCTCACTTCGTTCGCGCCCTGCCGCCCCCTGCCGCGGGGCAACAGCAAAGGAGCGGCAGCTATCGTTCCTGTTTTTTTAAGGTTCTATAACCTTTCTTTGGTGCACAATACTCTCATTGTGGATCTGCTGGAACAATTTCAAAATGAAATCGTCAGTTAAACCGCCGGGCTTCGCCTTTTCCAAAGCGCGTTTCACAATTCCTGCCCAACGTTCACTTTGGTGAATGGCTAATCCATTCGCTTTCTTAAAAGCGCCAATCTGCTCCGAAATGCCCATTCGTTCGCTCAACATTTCTATAATGTAATCGTCAATACGATCAATCTTCGCGCGCAACTCATCTAACTTCTGAAATTGATGCCCGGCAAATTGCGGTTGCCTGATCACCAAAGCATTCAGCACATCGGCCAGTTGCTCAGGCGAAATTTGCTGCCGCGCATCGCTCCAGGCTTTATCTGGATTACTGTGCGTTTCAATCATCAGTCCGTCAAAACCCATGTCCATCGCCTGCTGCGACAGGGGCAAAATCAACTCGCGCGTGCCGCCCATGTGCGAAGGATCTACAATAATCGAGATTTCGGGATAGCGTCGCCTCAATTCAATAGGAATTTCCCACATCGGCGGGTATCGGTAGTTGCTTTTCTCATAAGTTGAAAAGCCGCGATGAATCACGCCTATTCGGGTCAAACCCGCATCGGCAATACGTTCCACCGCGCCCAGCCATAAGTCCAAATCAGGGTTCAACGGATTTTTGATCAGCAACGGAACATCCACGCCTCGCAGCGCATCGGCAATTTCCTGCACAATAAAAGGCGACACCGTTGAACGAGCGCCTAACCAAAGTACATCAATATCGTTTTTCAACGCCAGTTCCACATGTCCGGCATTGGCCACTTCAATACAAACCGGTAAACCGGCCTCCAATCCCGCATTTTTAACCCACGGCAAACTGGCTGCTCCCACACCCTCAAATGAATTCGGGCGGGTTCGGGGTTTCCAAACGCCGGCACGCAACATATTCACCTTATTGGTGCTCTTCATCATCCGGCGCACCGTAGTAAAAACCTGCTCTTCCGTTTCGGCGCTGCATGGCCCGGCAATAATAAATGGCTGCGTATTTCCAAAACCCCAGTCCCTGATCGGACGTATATTTTCAAATCGACTCATGAAATGCAATATTAGGTGTTTTGAAAACTGTTTCTAAAAATTACATTTGCACTCCCAAATCAAATTTCCGGGCCGAAGTGGCGGAATTGGTAGACGCGCACGACTCAAACTCGTGTATCGCAAGATGTGTGGGTTCGATTCCCACCTTCGGTACTAGAAGGAGCTTACATTTGTAGGCTCCTTTTTTATTTACCAATGGTGAATTGCGAATTACAATAAAGCCTTCCCTCGCAGCCCGCAGCCCGCAACTCGTAACTCACGGCTCATAGCTCGCAGCTCTCAGCTCATAGCTCTCACCTCGCAGCTCATAGCTCTCACCTCGCAGCTCATAGCTCTCATCTCTCTACTTACATCTTGTATCCTCTTTCTGCATTTAGTTTTTACTTTTATCGCATGGCCGAAAAACTGCAATTCATTTTGGTTGAAGATGATAGCGATGATGCGCAGTTGTTTGCCGAATGTTTTCAACCCAGTGGCCACCATCTTAAGATCATTACCGGTGGCGATCAGGTGCTTCCCTATATCTCGGCACTGAATAAACTTCCCGATATGATTGTTCTGGATATCAACCTGCCCAAAAAGAACGGCGTTGAAATTCTTACTGAACTTAAGGCGCACCAATGGTTTAGCCTCATTCCGGTAGTAGTGCTCACTACGTCCGATTTCCAACGAAACGACTGTTTAAAACTCAAGGCCCTGAAGTACTACATCAAACCGATGTCGCTTCAGGAAATGCAGCAAATTGTTGATGAAATCGTTCAATTAGCCACATCAGGCAAACGGTTATCGTAGCGAAAGTTCTACAAAAATTCGTGCGTGCCATTTTGTTTCGGCGCTTTCTTCTTAAAAACCGTGGAATGCTTTTTACAGTTTCTGTAAAAATCAATCTAAATGAAAATTCTGGAAACAAAGGTGATGCGCGGCCCCAATGTGTGGTCGAATTACCGCCATCAAATAATCGTTTTAAAAATTGATCTGGAAGAGTTGGAAGCATGGCCCTCCAATAAAATTGAGGGTTTTGGGGAACGATTAAAAACCTTGCTTCCCTCGCTTTATTATCATCGCTGCTCCGAGGGCCGCGAAGGCGGTTTCTTTCATCGAATCGAGCAGGGAACCTGGATGGGGCATGTTATTGAACATATCGCTCTCGAAATTCAGAGTTTGGCCGGTATGGAAGTGGGCTATGGCCGAACGCGCTCCACGGGTGCTACAGGAATTTATAATGTGGTGTTTTCCTACGAACTGGAACGTGCCGGTGTGGAAGCCGGCCGTATGGCGGTGGCCATCACGGAAGCGCTGATTGCCGGCCAATCCTATGATCTGGAAAAGGATCTGGAAATTTTGAAGAACATGAAAAGGCGTAATGGCCTCGGCCCAAGCACTCAGGCCATAGTAGCTGAAGCGCTGAAACGAAATATTCCGGTTCGCCGCCTGAATGATCGTTCGATGGTGCTGCTGGGGCTGGGTAAAAATCAACGCCGCATCAGAGCCACCATAACTGATGCTACTTCAAATGTGGCTGTAGATTTGGCATCTGATAAGGATGAAACCAAAAACGCTCTGGCTGCAGCTCATATTCCGGTTCCTAAAGGAGTGCTGATTCGATCAGAAGAAGAATTGCAGACTGCTATTAGTGAAATAGGTTTCCCAATTGTACTCAAGCCGCTTGACGGCAACCATGGCCGGGGAATTACCACGAACATTTTGAACGAAACGCAGGCGCTTCAGGCTTTTCAGCGCGCAAATCAAATTGCTGATCTGGTAATTGTAGAAAAGTTCATAAGAGGCGATGACTATCGTTTTTTGGTGGTGAACTATAAACTCGTAGCGGCATCGCATCGTACACCTGCCTCGGTTAAGGGCGATGGAATAAGTACGATCAGCGAATTAATCGGTCGGGTGAACAACGATCCGCGCCGCGGCGATTCACACGAAAATGTGCTTACAAAAATTGTGGTTGATCAGGAAACCGAAAGCTTGCTTAAGGCCCGAAACTACACGCTGCAATCGGTGCTGCCTAACGAAGAAGTGCTACTCTTAAAACATACGGCCAATATCAGCTCGGGAGGAACGGCCGCTGATGTAACCGATCTGGTGCATCCCTACAATAAGTTTCTGGCCGAGCGGGCTGCGCGTATTATTGGGCTCGATATCTGTGGAATCGACATCATAGCAAACGATATTTCCAAACCGCTGAACGGCTCTAATGGCGCGGTTTTGGAAGTAAATGCTGCTCCCGGTTTTCGTATGCACGTAGCGCCTTCATCGGGAATTCCCAGAAATGTGGCAGAACCCGTAATCGATATGTTATTTCCAAACAAAGCGAACGGCAGAATTCCGCTGATTGCAGTAACCGGCACCAATGGCAAAACCACCACCGTGCGGTTACTCGCCCATTTGGCAAAAACCGCCGGTTATACTCCCGGATGCACCACCACTGAAGGCATCTACATCGGTTCGCATTTGTTGGAAGAAGGAGATTGCTCAGGCCCCCGCAGCGCTGCTGTGATTCTCACTGATCCAACAGTCGATTTCGCTGTTCTGGAATGTGCGCGTGGAGGAATACTTCGTTCCGGTTTGGGCTTCGATAAATGTGATGTGAGCATTGTAACCAATATCAGTGCCGATCATCTGGGATTGAAAGATATTCATACACTTGAAGATATGGCCGAAGTGAAATCGGTAGTTCCCAAAGCTACTGCTGCCAACGGTTTCGCCATCCTCAATGCCGATGATGATTTGGTTTACCGCATGCGAAGAGATGCTGATTGTAATGTGGCGCTCTTCAGCATGGATGCCGCAAATGAACGAATAGCCAATCATTGTGAACGCGGCGGGTGGGCAGCTTTCATTCAGGATAATTATCTGGTGGTTTCCAACGGAAAATGGCAAACCAAAGTAGAGCATCTGCATAACATACCCATCACCTTCAACGGCACTGCTGAAGTAATGATTCGAAACTTGTTGCCGGCAACACTGGCCGCCGTTACATCCGGTTTCGATATGGAAGTAGTTCGTGAAGGGTTGCGGTCATTTGTGCCTTCTCCTGAAACGAATCCGGGCCGGCTCAATATTTTTCCATTTAAAAATTTCGATGTGATGATCGATTATGCTCATAACGTGGATGGCTTCCAAATGCTTGGGCGTTTCCTTCAAAATAGAAAGAGCAATCATAAGATTGGAATTATTGCTGCCTTGGGCGATCGTAGAAATGAAGATATTATTGGAATGGGTAAACAGGCTGCGGCCATGTTCGATGAAATTATTATTCGGCAGGACAAAGATACCCGCGGAAAATCGAAGGAAGAACTTTGCGCACTTCTTTCGCTAGGCATAAAACAGATGAACAGCTCCATAAAAGTTTCCTGCATCGATGATGAACAAGAGGCGCTTCTTTATGCTATGAAGCATGCGCCAAAAGGAGCGTTCATTACCTTGTGTACCGATAAGGTTTATCAGATTATCGAAATGCTGAGGCAAATGCAAACAGGAAGGGAAGGAGAAGATATTTTGTATAACGATATAAGGGAACCACATGATACCGAAGGGTCGGCTGATGATAATCGGGGGCGCCGAGAACAAGGGGGAGAAGCAGGAAGCTAAGCGCAATTCCGACGATAACCACAGTTTGGAAATCCTGAAGGAACTGCTGCCTCCTGCGCGTGCCAAAGAGCGTCCTATAGAAATTCTTACGTCAGCTTCCTTGATTCCTTTGGAATTGGGCAAGGACTACATCCGTGCATTTAAAAAACTTGGTTATGCTAACGTAAGGCACATGTCTATTGAAAATAAAGAAGCGGCGCGCGACAAAAAAATGCTGCAACGTTTGGAAAATGCGCATGCGGTGATGTTTACCGGCGGCGATCAGTTTCGCTTGTCAACCATACTGGGTGGCACACCGGTTATTGATGTGGTAAAGCAAAGGTATGAGCACGAAGAGATGTTCCTTCTGGCAGGAACCAGCGCAGGGGCTATGGCCATGAGCCGGGTGATGTTGTATGAAGGAAACAATCATGAAGCTTTGTTCAAAGATGATGTGCGCACCAGTTCGGGTTTTGGACTACTGAACAACTGTATCGTGGATACCCACTTTGTGCGGCGCGGCCGGTTCCCACGGCTTACGCAAGCCGTGATCATGAATCCCGGATGTGTTGGCATTGGTTTGGGCGAAGATACGGCTCTCATCATCCGCCGTGGTAACGAAGCCATTTGCTCCGGAACAGGTATGGTGGTAATTATTGACGGCAAGCAAATCAATCATACCAATATTGCGTTTATCGACGAAGGGGAAGCCATCTGCGCCGAGCAGCTCATTATGCATATTCTGGTTCGTGGTAATGGCTATAAGATACATGAACGGGAATTCCTTCCTTCTAAAGCTGATCTGCGGAAAGAAAAAGCCGGATAAGCGTTTTTATTTCTTCCTACATTTGCATCATGCCTTTAGTTGACACACATGCGCACATTTATTTAGAACAGTTCACGCACGATCGCGAAGCCATGCTGAAACGCGCCGTAGCCATGGGTGTAGAACGCATTCTGCTTCCGGCCATCGACAATGAAACGCATCAAACCTTACTCGAAACTGCTACAATGAAAATCGATCGCCTGTCGATTGAAGCCATGATGGGAGTGCATCCTTGTAGCATTAAAGAAAATTACAAAGAGGAATTGGATATAGCTCTACGCCTGCTCAATAGTGAACAAAACTTCATAGCAATAGGTGAAATCGGTCTTGATTTTTACTGGGACACCACCTTCAAAAAAGAACAATATGAAGCATTGCAAATTCAAACGCAATGGGCTATTGATCGGCATCTTCCGGTGGCCATTCATAGTCGTAAAGCTACTTATGAATGTATTGAAGTAATGAAGTTGTTCAAAGGCCGTGCTAAAGGCGTGTTTCATTGTTTTGGCGGTTCACTGGAAGAAGCGCGCGAAATCATTAAGTTAGGTTTTTATCTCGGCATTGGCGGTGTAATAACTTATAAGAATGCCGGACTTCGTGAAGTGCTGCAGCATATTCCATTAGAACATCTGGTTCTCGAAACCGATGCGCCTTACCTTTCTCCGGTGCCGCATCGCGGCAAGCGAAATGAACCGGCTTATACTCGCTTAGTGGCGGAAACTCTTTCTGAAATCTACGATTGCAGCTTTGCAGAAATCGGAAAAATCACCACAGAAAACGCCAACCGCCTGTTCCCGAAAAAATAATTAACGGCGTTTTTGTCTTCTGAAATTGGCTACAGCAGCCGCATTCAGCGATTGGAAAGAATAACCGGCATCATGGAAGTGCTGGAGTACTGCCGGTAATGCAAACAACACTTTTTCTGCTGCTTTTTTACTGTCGTGAAATACTATAACCGATCCATTTTCGGCATGGCGAATCACATTTTCTAATACGCGCTCCTTTGTTTCTTTCAAATCAAAATCGAAACTCAATACGTCCCACATCACCACTTGGTATCGCTGCTTCAGGTAATTGTACTGCGGGAAAGTGAGTTTGCCATACGGCGGCCGGAAAAGTCGTTTGTTGTTCGTATTTGTCGCTTCCGCAAATTGCGCATCTAAAATGGCGTCACAAGCTTTCACATCATCCAAATAGGTTAGCAAATTAGTCTTCCAGCCATTTAAATGCTGCTGTGTATGGTTGCCTGCCGTGTGTCCTTCAGCTATGATGCGCTGGAAAAGTTCCGGGTTTTCCTCTATGTTCTTTCCAATACAAAAAAAAGTAGCTTTTGCATTATATTGATTCAAAAGATCAAGAACGGCGCCGGTAACACCGGGCTGAGGCCCATCATCAAAGGTGAGGTATAACGTCTTTTTTTTGGTGGAAGCGCGCCAAATCGCCTTTCTGAAAATTTTTCGGGCAATGGCGGGCGTTTTTACGAGGGCCAGCGAATCGATCATGCCTCAAAAATAGTGATTTCCCCTTCCCACTTTGCACTTCGGTTTAATATATTCGCCGGCAAACGATTGGTATTATGAGTGAAAGAAGAGTGAGAGTGCGGTTTGCACCAAGTCCTACCGGACCGCTACATCCGGGCGGCATTCGTACAGCTTTGTATAATTATTTGCTCGCAAAACAACAGGGCGGCGATTTTATTCTGCGTGTAGAAGATACCGATCAGAACCGTTTTGTTCCGGGCGCTGAAGAATTTATTATCAACGCATTGAGTTGGTGTGGCATCAAACCCAATGAGGGCGTAGGTTTTGGCGATGGGCCACATGCGCCTTATCGTCAAAGCGAACGCAAACACCTGTATCGCCGTTTCGCCGATCAATTGATTGAAAGCGGACATGCTTATTATGCGTTCGACACGGCTGAAGAGTTGGAAACGATGCGCAAAAATCTGGAAGCGGAAGGGGTGCCAAACGCTTCTTACAATGCCGTAACGCGGCAATACATGAAAAACTCGCTGTCCTTATCTAAAGAAGAATGGGAAAAGCGAATTGCAGACGGCCACCCTTATGTGATCCGTTTTAAAATGCCGAGAAATGAAGAGGTGAAGTTCTATGATGAAATACGCGAATGGGTGGTGTTCAATTCTTCGCAACTCAGCGATGCTATTCTGCTGAAAAGTGATGGTATGCCTACCTATCACCTGGCCAATGTTTCCGACGATTATATGATGGAAATCACGCACGTTATTCGCGGAGAGGAATGGCTAAGTTCGGCCCCGCTGCATGTCATGCTTTATCGTGCTTTGGGGATCGAACATCTGATGCCAAAATTTGCACACCTGCCGCTATTGCTTCGTCCCGACGGAAACGGAAAACTGAGCAAACGCGATGGCGATCGTTTAGGGTTTCCATTTTTCGCTATCAACTGGACCAGCCCCGAAGATGGAGCCATTAGCGAAGGATATCGCGAAAAGGGATTTTTCCCGGAAGCATTTGTGAATTTTCTGGCCCTGCTGGGATGGAACCCGGGCGAGAACCGGGAGATCATGACCATGGATGAAATGATTCAACTCTTCAGCCTCGCAAAGGTGCATAAAGCAGGCGCGCGATACGATTTCGAAAAAGCAAAATGGTTCAATCAACAATATTTAAAGGCGAAACCCAATGCCGAACTGGCCGCGGCCATAAAAGATAAAATGCAGGCTGCAGGTTTTAATAGTAGCGATGAAAAACTGGAAGTGTATTGCGGATTAATCAAAGAACGCGCTACTTTTTTGAATGATCTTATTACAGCAGGAGAATATTTGTACAAAGAAATTTCTTTCTATGATGTAGAGGCGCTGAAGAAAAAATGGAAGCCGGAAGTAATTGAAAAATGGAATGCCTACCTGGCTGCAGAAGGCACTACTTCTAAAAGTGCCGATGCGCTGATCAACGATTTTATGCAATTCACCACTTGGAAAACCGGCGAAATCATGCCGCTGCTGCGTATCGCTTTAGCGGGAATTTTACAAGGCCCGCCCGTGGTAGATATGGCAAAGTTTCTGGAAACCCAGGGCACCATTAATCGTTTGAGTTCTTCTTTCAAAAAAATGGAAGAACTACTAAAATAAATTCTTAAAGTTCTAAGCTATTTTTTGGCATTTTGTATTTTGAAAAGACAATCCTACTTTTAAGGAAATAATTTTTTCTGCAAAAAGTTTGGTGAGTCCATAAACACTCGCTTTTATTGCCTGTAGAAATTTGATTTTTTAAAAAGTACCTAAAACAGTTGCTATGCCACGCAAAAGGAAACAAGACGAAGAAGAACCGGAATTGAACGAAGAAGACGACGAAACCGGTGACGACTTTGATGATGATGATTTCGAAGACGCTGAAATGGAGGACGAGACTGATGAAGAGCCTTCTGAAGATGATCTGAAAGATCTGGATATGGAAGAGTTTGAGGATATGATCGAAACAAAATCAAAAGGCAAAGGCCGTGGTTCTAAAAGCATGGACGATGACGATGATCTGGGCTTCGACGATCTCGACGACGAAGAAGACTTTGATGACTTCGGCGATGGCGGTGGCTTCGATGATGATTTTTAAGAACGGAGATAATAACTGAATGAAATGTGAGCGGTTGCCGCTCACATTTTTTATTTTCACCCACGCCAGATTTACTTTATGGAAAGACCAATTCGGATAGTAGTTGCCAAAGTAGGCCTTGATGGCCACGATCGTGGCGCAAAAGTGATTGCAGCCGCTTTACGTGATGCAGGTATGGAAGTGATTTATACCGGGCTGCGGCAAACGCCTGAAATGGTGGTGAACACTGCCCTTCAGGAAGATGTGGACGCCATCGGCATCAGCATTCTTTCGGGTGCGCATAACACCGTCTTCCCTAAACTGCTGGCGCTGATGAAAGAAAATAAAATGGAAAATGTACTGCTTACCGGCGGCGGAATTATACCGGCAAGTGATATGGAAAAATTACGCGAACAAGGCTGCGGTGAATTATTTGCACCGGGAACACCAATGAACCAAATTGCTGAATACATCAGCAAATGGGTGAAAGATCACCCTCGCTTCTAAAAGTTACTTTCCGCTGAAATTAGCCTTGCGCTTTTCCAAAAAGGCACTTGTGCCTTCAATAAAATCTTCCGTAGCTACACATTTGCCAAACAACTCGGTTTCTGTATCAAAACCATCAATGCCATCGGTGAAGTGCGCTTGAACCGATTCTACCACCTGCGCAATAGCAAAAGGCGCCTTCGATGAAATTTTAGTCACCAGCGCCTTACAATGTTCCAGTAATTCTACGGTTTGCACTACATCGTTCACTAATCCCAATGCGCGCGCTGTAGGAGCGTCTATCATATCGGCAGTCATCAAAAGTTCAAGCGCTTTGCCTTTGCCAATTAATTGAACTAATCGCTGTGTGCCGCCATAACCGGGAATCAAACCCAAATTCACTTCGGGCTGACCAAACTTGGCGTTCTCGCTCGCTACTCGTAAATGACAGGCCATCGCCAATTCACAACCGCCGCCCAACGCAAAACCGTTTACTGCCGCAATTACAACCTTTGGACAATTTTCAATTTGATTGAACACCTTATGTCCGCGCTTGGCTAAATTTTTTCCTTCCTCCTGATTCAAACCCTTGAACTCCGAGATATCGGCGCCGGCTGCAAAAGCCTTGGAGCCCTTTCCCGTAATAATCACACCCTTGATGCCGGGATTTGAATATACTTCGTCCATCACCAACCCCAACTCTTTGATCACAAACTGATTCAGCGCATTCAGTTTCTCCTCGCGATTAATCGTAATAACTAAAATCCCGTCGATCGCTTCCGTAACTAACGTGGTTAAATTTTCCATGCGGCCGCAAATATAACTGATAACTGATAATTGAAAACTATCTCGTCCTCCTAAAATATCGCAACGCCAGTAACAATGCGCTCAGCAATAAAATAAAAGCCGCCACCACATAATACCAACGGGTAGCAATAAAAATGCTCCAACGCAATTTGCGGATCTCAGGCTGCAGATCGCGTTCATAATGATGCCCCTGCAGCCATTCAAAATATCGCAACGCTTTTTCGGGTTCGCCAAGTTTTTTGTAACAATGCCCTAAGCAATACAACGCATCTTTGTAGAAATAACGGCAGGTATCGCTGCTGCAACTGTCCCACAAAGCCGATGCCGCTAACCAGTTCACCGATGCCGAATCATAACTTTGATTGCTGTAATAAGCCATCCCCCGGTTAAAATAGCCCTCGCTCATTTGCCAGTTGCTGTCTAATGCCAGTTCAAAATAGTGAATCGCATTCTTGAAATCATGTAGCTCATAATAGCAAATGCCAATGTTGTTGAACGAAGCGGCATCCCGGATATTCGCCATACCAACAGCCTCATACTCCTGTAGCGCCTGCTCATATTTTTTATCGTGCAACAACGCCTCGGCATGCAATTCCCGCGCCGGCAAATAACCGGGTTCCAATTGCAAACACTTCTCGAAATTCAACCGCGCGCCTTCCAAATTTCCGGCGTTCCGCCATAAAATGCCCTGATACATCAGCGCCGGAATATGGTCTTGATGAAACTCCAGTATTCGTTCTGATACCGCCATACATTCGTTGTATTTCCGCTGCTGGAACAATACTGCCAGAAGCAGCCTTCCTGAATTGCCAATTGACGGGCTATCTAACCTTTGCCGCAAAAGCGTTTCAGCTTCAGCATAACGCTGCAGCTTGTAGTTGGCAAATGCCTTCTTTAAAGTCAATGTAAGATTAGAACTATCAGAAATTGGAAAACATTTCAGATATACTAATGCCGAATCATAACTTTTTTGCGAAAAATAAATATCCGCAATGCCGCCAAGTGCCGCAGTATCCTGTGGCTTAGCTGCAAGAATTTGCCGATATGCCGCCATGGCTGAATCCGCTACCATTTGTGCTTTTGCAATTCCGGTAACAAAAAATAAAAGAGCTATGGCTACAGCACGCATCTTCATCATTTTCAATACAGCGGAAACTGCTGCATATAAGCGTTTACCTCTTTCTTGGTAGCGGCAATAAGCGATGCGTTTTCCGGATCGCAAATTAAAGCGTCGATCCAGTCAGCAATCTGCTTCATGTCTTTTTCTTTCATCCCGCGCGATGTCACCGCTGGTGTTCCCAAACGCAAACCGGAAGTCACAAACGGACTTTTATCATCAAAAGGTACCATGTTTTTGTTGGCCGTAATATCAGCCTGCACCAAAGTGTTTTCAGCCAGTTTACCACTCACATTTTTGTTACGAAGATCAATCAGCATCAAATGATTGTCGGTTCCTCCTGAAATGATTTGATAACCTTTTTCCACCATAGCCGATGCCAGCGCCTGAGCATTGGCCTTTACCTGATTTTGATACGCGGCAAATTCCGGTTGCAGCGCTTCACCAAAAGCTACCGCCTTGGCTGCAATCACATGTTCCAGTGGGCCGCCTTGTGTTCCGGGAAAAACTGCGCCATCCAGCACCGCACTAAAAAGTTTCAAGTCGCCCTTAGGGGTTTTGTCGCCAAAAGGATTTTCAAAATCCTTACCTATCATAATGATGCCGCCGCGTGGGCCCCGAAGCGTTTTGTGCGTGGTAGAAGTAATCACATGGCAATGCGGCAGCGGGTCGTTCAGCATTTTGGTAGCAATCAATCCGGCCGGGTGTGCAATATCAGCCATTAATATGGCGCCTACTTTATCAGCAATCTCGCGAAAACGTTTGTAATCCCAGTCGCGCGAATAGGCGGAAGCGCCGCAAATAATCAGTTTCGGTTTTTCCCGAACTGCCGTTTCTTCCACCTTGTTCATATCAATCAGGCCGCTGTCCTGTTCCACACCGTAAAAGAAAGGCTGATACAATTTTCCCGAAAAATTCACCGGCGAGCCATGCGTAAGGTGACCGCCATGCGAAAGATTGAACCCCAAAATTTTGTCGCCGGGTTTCAAACAAGCCAACATCACCGCAGCATTCGCCTGCGCGCCTGAATGCGGCTGCACATTCGCCCAAACCGCACCAAACAATTGTTTCAAACGCTCAATGGCCAACGTTTCTACTTCATCTACAAACTGACAACCGCCGTAGTAACGCTTGCCCGGCAAGCCTTCCGCATATTTGTTGGTAAGGCAACTTCCCATAGCGCGTATCACATCTTGCGAAGTGAAGTTCTCTGAAGCAATTAGTTCAACGCCTTCGCGCTGACGGTGAAGTTCTTTTTCAATCAAATCAAAAACAGCAGTGTCCCTTTGCATGTAGTAAAGTTTTGACGAAAATAGAAAGTTAGCGGTAGTAGCACAGCAGAATTATGGCGGATGCCGCGTGCTACGTTCCCAATCTTTTTGCGCGGCTGCCGATACAAATTCTCACCTCATCTTCCGAATGGCCGCGCAAAAAGGATTTCCACTTCGCCCGCTACCGCGGTTTCACAAAAACTCCCGGCCGTGCGTATTTTGCTTAAACACCTTACGGCCGGGAATAGCGAAGCGGTCATTTGGCTTTGGGGAATTTCGGATCAACAATTTCGTGGTTTGGTCCGATCGGATCTTTCGGATCAAGTTTCTGATTGAAGTCAAATGCCGGATTGGTCATTTTCTTAAATCGGTGATCTACATAATTCGAAAGCTTTCCGGCATGCACTTCATTTTCACGCGTGGCCGCTATAAACCATGTAAATCGCACATTCGAAGTGCCGCCCTGCATTTCCACTACATCAAAACCAAAACGATCTTCGTTTGTTACATACAATCCTTTACAATCACCTTTTGGCGTGAGCACTACTTTCAACGGATGTTCCGCATCTACGTGAATGTTCTTTGCTAAAATCGGATCAATGGTTACATGTACGCGGCCATTCTCCAATTTCGAATCACCAAGATCTTCCAGTAACATTTCCGGAGTTTCCGGCGCCGTCATAATTCTCGATTGGCCTTCCTGATCTTGAACAATGGTGGAAACCCCGCCAAAACCAACAATTTTATACGTAGTACCATTCAGGTAGGCTGCCACTGATGAAACGGCAATCACACCGTTCTGCGCATTGTTCAGCACACCAAAAAATCCGCCATCGGCATCGGTTCCGGCCGTAGCATTCAAATCATCGCGGCCCCAACCCATTACTCCGTGGCCAATGCCGCCTCCATAAATGCCCCAAGGTGCAGTAAATCCACTCGATCCTACTGTTCCATTGGTATAGTTAATGGCATAATTGAAAGTGCCTCCGGCCTGTGCGTTCAACGCCCAGGAGTTGGTACATCTGGATAGGATACCCGATTGGGTATTTTCCACATCCAATTTATAAGCGGCTACTGGAGCGGTGGTTCCAAAACCCACATTACCACCACCTCCTGGTACCAACAAGCCATAATTAGTGGCTCCTCCCGTAGCTTGAAAATATGCGCCTATACGAGTACCTATTGCAGCGTTGCCCGTTGCCTGCGCATATATTCCATATGCAAACCCGGTATAATTTGTTGCCTGTGCCGTAAGCGAGGCACCCACATAACCACCTGTACCTTGAACAGCATATCCATAGCCTGGATTGTTTAATGCCTGAGCATATAGTCCGGTTCCGTCTGCTGTTCCATTATAAGTGTTTGAGCTTGTTGTAGCGAACGCAAACGCTGTTGGTTCAACTACATGCAGCAGATAGCCGGGAGCTGCGGTACCTAAACCTACCCGGCCTGTGGTATTCATGATTCGCATGCGCTCAATGTTGTTCGTTCCAAAAACAATGTCGCGGGCGTCGGTTGTTCCCATCCAGTTTTCGGTGGCTGCAATAGCCGAAACACCATAGGTACCGGGTGCCGCAGGATTGGTAATCGCTGTGTTTCCCACAGTATGCCAGTCGTTGGAAGACATCATGCCTGAGCTGGCAATAACCATCCACCGGCCAAACGAAACATTGTAAATCATAGTTACACTGCACGGAGTGCCGCCATTTGACACCAAATTACTGTTGGTTCCGGTTAGTATGCAGTTGGGTGAATTCGTATTGGTTATGGTCATAGGCTGACCCGTAGAATTGATCAGCGTAAGGATCTGACCATTGTTGCCAATAAAGATAGAGCTTATAGAAAATGCACCGGTAGCACCCATTAACCGATAGTGACTGTATTCACCGGTTAGTACCAGTGAATTAACGCCGGCTCCTACTGTAATTACCGGACCCTCCCTTAAGGCTAAATCTCCATTAACGTCTAATGCCGAGGCCGGTGTAGAACCACCGGTTACTCGTACACCAACTGAATTATTGGTGCCATAAATTTGCAAAAGCTGATTATTGGTGCCACCGCCCATCCAAATGCGCTGTGTTCCTTGCCGCGATAAAATGTAGGCATCTCCGGCTCCTGCACCACCTTGCGCCACACCCATTCGCAATTGATACGTGTTACCACCGCCAATCTCAAAATCACCGGCCGTATTCACCACATCCCATCCGTTAATTGAGGCTACATCCAGTTGCGCTGTAGGCGCATTATAGCCCACGCCTACCGGGCCGGTTGCCAACACGCGCATTCGCTCGGTATTGGTAGTTCTGAAAACCAGATCGCGTGCATCTGTGGTTCCTACAAAATTAATTGCCGGATTAGTGCCGGCATTTCCACGCAATTTCCAGAATTCACCATCCACCCATGCCGGGTTGCCGGCAGCATCAGTTCCCCAAACTTGGTACGCATTTGCAATTGTAGGGCCTACCACTACGCCATCGGTGTTTAGTGCATTTCGAATGGTAGGTCCTGTAGGTCCGGTTGCGCCATCCACTCCCGTAGGGCCTTGCGCACCGGTGGGCCCCTGCACGCCGGTAGCGCCATTCAAACCATTAGTACCGTTAGCGCCTGTCGGTCCAATCGGTCCTTGTGCGCCAGTTGCTCCATCCAAACCCGAAGGCCCTTGTGGACCGGTGGCACCATTTAAACCATTGGTACCATTAGCTCCTGTTGGGCCAATCGGACCTTGAGCACCTGTAGCGCCATTCAAACCATTGGTACCATTAGCTCCTGTTGGTCCAATCGGCCCTTGTGCGCCAGTCGCACCGTTCAAACCATTGGTGCCATTAGCTCCTGTTGGACCAATCGGACCTTGAGCACCTGTAGCGCCATTCCCATTTAGCTCCTGTTGGGCCAACACCTTGCGCCATTCAAACCATTGGTACCAGCTCCTGTTGGGCCAATCGGCCCTTGAGCGCCAGTCGCACCATTGGTCCCTTGTGTTGGTACCATTATCTGGTTGGACCAATCCCTTGTGCGCCAGTCGCACCGTTCAAACCATTGGTACCATTAGCTCCTGTTGGTCCAATCGGCCCTTGTGCGCCAGTCGCACCGTTCAAACCATTGGTGCCGTTAGCACCTGTCGGGCCAATCGGCCCTTGTGCGCCAGTAGCGCCATTCAAACCGTTGGTGCCATTAGCTCCTGTTGGACCAATCGGACCTTGAGCACCTGTAGCGCCATTCAAACCATTGGTACCATTAGCTCCTGTTGGGCCAATCGGCCCTTGGGCACCTGTAGCGCCATTCAAACCATTGGTACCATTAGCTCCTGTTGGTCCAATCGGCCCTTGTGCGCCAGTCGCACCGTTCAAACCATTGGTGCCTTGTGGACCTTAGCACCATCCAATCCTGAAGGACCCTGTGGACCGGTTGCACCATTCAAACCATTGGTACCGTTAGCTCCTGTCGGGCCAATCGGTCCTTGTGCGCCAGTAGCGCCATTCAAACCGTTGGTACCATTAGCTCCTGTTGGACCAATCGGCCATTCAAACCATTGGTACCATTAGCTCCTGTTGGGTCCAATCGGACCTTGTGCGCCAGTTGCACCATCAAACCAGGCCCTTGTTGGCACCATTCAAACCATTGGTACCATTAGTCGGTCCTGTTGGACCAATTGAACCTTGTGGGCCAGTGTTGGTACCGTTAGCTCCTGTCGGTCCTTGTGGACCTTGTGCGCCAGTCGCACCGCCGTTAGACCGTTAGTCCGCAATTGGACCGTTCAAACCATTGGTGCCATTAGCTCCCGTTTAGCACCTGTCGGGCCGTTATCGGTCCTTGTCCTTGCGCCAGCTCCATCCAAACCGAAGGCCCTGTGGACCGCCATTCAAACCATTGGTACCATTAGCTCCTGTTGGACCAATCAAACCATTGGACCTTGAGCACCAGTCGCACCGTCCTGAAGGTCCTTCGGACCAGTAGCTCCATTCAAACCATTGGTACCATTAGCTCCCGTCGGTGGACCGGTGGCACCATTTAAACCTTGGCCCTTGAGCGCCAGTGGACCAATCCTGAAGGACCTTGTGGACCGGTTGCGCCATTCAAACCATTGGTACCGTTAGCTCCTGTCGGACCAATCGGACCTTGAGCACCAGTCGCACCGTCAATCCTGAAGGTCCTTGCGGACCGGCGCCATGCACCATACCAAGCTCCCATTGGTACCATTAGCACCTGTCGCACCGTCCAATCCTGAAGGTCCTTGCGGACCGGTAGCGCCATTCAAACCATTGGTACCATTAGCTCCTGTCGGTCCTTGTGGACCTTGAGCGCCGGTGGCACCGTCCAATCCTGAAGGTCCTTGCGGACCGGTTGCTCCATTCAAACCATTGGTACCATTAGCTCCTGTTGGGCCAATTGGACCTTGAGCACCAGTCGCACCGTCCAATCCTGAAGGTCCTTGCGGACCGGTAGCTCCATTCAAACCATTGGTACCATTAGCTCCCGTCGGTCCTTGTGGACCTTGAGCGCCGGTGGCACCATCCAATCCTGAAGGTCCTTGTGGACCGGTTGCACCATTCAAACCATTGGTACCATTAGCTCCTGTTGGGCCAATTGGACCTTGAGCGCCAGTCGCACCGTCCAATCCTGAAGGACCTTGCGGACCGGTAGCACCATTCAAGCCATTGGTACCATTAGCACCTGTCGGGCCAATCGGTCCTTGTGCGCCAGTCGCACCGTCCAATCCTGAAGGTCCTTGTGGACCAGTCGCACCAAACCAATCCTGAAGGACCTTGCAACCGGACCGGCGCCATTCAAAATTGGTACCATTAGCTCCCGTCGGTCCTTGTGGACCTTGAGCGCCGGTTGCACCATTCCAAGGTCCCTGTGGATTGGTGCCATTCAAGCCATTGGTACCATTAGTTGGGCCAATCGGACCTTGTGCGCCAGTCGCACCGTCCAACCTGAAGGTCCTTGTGGACCAGTGCACCGTCCAATCCTGAAGGACCTTGCGGACCGGTAGCGCCATTCAAACCATTGGTACCATTAGCTCCCGTCGGTCCTTGTGGACCTTGAGCGCCGGTGGCACCATCCGGATCCTGAATTGGTCCTTGAGGACCCGGGCACCATTCGCAAACCATTGGTGCCGTTAGCAATCCTGTTGGACCCAATCGGGGCCAGTCGCACCTTGTGCGCCAGTAATCCTGAAGGTCCTTGTGGACCGGACCTTTGGCACCATTCAAACCATTGGTGCCGTTAGCACCTGTTCGGACCTTGGACCAGTCGCACCGTCCAATCCCTGAAGGTCCTTGCGGACCAAGCTCCATTCAAACCATTGGTACCATTATCCCGAAGGCCCTTGTGGACCGCTCCCTGTCGGACCTGTTGCGGACCTAATTGGACCTTGAGCCCCTGTGGCACCGTCAATGAAGGTCCTTGCGGGACCAGTAGCACCATTTCAATCTGAAGGTCCTTGCGGACCGGTAGCGCCATGGGTGGCCCGGTGTTACCAATCGGGCCTTGAAACCCGTCCAATCGAAGGTCCTTGTGGATTGGTACCATCCTAGCTTGCGGACCTGCTCCATTCAAACCATTGGTACCATTAGCTTGTTGGACCAATTGGACCTTGAGCGCCAGTCGCACCGTCCAATCCTGAAGGACCTTGCGGACCGGTTGCCACCATTATCCCGTCGGTCCTTGTGGACCAATCGGGCCTTGCGGACCGGTAGCGCCATTCAAACCATTGGTACCATTAGCTCCTGTCGGTCCTTGTGGACCTTGTGCGCCAGTCGCACCGTCCAATCCTGAAGGACCTTGCGGACCGGTTGCACCATTCAACCCATTGGTACCATTAGCACCTGTCGGGCCAATCGGTCCTTGTGGACCGGTAGCGCCATTCAAACCATTGGTACCATTAGCTCCCGTCGGTCCTTGTGGACCTTGAGCGCCGGTGGCACCATCCGATCCTGAAGGTCCTTGTGGACCGGTTGCACCATTCAAACCATTGGTGCCGTTAGCTCCTGTTGGACCAATCGGGCCTTGAGCACCAGTCGCACCGTCTAATCCTGAAGGACCTTGTGGACCGGGAGCGCCTGCGGCTCCTGCCGGACCAATTGGTCCTTGAGGCCCGGTGTTACCATCCAAACCCGAAGGTCCTTGCGGACCGGTTGTACCGTTCAAGCCATTGGTGCCATTAGCACCTGTCGGTCCTTGTGGACCCGGAGCGCCTGTTAACCCTACGGGTCCTTGGGCACCGGTAGCGCCAGTTGAACCCAAAGCAGATTGGCATAGCGAAACCCATGACGCTGTACTTCCATTAAAATAAAAGAAGCAATTGACGGTGATATCGTAAACTAACAAGCCGTTAGCAGGTGTGGCTATAGCCAGCCGTTGCGCCTGAGTAAGGCGTGGCGCAAGAAACCCTTTATTAGGACTGGTGAGATCTAAAATGGAACTAGGATGAGGAGCAGGAGTTCCTATACCAATATTATTTTGCGCAAGCGCCCCAAACGCAAAACATAGGCAGGAAGCTATCAATGGCAGTAGCTTTCTATTCATAAACAAGGTATTACCCCTTAAAGCTACCAGAATTGTTAATAAAATGAAATGGTTTTAATTGAATATGTATAAATCGTTGAATGACAATAAGTAAAAATTGTCCTTTAAAATCAACACCGCCAGAAATGATGTGAATTGCCCGGTTTCCGCGCGAAGGATGGAAGCGGAAATACTTTTTGAGCGGCATTCTGAATTTTAGAAAAATGGCGCAAACCCCATGCCGCGAAAAAAGATTGTAGCGAACAGCCTGACCCACGCAGCCGTAAGAAGATGATTGCTTGATTAACCGTACTTAAGAAAGGCTGCGTGGGGCGCGCCCAAAAAAATAATCAGCGTTCTACACGAACACTAATGGTCATATAACCATGAGGCCCGTATTGAATATTGGTGATTTGAAAAGCGCCCTGCTTGTTTTTGCTGGTGATGAAGCAGAATGTTTTGCCTACTTCATCAGGCATAATGCGGCGATTGTAACCGGTGATGGTTTGATCGGAAATGAAATTATCGAGATCCTGATAGTTTCCTATTTCGCTAAAAGCTTGCGCCGCCTTGTACACTGTGGGCGCAGAATACCGGGCGCTATCGTAATGCGCCCAGGAGTCGGCATGAAAATCGATTTTTGAAAAATCGGTTCCCAAACCGGCGCTTCCTTCATATACTTTAGGTGAAAAAATGTAACTGGAGTGATCGACGGTGCGTGCCGCCCAAATCAGGTCGATGGCGCCGAAACTGTCTTTTGCCTCTTCAATGGTATAAACCCGTCCGGCATCAAAGTCCATTAAGCAAGCCGGATTAGGATTCGCGCCGGGTTGATAAGCCAATTGAATGTCCATATCGTATTTCATGATGCTGGCCAATCCTTTCGGCATGGGTTCTTTATCGCAACTTCCGAGCAGCAGGAGTGAGGCTACAGATAAGGGAAACAGAAATTTACGCATATCGGGGTTTTTATCATTAACAAACGTAACTAAGATATTGATAGGAAAAAAGTTTCTAATTTATTCCAGGCTTATCTTTATTATAGCTCTATTACGTAATAGATTCATAAAAGTTTTAATATGCGACAAACTTCGATCATGAGCAATACTCGTATGGCAATAGTGGCAACGGTTTTATTGACTTTTTTTCTTTTCTCGTGCAAAAAGGAAACTTCCTGCAGCGGGCAGTATTTTAAGTACAATGCGTGGGGCAACCCTAAAACTCCGGATTCGATGTATGCCTTAGCGGCCTACAAAACGATATATACTTTCAACCATTTGAGCACTTATGAGCGAAACTATACCGAGATCAATTTGACGTCGCTTGCAGAAGGAACGTATAGTTTATCGCGATCAGGAAATGTTTTCAGTTTTATTGACTCTACATCCGGTGGCAAAAGCTATGTATCTACAAGCGGCAGTTTCACGATTTCGAAGAATACAGGCGATCGGATTAGCGGTAGTTTTTCGGTTGAGGCCGTGAATACGCTCGACTCTACCAAGCGGCTTTCGTTGACCAACGGCGATTTTTGCAGTGTGCCGATCCGTTGATCATTCCACTTCGGCTTTCACTTTTACGATGCCCGTAATGTGGTGGATGCTATAATTGGTAAAGGTTTCATCGGCCTCCATGCCGTTGCCCAGAATAATTTCATCGGCGGTGGTGATTTTTAAAGCGGAATTGCTATAAATGATCTTTTTGTTTTCGTCCCAGATCAATTCTTCCGTATTCAGCTTTTCTCCTTTTTCGTTGATTACTTCTACGTTTTTGCGAGCCGTCATCTGGCTGCTGTTTTCCACGGCTGTAGCGTATTCGGCCGTCATGGTGCTTTGCACCTCGCCATTTTCGTGATAGAAGTAAATTTTGAGGCCTTTGGAAAATTCCATGTAAGGTTGTTCGGCATTGAAACGAGTGGCAGATGGGGCAAACGCTTTGATTTTCGTTTTGCCGTGATCGGAATAGCGAATTTCGATATCCGTACCATGTTCGATGTTCACGTTGGCACGGGCGGTTACCAAACGCGCCTCGTTAAGGTCGTTTTTACAGGCACTTAGCGCCATCATCAGCCACAGCAACGCCCCTGCCAGCCGCATCAGTATTAATCCTTCTTCGATTTGTTGAACAGTTGGGTTAAACTCTCCGAAACCTCGCGGGCGGCTTCGGCGAGTTTTTCGCCGGCCTGATCTACTATTTTTTTGCCTTCCGATTCCAGGTTTCGGAATTCATCGCTTTGCACGGTTTCCTGAATTTTTGATTCGGCGGCATCGGCCATTTGGCGAATCTCGCCAGACTTGGCAACGGCCATCTGTTTGGCCGTTTCTGCCAGTTTTTCCAATGAGTTCTTCAGATCATTCAAATGGTTTTTGCCTTCTTCCAGAAGCGCATCCATATCTTTCTCGGCCATAGTTTTTGTTTGAGGGTGCAATGTAGTGGTTTTTATGCACAGCGTCATTTTTTGATATTCTGCCGTACTTGCTACATTCGCGCACGTTTCGAAAAAATAAACGTTCCAAACTGCTATGCAAAAATCTCTTTTGTGTGTGTTGCTTCTCATCCTTGTAACGCTTTCCGATTCGGCTTTTGGCCAGAATGCCGATAAAAAGACGGCGGCGCCTGATCCCAATTCGATTAGCTGGCGCAAGAACCGTAAACTGGCTAAGAAACTTCTGAAAAAAGGAAGCTATTTCAATGCAGTGAACTATTTAGAGGCCGGAGCAGCAAAGAAGCCGAAGAAGGCCTATTTCCCTCAAACGCTTTCGCAAACCGAATTGCAGTTACGCGATTACAAATCGGCAAACAAATGGTACAAATTGCTGGTAGATCAGGATTCTGTAAAGCATAAACATCCTGAATATATTTTTCAGTATGCGCTTACGCAAAAATATTTGGGTCAATATGAAGATGCCAAAGTGAACTTTGCAATGTATCGCAAATTGGCCAAGGACGATGATGCCAGCGTTGAAATGAAAAAGCGTGCTACCCGCGAAATTGAAGGCGCTCAATTGGGCATTCATTTTCGCGACAGTGTGGCCAAGCCGGCTTTTAAAGTTCGCCATTTGGATGCTGTGGTGAACCAGCCTCTTACGGAACTATCGCCGGTTTTGCACAACGGCGCGCTCTATTATGGTTCATTGAGAAGTGATAATGTGATTGAAGTGAACGGCAAGGAGAAATTGGCTGCGTATTCACGTATTTACAAGAGCATGCCAAACGGAAAAGAGTGGACCGCAGGCGAAGAATTGGGCGAGAACATTAATGCGCCAAAGGTGCATACAGGCAATCCTACCTTTTCAGCCGATGGCAACACTATGTATTTTACGAAGTGCATTCAGGACGATAACCTGAAAATGAAGTGCATGATCATGAAAAGCAATATGGTGAATGGCATCTGGGAAAAAGCGACATCTGCCGGAACGGTAAATGATCCGCTTTACAGCAATTCAGAACCGGCAGTAGGTAAAAATAAAGACGGCGAGGATGTAGTTTACTTCGTGAGTGATCGCAATCCAGGCAAAGGATTGGATATTTTCTACAGTAAAATTAATACTGATGGAAGTTTGGCAAAACCACGTTCCGCAGGCCCTCAAATCAACTCAAAAGGCGATGAGATGTCGCCATTTTTTGAGGCAAAGACCAATACGCTCTATTTCAGCAGTAATGGCTGGATTAACATTGGAGGCATGGACGTTTTCAAAACGTCGTTCGACAATGGCGGCGAATGGACCGAACCGGAAAATATGGGCATGCCTGTGAACTCAAGTGTTGATGATATTTATTTTACTATCAACGACCGCAACACTCAGGGGTTTGTAGTGTCGAACCGTCCGGGTGGTTTTGGATTGAAAAGTGAAACCTGCTGCGATGATATTTATGAGGTGCAAACTTCAAAGATATTCCTGGCTGTAAGAGGTTCGGTTTATGAAGAGATCAATAACAACCGTATGCTTGCTGAAAATGGCATGGTGACGTTATATGACGATCGCAACGGTTTGGAGCTTTCAGCTTACAATTTAATTGGTGGAAAATATTTCTTTGATCTGGAGCCGGAACACGGTTACAAACTGGTTTCCAGAAAAGATACCTATCGCGAATCGGTATTGCCTTTTTCAACTGATGGTAAAGTAGAGTCTGACACCTTCCAATTTGATCTTTTCCTGAAAAAGAAAGAAGATCCGATTATTGGAAGAGTAATTGGCAAAGTGTATTACGATTACGATAAATCGAAACTGCGCGAAGATGCTCGCGATACGCTGAAATCGGTAACTGCGTTTTTGGAACAAAATCCGCAGTATGTGATTGAAGTGGGTGGGCACACCGATGGCAAAGGAAAAGAATCCTACAACGATGCTTTGGCCAAACACCGCAGCGAAGCTGTAGTGAACTATTTTATTTACGAAAAGAAAATGAAGCCGGAACGCTTTGTTTCAAAAGCTTATGGCGCTACTATGCCTGCAGCTTCCAATACTAATCCCGATGGAACCGATAATCCAACAGGCCGCGCTTTGAACCGCCGTACCGAGTTTAAAGTGGTAGATGAATTGAAGAATGTTACGAAGGAAGATTCTATTCCGATGCAAAAATCGAAGGCTGAAAAGAAGAACGGCCGGGAGTACAAAAAAACCGAAAAGGAAAAGGTGAAGACTACCGTTACCACATTGCCGAAAGAAAATAAAGAAGAGAGCAAGACTGAGGTAAAGACAGAAAACAAAACTGCCACTGCGGCCCCTGTGAAGGAAACTAAAGTGGTGAAAAAGGAAGTGAAGAAAATTGCCGTTCCGGTTTCAGAAGGTTATACAGAAACAGTGACCCCGGCTTCGGTAAAAGGAAAAGTTTATACTGAAAAAGGCGGAAAGCGTTTACTGGCAGCTGATGGAATTGTATTTCTTTCGAATGCTGACGGTAGCGAACAAAAGACTTTCTATGTGAAAGCCGACGGAACCTATTCGTTTGATATGAGCCGTGCAGGCGATGGCAATTACAAACTTGTTGCGCGTAAAGGAGCCACTGAAAGCAAGGCTGTAAATTTCTCAAAAGCCGATTTGAAAAGCGGAAAAGCTATGGATTTAGTGATTGAAGTGAAATAAAGAAAGCGGTACGATTTCAGTTCTCAAAAAATAAAAAGGCCTTAGTTTCTACTAAGGCCTTTTCTTTTTATGTATTTCTGGTTTTAAGCATTTTCCAGTTTTTTCTTCAGTGCCGCTATCAGCGCTTCGGTTTCAGATGAAGAGGAGGCGCTGGCCTGTACGAAATCGGCCGGGCCGCCGCCCTTTATGGCCGGAGCTAATTCTTTCAAAACCGTATTGGCATTCAGTTTCAGCGAGGGCGCCAAACGGAGGTGAACTACATGCTTGCCCTGAAGGTTCGCTCCAAGAACTATGGCGAAATTATCCTTCCATTCATTGGTGAGTTGGATGCCAAGCTTGCGCAAGGCTTCAGCAGAATTCACTTCTACATGACCATTGGCGTAAAACCATATGTTGTTCAACTTTTCTGCCGATGATAGTATCTCCTTCTGCAATGCAGCAACATGCTTATCTTCAAATTGAACGAGTTGCTTTTTTAGCGCAGCATTATCGTTTTGAAGTTGCTCGATTGATTTCAGAAGATCTTTGGAATTGAGTTTGCTCTTTATTTCGTTCACTTCTTTGATGGCAACATTCGCCAGTTCCATGGCCTTTGTGCCCGTAACCGCTTCAATTCGCCGAACGCCTGAAGCGATGGAACTTTCAGCTATGATCTTAAAGAACCCGATTTCGCCTGTAGCGCGTACGTGGGTGCCTCCGCACAGCTCGCGGCTAAAGTTGGGATCAAAAGTGATGACGCGCACAAACTCGCCGTACTTTTCGCCAAACAACATCATGGCGCCTAATTTCTCAGCCTCAGCCATAGGCACATTCCGCCGTTCGTCTAAAGCTACATTCTCCAGTATTTTGGCATTCACCAACTGTTCTACCTGCGAAATTTCTTCGTCGGTCATTTTCGCGAAATGAGCAAAGTCGAAACGCAGGTAATCGGCATTCACCAGCGAGCCTTTTTGTTGCACATGGTTACCCAAAACCTGGCGCAATGCCGCTTGCAGTAAATGGGTGGCAGTGTGGTTTTTTATAGTGGCTGAACGTTTGGCGTTATTGATCTGAGCCGTAACCGGCACTTCAATGGCTTTAGGTAACTTTTTTACAAAATGGACAATCAGGTCATTTTCTTTTTTGGTATCCGTTACTTCAATTTTTTCGCCGTTAAAATCCAAATATCCGGTATCACCCACCTGACCACCACTTTCGGCATAGAATGGCGTTTTGTCTAGTACAATCTGAAAGCTTTCCTTATCCTTTTGTTTAATGCTCCGGTACTTTACCACATGCGCATTAGCCGAATCAAAATCATAGCCCAGAAACTCTGTCTTAGCTTCTTCTCCTACACCAATCCAATCGCTTTGTTCAGTTGCGGCAGCGGCGCGGGCGCGATCTTTCTGTTGTTGCATTTCAGCATTGAATCCGGCTTCATCTACCGTCCAACCTTTTTCAGCGGCAATCAGTTTGGTAAGATCAAGCGGAAAGCCGAAGGTGTCGAATAATTCAAAAGCGGTTTTTCCATCAATACCATTCAACCCTTCAATTCTGCGAATGCCATTGGCAAGTGTACGTAAAAAGGCACTTTCTTCTTCGCGAATTACGTTGGCAATAAATTGTTGCTGCGCCTTAATTTCGGGGAACACATTCGCAAATTGATCGGCAAGCATGGGTACCAGTTCGCAAAGGAAAGGTTGCTCGAATTTCAGGAAGGAATAGCCATAGCGAACTGCCCGGCGTAAAATCCTTCGAATCACATAACCGGCACCATTGTTCGAAGGTAATTGTCCATCAGCAATAGTGAATGCAATAGCGCGGATATGATCGGCAATTACGCGGAGTGCGATATCGGTTTTTTCGTTCACGCCGTAAGTTACTTTTGCTTTGGCCGCTACCTGTTGAATTACAGGCTGGAAAATATCAGTATCGTAATTGCTGGTTTTTTTCTGAATGGCAACGCATAACCGTTCAAATCCCATTCCCGTATCAACATGCTGTTTGTCTAACTTCACCAGAGAACCGTCCGCTTTGCGTTCAAACTCCATGAACACATTATTCCAGATTTCAATTACTTGCGGATGCGAAGCATTCACCAATTCTTTACCATCTAATTTTTGGCGTTCCTCATTGCTTCGAAGGTCGATGTGAATTTCAGAACATGGTCCGCATGGCCCGGTATCACCCATCTCCCAAAAGTTGTCTTTCTTATTGCCTTTCAGGATACGATCTTCGCTTATCCATTTTTTCCACTCATCAAAGGCTTGTTGGTCGAATGCCAGATTTTCTTTCTGATCGCCTTCAAAAACAGTAACGTATAAACGGTCTTTTTCGAGTTGATACACTTTGGTAAGCAACTCCCAACTCCATTCTATGGCTTCTTTTTTGAAGTAATCGCCAAAGCTCCAGTTACCCAGCATTTCAAACAAAGTGTGGTGATAGGTATCTACACCCACTTCCTCTAAATCGTTATGCTTTCCGCTTACGCGCAAACACTTTTGCGTATCGGCAATCCGGGGATATTTAATAGGCTCATTGCCAAGAAAAATATTCTTGAATGGCGCCATGCCGCTATTGATGAAGAGCAGGGTGGGATCGTTCTTCACCACTATTGGAGCACTTGGAACTATTTTATGGCCCTTACTTTCAAAAAAATCTAAAAAAGCCTGTCGGATTTCGGCAGCAGTCATCATTGCTTGTTGTGCGCGTTTAATTTTCGTAAAATTGACTTCCCAAAAAGGAGCGTGAAGTTAGAAAAACTAACCAAACGCAGGCGGTGAGGCCATTGGGGAAAACTGAAATCAGGCATTTGAAAAAAGAGAAATACATATTCAATACACAAACGCTGAAATACGAAAAAGCGGTGATTGGCTGGGGTACGCGGCTATTGCGCATTTTTGGTTTTCTGTGCGCATCGTTGCTGTTTTCCCTTGCCATTTCAACAGTGGTGTATTATTTCGTTGACTCGCCTAAAGAACGGGTGCTTCGCACCGAACTTAATGGTTTGAAAGATCAGTATGCTATTCTGGAAGAAGAAAGCAATCGCTTGAGCACGGTTTTGGAAGGTTTGCAATATCGCGATGCCAACATTTACCGGGTGTTGTTTGAAAGCGAACCTATAGACCGCGATGTGTGGGAGGCCGGTTCGGGCGGGGTGAACAAATACCGCAATCTGGAAAAATATGACAATAGCGAATTGATGATTGGCGTTTCAAAACGCGTTGATAAATTGAAGCGGCAGATGGCCATTCAATCGAAAAGTTATGATGAGATCGCGGAATTGATCAAGGGGAAAGAACAGATGCTGGCATCCATCCCTTCCATGCAGCCGGTCATGAATCGCGATCTGGAACGCATTGCCTCGGGCTTTGGAATGCGCGTTGACCCGGTTTACAAAGTGCCAAAATTCCATTCGGGATTAGATTTTACCGCTCCAATTGGCACCGAAGTGCACAGCACCGGCGATGGCGTTGTGGAAACCGTTGAATTCAATTACGGCGGATATGGCAACGAGATCATTGTGAATCACGGTTATGGCTATCGCACCCGGTATGCGCACTTATCGCGCACTAAGGCACGGCCGGGTCAGAAAGTGAAACGCGGGGAATTGATTGGATATGTAGGAAGTACAGGCAAATCGACCGGTCCGCACTTGCATTACGAAGTATTAAAGAATAACGAAGCGGTAAATCCTATCTATTTCTTCTACAATGACGTTACCGATGCGATGTTTGCCAAGATTGTGGAGCGTTCGCAGAATGCCGGGCAAACGCTCGACTGATTTGCCTGGCTTAATTGCTTTTCAGTGAGGTATTCCAATTACAAATTACAAATTACAAATTACGAATTACGTTAAGGATGTATGTATGAAAATCAGCTATCGTAATTCGTAATTTTTCATTCGTAATTGATTATGGCGGATGCCGGGTGCTATCGGGGTACGGCTTCGCCTTCCGTGCTCGCTCGTTCCTCGCTCGCACCGCTCACTTCGTTCGCGCCCTTTCGCCCCCTACCGCGGGTAGCCACAAAACCGTTGCTGTATCTGCGTTCCAGAGGATAACAAATTACGAATTACGAATTACGATGAAGGAATTCAAACCTCTAATCCTACGTAATTCGTAATTGATAATTCGTAATTGAAAATTGTAATTTCCCCAACTCACCGGCTTCCGGAAGCTGAAAAATAACCGGCATAAAGTTGTTGCAGTTGCGGACGATCGGCAGCAGTGAACTGCAACAACTTTTGAGGAATACCCGGAGTGATGTACAGAAATCCGGAAGGCGTGGCGCGATATTTCTGTAAGCCGAGAATCCGGCCCAATTGAACGCCTTCTTCATTAAAGGCGTCAGCATAAAATCCATTTATGAAAATACCTTCTTTGGCTTGCGCGATCAACAAATCGGCAAAACTTTGCATCAGCGCATACATAATGGCACTATTGGCCAGGCCGGCGCTTTTGTTCACATGAATCACCTCAAAAAGCAAGGCGTGGTCGCCTTTAAACCACAATGGCACAATGGCCTCATCGGGAAACTGTAATTTATCAAAAGCCTCATCGTGGGCGCCGCCCTTCCAGGCTTCGGCATAAGCGGTAGCAATAGGTAAACAAAAGAAAAACCCTACCGCTTTCTGCTTCTCAAATGCAATGAGAAAATAAGATGGATTGCGCTTATAATACCGAATCAATGCAGCGCTGTACATACTTTTCTCTTCAGGGCTGATTTCCAGCAAAGCAATTCCGTCAGCAATATCTTCTGCAGAAACTTCAACTCCCGAACGGATCACCAAATCGCCCCTAAGCCATTCCATAACTCAATTCCAAATGTAATCTTCAGACCTTATTTTTTCAGTAGCCGCCCGAAATTTAAATGTAAAATCAGGCCAAACGGCAGCGCTTCGGCCCTGTTGGTTCAAATACCAGCTATTGCAGCCTGAGTTCCATACTGTTCCGATTGATTTTTTATCGAGCATTCTGTTGAATCGGTCTTGTACATCGTGCTTTACTTCTACGGAATGGTTCGATTGGCGTTGCATTTGCCGGAAAATTCCCATAATAAGATGAATCTGCGCTTCAATCATGTAAACCATAGAGTTATGGCCAAGTCCGGTATTCGGACCAATTAACATGAACATATTGGGAAAGCCATGTACGGTAGTTCCTAAAAAGGCTTCCGCACCATTTTTCCAAACTTCTTTTAATGGCGTAGCGTTGCGCCCTGTTATATCGGCAAACTGAAAGGCATCCGTAACATGAAAACCGGTTCCAAATATGATGGCATCAATATTCCGTTTTTGTCCATCTGCGCTTTCAATATAATGGTTGCCTACTGACAGGATTTTATCTGTAATCACCTCTACATTTGGCTGTTGCAAGGCAGGGTAATAATTGTTGCTGAGCAAAATTCGCTTGCAACCCATTTCATAATTCGGCAGTAGTTTTTCGAGTAGCACTTTGTCTTTAATCCGGCGCTTCAGATGCCGCCGCACTAATTTTTCTGCAAAGCGTAAAAAGCCGCGTTGCGAAGTGAAACCCAGCACCTGAACTTCGTTCATCCAATAGATGAGCTGCCGATACCACTCCCGTATCAAAGGAATTTTTTCGTACAACTGTTGCTGCCACGGGGCAATGGCGCCATCAGGTTTTGGGATTACCCAAGGCGCCGAACGCTGAAAAAGAAACAGTTGATCCACCTGCTTTTGAATTTCAGGCACAAACTGTATCGCGCTGGCTCCGGTTCCAATCACCGCAACCTTTTTATGCTTCAATTCGAATTGATGGTTCCATTTAGCGGAATGAAACTTTGGACCCTCGAAATTTTCCAAACCTTTTATATCGGGAATGTTGGGTAAGTGCAGCGGACCGGTTGCCAATACCAGAAATTGCGCCGTGAACGAATTGCCATTTGCTGAGGTAATTGTCCATTCGCATTTCGATTCATCGTAGCGGGCGCTTTTCATTTCTTCACCAAAGCGAATGAATTGGCGGATGTTGTAGCTATCGGCACAATCACGCAGGTATTGTTCAATTTCAGGCTGCGCCGAAAACACGCGCGACCAGTTGCTTTTAGGAGCGAAAGAAAAAGAGTACAAATGCGATTTTACATCGCAGGCCGCTCCGGGGTAAGTGTTCTCGCGCCAGGTACCGCCCACATCCTGAGCTTTTTCAATCAGAAGGAAATCTTCAACACCGGAAGCTTTAAGCCGCATGGCCAAACCCAGTCCTGAAAATCCGGTTCCTACAATCAGTATGCGGGTGGTGGTATTCATCCGGTAATCGCTTTAATGCCTGGCAGTTCCTTACCTTCAAAATATTCAAGTAAAGCACCACCTCCGGTGCTGATGTAACTCACCTTATCAGCCAGGCCGAACTGGTTCACCGCGGCTACCGAATCGCCGCCTCCTACCAAACTGAAGGCGCCTTTGGCTGTTGCTGCTGCAACCGCATTGGCAATAGCTACCGTCCCTTCCTGAAATTTTTTCATTTCGAAAACGCCCATAGGCCCGTTCCATAAAATGGTTTTCGATCGGCTAATTTCATTCGAAAATTCTTCTACCGCCTTTGAGGCAATATCCAATCCCATCCATCCATTTTCAATTTGTGAGGAAGAAAAATTTCGAGTAGTAGCTTCGGCGTCAAATTTGTCGCCGCACACCGAATCGGCCGGTAGCAACAGTTTCACGCCTTTTGATTTGGCTTTTTCGATTAACTCCAGGGCCAGTTCCAGTTTGTCATCTTCACAAAGGGAGTTGCCAATTTGACCTCCCATCGCTTTGAAGAAGGTATATGCCATACCGCCGCCAATAAGAATGGTATTGGCGCGATTTAAAAGATTTTCGATGATCAGAATTTTGTCGCTCACTTTAGCACCGCCCAATATAGCGGTAAACGGCGCATCCGCCTTATCGAGAACGCGTTGAGCGTTTTCAATTTCTTTGGCCATCAGATACCCGAACATTTTATTTTCATTGGAAAAGAAATCAGCAATAACTGCCGTGCTGGCATGGGCGCGATGCGCTGTGCCAAAAGCGTCATTTACATAAATGTTGCCGTGAGCAGATAGCTTTTCAGCAAAACTACGATCGCCTTTTTCCTCTTCCTTATAGAAACGTAGATTTTCCAACAACAACACCTCGCCCGGCTGAAGCGCTGAAGATTTGGCGAAGGCATCGGCACTGATGCAATCTGCAGCAAACTGAATATTCATTTCCAGAAGTTCTGACAAACGATTCACTACATGTTTCAAACTGTGTTTTTCATAATCAATGCTACCGTCATCCTTCAGTTTTTTCAATGGCCGGCCTAAATGGCTCATCAGCACTATACTTCCACCATCCTTTGAAATTTTTTTTATCGTAGGAATGGCAGAGCGGATGCGGATATCGTCAGTAATCGCAAAGGTCTTCTTATCGAGCGGCACATTAAAATCTACACGAATCAGTGCGCGTTTCGAAGCGAACGAGATTTGATCAACTGTTTTTATCATCTTGAAAAATTTCGCGCGAAAGTACAGAATTGTGAGCGAAGGAAAGGATGACTTTTACCCTCTTCGCCTTTGCCGAAATTGCTGACTTTTGCACCGTGAAAAAAACTACCGATTTACCGGAATTTCACAGGCGTAATCGCGCCGCGCACAAAGGCGATTTTGGCCATGTATTGATCGCAGCCGGAAGTTACGGAAAAATGGGCGCTGCGGTGCTGAGTACGGGCGCGGCACTACGAAGTGGTGCCGGTTTGGTAACCGCCTTGATTCCTGAATGTGGTTATGAAATTCTTCAAATTACCCGGCCGGAAGCCATGGTGCAAACAACCGGGAGTAACGTGCTTAGCGGCAGTTTCGATGTTAGTGCATTTTCAGTTACCGCAATTGGTCCGGGGATGGGTACACATCCTGAAACAAAACCCTTGCTGCTTTCGCTTTTGTCGTCGTCGGTGCATCCTTTAGTATTGGATGCCGATGCTTTGAACTGGATCGCTTCTGATCCGCTACTGTGGGAGCTGATACCGGAGAACTCTGTACTTACGCCGCATCCCGGCGAATTTCATCGTTTAAGCGGAGGATGGTATAACGACGAAGATAAATGGCGCCGTTTTCAGGAGATGAGTGAAAAGCGGCAGGTAGTTATGGTATTGAAGGGTGACCAAACCAGAGTAGTTGCGCCTGATGGCCGCTGTTACATCAATTCTACCGGAAATCCCGGAATGGCTAAGGGCGGCAGCGGCGATGTGCTAACCGGTATCATTGCTGCTTTGATGGCCCAGCATTATGAAGCATTTGAAGCAGCCGTGCTGGGCGTATATATTCATGGGTTAGCCGGCGATTTAGCTAAAGATCAGTTATCGGAAACGGCTATGAAAGCCGGCGATCTTATCGATTATTTGCCAAAGGCATTTCAGATGCTGGAAAAAGGCGGCAGCAAGTGAATTGACTAGCAGTCAAATATTTTATTATCTTTGCGCCGCATTTGCAGAATCGCTGCTCCAATTTCCTACCGCGTAGCTCATTTAGTCAGAGCTTTTCTTAGGGAAATACCGGCAGCATAGCCTGGTAATCCCGTATTACTTTTGTTGTGGGTGGTTTTTACCACTATTTTCTTGCATGCATATTTTATAACTCGTGCTAAAAACATAGTGCACGGAAAAAATTATTATGGAAAAATTCAGAGAACTGGGTTTGAGCGAGAATGTGCTGGAAGCCCTAACCAAAAAAGGTTTTGAAACCCCTTCAGAAATTCAGGAAAAAACGATCCCTCTTTTACTTAAAGGAACTAAGGACATTGTGGGTCAGGCCCAAACCGGAACCGGAAAAACGGCTGCTTTCGGACTGCCGCTTATCGAGCAGCTTGATGACAACAACCGTGCGGTTCAGGCGCTGGTACTATGCCCAACCCGCGAACTGGCCATGCAGGTGGCTGAAGAGATCATTTCTTTCAAAAATCAAAAGCGCTTGTATGTGCAGCCGGTATATGGCGGGCAAAGCTATACCATTCAGATCAACGCCTTGAAAAAGGGCGTACAGATTGTGGTGGGAACCCCCGGCCGTATTCGCGACCACATCGACCGCGGTACGTTAAAGCTCGATCAGGTAACGCATGTGGTTTTAGATGAAGCCGACGAAATGCTGAATATGGGCTTTGAAGAAGAGGTTCGCGAAATTTTGAAAAGCGTTCCGAAGGAAAGACGAATGCTGCTTTTTAGCGCCACCATGCCTCCGGCAATTTTGAAATTGGCCAAGAACTTTATGCGCGATTACGATTTGGTGGAAGTGCAAAAGCAGACACCAACCACCGATCGCGTTGATCAGATGTATTTTCAGGTGCGCGACCGTGACCGCTTTGCTGCGCTTTGCCGCATCCTGGACACCGAGCCTGAATTTTACGGCATTGTGTTCTGCAAAACCAAAATGGAAACCGACAATATTGCCGATAAGCTGATCGACCGCGGCTTTGATGCTGAAGCCATTCACGGCGATGTGACCCAATCGCAACGGGAAATGATTTTGAAGAAGTTCAAAATGAAAAAGGTGAACATCATGGTAGCTACCGATGTAGCCGCCCGTGGTATTGATGTGAACGATCTTACCCATGTGATCAATTACAATTTGCCCCAGGATCCGGAAAGCTATGTACACCGCATTGGCCGTACGGGCCGCGCCGGAAAACATGGCACTGCGATTTCTATTGTGTCGCCTTCGGAAGTTCGCGATTTGCTGTACATTCAGAAAATTGCCAAAACAAAAATTGCTAAAGAGGAAGTGCCATCGCTGGAAGATGTGATTCAAACAAAGACCATGAAGGTGAAAACCGAATTGAATACACTTATGGAAAGCGGTGCAGAACAGGATTACCTCGAATTGGCCAAGGAATTGTTGACCGAAAACGGAAATGCCGAGATCGTGGTTGCTTCGTTGCTGCGCTTTGGTTTGAAGGACACTTTGTTGCCAGCAACTTATCATGAAATTGAAAGTGTAAGCGCCTCATCGAATCAGCGCAGCGATCGCGCGCGGTTGTTTGTTGCCAAAGGTCATAAAGACAATATGAATGCCGGGCAGGTGGCTCGCTTTTTGGCAGAAGAAACAGGAGTGGATGCTAATAGCATCAACGATATTCGCGTATTCGATGCATTTTCATTTGTATCCACTAATGCCGATGACGCAGCGTTGATTTTGGCGTATTTCAAAAAAGCCAGCAAAGGCAAACCACTGGTAACTCCGGCAAAAGAAAAGCCCGGACAAGGTGGAGGAGGAGAGCGCCGGTCAGGAGGTGAAAATAAAGGCGGTTATTTCAAAAAGGGAGGCGATTCCCGTGGGGAACGTTCACGCGATTTTAAGAGCGGTGGAGGAAATTTCGGTAAGAAATTCGGACCCAAACCAGAACGCAGTCAGGAAAAGCGAAGTGATTTCGGATTCCGCAATGAAGCACCGGCACGCGAAAACGCCGCACCACGAAACGATTCGAAAGCCGGTAGGGGAGGCTTTGAAAAGAAAGGACCGGCCAAGCGCACTAACAAATTGACGGATTATCTCGATAAACCTACAAATGCTGCTCCGGCAAAAAAATCAACTGACCGAAACGAAAAACCATCGTTTCAGTTTAACGATGATCTTAGCTGGTAGCATTGCGATATGCTTATTTAAACACACGCAAGACTTCGTTTTGGCGTGTGTTTTGTTTTTCATTTAAACGGCTAAACACATCGGGAAAGCAATAATTGACATCGGCGTACCGGCGGCTTTGAAGCGAAAATAATTTCCTTGCAAAGTTGAAAAGTATAGTTATTATTGTAAACGTTACTGAAACGTAAGCCCTTCTCCACGTTATTTCCAGATTACATTTTTGAATAATTCTTCGGCAGTGGCCGCAACAATTCAACTTACATTTTCCAATTAATTTATACTGCATGTACGACATCCTGCAATTAAACGACATGATTCTCCCTGAACTGAAAGACATTGCTGAAAGCCTTCACCTAAAAGGGTTTCAGAAACTTGAAAAACAAGATTTGATTCACAAAATATTAGACGCTCAGGCCCTTTCGCCTGCGGCAAAAGAGGCCGAAGACAAACCCGTATCAGAAAAAGCCCGCCGTCCGCGTACCCGCAAGCCCGCTAAAGAAGTTCAACAGGAAGCGGTTTTAAGCGAACCGGCAGCAGTAGAAACGAAAGAGGAAACGCCTGCGGCTCAAGTAGTAGAAGAAAAACGGGAAAAGCCTGCTGTTCACCATCATAAAAAGAAAGAGCAGGACACACCTCCGGCCGCTGATCCGATTCCTGCGCAGGAAGAACCGGCTAACGGCAATGCAATTGCTCCTGAAACTCCGGCTAACCAGGAGAATACCGGTGGGCAACAACAGCAACAACAAAAACCTTTTCAGAAGCATCAGCAACATCAACAGGGCCAAAACGGCACCTGGAAGAACAAGCAAGGTCAGGATATTTTTAGCGTAGAAACTGACGCTATTGTAGAAGGCGAGGGCGTTTTGGAAATGATGCCCGATGGATATGGTTTCCTTCGTTCCAGCGATTACAGCTATCTTTCTTCACCTGATGATGTTTATGTTTCTCCTTCACAAATCAAACTCTTTGGCCTCAAAACCGGTGATACGGTAAAAGGCTATGTGCGCCCCCCAAAAATCGGTGAAAAATATTTCGCCTTATTGAAAGTGGACACCATCAACGGTCGTTTGCCTGAAGATATTCGCGACCGTGTGGGTTTTGATTATCTCACGCCGTTATTCCCGCAGGAGCGGTTGCGTTTAACCACTACTTCTGATCGGTACAGTACGCGATTGATCGATTTGTTCGCACCTATTGGAAAAGGGCAGCGCGCCATGATTGTAGCGCAACCTAAAGTTGGTAAAACGGTAATTCTGAAGGAAATTGCGAATGCTATTGCTACCAACCACCCCGAAGTGTATCTGATTGTTCTGCTGATTGATGAACGTCCGGAAGAGGTTACAGATATGGAACGAAGCGTGCGCGCCGAGGTGATTGCATCTACTTTTGATGAGCCTGCCGACAAACACGTGAAAGTAACCAGCGTTGTGCTGCAAAAAGCGAAGCGTTTGGTGGAATGCGGACATGATGTGGTGATTCTCCTCGATTCCATTACTCGTTTGGCGCGGGCTTACAATACGGTTTCTCCATCTTCAGGTAAGGTGCTTTCGGGTGGTGTAGAAGCAAATGCCATGCAAAAACCAAAGCAGTTTTTTGGAGCTGCGAGGAAAATTGAAAATGGCGGTTCGCTCACCATTATTGCAACTGCGCTAATCGAGACCGGCTCGAAAATGGATGAAGTGATTTTTGAAGAGTTCAAGGGAACCGGAAATATGGAATTGACGCTTGATCGCCGCTTGGCCAACAAGCGCATTTATCCTGCAATAGATGTTGTGGCATCCAGCACCCGCCGCGATGATTTGTTGCTCGATAAAGACGTGCTGGGAAGAATGAACATCCTCCGCAATCATATTTCGGATATGAATACGGATGAGGCCATGAATTTTATGCTGAAGCATATGCGCGGCACCAAGAACAACGAAGAATTTTTGATTAGCATGAATTCGTAGTAGCATGATGAGCGTTTCCAATTCCGGTGCTGTATTGTTTCCTGCTTTGAATGATAAAGCCAAAGTGTGGATCTATATTGCTGATCGTAATTTGAACCAGGAAGAAGTTACGGCCATTAATCGCTCCGGCGCTGATTTTGCATCGCAGTGGTTGTCGCATGGACGGGAAGTGAAGGGCGAAATTGCAATAATCTTCGATCGCGTTTTGATAGTGGCTGCCAGCGAAGAAGCTTTTCAGGTAAGCGGTTGTTCGATTGATAAAACGGTTGGATGGGTTCGTGAATTAGGATCAAAGTATCAAATTAATTTCTTCGACCGCTTTTTTACCTGTGTGCTGAAAGGTAATGCTGTAGAGGGTTTCAACAAGGAGGCCTTTCGCGCGGCAGTTCAGAAAGGCTATCTCAACAAAGATACGTTGGTGTTTCACTCACTTGCAGCCAATTTGGGTGAACTGCGCCGTCAACCTTTTTTGCCTTTAGCTGATTCATGGCATGCCAGGGTTTTTCAGATTTGAATCAGTGCTCTGTTTTAATCGAAAATGTCCTTTTTGCATGAATAATCCAGACGTGCCAATGAATAGCATTGCCTCAAAAAGGTGATGAAATATTTAAATGGGCCTGTGTATGTTGTTCATAATGACTAAGGCTTTATATTTTGGCAAACCGCGGTAGGGATGGTAGCGGAAAGCCCGGAAGCCGCGCCGCTGCTGCATTTCAATAATCACAAACCTTAGACCGCGGCTGAGGACTTGCAGCGAACAGCCCGGCATCCGCAAAAATAAAAATCCTGTTTACACAAGATTTTCATGCAACAACGCCATTGAAAATTACGATTTACAAAGAAGCACTACGCCACTTCATGCAACGTAATTCGTAAGTCCGCATTATGCAAATGCATTTTCAACTTTCAACTCTCCTACATCACTTTATCTAGAATTTCTTTTTCCCAGCTTTTCCAATTACCGGTTTCGTACAGTGCTTTAGCCTGCTCGTGGAAGACTTTATCTTTCATGAAAATTTGAAATGTTTTAGTAGCAGGGCGCGCTAAACGGCCGTTGGGGTTTAACATCGCATCAAACAAGTTGGCAGCAAGTTGCGGATGGCTCAAATGCAGGCGTTCCAAGGCTTCCATAGCTTTTAGGCGCGTGCGAAATTCATAAGATACCGAAGTGTAGTTGACCAGTTCATTCCCTGCAGCGCTATCTTCTTTAGCCAGGAGCTCTAATCTTGCAATTCGCACATTTTTTGAAATGCCGATCACTTCTTTCGTCATCATCAGGTATCTGGATCGGTTTTCAGGATATTGTTCAGTTAAACGCTGCAACGTTCTTTCAATAGTGTAGTACGAGGAATCACTCAAAAGATTTTCGGCCAAAGGCAAAATGCTTTTTGGAATACGCGGAAGATCGTCAATTACTTCTCTGCGCAACAAAAATGCGCTGTCGGCCAACGCCGATTTGAAAATGCTCAAACTTGCCGCTGAACTGTCGTTGCGCAACTGGCGGACAATTTCTGATTTTACGCCAAATTCTTTTTCGGTGAAAAATATTTTTGAAAATGCTTCTTGTTTTAATTCCAGAGCGGAATCGCGCATGGCAGCAAGTGCATCGTAGCGGTCAATCATGTGCGGCGCATGTGATGCCTGATTGATCAACACCTCCATCGGTTTAGCGAAGTCGATGCTTTTGATAATACGAGAAGCGGGGTCGAACAAGGCAAAGGCTACTTTCTTTCCGGCAGATTTTTTTACGATAACGGTATCCTCAATATGTGATATCCAGGTTCGAACACTATCCCTTGTTCCGTCAGAATAATACACTTCAAAAATCACCGGCATTTGAAAAATAGGATTTAGCGTATCGCCATAAACACTTTGACTTACCAGAAAAGCAGTAGCATCGGCATCTTGCTTAATATGCACCCGATACCTTGGCGCGCCGCTGTGTAAAATCCATTCTTCGAAGAACCAGGTGAGATCAATTCCGGCATGCTCCATGAAGGCGCGTTGCAAATCATGCGTTACCACGTTTTCATAAGGATGGCGTTTTAGATAGTATGTGATACAATCGCGGAAAACAGCGTCGCCTACCACATAGCGCAACATATCTATTACATGGCTTCCTTTGGAGTAGTGGCGGTTGGTGCCGGCTTTGCTGTGTGCAACCGGATAGTTGTCATTGCGGTCGGCTGCCAAGGCAGCATTGGCCTCGCCCCGGCAAGCGGTTTCATAAAAGGCTTCACCATTAATTTTTCGCATGAACATTTTGGAATAGTATGTGGCAAAACTTTCATGCAACCAGTGATGTGCGGCATTCCATTCGGTAATATAATCGCCAAACCATTGGTGGGTAAGCTCGTGGGCATTCGTTGCGGTATAACTGCGTTCCATCGCAGCCCGGCCGTCCAGTAAATAGAAATCGCCATAAATAGTGGCAGTTGTATTTTCCATAGCGCCATACATAAAGTCCTGAACCGGACAATTGGCGTAGGTTTTCCAAGGATAGGCCACACCGGTTTCTTTCACCAGAAAGTCCATCATCTCCGCGCTGTGCGCGTATGTTGCATCGTAAGTTTCAGGATGATCGGCATAATAATATTGCCGTGAAACGATTCCGTTTGCGGCCTTTACGTCTTTATAAGCATACTTGTCAATAGCCAGCATCACCAGATAGGGAGCATGCGGTTGGTCCATCGCATAATGCCAGGTTTTTGTTCCATTGGCATTGGTATGGGTTTCCAACAATTTCCCATTCGAAACTACCGTAAAGTTGCTGTCGAAGCTAATAGTAGTTTCTGTAATGAGTTTATCGTTTACATCATCATAACATGGGAACCAGTAGCGGTTATCTACTCCCTGACCTTGCGTCCAAATCTGTTTTCTCGATAAATTTCTCGGATCGTTCCAGCCAATAAAGTATAGCCCTTTGCGGGGTTGGGCTTCATACTCGATTTCGAGTTGGTAACTTTTCTTCCATATCGGTTTTTGGGTAGTGAAATAAATGGAAACACCGGTGGCTGTTTGTTGAAATCGTACGCCCGCGCCACTATTTGCAAGTTGAACTTTCTTAATTGTAATGCCTGGTGCATCCAAAAAAACAGAATCAATAACCGGTTGAATGGGTTGGAAAAAGTACCTGGCGGTACCGAATACTTTGCCCGCTTTTGGTTCAAAAGACACGGCCAGTTGCAATTTTTCAAAATCGCAATTATGCGCGCGCGGAAGTGCAGCCGAGTCAGGTAAATGGCAAATCGGTTCCTGAATTTGGGCTTTCAGAGCAAATGGAAGCCAACCGATGACCAACAACAAAAATCGCATACAAAAGTTTTGAGGTGAAAGTAAAAATTCTAATGCCCTGTGGCAGCGTCATTTCCTTTTCTTTCGTTTGTTTTTACCGCCGAATGCGCTTGCTTTACCTCATGAATTCGTTCAACAAAGAGCAACTGCTCGAAGACCTTAAGAATTGGAATGCGGTATTGCGCAAATATCAAATCCCTGATACTAAAAAGGCGATCATACAAATCGCAAACAGTTTTAGTTTTTACATTGCCTTGCTGGCCCTGCAATTTTATCTGTTCGATAAATCAGTGCTATGGTCGGCGCTGGTGGCTATCCTCAACGGTTTTATCCTTGGCCGTATTTTTATCATTCAGCACGATTGCGGTCATAGCTCCTTTATGCGCAATAGCACTGCCAATGATATCATCGGCACCGTTTGCAGTATCTGTACGTTGATTCCTTATAAATACTGGGCCCGAAATCACAGCTTCCATCATGCGCACAACGGGCAGTTGGAATACTCTGACATTGGCGACATTGAGTGCCTTTCGGTTGATCAGTATCGCGCATTATCTCTTCGTCAAAAAATATGGTATCGTATTTACCGGAATCCTTTGTATTTGTTTACTGTGGGCGGTTTTATTTATGTGGTTATCTATAACCGTTTTGCTTTTCTGAAAACCGATTACTTTAAAAAAGTTCGAAAGGATGTAACCATCAGCAATGTGCTATTTCTGTTGCTGTATGCGGGTTTGGCGTGGTTGCTGGGGCCTAAAAAGTTTTTGATTATTCAGGGCATCAACTTGTTGTTTTTTGGATCTTATGCATTATGGTTTTTCTACATTCAGCATCAGTACGAGAATGTTTACAAAAGTGGTAAAGACAACTGGAATTATGTAGTGGCGGCGGTAAAAGGCAGCACGTACTACAAACTTCCGTGGATCGGTCACTGGCTTACCGGAAACATCGGTTATCATCATTTGCACCATCTAAGCCCCGCAATTCCGAACTACAATTTGCCTAAGTGTAATCGCGAAAATCCGATTTTCGAAAAGCATACCAACACCATTACGTTCTGGCAAAGTTTGAAAACCGTTCAGGCAAATTTGTGGGATGCCCAGAAGCAAAAAATGATTTCATTCGGAGAATATCGCAGAAGCAAAAAGTTACGCCAATAAAGTTGATGGCGTTCCCCCTCCAAATGCTGCTTCGGCCGTGGTGAATAGAAAATAGGGTGGCGATGGCAGCATTGTCGGGGTCGGGCTGTTCGCTGCAAGTCCTCAGGCCGCGGAAAGCCTAGAACCATTGCTGTGTAATCGTTCCAGGCGAATTACGAATTTCAAAATTACGAATTACGAAAGAAGTTGCTGGTTTCAAATCACAAACCCACTCCATCTCGTAATTCGTAATTTTTCATTCGTAATTTCTTCGCTGCGGCCTTGCGGGCTTTCCGCTTCCATCCCTAACGCAGCGCCGGGCTGTAGCGCTGATTCCTAAACGGCAAATTTGTCCTTCAACAACTTTTGCATTTGCAGCATTTCGTCGCGCAATTTTGCGGCGGTCAAAAAGTCGGTGTCTTTGGCAGCCTGTATCATTTTGGTTCGCGTATCGTCGATGGCTTTGTGCAACTGCGCCGCCGTCATCTGCTGCACAATCGGTTCTGCCACCATGCTCATATCTTCATCAGGTTCTACATAAATCTTCGATTCTTGCTTGCGAATTTCTAACACCGATGATTGCTTCAGAATTTCTTCTTTCGATTTAAAAACCGTTTGTGGAGTAATGCCATGGGCTTCGTTGTACTTCATTTGTTTCAAACGTCTGCGTTCCGTTTCGTCAATGGTTTCGCGCATGCTGCCGGTAATATTATCGGCATACATAATTACTTTACCATTTACATTACGCGCTGCACGGCCGGCGGTTTGTATCAGCGAGCGCTTATTGCGCAAAAAACCTTCTTTATCGGCGTCAAGAATGGCCACCAGCGAAACTTCCGGAAGGTCTAATCCTTCACGAAGTAAATTCACTCCAATTAAAACATCAAACTTTCCAAGTCGCAAATCGCGGATAATTTCAATGCGATCTAACGTATCAACTCCCGAGTGGATATAACGGCACTTGATATGCAACCGGGCCATGTATTTGTCAAGTTCTTCTGCCATTCGTTTGGTAAGTGTAGTCACCAAAACCCGCTCTTGCTTTTTTACGCGCTCATCAATTTCTTCTAACAAGTCATCAATTTGATTCAATGATGGCCGTACTTCAATTGGCGGATCAAGCAATCCTGTAGGGCGAACTACTTGTTCTACCACCACGCCGCCTGTGTATTGCAGTTCCAAATCGCCCGGCGTGGCGCTTACGTAAATAGTTTGACCGGTTAGCGATTCAAATTCCGGATAATTCAAAGGGCGATTGTCCATGGCCGAAGGCAAACGGAAACCAAAATCAACCAAATTGATTTTTCGCGACCTGTCGCCGCCATACATACCGCCGATTTGCGGAACTGTTACATGACTTTCATCTACCACCAGTAAAAAGTCGTCGGGAAAATAGTCGAGCAGGCAGAACGGACGGCTGCCCGGTTTTCTTCGATCGAAGAAACGAGAATAATTTTCGATGCCGCTGCAATAGCCCAGCTCGCGCATCATTTCCATATCAAATTCCACACGTTCCTTTAACCGCGCGGCTTCCAGATGTTTTCCCAAATCCCGGAAATAGGCCAGTTGCAACTGTAATTCATCCTGAATCTGACTTATCGAGTTCTTCATCAAATCTTTGGAAGTAACATACATATTGGCGGGGAAAATCGATACCTGATCGTGCTCTTGAAGTTTGCGCCCGGTAGAAGGTTCAAAAGAGGTAATGCTTTCGATTTCATCGCCAAAAAAAGTAATGCGGTAAGCGTAATCAATATACGGTAGAATGATTTCAACCGTATCACCTTTAACCCGAAACGTGCCGCGCTGCAATTCTTCACTTCTGGAATACAAACTTTCAACCAGTTGATACAGAAAAGCGTTTCTCGAAATCTGCTGCCCACTTTTGATGCGGATGATGCTGTTCTGATATTCTGTTGGATTTCCCAAACCGTAAATGCACGAAACCGAAGCTACCACAATAATATCGCGCCTTCCCGACATCAGCGAGGAAGTGGTGCTCAAACGAAGTTTCTCAATTTCCTGATTGATGGATAAGTCCTTTTCAATGTAGGTGTCGGTGGTTACTATATAGGCTTCCGGTTGATAATAATCGTAGTAGCTTACGAAGTACTCCACCGCATTGTTAGGAAAGAACTGCTTGAATTCGCCATACAATTGCGATACCAGCGTTTTATTGTGAGTAAGAATTAAGGTGGGCCGCTGCACCTGTTGAATCACATTGGCCACAGTGAAGGTTTTTCCTGAACCGGTAACACCCAATAACACCTGGGCTTTGTCGCCATTGTTCACACCTTGCACCAATTGCGCAATAGCCTCGGGCTGGTCGCCAGAAGGAACATATTTTGAAGTTAATTCGAAATTCATTGTTGTTTAATTGGTTGGATCTTCTTCCGGTTCCGGAAGCGGTTTGGCATCAGGATTATCTGGTTTAATACAATTGAACCGCAGCCCCACTTGTAAGCCGATCACATGAGCAAATCCACTTTGATTGGCGTTGGCAAAATTTTGCAGCCTTATCATGTTGTACTGTGGTGTAATCAGTAGCGACAATCTTCCCAAAACCACTTCTGCATTCAAAGATACGCCAACTTTAAACTTGTTTTTCAAAATGGTTTGATCGAATGGCTCAATCGTAGCATCGCTGTTGCCATGGAATAAGCCAAACGATACTCCCGGCACAAATCGGAAATATTTGTTTTCATACAAAATGTATTCAAACAACAGCGAATGGCAAAAATAGTTCTGGCGGATAGAAACGTCGGTGATGGACGTATCGGTATTGCTGATAGTGGCCGTGTTCAGTTTGTAGGAATACACCGAATTGAAAGTGCGCATATATTCAAACTGATAGCCAATTCGCAACTTTTTATAGCCATAAACCAGTTCGGCCTGAAGCGGAACGGTGAGACCCTGCGAAGTGAGCCTGGCTTGAGCCGAAATAGGCAGTCCGCTTTGGCCATACAAGGTATAGGAGGCGTTCTTGTATTGAACAAAATCTCCGGCAACTCCGCTTTTTACACCAATGAAAAAAGCGTGTTGTGCCCCTGCATATAAACCACAAAAAACTAATAGTAGCGTCAAAAGCTTTTTCATCTTATTTTTTTGCGAAGATGCTAAGGCTAACCGATTTTCTGCATAAAAATCGCATGTCCTTAACAATATTCAGTAAGCGGTTTGCTTTCAGCGCATTTCCTGTTTTCTTTGTGCCGCTTTTAAAGCATTGTATGAAAATAACCGACCATATCCGGAATGCAAACGGCAAATCCCTTTTTTCTATTGAGGTACTGCCACCTCAAAAGGGCAAGACTATTGATGATCTGCTGAGGGTGATTGAACCTTTGATGGAATTCAAGCCGCCTTTTATTGATGTAACGTATCACAAAGAAGAAGTGGTTTACAAAAAACGCGCAGATGGTTTAATCGAACAGGTCCCTTTGCGCAAACGTCCGGGTACAGTAGGCATTTGCGCGGCTATTAAAGGTCGTTTCAATGTTGATACGGTGCCGCATTTGGTTTGTGGAGGTTTTACTCCGGAAGAAACAGAAGATGCGCTTTTTACGTTGCACTATCTGGGAATCAACAATGTGTTGCTGCTTACCGGCGATCCCGATAAAGGCGCCAAAAAAGAGTTTGGAAAAACCGGCCATAAATTCGCCAGTGAATTGGTACAACAGGTTTCGAACATGAACATTGGGAGATTTCTTCATGAAGAAACTGAAAATGAATTGAAGACGGATTTTTGTATTGGCGTAGCCGGATATCCCGAAAAACACTATGAAGCCCCAAATCTGAACACCGATCTGAAATATTTGAAAAAGAAAGTAGATGCCGGGGCAGATTATATTGTAACGCAGTTCTTTTTCGATAATGCCGATTTCTTCAAGTTCGAGAAAAAGTGCCGCGAAATAGGAATCACAGTACCCATCATACCGGGTCTAAAACCTATCTATCGGAAATCGCAATTAAAATTGCTGCCATCGGTTTTTCATGTTAGTTTACCGGAAGCATTGAGCGATGAACTCGCCAAGGCCAAAGATGATGATGCCGCTCGCGAGATCGGGGTAAAATGGTGTATCGAACAATCGAAAGAATTGAAAAAGGCCGGTGTTCCGGTGTTGCATTATTATACCATGAGCCGTTCCAGCGAAACGATCGCTATAGCAAAAGAAGTCTTCTGATTTATTCCAAAAGCACTCGTGTATGCAACGCTCCCACCCGAACGAAAAGATATCCTCGCGGCAGATCTTTCAGCGAAATACTGTTGCTGCCTGAGGTTAGCATTTGTTCCAACAACAACTCCCCTTGTAAATTATAAACTGAGACCTTCTCATTGGCGGCGTTCTCAATTTGGAGAACCTTATTAGAAAACCGGAAAATAGTTTTTGAAATGGATGGAACGCCCGCAGCGCAATAGTTTCGAAGAACGCAACGGATGCTGTCGTAAATACCATCGGTAATCAAAACTTCGCAAATGGAATCGAAAGATGCCGGAAACCAATCGGCGGCCAGCCGGTATTCTTCCTGATGGCCGGCTCCCAAATGCGCAAAAATATTGAAGTATCTGGCACGGTTCACTATAGTATCGCCTTGCTTGCCCGTCATTTGTACAATAGGGTAGTTGATATGATCGCGATTGTCATTCTGGATAATCACAATAAAGGTGTCGGCGGTTTGGTTGATCTGTATTGAAACTAGTTTCAAAGAATCGCAAGATGCTGTTGCTTGTTTCATGCAAAACAATAGCAGGATAAATATCAGGTTCTTCATATAGACGTTTATATAAATATAAATTAATTAGAATATATATCCTTTAGGGCGGCATTTATATCCGGAAATTGAAAGGTGTAGCCAGAGGCGATGATCTTTTGTGCCGTACAAAGCTGACTGCTCAGCAACATATCGGCCATTTCGCCCATCGCTAATTTCAATGCAATAGTTGGCACCGGAACTAAAACGGCATTACTGTTTCTCGCCTTAATGATAGCTTGCATCAATTCCTTTATAGGCAATGGAGAAGGCGCGGTGGTATTAAAAGAACCGCTGAGGTGTTCATTTTGTAAGGCATGAATTAGAATTCCGGCAACATCGCTTTCGTGAATCCACGGATAGAACAGCGGCTGTTTTGAAAAATAACCGGCTACTCCCAAGGGTAGCGTTTTGGTGAGTTCAGGAAGGGCGCCACCATCTTTTCCCAGAACAATTCCGATGCGGCAACATACCACACGAATGCCGATTGCCTCAAATTGCCGGGCGGCGTTTTCCCATTGCAGACAAACGTGGGCCAAAAATGAATTTCCCGAATGATGATTTTCATCCAATACCTCATTGCCGCAATCGCCATAATAGCCAACCGCCGAGGCAGAAATAAACGTTTTTACCTGATTGGGAATTTGTTGAAGTGCTTCGAAAAGTAAGGCTGCGCTTTTAACCCGGCTATCGATCAGCTCTTTTTTCCTTTGAGCGGTCCATCGTTCCTCGGCCACTCCGGCTCCTGCAAGATGAATAATGGTAGAAACACCTTGAAGCGCCGCCCGATCCAACTTTTTTTTATCGACATTCCACTCAAAATGCTGCACATTTTTAATGGAGGCCTGTGTGCTGCGGCTTAGAATATGAATACTAAAGCCTTGTTGCTGCAAGGCGGCGATCAGTTGCTTTCCAATCATTCCGGAGGCGCCGGTGATCAATACTTTTTTCTCAGAATTCATTTTATATGCCATATTAAAAATAGAATCGTTCCAAATATGGGGAAGGCTGGCTGTTAACCAACTTTGTTCTCTGATCAATTCTGCTATTTTCGCTTCTCCTAAAATTCAAACAAATCAATACGCAAATTATGGCAACTTCTGTATCGAAACGCTTGCTGATTGTTATGCTGGCCGTTTTATCGGTTTATAGCTGCGGAAAAAAGAAAGGAAAGAATGAGGTGAACATTCACGAACTTTCTGATACCGACCAACTGAATCCTACCAATTACCAAAGCGCCGATGCGGGTTATTATCTGGCTCAGATGTTTATGTCGCCATGGTCAACCGACCCCAAAACACTGAAACAGGTGCCCATCATGGCCATTGCTATGCCGGAAGAATCTTATGATGAGGCTACCGACTTGTTAACTTACACCTATGAACTTCGTCCGGAATGTAAGTGGGACAATGGCGAGGCCATCACCGCTCATGACATGGAATTCAGTTACAAGCTGTTCAAGTGTCCTACACTGAACAATGAACAATCCCGTCCATACTTTGAAAAATTGGTAGATGTGAAATTGTATCCTGATAATCCGCGCAAGATCAGCGTGGTTTGGAAAGGAAAGTACATCCTTTCCCGTGAGTTTACCGGTTATTTCTGCATTCCTCAGTATGTATATGATCCTAAGAAAGTGCTGGATGGATATACGATTAAGGAACTTACAGAAAAACAAAAAGAGTTGGCACAGGACCAGAAATTGAAAGATTTCGGAAATGAATACAATAGCGAAAAGTACCAGCGCGAAAAAGGCTATATCGTAGGATGCGGACCCTATGAATTCAGCGAGTGGGTAACCGGTCAGCGAATTGTTCTGACTAAAAAGAAAAATTGGTGGGGCGATCAGTTTGCGGCTAAAGAAGAAAGCTTTCAGGCTTTTCCACAAAAGCTGATCTATACCATAATCAAAGACCAAACTGCGGCGCTCACTGCCCTGAAAGGAAAGAAACTGGATGTGATGTATGGAATTAAGCCGAAAGATTTTGTAGAGCAGTGTCAGAAAAATGAAAAGATCACCGGTAACTATAACCTATTTACACCACCAACTTTTGCATACACCTTCTTCGCATTCAATATGCGCAATCCAAAACTGGAGGACGTGCGTGTGCGCCGGGCTTTATGCTATCTTACTGATACTAAAAAGATTATTGATGTAATCGGATACGGATTGGGCGATCGCGTTACCGGTCCAATCAGCCGCCATCAGAAAGGCGCTTATAACGATACCATTAAGCCGTATGATTACGATATCGAAAAGGCCAAGGCGCTTTTAGCGGAAGCCGGCTGGGCCGATCATAACGGTAATGGAATTCTCGACAAAAAGATCAATGGCGAAGATGTGGAACTAAGCCTTACCTTCACTTACAATGCCGGTAACGACCAACGCCGCGATGCCGGTTTGATTTTTAAAGAATCATGTCGCCAGGCAAGCATTAATATAGATGTGGTGCCTCAAGACTGGCCGATCTATCTTGAAAACAACAAAAAACACAATTTCGAAGTGAACTACGGCGCGTGGATCGGTAGCAGCAGCCCGAACGATCCGAAGCAGATTTGGCATACGGAATCTATCAACGGCGGATCGAATTACTATTACTTTGGAAATGCAGAATCGGATAAAGTGATCGAAGAATTGCGGGTAGAATTGAATGAAGACAAACGCAATCATTTGTATCGTCGTTTTCAGGAACTGGTACACGATCAGTGCCCGGGTTCTTTCATCTGGTCGCCACTCGAAAAAATTGCCATCTCTAAGCGCTTTAAAAAGCCTTTTACCGGTATCGTTCGTCCCGGTTTTAATGAATCTACTTTCGAGCTTCAGGACTAAAATCAGGCATGGCACTTACATTTTTTAAAAAAAAGGAAGATGGAAAAACTTCGGTGGGGGCGGGAGCTTCATTTCCGATGTTAGGATATGTGCTGAAACGCATATTTATTTTCCTTCCTACATTGTTCATCATTTCGCTGGTAACTTTTATGCTGATCGCATCGGCTCCCGGCGACCCGGCAGAATCGATGTTAAATCAGGCCCAGGGCGAAGGGCAGGCTTCTGATAAACTGGCCACCGAAAAGGCGTATCAGGAAGTGCGGCACCGCATTGGTCTAGATCTTCCGGTTTTTTATTTTCAACTTACCAATGCAGGCGCAACAGATACGCTAAACCGTATTTCAAAGGCCGAACGCCGCGAAAATTTGCAACGGTTGAATTACGATTACGGTAACTGGCCGCAAATCTCAAAATACTACGGTACGCTCACCGCTTTGGAATATAATGTGCTCAGTATTCAAAAAGATAGCGCTGTTGCCGGTGATCTTATCGAAGTACGCAACCTGATGTCGAAATTGTTCTATAATTATGATGATGGTATTCTTACCTACATCATGACGAACCTCGACGCTAAGCTGCGTACGCATCCCGAGTTTTCAGATGCGCGTGCCCAATTCGCTGCCACCACAGCCGCTTATTCTGAAATGAAACAAACGGCAACGCCCTGGAAGCGATATATACCGGCCTTTAAATGGCACGGCACTGAAAATCAGTATCACCGTTGGCTTTTTGGCAATGCGAAATGGTTTGGAGAGGAAGAAGATATTACGAAATCCCGGGGTTTTCTGCGCGGCGATTTCGGTATATCTTATTTTGCAAAACGCCCGGTTAGTTCCATGATCTGGGATGGTCTTCGCTGGACTTTCATCATCGCGCTTTTTTCAATAGTTATTCAATACCTTGTTTCCATTCCTCTCGGTATTTTCTCAGCCAGAAATAAGGGAACAAAAGCAGATAGTTCGATTACAGTGAGTTTGTTCATTCTGTATTCCCTGCCTTCTTTCTGGATCGGAACCCTGCTAATTATTTTCCTTGGAGGCGGTGATTATTTCGATCTGTTTCCACCATTTGGTTTAGGCGATACAACTATAGAGGCAGACGGTTTTTGGGTTCGTATGGTTGATTTAGGTCATCATCTGGTGCTGCCGCTTTTCTGTGCCACTTATGCCTCTTTTGCGTTCCTTTCGCGTCAAATGCGCGGATCAATGATGGGCGTACTGCGTCAGGATTATATTCGCACCGCACGCGCTAAAGGGTTAGATGAAAAGAAAGTAATTTGGAAACATGCGTTTAGAAACTCATTGCTTCCGGTGATAACCATTTTCGCATCCGTATTTCCGGCCTTTATCAGCGGGTCGCTGATAATTGAGTATTTGTTCACCATACCCGGTATCGGGCAAACCACGTATATGGCGGTGGTGCAGAAAGATTATCCTTATATCCTTACCACTACCATGTTCAGCGCTATTTTGACCCTTGTAGGCTATCTGGTGGCTGATATTCTTTACGCGGTTGTTGATCCACGCATTTCATACAGCAAAAAATAATGAGCAAGGCAGTACCATCGAACGAGCAGAGTTACTGGGCTTATGTAAAGCGCCAGTTTAGAAAGAAGAAAACCGCATTGTTTTCTTTATACATCGTGATCTTTCTTGCTATTGTTGCTGTGCTGGCTCCATTTCTTGCCAATGAAAAACCGTTGTATTGTAAATACAAAGGCGAGAGCTATTTTCCGGTTTTTAAAGATCTGGCAGTTAGCATCGGTATTGGAAAATTTAAACCGGAATTCAATAATGTAGATTGGAAAAATCTGGATTATGATGCCGTGATTTTCCCTCCTGTACCGTACCTTCCCATGAATCAGGATGCTAATAACAGCAAATCTGTGAGCCCATTCGATGAACAGGATGTGCCTTCCATGCGTTGGCACCACTGGATGGGAACCGATGAATTAGGTCATGATATTCTTTCCGGAATGATTCACGGAACAAAGATTTCCATGACAGTAGGATTGGTTTCTATGAGCATCGCAGGTCTCATCGGAATATTTCTAGGCGCTATGGCGGGGTTTTTTGGCGACCAGAATTTCCGCATTTCCAGAGCTTCTTTTTGGATGAATATTTTGGGCTTGGTAATGGCCATTTTCTACGCCTTTGGAGCGCGCTCTTATGCTATCTCCGATGGACTTGGCGCTTCATTTAGTCAGGGCCTGATACAAATTTTAATCAGCATTTTGGTGTTTTTTGGCGTATTGTGCGCATTCAATGTAGTGGCCAAGATGTTGAAATGGATTCCGTTTCTAAAAGCTCAGGTGAACGTTCCGTTTGATTTGATTGTTTCCCGAACAGTTGAAATCCTGAATTCGGTGCCTACACTCTTTCTGATCTTATTGGTAATTTCTATTTTGAAAAAACCGAGCCTCATGATGATTATGGTGATTATCGGAGTTACCGGCTGGACCGGTATTGCGCGGTTGATCAGGGCAGAACTGCTGAAAATCAGGAATCTGGAGTATGTAGAAGCCGCTACATCCTTGGGGTACTCCTCCTGGAGAATCTTATTCATTCATGCCGTGCCCAATGCCATTTCGCCAGTGTTGATTTCATTAGCCTTTGGCATTGCTTCAGCCATTCTTACTGAATCAGGATTATCATTCCTTGGTTTGGGTCCGGCCGATACGATTACGTGGGGGCAACTGCTCTCTACTGCACGTCAGGTACCCCAGGCATGGTGGCTGGCTATCTTCCCGGGCTTTGCGATATTCATTACCGTAACGGTTTTTAACCTAATCGGTGAAGGGTTGACCGATGCTATGGACCCGCGCCTTAAACAGTAAAGGCCACAACCTTTTCAGTAAAGAAAACTACTTTAGCGCAATGCGCGCAGCTCTGCTTTTTCTTACCATTTGGATTGCCGGTTTTACCTGCGCACAAATAGTGGATGTATCGCCGCCTACCCGGCTCAGCAGTAAAGTACAACGCGTTCGTATTGTAGGTAAAAATTCGGATGGTTACATCGTACGCTTTTCGGGCGAGGAAGAAGCGGTGCATGTTTATAGTAACGAACTGCGATTAGTGGCCGCCAAAACCATTGATTTTAAAGGTATGGATGGCGAAGTACAGCACATCCTGCTCAATAAAACGGGCGCATCGGTGCTTTATCTGGAGGGGGATAAAAGACAAACCAGTTTGCTGGCTCAGCCGGTGAATTCAAAATTTATTGAAAACGGAAAACCCCTGCTGATCGATTCCTTCTACGATCGTCCTGATTTGGTAAATGCCAATTTGCACTTTCGTATTTCGTTCGACCAAAATTATATGCTGTTCTATTATCCGATCTTCAGGGGAGGGATCATTGAAAAAATGCAGTTAACGTGCATAGATCGAGGCTTGAATGTAATTTACAGGACTTTCGTTCCAATTAATCGCCCTGAAAAAGATATGGAATATGCACGTACGCTGGTAGATAATGCGGGTAACGGCTATCTGATTTTTGCGGCAGAGCCTAATGGGAAAGACCGCACTTACGGCGATGCATTCAGTGTCGTTCGCATAGATCGTTACGATGGTACTTTACTCAATTTCGAATTGCGTTGTGAGAAGGAAATTTTTGGCGAACCGCTGTTTGAATTCGATAACGCAAATAATGCTATACAATTTTCCGGGTTCTATGATGAAAAAGGAACTGCAGCCGATCCTGCGGCCTCCGGCTTTTTTTATCATCAATACGATGCTAAGGATGGCCGGCCAAAGCAACAGCTATATACGCCTTTTCCTTCAGAATTTATTAAGGAACTCACCGGCCGCGAGGCAACACCCATGAATAGTAAACTTTACACATTTGCGATGAAGAAAGTAGTTCCGCGAATAGATGGCGGACTTTTTTTCGCGGCGGAATCGTTTATCAAAGACCATCGCGAAGTGCTCACCATGACGCCTTCGATGATGACGCCTTATAATTCTTACCGAACGATAACCACATACTCCTACAACGACATCATCACCTTCTCACTACAGCCAAACGGCTCCATCGAATGGGATAATATTCTTCGTAAAAAACAAAATAGTGAAGAAGATAATGGCTTTAACTCTTCATTTGCCTTGATGAACCAAAAAGATCAATTGCGGTTTATTTTTCTGGAAGATGTTTCAGCCGGCGCTTCGGTGAATGAATACGTTCTTACCAGCAATGGTAAAAGTGTAAGAAATAACCTGTTCAATCAGGAAGATAAAGATGTACTATTGATCCCCAGGCTGGCCAAACAAGTTACTCCTGATGAAATACTTTTGCCCAGTACCAAGGGAAATGTTTTTCGCCTCGTAAAAATCACTTATTAAACGGAATGCTGCGTTTTCTGAAATCGAACACTCCGGTTTTAATGGCCCTGAACGTGTTGTTGGTTGTTTTAACCCGTCTAATTTGGCTGGTAGCGCCGGTTGACATTCACCCGCTTTATCAGCATCAGGAACCGCTTAGTGCCTGGCTGTTTGAGCGGTTACTTTTTCATTTTCAGCCCGCATTTTTTGTGATCGCAGGCGGGGTGTTTACCTTTCTCCAATCACTGATGGTTAATAATCTTATTAATCGCCATAAAGCCACCGGAAAGCGCAACTATTTAGGCGGCATTTTATTCATTCTGATGACTACCTTTTTTCGCGAATTTTTATTGTTTACTCCGGTGCAAATCGCACTTTTCTTCTTGTTAATCATTTGCGACAAAATTTTCCGGTTGGTACGTCCTGAAAAACAATCGGGAGAAATATTTGATCTCGGATTTCTATCGGCATTGGCCGCTCTGTTTTATGCGCCGTCTGTTTTGTTTCTCCCTTTAGCGTTAATCGGAATTTATACCATGCGGCCATTTTCTTTTCGTGAACTTTGGATCGTGCTTTTTGGTATGACTGCCGTGGTGTTTACGGTTTTTACTTACTACTTCTGTAACGATCGCCTAATGGACTTAAAATATGTGTTGGTGACGGTATCCCAACCACATTTAGGGGTTTTGGCACATCTCACGAATTGGGATATTGGCATTTTGATTTGGATGGGGTTATTAACCATAGCTGCAATTTTGGGTGTACAAGGTGTACTTTACGCCAGTTCTATTCAAATACGGAAGTTTACCGGCGTAATCACGGTATCCGCTTTGATAGCAGTACTTTCAGCTGCACTTTGTTCCAACTTTAGTTGGGCACATCTAACCCTACTCGCTTTACCTATGTCGTTTCTTTTATGTTTGTTTTTTGTGGAAAGTAAGGAGAGCAGGGTGCTTACAATTCTGCTTACAATATTATTTTTGAGCGTGCCATTGGTGCAGTACGGTCCGTTTATTTTTTAAAATTGAAGTGTTATGAAATTTGGTGTTGTTGTTTTTCCGGGTTCCAATTGTGATCGCGATATGGTGCATGTGCTCCACAACGTGATGGGTTGTGAAACCAAAACCATTTTTCATAAAGAAACTAATCTTCAGGGCCTTTCGCCTCGTCAGGATATGGTCATCTTGCCGGGAGGTTTTAGTTATGGCGACTATTTGCGCACCGGTGCCATTGCGCGTTTCTCGCCTATAATGGAAGCGATAACAGCATTTGCGGCTGAAGGTGGGCGCGTGTTGGGTATTTGCAACGGATTTCAAATTTTGTGCGAAGCCGGATTATTGCCTGGCGCATTATTGCGCAATACCAGCATGAAATACTCCTGCAAGAATATCTGGCTGAAAACGAAAACTACAGAAACTGACCTTACTCGTAATCTTCACCCCAATCAGATTCTGAAAATTCCTATTGCGCATGGTGATGGCCGCTATTTTGCCGATGAGGAAACCTTAAAGCAACTTCACAAACACGATCAGATAGTATTCCATTATTGTAATGAAAATGGTGAAGTGAATGAGGCATCAAATCCGAATGGCTCACTCGAAAATATTGCCGGAATCTGCAATAAGGACCGTAATATTTTTGGTATGATGCCACATCCTGAACGCGCTGCAGAACAAGATTTGGGAAATACCGATGGCCGGCTGTTGTTCATTTCGCTTATTGGCGAGGCGCTTATGGCTTAATCAGCCACCTATTTTCGTTTCTACTATTTTTAGAATTTCTTTTTCTGCCGCATTAGCCGCCGCCAAAATAGTTGCCCCGGCTGCAATCTTCTCTGAAGCAAAGTTTTTATCATCCAGGCCGGAAGCATTGATCTTTACATTCAGGAAAGCGCCATACACTGCAGCCCGCGCACACAACGCACCCACGCCGGCGTCGCTTACCGAGTTCGGATTTCCACGTTCTGCCATATCCCTGATCAGCGCCATCGAATCATAACTGAGTTCCATTACCCGGAATGGTACCTCGATCGCATATTTAGTGGCGTCCTGAATGGCCTTTTTGCGCACCGCCTTCTCGGCCTCTGAACCTTTTGGCAAACTAAAGGCACTCATAATGCCATTAAATGCCGCCGTATCTTCATCCACCAATTTCAACAACGCCGCTTTCAATTGTTGACCTTTTACGGCTATTTCTCCGAAATACTGCCACTGTTCATCCCAGCCTTTTTTGTGCGACGATAAATTAGCCACCATGGTTCCCAGCGACGCGCCCAATGCGCCGGCATACGCCGCAATCGAGCCGCCTCCGGGTGCCGGTGATTCAGAGGCCGTTTCATCGGCAAATGCCGATAACGTCATACCAACAAGTGGCGAGGCATTTTTTTCGCGCAACAAGTATTCAATAATTCGCTCTTCGGGCTTGAAAGGTCCTAGTTCATCAAGCCCCATGCTTTTTACTGCAATCTTTATGAGTTCCGCTTCAGATACACCCGCGCTTCGTTGTTGTTTTTCCAAAAAATAAGTTCCGGCATCCAGCATCGATTGCAGCGGAATCAATCCTACCAGTTCCGAACCGGTAACACGCATGCCTCTTTGATAAGCACTGGTAACGCAGGCGTCAAACGCTTTGTGGATGGGCGTTTCACGTATATTCGTCAGATTCATAGAAACCTGTGCGATGCCATATTCCGCTATATACCAGCCAATACCTTTTACACTTTTACAAGTGCCCGGCTGCTGAACTTCTTCCCCTTTTTCGTTTTTCACCTTACGCCCTTGTTCGCGCACATCAAAGGCCACGCTGTTCGCCCTGCGTGTAGAAGTAGTATTAAGATTTACATTGTAAGCTATCAAAATATCACGGGCGCCAATTGCAATGTTGCCACTGTTTACATTCCATTGGGCCGGACCATAATCGGGCTGCCAATCCGGAAGCGTGATCTTATCGGCTATACCTTCATATTCACCTGCGCGTACCGATGCCAGATTCTTGCGGTGTGGCGCTGAAGCGGCATATTCATATAAATATACCGGAATGCCAAGTTCCCTGCCTACACGTTCACCCAACATTCTGGCACATTGAATACAATCGTCCATGGTAGCATTTGCAATTGGAATAAATGGACACACATCAGTGGCGCCAAATCGAGGATGCTCTCCTTTATGCTTTCGCATATCTATCAGTTCCGATGCCTTCTTTATAGCGCGGAATGCCGCTTCAACTACTTCCTCAACATCACCGGCAAACGTAATAACCGTGCGGTTCGTGGCCTTCCCCGGATCAACATTCAGCAATTTCACACCGGCTGATTCTATGGCCGAAGAGATTTGAGCAATTATGTTCAGGTCATTACCTTCGCTAAAGTTGGGAACACATTCGATGATACGCTTCATGTGGGAAATTTTGCGGCCTCTAATAAAACAAAAGTGAAAGGTATTTGAAATGATATTTTCTGCTCTAAGGTTGCCTTACGAAACCTTGGCGATTCAAAAGAAATTGTAATCTTGTTGATTCTCAAAATTCAACTATGGATGAAAGGGCTGCTGCTTTTCTGCGTATTTTAAAAATTATGGACGAATTGCGGGAACAATGTCCGTGGGATCGCAAACAAACACTGGAATCGCTTCGCCCGTTAACGCTTGAAGAAACCTATGAACTTTCCGATGCCATTATCAAGTGCGATATGAAATCGCTGAAGGAAGAGCTTGGTGATGTGCTGCTGCATCTGGTTTTTTATTCAAAAATAGCCGATGAAAAAGGCGCTTTCAATATCGCGGATGTAATCCATACCTTATGCGAAAAACTAATCCACCGCCATCCGCATATCTATGGCGATGTGAAAGTGGAAAATGAAGAAGAGGTGAAACAAAATTGGGAGAAATTAAAAATGAAAGAAGGCCGTAAGTCGGTAATGAGCGGCGTTCCTGTTTCAATGCCGGCACTTATCAAAGCCTGGCGCATTCAGGATAAGGCGCGTCAGGTTGGTTTTGAATGGGAGAATATTCAGGATGTTTGGAAAAAGGTTGAAGAAGAAACGCAGGAATTTCGGGAGGCAGAGCGTTTGAAAGATTTAAGCAAAATTGAGGAAGAATTCGGAGATTTATTGTTCGCTCTGGTCAACTACGGCCGGTTTCTGAATGTTGATCCCGAAACGGCATTAGAAAGAACGAATCAGAAATTTTTATCGAGATTTCAGCACATTGAAGCGGTTGCAGCAGAAAGAGGGAAGGTGCTTACCGATATGTCACTGGCCGAAATGGACGAGATTTGGAATGAAGCAAAACGTTTGAAGTAGCGCATGTTTCTTAAGATACTGGAAAAACTAAAGCAATATTTGTTGCCGGCATTCATTGCCGTGCTGTTGCTTATTGCCCTGTTCCGGCATCCGGGCGTTTCGCTTCCTGAGGCACAACATAATATCGAAAAATACCTGCTTGATTTTAATGCAGAATATCAGAAAGGCTTAAGCCAGATTGCAAAATCAGGGATTCCGAAAAATGGTTTGATTACTGCATGGAATGTTTGGCAAAACGATTCCTTGGTTCAATACACCTCGAACGAAACAGATTTCAATACACTTCGTTTGTTTCCGGAAGGCGATACTGTGATTCGACTCAAAAATGGTTGGTACTTCTTGCAGAATTCCAAAAGAAATGATTTGGTAATAGCTGCTTTAAGCTGTTTGAAATACGATTACCGGTTTGAGAATAATTTTTTAAAAAATAATTTCTCAGAGGCGCTTCAAATACCAGCACAGTTCGCTATATCAGAATCCGAACTGAAGGGTGCCCTGCCGGTTCATCACCCAAACGGAAAGGTGCTCTTTTGGATTTATGCCGATGAAACACGGGCCGATCGCCAGTCGAATGTGTTGCTATTTGCAGTGTATTTCCTTTTGCTCGTTATTGGTTGCTATTATTTGAATGAACTGGCTGTATGGATATGTGAAGTTTATAACAATCGTGTAGGCGTCATTTTTTTATGTATTACTGTAGTGCTGGCGCGTTCAGCCATGATATACTTTAAATTTCCTGCCGCATTTTACGACTCCGAAATTTTTGATTCTTCACTTTATGCCACTGCTTTTTTCGCCGAATCGTTGGGTGATCTTGCATTGAGTTGCGGTATGCTGCTTTGGTTAGTAGCCTTTCCTTTTTTGCGCAGCAATAAATTTTCACTGCTTTCCTTACCGCCAAAGTTTCGTGTTCTTGAACAACTCTATTTGCTCGCATTCCAATACGTTGCAGTGGGTATTATTTTGTGGTTGCTCAAATCAATGGTGCTCGATTCTACCATCTCTTTTGAGGTTTACAATGTATTGAGCTTAACCGGATATAGCGTGGTAGGCTTGTTCTGTATGGGGCTAATGCTCACCAGCCATTTCATATTGAGTGTTCGCGCTTTCCGCAAACTGATAGCGCTGGATACAAACTTATTTACTGTGCTCTTTGGAACAGCTTTCTTCGGGATGGTATTCACCTTGTGCTTTTATTACCTCCCCTATAAAGGAGCTATTCTTTACACTACGGCCTGGTGTTGTGTATTTGCCACTGTAGGTGTAAAATTATTTCAGAAGAATCCCGGTATTCGAAAGTTGGAAAAAATGGTGGTTTTTGTGCTGCTCTACAGCGCGCTATCCATGTACCTGATCGAAACCTTGTATGAACGCAAGGAGCGCAATCAAAGAGAATTCTTTGCCGGAAAATTGGCCGCAGGCCATGATTATATCGCGGAATACAGCTTTAATGAAATTGCTACGCGAATTGAAAATGACAGGTACATCAAAAGTTATTTCAATAATCCCGTTCCCCTTGGTCGCGACCTTCATGACCGGCTGGTGTCGCTGTACTTCAGTGGATATTTTAATAAGTACGATATTCATCTTTCTTCATTCGATGCGCAAGGTAAAGGCCTGCATCGTCCTGATTCCAGTGTGCTCAATAATTGGGTTCCCGAACAAACTGAAAACAATGTATTGTATTATCGAACCGATTCCATCGGTAGTAATTACTACGTGGCCAGTTTGCAGGTTCGCAACGATACAGAACTTCTGGGTACACTTTATCTCAAGCTGATACCGAAGTTATACAATGGACAAAGCGTATATCCGGAACTGCTGCTGAGCAAAAATATGGGTTCGCTAAATGCCATTGATTACAACTTTGCGATTTATCAGCACGATAAACTGGTAGTGCAACATGGCGACTATCCGTATTCCTATTATTGGGATCCGCACTTTAATTCACCTTCTGTAACCGAACAGCAATTTTTAGAAACAAAAGATTGGGAACATCTGATCTGTTCGTACCCTAACGATCGCAAAGTAGTGGTTTCTGTGCCACAGGAAGGATTCTTTGAACCTGTAGCTACCTTGTCCTATTTCTTTGTACTTTATTTTATGGTCATTTCGCTCTTGCTCACCGCTTATAATCTTTTTTCTAATCTTCAGCGAAACCGAACCATCACTGAAGGTTGGTTAATGTCGTTCCGCACCAGAATTAACTCAGCCATGATGATCATCATCGCCATTTCGTTCGTGGTGGTGGGGTTTGTGACCATCAGTTTTTTCACGCATCAGTATGACGCTTTTTATACTGATCGCCTTTTGAGAAAAGAAAAGGCGATACTGGCCGATGTGGAATATTTTATTCAGGAAAATTTTGATTTCAAAAACAACAATCGGTTATCGCGTAGCGCGATGGAAGATTTATTAAACATTGAGTTAGTAAAGCTTTCGCAGATACATAATATTGATATTAATCTGTATGACGATAAAGGTGATCTGGCAGTTTCATCGCAACCTGAAATTTTTGAAGATGGTTTGATTGGAAAAAAAATTCACCCGCATGCCTGGCAGAAATTGTTTACTGAAAAGGAAACACAATTTACCCAACAGGAAAATATCGGCACCTTAAGCTATACCGCTTCGTATGCGCCGGTAAGAAATTTGAAAGGCGAAACTGTTGCTTTTTTGGGGGTTCCGTATTTCGAAAAATCAAAAACAATTCGCGATGAAGTCTCCTCATTTTTGGTAACGCTCATCAATGCTTATGTATTTCTGCTGCTATGCGCTGCAGCCATGGCTTATTTTATCTCCAATTCCATTACCCGTCCGCTCCGTTTTATCAGCGAAAAGTTTCGGCTGCTGAATCTTACCCAACGAAATGAACCAATCGAATGGAACAGCAGAGATGAAATCGGAGTGTTGATTTCAGAATACAATAAGATGATCACGCAATTGGAAGGAAGTGCTCAGAAATTGGCTAAAAGCGAGCGAGAATCGGCTTGGCGGGAAATGGCTCGTCAAATTGCACATGAAATAAAGAATCCACTAACCCCTATGAAGTTGAGTATTCAATATCTCCAGCGCGCCATTGATGAAGATCACCCAAACGTTCCCGAAATGGCACGTAAAGTGAGCAAAACACTCATTGAACAAATTGAAAATTTAAATACCATAGCCACCGCATTTTCTTCATTTGCTCAAGTACCGCGTTCTAACAATGAAGTAGTAAATTTGAATGAATTGCTGGAAGGCATCATCGCTCTTTTCGATAAAGAAGAGCAAGCAGAAATTCAATTTGAAAATTATAAGGAAAACGCCTTTGTTTTTGCGGATCGCAGCCAGTTACATTCGGTGTTTATTAATTTGCTGAAGAATGCCATCCAAAGCATACCGGAAGATCGGCATGGCAAAATTCTGGTGATTGTTTTAGAAGAAAATGGATTTCTTAAAGTAGTGGTGATCGATAATGGCGTTGGTATTTCCAGAAGCGCATATGAAAAGGTTTTTGCTCCGAACTTTACAACCAAATCTTCAGGAACAGGTTTGGGATTAGCTATCGCCAAACAGATATTGGAAAATGCAAACGGTAAAATCTGGTTTGAATCGGAAGAGGGAAATGGAACCACCTTCTACGTTACGCTACCTTCTTATCAAATGTAGTAGTTGATCGAATTACCGCATTATCGCCTCACAATAAAACGTGCGACTACCCTTTTGTTTTGAAGTACACCGCTTAGCATATAAGCGCCTTCCGGCAGGTTTTCTGTTACAATCATTTGATTGGAAACCGCAACGATATGCTCCATTCCTAATACATCGTAAACATGAATATCGTTTAGTTGATAAGGCAGATGAATGAATGCATTTGCCGGGTTTGGAAAAAGTTGCAACACTTCAGTTTCATTCATTCCTATTGCAGTCAAAAGAGTATCTCTGCCAATAGAACCTGTTTTATTAAGTATCCAGTTTAATGGATCGATAACTATACCGGTTATGCCTGCCGCAGTCATGGGCATACTGAAATAGTTCACACTGTCGGTTTGCTGTAACCGTAATACCGTATCGGCTGCCCCGGAACGGTGCACCAGATATTCAACTGGAGTAACAAAAATTGGTGTTACACCGGGCATGGATGCGGTTTGTGTCACCTTCATTTGTAAAGCACCGTTTACGTAATTATAACGAATGGAAAACGTTGGGTATCCTTCACCATAGTACCACTGATTGAAAAATGTTTCGAACGATTTCCCTGATGTGGTTTCTAAAATATGCTTGTAATCTTCGCCACTGGCGGTCCCGTTACCAAATTCGTTCTGATAATTTTTAAAGAATTGAAAGAAGAGAGAGTCATTGTTCAATTCGAATCGAATCATATGCACCATCGCCGAGCCTTTGTTATAACTTAAGCGCGAATCAAAAATTCTGTTTTCGTTCGTATCAGTAAAATAGATACTGCCGCCAGGCTGGCTCATTACATCGGAATGAACAGTTGCCATACTGGCCTGTGCTGCACTATATGATTTGAGATACTGAAATGCCAGATATTCCGAGTACGATGCCATGCCTTCATTCACAAAAATATCTTTCCATGATGCACACGTTACATGGTCGCCAAACCATTGATGCCCCAACTCATGTGCGGTAACACCAAAATCGAAAAATCCCTGAGTAGTCATGGTTTGATGTTCCATTCCGCCGCTCAGTGGCGCCATACAATGCCCGTATTTTTCATCGGCAAAAGGGTAGGGGCCATAAAGTTTACTGAATAATTCTACCATGTATGGAATGGAATCAATCACATTTTTAAAAGTAGTGTAGGTAGCAGGATTGTTATAGATATAGTTTTGGATAAATACCGAATCTCCGTTCTCTAAATGCGCCCAGGAATTTTTTTCTACATATTTAGAAACCGCCACTGATATCAGATAATAATCAATGGGATGATGCGATACCCATTCAAATCTTTTTTTGCCATTCGGTAAGTTCACTACATTTTCTAATCTGCCATTTGAACCGGCTTTATTCGAACTATCGGTGGTGATATAACAACGCGACGAATCGATTTTATCCTGAAGTGATTGTTTGCAAGGCCACCAGTTATAGGCACTGTACGGCTGACTTAACGACCAGGTTGCTTCGTTGCCCCATGAAGGCGAAGTTGATGAATTGAATCCATCGCCAATAGCAGAAGCGCCTGTTGGAGTGCCGTGGTAATAAATAGTAAGATCAATAATCTCATTTTGATTTTTAGTTGAAGGCAATTTGGCCTTAACATCACCTGATGAACGCGTAAAACCAAGAATGGAACCACCACTTACGATGGAATCGATTGTCATACTTTGGTGCAATTCAAATGCAAATGAATCAAGTTGGGAGCTCACAACTTTTGCAATCGTTCGTACCGATCCCGATAGAAAAAGCGTGTTGCGTTCCACGTTCAAATTTAAATGGTGGAACTTTACATCGTAGCCATCTTCCATTGCTCGCTGACCTGCCGATGCTACCGGTTTTAAGTGTTGCGATTGTTGTTTTGTTGTAACGCAGGTATGGGGCGTTTCTGCCTGCACTAGCTGGAGTGAAAAAAAACAAACCAATAACAAGCTCAATTGTAAACGCTTCATTTGATAGAAAGAAGTTAAATGCAGTTAAGAATTAATCGTGTTTTGGGGCAATGCGAACTGTAAGGCCGTCAACGGTTTCGTCTATTTTGATTTGACAACCTAAACGACTTTTTTCTGTTACAAAAAATGCTTGATCCAACATTTCCAATTCATCATCGGTAGGCTCATGAAGATGGTGATCGCTTTCAATATAGACTTGACAGGAAGCGCATAACGCCATGCCGCCGCAGGTGCCTTCCACCTCAAGATCGTTGGCGCGGCATACTTCCATTAGTGAAAGATTCATATCGTCAGGAACAACAATTTCATGCAGTTCCCCTTTACGGTCAATGATATTAAGTTTGATGTCGCGCATTGGCTGATACGAATTAAAATTCCGGAATTCCTGAAACTGTGGTGTATTTGAATTGCTTTTTCTTATCGGGATGAACAATGGAAAACGCGCTCTGCATCATCAGGGTAGCCTCATGGAAACCACAAAGAATTAGCTTGAGCTTTCCCGGATATTCATTGATATCTCCAATTGCAAAAATTCCCGGTACATTAGTGCTGTAATCAAAGGTGTTCACCTTGATGGCTTTTTGCTCTAATTCCAGATTCCAATCAGCAATCGGTCCAAGTTGCGGAGATAGACCATATAGAGGAAGCCAATATTCGCAAGGCAATTGGATTTCTTCGCCATTATTCTTTTTGATGGTCAGCATTTCCACTTTACCATTTCCAGCCACCCCGCTAACCTCAGCCTCTGTGATTAGTTCTACTTTACCTGCGGCAGCAAGATCCATCACTTTCTGCACCGAATCCAAATGCCCGCGGAAAGAATCTCTGCGATGGATCATAGTTACTTTCCTGGCCACATCTGCAAGAAAAATAGTCCAATCAAGTGCACTATCGCCACCACCTGAAATGCTAACTGTTTTATTCCGATATTTTTCCGGCTCGCGCACCATATAGTCAATGCCTATATCTTCATAGTCTCTGATGTTAGCTATTGGTGGTCTTTTTGGTTCAAAACAACCTAAACCCGCCGCAATAGCAATCACCGGTGCCTTTATCTGGGTGCTTTTATTTGTAGTTAGAATAAATTTCCCATCATCGCACTTTTCAACCTTTTCAACTCTTTCCCCTAACGTAAAACCTGGTTTGAATGGCTGAATTTGCTGCATCAGATTTTGAATCAGATCAGCTGCCAGCACTGATGGATACCCCGGAATATCATATATGGGCTTCTTAGGATAAACCTCTGTAAGCTGCCCCCCAGGTTGGGGCAAAACATCAATTAAGTGACAACGCAATTTCAACATACCGGCCTCGAAAACTGCAAACAAACCAACAGGACCGGCCCCAATGATGGCTACATCCGTCTCTATCATATTATTTAATGAAATGTGAAATGAATTTTGTGAGATCTTTTTTATAAACCGGATGCTCATTGCCCAATATATTCACGGCAATAGAACCCATGCAATTTCCTACAAATCCGGTAATGGCAATTGGCGCCTGATTATACGCCAGCAAGGAAGTGATGCTCAGTACGGCATCTCCGGCTCCTACACTGTCTTTTACTGATGAAGCAAACGCCGGTGTGGTAGAGAATTTTCCATTTTGATAAAAGATGGAACCATTTGCGCCTAAAGTAATCTGAATGAGTTTAGAATTAGAAATGGCGGCTAGTTTTTCGATCAGCATTTCAATACTGCCATAAGCATCGCCAAACGGCAGCCGCAGCTCTTTTTCATCAATAGAAATGTAATCGGCTTTCTGATATTTAGTGATGTAATTGTATCCGAAATTATTGGAGTTCGTTTGCGCATTTACACAAAGGTATTTTCCACAAGACTCAAGAAAGCGAATGATTCCCGGTGTTATAAAACCATGGCCGAAGTCAGCTATCATTACCAGATCAACTTTTTGTACCGCGATTTTTAAATGCTGAATAATTTCATCCTCAAGTTTTGAATCAATGTATTTATCATTCATGAACGTAACCTCGAATAACTTTAAATTGAGATACGTATCCAGGTATCGCCTTTTTGTATTGGTTGGACCATCATTTCGATAAAAGAATTTTGTGGTTACCGAATCGCTTACTTTGTTTTCAATCAGTTCCTGTTGCGAATTTTCTGATCCCAGTACGGTGATCATATCTACCGCCCCTGCATATTGGTCCAAATGGTTAGCAATCGCTAAAACGCCACCGGCATAGGAAACACCACCGCGATAAATAGTAGAAATAGTGGGCGATTTAGATGATTTTCCGAGCGGCGTGCAAGTATGATATTCATCTATAATGGTGTCGCCAATCACCAAAATTTTTAATTTGCTTAAGTCATCAATTTGTTTGATCACCTCCTCTGAAGAATACTTGTTCTTGAAGTCTTCAAGATAGCGTTGAACATTATCGCTAAGTTGACTAAAATGTGAGTTGATTAGCTTACTTGATGAAAAGGTAACATCATCGGTGATATATAATTTGCCGCCATTCTTATTTACAGCCTCCTCTTCCAGGCCGATGTTGTTGGTAAGGTCCTTATCCTGATCTTTATAATCCGGTCCTTTAACATAAAAGTTGGGTTGCAGAAGTGAAATAGTTTCAATAGCGGTTGGCCATTTGTTGATGGCCACATAATCTACACAAGAAAGCGCGGCTATCGATTCGGCGCGAATTTGTTCATTGAAAACCGGCCGGCCAGGACCTTTATTTACGAATTTGTCCTGCGTGATGGTCACTACTAATACATCTGCAATCTTCGCTGCTGATTCGAAGTGTTTCATGTGGCCCGGATGAAGCAGGTCGAAACAACCGTGACAATGGGCGATCGTCTTTCCGGCGGCCTTCAGCCGTTTGCTCAAGGCCTCTAAATCATTTATTGCGATTATTTTTTCTTTCAATGGTGTATCCATATTGATTTTCCGAATGGTCGGCGAATTTGAAAGAAAAATTCTTATGTCTGTAAGATATTGATGGGAATCATCAAACGCCCTGAAGCCTTTACCAGCGGTAATTTTTTACGGCTGTGACCGAAAAGTAGAGCTGCCCATATTTTGGGGTAAACCATCGGTGTACATTATAATAGTCGAAAAAAAATGTATTTTTTTTTCTTCGATTCACATATTCCTTTAAATACCAATACGATGCAGGTACGCTAATAATTTGACAAATTAGGACGGGAAAGCTATATTCGCGGCTGGTTTAGTGTGCCTATAGCACCTGAACTATATAATAACGTTAATTATTGAAAAAAGTTTCAACACCGAAAGAATTGATTACTAATAATTTATCTATTCCGCAGGAATGCGTTGAACACGCACGAATCATCATATCTGATGGTCAGGCTAACGTTGCTATTTCCACTAAAGATTCAAATCTTAATAAGATGAAGAAGTTTACTACCGGTTTTTTTGCCGTATTGCTGATGTTGTGTACAGCTGTTTCAGGGGTTCAAGCCCAAAGCAACTCCACCATCATTTTCAAGGATGTGACTGACCTGTCCCGGTTAAATCTGAATATCTGCGATAATACGGATACAGTAACCTTGTATATTGGTAATAAGACGGGTACAAATCCGATTACCAATATTTCAGTACCGGCAGTATTCGGTCAGGGATTGCACTATGTTGCCGGTGCTACGTTCATTACTGATTCATTGAATGGTACCACGCCGTCGGCTGGCTATAGCGTTACCACCAGTGGTTCGATCTTCGCCACCACATTTTCGATTACCGGTCCTGCAGGCGGCGGGCAGCCTAATGGTGTTTCCCGTTATCTGAAGTTTCTGGTAAAAGCAGACTGCTCGGTTTTCGATGCCATCGGCAATCCTATATATAATGATTATAAGTTGAACTTTAAGATTGGTGCAACCAGCTATACCAATAGTGATGTTTCCCAACAAGCGTATAATAACGCCTTTAAAATACCGAATCTTCCGCTTCCAACCTGGCAGTATGGTCAGTCGCTAAGCTTCCAATCCGGAACCACAACTTGTCGCCAGTATTGGATACAAAATACTTCAGCTACCAATGGTTTTGTTAGAAACTTACGGTTGTATGATATCAATACACCGGGATTTCAGGTAGTAAGCATTGGTATCGCCAAAACTTCGGGAGGTGCGCCAGTCAATATTCCTACATATATAGTAGGCGACACTACTTTCGCTGATGTTACCCCGGCTCACTTTATTGCAGCAGGCTTTGGCGACTCGCTCGGACCGAACCAAAGAGTATATGTTACAGAATGCGTAAACGCTTATGGTTTGTGTTCACCGCAAACCTTTAATTCTACGATTGGTTTCCGCTGGGGATTCTGTGAATTCGCACCATGTCAGGATGAAATTAATACAGCAACAGCGAATGTAACCGTTGCAGCTCCAAGCGTTAGTTCCGGTCTTGATGGATCTACTGTAGCAACAAAATGTTATGGTTCACTTACCGATGATCAGGTAGTGTATTTCACCAATTCAGGCGGTGCAACCGCACAATCACTCACTTTTACCCTGAATGTTGGAACGTCAAGTTATACCACTTTTGTTTCAGGCTCATTCCAAATTGATACGGGCACAGGCTACAAACCATTTACCCCAACATTAACCGTCTTCAACTCTGATACTGCTATTACTAACTGTTTTGGCAGCACCGTTTATAAAACGGTGTCCGGAACCTTGCCGGTAAAGAATCTGGCTGCAGGTCAAACAATCCGGGTTAAATTTAAAACAAAAAATTGTTGCCCTTCCGGTGGTTGTGGACGCTACGTATTTAATGAATGGAGCGGAACAGGTTCCTTCACCAGTGCATGCTCAGCAGGAAGTCCAACCGGATTTACAATTAATGGTGTGGGTCAGTCAGTAGTTGATCTGGCTGGCAAATATTCGGGTACTTTTAACTATGCGGCAAGTAGTTCTTATACCATTCCTTGGACTATTTCAAATACGGAATACACCAACTGGGGTGCTGATGCCAACGGACAGTGGGTATTTACAACTACGCTGTCGAACTTCTTCACATTTGCGAATAATCCTGGCGACGTTTATATCAAAAATGCATCGGGGTCTATAACTTACAATCCGTCTTCGGTAACAGTTTCTGGCAACACCATAATTGCAAAGTTTGATATGCCATTGCCGGGAGGCTTCAGTTTTAAAAACGCTAAATTTTACGTTAAAACCAATACTGTAGCTTGTACTCCGGCGGCTTGTTCATCTATAGTATATGATTATATTGACTGGTCAGCAGCTTATGTTCCAGATCGCACTTGCGCATCGCCATGTGCTATTCCGGTAGAATGTCTGCACTCTAAAGTCCGCATTGCAAAATATTGTGGAGGCGGCCCGGTTTGCGCATGCCCAATTACCAACTTCTATTTTAATCGGATTTCTCGCGGTTTGCCGGATAATAACAACGACGGTTTGCCTGATGGAGCCACTATCGACTCTGCAAATGCATTACTTACCCGCGGTATGTACCTCGATACAATGCGGGCCGTTATCGATGCTACTTCAACTGGTAATGGTTTACAATACCTCTACACCAGTATGGAAGTTGAAAATGCAAACCAACTGCAATATTTGGGTGGAACGGTAACCATTCGCGACGTTTCTGCAGGTACTACTTATAGCTGTCAGCTTCCGGCCCCAACTACTTCTGTGGTTGGTACCACGGTAACTTATCAATGGCAGATTAGCGCGGGCACCGTTAGCGGTTGTGCTCCGGCAATTCCCGGTGCGTATAAGTTTGACCTGAACGACGTTGTAGTATTGCGACCGCTATGGCGCATTTCAAATAACATTAACTGGGCTACAGAACTTCAAGGTAATGTAACCCCTGGGGCAGTGTTTAGCAATAACGCCACTTCTAGCGGGTTATCATTTAGCGACTGCGGCTATTTTGGGCAATACAGTATTACTGGTTATGCCGTTGATCAGTGGACGCATACCGGAACAGTTTACACCGGAACTTGTGGTACAGGTACTATCGGAAGCTATTTTGCTTTCTATAACTTCCAAGGTCATGCAGGCGAAAATGCATATCCATATGAGTATCGCGACTGGATGCATATCGCTACTACCAGCATGAAAGTGCCTGCTGGTTATCAATATATTCCGGGAACGGCGGCTATCCATTATTCAAGAACGAATGGCGATGATAGTTATGTGACCATCAACCAAGCGCTTACTCCGGTGAAGTCAGTTTCCGGAACCGATACCCTGTTTACATTTAATCTGGCTAGTGCATTTACAGGCACCGGCGGCGCGCTTCCATATAGCGATGACGGTTGGGTGATGTACATCGATATGCAAGTTAAAGCCTTGGGTTGTGCAACTGCTGATAACTATTCTCAATATTGGTGGCAATATGATTTGGCACCGGCAGCAAATCAACACATCATCCCGGGTGCTCCTTACTATTATATACCATATAGCTATTACAACTATTTATACCACACCAGCCCGTCTTTGTCGATCAACCCAACGGCTCAAACTATATTGGGAACGGCACATAGTGTACAATGGCAAATGACCATTCAGGGTAATAACGGTCAAACTTCGCCAAACACTTGGTTTAGTCTGTCTTCAGCAGATACGAACAAAATTAAAGTGATCAATGTTTACGATATTACCGGTGCGCCAACCTTAGTACCAAAAGATGCTAATGGTTTGTATCGTATCAATAACCTTGTGAATGGAACAGGTAAGGTATTTGCGATCAATGCTTATTATAATAGCTGCGCTACGGAAGCCTTAAGTGTTACGGCAGGTTGGAATTGTTCTGGATATCCAGTGGGAGTTAGTGGATATGCTCCATGTACACCTGTAACTAATACATTATACGTATCGCCCGTTCCGGCTAAAATTCAAACAAACGTTGTTGAACAACCTAGTGCAAGGGTAGAGCTTTGTGATACCTTCACTTATGGGGTGCAATTGGCCAGTGTAGATTATGGAAGAACATATAACAACTTTATTGATGTATTTGTTCCACTTACAGGAGTTTTCCCAATTCCGGGAACATGGCAGGTAAAATTCCCTACAACAGGAACTTACACCACTATTGCTAATCCTGTGCTTTCGGCTATCACTCCACTCGGAAAACGATATACGCTGAACATTCAGTCATTAGTTCCTTATATAAGTGCTAATGGTCTCGACAATGGTTTCGATCCGGATTCAAATTCTGTATTTATCCATTTCGACGCGCGCACCGATTGTGGTTACCTCTCTGGTAGCCGCGTACTTTTCCGGGGTCGTGCGCAAGATTTATGCGGCCAAAATCTTCGCCCGGCTCTAAACTCAACCAATAAAATCAAAATTAAGACAATAGGCGCCGATCCGTTGCAAAGTTTTGCGGTTCGTGTAGTTCCTGGAAGCTTCATCCCATGTAATGATTCTTCTACTAAAGTTACAGAGGTAATCTACAACACCGGTCCGTTTGCTACCGATTCATTTACGAAGTTAGTGGTTGACCTTAATCCTGGTTTGAAATACGTAGGTGGAACAGCTATTAATTTATCTGAACCACATATCGATACCATAGGTGGCGGTGTGGTTCGTCTTACCTTCACCGTACCGGCAGGCCTTACCGTGAATGATTCCATGGTGGTTTATTACAACTTGAAAGCGGTCGACTCTGGCTATAATTACCAGTTCCATTTTGTTACTCGTATTCTGAATGAAATCAAAGCGGTTTGTATCAGTAATGGTGACACCTGCGACTTGTCAGAAATTACGGGTGAATTTGAACAGGATCTTACTGTTGGTACTCCTAAACTCTCCATATCAAATATTGTTGCTCATTCTGAATGTAATGCACCAACAGGCGAAAATGTTTTTATCGATTTCGATATTACGAACGCCAATGTGGCAACCAATTATAATTTGCCGATAAATGCGAATATCTGGTGGGATGCCAATAACAATAATAAGATCGACGGGCCTGATATTAAGGTGGGTACCTATCAGATTTTAGGTTCAATTGACTCGGGAACCACACGGCATATCTCAACTATTTATAGTGTTCCTGCAGCGCAATCTTGTAAGCTAATCCTGTCTATCGACAGCCTGACATCTGCTTGTTTGCCGCTGCGTATTGATACACCACTTGGAAATATTAAATTGGAAAATGCCGGTGATTCCATCTTTGCTTGTAATAATGCTACTTCAAAACTTGGTTGTCAATCCGGAACATCGGGAGCAATTTTCGGTTATACATATAGTTGGTCGGCTATTGGAGGAGCTCCACTTGGTGCGTTAAGCTGTACCAACTGCGCTAACCCAACTTATACTTTCCCTGCAAATAATACAGGGGCAAATCTTGTTTACAAGTATATTCTCACTACAAATAGAGGAATAGCCGCTTGCCAGAATAAGGATACAGTTGTTGTAACGGTTTATCCATCCACAACTGTAGTGATCAATTCAGCTGATACGAATTTATGTTCAGGTCAGTGTACAAATCTTCAAGCCGTTGGTTCACCAGCCGGAGGAACTTATGTTTGGAATCCGGTGAACTTTATGACGCCTTCAACAGGTGATCAGGCATTGGAAACGGTTTGTCCGCCTGCTACCCAATCTTACGGTGTAACATATAGTAAGAATGGATGTTCATCAAATGCGTATAAAACCGTTAATGTAGTTACGCCTGTTTTAGCTGAAGCTGGTTCTAATCAATCCTACTGCTTACCAGTTAGTACAACCATCACAATCGGAGGATCTCCTACAGCTAGTGGCGGATCAGGAAACTATAGTTACAACTGGTCGCCTACTACAAACTTGAGCAATGCAACCGTGGCTAACCCAACTGTGACCGCAGTAGCCATGAACACGGTTTATTATGTAACGGTTACCGACAATGTTTCGGGTTGCGTATCTGTTGATTCCGCAAGAATAACAATCAATCCTCAGGCTTCTGTGTCCATTGCTTCTGTTGATACTGATATTTGTGTGGGTCAATTCGCTACACTTACCGCAACTGGTTTGCCCGCCGGTGGTTCTTATTCTTGGAATCCAACCATTGGAATGACCCCTGCTAGCGGTAATACTGCCGCTGTTGATGTAGCGCCAGGTTCAAATCAGTGTTATCAGGTAACTTATACTGCTGCCGGTTGTAGTGCAACAGCTATCAAGTGCGTACGCATTTTTGGAACACCACTTGCCGAAGGTGGGCCTGATAAGGCACTCTGTCCTAATGTGCCTAGTGTGCAAATTGGTCAGAATGCAACTGGCGGTTCGGGATCCTATTCATATGCTTGGTCGCCTTCAGCCACATTAAGTAATGCTACCATCGCTCAACCAGTGGCTTCGCCGGTTGCAACAACTACTTATTATGTAACCGTTACCGATTTGGTAAGTGGATGTACAGGTATTGATTCTGTAAAAGTGACACGCAACCCGGCCCCAGCTGCCGATGCTGGTCCGAACGCCTCCGTTTGTGTTGGCAATTCGGTGCAACTGAACGCAACTGGTGCAGGCGTAGGAGGAACTTATCAGTGGGCTGCAAATGCTACGCTTTCAAGCACTACGTTCTGCTGCCCTACTGCAACGCCTACAGCCACTACAACTTATACGGTAACAGTGACCGATATCAATGGTTGCACCGCTTCTGACACTGTACAGATTTCTGTAAATCCAGGCTTGACTGTTTCTGCTCCAGACGTTGAAATTTGTGAGGGTCAAAGCGCCGTCCTGGTTCCAAATCTTTTGGGCGCGCAATACAAGTATCAGTGGACCCCAGGTATTGGAATTTCTTGTTTGACCTGCGCCCAGCCAACTATTGGACCAACTACCATCAATAATATTTATAGTGTTAAGATTACAGACACCACTACCGGTTGTTCTGGAACCGATACAGTTAATGTGACAGTTCACCAAAAACCACGTGCTGACTTTTTCGGTCAGCAATTGTGTCAAGGTGATACCGTTCAATTCACTGATCATAGTTCATCTGTTGACCCAATTGCGTCATGGTTCTATGATTTTGGTGATTCTACCTTCACTAATGATACATCACATCTCCAGAATCCACGTTATGTTTATCGTACGTTCAATGCCCATGATGCATCATTGACGGTAACTACCATATACGGTTGTGTAGATTCATTCCACTTGCCAGTTTATAGCCTGCCTCCGGTTACGCCATTTGCAGGAATGGATACGGCGATTGGTTTTGGTGGAAGTACAATTTTGGGAGCTACAGGTGGAACGAGCTATTCGTGGTCTCCTACTTCTAGCTTAACAAATGCCAATACGGCTAACCCAACGGCTAGCCCGGCTGTTACAACTACATATACTGTAACCGTTACAAACGATTATGGTTGTAAAGGAGTTGATTCAGTAATAGTTTACGTATTATCTCTTCCAAACGTGTCGGCAGGGCCTGACACCTTCATCTGTGTTGGTAATTCTATCAAATTGAATGGTTCTTCAAGCACACCTGGTGTAACTTACCGTTGGATTCCAACCACTTACCTGAGCAATCCTAACATTGCTCAACCAACTGCAACTCCTTTGTTTGCCGGAACTTATGAGTACGTTCTAAAAGTAACAGGCCAATATGGTATTGTAAATTACGATACCATGGTGTTAACGGTGTATCCGAAACCGGTTCTTTCTGCTTCTGCCGATTCGCTGAGTTTCTGTGGCGGAGGAAATGCAGTGGTGAACTTTAATTCAAATGTACTGGGAACTACATTCGCATGGACCGGAAGTAACGGTACAAGCGGTACCGGAAACATCAACCAAATGCTGACGAATTCAGGGGTTGTTGATTCCATTACGAACTTTACCATCGTGGGAACTGCTCCAGGTGGATGTCAGGACACGCTGCGTGTACGCGTTCGCGTAAAACCAAATCCGGTAATTACAGCCAATGGATTCCCGGCTGAAATATGCAGTGGAACAAATTACTCCGGATCCATTTCTTCTACTGTTGCTGGTACTTCCGTAAGCTGGACGGCTTCTAATGGTTTGAACGGAACTGGCTCAACAATCAATCAACTGATTAATAACCCTGGCACTACGCCATTGTCGGTTGTCTTTACCTTCATTGGAAATGCCAATGGATGTTTAGATACTGCTACTACCACGGTTACGGTTAACCCACTTCCGCAAGCAGATGCTGGTCCTGACAAGACATTAATTTCTTGTACTAGTGACAGCTTACAGTTAGGAGGTAGCCCATCGGCTAAATTTGGCACACCGGGTTACACCTACTCTTGGACACCTACCGCTGGTCTAACTAGCACTTCGGTAGCTAATCCATATGTGAAAAATCTGGGCGCATTTACTACTTACACCTTATCGGTTACTGACTCTAAAGGATGTACGGCATCTGATCAGGTAAATGTAAGCGTAACTGGTCCAACACTCAGCGTTAACATCACCATTTCAAATGGATCTTCATCTTTCTGTGAAGGAAGTGGCGCATCTGTTGACCTGAATGCAGTAGTTACAGGAGGAACTCCTGGATATACTTATCAGTGGACCCCAACTGCATTCCTTGATGATTCTGTTTCTCCAACTGTAACTGCGAATCCAAATGTTGCAGGTTCTTATCCTTACACCTTAATTGTTACTGATTCTAAAGGTTGTCAGGCAAGTAAATCCCGCACTATCACTGTGAAATCGTTGCCTCATCCTGTGATTACTGGACTGGATACCATTTTCTGTGCAGGAATAGTTTCAGTACCTCTAACAGCCTCTATTCCTGGTGGAACCTTCTCTGGTCCCGGAGTTGTAGGAAATACCTTCCGTCCAAAACAGATTGGACCGGGAAGTTATACCATCACGTACACTGTAACTGTAAATGGATGTACACATGACACCTTCCAGAATGTTACAGTTTCACCGAATCCAACTATCATAATTTCAGGATACAATCCTTCATACTGTTCCAATGATGGTGCCGTAACTTTACATGGTTCTCCACTTGGAGGAACGTGGAGCGGACCTGGAATTGATTCTTTAACTGGATTGTTTACTCCTGGTAGCGTTAGCGTACCGAACGGTGTTTCGAGAACTATTTCAATTGTTTACCACTTCCCGAATCCAGGTTATTGCAGTGATTCAGGATCTGTGAGCATTGTTATAAATAAATCTCCGTCGATAACAATTAGCGCATCAGTTGATACAATTTGTGTAGGACAGGCTGTTACCTTAACCCCTTCAGTTTCTTCGCCACCAAGCTATGGCATTAAGTGGTATGATGTAAACGGAAGCCTTATCACCAATAGTATCAATCCAATTGTGGTGCATCCTACACGGGCCGACCATGGATACTATGCTGTAATTACAACACCTGCCAACTGTTCAAACGATGATACTGTGTTTGTACACGTTAATCAGCGTCCGGTTGCGAATGACGATGTTGACAGCACTTGTGAGGGTACTCCAAGAATCACAGACGTACTGGTAAATGACACGGATCCGGAAGGAAATAGCAACGTGGTTCGTGTGCTTTCAGCTCACCATGGCGCAGCTGTTCTAAATGCTAATAAGATTCAGTTTACTCCGGCATATGGTTATTTCGGAAATGATACCATCACTTACGAAATCTGTAACGTTCAGTGCCCGAACGAATGTGATACAGCAGCGCTTTATATGAGCATCTGTCCTCAGAACGAGCCGCCGGTGGCTGATAGCATTCATGTTTATACGGTGATGAATACTCCAATTGGAGTAAATGTGGGTTCGGCCACGAGCGATCCTAATGGAGATCCAATGACTTACACTTACGGATCACCTTCTGTAGCGGGTACAACTGTAACCGTTACCGGCAATGGAACGATCAGTGTGAATCCACCAACCGGATTTGTGGGTAACATTGCTATTCCTTATACCGTTTGTGACACTTCGATTTATCCAGTTCACGTACTTTGTGCATCTTCAGTAATTGTTGTTCATGTTACGAATCCTGGTGATACCTTGATTAATCATGCGCCAATTGCAAATACCGATCGTGCAACAGCAGTGAACAACACTCCAATAAATGTGAATGTTCGCGCTAACGATTTTGATCCCGATCATGATGCGCTTACTTTACCACAGATCGTTAGTGTAAGTGGTGGAACGGCTTCAGTAAATCCGGATGGAACGATTCGTTTTGTTCCGCAGCCACTGCCATTGGGAATATGGTATGATACCGTGAAGTATCGCGTTTGTGATACTTTGGCTGCTCATAATCCAAAACCTCTTTGCAGTACTGCATTGCTAATTGTGACGATTAACAACGTAGATACCACTCCTAAGAACCGTCCTCCATTCGCCACCGACGATTATCAAACAGTTCCTGAAAATACTACTGTAAACATTGTAGTTAAAGGAAATGACAGTGACCCGGACGGTGATTCATTAGGAACTCCAACAATTGTAACTCCTCCAACTCATGGTGTTGCAGTAAATGGACCAAACGGTACGATTAGTTATACGCCTGATCAATATTATCATGGAACGGATAGTTTCTCTTATCAGGTTTGTGATACATTGGCATCATTGAATCCGAAACCTCTTTGTGACATAGCCTGGGTACACATTATAGTAGATCCACGCAACGAAGCGCCACAGGCAGATACGATCCGTTATACGGACTACCAGAACAAGCCACACGATGTGAATATCCTGTTGGCAGTAACAGACCCTAACGGTGATCCGCTGACGATAACAGTTGGTACACCAAGCGATCCGTCTATCACGTATGTGGTAACGGGTAACGGAGCGATTACGGTTACCGGCACCACGCCTGGCACGTACACCATTCCATATTATGTATGCGATCTATCGCCATATCAAATCCATAGCTTGTGCGATACGGGAGTAATCATCGCGACGATCTTGCCAACAGTCGATACGCTGGTGAACCATGCTCCAGTAGCGAGCAACGACTATGCAACAACGAACAGCACTACTTCGGCTGTAACAGTGAACGTACGCGGAAATGACTACGATCCGGATGGCGATAGCCTGACGGTTCCGGTATTGAGTGGCCCTGCCATTCTTCATTATCCGGGCTCATTCAGTGTAGATGCCAACGGTAATGTGGTGTTCACCCCATCTGCCAGTGCATTGCCTCAGGGAATCTATAAAGACAGTGTACCATATCAGATTTGCGATATCACTACGAAGAATCCACATCCGTTGTGTTCAACGGCATGGGTAGTAGTAACGATCAACACCATCGATACGGTATCGAACCGTCCGCCTGTAGCAGTGGATGACCATGTAAGCACACCGGAGAACACGCCAATCACGATCAATGTACGTAGTAACGACAGCGATCCGGATGGCGATAGTTTGACCAAACCGACGATAGTAACGCCACCAACGCATGGAACGGTAAGCGTAGGTCCGAACGGTGATGTGACCTATACACCAGATCCATTCTACCATGGCAGCGACAGCTTCCAGTACTCGGTATGTGATACATTATCAGCAAACAATCCGCAACACCTGTGCGATCAGGCCTGGGTACACATTATAGTAGATCCACGCAACGAAGCGCCACAGGCAGATACGATCCGTTATACGGACTACCAGAACAAGCCACACGATGTGAATATCCTGTTGGCGGTAACAGACCCTAACGGTGATCCGCTGACGATAACAGTTGGTACACCAAGCGATCCGTCTATCACGTATGTGGTAACGGGTAACGGAGCGATTACGGTTACCGGCACCACGCCTGGCACGTACACCATTCCATATTATGTATGCGATCTATCGCCATATCAAATCCATAGCTTGTGCGATACGGGAGTAATCATCGCGACGATCTTGCCAACAGTCGATACGCTGGTGAACCATGCTCCAGTAGCGAGCAACGACTATGCAACAACGAACAGCACTACTTCGGCTGTAACAGTGAACGTACGCGGAAATGACTACGATCCGGATGGCGATAGCCTGACGGTTCCGGTATTGAGTGGCCCTGCCATTCTTCATTATCCGGGCTCATTCAGTGTAGATGCCAACGGTAATGTGGTGTTCACCCCATCTGCCAGTGCATTGCCTCAGGGAATCTATAAAGACAGTGTACCATATCAGATTTGCGATATCACTACGAAGAATCCACATCCGTTGTGTTCAACGGCATGGGTAGTAGTAACGATCAACACCATCGATACGGTATCGAACCGTCCGCCTGTAGCAGTGGATGACCATGTAAGCACACCGGAGAACACGCCAATCACGATCAATGTACGTAGTAACGACAGCGATCCGGATGGCGATAGTTTGACCAAACCGACGATAGTAACGCCACCAACGCATGGAACGGTAAGCGTAGGTCCGAACGGTGATGTGACCTATACACCAGATCCATTCTACCATGGCAGCGACAGCTTCCAGTACTCGGTATGTGATACATTATCAGCAAACAATCCGCAACACCTGTGCGATCAGGCCTGGGTACACATTATAGTAGATCCACGCAACGAAGCGCCACAGGCAGATACGATCCGTTATACGGACTACCAGAACAAGCCACACGATGTGAATATCCTGTTGGCGGTAACAGACCCTAACGGTGATCCGCTGACGATAACAGTTGGTACACCAAGCGATCCGTCTATCACGTATGTGGTAACGGGTAACGGAGCGATTACGGTTACCGGCACCACGCCTGGCACGTACACCATTCCATATTATGTATGCGATCTATCGCCATATCAAATCCATAGCTTGTGCGATACGGGAGTAATCATCGCGACGATCTTGCCAACAGTCGATACGCTGGTGAACCATGCTCCAGTAGCGAGCAACGACTATGCAACAACGAACAGCACTACTTCGGCTGTAACAGTGAACGTACGCGGAAATGACTACGATCCGGATGGCGATAGCCTGACGGTTCCGGTATTGAGTGGCCCTGCCATTCTTCATTATCCGGGCTCATTCAGTGTAGATGCCAACGGTAATGTGGTGTTCACCCCATCTGCCAGTGCATTGCCTCAGGGAATCTATAAAGACAGTGTACCATATCAGATTTGCGATATCACTACGAAGAATCCACATCCGTTGTGTTCAACGGCATGGGTAGTAGTAACGATCAACACCATCGATACGGTATCGAACCGTCCGCCTGTAGCAGTGGATGACCATGTAAGCACACCGGAGAACACGCCAATCACGATCAATGTACGTAGTAACGACAGCGATCCGGATGGCGATAGTTTGACCAAACCGACGATAGTAACGCCACCAACGCATGGAACGGTAAGCGTAGGTCCGAACGGTGATGTGACCTATACACCAGATCCATTCTACCATGGCAGCGACAGCTTCCAGTACTCGGTATGTGATACATTATCAGCAAACAATCCGCAACACCTGTGCGATCAGGCCTGGGTACACATTATAGTAGATCCACGCAACGAAGCGCCACAGGCAGATACGATCCGTTATACGGACTACCAGAACAAGCCACACGATGTGAATATCCTGTTGGCGGTAACAGACCCTAACGGTGATCCGCTGACGATAACAGTTGGTACACCAAGCGATCCGTCTATCACGTATGTGGTAACGGGTAACGGAGCGATTACGGTTACCGGCACCACGCCTGGCACGTACACCATTCCATATTATGTATGCGATCTATCGCCATATCAAATCCATAGCTTGTGCGATACGGGAGTAATCATCGCGACGATCTTGCCAACAGTCGATACGCTGGTGAACCATGCTCCAGTAGCGAGCAACGACTATGCAACAACGAACAGCACTACTTCGGCTGTAACAGTGAACGTACGCGGAAATGACTACGATCCGGATGGCGATAGCCTGACGGTTCCGGTATTAATTACGAGCACTACCACACCGCATGGAGCATATACGGTAGATGCTTCTGGTAACGTTGTATTTACGCCATCTCCAGCAAGTTTGACTGTTCCTGGAATATACCATGACAGTGTTCAGTATCAGATTTGTGATATCACTACGAAGAACCCGCATCCGTTGTGTTCAACGGCATGGGTAGTGGTTACCATCAATAATATTGATACCACTCAACAAAACCGTCCTCCTGTTGCTGTAGACGACCATGTAACAACTGACGAGGATGTAACGCTGGTTATTAACGTTCGTGTTAATGACAGTGACCCTGATGGCGATTCATTAACCATTCCTGTTATTGTAACTGGTCCTGTTAACGGAACTGCTTCCGTTGACCCTGTTACTGGAAATGTAACTTATGTTCCGAATCCTGACTTCCACGGAGTGGATAGCTTCTACTATTCCATCTGTGATACGTTGTCGGCAAACAATCCGCAGCATTTGTGTGATCAGGCGTGGGTTTACATTACTATTAATGGTATCAATGAACCACCTGTTGCTACAAACATCTATGTGAATACGATGGAGAATCAGCCGGTAGGGGTGAACGTTGCCAGCGGAGCAACAGATCCTAATGGCGATCCATTGACATTCAGCTATCCTTCAGGAAGCGGACCGTTGAATGGAACATGGGTGCCAAATCCATCTAATCCTACAAACGGCTCAGGTGTTTATACGCCTAATCCTGGATTTATTGGTGTAGATAGTTTTGAATATGTAGTTTGTGATAATTCACCATATCCGGTACATGTTCTTTGCGATACCGCATGGGTGGTAATCCATGTGAACGATCCTGGTGATAGCTTGGTGAATCATCCACCGGTGGCTAGTACTGACCATGGCGTAACTGCACCTGGTGAAACGATCGTTATCAATGTTAAAGCTAATGATAGCGATCCGGATGGAAATCCGTTAACTGTTCCAACTATTGTTACTACACCTTCACAAGGTGGAACTGTAACGGTTAATACGGATGGAACGGTGAGCTATCATGCTCCGGCTACTATTCCGGTTGGTATCTTGAACGATACATTTACATATTCTGTATGCGATATCACTACAGTGAATCCGCAGCCACTTTGTGCAACTGCTATGGTAATTGTTACCATCAATAAAGTAGATACTCCGGATGTTCATAAAAATGATCCGCCGGTTGCTGTTGATGATTATGCAACAATCTGTGAAGAAGAATACGCAGTAGTAAATGTGGTGAACAACGATATCGACCCGAATGGTGATCCTGTTAAGGTTACAGCAGTATTGAACCAACCTGCGCATGGTCTGGCAGCTGCAAGTGGCCCGAATGTGGTATATGTACCTTCGGTGAATTTCTATGGTTCAGACAGTGCCTCATACATTTTGTGTGACAACAGGACACCAGCTTTATGTGATACAGCTTGGGTTCATTTCACTGTTCGAAATGTTAATGATCAGCCTCTGGCGGCTAACGATACAGCATACACCGGCATGAACACTGCGGTGAACGTTCCGGTATTGATCAACGATATCGAACCGGATGGAGATTCTGTTTACCTCGGCATAGTGACCCCTCCAATTCATGGCACTGCGGTGTTGAACGCTAACAATACCTTTACCTACACTCCTGCAGCGGGTTATGCAGGTTATGATACTTTCTACTATAAAGTTTGTGATGTTCAGAATCCAAACATTGTGTACTGCGGAACTTTCCAAAGCATCTGCGATGTGGGTCTGGTTTCAATTTTAATTGCTAATCGTCCTCCGCACGTCGACAGTACCTTTGTGACTATACCTGAAGATACAGGTGTTGTAAGAATCTGTCCTAACATTACAGATCCTGATGGAAATTCTGTTAAGATAACAGCATTGTCGTGTCAGCCTGCTCACGGTGTTGCTACAATAGGAGCAGCAGGAAGCGATTCTTGTTTGACATACAAACCGAATTTGAATTACTACGGTTTAGATAGTTTCTGTGTAGTAGTTTGTGATAATGGTATTCCGTCACTTTGTGATACCAATCAGGTTTATATAACTGTAACACCTGTTTGTGATCCGCCGGTGGCGAAAGATGACAACTATGTTGTATCGAACACCAACCCATCTACTTTGACAGTAACTGCAAATGATAGTTCGGTTGAAGGTCCTATAACGGTTAGTGTTATCACGCAAGGAACTCTTGGTATAGCCGTTCCTGGTGCAAATAACACCATTGTGTATACTCCAACAGCAGGTGCAGGAAGTGATTCATTCACTTATGCCATTTGCAACGTAGGACCACTGTGTACGCTTTGCGATACTGGTATGGTGCATATTACTATTCGTCCGGTAAATCATCCTCCGGTAGCAGTTGATGATAGTACTTCAACACCGCAAAACCAACCGGTTTGCGTAGATGTGAAGGCTAATGATAGCGATCAGGATGGAGATATACTTTCTGTAACTGCAGTGAGTTGTCAGCCTGCTCATGGAACTGCTTCCATCAACGGTGCTAACCAGGTATGTTACCAACCGGCTCAGAATTTTGTTGGAAATGATGTTCTGTGCTACGTTGTATGTGATAACGCGGTACCTGCGTTGTGTGATACTGCAAAAGTATTCATCACTGTAACATCTAACCCGCATCCGCCGGTTGCGGTTAATGACACTGCTACTATTCCTGTAAATACTCCGGCTGTAATTTGTGTTACTAATAATGATACGGATCCAGATAACAACATCAATAAGGGTTCAGTTGGTCTTTGCAGTCTGCCAATACATGCAGCCTCTGTTCCATCTATCAACCCGGCAACTGGATGTATCACCTATAATCCACAACCAGGATTTATAGGTATGGATTCGTTCTGCTACCGTGTATGTGATTCCACACAACCTACGCCATTGTGCGCTCAGGCCATGGTTTACATAAACGTTACACCAGTAAATCATCCTCCGTTTGCACCTGATACAACAGTTACAACGCCTGAAGATTCAGCGATTACTGTTTGTCCTGCAATGACAGATCCGGATGGTAATGTGGTTGCAATATCTTCAGTTTGTACACCTGCTCACGGCACCGTAACATTTACAGGAAGCTGTATGACGTATACACCTGCTTCTAACTATAACGGAACTGACCAATTCTGTTATGTGGCTTGTGATAATGGTACGCCTTCGTTATGTGACACAGGAATCGTTACCATTAATATTACGCCTGTTACTGATTGCCCGGATGCCGTAGCTGATTATGCTACCGGCCATCAAGGTTTGATCGTGAATATTAATGAACTTTCAAACGACACTTATGTACATGCTGTAGGAAGTGGTTCTGCTGTAACAGTAGTTGGCCATACCGCCAGCGCTAATACCGTAACTGTCCTTCCTAATGGATGGTTAAGTTACGTGGCTGCTCCTGGATTCAACGGATTAGACACAGTTGTTTACTCACTGTGCGACAACGTTGAAGGGTGCTGCGACACCGCAACCGTTATTGTTGTTACAGATACTAACTGTTTCGGGCCTAAGCCTGCTGCTGATCACTTCACAGTTTGTGAAGAATCAGTACTGACGGCAGATGTACTGGCTAATGATTACCCAGGCAACACTGGTCTTGGTTCCGTAAGCATCATTACGAATGCTCAACATGGATTCGGATTCGTGAACAGTGCAACGAACATGATCATGTATACTCCGGTTACGAATTTCTTCGGTGCCGATTCGATTGTATACCAAATTTGTGATCAGTGCACTAAATCAGCTCCGAATTGCGATATCGCTAAATTGTATATCAATGTTCTGAATCGCAACGATGTTCCTACTGCTATTGATGATACTATCAGCACGCTGGAAGATCATTCAGTTGTAGTCAATGTACTTTCTAACGATTACGATATCGATGGCGATTCGTTAGTAGTGAGTATTTCTGCGCAGCCGGCATTCGGAACACTTACGCTAGATAGTAATCGTCTCGTATATACACCGAAATCTAATTTCTGTGGTGTAGATACCTTTGGTTATAAGATCACTGGAGGAAATGGAAATGCTTCTTGTCCTGGCGATGAGAACTTTGACCTCGGACTAGTTGTAGTTACTGTTATCTGCGTGAACGATACGCCAATTATTCCGGATACATTAATCCATACACCTGAGGACACTCCGGTTACCGTTTGTATACCATATATTGATGTGGATACGAATGATACTCACACGTTAAGTGTTTGTGGTTCGCCGCTGCATGGATCTATGGCGTATACTATCACTGATGATCCAAATCTGGTATGTGTAACTTACACACCTGATTCGAATTATTATGGTACCGATTCGATCTGCATCATTGTTTGTGATGTTACAACAACAGATCCGCATCCACTTTGTGACACTACACACATTACTATTATTGTAGATCCTCGCAATGAACCACCTGTGGCTCACGATGTATACGTTCAAACGCCTAAAGATCAGCCTACTGGTATTTCTATATATCCGGCTGCATTCGATCCTAATGGCGATCCGTTAACATTTAGTTACCCTGGTTCACCTTCGCATGGAATTTGGACACCTACCGGAAACGGAACAGGAGTTTATACTCCAACTCCGGGATATGTGGGTACTGACTCGTTTGTTTACATCGTTTGCGATAACAGTCCGATATTGTACAGTCCGCTTTGCGATACTGCGGTAGTTTACATTAATGTTGTGGACACTACAGGCGGTGTAAATCATCCTCCGGTTGCGAACAACGACTATGCTACAACTACAATTGACAAACCTGTGGTTGTGAATGCTGCTGCGAACGATTTTGATGTAGATGGCGATACACTTGCCTTCACACCAATTTCGGCAACAACCACCTCGCATGGTACATTTAGTATGAATCCTGTAACAGGGGTTACCAGCTATGTACCAAACACCGGATATGTAGGAGTTGATACTTTACAATATATGGTATGCGATAATGGAACGCCTTCCTTGTGTGACACTGCTACAATATTTATTGTGATTACTCCGGATACCACAGGCTTAATTAATAATCCTCCGGTGGCTACCGACGATTTTGCTCATACGCAATACGGAGTTTCTGTTAATATTCCAGTGATGTCGAATGACTGGGATCCAGATGGAGACAGCATTCATGTAACTAGCGTAAGCGCTGCACCTCACTATGGAACAACAGTTGTTAATCCTGATGGTACGATTACCTATGTACCTGACTTCGGTCCTGGACTAGGTCCAAATGCCCATCGTCCGGATACATTTAAGTATATCATTTGCGACAATGGTAATCCGGTGTTGTGTGATGAAGCAACTGTGATTATTACCGTTCCGAACTCAGTTCAAGCCATTAACGATACCACATTAACCGGTAAAAATGTTCCGGTAGTGGTGCACGTACTTAGCAATGACTTTGATCCGGAATTGGATTCATTCTATGTAACAGCAATTGTTGATTCAGCCAAACATGGTACTGTAACGCTGAATGCCGATGGTTCGGTGCTTTACACACCTGATGGAACAGTTTGTGATGCTACGGATTCTTTCCGATATGCTATCATGGATACCTTAGGTGCAACTGATACGGCCTGGGCTTTTGTTAATGTGATTTGTTGTCAGGTTGTTGCGAATGATGATAATCTGGATATGAATCAGGGTGATACTTTGTATGCCCATGTTACGATCAACGATAATCTCGACAACCGTTATCCGCATCACGTTAAAATCCAAACAAATCCTGCACATGGTGTAGCAACAGTGATTAATGATACTACTATCATGTATATCCCTGCCAGCAACTACTGCGGTAAGGACTATATTGAATACACGGTTTCCGATACCTGCGGTTTGGATACAGGTAACGTGAATATTACGATCTTCTGCGATAGTGTTAAAACCATCGCCGTTGATGATTACGCTTTCACTAACAGAGACAGTTGTGTAACGATCGATATTCTGGATAATGACATCTATGCCAACTGCACGCCTGCTGTTGTAACTATTCTTGATTCAACTAATCATGGAACGGTTCAATTGGATTCTGCAAACCATGTGAAATACTGTCCAAACGCCGGTTATGTTGGCATGGATACGTTCACTTATAGTTTGTGTGAAACCTGTGGAAGCACTAGTTGCGACACTGCTATTGGTGTGATCTTGATTGATACGGTTTGCCGTAATCCGATTGCAGTGAACGATACCAGCAATCACGGTTATGTTTGTAACGATACGGTGAATGTGATCAAGAACGACATCAATACATTTGGAGCTACAATCAGTATCATCCAACCACCGGCAAATGGATCAGCAGTAGTAAGCGGAGGAAGTATCATATACACTCCTGATGGACTGCATCCGAATAGTACTGTGACGATTGGATATAGAATTTGTGGAATTTGTATAGATGCTCCATGTTCGGATGGCATTCTAACCATCAATATGACCGGATATCCTTGTAATGTGCACCATCCGGAAATTGTTAGTGATTACGTATCGGTATGTCGCAATTCAGATTCTTTGATCTGTGTTACTGCGAATGATTACGATGTAGATGGTGACGCGATTTCTCTTACTGCCATTGTTCCTCCAACACACGGAACAGCGGTAAAACAAGGTAACTGCATCCTGTATCATCCTGATGCAAATTACAGTGGCGGTGATACTATGGCTTACATGGCTTGCGACAATGGTGTTCCGAACTTGTGTAATACGGCTCGTGTTTACATTTCGGTAATTGATTGTAAGAATACGCCTCCGGTTGCTCCACCGCCAGTAGATACTACTGTGGTTTGTACTCCGGTTCTTGTTTGTCTGGATTCTGTTTATGATGCTGAAGGTGATTCCGTATTTATTAGCAGTGTTTGTACACCAAATCACGGAACGATTAGTAATATAAACGGAACATGCTTTACTTACTCTCCATCATGTGATACTACAAACGGACAAACTCCTTTCGTTGGAGTTGATACCTTCTGCATTGTAATATGTGACAACGGAACTCCGGTTCCTGCATGTGATACGATTTACGGTAAAGTGGTAGTATTGCCTAAGGCGCCAATTGATTCGATATGGGCGAATAACGACAATGTTGCTACTGCCGGCGGAACTCCTGTAGTGATCAATGTTCTTGGAAATGATGGATTTACTCCTAATCCGGGTAATCCTCAAACCGGAACAGGTATTACAGTAGATCCGGTATTGCCAAGCCAACCTCAACACGGAACGGCTGTGGTGAACGCTAACGGAACGATCACATATACTCCAGAAGATACCTTCTGTGGAGTGGATTCCTTCCGATATGCGATCAGCGATAATGGCCACCCGGTTCAGCATGATACAGCAACAGTTTACGTGTTCGTATGTATCCAACCGGTACATGCCGTGAACGATTCAATGTGTAACGACACGACCACCTATGTGAATGTGGCTGTTGATTTGAATGTGCTTGCGAATGACACATTACCTATGGGCGATGACACTACCGTAACTGTAGGTCCTGCTCAGGCAGCCCATGGCAATACTTCTGTGAACAACGATCTCACGATCCACTATGTTCCGGCAGAAGGATTTATTGGCGATGATCATTTCGAGTACATCGTATGTGTAACGTTGGGTAATGAAACACGTTGCGATACTGCAGAAGTTTGTGTGCAGGTAGTTGATACCACGAAGACTTGTACCTTCCCGAATGCCTTCTCGCCAAATGGAGACGGTATTCATGATTACTTCGAAACACCTTGTACGGAGATGCATCCGAAAGCTACGCTTCGTGTGTTTAACCGTTGGGGCGATGAAGTTTGGACAAGTAAGGAAGCCTATAAGAATGATTGGGGTGGAACGAACAATCAGGGTACTGCCCTTCCTGATGGAACGTACTACTTCGTTTACACTTACAACGATGGCACGGGCGGAAGCGAAGCAAGGTTCGTAGTCATCCACAGATAGCATTAAATAACAATCGGCCTGCAAAGGCAGGCCGATTGTTTAAACAAATTGATAAGAAGAAAAAAAGCACGTATGAAAAAGATTTTCTTTTCGGCTTTGCTGGCAGCAAGTGTTCTGGGCCTGAAGGCTCAGCAGGATGCTGCTTACAGTATGTATATGTTTAACGGGTTATATCTGAACCCCGCCTACGCCGGTAGTCATGAGGTAGTAAGCCTTGCTGCGATCTACCGTCATCAATGGGCTGGGATTGATGGCGCTCCCCGGACATTTAACGCCAGCGTTCATTCGCCATTACGTCGCGATCAGTATGCCTTAGGGTTGACGGTTTCGAACGACCGTTTGGGTTTAACGAATATGTTCAGCGCTACTGCCGCATTTGCTTATCGAATTCGTTTGAAAGGAGATGAGCATAAGCTTAGCTTCGGCATTCAGGCCGGATTTAACTATTACCAGCAGCGTAATACAGAGGCCATTACAGATCCTGCCCAACCAGGAGGCGGTACGAATTATGATCCTACATTTTCAGTAAACCAGAATTTATTTCTTCCGAATGTTGGAGCCGGAGTTTACGCGTATGGTAAACGTTATTTTGTGGGATTCTCTGTGCCGCATCTAGTTCCCTTTTCGTTAAACAAGCAATGGAAAGTAAGTACCAGTGAAGCAGTTGCTCACCAATACAATCATTTCCTGTTTACGGCTGGATATGTATTTGGAAAAGAAACGGCTATTGTGAAGTTCAAGCCGACCATGTTGATGAAATTCCAGCAAGGTTTGCGTTACAATGTTCCGGATTTTGATTTCAACGCTAACTTTTTGTTTCTCGATCGCTTTTGGCTAGGTGCCGGAGTAAAAACAGGTGGTGATGCTTACAACAGAGGATTGACTACTGAAAAGAAATTTAATGCAGAAAGCGTAATGGGAATGTTTGAATGTAAAGTAACTCCTCAGTTGCGTGTTGGATACGCTTATGTGTATTCTTTCACGGCATTACGGCGCTATGAAACGGGAACTCACGAAATTATGGTGGGTTATGATTTCTGGTATGATAAAAAGCGTTTCGTTACGCCTCGTTACATTAAGTATTTCTAGAAAATTTATTGAAAACCTGTCCTTAAAAGACGATCATGCGATACAAATTTTACATTTTCTGCTTTGCCTTATTGATGGCAAGCAGTTCACAAGCCCAAAAGGCGGTAACTCGCGTTGGCGACACTTACTTCCGGCAGTTCGATTTTGAAATGGCGCTGAAGTATTACAATCGCGCTATCAAGAAAGACAGCAGCAACGCTTATCTAAAGCAAAAAATTGCAGATAGCTATCGCCATATGAACGATTGGGTGAATGCGGAACCTTGGTATGAGAAGCTTGCTGCCGATCAAACCACTGATCCCTTGAACAAAATGTATTATGCAGAAGCATTGCGCGCCAATCAAAAATACAGTGAAGCTAAACTAGCTTACAAAAGCTATTTAGCTGCAGTTCCGGGTGATGCTAGCGCTAAAGAGCGAATTGCAGGTGTAGATAAAGTAGCTGAATTGAGCCGTGACCGGGGGTTATACACCATTGAAAATCTACCCATCAATTCACCAAAGTCTGACTTCGGTCCTTCATTCTATAAGAACGGCGATATCTTCTTCTGTTCGAACCGCGCTCCTTTGGGAAAGGTGCGTTTGGAAGATAACTGGACGCAAGCCTCTTTTCTTCAGATCTATCAGGGTAAGGCGGATGCCAATGGCAACGTTACCACAGCCGAATTACTTCCTGGAAAGGCAAATGGGAAATACCACGAAGGGGTAACCAGTTACAATGAAAAGTTGCAGGAGTTGTATTTCGATAGAAGCAATTACTCTAAAATGCGCGCTTTCACCAGTAGCGACAAAGTGGTGAAATTAAAGATTTATCGTTTGGTTTACCTTCCGAATGAGAACCGTTGGGGAGATGAGCTTTTAGAAGCTGTACCGTTCAATGACAGAGAATATTCAGTAAGCCATCCGGCGCTGAGCCCAGATGCGCAGACTTTATACTTCGCCAGTGACAAGCCAGGTGGCTTTGGGGGAGTGGACCTTTATAAATCGGTTCGGGATCAGTCAGGAAACTGGGGTGCGCCGATTAATCTGGGTCCTACAATCAACACTACCGGAGATGACGAATTCCCATTTATGGCCAATGATGGTACCCTTTACTTTGCATCTAATGGGCATTTGGGGCTTGGCGGATTGGATGTGTTTTCTGCGGCAGCAGGTAAAGATGGCTTTATGACGCCTGAAAATTTGGGCTTCCCGATCAATACGAACAGCGATGACTTCGGATACATCATTGATAAGGATAACAAGAATGGTTACTTTGTTTCGAACCGCGCCGGAGGCCAGGGTGATGACGATATCTACAAATTTGTTCGCAAAGGCGTAGAATTATGCGGTATCGTTTATGATGCGAAAACCAATGAACCAATTGAAGGTGCTAAGGTGGTGATGTATGAAGTGAAAGAAGAGAAAGGAACTAAGAAAACGAATAAAGACGGTAACTTCTGCTTTGCTGGTTCGCCTAAACGGGTTTACAAATTTGTAGCTACTAAGGATGGGTATCTTCAAAACGAAGTAACTGTTGAAACTGAAGACAAACCGGTGAACGTAAAAATTCCATTGGTTAAGGAAGGCGGAATTAATTTGGAAGTACTGGTATTAGATAAGAAGACACGTGAGCCTATTGATTTGGCAAAGGTAAAACTTATTAGTACGGCTACAGGTCAGGATGCTACACAAAGTACCAATCCTGATGGCAAAACATTCTTCAGTCTGGAGCCGAACACCACCTACCGTATCGAAGGTTCTAAAGATCTTCCGGATCCGGATATGAAGTATTTGACTGTTTCTACCACAACTTCTACAGTAGGTAAACAGGCGCCGGCTACGATTTATGTAACTCTGGAATTGGAGCGGGTGAAGAAAGGTGTAGCAATCAAGATCGAGAATATTTACTACGATTTGGACAAGTGGTTTATCCGTCCGGATGCGGCAAAAGAACTTGATAAGTTAGTAAAAGTGTTGTTGGATAACCCAACGATGGAAATTGAGTTGAGCTCGCATACTGACTGCCGCGCCACGATTAAGTATAACGCCACGCTTTCGGCAAAACGCGCAGAATCGGCAGTGTCCTACATTGCTTCACGTGGTGTGCAATTGAGCCGTATGATTGCGGCTGGTTATGGTGAATCGCGGTTGGTAAACAAGTGCGCTTGTGAGGGCACACAGATGGTTCCTTGTACAGAGGAGCAGCATCAGGAAAACCGTAGAACGGAATTCAAGATTTTGAAATTCTAATCATACATTCTTTATTAAAACGCCGTTTCATTTGAAACGGCGTTTTTTTTTGTCTGCTATTTAAATTTGGTAACCGCCTAAAAAAGTGGAATGCTGTTCATTTTTAGATACGGAAAAATCGCGGAATTTGCGGTCTTAGTGTCATAAAAACACCCTTCTATGCCCCAAAACAGATCTTTTAATGAAATATTATCGTAATGTGATGAATGTTGGGGTTTTATGAAAGGTTTTGCATGGAATTTGTAGGAAGAAGGGGTTTGAAATCCATTTATGAGAAAAAAATTATCCGGTCGCTTTTCAGCAAAAATCAGTCGAATCATTGTTTTCCTTTCTGTATTCTTTTTTGCTTCTCATGCATTTTCGCAGACTACCAGTTTATGGGCCAGTTATGCTATATTAAGTTTGAATGGGGGCACTAATGCTTACTATGATCTTTCTGCGGTTTCCGGCAATCCTGATTTTCAAGGAGCCAATTTGGGAAACTTCAGTTCAGGAAATTCGATTGTTATCAAGGGCGGTCAGAACAAGACGAATAAGTGTAGCGGAGGGAATGTTACTGGCAGTAACATTTATTATCGTGTTTGGCTCACCAGTGCAGGAGCTTCGGGGAGTTTCAATTCTATTTCAGAGAGTTTTTTATCGAACGATGGGGGGACTTGCGGTGGCGATCAAACCTGGGAGGGTACGGGAGGAACCACGAATATCCTTACCGGCTTAACGCCCGGAAATTATACCATCGAAGTTTATGCTGATGCTCCGGGATTTCCGAGTACTCAATACGCTAGTAATGGAGGCGCAAACTATAAGGCTACCTTTACCTATTGCGGCCCTACAAGTGGAGCGCTGCCAGTTGGGAATTATGCCATACCCGGTTGCTTTGCTACGGTTCAGGCAGCGGTGAGTTACATAAACACGAACGGGGTTTCAGGAACGGGCACAGTGCAATTTGATATTGCTGCCGGGGGATCTGAAACAGCTCCTGCCGGAGGGATAACGATAACGGCCACAGGAACAGCCACAACTGCCATCAAATTTGTAAAAGCTTCAGGCGCAGCTTATACGATCACGGCGGCCTCCACGCTGACGTCAGGAAGTTTATCAGATGCAATAATTAAAATAGTTGGTGGCGATTATATCACGATCGACGGATTGACGTTGCAGGAAAATTCATCTAACACCACTACAACTTCCGGTTCCAACAACATGACGGAATTTGGGGTGGGCCTGTTTTACGCCACCACCACGAATGGCGCGCAGAACAATACCATTCAGAATTGTACAATCTCCTTGAACAGAACCTATTCTAATACCTTCGGGATTTTTTCCAGCACAAATTCTACAGCAACAACAGTGACCACCAGCGCTGTTGCCACTTCATCGGCGGGGTCAAACAGTAACAATAAGTTTTATTCCAATACAATCAGTAATGTAAATGCCGGAATAGCGCTGTTAGGTTCTACCACGGCCGCAGCTATGGATGCCGGTAACGACGTTGGTGGCAGCAGCAGCGCGACAGGAAATACGTTTACAAATTGGGGAGGACAAACAGCCGCCGGCGCATTTGTGGGTGGCTTAAGCGTTTCAACCATTTGTATTTATTCGAACCACCAAACCGGAGAAAATATTTCCAACAACACAATGACCAGTTTCACTATTACTAGTGGTACTGACATTCAGGTTAGAGGTATTTTGAAACGTTATACTTCTACGCAACCTACAGGTACGTTTACTTCTAACATTAACAACAACACTATTACCTTAACTACTCCGTTTGTTACGAATTATCCGGTGGCTATAGGTTGCCAGGATATTACTTCTTTAAGCACCGCAACTATCAATATCAATAGTAATATTTTGAAGATCACCCAATCAGGGGCTGCTACTTCGCCCATGTACGGAATATACAATGGTTCTGTTGTGGGTACCATTAATATGAATTTAAATCAGATTACGGGATTCACATCGGCACAAACCTCTGGTGGGTATTATGGAATTCAAAATACCGGGGCATGCATAACCGCAATCAATATCAATAACAATCAAATTGGAAATGGAACAACCGGAGCGGTAACTTTTACTGCAGGAACCAGTGGTGGTATTAAAGGAATTGAGAACACAGCAGGCGCTGCTACTTGCGCTTTGTCAATTTCAGGAAATAACTTTCAGGGGTTTACGCATAGTGTGGGGGCAACCGGTGCTTATAATTTTGTGATTAACTCTGCGGCTACTTTATCTCAAACATTAAGTTCAAATACCTTTACAAATCTTAGCATCAACACTACCGGAGGGGTTACCTTCATTTCTGATAACATCACGCTGCCTGCATCCGGTTCGAAGGTGGTTAATTCCAATCGGATTATCACCGCCTTTAATAATTCGGGTTCAGGGGGTAATGTATATTGTTACAATAACGGAGGTGGTTCCTCACCTGCTACAAGTAGTTTGAACTTTAAGTTCAACAATTTTTCAAATATGACTTTTACCGGGAATGTTCAGTTCTACGGTATATTGGACAACGATGGAACTTCAGGTTCTCCGGGACTAAAGACTTACTCATCTGACACATTTAGCAATATAAATATTGGAACTCCTACTTCCACCGCGGTGATTATGTCTCCAAACTATGGAAGCGGTAGTTCGGTAGTTTCTAATAATATAATTTCCGGGGTAACCAGTTCAGGTACGGCTAATTTGGATGGTATTTTAGTAGGGTCGAGCATGCTGTCGGGAACGGCGGTTTTTTCGAATACCATTAAAGGTTTAAGTTGTAGTGGTATAGGGGCTCAGATTGTATATGGCATATATAATCAGGCAACAGGAGCGAGCATTTATTCGAATACGATAGATACATTGAAACAAACTGGTACCACTGCTTCAACTGCTACTGTGTTTGGAATCTATTCCGCTACTTCTTCGAACAGCATTTACAACAATGTTATTTATGATTTAAGTACGGCCGGACTCGGTTCGGGGGCTCAACCGGTTGGCATTAGCAATACCGCTACCAGTACGGCTCCGAACATTTATGGAAATACAATTTACAATATTTTTGGAGCCAACACTTTTGTTGCGGGAATTACGAACTCAGGGAATGGGAACATTTATGCCAACAAAGTGTATGGCATATCCACCAGTAATACAGGGAGCGCTACGGCTTATGGGATATACACCAACCCGAGTACAACCGGCCAAACTGCCAACATTTATAATAATATCATTGGTGACTTATCGGCACCAAATGCTGCGTGGGCGGCACCGGTGCTTCCTTCCTCTATTGGAATCGGGATGTTGAACACTTCAACGGCCAGCACTTCCTTTACAAATATTTATTATAATACTATTTACTTAAACGCTACTGCTGCGGTAAATCAAATTACATCAGGCTTATATTTCAGCTTTGGCTCTACGCCTTCGCCTACGCGTGTTTCGCTTCGTAATAATATTGTAAACAATAGTTCTTCTTTTTCAGGTACCGGTCGCGTTTGTGCAATTTCAACTTTTGGGAATACCGAGGCCGATTCGATAGGAGCCACTTCGGGAACTGTTTCCAACAACAATATTTATTATGCAGGCACGCCTTCTGCCAATAATACTATTCTAACAAAGAATCTGAACGGCACAGTTACTAATTATCAAACCTTCTGCGATTACCAAACCTTTGTAAATCCAAAAGAAACGGCTTCTGGCACGGAATCAACCGCCTTTCTAAGCACCACCGGATCGAATAGCAATTATCTTCATATTGATCCATCTGTTGCTACTTTGGCAGAAGGCAAAGCTCAGGTTATTTCTACGCCAAGCATCACAACTGACTTTGATGGCAATACTCGTAGCGGCACCACTCCGGATATAGGAGCGGATGAAGGCACTTTTACCGCCGTTACTCCGGCAACACCAGGAATAGCCGTAACTCAAACCACCACCGCTAATGTGGGTCGTGGGGGTATTTCGCAACCGATCCTTACGATCGCTATTACCACCGGTGCAACCGGAAGTACTCTTACTTCTGTTACGTGTAACACTAACGGCAGCACCGCTCCATCTACTGATATTACGAATGCCAAACTTTATTATGGGGGAACGCTTTCTGCTTTGAATACCGGAACGATGCCAACTTTAGGAACTACAGTTGCTTCGCCAAGTGGCTCGTTTACATTTAGCGGATTTAGCCAGAGTTTGCCTTGTGCCGGCACTACCTTTTATTTGTTTCTTACTTATGATATTCCTTGTACGGCCACGGGAGGAAATGTTGTTGATGCAGAGTGTAATTCTTTGACATTAGGAGGTTCGTCAGTGGTTCCCACCATTCAGGCGCCTTCGGGCAACCGCACCATTACGGGACCAATGTCAGGAAATTATACTATCGGTGTGGATTATTCCAGCATTCAATTGGCCGTAGCTGATTTGAATTCAAGAGGTATAAGCGGTAATACTTGGATCAACATACCTGCCGGTTATACTGAAACGAATGTTCTTTCGAGAGGAACGATAGTGAACTTTTCGTTGGTTTGTCCATCAGCGCAACCGAATGCTTCGCAACGATTATATTTTCAGAAATCGGGAAGTGGAGCTAATCCGGTTTTGAGTGCAGCTACCGGTTCGGCGGCAACACCCGCTACCACTACTGCCGGAACATTTCTAGACGGAATTTTCGCCCTATCGGGCACCGATTATACCACGATTGACGGATTAGATCTGAATGATCCGAACAGTAGTAATTATGCAGAGTATGGCTATGCCTTCTTCAAGAATAGTGCAACTGATGGTTGTCAGAACGACACCATTAAGAATTGTACGATAACTATGAAAAATGCCAACAATGCCATTGGAAGTACCGAGTTTGATGCCGGCTCGAAAGGGATTTGGATGGGCAATACTTTATTCAGTGCATTGGGCACTGGCATTACCGTTACGAATGTAACGGGTACTCATTCCAACAATTTTATTTACAATAATACCATCACCGGTGCTTACAATCCGATCTATTCACGGGGTTATAGCAGTACCACTTATTACAATAACAACAACACTATTCGAAAGAATACACTGAACAATTGGGGCAGTTCTACCGGTGTAACAAACTGCCAGGGCATTTATCAGATTTATAATTCGAATAGTACTATCGACAGTAATACGATCGATAATGCGGCCGGTGGAGGCTCAGGTCATTTCGGAGGAATATTGTATGGGGTGTATCTAAATACAGCCTCATCGGCTGCAGTTACCCTGCTCAATAATTCAGTGAAGTTGAGTATGGGGGCCAATAATGCCAGTTCGATGTATGGATTTTATGTTTCCCCATCAGGTGCCTTGAACATTAAATTCAACCAGGTTAAGAACTGCAGCCAAGCTACTGGCGCTACGGGGAATTTCTATGGCATCTATACTGCCACATCAACTGCTACATCGGTAAATATTTACGGAAACAGCGTAAGTAACAATACACTTTTAGGTGGGTTCAATGGAATCAACACTTCAGGTGGTGTTTCATCGGTTGTAGATAGTAATTTTTGTAATAGTAATACAACCACCTCAAATAATTCATTCACCGGAATATCGAATAATAATGCTACCACCTCGCAGTCCACTTCCATGAATCAGGTGAACAGTAATTCAGCCGGAGCGAGTGGGTTTGACGGCATTGCATTTATTATGGGAACGGCTTCAACCATGAAGGCCGAAAGCAATCAGATTAACGGGAACAGTGTTTCTGGAGGTTCAAGTGTTTGCCGAATGATTTATGGGCAGGGAGCGGGCGCTACACCAACTTCATATAGTGTATCCTACAATACGGCAAACGGGTTTACTGCCAACAACAACACCGGCGGCATTTATGGATATACGAATAGTGCCAGCTATAGTGGTACCGGCTATCGAGTTGTAGGCAATACATTCAACAATCTCCAACTTACGGGCAGTCCCGGATCGGCTTCAATTTCGGGAATTACGGATGCCAATGGAGGCAGCCCTGCGAAGACGATTGATTCAAATACTATTACAAATTTGTCGACTACAGGAACCGGTTTGATTACCGGTATCTATATGTCGTTTGCATCGGGAAATTCAATTAGCGATAATGTGATGACCGATTTTACTACTAACGGCAGCATCTATGGGGTGAATCTTGCCAGTGGAACAGGCAATACAAATTTCTATAGAAATCGCATGTGCAATTTTACCGGAAATGGAAGCGGATCCATAATTTATGGATTCAATCAAACCGGGGGAAGTACCATGAACTATGCTAATAATGTTTTGAATAATTTTAGCACACCGATAGGGACTGTAGCGGCTTCACCTTATCAAACCATCATTGGTTTTTATTTAACTGCAGGAACTAAGTCGAGGGTATTCAACAATACAGTACGCTTTAATTCAACCAGCACAGGTAGTAATTTTAGTTCGTCAGTTATTTACATGAGCACTGGAGTAAATACGCTGGTTCACAATAATATTTTCATTAATACCAGTACACCTAGCGGTAGCGGAAAAACCAGCATTATTTATCGCACAGGAACTACGGTTACGCAATTTGCCGCAGACAGTGCTAAGAATAACATCTATTTTGTTTCTGCCACACCAAGTGCCTCGAAATTATTGTATTGGGATCCTACTAATACCAGCACTTATCAAGCGCTTTCCAATTTTACTTCAGGAACTTACAGCGGGTATGAAGGATCTTCAGATACGGTAAATTTGCCTTTTATTACAACCACGTGTAGTGCAAGTAATTTGTTACTTCCTGATACCACTAACGGACAAATTTGTAAGGTTGAAGGGAAGGGGCGGCCATATGTACTCGGTTATTTAGGCACTGATATCAGGCGTAACACACGTAATGTTACTACACCAGACCCCGGGGCTTTCGAATTTTCAGAAACGGCAACAGTGACCGCGCAAACCGGCGATACCGGTGTGTGTTTGGGAAATAATGCGGTTTTCCGTGTAGTAGCTACAGGCCCAAATCTCACCTATCAGTGGCAGAAGAATGGCGTGAATATCAGCAACGGGGCCACAGGGAATGGCTCGACTTACAGTGGTGCTACAACCAATATTCTAACTATAAATGCAGTAGCTTCAGGTGATGCGGGGGCTTTCCAATGTGTGATGAAACCTTGCGGTACCGGCACCACTGTAAATTCAACACCGCTGAACTTATCTATTAATACGCCTGTAAGTATTACCCTGCAACCGGTTGGCGATACGATCTGTGCCGGAGATAATATCACATTTAGTGTGGCAGCCACGGGCACCGGAGTTAGTTATCAGTGGCAGGTAAACAATGGAGGAGGGTTCACCAACATTAGTAACGGCGGTGTTTACAGCGGCGCTACAACGGCAAATCTTACATTAACCTCAGCCACTTATAGCTTGAACGGCTATCAATACCGTTGTGTGATTTCAGGAACTTGTTCCGCAGCAGGAAACAGTAATAGCGTATTGTTGGGTGTAAATGCGGCCAATTCCTGGGTGGGCTCTGTGAGCAGCGATTGGAATGACGCAGCGAACTGGTGCCCGCCTGCTGTACCAACTTCTTCCTCCAATATCTCTATTCCGTCGGCTACCACTTATTCGCCGATAATCGGCATTTCAGGGGCCAACGCGGTATGTAACAATTTGACCATTGCGAGCGGAGCTACTCTTACCGTGCAGAGCGGATATACACTTACTTTCACTCAAGGCGCTACGTTTTCCAACAATGGTAGTTTTGTGGCAGGCAGCGGAACGGAAACCGTGATTTTTGCAGGTGGTGGTTCGGGAACTAGTGCGTTGGGTGGTTCATCGGTTACCAAATTCAATAGAGTAGAGTTGAATTGTGGAGTGAACATGAATGGCGGAAACGATACCATTATCAGTTCCATGACCATTAAAGCAAATGGATTTGTGACCACGGGTTCTGCGCCATTTTATCAAAGTGGATCTTCATTAATTTATAACACCGGAGGCAGCTATACTGCCGGTGAAGAATGGTATAAAAATACTTTTGGAAACGTTGCCGGTGTTCCGTTCAAAGTGATTATTGCCAGTGGAACAAATTTGAATTTTGGTGCCGCAACATTTAATCGTGAAGTACGAAATGACATTACAATAAACGGTGGTTTGACACTTTCAACAGCAAGTAATGGCGATTTACGCGTAAAGGGTAACTGGGTACGCGGGTCTTCCGGAACATTTACGCCGAACTGCCGTGCCGTAATTTTCAATGGCAGCGGTACGCAATCCGTACAAGTTAACGGAGGCGGAACCGAAACCTTCAACTTTTTAGGGTTGAACCACACCGGAACCTTTAAACCTAGCAATGCTTCCGGAAATGTTACCCATCTGAAAATAACCGGAGGCGGCTGCAGTTCACCGGGATCTATTTTGAGTTTGATTAATACAGGTACTGTAGATTTGAATGGCAACATCATTGCGGTTGATAATAGTACGGCAAGTGTTACCGATCCTACAGCTTGGATTTATGTGGATGGAAGCCGAACCATCACGAATTCAGCAGGTGTTGGCGGATCAGGTTCGTTTGCGTTCAGCGGAAGTGCCGCACCAAATACGCCTGGCAATGCTACCGTTGGAGTTCATAACAACTCGGGAACCGGAAGTTTGACCTTCGATTCGAGCGTAGTAGTAACTATTGCTGATGGTTTTGTTGACTTTGGTAAGAGCGGAAGTACTTACATTACTACGGTCAAAGGCGTACTGCAAATTAATCTTGGCGGATCAGTAGGTAGCAATTCTACCAACAATGCCTGCATTTTCTCAGTTGGATCGACACTGCGTTTTGCAAATACGGTAGATTTTCAGGTGGTTTCGGGAGGTAAAACCTGGGCTTCGGGATCAACTGGAGCCGGAGTGCCTTATAATGTAGAAGTTCGCGATTCAGGAACAGATTTGAGCATTCAGGATACTCGATTTGTAACCAATAATTTAACTGTTACAAACGGAACACTTACACTGAATACCGGTATAGGGCCATTTTCGGTTGGCGGTAACTGGTCGCGCAGCGGAAGCACCAGCGCGTTCAAACCTAACAATGTGAAAGTAGTGTTCAATGGAACTAGTGCACAAACTATTTCTTGTAGTACAAACAACGGCTATGAAACATTCTATCAACAAGAAATTAGTAACAGCAACGGCGTTACCTTGAACAGCACAGATGATAGTGTTACCAATAATTTAATTCTGACTAGTGGAAAATTGAATACAGGTTCTAATCAGGTTTATGTAGTTACAACCTCAAGCGGAGCGGTTAGCGGCGCAAGTGCCACATCTTACGTAAATGGCAATTTGAAACGCAATGTGACCGCAGGCACGTCCTATGATTTTCCTGTTGGAACTTCCGGCAACTTCGAATTGGCAAATGTAACGTTTGATGGCTCAATGACCGGAACTTCGAATTTATCAGCACATTTCAACAGCAGTTGGTCGGGCACAACGGTCGATTCAGCTTATTGCGTGATTAACGGATCGCGAATCACCGATGCACTTGATGGCGGCTACTGGACAATCACTCCTGATGCGCAACCCACCGGCGGAAGTTATACCGTATCCCTGAGCGAGAGAGGGTATTCCAATGCGCCAAGTTTGGCCACCACTATGGGGGTAATAAAACGCAGCAATAGCAGCGACCCTTGGCGCGGTTGCGGCAAGCGCTTTGGTGTTGATCAAAATCTGGGTACACATACTAATGCCACACAAAGCATATCGGGAGGAACAGCAACTGCCGAAAGAAGCGGGGTGACATCGTTCTCTGACTTTGCTGTTGGTTTGGGCGTGGATCCTTATACGGCGCTTCCCGTGAAGTTGCTCTATTTTACTGCCGAGAAAAATGGAGAAGATGCGCAACTGCGTTGGGCCACGGCTACCGAAATCAACAATGATCATTTTGAAATTGAAAGAAGTACCGATGGGGTTCGGTTCGCTAAAGTTGGTGCTGTGAAAGGCAGCGGTAATAGCGCTACAACAAAAACGTATCAGCAAAAGGACCTGAATATAACAGTACTTGGAGTTCCGGTTGTGTATTATCGTTTGAAACAAGTGGATGCCGATGGTAAGTTCGAATATTCCAATATTGCTTCAATAAACATGAGTGGAATTGTGGACGGCTTCCATATTGAAAAAGTGTTCAATAATCCATTCCGGGACAATTTAACGCTTACTTATTTTACGCCGGAGGAAACAACGATTTCGTTTGGAGTTTATGATATTCGAGGCGCTGAGATTATACGCGAAGAACAGCATGCTGTTGCCGGTTTCAACGCCATGAGTTTCCAACATCTGAAAGAACTTTCTCCGGGAATTTACCTGATGAAAATTACGAACGGGCTGGAAGTTTACAGCATACGCGTTCAAAAAATTAATTAATGAGTTGCAGCAGGTTTCGAAAGAAACCTGCTTTTTTTATGTGCCTATGAAAAAGACTATTGCTTTTGTTTTAATGGCGGGAATGCTTTTCAATGAAGCTTCTTCCCAGGACTTTATGTTTCAGGGTTTTTACTGGAATTTCCCTTACCTTCTTGGAATCAAGCGTTGGGGGCAGGATTTCAACAACAAGATTCCGGAACTGAATAAGGCGGGATTTACAGCGGTTTGGCTGCCGCCACTTTCGAGAAGCAGTTCTGATCAGGCCAGTGTGGGCTATGATGTTCAGGATTACTACGACCTGGGGGAATATGGGTTGGGGGCTACGCGTTTCGGCACCAGAAAAGACGTGAACGATGTGCTCAATAACTTGAAAAGCCGCGGCATGATTCCCGTGGCTGATATTATTTACAACCACCGCGCCGGAGGAAAGCCTGAAATCAACACAGCGGTAGAAGGTTGGATCGAAAATTATAACAGCGCAAAAGTGAACGCCGGTGATCAACCTTTTCCTTCGGATCGGTTCAGGAATTATTTGTTGCTGAGCGATACCGGAAACGGAGCAGGCACTTATTATATCAAAATCCGTTCGGCTTCTCAGCATTCTAACTTTTTCAATAAACCTTATGTGCTGGCGTTGTGGACTAAAAAGGTGAAACTTGCCAATGATACTTTACAGGATACGTATGAGGTAGAACCTAATGGCGGGGGCGACTGCGGCGATACCAGCAATTTTTGTGTATTGGGTAGAAGAAAATACTGTCATATCGACGCAGTTGGTTGCAAGACCGACGAGTTCCGATTACAATTGGATACGTCGATGTTTTATGGGACAGGAGACACCCTGTGGATATCAATGGCTAATATTGGAACCACGCTGGGCGATTTTTCTGACCATTTCATTTACGGTTTATGGAACGCTGCTAAAAGCGTTGATGTTCAGAATCAACTTCGGTATGAAACTTATACTGACTTTACCCATATGCCAAGCGGAAAAGGCGCGATGGACAAAAGCAATTTCAAACCGAACGGAAATCCCACGCAATTGTCGGGCGACATTGATGCCATGTATTTCTTTTATGACATTGATCACAGTGTAGCATCATCGCAGCAGGTTTTGAAAGAGTACACCCGTTGGATGTTTGATAGTGTGGGCATTACCGGTATGCGCGTAGATGCTGTGAAACACTTTCCGGCATCGTTCATGGGCGAGGCGCTGAACTATCTTCATCAAAACAATATCCATCCGAAGATTGTGGTAGGGGAGTCGTACGATTACAATCCTTCGGTATTGAAGGGTTGGGTTGATAATGTGGAGAGCAATATGAGTGCCGGAGCCAAAGATTCTATTCATGTGCGTGTGTTTGATTTCGGGTTACGCGGCGCTTTGAAAGCCGCCTGTGATCAATTTGGATATGATGTACGCGGCGTTTTTAGCGCCGGGGTAGTTGATGGTGCCGGAGGTTCGGGTAGCAATGTGGTGACCTTCATCAACAATCACGACTTCCGTGATCCCGGTCAGCCGGTAGAACATAATCCTGAGCTGGCCTACGCATACATTTTACTGAACAACAAAGTGGGATTGCCTTGTGTTTTTTACAAAGATTTTTTTGGCAATAACTTTATGAAAGGGCGCATCAAGGGTATGATAGCCGCGCACCGAAAGTATATCTACAATTCAAACATTGTTGACTATCTGAGCAACGGCAGTGGCTATCCGAATTTTTATGTTCACGGATTTGCGAATACTACACTTACATTTCAATTGCAGAATGCAGTAACCCAACGCCCGGTGGTTGTAGCCATCAATTTTGCCGGCGATACGTTGGACGTTTATCAAAAGATTAATATGAATACGCTTACTGTTGGCGATACGTTTACCAACATTTTTGGTGTGGGGCCCGATACTTTGCTAACTGTAAACTCGAATAATGAACTTCACATTCGCATTCCGCCGCGCAGTTTTTCGATGTTTGTGAAGGGAAATCTGCGCGATAGTTTGATTTCCATTTCAGATACTTTAACCACCGGACCGAATGGTGTGGAAACTACGGATGTTCCTCTTTCAATTGGTGCGGTGTATCCTAATCCTTTTGGGAACCAATTGGGAGTAGCATTTTATGAAACCATCGGAACTGTTGCTCACATTGAGATTCGTGACTTGATGGGCGCAATTGTTTTGCAGAAGCAAGTTTATGAAAGTGACAGCCCGGTGCATGTGATTGATACCGAAGCGCTGCCTACAGGAATTTATTTTGCGGTGCTGAAGAACAATGGGAAAGAACTGCGTTGCAAAGTGATAAGGCGTTAGTGTTGGCACATTCTTGTTATTCCAGATGTAAAAACACATCTGATGAAAACAATCTGGATTCTTTTGTTTGCGGGCTCAACACTCGCATCGGCTGCCCAAAATTCGGGAGCGCAATACATTAGCAGCGATAAATCGCAGTCGCCCGACAGTTCGCGGTCGGAATACCGCGATGACCCATCCAGGCGCAGTCATGAGGAAAGTTATACGCTAAGTGGTGACCGGCAAACGGGCAATAGTTCAACGCAGGGCTCAAATGAAAATAGTATGGACCATACCCGAAACGATGGCGGTTATTCCAACACAGGTAGCGATTCAGGCATGGAGAATGGCGAATATGGTGCGGCAACCAATACTGACCATACTGCCGGAATGCCTTGCGAAGCGCGCATGAACTGGGGCGCCTGTGCCGGTTCGTTGGGTTTAGGTGCGCTAATTGGTGCGCTAATCACCTGGTTAGTTACCCGTAGGAAAAACAACCATATGGGCACCACAAGGATGCAGGGCTAAAAGCGATACGTTTGTATCTTTGGCGCTGATGTGGTTGATACACGCTCCTTTTTTGAGATATGCGGCAATGGCGCTATTTCCGTTCATTTTGGTTCGGGAGAAGCATTTTAAAGAGGATTTGATATTAGTGAATCACGAGCGTATTCATTTACGGCAGCAACTGGAATTGTTGCTGTTGTTCTTTTATATAGCTTACGTATTGCATTATTTGTTTAACCTGGTGAAATACAGAAACCATCACCGCGCGTACCGCGAAATTATTTTCGAACGCGAAGCGTATACTGAAGAAGGCGATTTGAGTTATTTGAAGCGGCGCCAATTTTGGGCGTGGCGGAAATATTGATTGAAGGCGAAGGCCAGGTTTGCGGCAACGGGCGATAGGGCCACGCCGAAGGCGTGGGTGCGAGCGAGGAACGAGCGAGCACGGGAGGCGAAGCCGGACCCCGAAAGCACGTGACCCCGGCCGGATGGCAAAGTGATTGAAAAGAATACCGATACAGCCGGCCGGGGGGCCGCCAAAAATTAAAATAGCCCGAACCGGCACGGCATGTGCCGCTTTTGGCTTTTTTCTTATTTTCGCGTCCTCAAAATTTCACTATGGCAACTACTGCTGACATCCGCAACGGATTGTGCATTGAATGGAACCACGATATTTTTCAATTTGTGGAATTCCAACACGTTAAACCCGGCAAAGGAAATGCATTCGTGCGCTGCCGCATGAAGAGTTTGCGTACCGGTAGAGTATTGGAACATACTTTTCCTTCAGGGCATGAAATTATTACCGCCCGCGTAGTGCGCAAACCGCATCAGTTCCTTTATAAGGATGAACAAGGTTTTAACTTTATGGATCAGGAAACGTTTGATCAGATTACTATTGATGGTAAAATGATTGAGAACAACGACTTGCTGAAAGAAGGCGATGTTTGCGATGTGATGGTTCACGAGGAAAATAATTTGATTTTGGCTTGTGAGTTGCCCAACTTCGTGGTATTGGAAGTTACCAGCGCTGACCCGAATGTGAAAGGCAATTCGGCTTCGAACATTAAGAAGAATTGTATTGTAGAAACCGGTTCTACCATTTTAGTGCCGTTGTTTGTAGAAGCCGGCGACCGGATCAAGATTGATGCGCGTACCCGCGAGTACATGGATCGCATGTAGTAATCAGGCACTTCCTCAAATTAGCGGAAGTACATGGCTATAAATGAAAAGCTGCGGGGCAACTTCTCCGCAGCTTTTTTGTTGGAAAAAAAAGAAAAAAGTAAAGAATAAGATGATTGCTGTTTCGAATGTAGAACTGCATTTTGGCGGACGAACGATGTTTGGCGGAATTTCGTTCCTAATTAACCCGAACGATAAGATTGGTTTGACCGGCCGGAATGGCGCCGGGAAATCAACTTTGCTGAAGGTATTGAAGGGTATTCAGCCCATAGATGGCGGCGATGTGATGTTTCCTAAGGGAACCATAATCGGATACCTTCCTCAGGATATTCATACCACTTCTGAAAAAAATGTACTGGACGAAACCAAGACGGCCTTTGACTCGGTATTGCAATACATGGCTGAGAAGGACAAGATTGTTCATGAACTGGAAACTCGTACCGATTATGAGAGCGATAGTTACATGGATTTGATTAACCGTTTGCAGGAAGTAGAACATCAGATTGAGATTCACGATGGGTACAAAATTGATGAGCAGACTGAGCGCGTACTGAAGGGGCTGGGATTTGAAGAAAGCGACTTTACTAAGAAAGTGAAGGAGTTCAGCGGCGGATGGCAAATGCGCATTGAGCTGGCTAAGATACTTTTACAGAAGCCCGATTTAGTGCTGCTGGATGAGCCTACCAATCACCTTGATATTGATTCGGTGCTTTGGCTGGAAAAGTTTTTGAAAGATTATAATGGCGCCATCATTATGGTGAGCCACGATCGTTCATTCCTCGACAATATTACGAACCGAACTATTGAAGTAGTTGCTGGGGATATTGAAGATTATCCGGCACCGTATACGAAGTACACCGTATTACGTCAGGAGCGGCGGGAACAGGTGATTAATGCCCAGAAAAATCAGCAACGCGATATTGCTCAAATTGAACGGAATATTGAACGTTTCCGCGCTAAGGCCAGTAAAGCTGCTTTTGCGCAATCGCTGATCAAGAAGCTGGATAAGATGGACATCATTGAGGTGGAAGAAGAGAATGTGACGGCTATGAATTTGCGTTTTCCGGCCACTCAGTCATCGGGAAAGGTGGTGGTAACGGCAAAGGATGTGGTGAAGAAATATGGCGATAAAGTGGTAACTAATAAACAAAGTTGCGAGATCATCAGAGGCGATAAAATTGCTTTTATTGGAAAGAACGGTATGGGTAAAACCACGTTTTCGCGGATGTTAGTGAGCGATTTGCCTTATGATGGTGGTTCCATTGAATTAGGGCACAATGTAACTGTGGGCTATTATGCGCAGCATGCCGCAGAAAGTATGGATGGAAATGACACCGTACTGGATGTGGTTGACCGTGTGGCGGTGGGCGATATTCGCACCAAATTGCGCGATATGCTGGGCTGTTTTTTGTTCAAGGGCGATGATGTGTTCAAAAAAGTGAAAGTGCTTTCCGGCGGTGAGAAATCGCGATTGGCGCTTTGCCGGATGATTTTGGAGCCGCGCAATTTTTTGGTGATGGACGAACCGACCAACCACCTGGATATGTTATCAAAGGAAATATTGCAGAATGCCTTGAACCAATATGAAGGAACCGTAGTGGTGGTAAGTCACGACCGCGATTTTTTACGGGGTTTAACCAACAAGATTTTTGAATTTACGAAAGAAGGTATCAGAGAGCATTTGGATGATATAGATACTTTTTTGGAGAAGAAAAATTTGGAAGACATGCGGGCGTTGGAGAAGGAGCGGGAGCAGCGCGCCGCCAGCCGGCAAAGCAAACCTCAGGAGAAACCGGCTGCAGAGAAAGATAAGGACCGGGAAAAAGAGATGGAACAGTTGAAAAAGTTGATTGGGCAAAGCGAATTGGAGATCGAAAAGCTGGAGCAAGAGATTGGTGCTGCCGATGCACAATTGCGCGATCCGGATACCTATCAGAAATTAGCCTCGGATGCTACCTTCTTTACAAAGTATGACAGCCTTAAAAAATCACTGGAAGTTGCCATGCAACTTTGGGAAGAACGCCAGGCTCAATTGGAGAAACTGAAGTAGCAGCCGGAGGATGGCTTTCTATAACATTGGTAGCGAGCAATTTGTGTAAATAGATGCCAATCCACAAATGATTATATTCGCTGCACAAAAAATTAACGAAGTACAGTAATGAGTTGTGAAACAAAGAAGACCGATGGGGTTGCTGGTTGTAACAGTGGCGGTTGCGCAACAGGAGGCTGTAATCGGAACAACGTTTTTGATTGGTTGGCCGACATGCCTTTGTCGTTCAACGAGAACTTCAACATCATAGAAATTGCTTTTAAAAATGGCTCTCGCAAGGGTTTTTACCGAAACACAGGGAACATCGATCTTTGTAAAGGGCAGTTGGTTGTAGTAGAAGCTGCTCAGGGTTATGACATCGGTGAGGTAAGTTTGCAAGGTGAGTTGGTAAAGGCCCAGATGAAGAAGAAGCGGGTGACCGAGCGTGATGATACCATTAGAAATGTGTTGCGAATTGCCGACGAGCAGGACATCAATATTTATTTAGACGGAAGAAACCGGGAGCGGGAAGTGATGATGCGGGCCCGGGCTATAGCCAAAACCATGCGATTGGATATGAAGGTGGGCGACATGGAATTTCAGGGCGACGGGAAAAAGCTAACGGTTTATTATACGGCCGAAGGAAGAGTTGATTTTCGCGAATTGGTTAAGGTATTTGCGCGTGATTTCAAGGTGAAAATTGAAATGCGTCAAATTGGTGCACGTCAGGAAGCGGCGCGTATTGGCGGAGTAGGTACTTGCGGCCGCGAATTGTGCTGCAGCACCTGGCTTCAGGATTTTAAATCGGTAACTACTAATGCCGTTCGTTATCAGAATTTATCGGTGAATTCCGATAAAATGAGCGGCCAGTGCGGCAGGTTAAAATGCTGCCTGAACTATGAACTGGATACGTATAACGATGCCTTGAAAAAATTCCCGCGCAATAGTGATGTGATTGAAACGGAAGAAGGAAAGGCCATTTTGAGGAAGACCGAAATATTGAAGAAGCAGTTATGGTATAGTTATGCTGAAAGTCCGGGAACTTTATTTAAGCTCAGTATTGAAACAGTGAACGAGTTGTTGTGGATGAACAAACAAGGCAAGCGTCCGGCCAGTTTGAGCAATTTCAGCATTGTGGAAGAAGTGAAGGTAGATGAATCGAAGCATGACGATTTGGTGGGTCAGGTGAGTTTGGCATCGCTGGATGAGAAATCGCGCCGGAACCGCAATCAGCAAAGGAAAAGCGGTTCGCAGGGTAACAAGCAGCAACGCAAACCTGAGAACAAGCAACCATCTCAGCAGAAAGGAAATCAGCAACGGCCGCAGCAGCAGAACCATCAGCAAGGCCAGCAACAGAAGCGTAAGCCGCAGGGCCAGCCGCAAAACCGACCGAATAATCCCCAACGGCCGCCGCAGCAACGCAACGGCGATAACAAAAATGACAAGGCCTGATATGCGTTTTATTTGGTTACTACCTTTGGGCATGGCGGTAATGTTGTTCACATCCTGCGATCGGCACCGGTTATATGAAACGAATATTCCGGTGAAGGGCGAGCAGTGGGATTACAGTGATGTGAAATCTTTTTCGTTTGAAGTAAAGGATACCTCTAAGGCCTATAACCTATTTATTAATGTTCGGCATTCATTTGAGTTTGAATGGCGAAACATGTATGTACAGATAGCCACGCAATTTCCTGATGGAAAAAAAATGCAAAAGCGGGTGAATTTGCCTTTATCGGAAGCTGATGGAAAATGGTTTGGCGACTGTTTTGGCGATAATTGCGATGTGCCGGTAATGATTCAGCACGATGCCCATTTTCCGGCCGTGGGAACCTATACTTTCAGCATTGCTCAGGATATGCGTGTGAATCCGCTGAATCGTATTAAGGCTGTGGGGTTACGGGTTGAGGAAAGCATAAAGCAAGAGGTAAAATAAGTTGTATGAAAAAAATGGTTCTGGCGTTTTTCGCATTGGTTCTGGTTTTAGCGTCGTGCAAAACGCAAAAGCATGCCGTTACATCTTCTACCGTAAAAAAAACTACTCCGTTTGAAGATACGCTGAATGCCAGAATACAAGCGGCCACTTACATTATTCTGAACAACCTTAAAGGAGGAGAGTCGCCGGAGTTTCTGGCGATCATGTCGTTGATAGACCGCCATTATGGTTTGGGTATAAATTCTGTAAAGTGGAAAATTTTTGAATCGAAGAGCGTGCTGATGCATGCCTATGGTAATTATATGAACAATGTTTCAGTGCCCCCGGTGAGTGATGCAGAATTGAAATCGCCGGCTATTATTGATACTATCATTCAGAATTTCCATAGAAGCGGGGTGAGGTTTGGGTGGATGACCTTCTGTGATAAAGTTCCGGCCGGGCAAAAGGTTATTGATTATGCGTACAATGAGGCGATGAAAGACACTCAGTTGTTGCCCGAGGTTGTTTTTATTTTTAGCGAAATTAAAATCCGTCATTGTTATGATAACGAGGCGCACTTTAATGAGTTGAATGATTCGCTCAGAGGTCGTTTGAAACAGTTTATTGTTGATAGCACGGGCGGTGTTAAACAGCGGGTGGATTTGTTATGGACCTTAAGGGCTATTGCATTTTTAGAATACTACCAACATGAGTTGAACGAAGAGAAGGTTATTGATTTTTTACTAAAAAACCAGTATTACGGAGGTTGGGGAACCTATCCGAAACCAGTGGATCAAGAGGCACTTTCAAAATATAATTTCGATATGTTTTCTTCCGGTTTTGGGTTATGGAGTTTGTTGGAAATGCGGGATTACTATAAGGCCAAGCATTAGCCTCAATTTTCTTCTGAAATAATTGTTTTTAAAAATTCGGCATACTGTCCGCAATTGTTGAAATGGTTATCGGGCATAGGGGTATAATCAGTTTTTGTTAAATTGGAAGGGTAATGGTAATGTACCCCCAAGGTCATCAGGTCGTCTTCTTCTTTACCGGTAGTTGTGTTATTCAAGTCGGGAATAATCGATAAAATAAATTTGCAGTGGTGTTGTTGACAAAGGGTTTGTATTTGCCTCAATGCTCGTGAGGTAAATAAGCGATCGGCCGGATACTTATGAATGAACTGCGTTTGGCGGTTTAAACCAAAAATTTTTCGGTGCAAGGCGGTGAAGAGCGCGGAATGAGAGGCAAGGAATAATACCAGGCTGTCATTTGAATTCAACACCATCAAATGGCGGTAATATTCAAAGGCATTTTGTGCGGAGTCAAATACTTCTTCTGAATCTTTTGAAGAAGAATTATAGTTATAGGCCATAAAAGCGCCTGATGTGGTGGCAAATAGATCGGAAGATTGATAAGGATGAAGCTGTTTGTTATAGTTAACGATATCATTTCCCAGAAAAAAATTCACTATCAGAATTTTTGGTTTAATAACCGGTAGCAACTTTTTAGTTAATGCCAGATACGTGGCTACATCCACCCCCGGTAAACCGGCATTATATACTTTATATTTTTTCGAAAGGGACTCGGACAGTAAATCGGCAAAACTGGCTGATATAGGTTTTGCTGAGAATCCCCAGGTGTAGGAATCGCCCAGCAGCAGAATATTTTCTTGCGACGAATCAAAAGATGCTGTTCTAAAACCGTGTTCATTGACTTTGATATTCCTGAAATATTTGGAGTAACCATGAAAAATAGTTTGGAAACTGTCGGTTGTATTGCAGTTAGGATATTGTATTCCGTTTGAATCAACAGTGAACAGCGCAATTGTTTTCAGCGTGTCCTGTAACTTAAACGGAAAGTGCGTCAGTTCGTTTGAATTTAATTGGCATGAGCATTGCCAACCTAATTTTCGGCACATCCATTCGGCAGCGCCTAACCCTAAAATTACCAGGAAGAGGGAATACACAAAAAAATTTCGGGTTCGCATGTCAATAGCTATGTCAAAATTGAGAATTGGTGGTTTTGCTAAAGGTAGGCAAATATTGGCGATGTATGCGATTACTCTATCTTCGGTAAGTGAAATGGATCTATAATTTAGCAAGATTTCCTCGCTTGTTTAGAGGATTGGAAATTCTGTTTACCTGGTATTCATTTCTTGCGGAGCGTTTCTTAGATTATTCAGCTGCCAGAGGATCGGACATACCTCTTCGGAAGATTCGGATGTATAACAGACACCGAAAGCTCGGGCCGGCACCAAAAATCTGTTATGCGGCAGATAGTCATATGCATTTTAATACTGACGGAACGGTAACTGCTTGTTGTATCAGCAAGGATTTTTCATGGGGAAAAGTGAACCAGCAACCGCTACAAAAAATTTGGGCCGGTGAACCTGCTAAGCTAATGCGATCCCGGCTTAACCGCTATGAAATGAACGGAAGTTGTGCCTTATGTAAACATCAGTTGTTATCGGGTAATTTTAATGCTATGCAAACGCGAAATTATGACCGTTTGTTCAGGCATCGCGCCCGTAATTACGAAGGCCCCACTTCTCTTACGCTGGAAGTGAGTAATCAATGCAATCTGGAATGCGTGATGTGTAACGGTGATTTTTCGCACCTGATTCGCGAAAAAAGAGAAGGCCGGCCGCCACTTACCGAGCATTATGGCCCTGCGTTCATTGATGAACTGGCGCCGTTTCTGCCGTATCTTGAAAAAATCAATTGCCTTGGCGGAGAACCATTTCTAATTAAAACTTATGTCGACCTATGGGAAAAACTACTTCGTGTGAACCGCTACTGCAGAATTCATGTGCAAACTAACGGCACGGTTTATAACGATAGGATCCGGAATTTATTGGAAACCGGGCAGTTCAACGTTGGCGTATCCATAGATTCACTTTATGCTCCGGTGTATGAACAGATTCGGGTAAATGCCAAATTGCAAACAGTATTAAAGCATGTTGGTTTTTTTTCCGAGCTGGCGCGAAAAGGAAAACTTCAACTGAGTTTCAATTTCTGTCCGCTTAAAAGAAATTGGATGGAATTACCGGAAATGGTAAAGTTTGCCGACGCCAACCATGCTTCTTTGTTTATTTTGAATGTGATGATGCCAAAGTATGAGTCAATTCGCTCAGAAGGACCCGAAAAGATTAGAGAAATAGCCGCAACACTTCGTCATGCTTTACAAACTACTATTTCAAAATGGTCGCGTAATAGAGCCGCCTTGGTTGGATTTATTTCGCAACTTGAAAGTTGGGCAACTCTGGCAGATACTATACAGAGTGAATCTCGCCGCATTCAGGAACTTTCATCGGAAGAGGCGGTATGGACGGCATGCCATCAGTTCGTAACAAATCATTCGCTTTCCGGAATTGACCCAAACGAAACGAATGAAGTCATTCGTATTTTTAGAAACCGTTTATCGGAATTAGAGTTCCACCATCTACGCGAGATCGTATCAAATTTAATTCCTGAGATTCAGTTTTTCTCCGATTTTATAAATGGTGTTGACCGGGAAAAATTATTCGAAGGCATAGAAAATCTCATTATAACTGAACGAAATGCATTAATCAGTAAAAGAAAGTGAATACCTGATGGCAAGTGCTTCTGATATCAAAAATTACTATAACCAACTTACGAAGGTTTACCTTAAAACTTACGGGGAGATTATACAGGCATTTCGCCCTAAAGGAGACCGCGAATTACTCAATCACATAGCATCACACATCCCATTAAAACAGGGTATGCAGGTTGCAGATTTGGGTTGTGGTGTGGGTGGCCCGGCGCGTTATTTCTCCAAACATTATGGGGTAAAAGTAGACGGTATTACCCTTTCGGAAGTGCAGGTAAATGAATTTCAACTACGGGATGATACTCATGGAAATGTAAAAGTTTTTTGTGGTGATTATCATCAACTTCCTGAAACGTTCAAAACCGAGTTTTACGATGTTGTACTGTTTCTGGAAAGTTTGGGGCATTCTTATAACTGCACATTGGCTATACGCGAGGCGTTTCGGATTTTGAAACCGGGGGGCCGCATTTACATTAAGGATTTTTTTGGAAAAAAGAGTAATGATCCTTTAAAGACCAAGCGAATCAACGCGGTGTTGGCTTCGATTAATAAAAATTATTGTTACAACACCCTGGATCTGGAAGACTTACTATTGCATTTACGGTCGCAAAATTTTGAAATCGTAACCATTCAGAAGTTCAACTTTAAGGATGACATTACAAAACGTTCCGAATTTGAAGTTCATGAGGGGATCGACATTTTTGAAGGCGAGCCTGCATTTTATGCGGCTGATTGGCTGGAGTTAGTATTGGAAAAAAAGAATTTTGATTGATTTTGATCAGTCGCATCATCGCAGCAATGATTTTTATATAAATTGCTATAACAATAATTCCACTTGGAGGCAACAACATCTTTTAGCGGTGAAAGTGTAATTTTCACAGAGAGCTTTAAAAACTGTGGATTAAAAATTGAAAAAGCGGTTTTGCCACAATCCTGTATAAATGCTACAAGGGCCTTGCTTTTGGCCGAGGCTGGAATGGCTAAACGTTCATTTTACTCTTCAAGTGAAATAGAAGATGCTGCTTATTCTAATCAGTTGACTGAACGGCTGCAGGAATTGGTGTGGCCATTTGTTCAGGCTTTTGTGCCACAATACGATTTGTTCACGGCAAGTGCGCTTTGGAAATTTCCCGGTGAAAAAGGTACTTGCACCATGCATTGCGATTGGAGCATAATTGATGAAAAAAAGTACACTCCGCTTCATGTTTGGCTTCCTATAACTGATGTTAACGCCGGAAACGGAACTTTGTTTTTAGCTCCTGGCAGTTTTAATTATACCGGCCACTACCGGGGTTATGGAATACCTGAACCTCAACGCAAACACTATCATTTGCTGCGGTCAAAACTAATACCGGTTGAAGAAGCTGCAGGGGCAGGGGTGTTTTATCATCCGGGGAACATTCATTTTTCACCACCAAATTATTCCACGGAAGTACGTTTAGCAGTACTTTTAAGCTGCTTTCCTAAAATAGCATCTCCAGAACTTTTTTGTAAGGGCCCTTTCGATTTTTTCGGCATCCGGCGATTCCCGCTTTCGAGAAAGTCTTTCCAACAGTGGAATAAAAGGACCATGCCGAATTGGAAATCCACAGGAAAAGTTTTTCCGGACATTACTCGGGTATCCGCTGAAACCTTACTTAGCAAAATGGACAGTTGTATATGAAAGAAGGTTTTCTAAATGGTGATTTGCAAAGGACGTTTAGTAAAAACGGTTTTGTGATAGTACCTCAATTTTTTACAAAAGAGCAGGTAGCCGATTTACTATTGGAATTAGAATCTATATACGAAAAATTCCGGCCACAATCGCGCACCTTCTTCATTTCAACCGATAGCCTGAACACCCCATACCGGCAGGAAGTGCGCGACGTGATTAACAGAGCTGTAGCAGCAAGGGTAAAGGAGTTTCTATTTGGTTACCGCTTATTCTATTCGAATTACCTGTTAAAAAAATCTGGTAACGACGGAACGATGGTACTGCATACCGACTGGAGTATAACCGACGAGACGATTCATCAACCGATGCAGATTTGGTTGCCTTTAGTGGATGTTGACGGTTTTAACGGAACGCTGGCAATGATGGAAGGATCACATTTAAAGACCAAGAGATTTCGTGGCCCGGGTATCGAAGAACCTTATATAGCGTTTTTTCAAGGACTGGAATCGAAGTATCTGCGTGATATTTGTTGTGACGCAGGAACCGCAGTGTTTTACCATCCGGGAATTCTGCATGCTTCGAAAGCCAATCTTTCTCCAAATTCCCGGCCAGCTGTTTTAATTTCGATGCACCCCGAAGTCATGGATCCCGTTATTTATACGCCATGTAGATTTTTGTTACGGAAACGGGTGAAAGTGAATCCGGTGAATCTGAATTTTTTCGACTCCTGGAATAAGGAGGACATAAGCGGATTGAAAAGTATTAAGACTATTAGAGAACCTCTTCAAAAATTTCGCAAACAAGATTTTCTCGCATAAAATGAATCGCCTGAATTTTATAAACACGTCTGTTAACGAATCCTTTGACCGATTAGGATATGCTGTTATCGACCTTTTGAATCGTAACGATGTTCCGGCGTTGAGGAAAAAAGCCCTCTCATGGCGCAGTGGAGTATCTCATCATTTTTATACGTCATTTTGGAGTGAAGACCCAAATTATCGATTGCAGGTAGATCAGTTTATCAAGGAAACCATTTGGCCGCGCGCGCAACAGATCTTTTCCAATTTTCGTCCGGTGCTTGGTGATCTTCTGGTGAAACGCCCTTCACTATTCAGGCATTTTCCCCTACATCAGGATTGGACATTCGTTGACGAATCGAATTTTACGTCGATATACATCTGGATGCCGCTTCAGGATGTAGATGTGCGAAACGGTTGCCTGCATGTTGTACCGGGAAGCCATCAGATTTTAGACAAAGTGCGCGGTCCGAACATAAACCCTACTTATGAGAAATATTCCTCGAAGTTATCTGAATTCCTTGTACCGGTTCCACTGAAAGCCGGTCAGGCTGTTGTTTTCAGTCAGGCTTTGCTGCATTCGTCGCCTCCCAATCGCTCTTTTTTGAAACGTGTAGCCATGGGCTTATTGGTAATTCCTGAAGAAGCAAAACTAATTCATTGCCATTACGACGTGAATCGCAGGAGGGTGGATCAATATGATGTCACTCCTGAATTTTATCAGAATTATAGTAATGGCAAAAATTTTAAAGCAATGCTGCAATCCTCGCAATTTGAGTCACCATCTTTGAAGCCCGCCAGCACTTCCGTTACTGTAAACATGGATGTAATGAGTGAAAATGAAGTTCTTGAACGAATAAGAAATATTTATGGAACTGTTTAAAATGCCAGCCACTCCTTTTTTTAGCAGTGAGGAAGATCAGGAGCACTATTTGAAATTTGGTTATGTTATTCTGCGCGGCTTGGATACAGCAGCAATTGAAAGATTGAGATGGAAAACGCTTGACTTTTTGGAACAGATACGATCGAAACTTCCGAATAGATATTTTCCGGTGGGTCAGTTAATGGATTTCGAGGCGCGGGATCTATCTGCGGCTATTATTAAGGAGGAACTACTTCCGCAGATTGAAAAGTTTTTCCGCGCAGGAACTTCCATTTATCCCGGAACACATCTTATCAAGCCATTTGGCCGGCACAGTTTTCTTCAAGCCCACCAGGACTCCAGTCTGGTTGATGAAACGAAGTACCATTCCGTGTTGATCTGGTGTCCCTTGCATCCCATGAATTTTTTGAGCGGTGGATTGTGTGTGTATCCGGGTAGTCACCTTTTTGGAAATATTCACCGGTCAACAAATGTACCCTGGGTGTTTCAAAAGCACCTCAGGTTTATTTACAGAAATTCAAAACGAGTAATTGTGAAGCCTGGCGAAGTGTGCTGCTTTCACACCAGCCTTATACACCATAGCGGTCATAATTTCTTTTCGAAGTTTCGATTGGCTGTTAGCGCGTTGGCGTGTTCTGAAGGAGCCGGGATTATTAACTGCTTTCATGATGCCGATGTTCCTGATGAAGAAGTGGATATTTACACCTCTGACATTGATTTTTTCAGAAAGCGCGATTTCAATATGCGACCAACTGTGCCGTATCAACTTCTGGAAAGAACCAAACGTAGGTTACCGGCTTTGTCAGTAGACGAACTTTTGGAGATGCACAGGAAGATCAGGGGATTGCTCGAGAATTGACCAAAATGAATGCTCCGAAATTTTGGGCAACCTATAGGAGATGCGTTGACTAAAAGAAGGATTTTGATTGCGGGAAATATACCATTCGGCATTAGTTTTTGTTAGGTATAAAGAATTGAAAAGCCAACTCTTTTTGAGAGCAATATGAAAAGTAGGGGTCTCTTTTTTTACGCAAGTGAATTGAAGTGCCACTCTTGGAAGATTTGATTGATTGTTAGGTGAAAAATGAAAAATTGCATCATCCAGAAGAATAGCTTCCCCTCGGCGAACATTTACAGGCAAACATTTCTGTTTAATCGACTCTTCGTAGGAAGAATGGAAATAGGGCAATCCGCTGCCTCTTAAAATTCTTCTGAATCCGATATGGCTTCCCTTAAGGAAAAAAAGTGTTCCATTCTTTTCATCGCAATCTGTTAATGGTATCCAGATGGTAAACGAACGGGATTGAATTTCGTCAACAAATGTCCAGTTTTGATGTAAAGTAAACTTCCCTGAATGAACGGGCTTTACAATAAAATTCGCACATAAAATTTCATATTCAGGTAATATCTCGGCGATATACTTAGCCATTTGCTGCTGTAAAAAGTAGTACGCTTTCTTCCTATAACCTATATCATCTGAAAGCATAGAAACATGATATGGTTCTGGAGATTCCGTTTGGTTAAACAAACCGCTCGCGAATTCATCGATATGCTGTAAAGCCGCCTCCGGGAAGAATTGTATTTTTTCAAATCCGGAAGTATTTATATTCTGAATCTCCTTTAACGTTAACGTACTCATCGGATCTTTATTTTATTAAAAACTGCTCGTATCCATCTTTGATTTTCATCAAAAAGCAACACTTGCAAAATAAGGTATACGATATTGGAAACATCAAGCAGGATTAGATGAAAAATGAATAGAAACGGCCATAAAGTTTCATAAAAGAGATTAAGCCGGCTCGTGTCGATCCAAGGAAGTTCATCTTCTTTTTTTGAGAAAAAGTACTTCGATGTGGCAGTGGCTAAAATCAGAAAACCGGTAATTAATGCACCTGCAGGTGAAAGGAGTTGATAACTTATGGTTACTAAAAGAACGGATTCGGCTGCTGCCAGAAAATGTACTGCCTTTTGGTAGTTGCCAAGTAACCGATGTTGCTGTATGCTTTGATCGCGCGTATCGGTATGAAGATGTACCAAAATGTTGCGGCAACCTTTTAAAAGGAAAAGAACAAAACAGAGGAGCGCCCAAATACCCGTTATGCAGTTATTAGAAAGCAATACAATCACTACGAACAGCGACCCGCTATATAACGAATCGAGTAGTATAGCCCATTTAAAAAAACGTTTTAGCCGAAAGGGCGGCACGGAATACAAAAGTAATGAGGTGAGTAACGCACAGTACAATACCACCTGTTCTGAATGTTTCAAAGCCACAGCGGCAAAGTAGATTATCGAACTGCAAATTAGTATCATGAATAAGCCTTTAGGAAATTCAGGATGGCTGCTCACCGTATTGGTTTTGCCTGCAAGCCGGTCATCATCCTGATCAGACCATTCCCCAACAAAAAAACCAAATGTTGCTGTGCTCGTAGCCAGTGCTATAAATTTGAAAAAATATAATAATGAAGCACCCAAGCTAGTTGTACAATGTAATTGTACTATGAAAATCGCACTGGTAAGTGGACTTATTATCGGATTCCACCATTGGTTAACCCTGAAATACCGGTATAGGAACTTTAGTTTATCCATTGAGGATTTCTTTCACGTGCCAGCCATCCTTCCACTTTCAAAACAAAACTGTTGAAACAATCTTCAATACTTTTATCCTCCAGCATGTTGCCTTTCAGGCTGCTGCTATATATCAATAATTCGGCTGCCATTACCGTGTTTTTATTTGCGGGAATTTTTGCAAAGTAATCAGTTAGTTTTATCAAAAGATCAGTCTTTTGATTTCCATCAAAGAAACGATAGAACTGATTATGTTCAATTTCTTCTCTTAGTAAATTAAGCAACTCGGCTAAGGACAGGTTTATCAGCGATTTCAATCGTTCTTCTTTATGAATGGCTTCAATATGATAAGCATTCACTGTATTCATAAACTGTTCACATGTTCGATAATTTCGGATGGCAATCACGTTGCCCCTGCCGGGTGGTGCCAATGATGATAAGTTGTTTTTCAATTGATCGAAAAAGAATGGCTTCTGATGCGATAGGGAAAGATTCGTGGGGCTGTCAACATTTACAATTTTCAGGCTTAAACCCCGCTCATTGCAGAACTGAAGCATAGCCGGTAACTCATGCAAATTAACGGCCATAGCACAGAAGTTGATATTCAGGTGAACTTTACCACGGTTTTTTAGTTGAGTAAGTTTTTCGATGTTCTCAAGAACACGTTTGTACGATGCATTCACTCTGATGCTTTCAAACAAGGTAGGCGTTACCGCATCCATTGAGATACCAATGCTGAATTGACCTGATTCCAGCAATTCCCAGAACTTTGAATTGAAATGGACCGCATTGGTTTGCACATGAATTTCACAACTGTCGTTACTGGCAATCAGGTTTTCCCAAATCTCGTAGTAAACCGGAATCATCGTTGGTTCACCTCCGATAAAACTGACCGTTTTCAGATGCGGTAAAAACGGATGTAATTGGGCAGGAAAGTCCTTAGGATAAACGTATGGCGAGCATGGAACCTTTTCTCTGTTCAATTGAATTGAACTTGAATATTCTCCGGTGCACATGATGCACTCCAGATTGCAGCGATTACTTATTTCGAATGACATTTGTGTAGGCCAATCCGAGCTTTCTGTGCTGTACCAATCATATTTTGAAGGAGGTGCCGATTCATAGTTTCCCTTTCGTAATAAACCCAAACAATTTCCACATTTTGAAAGATCAGCTTTAGAAAGCATCTCCCGGAATGCGTTCATTCGTTCGCTGTTCCAGATAGCAGTAATGCTTTCCTCTTTGATATCGCCGATTTTATGATCTAGATTAAAGCTACATGCCGCAACAGTTCCATCTGTTCGAAAATGAAGATTGTTGAATGGAGCATAGCACACTTTTTTTCGCGGACCAAAAATTCGATTTTTATTGTACTCCAACAGTTGCTTCTCATTTAAGGCTGAAGCACCGGCACCTGGTTTATCGAATTGAATAAAATTGGCCTTTAAACTCCAAAACTTTCTGGCAATCTTATATGCTTCTGCAGCTATAACCGGATGATCGCGGACGATTTTTTTTATCAGTACAGTAATTGCCATAATCAGGATGTGACGGATGTTTTCAATCTGCCGGTAAGAAGATTGGCAAAGGTGCTGTTACTATGTTTCAGTTCATCGACATTTTTAAAGTGCGATATTGCTCCATCTTCAATAACTATCAGCCGGTCACAATTTTCAATTGTAGTGGAACGGTGTGCCACAATCAGCATTGTTACATTTTCCAATACACTTAGGGCCGACTTAATTTCTTCTTCGCATGGAATATCCAGCGACGCTGTTGCTTCGTCCAGAAGCAGCAGTCTTGGTTTGCGGTAAAGTGCTCTTGCCAATGCAATTCGTTGTTTCTGGCCGGTACTTAGCAATATTCCACCATCACCGGTATGTGAATTTAAACCGGATGACAGACGCGAAATGAACGTCTCCAGGCCGGCTATTTTTAAAACTTTTTTGAGCTGTACCTCGTCAACGCCTTCATCACCGTAACAAATGTTCTCTTTAATTGTTCCATCAAATAAAAACGTCTCCTGAGGTACATACGCAATGCCTTCCGGCGCAGGAGCCGTGATAGCCATACCATCCAGTTTTATAATACCTTCATCCGGTAAATACAAGCCGCTGATGAGTTTGAGAAGAGTGGTTTTGCCCGCGCCACTGGCCCCAAGAATGCCAACCTTTTCGCCCGGTTTGATATTCAAATTAACTTTTTCGAGGATTTTTGACTCCTTATTTTGGGGATAAGCAAAGCTGACGGATTCCAATTCCAGAAAAATAGCCTTTTCTGTATTTCCAAAAAATGATGAAGGAATGCCTGCAGAAATTTCAGTTAGAAGTGGTTCAATACGATCGGCAATCGCTGCCGTTCTTTTAAAAACGAGAAAGGTTTCAATGAGTCCGTTTAGTGCATCAAAAAAAATTAGACTAACCGAGAGGAAAAGAAAGAGTTCAGAGGCAAGCATCTTTTTGTCCTTTACTTCATTTAAACCTAAATAGAAAAGCAATAAAGCGCCGCATATAGCAAATACGAAAAATAGCAGAATAAATAAGTTCCTGTTCCGAATCGCGGTTATATTACTCTGTACTGCGGCATCTGATGCATTTGCGAATTTTTGATTTTCGTGAGCGGTCATTCCGAAAATTTTAACCTCCAGAATGCCATTAAGTGCATTTAATGCAGCTACCGATGCTGTAGAAAGAAATCGCTGCGTGGATGTACTCAGGATCTTGATTTTCCTTCCAAATTGTTCCAAAAGTATTAGAATAGGAAAAATCAAAATCAAACTTACCGCTGTTAAAAACGGCGAATACCAAATCATTAGGGGAATACAAAAAACTGGTATTGTGATTTGCTGTATAGCTTTGGCCAGATCAATGGAAAGTGTAGTTTGTAATAACGATACATCATTAAATAAACTGGAGGTAAGGTTTCCGGTTTGCTCGCTCTCAAAAAACAGCATTGGCTTATTAAGAAGTCGTGAGAAAATATCCTTTCTGATATTGCCGGTGACGTGAAGGCCAATCCATTCAAAAATCCAATTGCGCAAAAAGACCAATACCGCTTGAAGGCCAAATACCAAACCTAAAATTAGCGCCGAACGGAAAATTACTGCAATATGAAGTTCCGCTTCGTTTAAAGTAGTTAGAAAGCGTTTAAACTGGAAAGGCGTAAAAACCAACAGTGCTCCTGAGGCAACTAATGCTAAAAAGCCGGCTAAAAATTGGAAACGATAGGGACGCAAATAGCGCAGCAGCACATAAACTGCTTTCAATTCAGTTGTTAACCTCTTCAAACGTTTTGACATCTTATCGAATCTAAAAAATAGAAATTTTTTTTTTCAAAGATGGTGGAATCTTCAGAAACTACTGCTACGGTTTTTTGTGTAGGCTTAGCTGGGTCATTTTAATGTCTATCTTCATATCTATCTTCGGAAGGGATGAGATATCTTTTTTACATACTGGTTCTATGTGCAAATATCTGGATTTGGACATATCCTCCCGAATTGATGAAATTGCCTGTTTATCCTTGGGCTTGGATTTTTTTACGAACGTTTTTTCTTCTTTGTACACTGATATGCTTTTGGTTGCATATCGGGATTATGAGTAAATCGGGAATTCCGGAATTCCTTAAACGGGGAGCATTGCTTCTCGCTTCCGTTATAAGTGTTTTCTATCTAACAGAATGTGTATTCATGTTTCTTCCGGTTAGTCAGGGAATCAATCTGGCTTATTGCTCAAAGATCTGGTTTCAAAAATACTGGCGTCTCAATGATCAGCGCTATCGCGACAGAGAATATGACAACAACGACTTTGATCCCCGGCGTAAAAAGATATTTTTCATTGGTGATTCGTACACAGCCGGCCACGGCATAAAAAATCCTGCCGACCGCGTATCTGATCTGGTTGCTGAAAAATTGGGTCCGCAATATGTTGTTTTCAATTTTGGTCAGAATGGCAGTGATACCAAAGATGAACTACGCCGCCTGCTTGAAGTGCCATTTAAACCGCATATCGTGGTATGGCAACATTGTATGAACGATATCGAATATCTGGGCAATTCCAAAGCACAGCTCTATAAAAGGATGACGACTTCGCCTTCCATGTGTTTTCGGTTGTTTTCGTGGATGTCGTCTTATTCGTTTGCGTTGAATTATGCCTTCTGGAATTATCAATCGTTTAAACAATCGATGGAAACGATAAAAAATTCGGATGAAGAGGCGGCGTTCTTTCATTCAAATCCGCATCCGTTTCAGGCACTGCGAGTCAAGTTTTATAATATGGAAAGTGTGCGCCAACGTTTGAGTGGCAGCGAAATTGCTCTTTATCTGGATACCATTTCCTACAATCGGCATATTGCCGATCTTGTAAGCGTTGATTCGATATGCAAGCGAAACAACATCAAAATGATTATGCTCTTTTATCCCTATTCCGATGATCGTTCTTTGCATCAGATGAAGGATGACATGGTACGTTCTCTGGAAGAAAGTGTAGAGCAGCATGGCGTAAAAACATTGGACGTTTTTTCGAGCGCCACTGAAATAACTGAAAACGAGCGCGTGGTTGGTCATCTTGATCCGCATCCAGGAGTGGCCTGGAATAGGTTGGTTGCGATTGACTTGTTGAAAAAAATCAATGCTGAAGGTTGGTGAATTTGTTCACCGATAAAGTAATGAAAGGAGTAACCGCAATAGCGAATACTAAAGATGCTGTTGCCGACAGTATCACATCATCCAAAAAATAGGCGCCTTCCAAAGTGGTGAACCAATACTTTAAGGTGAAGAACAGCAGAAAAGAAATGATTCCGGTGCCAAGAACAGTCCGCCGCTTTACAACCGATAAAAATTGTAAACAACGGGAGGAGGCTATTTTGAAAATTAACCACAAGCCAATTGCTGAAATAAATATTTGAGGAAGATATTGAACAGCAATCTCCGCGCTTTGGAACAATATAATATGATGGTTTTTCGATAATCCGAAGAGTGAAAATAGTTTTAATGACTGCTCGTACGCATCCTGATGCACCAAGCCGTCCAGCGCCAGATGAAGAACAATAGCCACAAGAGTGGTAAACAAAATCGAGAGCGGATGGCTTTGCTTTTTTTCGTTCAGATAAAACGGAAGTAACAGAATCTGGATGTAATAGGTAAGTACGATGGCAACCGGCCAGAGTAAACAAAGGATCTCTGAAAAGGTAAAATGAAATAGATGAAAACGGGGATGGGTGAGCCGAAACAAAATGTCCAGATCTGGTACGATGCTACCCGCTATCAATCCGGATAATGAAAATATTCGCGGCCACTTTTTTTCGAGTGGCAGCATAAATCCGGGATGTACCAAGGTGTAAGGCATTACTGCTTGCTTCTCTCGAGTGTTTTCAGTTTCATACGCGCTTGTTCATTTTCAGGATCGAGTTGCAGTACCCGTTCGTAAGCGTGAAGAGCGCTATCGTTTTGTTTCCGCATAGCGAAAATATCACCGGTCATTTCCCATCCTACTGAAGTGGTATCGAATATGGCTCTTACTCTTGCGAAATGGTTGAAACAACTGTCGGTCATCCCCAGCATATAATAGCAAATGCCTTCACTTTCCTGTTCGTGTATCATTTTAGGGTAAAGCGCGTTGGCCTGTTTCGAGTATTGCAAGGCTTTCTGAAAACCATAGTTGCGGTCGTTGGGATTGTTCATGGTGGAAGCCTTATTGATGTACTGTGTAGCCGCAATGCGATTGGCCTCAAAGGAGCGTTCCAGATGCGGCATGTCTGCTTCAAGCAAACTAAAAATGTTTTTCCAGTCGGCATTTCTGGAGTGCGTAAATGGGAAATAGACCAACGCCACTGCCGCAGTAAGAACTAAAAAAGGCTTCACCCAAACAGGATCAGCAGCAAGTGGTTTCTCTTTCTTTTTCCTGGGATCGGATTTAGGCTCGAAATATTTTTGTAAAAACGGCTGTTTCGAAAACCGGAGCAGTACTGAGGCAAGAAGCACACAAAATCCCAAAGATGCGATGAACGCATATCGGTCAGCAATAATACCTGCCACGGGTTGTTGCAGATTTGCGCAATATGCCAATGCAGCATAAAATGAGCATATCCCGAAACAAACCAACGGCCTCTTTTTAATTAAGGCATAAACGGCCATACCGCCTACCACCAAATGCAAACACAGCAATGCAATTACACGGAAATCAGACAAGGGCAGCAACGGCACCATGTCATAACCATAGTAGAAAAAATAACCTTTCGGCCATACCATCATTTTGATGTATTCCCAAAGGGTAGTTATACTTTGCGAAAAAGCATACGATTTCTCAGGATGCGTAACTACCGGGTTTTCTGTAAATACAATCGGCTCATTTAAAGATTGTACGGGTATATACTTTTCAATCAGCCCTTCTCTGATAAACAGGAACGATCCCATCAGCAATAAAAAGATGAAGCCGATACGTGGCAACGATCGTTTGCTTCCAAATAAGTACATCCCCAAAGCAATGATCGGAATAAACCCCATGGCATCTAATTTGGAAACAAGAGCCGCGTTGATCAACAGAAAGGCGGCAACTATTTTCCAATAATCCCTTCCGGAGTTTACGGGAAGCATAGCAAAGTAAAATGCGAGCGTACCGAAAAGCATACTGAAGAGATTGTCGCGGCTCTTCAGATTGTTTACTACATTAGAGTGGGAGGGATGCGCAAGGAATAGTAATGTGATACCGATAGCTAACCACCACGAACCTTCGATGGAGAATGTAGTGATAACCAGAAAAACTGAAAAGCAAAGCGCCGCATACAAAGCGAAGTTGATGAAATGTGAAAAATGAGGATCGTTTTCGCCGGTCAGCCATTTTTCAAAAATAAATGAGGAAACCGGAACAGGGCGGTAATCAACAAAATCGAACCGCTTTTTGAAAGGATGAAGCACATCACTTAGGGTTACTTCGCGATTGGGAACTTCTTTCAAAAGATAGGAATCATCAAGGCTGAAATCATTTTGAAGCGAGTTTCCGTAAAAAATAAAACTGAGCAATAGCAACAAAGCGGCCACCACCCATTTGTTTTTTAATTGTTTCACTGTTCAAACAAAGTAAAAATTTCCCGCAATCCATTCTCGTAAGATTGTTGAAACTATACCTAAATTTGCGAAATGAAGTTTTGGCTGGCAATATTTTTCGGTTGCTGCATTTCTTTTTCAGGTAACGCCCAATGGAGCGATCCGCCACCTCTCCGCGTTTTTCATGATCTCGATTCAGCATTAATGTTTCCTGATCAGCCGATGGAATTGTATCTTGATAACAGAGGCTTGGAAGTTGTACCTTCTTCCATAAAACAACTTTCCGGTTTGCAGCGGCTTTCATTGCAGTTCAACAGTATTCATGAGATACCGGAATGGATAGGCGCGATGAAAAATCTACAATCGTTGAATTTTTATCACAATCAGATCGCTGCAATTCCTTCTGAATTGTATGAATGTAATTCCCTCTCAATACTGAATATCGAGCACAATAAGTTAAAAGGCATCACCGGCGGAATCAGTAAACTCAGAAATCTGAGCGTGTTGTGGCTGGCTCAAAATCAAATTCAGGAAGTACCTGTTGAGGTTTATGCACTTTCAAATTTAATCGATCTTCGTCTTCGCGAAAACCGCATTTTGGTATTGCCGGAAGGTATCTCCCAAATGCGTCAATTGCAAAAAATTTGTATGGCCAGGAATCAACTCACAGCTTTGCCTGCTGATATCTATTTGCTGCCTCATCTGTTCTATTTTTCGTTTTGGGAAAATCCTTTGGCGGCAATTTCCGACAGCATAGCGCAATTGCCTCGATTGGAATACATCAATCTCATGAGTTGTGGTTTGAAAACCATCAATCTGACTATATTCGAAATGCCGAATTTGAACTTGGTTAATTTAGCGGGAAATCACTTTTCAGATGGTTTTCAGAAAAAACTCAACCGATTGGCGAAAAGAAGAAAAATTCAAATGGAGAGCAGCAACAGCAAATGCGCTGCCGATTTCAAATGAGCAAAAACCGACATCGGGTTACAGAATCAAAGCCGGCATGGTGGACGCGACTGGATACCCTTCGTATTGATTTGCGATCACTGGCATTATTTCGGATATTTCTCGGAATCAGCGTATTGTACAATCTCATTGTAGTAAAATGGTCGTATGCGGTACAATTCTATGGAGCGCATACCATTCTTCCGCATCTGGTACAACTGAATGTGAATGGCGCAAACTCCTATTCCATTTTTTCCGTGATACATAATGATACGTTTGCTTATGTGTTTATTGCCACTGGCATTCTTACCTCCGCCCTTCTTACCCTTGGTGTGTATTCGCGGATTATGGCCTGGGCCACCCTTTTCATCTTCTGGAATTTGATTCAGGCATCGTCCTACTACTGTTTCGGTTTTGATTTCTATACCTTTCAAATGCTGTTCTGGGCGTGCTTTCTTCCTCTAGATGCGCATTTCGCAATTCTGCCGAAAGCCCGATTTAAACCGGCCTTGTCTTTTTCAATCGTTATCTTATTTCAGATTGCCTGGGTATACTTTGCCACCGGTCTTGCAAAATACGGCCCCAGTTGGAGCGAAGGATTTGCGGTAAGGGTGATGCTGATGGACCGATGGACCGGCAATGCTGCCGGAACCTGGCTTTCAGAGCAACCGGTTTTGTATGCCTTACTTACCTATTTTACCCTTGTAGCAGAATATTTGTTTCCGTTTGCCGTATTTGATTTTACCAAAGGGAAGTGGCTGAGGTACTTTGGAGTTCTTTTTCTTTTTGTCTTTCACCTCACGATTTTCTCTATGTACAGCGTGGCCAATTTTTCGATTTCCGGATTCGCGGTCGCCTGCTTGTTATTGCCAAATATATTCTGGCGGCGCCTGGAGGAGGGATTTCGGTTCACCAGGCCCGTGGAACTCCCTTCTGTACGATGGACCCAGAGACAACGAAAGTTGGCCTGGACGTTCTGCATTTTCGCTATCGTAGTGATCTTAGAGAAGAATTTAGATTTTTTATCGCGCCATAGTGCTTTCCGCAAAGAGGACAGCGCTCCCATTGCGATCGACATTCCATCTCCTGTAAAAACTTCCTTTTTCCTCCAATATTGGAAAATGTTTGCCCCTAATCCGCCATCGCTGATCGGATGGTGGACCTTAGAAGGAGAGAAGGATGGCAAGCCGTATGATTTCATGGCTGAGCGGCCAGTTACTAATGATACCTTTCCGTTGTGGCACCCAACAGGTTATGAATATTATCTGGCGATGTATTCCCGTAATTTCCCGGTGAAAGAGCGGGGTGATAAGTTCAAACTATTTTTAAAATATTGGATTCCGTATATGAAAGCTAAAAAGGGTATTTCCGGACCCGTTAATCTCGCATATTTCAATTATCTGGTATTAGATCAATCAGCGCCTTATACACCCCGGATCGAAAAGACTTTAGTGCCGGATACCTTCTTTACCAATGTTCGTTACGTAATTGAACAGGATCCGAGTCAGTAATGGATTTGAAGAAGGTAGACAAACTACCGTAATGAATGAACTGTTTTATATACAAACAAAAACAGATTATTGAAAAGTGTAATTTGTGGATAAGAAATTTTCCATAGCTTAAAGTTTTCCAAATAATTGATATACAACATTTTGTTGATTTCGGATGCCTGACGAAAATCAACATTTGAAGGAGCCGGCTTTCCGTTGGTATAAATTTTGACCATTTTCGTTGAAGAAACCGCCTTTTTGCATTTAATGATCTTGGTATGATGAAATTTTTACGTTCTATTTTGGCCCTTTGCTTGGCGCTTTTATTTACAGTTTCGGCATTTTCCCAAACTGTAAATTTTGAAGTAGGGAATGGTTCGAATGCCGCCATGTATTCCGGCAGTGGCAGTGATTGTAGTGATTGTAGCGGTCCTCCAGATGCATATTTTGATATTCGTTTCGGTTATAACAACGCTACTTTTGGTACTACCTGGAATATGCGGAATAATAATGTGAACTGTGATGATTACCGGCAAATTAATGGAACGGCCAGTCTATTTTCTGCCACCGGAATCAGCCCTACCGCCACGATAACAGTTCAGATGAATGCCTGGGAATCAGATGGTTTTACCTGTTCCAGCGATGATGGCAACTGCGGTAGCTTGGCTACAATTGCCAACTCTCAGGTTATTAACAGTATTTCCCCGTGCGGATGGTCAGGTCAAATATCAAATACGCGTGATAACTGTGCCAGTGACGGCTCAACTAACGACTACCGCGTGCGTTGGTATTATCGTTGGTGCTGGAACGGTGTCAGCGGCTTGTCTGGAGGTACTGTAAGCGGTCCTGATCAAACCATTTGTAGTGGAGGTGACCCTGCGGCCTTTTCAAGTACTGCTGCTCCTTCCGCCCTTTATAGTGCTATTCAATGGGAGCAAAGTACTACATCAGCCACTTCCGGATTTAGTGCAGCCAGCGGAACCAATAACGGTTTGACCTATGATCCACCGGCGCTAACAACTACAACTTATTACAGACGACGGGTTGATTACTGTATAAACTATTCGTCAAATGCTGTTGGGTCACAATATTCCAACGTCATTACCATAACAGTCGTCGCTGATCCGTCTGCTCCAACGGCCACGCAATCTCCGGGCGCTACGGTCTGTACAGGGGCCACCATTTCACTTACATCACCAACCAATACTGCGGGAGGAACGGGAACACCAACCTATTGGTATGCTACTTCAAGCAATTCCGGCGGGTCCTATAGTGCCTTTACCAGCACTTCGCCATCGCAAACGGCAAGTGCCGTATCATCGGGTCAATATCGAGAGCAGATTTACGTGGCGTGGAGTGGATTAGGCTGTGATAATAGTCCTACAACCACGTACAATTGGGATGTAGTAGCTGATCCAACTACCCCTACGCCGGCTGCTCAGGACATCTGTTCCGGTTATGCTCCCGTATTTACATCGGTTCCTTCCGGAGGAACAGGATCATTGAATAGTCAATGGCAATATTCCGCAAACGGTAGCACCGGTTGGGCCAATGTGGCTACGTCCACACCAACCAGTTGGAGTTATTCAGGCGCAACAACTACCAGCTTAACGGTAAATACCAACCCCACGGCTTTGGCGGGGACCTATTATTATCGTAATGTAGTAACCAATAGCTTAGGTTGCGATGTAACTTCGGGCAACGCAGTACTCAATGTTTACGCTGATCCGGCGGCGCCTACTGCCACAAGAAATCCAAATCTTGGAACAGTATGTTTGGGTGCAGCACTCTCTTTGGCCAGCCCTACGCTTACTTCTGGGGGAATTGGAACATATTCATTTGAATATTCTTACACTACAGATAATGTTTCGTTTACGAGTTATTCCAGCACATTGCCAACATTTAATCCGGCTGTTGGTTCCAACAACAAAATGTACATACGTGTAGTTTATTCGGGTAATGGTTGCGATGCTAGTCCTGCAAATAACTATAGTTGGACTGCCGTGGCAGATCCGCTATTGACTTCGCCTTCTTCATCAACAATATGTGTGGGAGGCAGTACCACATTCAGTAGCACCGCATCAGGTGGCACAGGTACCTATAACCATAGTTGGGAATACTCTGCCAATGGAAGCACCGGGTGGGCCACGGTTAGCAACGGTACGCCAACAGGCTATACTTACAGTTCCAGCGGTACTACCAGCTCTACAGGTACCTTAACGGTTACCACCAGCGGTTCTGCCAGCCCGGGAACTGCGTATTTCCGCGATAATTTCACTACAATCACTTCGCCTGTTGGTGGAAGTTGTGATGCTATCAGCACAAACGGAACCCTTACTGTGGTGAGCGACCCTAATTTATCAGATCCCGGAAGTATTGCAATTTGTAAAGGCGGCAGTACCACACTTTCTACTACAGCCTCTGGTGGAACAGGTACCTTTACTTACACCTGGCAGTATTATAATGGTTCTACGTGGGCTACGGTTGCCAATAATATTCCTACAGGAGTGACGTATACAGCCTCTACAAATACATTGGGAATTGCTACCAACAATTCTACTACTCCTGCAGGTTCTTATCAATATCGTTGTGTTTTGGCTACTAACACACCATCTGGTGCTGGATGTGACGCAATTTCGCCTACATCAACCGTTACGGTTAGTGCGGACCCTACACTTTCAGCACCGGCTAGCAGCACCATCTGTAAAGGTGGCTCTGCCAATCCAACTTCTACCGTATCAGGAGGTGCGGGTACATTTAATTTGCAATGGAATTATTATAACGGCAGTAGTTGGGTTGCTGTAGCGGATGGCACGCCTACAGGAGTAACTTACACCGGCAGTACTTCGAACTCATTAACTGTAAATACTGATAATAGCACGACTCCGGCTGGCAACTATCAATATCAAATGGTGTTAACCTCCAACACCCCATCAGGCGGTGGTTGCGATGCCACTTCTGCCACATCTACTATTACTGTAGTAAATGATCCTGCGGCGCCAACGGCAACTAAAAACCCTAACGTTTCCACGGTTTGTGCCGGCGCCCCACTTACATTGGCCTCTATCACAGGTGGTGGTGGCGGAACAGGAACCTGTAACTTTGAAACCAGATATTCTACTGATAATGGAGGTACATGGTCAGGCTGGGTGACCGGTGCTTCGCCAACTCCATTTACAGCAGTTACCGGCACTAATCTAATGGAGGTTCGCCAGAATTGCGGTGGAAGCGGATGTGATATCAGCAATGCTACACAATATTCCTGGACGGTTGTGAACGATCCGGCGGCTCCTACGGCTACGCAGTCGCCATCTGCAGCTACGGTTTGCGCCGGTGCTACTTTGACTGTTACCAGCCCAACCGCAGGTTCGGGCGGAACAGGAACTTGTAATATCGAATATCGCTATTCTACAAATAACGGTTCTACTTATACTTCATGGTCCACTTCTGTTCCAAGTTTCTCGGCAGTAGCAGGTGGTAACAACTACATCGAAATGCGTATGAATTGTAATGGAAGCGGATGTGACATCAGCAGCACTACTCAATATGTTTGGAACGTAGTGGCCGATCCGGTGGTGAGCATTTCACCAAATCTTACCCAACAGTGCGGATCTATCATTCAAACTCTTAATGCTAACGTTACAGGTGGTACAGGAACTCCAACTTACGCATGGGAATGGGATCAATCAACCGGTTCATGGACTTCTACCGGAACGAATTCTTCTTCGTTAAGTATCAGTCTTACTACACCGGCCACTTATTTATATCGTGTTACCTACTCTACTACAGGAGATGGCTGTGATGCCAACCTTTCTGCAAATGCTACCATGACGGTTCGCGATATACCTGCATTGTCGGTTACCAGCGATAACTGTTCTTACAATGCCGGAAGCAATCAGGAATATGTGGTGAATACGGTAAGTGGCGGTACACCACCTTATACTTATACTACTACTCCAGGTTCTGCGGTACAACGGTATCTTTCGGCTAATGGAAGTGTGGGAGTTTTCCGTTTGCCGGCTGTGGCAACCAGCTACAACTTTGTTGTTCGCGATTTCTACAATTGCAGCACCAGTGGAAGCGTAACTCCAACTTCAACCATTCCTTCAAATATTCCGATTCCGGGTGGCAGTGGCAGTTACACGTATGCCGCAGATTGTGAATCGCGTGCATTGAACGAATGGGAGCACTACAAACAAATTGGCGATAATAACAACGTGCTGGTTTCGGTAAACGATCAGGGCGTTGATTTGGGAACGGTAAGTGTATCGTGTTATGTGAATGATACTACACCATTCCTCGACAAGACTTGTCAGGGCGTTACCTTCAAAACGTATGGTATGCGCCGTCACTTTGTATTGACCTCATCCAGCTATCCAAATGGCGCTACTTTCCCTACCAATGTGAAAGTTCGTTTATACTTTACACAAGCTGAAACCAATGATTTGAGTTCAAAATCGTTAGCCGGAACGGCCAATGGTTGTGCGGATGATGATGATTTTACCGATCCAACCGGTTTGACTGATTTGTTTGTAACCAAGTACACCGGAACGAATGAAGACGATAAATACTGGAACAACTCCTCGGGAGGTATCTACAAGGTTTATGGCCCAATTACTACGAATTCGGCCTATGCCGGTCCGCTTACTGTGAGTCCTGGTGGATTTGCTTCGGCTATCAGTGGCAGCAATTCGCATAACTATGTGGAATTATCGGTTGACCGCTTCTCGGAATTCTGGATGAATGGTGCCGAACATGGTCAGGCCTTGCCGGTGAAGATGTTGTTCTTTGATGCGAAGGCCGTTGACAATAAATTGGTTCGTTTGAGCTGGGCCACTGCTACTGAGATCGACAACAGCGGATTTGACGTAGAAAGAAGTTCAAACGGTGTTGACTTTACCAAAATTGGATTTGTGAACGGTAATGGCAACTCCAGCCATCGCATCGACTACACTTTCGATGATGGAAAAGTGACTTCTGATATTACTTACTACTATCGTTTGAAGCAAGTGGATATTGACGGTCACTTTGAGTATAGCGGAATGGTATCGGCGCATTTAAATGGCGATCATGTATTTACTGTAAGCGAATTCATACCGAACCCTGCTACCAATACCACACGTTTAGATATTTACTCTTCAGCGTCACAGGATGTTGTAGTTCGTGTTTACAATGTAATGGGTCAGGAAGTAGCTACGGTGAGTGAAGTATTGCAGCATGGTTACAATGCCGTGCAGTTGAACACGGCCAATTTGCCTGCAGGCACATACACGGCCGATATCATCACCAACGGTACGAAGTTGAACCGCCGGGTGATTATTACACGTTAGAAAATAACTTTCAATACGTAGAAGGCGAAGCAAGTGCTTCGCCTTTTTTTGTGGGGCCAGGCGCATTGCGTGAGGGGGCGACAGGGCGCGAACGAAGTGAGCGGTACGAGGGAGGAACGACCGAGTACGGGAGGCGAAGCCGGACCCCGAAAGCACCCGACCCCGGTAAAACCGCTAAGTGCGCCAGGTGTAGGTAGGAAGGGGCAGTGGTTTTACCGGGGGCACGCCATAAAGATGCAAGATGAGAGATGAGAGATGAGAGATGAAAGATGGGAGATGAAAGTTGAGAGATGAGAGATGAAAGATGAAAGATGGGAGATGAAAGTTGATGCTTTGGGGAATAAAAAAAGCCGGTCGGGAGGGACCGGCTTTGAGATGAGATGTATTAGATTAATTCCAGAAGGCGTATCCGTTTTCTTCGATAAAGCGATCGGCCACGCGGCGGCGAATCTCTTTAGTATTCACGAAATCGTATTTAGTGAAACGCTTCAGGCCCATTGCCATCATGCGCAATTCATCGCCTTCAGCAAAAGCAGCCAGAGCCGATTTGCCTGCCGTGTTCATGCGTTCCATAGCGTCGAAGAAGAAGCATTTTACAATATCTACGTATAGTTGTGAGGCTTCCAAACCATGCAGATTGATGAGTTTTTCGGCGCGAAGCATGGCGCTTTCCATCTGCAGTATATCCAGCAATACATCAGCGGCGTGCATCAGGATTTCTTGTTCGCTTTCCAGTTTCATCATTAGTTTTTGAACGGCGCCGCCTGCAATCAACAGGAATGCTTTTTTCGCATTGCGAAGCGCTTTACGTTCTGCACCGAACACATCATCGGCATCCGGAGTGCTGAAGTCAGGAACGCTCATCAGTTCTTTCTGAATGGCCATACCAGGCGTCATCAGATCAATTTTTCCTTTCATAGCGAACTTCAACAGCGCATCGATGCTGAGCATGCGATTGATTTCGTTAGTGCCTTCGAAGATGCGATTAATGCGCGCATCGCGATAAGCGCGCGCCATTGGATATTCTTCAGAAAAGCCGTAACCACCGTGGATTTGCAGACCTTCATCAACCACAAAATCGAGCACTTCAGAACCGATTACTTTAAGCAGCGCGCATTCGATTTGATATTCTTCGGCGCCACCGGTGAGGTATTCGGTCATTGACTTGCCTGCAGCCTTCAGTTCGTGTTCTTTTTGAGTAATGAGGTCGCACACGCGCCAGGAGGCCGATTCGGCCACCCAAAGGCGAACGCCCATTTCACCTAATTTGTGTTTAATAGCGCCGAACTGAGCAATAGGAGTTTTAAACTGTTGACGCTCGTTGGCGTATTTAACGGCAGCATCGCAGGCGCGTTTGGCGCCGCCCAAAACACCATTACAAAGTTTGTAGCGGCCGATGTTGAGGATCTGGAAAGCGATTTTATGCCCTTTACCAATTTCGCCAAGAAGATTTTCAACCGGAACTTTTACGTTTTGGAAAAAAACCTGACGGGTAGAAGAAGACTTGATGCCCATTTTCTTCTCTTCAGCGCCTACACTTACGCCTTCCATTGTTTTTTCTACAATGAATCCGGTGAACTTTTTATCGTCGCCGTCAATTTTTGCAAAAACGATGAACACATCGGCGAACCCAGCGTTAGTGATCCACATTTTCTGACCATTCAGCACATAGTGCTTTCCATCTTCGCTAAGCACCGCTTTGGTACGCGCTCCCAGCGCATCGCTGCCGCTCCATGGCTCAGTAAGACAATACGCGGCCTTCAGTTCGCCTGAAGCCAATTTTGGAAGGTATTTGCTCCGTTGTTCGTCGGTACCATAATAGATAATAGGACAAGTACCGATTCCGGTGTGCGCGCCATAGGCTACTGAAACGCCATGCGCCCAACCAATCACTTCGGTTACATAAGAAATCCCGGTGAGGTCCATTCCCAAGCCGCCAAATTGTTCAGGAACGGCAATACCTAACAGCCCCAATTCGCCTGCCTTATTCAATTTTTCAACGCCCAGCATAGGGTCGTGGTCCAGCTTTTCGAGATCCGGATCAATTTCTTTAGTTACCCAATCTTTAGCCGTATCGCGCATCATTTGTTGCTCTTCCGTAATTTGTTCCGGAATGAACACATCCTGCCATTGCGCATCTTTAATCAGGAATTCGCCTCCTTTGAGAGCCGTTCCTTTACCGGTTTTCGTTTCCATTTTTGTTTGAAATTTTAATTAACCCGAAAGTAAGGAGAATATTTTTCCCAACCAAACGCTCGGTAGGGAAAAATGTTAAAAGATGCCTGATGAGGCAAGGGATTGGTAAGGGCGTTTTGTAAAATTCTGATGGCTTAGTTGTTTTTGAAAAGACACAGTGCCAACCAATCGTTTGGTTGGAAAATAGGCTTAAACAGAAGATAGGAGGGGGGGGAAGTCTTATTCGTTCAAAAGCCTGCTATCGCCGGGTGTATTTACCGGATTCACTCTACCGGCACGGCCTTCAGGCAACACCACGCAATAGATTCCAAGGCGCGAATCGGCTTTGTAATAGTCGGTAGAAATGATTTGTGCGCCGCCCTCAAAAGCACTTTCCCGGCAGGTGATGTCGTTGTTACGGGCCTCGTGTGTACCGCTATCGGCGCGTGTACGAACGATGTAACCCTTTTTCACCAAGGTTTTGATTTTTTCTTTATCGCCTTTGGCGTCATTCTGAATAACGAAAGCGGCATTGGGATTCACTTCATACGCGTAAACAAACATAGCGCGGCCATTGAGGCGTTCATGTCCTTTGGTATAGATATTCTCTGCATCTCCTTGCATAATGAACACCACTTTTCCGCGGCAGTTGTTAAGCAGCGGCCAGGCATTCGCCAGAACCATATCGTTCAAAGTAGGATAGTTGCCGCGCACTTTATCGGGCGTAATTACCTGATTGAGATTTTCGCCAAAAACGGAACGAATTTCAGCATCCATTGAATCGCAGGCTTTTTCGTCGAATTTGATGCTACGTTTAAAACCAACAAATCGAAGAAAGCCGTTAGCGTCGCCCGGACTTTCGGCCTTTGTTTCTACGTTGATGAAAATTGGTAAGTGATTGGGGTGCGCATCGCTCCAGGCTTTGATGGCTTTCAATCCATCTTTGAAGGTGTAGTAGTTGGTTTCGTAGTCAACGTCCTTGATGTGCAACATTTTAAAGCCCGGTTTTTTCAATTCCGGAATGCCGGAGCTTTGACGTACGCCTCGCACAAATGCATTGATTTTCCGTTTATAAAACGCGCCGCCTTTAGGGTCGTTATAAATATCCAGTTCCAGGCCACGAACGCCGTAATTATTGAACTGCGAATCGAAGGGAAGATGTTGGTAGTCGATATCCTGCGGATCGAGGTCCTTGCCCAGTTTTTCGCGGTATTTCATCAAAAAGCGGAACACATTGGCGTTAGGCAATTTTTTATAGCTGTTATGGCTGGCTATTACCTGAATCTGGTTCAGGCGCAATGCCGGTTCATCTTGTGAGGCAGCCACCATGGTAAGTGAAATGAGGAGGACGAGCAGAAAAAAACGCATACGCAATATTTTTTGATGTATGATAAACTACTGTGCCATAATTACTGCTGCGCTAAATTGGTAAGCGCATCGGCAATCTGGCGGTTGTTGGTAAGGCGAGCTACTTTGTTTTGGCCACCTAGTTTTCCGGTTTGGCGCATATATGTCACAAACGTTCCCGCAGGCAGGGAGGTGATTTGGAGTTGTTGAAGAATATTTCCTTCGCGCAAATCGCGGTAGTAGCTGTTTTTTTGTTGCATCAATTCGTCGGTCAGTTGCGCCAGTTGTTGCAAATCATCTGGCGGCGTGGTGAATTCTATGAACCATTCATGAAAGGGCAAACCTGCATCAGGATTTACTTGTGGGGCCACGGTGAACTCGGTGAAAGGTGCGTTAGTTTTTTGAGCCGCTTGTAATAGGGCGTATTCTACTTCTTCGGCAATAACATGTTCGCCAAAGGCGGAAATAAAATGTTTGATGCGGCCGGTTACAATAATCCGATAAGGATTTTTCGAAACAAACTTTACCGTATCGCCAATACTGTAAGCCCAAAGACCGGCATTGGTATTCAGAATAACGGCGTAGTTCACATGCAGTTCTACCTCGCTGATAGTAAGCCTTTTGGCTGATTCTTTTCCATATTCATCGGCTTTAATGAATTCATAAAAAATGCCGGCGTTGAGGTTGAGGAGCAGTCCATTGGACGTTATGGAATCCTGATAGGCCAGAAATCCTTCGCTGGCAGGATACGTTTCGATAGAGGGAATGGCAAAACCAATTAATGCTTCAATTTTAGAACGATACGGTTCATAGTTCACACCACCATAAACGAACAATTCGAATGAAGGGAACACTTCGGCAACAGTTGATTTTTTTGAAAGTTCCAGCAATTTTTCGAAATACATAATGGTCCATGGCGGAATGCCGCTGATGAGAGACATATCCTGCGCCAGCGTTTCTTTTGCAATGGCTTCCACTTTTTGTTCCCAATCTTCGATGCAGTTTACCGCATAGGACGGCATTCTGTTTTTGTTGAGATAGGCAGGTACATGATGGTAAACGATTCCGCTAAGGCGACCTACAGGAATTTCGCCGTACTTTTCCAATTCCGGTGAGCCTTGAAGAAAGATCATTTTCTTGTCGAAGAAGTTAGCCCTTCCGGTTTCATGAACATAATGTAACAGTGCATTGCGGGCGGCTGCGATTTGGGCGGCAATTGATTCTTTTGTGAGTGGAATGTATTTTGTTCCGGAAGTGGTTCCCGACGATTTGCAGAAGTACAACGGTTGCCCCGGCCACAGCACTCCCGGCTTACCTTCGGCAATCATCTCCATATAATGTTTCAAATCCTCATAATCTTTCACCGGCACCGCGTGAACGAATTCGCGATGTGAGTGTATTCCTGAAAATTCGTGTTCATTTCCGAAACGTGTGCCTTTTGCTTTTTTAATGAGATGATGAAAAATGCGCTGCTGCACCTTTTCAGCATTTTTATGTTCGGCGTAAATTTTCGGTACGATAGTGGCAGCGGCTAATTTGGCCAGCGAGGCTTTAATTCCCATAGCCCAAATTTAGCTTTAGTTTTGCTTTCAGGCTAAGCCAAACGTAACGCCAGCGGCTTAACTTTCTTGCATATACGGCAGCCTCCTCATCTTCCAACTCGCGAAAGGGAATTTGATATTTCTTCAACAGAGCGGCCATCGTACTGTTAGTTAGAAATTCCTGATTCGGCAAATTTAATCTGCGGAATTCTTCATTCATCCAATGGATTACCGACCAGTTGTAGCGCGGTTTTGACTTTCCCAGCAACAGGGCCGCCACTTCTGGAAATCGGTCGTTGTTGGAAATGGTTGAAATGTAGCGGCTCAATCGGAACTTATGAATACCGTTATTTAGAATGGTAATGGGCAGCATCCAGTTAGTGTTTTCAGCAGTAACTTCTTTTTGGGCGCGTTCGTAGCAGTAGCGCATTAATTCGCAACCTTTTGGAGCTTTTAGCACATTGCCTACGGCGCCTGCCAGATGATGGCTACGGAAAAAATAATCGGCATCCAGTTCGGCCACGGGCGATAAACATGAAATGTCCATATCTACCCAAATCCCCCCTTTTTCGTACAGCAATTTATAGCGAAAGATGTCTGAAAAACCGGCATAGCTTCCTTTGCCAAACCCAAAGCGGTTAATTTTGGCATAATTAAAAACGCCTGACTCTGGAATAATGTCATTGGCATTTCCAATTTCGGTACCCTCAGGTATATTCGCCACATCCTGATACGTCCAAAGCTTAAAAGTGTAACCGTGATAACGGAACGATTGGATGCAAAGCATTTCGATGGGTGAAAGCGCTCCGCCGATCCATAGGCCATTGACCTGTTGCATGGATGCAAGAAATTAAAAAATTCAAATTTGAATTTAAAAACTTCTACTTCGCAACTGATGGAACCGATCCGCCTTTTGTTGCTCAACTACGAATACCCCCCATTAGGAGGAGGTGCAGGCGTGGTAACTAAACATCTGGTGAAGGAATTTTCGGAGAAGCAAATTCATACTACGCTGGTCACCACCTGGTTTGAAGGATTGAAAGAGGAGGAGCATGCTGAAGGGCTTTCGATCTATCGGCTAAAAAGCCGGAGAAGAAAGACCTTCCAATCAAATCCGGTTGAAATGATTTCGTGGATGAAACATGCTATTCATTTTTTTAGTAACAGGGAAAATCAGTATGATGTTTGTTTGAGCAATTTCATGCTTCCGGGCGGTGGTGTAGCTTATTATTTGAAACGAAAGTGGAATTTGCCTTATGTAGTACTATCGCACGGACACGACATTCCGTGGGGGTTTCCACAACAGATGTGGTTCTACCATGCATTGCTATATCCGTTTTTATGGTTCATTGCTACACGTTCGGCCCATAATGTTTTACTAACTGCCACTATGAAGGCGATGGCCGACCGCTTTACCGGCAAAGCTCATGCGTCAAAAAATCTGGTAATTCCGAATGGTATTGAACGCGCTGTTTTGCCCGGCAAAGATTTTAATGCAGAGATGCAGGTTATTTTTGGGGGCCGATTGGTAGCGCAGAAGGATCCATATACGTTTTTGCAAGCTGTGAAAATGGTGCAGCTGGCCGGAATACGCGTAAGGTGGACGGTTGTAGGTGATGGGGAGATGCGTGAGGGAATGGCTGCTATGGTGAAAAAGGAGCAATTAGCACAAGTGAACTTCACCGGAAAAATTCCGCATGATGAATTGCTGGCGCTTTTCAGAAGGGCGCATTTGTTTATTTCCTCTTCTACTTATGAAGCCATGTCGCTCACAACACTGGAAGCCTTATCTAACGGCGCGTATGTGTTGTCAACGCCCGTTTCGGGAACAACCGGATATGTGATTGAAGACGTTTCAGGTAATTTTTTTCCATTCGGAGATGCCGAAAAACTGGCGCAAGGCATTCTGCAATATTATCATCAGAAATTTTTGAACCACTATGAGTTACCGGCCGAGCGCTTTCCCGAATTTTCGCATCAATATGACTGGAAAAGCATAGCGGAACTATACCATATTTTGTTTCGAAACTGCAAAATGGAGGCGGGTAACCTTTAGGGATCTACATTAACGGCAACAGTTACACTTTTCAGTTCCTTTTCCATTTTTAGCCGTTCCAGTTCAAAACGAATTTGATGTTTGAAGGCATTCAAATCGGTAGTTGTTGCATTGGTTTTGATGAGAATTTCGCGGAGATAAACGTTGTTAAGGCGTTCAATCAACGGTTTTGAGGGACCCAATACTTCACCGCATTTGACGCGGCGTAAATTATTGGCCAGATATAAAGCGGCCTTTTCTACCTGCAGCAGATCGCGATGTTTGAGCGTGAGTTGCACCATTCGTGTGAACGGAGGATAAAAGAAACGATGCCTTTCGTTCATTTCTGAAATATAAAACGGCTGATAATTGCCGGAAACCACCTGTTGAATGATGTGATGTTGCGGATTGCTGGTTTGAATGATCACTTTTCCCTGCTTGTTTCTTCT
>JAXLUJ010000005.1:0-320396 GCA_046329575.1 Chitinophagales bacterium | reverse complement strand
TAACCGATTGGACGCGGCCAAAGACGTAGCCTATCATTTTATTGACGGGCGTCCGAACGATCGGATCGGCCTGGTTGTTTTTTCGGGTGAAAGCTTTACACAGTGTCCGGTAACCATTGATCATGCCATTGTAAAAAACCAATTGAAAGAAATCAGAAACGGTTTGCTGGAAGATGGAACCGCTATTGGAATGGGCCTTGCCACTTCTGTGCAACGCCTTAAGGACAGCGAATCGAAAAGCAAAGTTGTGATATTAATGACCGATGGCGTCAATAACCGTGGTTTGATAGACCCGGCAACGGCTTCAGATATTGCCTTGCAATTCGGCGTTCGTTGTTATACGATTGGAGTGGGTACCAATGGCCTGGCGTACACACCGGTAGCCATGGATGGTGCCGGACGTTTGATTTTTGATTATGCAGAAGTACAGATTGACGAACCCATTCTGAAAGATATTTCCAAGAAGACCGGAGGGCAATACTTTCGTGCTACCGACAATAGGAAGCTGAAGCAGATATTTGAAGAGATCGATCGTTTAGAAAAGACGAAGATCAACGTTTCAGCCTACACCCATAAGACTGAGAAATTCTACCCTTTTGCCCTTGCGGCATTGTTATGCTTATTACTGGAACTTATTTTCCGATACACCATTTTTAAAAGCCTGCCGTAGATGTTTCGATTTGAACATAAAGAGTATTTGTACCTGCTACTGCTGTTAGTTCCGGTGGTGCTGTTGTTTTTCTATTCGCTGTTAGCACAGCGCAGAAAACTGGAGCGATTTGGCAATCTGGTTCTAGTGAATCGACTTCTTTCTGGGTTTAGCCGGCAGCGGGAATGGATTAAGTTGTTGTTGCCTTCACTGGCATTGATTTTTTTAGTGCTGGCCATTGCCGGTCCTCAAATTGGAACCAAGCAGGAAAAAGTAAAACGCAGTGGGATTGACATTGTGATAGCGCTGGACGTATCGCGAAGTATGTTGGCAGAAGATGTTGCGCCCAGCCGATTGCTTCGGGCCAAAAACTTCATCAATAATTTTATGGCACAATGCCATAACGATCGCATTGCTATGATCATTTTTGCGGGGCGGTCTTATTTGCAAATGCCGTTGACGGTAGATTATAGTGCAGCCCGGTTGTATTTGAAAACGATTAACACCGAAAGCGTTCCTACGCAAGGTACCGCTATTGCTGAGGCTGTAGATCTTGCGAAGGAATCTTTTGCCAAAGGCGACAACAAATCAAAGGCGCTATTGATTATTTCGGATGGAGAAGATAATGAAGAAGGAGCCGAGCAAGCCATAGCGGAGGCAGCAAAAGAAGGCGTTAAAGTGTTTACGCTTGCGGTGGGAACCGACAAAGGCGCACCTATCCCTTTAGCCAATGGCGATTTTAAGCGAGATGAAAACAATGCTATTGTGCTTTCACGGGTGAACTTTGATGCTATGAAGAACTATGCATCAAAAGGTAACGGCAAAGCCTTTGTGTTAGGTTCGGGTAAAGAAGAAATTGATGCGATTTTCAAAGAATTCGGCAGAATAGGAACCAAAGACTTTGAGGAAATGGTATTCACCGATTATGATGACAAGTTTCAATATTTTCTGGCGGTGGCCGGAATATTGCTGCTGCTCGATTTTTTTATCGGCTTCAGAAGCCGGCAGATCTTTAAAAAATTAAAACTGGGAAGATCATGATCTGCAATTACAGCGCTTTCAGCTTTTTGAAATCTGCGAAACCAATAGTTACGGCGGTTTGGAGTATGCTTATTTGTTTTTCTGCAATTGGACAAGCGGAACGAGGCTTCACGCGCGACGGCAACAAGCAATTCGATAAGCAGAAATATGTAGATGCTGAAGTAGCTTACAAAAAGGCGCTTGAAAAAAAGAATAATTTCCCTGAGGCCGTATTTAATTTGGGCGATGCCTATTACAAGCAGAAGCGATTTGATGAAGCGGCCAAACAATTTGATCTTTCCTCAAAATTGCTGACCGATAAAAAACGTCAGGCGCAAAGTTGGCACAACCTCGGCAATTGCTATCTGGAACAACAAAAATGGGAGCAAGCGGTTTCGGCCTACAAACAATCGCTAAAACTTCATCCGGCTGATAACGACACCAAGTACAATCTGGCCTTTGCCAATGAAAAGTTGCGTGAACAAAACAAGCAACAGCAACAAAACAAAGACCAAAAGCAAAAGCAAGATCAAAAGCAGAATCAACAACAGCAACCGCAGCCTAAAGATCAGAAAGATCAAAAGGATAAGGACGGAAAAGGCAACAACGACCAGCAGCAGCGAGGTGAGGATAAAGAAAAACAACCTCAACCTCAGAAGGGTGGACTCACTAAGGAACAGGCTGAAAAACTGCTGGAAGCCTTAAAGCGAGAAGAACAAAAAGCCCAGGAGAAAATGGATAAGAAAACCGCCAAACCGGCTGAAATCAAGGTAGAGAAGGACTGGTGAGGCCACTTTCCCACACAATTTCCTGAAAATCATTGTAAAAAAGCCTGTTCCCACAAAAATGACTATGTCATTTTTTTGTCAAACTGCTATCCAACCAGATGGCAGGCTTGAATTTTAAATTATATTCGTCCGACAAATTTTTCAAATGAAAAAGATATACGTTTTCAACCTTTTCCTTTTAGCCTGCACGGCAGTATTTGGTCAAAAAAGTTCGATGGGCTGTATTACCGACCAAAAGGACAAAGAGTTCATTGCCAAGCATCCGGAGGCTATTGTTAGCAAGCAATTGCTGGATCAGTTTACGGCTGAATATGTAGCGAACTACAAAAAGAACCATGGCAGCAGCCGCACGGCCAATTACATTGTTCCGGTGGTGTTCCACATTATTCACGATGGTGCTCCGGCCAATCTCACCGATTCGTTAATTCGCATTGAGATGGGCCATTGGAATGAGTATTATAGCAAAAGCAACCCGGAATTGCCCACTGCTGCTGCAGAGTTTGTTCCGATTATTGCCAATGTGGGTATTGAGTTCCGCTTGGCCAAATTAGATCCGAACGGCAATTGCACTACCGGTATCGAACACATTTACACACAAGGAACGTACTGGGGCGATGACGATAACAAAGTTCACGCCTGGCCACGTGAGAACTATCTGAACGTGTGGGTGAGCCGTTGTTTGCAAGGCGATTGCGGTACCTACGGCACACTGGCATACGCCTATTATCCTTCTTCAGTAGCCACTTACAACAACGGCCGCATTATTGATGGTATTATTGTAAAATACGGTAGTGTAGGTGGTTTTACGCTTCGCGCTACAGTAGCTCATGAAGCCGGTCACTGGCTCAATCTGCAACACGTTTGGGGCAATACCAATGGAGCGGGCGAAGCCTGCGGTGATGATGAGGTAGATGACACCCCGATTACCAAAGGAAATTTAGGAGGTTGCAACATTCACATGTCTGTTTGTAATCCGCCAATTGTGGAAGCTGAACAGGACATTATGAACTACTCTGACTGCGACGTTTACTTCACAGAAGGTCAGAAAGCCCGTATGTATGCAGCCATCGAAGACACACACAATATTTCGGGCCGCCATTATCTGGTGAGCGCTGAAAACACTGCAAAAACAGGTGTTGACGGTATCTATACGTGCGAACCGGCCCCTATTGCTGAATATGGCGCCAATAAGCGTTACGTTTGTGTTGGCCAGCCTATTAAATTCACCGACTATTCTTACAACTACAACACCCTTAATTCCCGTGACTGGACTTTCCCCGGCGATGCTGATGTGACCAGTTCACAAAGTGTTTCTCAAAACGTGATTTTCTCTTCACCTGGTTTAAAAGAAGTTTCCCTTAATGTTACCAACAACTCCGGAAGCAGCACTAAGACCAAATCTATTGTTTATGTGGCCGACAACTCTTCACCTATCACCGCGCCATATCTGGAAACTTTTGAAGACAAAGATTTTGCTACCTCTCACTGGGTGCCCTTGAATTACGACAACAACCAAACTTCCTTCCAATATTACGAGCAAGGCGGCCATAGCAGTCAGCGTTCTTACAAACTAAACAATTACGATTCACGCTATCGTAACGATCTGGATGAATTGGTTTCTCCTGCTTACGACCTGTCGTACCTTGATGATGCTGATTTCCGTTTCTCTTTCCGCTATTCTTTTGCCACATTCAATTCAACAGGAACTACCGATCCTGATGACTCACTGGTAGTTTATATTTCAAAGGATTGTGGATCCACATGGCGCCCAATTTACGCCAATGGCGCTTCCGGTTTGTATAATGCCGGTTACATTGCCGGTCCTTTTGCTCCTCAAACTTCTGAAGAATATTGGAAGAAGGTTTCCATTAACCTGAAAACTGCTTCAGGTGTTGGAGCCGCCTATAAAACAGCAGGTGTGCTTTTCAAATTTGCCGTGTTCAGTTCTTATCTTGGAAACAATTTCTATGTTGACAATATCAACGTAGGAAACGTAGATGAAACTATTCTGGGCATAAACGAAAATGCGGTGGCCTTAGAAGCTGTTACCCTCTATCCTAATCCTTCTTCTGGAAAAACTACTGTTGCGCTTTCTTCTTCTTCCGAAAAAGAAGTGACCATAAAATTAGTGGATATCACCGGCAAAGAAGTGATGCACGTGTTTAATGGCAAAGTAGATGGCGAAAAGCAAATCACCTTTGACGCCGCCGGTTTGGAAAGTGGCGTGTACCACCTGGTAGTGGTTTCCGGCAAAAACCAGCAAGTTCGCAAGTTTGTTAAACTATAATCTCGTTGTTTTCTCTGAAAATCCCCTTCGGTTTCGAAGGGGATTTTTTTTTCAATTTCTTAAAGATCATCTTCAACTAGTTTATTTACATTTGTAAACAGTAATCAAAATCACAAATGAATTTTCCTGACGATTTAAAGTACAGCAAAGAACACGAATGGGTACGCGTAGAAGGCGATCATGCCATTATCGGAATCACTGATTTCGCTCAAAAAGAACTGGGCGATATTGTTTATGTAGATATCAATACCATTGGCGACAGCATTAGTAAAGATCAGGTTTTTGGAACGGTTGAAGCCGTAAAAACCGTTTCTGACTTGTTCATGCCGGTTTCAGGAAAAGTTTTAGAAATGAACAAAGGTTTGGATAGCCAGCCCGAAGCCGTGAACAGCGATCCATACGGCGCCGGCTGGATTATAAAAATTGAAGTGAGCAATAAAAGTGAACTGGATCAACTTATGGATTCGGCAGCTTACAAAAAGCATATAGGCGCGTAGATTTTTCATCTGCATTGCTTGTGTGAAAAGGCTGCCAACGAATGTGGGCAGCCTTTTCGTCTTTCTGAAGTAGCCGCCGGAAGATTTGTAACGATTAAAACACAGTATATGCTGGAAACCATCATCACCGCCAAATGGCGAAAATTAGACGGCTCGAAAATTGAAGGGCCCATCAGTGAGGCCGTGGAAAAAGCGCTGCTGCACGAAGCCGCACTCGGCAATCAGATTAAAGTTTGTATTGGTACCGATAGTCAGGTGAAAGGTGCTGAAACCGATTTCGCTACAGTGATATTGCTTTTGCGAAAAGGCAAAGGCGGCTATATGTTCATTTGTTCCGATCGTTCGCTTCAGAAAATGTCGATTAAGGAACGTATGCTGAATGAAGTGTCGAAGTCGATCGAAATCGCCTATCACCTTTGTCCGCTCTTTGACGCCTATAAAACCGAACTGGAGGTTCATGCCGATATCAACACCAATCCGCGCTTTGGCAGCAATACGGCGTTAAGCGAAGCTATGGGATACATTCTGTCGATGGGCTTTACTTTCAAAGCGAAGCCTGATGCTGTAGCAGCCAGTTGCTGTGCCAATAAAGTGGTGTAATTTAATTAAGGCTGAAAGGCGCTTCCAAACGAAACTCCGGGATGTTTACTTCAAAGTGATCGCCCGTAATTTTGTTTTGGAAATAATATTTGCCGCGCATTCTGCCTTGCGCCGTCAATAGCCGGCAACCCGAAATGTATTCATGCGATTCATTGGCGTAAAGCACCGGCTGACGGCCTACCACGCCCTCGCCTTCTATTACTTCCAATTCGCCAACGGCATTCACAATTTCCCATCTGCGGCGCAGTAATTGCACCGTAAATTCATTGTGGTTCTGAATATGGATCTTGTAAGAAAACACAAACTCATGCGCTTCGGGAACAGAATGTTGTTCCTGGTAAGTAGTCTCTACGATTACTTCAATGCCTGCTGTGATTTCCGATACCATGTAGTTCGAAAATAAAAAGGCCATTCAAAATTGCAAGCCTTTTAAACGTTAAGAAAAAAAAGATTTTTCGCGAGCCCCCTTTCAATCGTATTGCAACAAGAAGCGCAGATACAGCACTTGCCGCCCATACGGATTCACCGAATGATCGAGCACAATACTGCCGAGCTTCGGATTTTTTAGTTCGAAGTCCTTCAAACCGTTCGGGTTATCGCGATTCACAATGTAGTGATACGTCCAGCCTTCAGTGAGTTTGAACTCTTCTTTCAGTTTTCCTTCCAACTCAGCGTATTTTGTTTGTATGACTGCCGCTGAAGAAGCGTCTTCTTCATCAATCACCGACACAAAATCGAGTTGCGAATTTTGGAATGGAAAGCTGTAAAGCATATTATACTTCTCGCCGGGAATAGCAACTTTGGTGGAATACGTGTACTTGTAATTCCAGAAATTCGGTTGTGTAGAAGCCGTGTTCTTGATGTCGTGAAACATATCGTCTTCACCCGATTCGATAACGCTCATAATGGCATCATAAAAAGGCGAGCGCGACTTTCGAACTGTAGTAGTTTTAGAAAATTGTGCGGGTGCGGGAAGCGCACTCACTCCGGCCATTTTATCGGGCTTTGAAGTTGCCGGCTTCGCTTCTGTTTTGGAAGGAGCGGGCACTTCGGCCACCGGTTCCGGTTCTTTTACAATCACCTCGTGATTTCCATCTACGCGGTACGGACTTTCTGTTCCAATATTTTGGGTGAATTTGATATTGGTGATTTTTTTGTGAGAGGCGTTTTTAAAAAACACATTAATGGTAATGCCGTCTTTTTTGAATTTCACTTTTTCTTCAGAAGAACTTTTGGGAAGACCGAGTTTTTCGCGCAAGGTTTCTTCATTATCGTTCCAATTGATACCAAACGGCATGGGCAGGCGAAAGGATTTATAGGCCAGATCATTAATTTCATAACCGGTGTTCGTAAGCAACAATCCGGTAACCACAAATGGTTCTTCGCGGCTAACGGTAAGTTTGATGCCGTTCTCCGGATTTTTCATGGATTTATCGAGCAAAAATTCCGTCTTGAATTTTTGCGCATTCTCTCCGGTTTTGTCTTCGCCCAGAATTTCGAGGATTTTGTTGCCATCAAAGCCTCCTGCAATGGCCGTAATTGCCAATAACGAAGCCAAAATGAACACAGCGGTTTTAGTCTTAATCATGTCAAAGCCCATTAATCTCTATATCTCTACGGAAATAGGCTGTAAAGGATACCAAAGCCGCCAAAAAATTACAGGCGGCTTTTGCACATTGTTTTACCGGGTGTACCGAAAGCTACGCCCTTCATAAACTGCCATTGGCCCCAATTCCTCCTCAATACGAAGCAGTTGGTTGTATTTGGCAATCCTATCGGTACGCGATGCTGAGCCGGTTTTGATTTGGCCGCAATTCAGCGCCACGGCCAAATCGGCAATGGTTACGTCTTCGGTTTCACCGCTGCGATGGCTCATGATAGACGTATAACTGCTGTTCTTCGCCAAATTCACCGCATTGATGGTTTCGGTAAGCGTTCCGATCTGATTTACCTTTACCAAAATGGAATTCGCTGTTTTGTTAGAAATCCCTTTTGATAGCCGTTCCACATTAGTCACAAAAAGATCGTCACCTACCAATTGTACTTTATCACCTATTTTTTCCGTTAATTTTTTCCAGCCGGCCCAATCATCTTCTGCCATACCGTCCTCAATAGAGGCAATCGGATATTTTTTACACCATGCGGCCCAGTATTCAACCATTTCTTCGGAAGAAAGTTTACGGCCATCTGATTTTTTGAAAATATATTTTTTGGTGCGCTCGTCGTAGAACTCAGTACTGGCGGCGTCCATGGCAATAAACACATCCTTTCCGGGTTTAAATCCGGCTTCTTTGATGGCTAACAGAACGGTTTCAATTGCTTCTTCGTTACTGGCAATTTCAGGGGCAAAACCGCCTTCATCGCCCACATTGGTGCTGTAACCCTTCTTCTTTAAAACCGATTTCAATGCGTGAAAGATCTCGGTTCCCATTTGCAGCGCTTGCGAAAACGAATCGGCGCCCACGGGCATCACCATAAATTCCTGAAAGTCAATTTTGTTATCGGCATGCGCACCACCGTTCAAAATATTCATCAACGGAATAGGAAGCACATTGGCGTTTACGCCGCCCACATAGCGGTAAAGGCTCATACCACTTTCCTCGGCTGCCGCTTTTGCCACAGCCATAGATACCGCCAAAATAGCGTTGGCACCCAGTTTTGCCTTATTCGGAGTGCCGTCTAACTTCAGCATAATGGTGTCGATCAAATTTTGCTCATACACCGAAATGCCCATTAGATTTTTAGCTATGATGTTGTTCACGTTGTTTACAGCTTTCTTCACGCCTTTTCCGCCAAATTCTTTTTTGTTGCCGTCGCGCAACTCAACGGCCTCATGTTTACCGGTGCTGGCGCCGCTTGGAACGGCAGCGCGGCCTAAAATTCCGTTGGCTGTTATTACATCTACTTCAACAGTAGGATTACCGCGTGAATCGAGGATTTGACGGGCGTGGATGGAAGCAATTTGTGCCATAAGTTATGTTTTGGTTGGTCAAAAATAAGATTTGTGCAAAGGCAATAATCGCGCTTTTCGTTTTTAGGAATTATTTGGCTTTTGTTTTCGCCACGGGCGTAGAGCGAATCGCAAACAAAGTAGTTTGAACACTATCGCCTTCTTTCCATTTGGTTAAAAGAATTCCGGAACCGGGCGTATCTTTCAATTCAGCATAGAACACTGATGCCGGCTGCTTTTGGTTGTACAAAGTATCACTTCCATTTGGGCCAACAGCCACCACCACAAAATGGCTCACGGTACGGCCATTTTTCAAATAAGAAGTGCTTTTCACCTCATAGCGGTAATCGCCTGCAGGAATTTCTTTTTGGAATTCGTATGAGGTTTCAAAATTGCGCTGCATGGCAGTATCGGTGGCAATGCTATCTACGCTCAATTCGCCAAAGGTGGGCGTATCTGTTTTATGCGAGCATGCTGAAAACACAGTGGCAATTGTCAGCATCAATAGAAATCCGCGCATCAGTTTTTGGTCATGTTTTTCAGAAACTGATCGAAAAGGTAACGGGAATCATGAGGGCCGGGATTGCTTTCCGGATGGTATTGCACGCTGAAAGCGTTTTTGTCTTTCCGGCGAATTCCTTCAATGGTATCGTCGTTCAGATTAACGTGTGTAATTTCAACAGTAGAAGATTTTTCAATGTCGGCGCGGCTCACTTCAAAACCGTGGTTTTGAGAGGTAATTTCAGAAACTCCGGTGGTCATATTCTTCACCGGATGATTTAAACCGCGGTGGCCGTGGTGCATTTTAAACGTTCGCACGCCGGAGGCCAGTGCGAGTAATTGATGACCTAAACAAATACCGAAAAGTGGTTGATTGGCATCTACGATTTCCTTCACGGTCTGCACCGCATAATCCATCACTGCAGGATCACCCGGACCATTTGAAATGAAGTAGCCATGAGGGTTCCAGTTCTGCATTTCAGAAAACGGAGTGCGGCAGTTGTACACTTGCAGGTAAACATCGCGCTCACTCAGGCATTTTAGAATATTTTCTTTCACTCCGCAGTCCATCACCGCCACGCGGTACTTAGCATCCGGATTTCCATAGAAATAGGCCGTTTTTGTAGAAACCTTTTCGGCCAAATCGAGGCCGTTCATATCCGGACAAGCATCCAGTTGCTTTTTGAGGGCGGCTATGTCAGTAGTTTCGCTGCTGATGATGCAGTTCATGGCGCCTGCCTTCCGCACATGAACGGTGAGGGCGCGTGTGTCCACATCGCTGATGCCTACCAACTGATGCCTTTCGAGGTATTGTTGCAGCGATTCTTGCGATTGCTGGCGCGAGAATTCGCTTCCGGCATATTTTTTACAAATCAGTCCGGCAATTTTTACGGAAGAAGATTCCACTTCGCTGTCAATCACGCCATAGTTGCCGATATGATCGCCGGTCATGATGAGTACTTGTCCGTAATACGACGGATCGGTAAACACTTCCTGATAGCCGGTCATTCCGGTATTAAAGCACAGTTCACCTGTGGTGGTGCCGATTTTGCCGAGCGCTTTGCCGGTGAAAACCGTACCGTCGGCCAGCAGCAACACAGCAGGAACAGCAGAAAAAGATTGGGACATTCCGATGAATTTATCGGAGTGTAAATGTAGTTTTTTTAGTGGATTTGATGATGTGCGGATTAGAAAAGAAACGATTTACGAGCTTAACACGCGCTCTTGATTCTCTATGCACACTGTAAGGAGCAATTTCCATTCTTGAAATTTTGATTAACTGGAACAAGATGGCTTACCGAATCCATTTTTTGATATAAATTATTTAAATTTAAAACAACTAAAACCAATGCAATGAATCCACTATTTATTTTGGCCATTTCTAGAGAATTTAAAACAGAACGGAGATTCACCATTTTTGCTTCACTCTTAATAATTATTTTTTGCCTTTTTTTTGAAAATGGAATATTTGCCCAGAATTCCTTTCTAACTAATGTTAACGGGGGGGGGCAATGCGCTAAGAACACATGAAAGTCAAGATTTTGGAAATGTAGGAATTGGCACCACTAATTTTCTTGCTGATTTACGCATACGCGGGACCTTGTCAAAGTTTGTTCCATTAGGCTATCACAGTGTTCTTGAAGTGGACAATAACTATGCGGAATTTGAAGTGGAAAACAACCATATTTCCGGTTTTGTAGCTAATAGCTTCTTAGTATCCAGATCAAATACAGATGATAAGGAAGATCCCAATTTCAACTTAAAAAGTTATGACTTCGTGGTGAAGGGAAACGGTTGTACGGGAGTGGGTTTCGATAATCCCACAGCACAACTACATGTACGAGGAATCACTGCGGAATGGTTGAAATCAACCATACCACACGAATTGTTGTTGGTTGACATTGGTAATACTGAAAGAACCGTTCTCGTGGCCACTAAAGAGAACAGGGTTGGAATAAACAAATTTGATCCCTCATATGAGTTAGACGTTAATGGCCATACAGCAATATCGGATAATTTGTATACCGGTGGAAATGTGGGGATCGGAACGCAGACACCAAATAACAAATTGCAGGTTGTTGGATCTGGTAATTTTACAGTCGACTTATATGTTGACGGAAATCTCAGTATCGGTACAAATAATCCTCAGGCCAAATTGGATGTCAGAGGCGACATTCGAATTAATAAACATGATTTCTATCTTAGAGAAGGTACTGACCCTAATCACGGTCTCGGTTGGTATGGATTAGGGAAGGATTTTGCGACGCAGACTCCAGATGGCCCCGTACTTTATGGCTTTGCTGGCGGTGCTTTAGGTACGCGAAGGTTTGGAAATTTAGAAAAAATCGCTCTACAATGGGATGAGAACGGGAAAGTTTTTATTGGACAGGCTGCTTCTAATTTGATCAATGATAAAAACGCATTCTTTATCAAGGGTGGAATGAAAATTTTGGCATGCAATGACGACGACGATCTAATTGATGTAGTAAAATACGATTCTTTAAATTCAGGCAATTTTACCAGTAACTTTCGGGTAAAAAGCAATGGGCATATTTTTGCCAGAGAGATCAAAGTAACTTTACAAAATTTTCCGGATTATGTTTTTAACGAAAACTACCGGCTTGAATCTCTCAAAAGCGTAAAAGAGTTTTGTAGAATAAACCATCATTTGCGGGGTATTCCTTCCGAAACCGAGGTGCTTAAAACAGGGCTTTCTGTAGGTGAATTAGAAGCTAAGCTTTTAGAGAAGGTGGAAGAATTGACGCTCCATGTTATTCAACTTTCCGAGCGAATCGAAAACTTAGAATGTCATGCGGATAAAAAATAACAACCCTTTTGTTCTGGCAATCGTTTTCTTACTCCTGTTTACGCAGGGATGTATGAAAGATTGCCGGTTTGCGAACTCGTATTGGGCAACACCGCCGCTGATGCGAAACTATTTCTTTGATGTGGGTACCTATTGGATTTATAAAAACCGCCTCACCGGCGAATTGGATAGCCAATGGGTTGGCCGAGTGAAAATAGACCCCATCGAAACTAGCGTAACCAGTTGCAATATGCACGCACCTGACGGTATGGAGATGGCTATCAAAAGTTCGTTTATTACCGACTCACTTTATTATTATACTACTTACCGTGATCGCGATCAGGAAGAATTATATCATTACTCTTCAAGTACAGCTAATTTTCCGGTTGGTATTGCTACTAACCGCGTTGGCTTTGAATCTTGCATTATTTATCTCCCTCAAACTTCGGTCGATATTTTTGGAACAACGTTCACAGATGTTGTCGCTTTCAGAATACCTGATACCTGCGTTGCTCCAACTGCACTGCGCTACCCTACCGACTTCTTTTTTAAACCCGGTATTGGAATTGTCGAAAAGAAGAGTTTCACACCGGCAGGAATGCAGGAATGGCTATTGATCAGATATCATATTAACCCTTTGCACTTTTAATGAAACTCCACATCCGCCTTCTACTATTTTTTGTTATACCTGTGTTTTGCGTAAGCACAACGGCTACATGCCAGCCTTGTATTCCAATGAATACTAGCCCGATACTTCCATGCACCAATAGTTGCTGGGCCTATCAACAATGGCTTTGGATTGGGGACCATGATAATGCTTGGGAAATCTGTAACTATTACGATGGGTGGGTCCCATTTTTTGAAGATTATTTTGACGGCCCCAATATAGACACCAACGTTTGGACATCATTAGGCAACTATTTGGATACAACATCTAGGCACGGACCGCAGTGGAATGAAGGATCAGAGGCTGTTATAGCTCCAATGTCACGGTCCGAAAACTACGAGGTTTCTAATGGCACTTTAAAACTTAAGTTGAGGAAGGATACACTTGGCTTTAAGCCTTATAACAAGGTATTTCAATACTTTACCGCAGGAGATATTTATACACGAAGATGTTTTCCTACAGGTGATTACGAAATCCGTTTTAAAATACCGTATATCCAAGCTTCACTACAAAACCCAAATCATTTTGATTTTGCTCCTCTTTGGCTGTTGTCGTCTTTAGGCATCCCGATTGGGGGTCAAATGGTTTTCTATTATCAGGAAATAGATATCGAATTCGGTTTAGATGTCGGAAAATCGACCTCTTTACCGAGGTTATCCTATCACCACCAACCACCTAATATTGATTCTGTAAAACATGACTGTACTCAAAACGACTATACCTCTTGTGGAAATGGCTTTAATGTTGCCGATGGACAATTTCATAAAATGAATATTGTGTGGGATGAATATGCTATCCTGTGGTTTATTGATGATCAGCTTTTTAGAGGTTATTTCCGTACGTACGATTTTGCAAGCCTGCCAGTAAGTGAATGTACAGGAGCGGAGTATCCCGGTCCACATATAAGGAACAATGGCTTCCCCACTTTCACTGATATGAATATACATAGCGGATCTGGGGTTTTTAACGATGCGCATAATGCTTGGCCCGCAGGCGCTACCGAATTGACGATGGAAATCGATTACATTAAGGCCTTTAAGCGGATCAATTGCAATAAGATTGTTAATCTGACAGATTACAAATCTGCCGGGCTAAGTAATTGGATTGGCTCGTCGACACCCCTTCCAAAAGCCCCACCCACAGAAGCGAAAGTGACACCTTCCGTAATTACCGGAGGCATAATAAATGTAGCAGGCTCAGGGAATACGGTTGTTGTCGAAAGAGATTCATGGGCTTATTGGGTGCCGCGAAGTTTAGATCTTTTGGCGAGTACGGAAATTAATTTACTCCCTGGCTTTTCCACCAATATCCAACCCAAGGATCTCGAAGGTGCAGATCAGTTTAATGCAAGAATTGTTGCTTGCCCTAATGGAAATAGCAATAAAAGATCAAATGAATATAATTATGAGGAAGTTATCAATAGCATCCGGCATTCATCACAAATACAGTTTGAAGACTTCGCCAACGAATCAAATAGCGACAAATCATTTTTTTGGAGGATAGCACCCAATCCTATCGTAGACAAAAGCACCATCTTTGTTTCAACTCCTTACACTGAAGTAGTTGAAATCTCAGTTTTTGATGTAGAGGGCCGCCAGATTGAGTCACTTTTCCAGGGTTTGTTGGTTTCTGGAAACCATCAGATTGACTTACCCCAAACGTCACTTCCTAAAGGCATTTATTATATCCGATATAAATCCTTTAATTTTAATCATACAATAAAAATTTCAGTAATCCACTAAAAACAATCCAATGAAAATCCTCCTTTTGCTATTCGCAATTTTTGTTGTCGCACTTAGCTCGTGTAAAACCTGTACCGATTGCACACAGCCCGGATATCCTACCGCTAAGCTTTGCAAAAAAGATTTCCCGATTGCCGGAACTACTTATGACGAAGCCGTGGCCCGGGCAAAACAAGCCGGCGCTACCTGCAAGTAAGCTGTTGCACTAATGTTTAATCAAATTTTATGAGGAAATACCTGTTGCTTGCCGCGGCCATGGGAATACTCGGCCTTAGCTGTTGCAAATCCTGCGTGGATTGCACCAAGCCGGGTTATGGCACCATCACCGTTTGCAAGAAAGATTATCCTATGGGTCAACGAACTTATAAAGAAACTATACTCGAAATAGAACGCGACGGCGCTGCTTGTAATTAAGTGCAGTTCCAATTTGCAATGCACGATTTACATTGAATATTGTTGCGCTTCAGTTCTCATAGTGCCCTCATCGAAACTTTGCATGTTTTGCGGAAAATTTTCCAATCTGCGGTGAACGTCCCAAAAGTTCATCCGTAATTTACAATGAACAACGTGGCGCTCTAGTATCTTATTAAGTGCTTTGCGAATTCCAAGCCTCAGATGGGAACCATTTTTTTAAACTTGTAAAGCAATAATATGAACTTCTTAAAATTAGCCGCCATTTGTTTATTGTCACTTTGCGCCACAACGGCTATGGCACAGTTGCAATGGGCACAGCAGGGCCATGGCCATGAAGCATATGGCTTGTATATTACTATTGATCAGGATGGTTTCATTTACACTACAGGCAAGTACAGCGACTCCATCACGTTAGGAAGCCAGGTGAAACAGCACATCGGTTGTTTTGCAGCCAAGTACAATAAAAATGGTGTGATACAAAACACCATTCAATTTCCATATCCGCAAATTAGCGGATACATTGACCCTCATAGTCTTAATGCCTGCGAGGACAAGCGAATCTATTTTTCTGCCAGTACTGATTTTGATGAGTGGATCATTTGTATGGACAGCGCATTTAATCAGCTTTGGCATTCCGAAACCACGGCCTCTCCGTATTATACTATTGGCACTAAGGATGGCCGCGTTTTTACATGCGGAATGGCCAGTGGACCAATTGCCAATTTTGACACCTTTCAATTTAAGTCTGCCGACTATCAACACAGCAATTTTTTTATCGGGGAAATCGATTCCATTCATCACGCCCGATGGGGCAAGCAGAGTTGGGGTGGTAAAAATGTGTTTTTAGGAAAGCCTGCTATAATGAAAAAGGATGATCAACTCTATGTTTTGGTTTCCGGAGATACATGCATGAGTTTTGACACCTTAAACCAATGCCCGGCATCACATTTTACCACATTCTTTATGGCGCTGGATAAAAATGGCCGATTTCTTCGCCACTTGACAACAGAAGCCAACATTGGAGGCTTTGCTATCAGCGGCAGTGGTGCCTGCCTTGTAGCTGGTTTTTTTGATAAGAATGTAATTCTCGCAAATGATACTCTTTTACATCCCGCTGCTACAGGATCGGATATGTTTATTGCTAAACTGGACTCGGACCTACATGTGTCGTGGAGTAAAGTGTTTAGCTGTGACAATCTGGTTGGACCAACAAAAGTGATAACTGACCAAAACGGTCATCTTATTGTGTTGGGTTTGCTTAAGGGTTCGGCAAAGTTGGATTCATTCACTTTAACATCCACTCAAACCGACATCAACAAATACGATCCGTTTCTGGCGAAATTTGACTCTACCGGAAAATGTGTGGCAGCTATAGTGTTGCCTTATGCCGACTATCACGATTTTGCAGTGGATCAGGAAGGCAGTACTTATTTGACCGGATCATTTGATGGTACGCTGCACTTAGGCAGTAACTACCTTCGCACTACTTATCAGCAGGGCAGCGATTACTTCATCGCCAAAATTGCAAACATTAACGGTGTTCAAAGTGATCACAAAAGTATTTCAGAGCCATTACGAATTTATGCTAACCCCAATCACGGTAGTTTTAAAATCGAACTACCTGATGCGTTGAAACTTTCTCCGCAAGCCAATATTGAAATCACCGATGTACAGGGCAAGACCGTAAAGCAATGGTCTATAGCAGAAGATGCCGTGAATTTAGGTACGATCAGTAAAGGAATCTACACTATTACTATTACTCAAGGCGATACACGCTATAGTGGACAGGTTGTGGTGGAATAAGGCTCCGTTTTTCAGGCAGTGAAATATCGTTCATGTAAATTATTCATCTCCTTTTACGACGCCCAATCAGCACCTCCTCCGCCCTCCATCTTGATGTTGCCCCGCGGCAGCGATAGCAGCGGAAAGCCCGCAAGCCGCGGCATAGAAATTACGAATGAAAAATTACCAATTACGATATGGATGAGGTTTGTATTTCCAAGACCAACCCCCGCTTTCGTAATTCGTAATTTGAAATTCGTAATTCGCCTGGAGCGATTACACAGCAATGGTTTTAGGCTTCCTGCGGCTGAGGACTTGCAGCGGATAGCGCGGTTGCCGCCATAAATAAATCAACGCAAACCGGGCTGTTTCCATTTGCCGGAGCGCTTTCCGGTAAAGACGATCCACTGCAAACCGGCACTGAGATAAAAATCGGGCGAAGGCGCCGTGAAACCCGCACCCATGTTGAGATCGAAGAACAAATTTTTAGTGATGGCGCGGTTTACACCCACATCGGCATGAATATCCAAACCGGAAGATTGAATGAAATAACAATCGGCGTACACCGAACTCTTTTCCGTAAAATCATATTCGGCATTCAGCGAGCCCAGCCACACCCGCTGAAAGGTAGTGGCATCCCAACTTAAACCGGCATCATACTCCAAACTAAAGTGTTGCCCAAAACTTTGCTCGGCGCTCAACAGTAAGGCGGGGGCGTAATAGGTTTCGCGAAACTTTGCGGTAGCCACCACCGGCAGGGTTACCGATGCCGTAACTGCAAATGAAGGCAGGTAGTTTATGGCTTTGTTCAACCTGACTTTAGCGCCCAATTGCAAGGGCGATAATCCGGTTTTGTACGTATTGGTTTCGCGATCTAAAAAATTGGTGGCATCCATCGAAACCCGAAGTTCGAGCTGATCGATAATGCCATAACGCAGCAGCAATGAAGGAAATGCCGTGGTGTACTGATTGCCATCGCTTTCAAAGTTGAGATAACTCTCCACCTGCAAGGTTTGCGCGCCTGAGAAAAACACAAAGCCGTGTTTGAAATGCGGCATGTGAATGGCATGATGATGATGGGTGCGTGCCGGTAGGCAGAGTGGAAGAAAAAGAAATGCTAATTTGAGGATGTGATGATTTGATGATTTGAGAATTTGAAGAGGTGCTAATTTGAAGATGAGTGCCACTTTGAGAATTTGAAAATTTCTAAACACTTAATTCTAACTCCTAGAACAAGATTTGCGGTTTGAATCACACTTAGATGAAAACGCACAGCCGTTCCTTCATTTTCAAATCCTCAAATTCCCAAATCTTCAAATCGAAAAGAATTTTTCGATCACATCACAAACCTGATGCGCTTCTTCTTCTTTCAGATCGTAATACAACGGCAGTCGCAATAACGTATCGGTCCAGCGGTCGGCATTCGGCAAATCGCGGCCGTCGTGTTTCGATTGGTAGAATTCTGACTGATGCAGCGATAAATAATGGAACACCGCATGCATTTCGTTCTTCTTCAATTCGGCTACCAGTTCGGTGCGTTGCTGCAGCGATTCGCAGCCCAAGTAAAACATATGCGCATTGTTCGTAGCATAATCGGGAAGATAAGGCAGCCGCACTTTGCCCTTAATGCTTTGAAGTCGTGTATTGTAAATATTCCAAATCGCCTTCCGCTTGTTCTGGATCTGGTCCATCGCTTCTAACTGCGCCATCAGATAGGCCGCAATCAACTCGGATGGCAGAAACGAACTACCCACATCTACCCAGCCATATTTATCTACTTCACCGCGGAAAAAGCGACTGCGGTTCGTGCCCTTCTCGCGGATAATTTCAGCGCGGTCGCGAAATTGCGGATCGTTGATCACGGCCATGCCGCCCTCGCCGGTAACTATATTTTTTGTTTCGTGGAAAGAAAACGCCGAAAGCTGACCAATGCTGCCCAGCGGCTGATCTTTATAAAAAGAATCTATGGCCTGAGCGGCATCTTCTACCACCAACAGATTATACTTCTTCGCCAGTGCCATGATGGCATCCATATCACACGCAATACCGGCATAATGCACCAGCGCAATTACTTTGGTGCGCGGGGTGATCAGAGCTTCGATTTTTGAAACATCCAGATTCGGATTTTCTTCCAGACTATCGGCAAAAACCAGCTTGGCGCCACGCAGCACAAAAGGGTTGGCGGTGCTTACAAAAGTGTAGGAAGGAATAATCACTTCATCGCCTTCTTTCACATTGGTGAGCAATGCGCAAAGTTCCAGCGCATCGGTGCACGATGTAGTAAGAAACGTTTTATTGAACTGATAGCGCTGTTCGAAAAAAGCCTGACATTGTTTCGTGAAAGGCCCGTCGCCACTAAGTTTGCGGTTAGCAAGCGCCTGTTGCAAATACTTCAGTTCGCCGCCCGTAACTACCGGAATGTTGAATGGAATCATTTACAGGTATTTTCTAAAAACAGGTTTAATTACCTCGCCCGTCAAATATTTTTCATAGCCTTCGTCAAGGGCCTTTTTGTACACCGGAAGCGCTTCGTGCAGTTGATCGGCAAAGAATTTCACATCGGCTTCGGTATGGCTGAAACAAGGCACAAAGAAACCATTGAACAATACGCCACGGCCGATGAGTTCCTGTTGCATCAGCGTTTTATAGGCCAAACTACTTTGTTTAGAAGCATCTTTAAAATCAAAAATCGGCCACCAATCGGTATCGTTCACGCTTACAAAATCCTGCATGCTGTGCGATGCAATTACATCGCGCATGGTGGTGTGAAACAAATGGCCGATATGATGTAAATGCTTCACTACGTCATGCTTTTCAAATTCATCGATAGTGGCTAAACAGGCAGCAATGGCGTGGGTTTCGGCCCCGTGAGTGGTGGAAACTAAAAACACTTTTTCTTCTCCTATACGGTCAATGCCGCCCAACTGCATCACCTCGCGGGTGCCGGTAAGGGCGCAAAACGCAAAGCCGTTGGCAATGCCCTTGCCCCACGTAGCCATATCGGGTTTCACATTATATTTTTTAATGGCTCCCGGAAAATCGGTTTTAAAGCCGGTAATCATTTCATCCAAAATATAGAGTGCGCCATGTTTATGGGCCAAATCAATAGCATCGGCTATGTAATTTTTCGGCAGCAGGTTATTCTTTTCGGGTTCTGAAATTACGCAGGCAATTTGCCCGGGATATTGTTCGAACAAAGCGCGCAACGATTCGATATCATCGGCTTTATAAGTTACACTCAACGCCTGAATTTCTTCAGGAACGCCTTTGTTGCAGGCCGTTTTTCCAATAAACCAGTCGTCGTAACTATAAAACGGATGGTCAAATGGAAAAGCCACCAGTTTGCGGCCGGTATAGGCGCGTGCCAGTTTTACGGCTGCGGTTGTGGCCGTACTGCCGTTCTTGGCAAACTTGATCATATCGTGAACGGGAACCAGGCTCAAAAAACGCTCGGCCATCTCCATTTCGATGTAAGAAGGCCGCTGAAAATTCGCGCCCTTTTCAATTTCCTCATGTACCCGCTTAAGCACCGGCTCATAGGCATGGCCCAGGCTTACGCTGGTTAAACCCATAGGGCAATCGAGGTATTTGTTACCGTCAAGATCCCACAAATAGGCGCCTTTGCCATGCGAAATAGCCGCCGGCGAAAGCAGCGGGAACTGGTCGTCGCCCTTGGAATAGGTGTGCGCTCCGCCGGGAATCAGCTTGTGGATTTTCGCGCGGTAGGCGTTTGATTGGTCTAATTTTAGTTGACTCATAATTTCAGGCGGGTGGTTTTATTTTTTCAAATAAGCATTACGAACATAGTGGGCGTTCAACGCCAATAAGCCGGGATGCGATTCTACATATTGCGCATAAGCTTTCCAAGAAGCATGCGGACCAATGGCTTCCACCAATTGTTTCACCAAAAGGTAATCGTCTTCATGATCAACTGTTAAGCGGATGTGATGATAATTAACCGGACTGTTTAAACCAAAACAGCGGAATTCTTTACCGCCGTTTACGTCAGCTTCGCGGCGCAAAAAAGTAGTAACATGTTCGCGGTCGTGTTTTTCAAAAGCGGCTTGGTTGCTGCGTTCCAGCGCGGCGAATGACAGTACTTCCACATCCACACCATCCGGAAAAGTTTCTTCAAAAACATTGGTGCCGTAATCATACTTGCCGGCAATGGTTTTTTCAATCACTTCGTCCATTAGTTCCGCATCTATCAGCGGACAATCGCTGGTAACCCGTACCACCCAATCGGCGCCGGCATTTTTTGCCGCATGATAATAGCGCGAAAGCACATCATCTTCGGAACCGCGGAAGCAATGGATGTTTTTTGCGGCACAATAATCGGCCAGCACATCGTCTTTTGAATTGGTGGTGGTGGCCACAATTATTTCCGTCACCATTTTTGAACGGCCAATGCGCTCCAAATGCAGTTCCAGCAACGATTGTCCGTTTACTTCTTTCAGCACTTTTCCCGGGAAACGCGTTGAGCCCATTCGCGCTTGAGTAATGGCTACAATTTTCATTGGGGGCGAAGATAAATTTTTCGGCAGAGGAATTTGGGCGGCTTACGGGCTTTGCGTGGCTCCGCTCGCTTCGGTGCTACGTTTCACTTCGCACTGCCGCCGAAGGCGGCACCACTCCAATCCCGGCCGCTCACTCTTAGGTGCCAGGCCTTGTAATTAATGCGGAAGGAGCCCCAAGCGATTCAGATCAGCGCACAATTCGCGTGTAAATTTATCAGCTCCTGTGGCATTCATATGCGAAGCATTGTAAAAATACCGCTTATCGTAGCAAATCGAATCGGCCGTGTAATCTAAAAACGGGAAATCGTACTTTTTTGAAAAAGACCTGTAAATATCCATCACCATTTGCTGGTTGCTAATAAATTGCTGCCCTTCGATATAGTAGGGCGAATATACCAACACCACTTTTACGTTTTGATTGTGGCATTCCCGAAGGCAGTCGTCAAGCAAACGCATGGCCGAGCTATCTGGTTTTGCCACATATTTTTCCATCGTCTTTTTGGCGCGGTCAAAATCGCCATTCCAGGGTTCATTGCGGCCTTTAAACCCTTTATACCGTTGCACCGGATTGTTCTGCGGCCTAAGGAACAATTTCACGGCTGCTTTGATGGCCTCGCTGTTGCCATAATAACGCAGCAACGGAATGTTGTAATCGTAAAAAGAGAACCCTTCGTATTTCGACATATAATTATAGAAATCGCGGTTCCAAAGCATGTATGGTAAAAACTGGTCGGCATTGAAAAGACTGCCATTATTGATGGTTCCTATATCAACCGATAAGATCACCAAATCTGGCTTAGGATTATTCTTAAAAGCCAGCAAATGCCGCAAATACAGCAGGTTGAAGGTATGGCCATCCATGCCCAGATTGTACACCGGTTGATGCAGGCTATCTTCAAGAATGCGCGAGTTGAAGTGTACCCACGCGCGCGAGCTGCCATACACCAGCACGCGGGCATTCAGTTTACCATCCATAATGGCATTCCATGTAGGATATTCTGATTTGGCAAATGAATTGGATTGTTTCAAATGACAAGAAATGAAGCCGTCTAGCGCATAGGCCGTAAGCACAAATGGCAAAATGAAAAGCAATATGTTCCTTACAAATTTTCGCATCAGAACTGGAAGTAAATGAATTGTTGTCCTGAACCGGCGAACATAAAAATCAGGACCACCAGAAAATAGTAGAATGCCCAGCGAAAGGCCACACTTTTACGCGAAAGCGATTCTAATGCAAATTTCCCTTCCCGGCCCAACCATTCGGTAACAAAAAAGAAAACCAGGAGCACCGCCAGCACCTTCAGGAAGGGTTGATTTTCGGTCTTGGGCATGCTGAACAAAGTGCTTGAAAATATTTTGCCTAAATAACGAACGGCTTGCTCTACCGTATTCGCGCGGAAAAAGATCCAGGCCACAACGGTGAGGCAAAAAGTGAGAACCATGGAAAACACTTCTGAAAGCGTAGGGAACAACTTGCCTTTGGCCACGATTTCCAGATTATTTCGATTGGTATTAAAAATAATGGAAGGCATGATGTAGAGGGCATTCAGCAAGCCCCAGATGATGAAAGTCCAGTTGGCACCATGCCAGAAACCGCTTACCAGAAAAATCACAAAAGTATTTCGCACTTTGGTAAGCGTTCCGCCTTTGCTGCCGCCAAGCGGAATGTACAAGTAATCGCGAAACCATGTGGAAAGCGAGATATGCCAGCGTCGCCAGAACTCGGCAATATCGCGCGAGAAATACGGGAAGGCAAAATTGCGAAGCAGTTCAATACCAAACAAACGCGCTGTTCCCAAAGCAATGTCGGAATAGCCCGAAAAGTCGCCATAAATCTGGAAAGTAAAGAAGAGCGCACCCAACACCAAAGTACTTCCCGAGCAATCGGTGTAATTATTAAAAATCTGATTGGCGAAGGCCGCGCACTGATCGGCTATCACCACCTTTTTGAACAAACCCCAAAGGATTTGCCGCATGCCATCGGCCGCACGGTAATAATCAAACTCTCTTTTCTTTTGAATTTGCGGAAGCAAATGCGTGGCCCGTTCGATTGGCCCGGCCACCAGCAATGGAAAAAAACTAACGAATACTGAATAGTCGATAAAATTCTTCTCGGCCTTGATCCGGCCTCTGTAAATATCGATCACGTACGACAACCCGTGAAAAGTGTAAAACGAAATGCCTACCGGAAGGATGACTTTGATCGTATAGGGGTGCACTTGAAACCCAAGCTGGGCAATGGCTTCGGCAAAAGACTGCGCGAAAAAATTGTAGTATTTGAAAACGCCCAGAAAGCCGACGTTGATCAGAACGCTCAGCCAAAACCATTTCTTACGATCGCTTTGGTTTGGCGCATCCGACATTTTGATGCCGGTATAGTAATCGAGAAAAGTGGAAAAGATCAATAGGAATAGAAAACGCCAGTCCCAGCAGGCGTAAAAAAAGTAGCTGGAAATGAGCAGTAGAATATTTTGCAGTTTCAGGTTCTTATTGGTAACAAACCAATAGAGCACAAAAACAACCGGCAGGAAGATCGCGAAATGAAGCGAGTTAAACAGCATTGCCGATGAATTACTTTACAGGAGTTTTGATATAACAGAACATATTGGTGTTATCTTTCTGATAACCAAAACCTGTTGAACATGGAAAGCGCCAATTGGTAAAAATCACGTACTGCCTGAATTTAGCGCATAAGAGTACATTTTCTTGTGAAGCTATGCAAATGAAGTTGAAAGCTATGAGCTGTGAGCTGTGAGCTACGAGTTACGAGTTATGGGCTGTGAGTAATGAAAAGCAAGCTAGAAGCTACGAGCTGCGAGCTATGAGGTATGAGGTATGAGGTAAACGCCACTCCACTTTCCAATCGCGCAACAGTTCTTTACGCCATATCAGATGAAGTAACCGAAGCTTCCGGGGTTTCTTCTACAACTGCTTCGAACTTCGGAGCTTCTTCAACCTGAGGTTCGTTTTCCGTAACCTCAGCATGGTAAGCTTCCAGATATTCCCCAACAGCCTTGTAGCCCATGTAAAAATGAAAAATCACATAACCGTGGAACGCAACTGATAGATAGTCACCATCAATCAGATAGATGATTCCGTCGAGAGCATACAAGACGATCCCAACAATAAAGGCCGCCTTTGATGGCTTGTGCGCCCTTCGTCCAAGCAATAAAAATCCAACAAGAATCACCACTATCAATCCGCCTCCAATAACTTTGAATACCGTTCCGCCGTCAGGGTCAGTAATAAATGCGGCGCCAATTTCGGTCATAGCCATACCAATTAAAAAGTGCCTGTTGGCTTCGGCTAGTGCCAGAACTACATTCACCAGCGATAGGCCTACTATCCAATAGAACCAGTTCGCGCCTTTGTCAACGGCCTCTTTGGTATCGGCCAATAGGAAATCGCGTTGTTGTGACGTCATAAATGATTTTGTTTTGATCGGCAAAGTATAATTCCTTCAGCAAATAAGAAATAGCGAAACTGCAGTTGTTGATGCCAGGCTTCAGAACAACTTCATTTGCCGGTCGCGGTACAAGGCGTATTTCGCTTTATCGAGAACTGTGGTTTTTCTTTCGGGAAAATACTGTCGCATAGCCAGCGCGTGTTGGCGTTTGATGAGCTCGGCCCATTCGCCTTCCCCTTTCATCCGGCGGCCAAATTCAGAATCGTTGAGTTTGCCATGGTGCAGGTCTTTAATCCGGTTTAATACTTTCTGCGCACGGTCGGGAAAATGCAACTTCACCCAATTTTCGAAAATAGAGCCGATTTGGCCGTTAAGCCGCACTACAATGTAATTCACGCCCTGCCCGCCATGGTCTTTCACGGCTTGTGCCACGTCAAAGATCTCGGTATCGTTCAAAGCAGGAATGATGGGTGCCATATTTACCGTAACCGGAATGCCTGCTTCAGAAAAGGAGCGCACGGCGCGCAAAATGTTTCTTGCCGATGCCGTACGCGGTTCCAAAATGCGTTTCAATGGCTCATTCAGGGTGGTTAAACTGAACACCACATGCGCCAGATTTTCGGAGGCTAGTTTTGCCAGCAAATCGCGGTCGCGCTCAATGAGCACGTTTTTGGTGATCACCGCCATAGGATGGCGGTATTCGTACAAAACTTCGATGCACTGGCGGGTGATGCGGAATTGTCTTTCGGCGGGCTGATAGCAATCGGTATTTCCTGAAAGCAAAATGGTTTCGGCCACATGCTTTTTATTTTGCAAGAACTCGCGAAGCAGCTTTGGTGCATTTTTTTTCACCAGAATATTTTGTTCGAAGTCCATGCCGGCGCTGAAATCCCAATACTCATGTGTGTTTCGGGCGTAGCAATACACGCAACCGTGCTCGCAGCCTTGATAGGGATTCAGGCTGTAGGCCATGCCTACGTCGGGGCTATCTACGCGGTTGACAATGGTTTTGGGAAAAACTTCAAGAAATTTTGTTTTAGGATTTTGGAACAGCAAATCTTCCCGTTCTTCCTGAGTGGGCAGATCGTCAACATAGGCGGTTTTTTCGTTTTTATGAAAGCGGTTGTGCGGATTGATTTGTGCGCCACGTCCTCTGATTGGCTCCATTTGCTATATTTATTAGCACAATGTAGTTATTTTTAGCATTTAATGAGTCTGCTAATACAAACTATTGGTCTTCAAGCGAAATGGGAAGGTAATCCGGCAGCGATTGTAGCGGATACCCCGCAGGCCGCATTATTTTAAGTTTAAAATAATGCGGCCGAGGAGTAGCAGCGGAAAGCGCGGTGCCGCGCCCATACCTTCAGGAGCCGGAGTTTTTGCCAGGCCCGCGGCAGCCGGCATAAAAAATTCGGGCGTTTTAAAGGCAAATACCGGTACTAACCTCCCAATACTGCGCTACCGATAGGTGGCTTTTAACGTTCATGCCCACAAACATTTTGTAGCGCTGATCTTTTCCGAAACGCGCGTAGTATAAATTTCCGCCCACTTTGAAGTAAACCGGCGTAAGAGTGGCCGGGGTTTTGAAAAGGTAGATGCCAAGGCCGTAGAACATTCCGAACCGCCCCAATAAAATTTCATCGCCCAAAATTACGCTGCCGGTAAACGATTTACGGACTGCGGTTTTTTTATCGGCAATTTCATTATACACTAAGAAATTTCGAACCACGGGATAGTATTCCATGGTAAGGCCCCCAAAAAATTTGTTGCCAAAAGAGGTGTAACGCGCATAGCAAACGGTGCCCACCTGTGTAAAGCTGATCGGGCCGTTGAAACCATACGTTTCCTGCAAGCCAAGAGAATATTTGATGATGACCTCATTTTTCTTTTTGGGCATTTCTTTGACGCAGTTGTAGGAAACCGGCGATACTTTGGGAAACACTTTGAGGCCCACAGTGGCGGCAGTAATGTTGATGCCATAGTTAGGTTGTTTGGCAGAAGAATTACTGAAATGAGAGAAGGTGAAGGCGGTGTTCAGGAGCACCTGCGGATGTAGTTTCCATTCCAGCCCCAATCGTATTTGGACGGCCATGTTTATGGGGCCGCTGAGAATGTTGTTACGCGGATTAGTTTCGTAATTGTAGTATTTGGTTACATAGCCCAAACCTCCGCCAATACGGGCATACAGATTAGCCACTTTGGAACGCACGATGTAAAATTTCGCATAGCCCATCAACGAAAAGGCTTGCCCGAAAACTGCAGCTTCGCCAAAGTGGAAGTAATTAAAATTCACCCCATACTCGGGGAAGTTCAAGGGTTTCATCCAGGGCTTTTCGCCAAGCGATTTCCGGAAGTAGCTCACTTCAAAACCCTGAGAGAGTTCTTTGGGCACTTCTTTGATTTTTTTGCTGTGTTTGATGATAGGCCCGATCTGATAATTGGTTTCAATGCCCCATTTTCCGGTTCTGAAGGAATTTTGAGCTATTCCGTGAAGAGCGGTAAGTACCATAAAGATGACCGCTGCCATTTTCACAGCAGCAACATTTGATTTTCGGGAAACCGTATTCAGGAACCGCATTCGTGCAAATTAAAGTAAGTTTGCGGCTTTGGAGCTGCCATGAAAATCCGTTCGTACTACAAACAATTATTTTCGTTCTTCTTACAAGGTTTATTATTGATCGGGCCGATCTTTCTGACCCTGTACTCGATTTTTGCCGTGTTCAACATGTTTGACACCAAAGCGAACGATTGGTTTGAATATTTATTCCATTTCCGCTTTCCAGGACTGGGTCTGCTGGTAATGATTGCCCTGATTACCTTTATTGGTTATATCGGATCGACGGTATTGTTGCAACCGGTGATGCACGGCCTGGAAATGTTGCTTGAAAAAACGCCGTTGGTGAAAGATATTTATTCGAGCATAAAAGATTTTGTTTCGGCATTTCTCAGCAATAAGAAAAAGTTCAACAAGCCTGTGGTGGTGGAAATGGGGCGCAATTCCGGCATTTACAAAATGGGGTTCATTACTGATGCCGACCTTAGCGAATTCCAAATTACCGACAAGGTGGCGGTATATTTTCCGCACTCTTATAACTTTTCGGGCAATCTGTATCTGGTGAACAAAGATCAGGTACAACCGTTGCAGGATGTACGTTCTGCCGATGTAATGAAGTACATTGTTTCAGGCGGTGTGATGGAGATTGATGAAGAGGATGGAAGAAATAAGAAGTAGGGTGGAGTAGGTGTGGTTGGTGTGGTAGGTGTGGTAGGTGTGGTAGGTGTGGTGGATGTGGTTCTGCTCGTAGCTCATAGCTCGCCACTCATAACCCATAGCTCACAGCTTAATACTTGCCTCGCGTTTCAATAAAAATTTCCAAATAAAAAGTAAGGCGCTTACAAGCGCTGCTGCGCTTCCAATCACCAATGCCGCAAGAGCCACATCGCCTTGCTTTGGGGCGTTCTCTACATATATTGCAATGGCGGCCCAGGCAATCACCAGCGGGTAAAGAAAATCATACAATCTAAAACCGGTAATAACCGCCAGCAGTAGCGCCACCACCAATAAGATTATAGTTACTATCGGCTCCGTTAGTGGTTCGCCATGCCAACCGATTGAAACCAAATAAATGGCCGTATTGGCGATACTAGCTACCGACACCCAACCGCCGTAAATACTAAAAGGAGTTACCACGGCTTCATGTATCTGCCGTTGTGCGGCCAACCGGCGGGCCACAATAAGCATGTAGATACCATTAGCCACTTGAACAAACAACAATATTACGCTTAGCAATAACCACTCATGCGAAAAAACGGCGATCCATACACTACCAAGAATATTTGCGGCAATCAAGGGTAGCGCTAATTTATTGAGAGCCGAATTGGAACGTTGTGATGGGAGAAGCGCATAAATTGAGAAAATGAAGAACGCCAGATAAATGACGCCCCAGATGGAAAAAGCATATCCGGCAGGAGTGAAAAAGTTTGGATGATCATAGGTGACGTCTCTGATGTTTTTTAAGGCCAACGGGCCTACACTATACAAATAGTTAAACAGCACATTCGCTACTACCGCAATTAGCGTTATTATTCGAACGGTAAGCGAAGAAGTAACCGGTTTTTCCATACGTGATTATTTACTTTTTTACTTCAAAAACTGCGCCAGCAACATGGGGACCTGAAGGCTCCTGCCACTCCTGTTGTGTTCTTTCTGCTTGCAACGGAATGTAAATATCAAAGGTAGCCCCGGCGTTTTCGACGCCTGAAGCGATAATAACCCCATCGTGATTATTTACGATCTTTTTCACTATGGCCAATCCGATACCGGTGCCCGAATATTCATCGCGAGCGTGCAGCCGTTGGAATAACTCAAAGATCCGCGAATTGAATTTCGGTTCAAAACCAATACCATTATCTTTTACCATAATGTGCGCGTATCGCTTTTCACCGGAAAGTTCAAGTTGCTGCAAACTTTTACCCCATTCCATTTTTGCTGTAACGGTAATTACCGGTTTCACATCAGATTTCGAAAATTTCAATGCATTAGTAAACAGATTTAAAAGCAACTGCCGGAATTGAAAAACGATAATATCGGCCGTTACATTTCCTTCATAGGTAATCGTGGCCTGCTTTTGCTGTAATTCTTCCTTCAACATCACTTCCACTTCTTTTACCAGGCTTTCAATAGAAGTGCTTTCGAAACGCCTTTCAAAAGCGGTGGTACGCGAATAGGTGACCAGATCTTCTATTAAGGTTTGCATGCGCACCGATGACTCCTGCATGCGTCTGAAATATTCTGCTGCTCTTTCGCTCAAAGTGTGATGCTCTTTGGTGAGTACCATGTTTGAGAAAGTTTGAATTTTCCGCAGGGGTTCTTTAAGATCATGGCTGGCCACATAAGCAAATGCCTCCAGTTCCTGATTCATGCGTTTGAGGTCGTCGTTTCTTTTGTTCAGAATTTGTTGCTGTTTCTTTTCCTCAGTCACATCCATTATGGTTCCAATCAACGATTTGCCTTCGCCTTCTGCAATCACTTTCCCTGTACTTCTTAAATAAAGAATTTGGCCGTTTTTTTTCACAAAGCGATATTCCCATTTGCTTACCTGCGGGCTTTGCAAAATGGAGCCTGCCCAATTTTCAAATTGGCTGCGATCGTCGGGGTGCACAAATTGGAGAAAGCTTTGCGGTTTGGAAAGATCGTCAGTATCGAGGCCCAACATTTCGAAAACATTGTCGGAATATTCCAACCGATACTCCGGAAGGTGTAGCGTATATGTGCCAAAACCTGCAATGTTCTCGGCATGCTGATAGATGCTGTTCATGGCCGAAAGCTCCTGTTCGTGACGTATTCGGGCGGTGATGTCATGGCCAATCACCATAGCGGCATACACTCCTTCTTTATTTTGAAGCGGAATGAAGTTCACTTCAAAGTTTTTATCGAGCGCTTCGATATGAAGATTGGGAATAGTGACACTTTCTCCCGAAAAACAATGCTGCAGTTCACTTAACTGCAACACCACTTCCAGATCAGTAAGTGAGGAGCCGATGGTATGTGAGCATTGTAATGCTGCAAAGGTTTCGGCTGCTTGTTTATTCGCCGATAGTAGCTGGAATTGCCGATCAACCACAACAATCAGATCGACCGATGAATTGATCAGTTTTTCAACAAAATCATTTCGTTGTTCGAGTTGTTCCTTTTGTAATGCCAGTTCCTGATTCGCCTTGAGCACGGTGCTCACATCTCTGGAGTGCGCGATCAATCCAAAAACTTCGCCATTGTGCGTGATTGGGGCATAACTCACTTCAAAATGCGATTTAACATGCCCGGAATAGTAGGCATTGTGATGAATGGTTTCGCCCTGAAGGGCGCGCTTCATATCGGTTATAGCCGGTGAATCAGGGAAAATATCTGTGGTTTTTTTGCCAATAAAATCGGGCGAAAAAGCACGCAATACTTTTTCAGCAGCCGGATTCACCATCACATAGCGAAGGTCTTTGTCCAGAACAATAATATTATCAACGGAAGACTTAAAAATGGTTTGCGCCAGATTCTGTTCTTCTTCCACCTTGCGTTTGAGTTCCTGGGTGCGTTTCAATGCCTGCGACAAACGATAATAGGCGAATGCCAAAATCCCCAATGCTGTGAAAAAGAGAAGAACCACGAAAAGCGGGGCTACAGAAGCCAGAATCGCATATTTTCCTAATCGCTTTTGAAGATCATTGCCTTCGGTGGCCGACATCAATCTGATCACATCGCGCAATTTATTCGTGGTTTTTACGCTATTAGCCATGTTGAGCTGATGATCATGCGAATAAATTACCTGCGGGTGGGTTTTTAGCAGCCTTTGCATGGCATCGTGCCTGTCGTTAATACACTGGCGCAACATCAAAAGGCGATTCAATTGTTCCGGATTGCCTTGCATTAGTGAATCGACATATTCCAGCCGGCTGTGAATGGAAGTAAAGGTTTGGTCTCTTTTCAGAAGCAAGTTGCTGTCGCCATTGAGATAGTAATTGCTTTGGTAACTTTGTGCTTCGGTAACTTCATTGGCAATTTTCTGAAGGGTAAGGTTCACTTCATTATTCCGATTCATCCATGCTGATGCTTCGATCAGATTGCTGATTTGCTTATAGCCCAGAAGCGTAAGGGCTACCAGAAAAATGATGGTGAAAATATACACCATCCGTATTCGGTTCAATTGTCGATTCTGTTGCTCCATGGGCGTTTCGAGGGGTCAGCACCGACAATTTATATTGATTTTCTTTAATGTTATAGGAAATAGCAGAAATAAAAAATCCCGTCCGGACCGGACGGGATTTAAAAATGATTTTTTGAATACGTGAATTAAGCCTCGGCTACAACGTGAACAAAGCGACGGTCGTTAGCGCCGCGGGTAAATTTCACTTTGCCTTCGATTACTGCAAAAATGGTGTGATCTTTTCCAAGACCTACGCCGCGGCCCGGGTGGTAAGCAGTTCCGCGCTGACGCACGATAATGTTACCCGGAATGGCGGCTTCGCCACCGTACAATTTGATACCCAGACGTTTGCTATGCGATTCCCGTCCGTTCTTAACCTTACCTTCCCCTTTCTTATGTGCCATGGTATGTTTTCTCCTTTAGTTTTTTGGTTGCTTAAGCAATGCTTTCAATATTGATTTGCGTGAAAGACTGACGATGACCGTTGGTCTTGCGGTAGCCTTTTCTGCGTTTCTTTTTGAATACGATCACCTTATCGCCACGACGGTGAGCCACGATAGTAGCGGTTACCGAAGCACCGGCTACAGTAGGGTTACCTACTTTTACATTTGCTCCGCTTCCGGTCATCAACACTTTATCGAAAGTTACTTTATCGCCTTCGTTGCCTTCTAAACGGTGAACAAACAGCTTTTTGCCGGCTTCTGCCTTAAATTGCTGTCCTGCTATTTCTACAATTGCGTACATCGCCTTTATTTTTTGGGATGGCAAAAGTAGGATTAATTCCGAAAGAAACAAACATCTGTGAACAAACCCGCCTATAAATTCCCTTTTTCTTTTAAAAGCATGCGGCTCCGCTCCATCAGGGTAGGATGCGAATAATGTACAAAAACATAGGCAGGATGTGGATTGGGGTTGCCCAAAGCATTGACATACAGCTTCTTAAGCGATGTTACCAATGGCATGGCCGCAAAGGTGGTTCGGGCAAAGCGGTCCGCCTCATACTCATTTTTGCGGCTGAATGCGTTCATGCCGATGCCTGTAAGTACCGAAACAGGACTGTAAAGCAGCGAAAACGATACCAGAGACAGGTAGAAGGAATTTTGGGGAGCGCCAAGAACTTCGGCCAGAAGTGGGCTGGCTGCCATAAATCCGAACAGAAACAACAAAAACGCCAGATTCAGTAGCGAAAGTACCATGCTTTGCAATACGTGTTTCTTTTTGTAATGCCCAACTTCATGAGCCAGAACAGCGGTTATTTCCTCCACGGTGAGCTCCTGAATCAGGGTATCGTACAAAACAATGCTTTTCCGGCTGCCGATGCCGCTAAAAAAGGCATTCGCCTTTGAACTGCGTTTCGAGCCATCCATCACCATAATCTTTTGCAATGGAAATTCCACATGATGTGCATACGCTTCAATAGCTGTGCGCAGCGGCCCTGCTTCTAGCGGTGTGAGCTTATTGAATAAGGGCAACAAAACCGAAGTGTAAAAAGCCGCAGTGAATACCATCACCGAACCTGCTACCAGCCATGCTGCCCACCAAAAATTAGCGCCAAGCAGGCCATATACCCAGGCCAGCAACGCGTATATACCGCCACCAAGCACCACGCTAAGCGCCACACCTTTTAGCTTATCACCAACAAAAACCGCCGGAGTAGTTTTATTGAAACCAAACTTTTCTTCAATCACAAAAGTGTGATAAATGACGAAGGGCAGGTTGATTAGGGCCGACGCCAATCCTAATATGGCGAAGAAGAGCAGTCCGCGGAGAATTTCGTTTTGGGTAATCTCCCGAACGAAAGCATCTGTTTTTGCAAAGCCTCCCAAGGCCAAAAAAACAAGCGTTACCAGAAGTGAAAATGTTCCGGAAATCAATGAAAAATAGTAGTTGTGTTTCGCATAAGACGCTGCCTTGCGGTGCTGCTCTTCTGTAAAAAGATCGCTCACCGCTTCCGGTAGCGGTTGCTTCCAGTTTTTCAGGTTTAGAAAACTGAGTAATTGCTCGAACGCGAATTCAAGCAACAGAAAGGCGAGAATGAGATAAAGCAGCTGTTGTGCCAAAGTTTTTTTGTTGCGAATATAAAAACCGCGGCGAGGGTACGGTGTTATATCACCGAAATGAATTTTATCTTGCCGCCATAAAACCGGCGCCATGCGATTTTCTGTATTTGTATTTTGCTCGTTGCTGCTCACCCAAACCACAGCCTGTTCTTCTAACAAACACGTTTACAAAATGAATGAAGGCGATATCTTAAAAACGCTGGCCTCGGGCGCTGATGTAGTGGTAGAAAACAAATCGATTGATGGCGACATTGATTTTTCGAGAATCGAAAATGCCACACCTGAAAGTCCGGTGGTGTACCGTCACTATATTTCCGGCGCTGTAGTATTTGTGAACTGCGATTTCAAAGGAACGGTTACCGCCTTCCGGGCCGATAAGGAACGCACCGATCTGGTAACGTTTATGAAGAACATTACCTTTTTGAACTGCCGCTTCAAAGATACGGTGAACCTTCGCGAGATCACGGCTTATGGAAAGGTGAACTTCAGCGGAACCACCTTTGAAAAAATGGCATCGTTTGAAGGCAGCAACTTTCTGAGCGATGTAAACTTTACAAAAGCACAATTTGATGATGAGGCCCGATTCCTGAATTGCAACTTTCAGCAACATTTGGTTTTTATGGAAGGTGGTTTCGACAAACTGCTCAGCTTTCAGGGCAGCACGTTTCAGATGGATGCGCAGTTCAGCAGTTCGCATTTCCGCGGCTATAGCGATTTCAGTATCACCCAATTCAACAGTCATGGATTTTTCAATTATGCCGAATTCAATAGCCAGAGCATTTTCAACAACAGTTACTTCCGTGGAAGGATGGAATGGATGAGCGTGAAGTTTAAAGATAATGCGGAGTTTAAACGAACCACCTTCTTCGGTCAAACCCGATTCAACAATTCCAAAAGTTCCGGTAATCTGAATTTTGAAAACAGCGTATTTCTGGGGCGGAAGCCGGAGTTTAATGCATTTGAGAAAGGAGAAAAATTTCAGTTTCTTGGGAACAACGCAATGCTTCCGGGCAATGTGCCTTTTCAGGAAAGCGATCTGAAATAAATTAGCGGATCACAGCCAACTTTTGCTTGTATGTTAGTCCGTCTTTTTCGGCTAACAAAAAGTAGATCCCTGCAGGAAGGGCACTTCCATTTATCTGAATTTGGTTTTCGTTAGTCTTCCACGCGCGCAATACGCTTCCTGTAGCATCGGTGAGCACTAATCCAAGCTGTTCCGTTGATTTGTTCAGAAGCACCGCCCCTTCCTCGGTTTGCAGCCAAATCAACTCCGGTGCTCCTTCGTGAATTCCCGTAACAGTAACCGAAACCACGGCTGTAGCTGCATCGGAACGGCAACCGTTTGCCGCCACTAACCTAACGGTGTAGTTACCGCTGTTATGGTAGGGATGCACCGGATTTTGTGCGCTGGAAGAATCGCCATCGCCGAAATACCATTTAACCTGCGTGGTGTTCATCGACAGATTGGTAAAATGCACCGCATCAGGTTGCGTGGCGGTGAACCGCGCTACCGGTATATCGCCATATTGTAACCATTTAGCCAGGCTATCCTGAACCGTAACATGCGCCGCCTTCTGAAGGCTATCGAGTATAGCATTTGAAATTCCAACCGGCAGAAACTGCGCACCTCTCACATCTTTTTGAAAAAGCACTTCATAAAATGCGGCGGCAGTAAGATAGGTACCGAAAATTGTAGGATGACTTTCATCGGATTGATAAAGATCAAAGGAATGTGGTTCGCCAATCACGCGGCGCCAGGCTTCACCAGCGGGCACCACACTGGCGTGATTCAATTGTGCCATATCCAGATAACTGTCGCGCAAGCGGTCTTGCATGCCGCTGTACGTACATATTGGAGGATAACCCGCACAGTTCGATGCGTCGCCATTCTTACGGCCCCAGGTCATATAAAAAACAGTTTCAGTACAGCTGTCGGCCGCATGAATTAAACTATCGAGTATAGCAGCATAAGGATACGTTTGACTGGCTACTTGCGCAGGCGGGAACGAAGGCTCCTGGCTTTGCGCCTGAAGTACTACGTAGTCCCAATTCCCAAGGGCAATTTTTTGAAGTGTGGTGGCATTGCTGCAGTGCATTTGAAAGGTAGTTCCACCGGGTGTGTTGCTATCATAGAATAAAGAGTCGCCTCTGGATTGCGCAATGTCGGCAATTGTTTTGGGCAGGTCGTTCACATAGGTATAACTATTTCCAATGAACAATACACGCAAGGTTTTTTGCGCAGCAGCTTCTTCGCTTCCGGCTATTAGGATGCCAATCAGAAGAAGTGATTTATAAAACCATAGTAATTTGTGATTCATGCAGCAATGATTTGAATGCTAAAAATGGAAAAGCTAAAAACTTCATTTATTATTGAAGAAACAATAGACGATGAAAGGAAAAGCCTGGGTTGTATGCGCGGTGATTTTGATGAGTTCGCTGCATGGAATTGCACAAAAAGACCAGTTGTGCAAAATTTGGTACAACGAAGAAAGAGATTCGCGGGTGGAGGTATTTCAGGTGGGTAATACCTTTCAGGCAAAAGTAATTTGGCTGAAAGAGCCCATGGAAAATGGGAAACCAAAAGTAGATAAGGAAAATCCGGATGCCAAATTGCGGAACCGTCCGGTAATTGGTTTAGTGTTTCTCTACAATTTGAAAAAAAGCGCTGATGACCCCAATTTTTATGAAGGGGGAAAAATATACGATCCCAAAAATGGGAAAACGTATGATTGCCGTATGACGTTCAAAGGCAGGCAAGTGGACTTGCGCGGATATGTATTAGGCATGCCTTTTTTGGGCCGAACTTCGGTGTGGACGCTGGCAGAAGGCCAGTAGTTTGGCACCAACTTTTTTACTTTCCTAAACCTTTTCCTTTCTGTTACCTTCGCGGCTTCCATGAATTATCTTGATGAATTGAACGACATACAGCGCCAGGCTGTAGTGAATAGCGATGGGCCTACGCTGATTGTGGCCGGGCCCGGCTCAGGCAAAACGCGCGTACTCACCTATCGCATTGCGCACTTGCTGCGCAATGGCACCAACCCTTTTTCGGTATTAGCCCTTACCTTTACTAATAAGGCCTCGGAAAGCATGCGCCAGCGCATCGAAAAAATTGCAGGAACTGATGCGCGCTCTCTTTTCATGGGCACCTTTCACTCTATTTTTGCCCGCTTGCTTCGCGTAGATGCGCAGCGCTTAGGCTATCCCGGTAATTTCACCATTTACGATACGGAAGATTCCAAATCAGTGATCAAGGGCATCATCAAAGAGCGAAATCTGGATGATAAGGTGTACAAGCCGGCTCAGGTGTTGTACCGGATCTCGGCATGTAAAAATGCACTCATCTATCCAAAAGATTATCTGCTGGATGCTGATTTACTAAGCGAAGATCGCGCAGCCAGGCGTCCGGAGTTAGGAAAAATTTATACAGAATATTGCCAGCGCTGTTTTAAGAGCGGCGCTATGGACTTCGACGATCTGCTTTTGAAAACACATGAAGTAATGGAACAGTTTCCCGATGTGCTTTACAAATATCAGCACAAGTTCCAGTATGTTTTAATTGATGAGTTTCAGGACACCAATTTTCTGCAGTATTCCATTGTAAAAAGAATTGCCGATGTGCATCAAAATATTACCGTGGTGGGCGATGATGCGCAAAGCATTTACGCATTCCGCGGCGCTACTATCGATAACATTCTGAATTTTGAAAAAGATTTCCCTGATCTGAAAGTTTTCAAACTCGAACAAAATTACCGTTCTACCCAAAACATTGTAAAAGCGGCCAATGAACTCATTCACCGCAACAAGGGCCAGATTAAAAAAGAAATCTGGACGTCGAACGATGTGGGCGATCCCATTAAAGTGGTAAAAATGCCGAGCGATAATGAGGAAGGCCGCTGGGTAGCCGATTGTATCATCGAATTAAAAATGCGGCATCATTTCCGCAATTCCGACTTTGCTGTTTTGTATCGCACCAATGCCCAATCGCGATCTTTCGAAGAATCACTTCGGCGTCACAACATCGCTTACAAAGTATATGGGGGCATGTCGTTCTACCAACGTAAAGAGATCAAAGATTTGGTGGCCTATTTAAAGTTGGCCGTGAACCCGCAGGATGAAGAGGCGCTGAAGCGCGTAATCAATTATCCGGTTCGTGGCATCGGGCAAACTACCATCGATAAACTCATCATTCACGCCGCCAACAACGGTGTTCGTCCGTGGGATGTAATGGAAAATATCGGGCAATACGATTTTGCTACGCGCACCCGTCAGCTGATCTACGAATTTGTGATCATGATCCGGTCGTTCGGCGCTATGGCAAAAGAGAAAAACGCATACGACCTTGCCGCGCATATTGCTAAAACCACAGGACTTTTGGGTGAATTGTACAACGACAAAACCATTGAAGGCATTGCACGCTATGAAAACATTCAGGAATTGCTGAATGGTATCAAAGAATTTACTGAAGAAGATGTGGTGAGCGAAGGTGAAACTTTTGAACAGGACCGAAGCCTGGGCTCGTATCTTCAGAACATCACGCTACTTACCGGTGATGAGAAAGAACAGAAGAACATGGATTCGGTAAAATTGATGACTACACATGCCGCCAAAGGTTTGGAGTTTCCTGTAGTGTTTGTTGTAGGTATGGAAGAAGGACTCTTTCCTTCATCGCAAAGCTTGTATTCACTTGATGATTTGGAGGAAGAGCGGCGTTTATTCTATGTGGCCATCACGCGAGCCGAAAAATATTTGTTCCTGTGTTATGCCACCACCCGATACAAGTTCGGCAACATTCAGTATGGAGAACCTTCCCGATTTTTGAGCGAAATACCTGAAAACATTTTGCAACATCACGGCCAGCAAGCGGCCAAAGCACAGCCACAGCAACAGGTTTGGGGCAGCAAGGTCCTTCCGAAACCGGCCTATCCGAAACCAACTGTTATCAAACAACCGCCACCAACCAGTGCTCCAATAACTTCGTCAGAGCCTTTTGTTCCTGACGATGCTTCTACCTTACAAACGGGCATGAACATCTTGCATGAAAAATTTGGAGAAGGAAAAGTAATTTCCATGGAAGGCGCCGGCAGCAACAAAATGGCCACCATATTTTTCCCATCGTTTGGCGAAAAAAAGATCATGCTGAAATTCGCCAAAGTGAAAATCATCACAGGTTCCTGATCACGGCATTACCTGTTTCGAAAAGGCGAACAATTTACCTTCCTGAAACTGATCGGCCAGCAACTGCATGCCTATCGGAAGCCCTTCGGCATTTTTAGCCAATGGTAAGGAGATGGCAGGAACACCGGTTAGATTGGCTAACACCGTATATATGTCAGCCAGATACATTTCTACCGGATCGCTGGTCTTTTCGCCTAATTTAAATGCCACCGAAGGGGCTGTTGGCATCAAAATAAAATCGTACGACTTAAATATTTCGCGCAGTTTATTTTGAAGAATACGACGCACCCGCTGCGCTCTTGAATAATAGGCATCGTAATAGCCTGCGCTCAACACAAATGTTCCCAGCATAATCCGATTCTTCACTTCGCGGCCAAAGCCTTCAGTGCGCGAACGCTTGTAAACCGTTTCCATATCTACGGCATCCGGCGCGCGGAAACCATAGTGCACGCCATCAAAACGCGCCAGGTTACTTGAAGCTTCAGCGGTTGTAAGCACATAATAGGTTGCAATCAGGTGATCCATTAAATCAAAGGGAACTTCTTCAATAATGTGACCCTGCAATTTCCAGTTGTTGATCACGTTCTCGGCTGCCGTGCGAACTTCAGGGTGCAAACCGGGATGGTCGATGGTATTCTTCAATACCGCTATTCGCGCCTTTCCGGTCCAGGTTTCTTTTTCAAATGCCTCCACCGATTTTTGTGAGGCCGTAGCATCGTAATCATCGGCGCCCGAAATTACCGAAGTGATTAAGGCTGCATCTTCTACCGAATTGGCAAAAGGACCGATTTGATCGAAGGAGGAAGCATAGGCAATAAGGCCATAGCGCGACACCCGGCCGTAGGTTGGTTTCACACCAACCACACCGCAGAAGGATGCCGGCTGACGGATGGATCCGCCGGTATCGCTGCCCAAAGAAGCATGGCAAAGCCCGGCTTGAACAGCCACAGCCGATCCGCCCGAAGATCCGCCCGGAACGCGTGTGGGGTCCAGCGCATTGCGCACCGGTCCGTAGGCCGAATTCTCATTGCTGCTTCCCATAGCGAATTCATCGCAGTTGAGCCTGCCAATAATGATGGCATCAGCCGCCAATAATTTTTCTACTACGGTGGATGAATAAATGGAAGTAAAGTTTTCCAGAATCTTTGAGCCTGCAGACACCTTGTGCCCTTTGTAGCAGATGTTGTCTTTGATACCAATCACCAAACCATGCAAGCGGCCCAGCGGTTGCCCGGCAGCAATTTTAGCGTCAATCGCCTTCGCTTGCGCAATGGCATCGGCTTCAAAAACTTCAAGAAAAGCATTCAAGGATTGGTGTTCGGTAATTTTCCCTAAATACGATTCTGTAAGCGATACTGCGGTTAACTTTCCGTCAGCAAGGTGCTGCTGGATTTGATTTAATGTCTTATTGTTCATCTTGATTCCGGCAAACATAAAAAAAGCCGGATGCAGATGGTGTACATCCACATCCGGCTTCATCAAAAAATATAAATCAGGCCTTGTTCTCGCTTTTATCGGAAGCCGGTACTTCTTTCGGCTTTTCTTTCATGCCTTCTTCGATCTCCGATTTGATATTCGATTTGGCCGCATTGAACTCACGAACGCCCTGACCCAGGCCGCGCATTAATTCCGGAATTTTCTTTCCACCAAACAACAACAGAATTGCACCCAAAATGAGGACGATTTCCCCGGTTCCCATTCCAAACATAACTTTGAATTTATGGCGCGAAGGTAAATAATAATGAGAAAAATGGCTACGCTTTAACTTTATGCAACTTTTTGGTGCCTTCGTACATGGTATATTTCATGAACCGGCATTCCAATTGACCATTGTAAACCACTATTTTACGAGAAGGGCGTAAACCTACATGCTTAAAAGCATCAAGATTACTGCTAATCATCCAGCAATCGTAGCCTTTGAACTTTTGCTTAAAACTATCGCCAATGGTTTTGTAGAGTTCTGATAGGTCGTCCTTGTCCATCCGTTCGCCGTAAGGCGGATTCACTACCACCACTCCGCCGCCCTCGGGCGTATCGAAATCGCGGATGTTGCAATTGCGGATCTGCACCATGTCTTCCACCTTGGCTCGTTTCACATTTTCTTTGGCTTTCCGGGCTACATGGGGCGACACGTCACCGCCGTACAGCCGCACTTCTTCATGGCTGATTTTATCGATAGCCGAATTGTAAATCGTAAGCCAAAGTTCTTCGTTATAAGGTTTGAACACTTTCCAGTTCTGAAATCCAAACCACTCGCGGTGAATGCCTGCCGGAATGTTGGCCGCTATCATAGCCGCCTCAATCAATATGGTTCCTGAACCGCACATGGGATCGATGAAATTGTTGCGGCCATTCCATCCGCTTAACAGCACCAGGCCGGCAGCCAAAGCCTCATTGACAGGCGCCAGATTTGTTTTTTCGCGATAGCCTCTTTTGTGCAGCGAATCGCCCGAACTATCGAGCGCTATGGTAACCCGGCGAAAGAAAATGTGAATATGAAAACGCACCGTGGGCCGGTCAAGATCAACCGAAGGGCGCTTACCGGTACGTTCGCGGAATTGATCTACAATCGCATCTTTCGCCTTCTGTGAAATATATTGGGAATGGTTGAAGAGCGAAGTATTCAGAACGGTATCAATGGCCAGCGTATCATCATTAAAAAGATAATCGCTCCAGTTGATGGCTTTCATTTTATCATAAAAATCGTGCTCGTCTTCTACCTCAAATTCGTGAATGGGAACCAGAATGCGCAGCGCCGTACGCAAATACAAATTCGCTTTGTACATCACGCCATCATTACCCTCAAAGCTTACCGCGCGGTTGTGAATTTCAATGTTCTCGGCGCCCAGCTTCCGCAATTCTGAAGCGCAGATCTCTTCCAACCCAAAAATAGTTTTCGCCACCATGCGGAAGTTCTCTGTATTCATATTCTGGCTGTTTTGTTTCGAAGGGACAAATGTAATGCTACTGCCCGAAAAGCGCACTTTATTCTGTAAAGTATGAAGGCATTTTCAAGGAAAACCTGATTTTAGCGCCATGTATTGGATGGCGGCCGCGTTTTGGGCATTGTTGATCGGTTATCTGTCGCTGGTTCCCGGTAACCGATTACCTCACTTTTCATTTCCTCATATCGATAAACTGGAACATTTCGCCTGTTACGGGATATTGACCTTATTATTGATTTTGGCTCAGCAACGTTCTCCGAAATTCTTTCTGAAACACCGCCATCTTTTTAAAATCTGGCTTTGCAGCGCCGCTTACGGTCTGCTGCTGGAACTGCTGCAACATTGGTGTACTACATCCAGACAATTCGACCTTTACGACGTGTTGGCCAATAGCGCAGGAGCCGCATTGGGATTAGCTTTTGGACGTTTGCTTCTAAACTACAAATCAACCGGAAGTATTTTAAAATAACGTTTATGCAGAAATAGAGAATAGCAATGGCCGATTGTAATTTTTGCGGATGCCGGGCTGTTCGCTGCAAGTCCTCAGGCCGCGGGTAGCCTAAAACCATTGCTGTGTAATCGTTTTGGGTGAATTACGAATTTCAAATTACGAATTACGAAAGAGGAGGTTGGTGATAGCAACACAAAACTAATTCATTTCGTAATTCGTAATTTTTCATTCGTAATTTCTATGCTGCGGCCTTCCGGGCTTTCCGCTACCATCCCTCATATCTTTGCTTTTGTTTGAAACGATACTATTTTCTTTGTAGAGCTTGAGAGAACCCGGTGTGACAATCACATTCAATCCCTTGTAAGTCGATAAGACTATACTCCGCGGTAGGTTTTAATCACATCGGGTCTCTTCTCCGGAGTCGCAACAGTACCCAAGTAACAGTTTTGATAACTGTATACGCTATAAGGATGAGAGATGACGACAGAGAAGATTTTTTCAGGCATATTTTTTAACCAAAAAGTACCTTTTATGTTAAAGTATTCTTTAGGCATCGATATTTCCATGAAGTATATCGATGTGTGTTTGGGCACTATTGACCAGCGCCAAGTTTTTAGTGTACTCCGCAACCATCGTTTTAATCAAAACGCCTCGGGATTTAAGGCTTTGGTAAACTGGATCGTGAAGTATCGTCGCGATGTGGAAATACCTCTGGTGATAACGATGGAAGCTACGGGCGTGTACCACGAAAACTGTGCGATGTATCTGCATGAAGCCGGTTATTCGGTTTCCGTGATGTTACCTACTCGCACAAAGGCTCATTTTCAATCCTCAGGCTATAAAAGCAAGACGGATAAGATTGATGCGGCTGGTCTGGCAAAAATGGGAGCAGAACAATGCTTGCCGGTTTGGCAACCCATGGATCCGTTCATATTGCGTTTACGCGCAAAAACCCGACGCCATGAAAGTTTGAACATGAAGAAGACGATTACCAACAATCAGATTCATGCGTTAAAGAACGCCATGCATACTGACAAAGAGGTTTTGGCGCAGTTAAAGAGCGAGCTAAACTTTTATAATAAGCAGATAAAGCAATTGGAGCAAGAGATAAAGCAATTGCTGAAAAGCAATCCTGATATTTATGAAAGAGCGTTGAAGGTAATGTCGATTAAAGGTGTCGGACTGCTTACCACCGCCGTGGTGTTGGCTGAAACCAATGCCTTCGCTCTTATTAAGAGCCGCGGCCAGTTATTAAAATATTGTGGCTATGAAATTATTCAGCACGATTCGGGTATGACCACAGGAAAATCGCATGTATCGAAAGCTGGAAACGCCCATGTAAGAAGAATTCTGCATATGCCAGCGTTATGTGTAGTCCGTTTTGGTGTGGCGCCATTTGCAAATCTATATGCTCGAACTTTTGACCGACACAAGGTAAAAATGAAGAGCTATGTGGCGGTTCAAAGGAAATTGTTGTTGTTGATGTTCGCTTTATGGACCAAAAACGAACTGTTTGATCCTCAATATAACCATGCCGAAATCATCCAAAAGGAAGAGAAAAAAAGTAGCCCCTTAACAAGAAGGGGCATACCCGAAGTCACCGTTTAACTTGTTAAACGGGCAGCGGAACGAAAATAAATATTTCGTTTGATTTGGATTTTAAGACAGTACCTACCGCGGTTTGCCAAAATATAGCGCCTTACTCATTTTGAACAACCTACACAGGTCTTCTTAAATATTTCATCACTTTTTGAGGCAATGCTATTCCCTGGCACATCTGAATTATTCATGCCGAAACGGGAGTTTGGTCTTCAAATTACACGCTCAACCCAACTCGTAATTCGTAATTTTTCACTTGTAATTGCTCCGCTTTGGCCTTCTCCAGTTCATTTGTGGCTTTTTCATCAAAAGAGTGCCCTCTGAATTTGATTTTTAAATGAATGTGAATTGTTCATTCAACGCTTTTTTAAATTGTATGTTTGAAAAAATGAAAAAGGGAAGCATCATTTTGTTTTTTGTGCTGATAGCCGTTTCGGCAATGGCGCAGCGCGGCCGTGATGAGGTGCTGGCCAAAAGCTATATGCAGAACGGCGAGTTCGACAAAGCCGTTGAACTGTACCGCCAACTTTGGGAAAACAACAATCAGGCACCCAACTTCTATACACCACTACTTCAAGGCCTCATGGAATTGAAACGCTTTGATGAAGCAGAAAAAACGGTAAAAAAACAAGCGCACAAATTTCCTGAAAACCCGCAGTACGACATTGATCTGGGCCTGGTATTCAAAAGTGGAGGTGATGGAGCTAAAGCCAAAGAGGTTTGGGATAAAGTGGTGAAAAACATCAAGCCATCTGAAACCGCTATTAATACTGCAGCCAACGCCTTCAAGGTGAACAATCTTCCTGATTATGAGATTGCCGTTTACGATAAAGCCACCAAACTTTTCAAAGGAAACATCGACTATAGTTTGCCCATTGCTGCTGCCTATTTCAACAAAGGCGATAACGCCAATGCGGCGCGTTTTTATATCGATAATCTGGAGCGCCAACCTCAAAATCAACAGCAGGTAAAAAGCGTGCTGCAGCAGGCGCGTGGCGCCGAAAAGCTGTTGGCAGAAATGGAAACGCAGTTGTATGCCAAAATTCAGAAGCAGCCTGAAAATGAACAGTACATTGAGTTTTTAACTTGGATCTATATTCAAAATAAAGATTTCGAAGGCGCTATTGTGCAAATGAAAGCGCTCGACAAAAGAAAAAAAGACAATGGCTTTCGTGTTCTTGAAGTGGCTCGAATGGCGCAAACAGAAGGCTTTTATGACGAAGCCATTTCCGGCTTCAACTATGTAACTTCTAAAGAACCGCGCAGCAATCTCTACTTCCAGGCTAAAACCGAATTATTGAACTGCCGCAAAGAAAAAATGGCGAAGAACATTACTTCGTCACCCGAAGAACTGAATGCACTTCGGGGCGAATATGAATCCTTTCTTTCTGAAAACGGCAAAACGCCCCGAACCGCACAAAGCATGAAGGAAATGGCCGATTTGCTGGGGTTCTACATACATGATAATAATGCCGCCATGCAACTCTGCGATGAACTGGTTCACATGCCGGGCATTCCGCAAAACCTGAAAAATCAGGCTAAATTATCATTAGGCGATTTTTATCTGATTGGCGGGGATGTGTGGGAAAGCACCTTGCTCTATTCGCAAGTTGATAAAGAAGAAAAGGATGCTCCTTTGGGCGAAGAAGCGCGGTTCAAAAATGCCAAACTCAGTTACTTTAAAGGCGATTTCGACTGGGCACAAGAACAATTGAAAGTGCTGAAAGCTTCTACCAGCGAATTGATTTCGAACGATGCTATCAACCTTTCCGTTTTTATAATCGATAATTTAGGGCTTGATACAATACCAGATCCCATGGAACGCTTTGCCCGAGCGGAATTACTGCTGTTCCAGAATAAAAACGAAGCGGCTGCAAAAACACTGGATACGATCACGTATCTCTATCCCGGCCATGCCCTTTTTGATGATATCGAATACACTAAAGCTGTTTTGTATGTAAAGGCTCAAGAATATCAAAAAGCTATCCCGCTTTTGGAAGACATCATCAAAAATTTTGGCAAGGATCTGAAAGGTGATGACGCCACTTTTCTTTTGGCAGAAATCAACGAACGGGAATTGCACAATACCGAACGCGCCAAAGAGTTATACAAAAGTATTCTTACCGATTATCCTAGTTCACTCCTCACCATCGAAGCGCGAAAACGTTTCCGCGTACTTCGTGGCGACAAACTGGAATGATCAAAAACTATAGGCCAGTGTAAGCATAAAAGTCCGGTAGTTATTCCATATACCGAAAACCTTGTCTTTGTTTCCATCAAAATTTTTGTTGCTGTCAGGCGAGTTGAAATAGCGAACGGTAGAACGAGCGAGTAAATCGCCTGCTGTGAAACGCACCAAAAAGTGATTTTTAAAAAATCCTTTACTTACCTGTAAATCGAGCTGCGGACGCGCATTTTCATAAATGTCGAAATCATTGATGCCGCTTACCGCAAAAATTTTCGGGCCGCTGATATTGAACAAAACTCCGCAACTGAAATTGGATGTTGGTTCCTGATATTGCAGCGCGGCATTGATTACGTAAGGAGCCTGACCATACAGCGCGCGTTTCTTTCTTCCGGCAACATTTGCATCATTCACCGCGATTTGCGACCAGATGTATGCCGCATTGAAACTAATGCTGAAATTCTCCCATTGTTTCCAGCGTGAAATCCGGTTCATGAAATCAAAATTCTTTTTCAATTCCAACTCGGCACCTGCCAAATGGGCCGTGCTGTTGTTGTTGTACTGAAATGCAGGAACACTGCCGGTTCCGGCCTGAGCCAACAATTCTACCGGATTCAGCAATCGCTTGTAGAAGGCGCTAACACTGAACACCTGCCCGCGGCCCATAAAAATTTCATAGCGCAGATCGGCATTGTGAATACGAGTTTGTGTAAGGTTCGGATTTCCGGTAATCGAATAATTCGTAGTAAAATCAAAGTAGGAATTATCTACCAACTCCCGGAATTCCGGACGGGAAGTAGTAATGCTGTATGAAGCTCTTACGTTCATGTTTTCTTTTACGGCAAAAATCAGGTTTGCCGAAGGCAACACATTGTAATATTTGGTATCGCGATTAGCCGGTTGATTGGTTTGATCATAAGAACGAAGCTGCTGGCGGAAGTACTCAAAACGAACGCCCCAAATCATTCGAAACCAGGAAAACTTGTTCTCAAACATCGCATACGTGGCAAACGTTTGCGAAGCTGCGGTATAGCTTTCTTTCTTGTTTGTAGTTTCGTCTAACACATACCCTTGTTTGTTGATATTGGCGGTGTCAAATGCGTTCTCGAAATTATCGTTACCTCGAATTGGCTTGTATTGCGGCCCGCGCACAAATCCAAGTATTCGCGATTGGTAACTTCTTTCTTTCTGCAAAAAATAAAATCCGGTTTTGAAATGTTGCTTTTCCTTTTGAATTGCAAACGGTACGGAAAGATCAGTTCCGGCAGTGTATTGACGGTCTTTCAAATCAGCATAGAACATTCCACCCATTAATGCGTTGGCCGAGTTGCCGATGTTGAGCATTCTCACCAAAGTGTCGGCTTCATCGCTTTCACTGTTATAGAAACGATAGGAAATTCCTCGCGTCATTGGTTGATTGCGGTGTGTTTGGGTGTAGCCGCCATACCAATGCCATCGAATGCCGGTTGTTTTAAAAAAGTGATCGCCGGAAAGTTGTGCGCTCAGTAACTGCGTGCTGATGAATTGATAAATTTCACGCTGAAAAAGATCGCCGGTGCCATAATCCTTTTCATTTCTGATAGCAGTAGTGTTTTCTCCATTTTGATTGAAAAATGTTTTCAGCGCTATCTTGTGAACACCATCTATTTGAACAGCAACATTGGCCAGGGCTCCAAGCTGTGTGGCATTCACGTAGCGTGTTTCGTTGTACACCCAATCGGTATCGCTGTTACTGATATTTTGCCGATGCGAAATCAACTGTTGTTTAAGTTCGTTCTTGTAGTTCAGTGCAAACACTCCGCCTACAGCCACACGGCCTTTTGTTTTGGCAAAACCGCCGCTCAATTGAAAACTCTGGCCCGGATAAGCCAGGCCGGAAGCCTGTTTCGAACCCCATTTGTTCAAAAGCGATTTGGCAGCAGCGTACTTTTTGGGGTTGAATTTATTCCAACTGTTCATGGAATCAACGCTTGGAAAATCTTTTGGTAGCGCGCGGCTTCCATCGTCGAAACCCAAGGCATCGTACTTTCCGCCGTTATAAGTGCGGTATTTCTGAAAAGTTGCTCCCTGAATAAAAATGTTGGAATAACTAAAGTTGAAGAACGATTTTTCAGGAATATCCTTGGTGTTCATATTGATAATTCCACCGGCAAACTCACTGGGCAGGTCAGGTTGTGCGGTCTTGTAAATTACCATGTTATCGAGCATGTTTGAAGGAAAGATGTCGAAAGCAAACGTTTTACGGTCGGGTTCCGTGCTAGGCAATAACTGACCATTCACCATGGCGATATTGTACCGGTCGGCAAGTCCTCGTATTACGGCATACTTACCCTCGCTTACCACCGCACCACTCATGCGTTTGATCACATCTCCGGAGTTCCGGTCGGGCGAGCGTTTAATTTCTTCCTGCGAAATTCCGGATTGAATTACTGTAGCGTTTCGCTGCATGATAACCATGGCCGCGCTATTATCGCGCTTCACTATATCCTTCTTCACCACTACTTCTTTCAAATTTACAGCATCCGATTCCAGAGCCGTTTGAAGCAGCGCTACCTTCCCCTCTTCAATCAACACATTGCGCTGCGTATCATTTTTATAACCCACATACCGGATCACCACATTGTAATGCCCGGCCGGAATATCACTCACGGTGAAATGGCCATCCATATCTGTAGCCGCGCCCATCGTAGTGCCTTCAATCATAACGGTAACGCCAATCAGTAATTCGCCGTTCTTTTTGTCAATTACCTTACCAGAAAGGGCGCCGCCGGCAAAACTGTTCAATGAAAAAAGAAGGCAAACTAAGGCTGTTGTGGTTTTCATACCTTAAATTTTTTGCGAAACTATTTCCGCAACAACACCCCCATCTGAACACAGCGTTAAGGAATCATTAAATTGCAATAACGCTGCATTTGGCAGCATCGCTTAACCTTTGCTTAATATTGCGCCAGTAGCTTTGCGCCAAATTCCGGAATATGGAAATGAATGATTTTAGAATATTGTTGGTAGATGATGAGCAGGATGTACTGGAATTTATGAAGTATAATCTTGAAAAGGAAGGCTATTGGGTGTACACCGCCTCGAATGGAGCTGAAGCCATAACATTGGCAAAAAAAATAAAACCCCATCTGATTGTCCTTGATTTCATGATGCCGGTAAAGGACGGCGTTACCACATGCCGCGAACTCCGGAGCATAGAAGACTTTAAGAACATTCTTATAGTCTTTCTCACTGCCCGCGATGAAGACTATTCGCAAATTGCAGGATTTGATTCAGGCGCGGATGATTACATCACCAAACCGATTAAACCAAAAGTATTTATCAGCCGCATTCGCGCCCTGATGCGCCGTTTAGAGGAAAAAATAACGCCTAACAACATCAAGATCGCTAACATTGAAATTGATCGTGAAAAATATGTGGTAATCAAAGACGGAAAGGAAATCACGCTCCCTCGAAAAGAGTTTGAACTATTAGGATTGTTGGTATCGAAACCCGGACGTGTTTTCAAAAGGGAAGAAATTCTGAATAAGGTTTGGGGAAACGATACAATTGTGGGCGATCGCACTATCGACGTTCACATTCGCAAACTACGCGAAAAAATAGGCGAAGAACTTTTTAAAACAATTAAAGGTATTGGCTATAAGTTCGACGCCTGATCAAATGGCATTGGCACATGCCATGCCATCCATAGCAGCACTCACTATTCCACCTGCATAACCGGCGCCTTCGCCACACGGAAATAAATTCTCCAACTGAGGATGACGTAGAGTATGCTTATCGCGCGGAATGCGAACAGGGCTGCTGGTGCGGCTTTCCACGCCTAAAAGCACCGCTTCATTGGTTCGGTAGCCTTTCATTTTTTTTCCGAAATCAATCAGCGCTCCGCGCAATCCTCTGGCAACAAAATCAGGCAAGATCTCATCTAATGCCAACGATAGCATGCCCGGTTGATACGAACATTTAGGAAGATCAGCCGATACTTTTTTCTGAATAAAATCTTCTACGCGTTGGGCCGGGGCTTTAATGCTTCCGGTGCGCTGAAATGCAAGCTGCTCTACTTTTTTTTGAAAGCTTAATGCGGCCAAAGCGCCGTTAGCCGAAAACTGTTGCCAGTTTGGCGGATCAACCGCCACCACCATGCCGCTATTGGCAAACGGCCCATTCCTTTTGCTGGAACTCCAACCGTTTACCACCACCTCGCCGGTATTGGTTGCCGCCGGCGCAATTACGCCTCCGGGGCACATGCAAAATGAAAACACTCCGGTGCCATTTACCTGCGTTACCAAACTATAGGAAGAAGGTGGTAAAAATTTACCGCGCTCACATTTATACTGAATTTTATCAATGAGTTCTTGCGGATGTTCAATGCGCACCCCTAAGGCAAAAGGCTTTGCCTCAATCAATATGTTTTCGCGATGTAACAACTCGAAAACGTCGCGCGCAGAATGCCCGGTTGCCAGAATTACTTGCTCGCACGGCATTGTTTCTCCATCCGCAAAAATCAGTTCTGAAATGCGGTTTCCACAAACCTTTAAACCGGTAAGCTTCTTTTGAAAATGTACAATTCCACCGCTTTCAAGTATCGTTCGTCGCATACTTTCAATGATGCGAGGCAATTTGTTGGTGCCAATATGTGGATGTGCTTCATACCTGATTTTCTCATCCGCTCCATGTTGAATGAAAACATCTAACACCTTTTTGATATCACCGCGTTTACTGCTTCTGGTATAAAGTTTCCCGTCGCTGTAGGTGCCGGCACCTCCTTCCCCAAAACAGTAGTTGCTTTCAGGATTAATCACTAACTTTTTATGAATGGCAGAAAGATCTGATATGCGTTCACGCGCTTCTTTGCCTCTTTCAATAACTATGGGTTGAATGCCTCGCTCCAATAATTGTAGCGCAGCATATATTCCGGCCGGACCAAAACCAATAACGTGGCAAGTTCTTTTGTTCGAAACCGGTTGTGGCTTAAATACACGAAGTGTATTTTCAAAAGCCTCACCATTTACATACACCGCTACCTTTAGCAACACATAAATTTGCGACTGACGCGCATCCAACGATTTCTTCAAAATCTGTACGTGTGCAATTTCATTCAATTGAAGATTTGCTTTTTGAGCTGCCGAACGCCTGATGGTTTCGGCAACCGCCGCTTCCTCCGGCTTTAAATTTAATTCCAACTCAATCGGCATGAGTGTCGTTTAACGATTCCAGCGCAATTCTCGCCATCACCTCAATGGAAGTAGAGAAAGCTGTTTCATCAATTTCGAAATGCGGTGTGTGTATGGCAAATTTTCCCTCCATACCGGGCTTTGATGTGCCAACTCTGAAAAAGCAGGCTGCAATTTCCTGGGTGTAGTAAGCAAAGTCTTCCGCTCCCATTCGTTTCGGTAACTGATGTACATGCGGGCTTCCACATTGCGCAGCGGCTGCAATCCTGGCGCGATTGGTCAGTTCCTCATCATTTTTCAAAACAGGATAGCCTTTTAAAATATGTACTTCGAATTTTCCTCCGTACCGCTGGGCCGTTTGGGAACAAATCACTTCTATCTTCTCATGCATTTCTTCGCGAATTGCTTCATCGAAACAGCGCAAAGTGCCCGCCAGATAAGCCTTTTCGGGAATTATATTTGTGGCGCCCTCAGCCTGAATTTTTCCGAAAGAAAGTACCACCGGTAACTCAGGATCGGTGAGGCGCTGTAGTTCCAATAACACTTCTGCCGCCATCATCAATGGCGAAACAAACGCCTTCGGCTGCGCTGCATGTCCGCCTTTCCCAATCGCGGTGATATAAATTTCATCGGCCGAAGCCATGAACTTCCCCGCACAAAATCCAACTTCTCCGGCAGCCAGCTCCGGATGTACATGCATTCCGTAAATCTTTTTTACATCAGGATTTTGAAGAACCCCGGCGGCTATCATTGCTGCGGCGCCACTCGGCATCTTTTCTTCCGAAGGCTGGAAAATAAATTTTACAGAACCCCTAAGTTCGTCCTTCATTTCTGCTAATACCGCTGCAACTGCCAACAAGTTAGCGGTGTGAAAATCATGACCGCAGGCATGCATTTTTCCCGGAACTTCTGACCGGAAAGAAAGCGCCGTGGCCTCATCAATAGGCAAGGCATCCATATCGGCCCTCAAAGCAATACAATCGCCTTCATCGCGCCCTTTTAGTAAAGCTACTACTCCGGTTTGTGCAATTCCGGTTTGCACTTCCAGGCCTAACGCATTCAACACATGTGTTACCAAAGCGGCTGTTTGAACTTCTTCATACGCCAGCTCCGGAAAGGCGTGAATGGCTCGCCGCCACTGAATGGCCCGAGGTATCACGGCTTCGGTCAATGTTTTGATGCGAGAACGGTAGTCAGCCACGGTATTAATTTTGCCCCTGGCGGGCGTTATCGCTATTTCTGAGCGTTCAGTTCTTTCAGTTTCTGAAGGAGTACCGGCCGTACTTGTTCGTATTTTTTGATCTGCTCACTTCGCCAGCCCATCTGGAGATTATTATCTAAACTATTGTCGAGGTCGGCAATCACCTTCTCAATTTCCGGGGTCATGGGTTTGCCTACAGTGTTCATGGCGCGGCGGTGATGCATCAAAAGCAAATCATAGGTGCGTTGCGCCTGTTCCTTGTCCAGCAACAACTCTGTTTTCATAAAATCAGAAGCCATTAACAACGCATTGGTATTGCGTAGTTCTATCATTAGTGATGGCCTTTGTTGCTGCTGCGAATGCGCACCGGCTGTAACTGCCATTAAAAAGAAAAACAAAAGATAACGCATGCTCATTTTTTTTGGAAAAGTAGAAAATATGATCTGGATAAAATAAAAAGAAATCCCTGCTTTGCAGCAGGTGAACAGCTTTTTATACGCATGAACAATACTCCTGTTGCAATTCTGTGGCTGAGGCGAGATTTGCGTCTTACCGATCACGCAGCCATGTACCACGCCCTTCGCTCGGGCCACAAAGTACTTCCCCTTTTTATTTTTGATACAAACATCCTTTCCAAACTACCGCGTTCCGATAAGCGCGTGGCCTTTATTCACCGCGAGCTGAAGCAGTTAGCTGCTGAATTGGAAACCTTGAAAAGTACGCTACTGGTGGAAGTGGGATCACCGGTTCAGATCTGGGAAAAAATGCTCACCCAATTCCAGGTGAAAGAAGTTTTTTGCAACGAAGATTATGAACCGTATGCTATTAAACGCGATGCAGCGGTTCAGCAACTTTTAGAATCACATGGCATAGGATTTCGGCGGTTCAAAGACCATGTTATTTTTTCAAAAGAAGAAGTGCTGAAAGAAGACGGAAAACCCTACACAGTTTACACACCCTACAGTAAAAAATGGCTGCATCAACTGCTCCCGTTTCATTACAAAAGTTATCCTGTACAGAAATATACATCGCAATGGTGTGTTGCCGAACCGGCGCCCTTCCCATCAATGGAAACATTGGGATTTGAAAACAGCAATTTTGAATTTCCCGAAAAAAAGGTGAGTGCCACAATCGTGTCAAACTACCACCAAACCCGCGATATTCCTTCTATTCACGGCACTTCACATTTAGGATTACACTTGCGTTTTGGTACGCTAAGCGTGCGCAAGCTGTTGGAATTCGCCCTTCCGAAAAACGATACTTTCGTGCGCGAACTCATCTGGCGCGACTTCTATCAACAAATCCTTGCTCATTTCCCATACGTGGCTACCGGAGCTTTTCGAAAAGAGTTTAACCACATCGAATGGCGCAATAATGAAGAAGAATTTCAAGCCTGGTGCAATGGTTGCACCGGCTATCCGCTGGTAGATGCCGGCATGCGTGAACTCAACGCCACCGGCTACATGCACAATCGCGTGCGTATGGTTACCGCCAGCTTTCTAACCAAGCATTTGCTTATCGACTGGCGCTGGGGCGAAGCCTATTTTGCCGAAAAATTGCTGGATTTCGATTTGGCTGCTAACAATGGTGGCTGGCAATGGGCCGCCGGAACGGGCACAGATGCGGCTCCGTATTTCCGAGTTTTTAACCCGCAATTGCAACAGGAAAAGTTCGATAAAGACTTTACATACATCCGGCAATGGGTGCCTGAATACGGCTCTGCTGCTTACGTTCAGCCAATCGTTGATCATGCTTTCGCCCGTCAGCGTTGCCTTGCCGCCTATGCAAAAGCTAAGCAATACGAGGCAAAGTGAGCCTTGGCACATCTGCCGAAACCCGCATTTTACCTATGAAAAACCCACATTTTGTGCATAACTTATAAGTGGCCACATTTGGCAGTATCATTGGGGAAAACATACTTTTAACGAAACAAAATCAACAAAACGATGGCAACGAAAAAAGCTCCAGCAAAAAAAGCCGCTAAAAAAGCTGCTTCTGCTAAGAAAGCTGCTCCTAAAAAAGCCGCAAAAAAAGCCGCTCCTAAAAAAGCTGCTGCAAAACGTACTCCTAACGCCGCCTTCATGAAGGCTATGACTCCTAGCGCAGCTCTTGCAGCTGTTGTAGGCAGCAAACCACTTCCACGTACCGAAGTGACTAAGAAAGTTTGGGAATACATCAAAAAGAACAAACTGCAGGATGCAAAAGAAAAACGCAACATCAATGCTGATAGCGCGTTGAAAGCAGTGTTCGGAGGAAAAGGCCAGGTTTCAATGTTTGAAATGGCAAAACACCTCAACAAACACTTGTCTTAAAAGTTTTTGTTGTTCTCTTTTAATAAAAGCTCCGGTCACGGAGCTTTTGTTTTTTGTACCACACTCACCACACCCACTATAATCGAATCTTTCCCTACCTTCGCTCACATGGCCTCCTGGCAACATACCGCAAAGGCAAACCGAAAACAATACGCCAAATTGCTCGATCGCCTCAATCATACGCGCCATCCTGAAACATTACTGCCACCATTGCATCACGATGCCTTTTCAAAAATCGATTGCCTGGAATGTGCCGGTTGCTGCAAAACCATCTCCCCGCGTTTCAAGAAAAGCGATATCAGCCGAATCGCAAAACACCTTCGCCTCAAAGAAGCGGAAATGATCAACACTTACCTGCGCATAGACGAAGATGGCGATCATGTGGTAAAAAAAAGCCCGTGTCCTTTTCTTGGCGATGGCAACCGTTGCAGTATTTATGAAGCCCGCCCGCGCGATTGCCGCGGCTATCCTTATACCGATCGCGCCGAGTTTTTTCAACACTACAACTCTACGTTGCTGAATAGCGCCATCTGCCCGGCCGTAGCTCATGTGCTGGAGAAGTTAAACGCAATCAAATAACATCCGCTAACTTTACCGTATCTTCCTGCAATGAAAACGCCATTTCTTCTAATTGCGCTGCTGCTGGGCCATTGGTGCAGCGCTCAAATTACCATCTACATCGTTGATGAATACACCCATCCGCTTTCCTATGTGAACGTGTTCAATACACGCACTCAAAACGGCGGCTACACCGACGATGAAGGCCGATTCGTTTTTTCGAAAGACGAAACACGGCCCGCTGATGAAATTCGCTTATCGCACCTCGGCTATGATGAAATGACCTTCGCGGCAGAAAATCTTCAAGCCCTTTCCACGCCGGTGGTAATGAAAGCTAAAAACTACAATCTTAATGAGGTAACCGTAAAACCGGTAGATGCCAAAAATATGCTTCGCGAAGTATTGGCCCGCGCCAAAGAAAACTTTCCTGCCACGTTTACTAAACATGAAATTGTTTTCAAAGACTACAGCAAAATTTCAGGTAAAAAAAATCATTACTACTTCTTCCATTATAATACCTGGCTGCCTTCTTACGAATATCGGAAAGAAGATAATACTTACACGCAAGTGCTGCAGCATGAACTTTATAATTCCGGGAATGGCATGTTCGATTTCAATGGCATGAGCCCCGCACAACTTACCATGATTATGTATCCCAACAATCTTTTTTCAGAAAAGGAACTGGCAAAACACGATTATCAATACCTCGCTTCGATCAACTATGAAGGCGAAGAACTGGATGTGATTGCGGTGCAGGATCTGCCCAAAAAGAAAGATGATTTTATTGCGGTTCGCGGAAAAATTTACCTTACAAAAAACAAGGCCATCCGCATGATGGAAGTGCATATTTACAACGAAGCTTCAAAACGCTTTTTTCTGGTTGCTAAAATGGATTCACTGAATGTAAACATCAAAGTGCTTTACAAACCGGTGGGCGAAAAATATGTACTCGATTATATTTCACAAACCACTTATGCCGCCGGTAAAATTTTTGGAAAGGCAATGAATCTGGCATATTCCACCACTGCAAAAGTGTTGGGAACGGAACTTAACGTAGCTGATCGCCAAATTCCCAAACTGCATCAGGTAGAAGAAATTTTGAAGGAAGAAAAGGCAAAACCCGCATCGCAATTGGGTTTGGAGCCGGATATGCAGAAATAAACCGGGCAAATAACGGTTCGCCGGGGAAGTGTGGCCGGGTTAGGGATGCGAAGGGCTTGGTGCGAAGTGAAACGTAGCACCGAGCGAAGCGAGCCCGTAGCAGCCCGGCCGGAGCGAAGCCTGCGGTTAACCGCTCCGGAAAAGTGATGATCGTACAACCGCAGCAGAATTTACGGCTGAGCGGAGGCAACCCCCAAAAAAAATTATTCTTTTATCAGCTTAGCCGTGCGATTGCCGATTTGAACAAAATACAATCCTGAAGCCAGCGCATGTATATCAGCCGAAGCATCGGCATCAAGCGCACCGCGCCATACGGCATTACCCGAAACATCAGTAATAGCAATAGTTTCGCCATACTTTACGTTTTTGAAAAAAAGACGATCGGCCATTGGATTCGGAAAACAAATCCAATTCGGTTGGGCTTCTTCATTAATGCCATCGGGGAAACCCACTTTATAAAGCTCCACACCTTTATCGTCGTACGACGCGCCGAAATAATATTCATTGTTGAAACAAGTAGCGCCAAATTGATCGAACGTGGGGTTGCTGGTGGTGGCGAAGGAAGCCATTAGCGCCTGTGTGCTGGCAAGCGAACCATCGGTAAACCAAAGCTGTGTATTGTTTACTCCATCATTAGCATAAAAATAAAGACGGCTGCCACAAGCTTCCAAATTGCCACCTACAGCGCCCGTAGCGCCGGTAATTATATCCTTAAAAATTTGCGTGCCTGCTGAAGTACCGTTGGTACTCCACAGTTCCTGACCGTAAGCTGGAGTTCCTACTTTGAAAAAGATTTTGTGATTGAAAAGTGTCAGTTCTTTAGGGTATTTCGACGTTGATCCGGAATTGATGTCGGCCACCAATTTGGTTCCGGCAACCGTTCCATCGGTTCTGAAAATTTCTTCATCGTATAACGGATCGGTACAAACAAAATAGAGGTAATCATCGCCATAGGCGTAATTGTTCATCATCATCGCTGATTTCAAATTAATGGTGTTAGCCACCGTACCATCGCTCACCCAAACGCCAAAGGCCGAAAAAAAGAATAACTTATTCTGAAACACATGTAAGTATTGCGGACCGGTGCTTCCGGCTCCGTTGTCGAGATCGTCAAACAATTCAGTACCTGCCGCGGTTCCATCGGTGCGATAAAGTTCGCGGCCAATGGCATTGCTTCCCCACGCCTGGAAATACAACTTGCCGTTATAGGCACAAAATTCCTGCGGTTCGCTGCTGCCCGTAGCGTTGATGTCTTTCAGCATATGCGTACCGCCTACCGTACCATCGCTCACCCAAAGTTCACGGCCGTGCGTTCCATCATCGGCCGAGAAATACAATTTATTGTTGAACACATACAATTGACGAGGTTCCGAACTTGCCGCGCCCGGCAACAGGTCGAAGTACACCGTTCCGGCATCAGTACCATCTGTAAAACACAATTCGCGGCCGTTGGTAGAAACCCCAACAAATGCAACCATGCCGTTTAGTACCGCCATAGGTTCATAAGTAGCCTGAAGCGAGGTGGTTTCATCCAGCACTGACCGGGTGCCTGCGGTAGTACCGTCGGTTACATACAATCTCGATTCGGAACCGTTGTTGGCAATGAAGTACATCTTATTGCCGTTTACCAGATAATTCGTGGGGTTCGAATTTCCCGAAGGGTTAAACTCTTTCACCAAACGAATACTTTGCCCAAAGGAAAAAATGGAAACTGAAATGGTTAGAAGTAGCGCTATTCTTTTCATATCAGAAAAATAAGAATTTATGGAAAAGGATGCTACAGCTACATCCTGGGGGTGTAGTGTATTGTTTAATAAAATAGAATTTATGGGGTTGCCTCCGCTCCGCCTTTTAATTGAAAAACATCGTTTTTCAGCGTTTTGCTATGCCTGTGCAACCGTTGGCTTCGCTACGGCCCGGGCTGCTACGGGCTCGCTTCGCTCGGTGCTACGTTTCACTACGCACCAGGCCCTCCGCATCCCTAACCCAAGCCTTAAATTATTAAGCCTGTAAAAAGAGCTACCTTGTGCCCCCCCTTTCAACTTTCAACTTTCAACTTTCAACTTTCAACTTTCAACTTTCAACTTTCAACTTTCAACTTTCAACTCTCAACTCTCAACTCTCAACTCTCAACTTTCAGCTTCTCTTATCGCTGCTGCAATTGCCGCCATCTCATCTTGCCCCAAACGAAGTTTAGGGTCAGAAAAGTTTATAGATCCGCCTATTTGCAGCGGTATCAAATGAATGTGCGCATGTGGAACTTCCAAACCGATAACCGCAATGCCTACACGTTCGCAAGGCACTGCAGCATCCATAGCCCGCGCCACCTTCTTTGCAAAAGCAAACAACCCGGCATATTCCGTTTCTTCCAAATTGAAGATATAATCTACCTCACGCTTAGGAACTACCAACGTATGGCCTTTTGCCAGTGGGCTGATATCCAAAAAGGCAAAGTAGTTTTCATCTTCCGCAATTTTGTAGCACGGAATTTCGCCATTGATGATTCTCGTAAAAATGCTGGCCATTGCTATAACGATATTTGCAATACTTCAAATTCCATGGGTCCTGCAGGCGTTTGTGCAATAGCGCTATCGCCCTGAGCCTTTCCTACCAATGCCTTTCCGATTGGCGAACTGATCGAGATTTTATTCTCTTTCAAATTAGCCTCGGCTTCGCTTACAATAACGAAGGTTTGCTCTTTCTTCAGCTTTTTATTCATCACGCGCACTTTTGTAAGCACGCCTACTTTTGAAGTATCTACTTTGCTTTCATCCATTACGCGTGCACTTCCCGCTTTAGCCTCCAATTCCGCAATTTTAGCCTCCAGCAACGCCAGTTCTTCGCGTGCGGCATGGTATTCCGCATTTTCACTTAAATCGCCTTTTTCGCGCGCTTCTGCAATTGCCTGCGACACTGCCGGGCGGCGCACGGTTTTCATATTTTTCAACTCTGCCATCAAGGCATCGTACCCTTCACGGGTCATATAGTTTAAATCTGCCATAACTGATATAAATGGAAAGACGCCCCATAGGACGTCTTTCTTTTCAAAATTAAATGATTTCGTGTGATCAGCAATTACATTTCCATGTAAATCTCTACACGGCGGTTTTTAGCGCGGCCGGCCGCATTATCGTTTTTATACTTTGGCTTCTTCGAGCCAAAAGCTTCTACTGAAACACGGTCAGCGCGAACGCCTTTCGAAACAAAGTAGGCTTTCACCGCATCTACGCGATCCTGGCTCAACTTCACATTCTTGTCTTCATCGCCAACGTTATCAGTATGACCTTGAAGTAACAAACGATATTTTGGATTTTGCTTCATGATATTCACCAGATAGTTCAGATAGTTCAGCGATTTAGGCTGAATTTTTGCCGAGCCGGTCTCGAACTCCAGCGCCTCATAATCATTGAACTGCAATACGGTTTTTCCGCCTTTGGTTACCGTATCAATATCGCCGCCAACATAAGTCGATTTTTCAAACACCGTTGGGATCATGATGGTATCTTTCTCAATTCTGATTTCGGTTTTGGTAACCGTAAAGGTATCTACCTTCACCACCGGAGTTTCTGCTTTAACGCGCAATTCGGCATTCACCTTTGCCATCGAATCGAGTTGGGCTTGTTTTTCTTCAAGATCTTCCAGCGTCACTTTTCCTTTTTTACCGCTGCGTTTTTTGGTAGTGGCAGTGGCGCTTTCTGTAGCGCTCTCTTTGCTCGATTCATAAGCATCGCCCGAAGCTTCCTTCTTCTTCTCCTTAAACTCCATTTCCTTATCGGCACCGCCTAAGTTAAAGCGCAATCCAACCGTATGGGTATGCTTAAAGCTGGTGTTAGGCGAAGTCATACGGAAAGCATAATCGATAGACAAACTTGGTCCGTTTCCATCTTTTTTGAAAGGAATATTTACGGAAGTTCCTGCGGCCAGACCAGAGTAAGCAGTGGTACGCTGCACAGTGTTGAAAATACCATTCTCGAAACGGTAACCGGCGCGCAACTGGAAGATTTCTTTCAACGAAAACTCCAGTCCAAGACCGTAATGATCGTTTCCGAATGCATTAGCTGAATACTGAATCATTGGCGTAATGCGGTAATTCTGTTTGAAAGAATTTCCATCTTCCGATTTGATTTTGTTACCCATATAAAAATCGTAGGACAATCCAATATTCAACTGGGTAGGCAATTCAAATTTATTGGAACGCTTATCGTAGGTGTAGCTATAATCGCCCTGTTCAGCAACACCTTGGTAAACCAACGCATCACCACGGAAACGCATGCTCGTACCTACGTTACGCAGCGATACGCCAAAGTGTACATTTTGCTTTTTACCCGTGGTATATTGCAGGCCGGCGTCAAAACTAAATCCGGTAGAAGACACACTTTGAATTCCTTCAGTAAGTAACCGGATAGTAATACCGCCTGTAATATAGTTAGCGCCTGTAACCGCAGTAGTTCCTAAAGAAAAGTTCTTCGCATAGCTCAACCCTATGTTCAGGAAGGTAGGTTTGAAAGTACCTAAACCACCCTGTGGACTTTCGGTAGTAGTGCGGTCAATAGCCCCGAAGTTCAGCGAGTTCACGGTAAGCGCAATTGCATTTGATTTGATGCGCTGGGCAATACCGGCCTGAACAATATTCACTCCCGAACCGCTCAACCACGAGGTATATGCGGCGATAACTTCCGTTTTGCGGGTATATGCCAAACCCGCAGGATTCAACCGCTCTGCCTCCAAACCTTTGATGCCGGCGCAGTTCATATTCCAAAAACCGCTGGAACGGGCATATCCATTCATGTTCAATTCGAAGGCTCCCGCTTCGCCGCGACGGTCCGGATTTCCTGCAAAGACCGTAGCGGTCACAAACATCACCGAAATGCTACTTAAAATTCTTTTCATCCTATTTGCTTTAGATGGGTTTTCTCAACTATTAAAATTAGAAGCTCGATACATCGGTAGGACGCATAGCGCCAAACCATTTCAAAATCTTATGGCCAATTCCCGGCGCCTGAATATCGAAGATGTAGATACCGCTCGATACCGGAGTATTCTTATCATTCGTCAGATCCCAGAACACCGTATTATCAGGGTTGGAAGTTGTTTTATCAATGTTTGCCCCATCTGAAATATCAATGGTTTGCTGCGTTTCAGGATCAATTCCACTAATGGAACGGGTCAGTTTCCGAACCAGTGTTCCATCAAGTGTATAGATACCGATATCACAACGGTTTGGCAGATTGGTGATCTTGATCCGATTTTCAGAAATCGAACGTTCGTAAGCTGAATAAGCCAGATACGGATTCGGTACGATACGAATCAGGTCAAGCGCCGATTTTGCAACAGTGGCTACGCTATCTTTAGGTCCTAACCCTACAGTGCTAAAACGGTAGCGAGGCAGGCTGTCGGCAACCGTAGCAGAAGTAGCAAAACGCTCCATCGGCCGCTCTACACGCAAACGAACAGTTACTGTACTTGGTATGATGCCTTCGTTAACCGACTTTAATGAATAACCAGAGGTGAGATATGGAATGGAAGCCCACATCAGGTCTTTATATAAATTACGCACCGGAGCTGGATAATCAGCCGAGTTGGTATTGCCCATCAAGGCGTAGTATCTCAGCAATACTTTCTGCATCGAATCACCTTCATCATACTTGGTATCAGAAACGTATATAAAATGCTTGCCTCCGAAATAAGGCAGGTTTGGAATCGTGCCTCCGGTATTCAGGTCGCCATATACCTTAGCGGTAGGATTCCATAGCATATCCTTACCATTCTGATCAGCCCATTCCGATGCTTCACCAAAGCAAATGTTCAACCGTTCGCCTGTTTCTACGTTAATGGCATAGCCCGGGAACCAACTGCGGCCGGTGTCAGCGCCAAGTGGATTCAAATCATCAAGATAGGTATTGCTGTTCTTGTCCCACGAAGCATGCATTCTTATCATACCTTTCTTGGCATTCACCGAAGCAATACCAGGATATAGCGCAGAACCTTCATTCGCAAGCGAATTTTCACCGGTTTCAAACACTACGCAACGCGACCACTTTGACTTATCGGAAGTAAACACAATGTCAACACTGCGCAATCTTTCGAGGTTATTTTGTGGTGGATCCGCATCTTGATAACCGGAACGGCGCCATTTGAAACCGGGACCATAAGTGGCAGGTGGCACACCGGCAGCCACCTGAGCGGCAGTAAGTGTGCTGGTACCGATATTGAAATTCGGTGTTAAGCAGTAAGGGGCCCATGTTCCCTCGGCTATTTTTTCAAAATATTCTTTTGGATCGGTTTTGTCGTCAATCGTTCCAAACCAGTTGTCGTCAAAAACGTGCGCCAGCGGATCGCTGGTGTTGGCCACCACCGTTCCCGAACGAATCCAGTTCGAAGCATCATTTTGTCCCGCATCTTTTACAAACGACAACCACGGATTTTTACTATCAGCATAATCAATAGAGCCGCCAATCGGACCATATACATTTGCTGTACCTGCAGAAGTTTTATTATAGATCACATTTGGATTGCCAAGTTTCAACGAGAAACCGTAGTTCTGCAAATCACCTGAGCCATCCTTGCCGTAGATTAACTGATCATACGGACGGTCAAGGTAACGATCAGAAGGAATGGTTTGAACAAAGGTATTCGTCTTATGATCGATCTCGTCCAAATTCCAACGCAACTGAGCGCGTTTTGAAATTGGTCCACCCGCAACCGAATCCACATTATGGTTCAACTTTGCCGTATCAGGATTAACACTTGACAAGACCTCATCGAAGAATGGACCCACGAAAATGGTAGTGTCAGGTAAACCCGGACGAATCAATTTTGATTTAGCAAAAGTCCTATAGGTATAGAAAGAATCTTCCAGAACACGCAGTTCAAAATCATTTTCTTTCACAGAAACAGGATCAGTGATTTTAAATCCGATTGGATCGAATCCTTTTTCGTAACGCAGCGTATCGGCCATCTGCCGATCGGCACTGGCAAGAATCCGGGCTGTAGTTTCTTCTATCAAATTCAAAAAGTTGCCGCCATTTCCCTGGCCTTCAATACGCTCCACCTGAGTAGCGCCGCCCCAACTGCTTTGCAATTCCGTTCCATTATTTCTTGATTCCACACCATGCGGAATGGCAGAGTATCGTGCAAAGTTTTTACTGCCTTGAAGATAAACTGTCTTTTGACCGCCTGCTGATGGATTGGTAGGATCGTAAGTTTTGTAATCGTTAGCAGCATATGCTACTGCGGCATAATAGTATGTTTTGAAGTTCACCAAACTTCCGCCTTTAATAAAGTCCTCTGTTACACTAATCGAGTGCGTAATCCCCTTATCGCCGCCATCTACCTTGATGATAGGAATTTCAAATCCGGTAAGCGCATCCTTTTCGAAATTCACCAAACGTGAAAGACCATTTTTTATATCCATTTGCGCTACCAAAACAGCCTTTGAAGGATCTACCGGTTCGTTAAGATCGGTTGCGGAAATTTTATCGTCGCGAAGTTGGAAAATCTTGTACCCTTCGAAAGTGTAGGTTGAATCCATTCCCGCAACAAATCCCTGAACGCCGGGTTTAGCAAACAAACGACCCACTTCATCATATTTTTCTCCATAGTTATTCGAGCCTGGCGCATTTTGAAGATTAATGATAACCTGACGGTCCATTTCACGAATCTGTAAAGTTGGCGCTGCAGGACCTTCCAACAATTTAAATCCACCGTCAAATAACGCCTGTGCAAGGTCATCGGCGCGGCCAATGGCATTACTGAAGTTAGGACAGTTGGAACCCACGCCACCATTTGGTTTTACGAAAACCACACCAACAGTGATATTCTGTTTAGTGTTATTCAGGAAGGTAAACGGACTGGCCGTTAATAGCAAGCGGCGGTCGCCGGCCTTGATTGCAGGTCCCAATTGCGGATTACATTCTGACCATTGCGTAGCGTCAGCAGGATCGCCAGGATATACATACGGGATTTTGGTAGAAGAAAATCCATATCCATTTCCTCCATAGGTAACCGGTGTTCCATCTTTCCAGTATCCGGTTTGATAGTTGCGGAATTGCGCCGCAGAAGTTGGATCTTCTGTACCTGTTGGGAAGCCCTGTCCCGGACGGTTAAAATACGTAAAGGCCGACATGCCCAGTTTAGTGCCGTCGCTATCAATCGGTCCTTCAAAAAAGTCGAAACCCAGAATCGGCAATTCACAGCCATAACCGGCAGTTCCCGAAAGACAAGCTGCGCCATTATCGCATTTGTTGGAATTCAATTCGCCATTATAAACAATTGCCAAACTTCGGTTCACATCACAACCGATACGGTCGTTCTCCGAACAACCCAAATCGGGATCCACAAACTGCGACATACAAGTACGGTTGTAAACGCCTCCGGATTTATTCCAGATGCCGTAGTTGTAGAAGGTCATGTTGTTGATATCATCAGTGCTTTGGAAAGCAAATGCCAACGCATTAATTTGAATACCCATAGCCTGGCCACCCGTGGCAGTATGCACATTCCCTTTGTCGTTCATAACCCAGAAGATCATCTGATCGGCAAACGAAGATGGCTTGGCAACAGAGTTAAATGGAATAACCGGATAATCGCCTTGTTCAGGATCGTATTTTCCGTCGTTATCTTCATCCCAGAAGCTTGCCAGGTTGTTGTTCATATTAAAGCCTTTGGCAGTAAGCTTCGCATTTCCTTTTGCTGGCCAGTTGTAAATATCTTCGCTGATGTTTTTCTGTCCGGCTTCACGGGCAGTTTGCATAGCGGCAATATCTTTTCCATATACATTGAAATGGCGATCCCATAAATCACACACACCGCTCGACACATTACCCTGATCGTCCAATGGGCCCGACCAGAAATCGGAGTTACCCTGACGATACAATTGGGCTGCAATTTTGAGGTTACCACCTGCATCTAATCCGGATACCCAAATTGCTCCTGCAAAAATGGCGTTGATTGGCGTACTCAATCCATCACCCTTTGGCACCTCATACTTAGCGTTATCGAAATCCCACCACATATCACCGGCGTTCAAAAGTTTACAACGCACGTTGTTGATGCTCATATCGTATTGCGATACCGGCGTACGGCAATCGCCCGCTTCAGTTTTATACGAAGGCTTCGGAGCCGGTGCAACCGATCCGTTCACCGGATTGCGGCTGAATCCGGAATTCGATTCCAGAAGCATAGCTACGGCACTTACGGCCATTAAAAACTTCTTCATAATTCTTTCTATTTAAGATTCGATACTTTTAAAAATTAAATGAGGCCCCCAGGAAAATGGTTCTCGGTTGATTGTAATTTTCCGGATCATTAACTGCGGCACGGTACAAATCGATGTACGAATATTGATTGTACTGGCTGGCAATTCCCACTTTGGCCGCATCGCTCTTCAGGTATCCGTCATCATTCGGGTTTAAGGTATAACGGTATGCTTTCAATGCATAGCGGGCATCCCATAGGTTCTGGATCAATAGATACACTGTTAAACCCAGTTCATGTTTTTTGTCGGCCGCTTCATTTTTCTTGCCCACTTTAAACGTAAAGTCTTTGTTGATGCGAAGATTGCCACGGAAGTTCCAACCTAAACGCGTATCCACCGATGTAGTTTTGGCACGACCGCCGCCGCCAATAGTTCCTTCCGGAGTAGGCAGGCTGGAGGTAGTGTATGGCGCACTGGAACGAGCCAGCAACACCAGATTGATACCGAAATTACTCAGGATCTGGTGGTTCTTAATAGTAGGCCCATTGTAATCTTTACCCTCGCCCCAACGATAATCGAGGTTCAGGTTAATGGTATGACGCGCGTCATAGCTCAGCGGAACGATAGTACGGAAGTTTGGTGCATTGGAGTTGATCAGGAACTGAGAAGACTGATCATCGGAACCGGTTCCTTCAGCAAATTGTAAGGTATAGTTTGCAGTAACCTTGAAGTTGGCTACACGACGCATATCGTAACTCAAACTAATCCCTTTCGAGGAACCGAAATCAATGTTATCATAAGTGGTGTAGTCACCTGGATAAGCGTAGTAATATTTCTTCAACTGTATCTGATTACGGAAATCTTTGTAGTAGGCAGAAATAGTTACCGAAGATCCGCTGGTGATTTTTTGTTTGAAACCGAATTCGTAATCAATGGTAATTTCCGGCTTCATGTTCGGATTGTTCTTGGTAGAATAATTTCTCCAGTACAGATATTCTACCAGATTTAGTTGATTGCGGCTACGCGGGCGTTGCGACAACACATCATAGTGCGCAAAGAACTGTGCATTTTCATTGATGTTGAAGGCGAACTGCAAGCGAGGCATTACAACAAATTGCGCCTTGTATCTTTTGAACGAACCATTTGGATCGAAAGGCACATTGGAATTTCCGCCTTTAATGATGTTTTCAATTTCGCTATTGGTATAAGAAGTAGTTTCTGAACCTTTCACATTAACGTAAGGCAAAATTCCGGATGGCGACTCCAATTGCACGCGCTTTCCGGTAGTTGGGTTACCATACCGATCGTACCAATCATTGCCATTGCGGTAACCAACTATTTGGGAACCGGCTCCCAGTTTATTTACATAAACCGCATAATCGCTTCCAATATTACCCGGATGGGTCACATCATGGAATTGCTGATTACCCGAACCGTCTGTTCCATCGTACAAGCGAGTTACATCACCGGCCTTTTTAATATCGTATAAAGAATATGGGTCTTTCAACACATATTGGTTCGCATCAAAGTAGTCAACGCGTAAACCGGCCACAATACCAATGTCCTTAAAGAAGAATTTATCCTGAATATATCCCGCAGAATAAATCGGTTTGAAAGCCCCTTGCAGACGGGTATAATAGCCATCGGCGTTTTTCGCAGTAAAATAATCTTCCAGCGAAGTCTTTCCGGTGATCACCTTTCCGGTGTGGTCGTAGCCTCTGGCTGAAATAATATTGCCGCCGGTAGAAGTGGTATAGCTGAACAATTCATCTGCAGAAAACTGACTGATGGAGAGTTTATCAACCGGTGTGTTGTAAAGATCAATTTTCTGAGTGTTATCCATGCCCAGATTGCGGCGCAGGTTGTAATCAAAGTAGCTCTGTTTTACAGTGGGGTCGCTGTTTTTGGTATAGTTGTAGAAAATGGAATCGGTGGCAAAGAATTGCGGAGCCGTATTGATATTTTGCAAGGTGTAGGTTTGATAGTTGATACGGAAATTCGGATTAGCAGTATCCAGCACCAAATGCGTGTTCACCAGGGTGCGGGCCACGTCCCAAAGGTTAAGCGGGTTTACACTATAGCTCCGCTGTACGCGCTGCTCATATTCCACGCCAACCTCGATGGAATGACGATTCGTAGTATTAGCCCCCGACTTCACAATATCAAACGATCCTTCGATCTTTCCGTGGTATTGCTCATCGTTACGATCTACGCCATAACCGTTGTATTGGCGACCCACGTTATACCAAATATTATAGATAGGAATGGACCGTTGACCATTGATCAAAGCGCCATTTTGAGCTACCTGATCAATGTTTTCAGCATACCCTGTTCTTGCACTTCCATTCACATGGTAGAAACCGTTGGCATCGCGGTAAGCTCCCAACAACTGAAAATACTCTTCAGTAAACTTGGTTCCCAGAGGGTTTATGGCGCCTGGTTTGAAGGCCACTTCTACGTCGCGGGTACCGGTTTGAATGAAACCATCGTATCCGATACCATTATAGTTACGAGTAGTGCGTTCAAAGTTTCGAACTGTTTCTGTTTGAAACTGACCGATGTAACCATAATTGAACAACTTTGTTCCATGGTCCTGATCTTCATAAGATTGTTTGAACTTTTCAAAGTCGAGCTGAATCGAATAATAAGGGTTTTCGATGCTTACAGAGCGGCTTTTAGGCTTAATCTCATTTCCATTGGCATCCTTTTTCTTTTTGCCTTCACCTATAAAGTGTTGGAAGCGAATAAACCCGCGATAGTTCAACTCTTTTTTCAAAGGATTATTCTCGGAGTTCAGCAAGGTATATTCCTTTACCCAATCGTTATAACGGCGATAGTTCACGTTTCCGCCAATAGCAATGTTCAACCCTTTAGCCGGGCTAATATCTAATTTCAAGTTACCACGATAGGTGTTTTCAGAAGTGTTAGGGTGTGCCGACGTTTTATAAAGATCAGCGAAAGTCAGGTTTTCCGACTTCGAATGGTAACCGGTTCCGGTTTGCTGGCGAATGAGCGGCTCATTTTTAATGTCAGCCAGAACATTTGGTTTTACCTGCCAGGCACCCACAGCCGAAGGCGTATTGTCTTTCTGATTTACATATTCAAAAGCGGCTGAAAAGCCCATGATAGTGCGGTCTTTCGCCTTATTACGAGCAATCGGGCCAAGCACGCTGGCTGTTGCCTGAGTATAACCAAAGGCATCCAGTCCACGTGAAGTTTGAACTTCCGCGCCTCCGTGAAATTCACCTGCCGGGCCGCGGGTAGTGATATTCACCACACCACCGGTAGCATCACCGTATTTTGCCGGAACACCACCTACGATAACCTGAATTTGTTCTACGGCGCTAACAGGAAGGGTTGGCGTACCGATTACCTTTACATTATCTACATAGTACTGGGTACTGTTATCACGGGCACCACGAATGCTTACCCCTTTGTTTTTATCCTCCTGATAGGCACCCGCTGCCTGCGAAACGGCATTTTCTACTTTCTGTATACCCTGTTCCTTCAAAGTTTCCTTTGAAAAGTTAGCCGCCTGAGTGGTTTGACCTTTATCAATAATAGGCACCTTGTAGGCTTCCACTTTGGCTTCGTTCAATAAAGTAGCTTGCTCGGAAAGTTTTGCGTTAAGGAATGTGGTCTTATCGGCATTTACCAATACACCCGTCTTTATAAACTTCTGATAACCACTGTAAGAGAACAAGATATCATAACGGCCGGCCTGAAGCGGTTTGATAGAAAAGTTACCACTTTCATCAGTAGTAGTACCACGTCCGGTTGGTTTTCCGCTCGCATCAATAATGGCTACGTTAGCATATGGAAGCGCCTCTCCCTTATCATCGGTTACTTTACCGGTGATATCACCACTCTGCGCGTAGGCAGCCAAACCTCCCATTAATGCTACAAAAAGAGTAAGAAACTTCTTCATGAAATTGAGTTAAACTTAAATTGACGATTTCGAAAAGCCGACAAATATATTTTTTTCCCGAAACAAAGATAAAGTATGTTAAAGCGGCTTTGCAAGGCCTGCCACCCAATATGACAAATAAATGACACCGTCAGAATTGAAATGCAACACCTTTGATTTCAATCATTTTCATACTTGGCATGAATTTCGATATTCGCCGTCCAAAATCCAAAATTCATGAAAGTATTATACTCGACAATGGTCTGCATTATGGCGGTATTCAGCCTGAAAGCACAGGAAACAGGCGCTAATATCAAAGAGGCGGCCATGAAACCAAAAGATGTTGTAATTCAAGAAGATACCTCAAAAAAACACTGGTCGTTTGGCGGGTTTGTTCAACTGAACGTGAGTCAGGTGGCCCTGGTGAACTGGGCAGCCGGCGGCCAAAATAGTATAGCTGTTCAAGCCAACGCCAATGGTTATGCGCACTACCTGAAAGGGCGTTTGGCGTGGGACAATGACCTGAATATACAGTGGGGCTTTATTGCTCAAGGGCGTTTGCGCGATCCGAACATCAAGTCAAAATATCCGATCAGAAAGAACGTAGATTTATTTTGGCTCACCAGTAAAGTTGGGGTGGTTCTTGATAAGAAAAAGCAATTAACTGCAGCATTTCTGGCCGATTATAAAACCAATATGACCAACGGCTACAGTTACTCTAACTTTGATGCCGGAACGGGTCCGCGCCAGATTATTGCCACTCCGTTTTCGCCATCATTCCTAACCTTGTCGCTGGGTATTAACTATAAGCCGGTACCTTATTTTTCAGTTTATTTGTCGCCGGTAGCAGGAAAACTCACCTTTGTGAAAAATGACGGGCCAAAGGATACCTTTTCTACCCATGTAGATGAAACCCGATACGGTTTAGAGGCTGGAAAGTCGATGCGCGCAGAGTTCGGCGCTTATCTTCGTGCCGATTTCCAAAAGGACATCTTTAAAAATGTAAACCTCAAAACATCGATAGAATTGTTCCAGAACTATTTGGAAAAGAACAAAAAAGACGCGTTGGTTCAAGCCGATTTCGATGCCGGAAAAATCTCGCAGGCTGATTACGATCGCAGAAAAACTTACGACAACCGTAAAAACACCGATATCAACTGGAACGTAGCCTTATCGTTCAAGGTAAACAAATATTTTTCGGCCAGTTTGGAAACACAGTTGATCTATGATCATGATACTGCAGTTCCAAAATATCGCAACGACAACACCTCGTATATGGGTCGTGGTGCGCAATTCCGCGAAGCTTTAAGCCTTTCGCTCGGCTATAAATTCTAAAATCAATTCAGGCAAATGTGGTGGCTGTAGATCCCTGTGATTACAGCCGCCGCATAATTTCGGTACAGGCGATAACGATTTCCACCCGATAAAAAAACAATGAACTTATGAAGAGGGGAATTTTGAATGATGTGGATTTGATCGCCGGGAAAACAACCCTTCTCAAAAAACTCAATACACAAACGATCGTTTCGAAGATCGAGAATGTAAACCGATTGTCCTTCCTGTACTTCCGTCAAGGGTTTCATAAATAAGGTATTGAATGCAATATAAACTCACTTTTACAGTTTGTCAATGATGCAATTTATGACCACCAAATTTGGGGCAGTCGCACTTGGAAGCCGCGCAGCTACTCAATTGCAGTGTAAGGATTACACTAACTGCCAGCGCTATGAATTTAAGCTTTTTCATATTTATTTACATTAGCAACATAACGAAAATGCTAAGCTAATTATTGCCCGGCGATCTATGCGAAAAAAGAAGTTTCTGGTATGTGTTCTGAATTGGGGGATGGGACATGCCACAAGATGTATCCCGATAATAAACGAACTATTAAAGCGCGATCAGGAAGTGATTATTTGCAGCGATGGCGATGCGCTGGAGCTGCTTAAAGAAGAATTTCCGCAGTTAGAGGCCATTTCGTTTCCGGCCTACAATCCGATTTATTCGAAAGGCGAAAGCCTGATGGGAAAAATGCTGGTGCAAATGCCCAAGTTCATGAAGGCGATCCGCAATGAGCATGAGCTCACCGAAAAACTGGTGCATGAGCGAAAAATCGACATTGTATTCAGCGATAACCGATACGGTTGCTATTCCGAGAAAGTGAGGAGCATTTTCATGACCCACCAGATAAGTTTAATGGTGCCCGGCGCTTTTGGTTTGATGGAACCCTTCGTGAATTATTATAATCGAAAACTGATCAGGAACTTTGACCGGCTCTGGATTCCCGATTTTAAAGATGATCGAAACATCTCCGGAAATCTCTCCTTTTCGAGCGTGCTGCCAAGAAAATACATCGGGCAGCTCTCCCGTTTAACGCCTGTGGAAAGCACCGAACACATCTATGACATCATTGGGCTGATATCAGGACCCGAACCACAACGAACCATATTTGAGGATTTGCTTCGTCATCAATTTCACCATGTAAAAGGTAAAACACTTTTAGTGAAAGGGAAAGCTTCGGGAACCATGGAAATTACCACAAATGGACGGCATAGTGAAGTTGATTTTCTGAATAGCAGCAAACTAAATGAGGCCTTAAGCAAAAGTTCGTTGGTAATTGCAAGAAGCGGATACAGCACAATTATGGATCTGGCAAAAATGGGCAAACACGCTATTCTTGTACCTACGCCCGGGCAAACCGAGCAATTGTATCTTGGCAAACGATTAATGAAAATGGGCATTGCCTTGATGAAGGAACAAAAAGACCTGAAATTAGAACGCGCACTAGTGAAGAATAAATTATATACTGGTTTCGAGGCCAGAATATTCGATAATGAACTGCTTACAGCCGCCATTGAAAAACTCTTAAAATGACCATCACCGCCAGTTTCAAAGTAGCGTTTAACGGTTTATGGAAGGCCTTTCGGGAACAGCGCAACTTGAAGATTCATGCGGTATGTGGCATAGCTGTTATGCTGCTTGGCTTTTTTACGCATCTGCAGCGATGGGAATGGTGCGCCGTATTGATTTGCATCGGATTGGTCATTTCTGCCGAACTATTGAACACTGCTCTGGAAACTCTTACCGATCTGGTTTCCCCTCACTATAACGAATTAGCAGGCAAGGCGAAGGACATTGCAGCGGCGGGCGTGTTGGCAGCAAGCATAATTTCCGCAATCGTTGCGGCAATCATTTTTATACCGCATTTTGCAGTATGAAAAATTGGCTTTTTTTATTTTTTGCCTGCGGTTTCTTTCTCACAAATGCGCAGCCATTTGAAGGGAAACTTCAAATTGATTTTACTGAAGCCGGAGGCTTTATTCACCGTTGTGAGGTTTTAGTTAAGGATTCCTTTTTCCTGATTGATGTGAAGGCGGGCGGAAATGGAATTCATCACGGCTATTTGCTGAACACCAGAAGCCGTGAATTTTTTTGCTTACAAAAACAGCAGGGCGAAAAGGCTGCCAAATTAAATGTGGATCGGGTTTTTGAAATTTATGAACAAAACCACCTGAAAGATAATTTCAGGGTAAATGCTTCACAGAATTATACAGCAGATGGAAAGAACAAATCGGTTGGCGCCCTAAAGTTGGTTCATAAAATAAACTCATCGAAAACCGTTGAGGTTTGGGAAACGACTTTGCAAGTGAACATGCTTGATTTGAATCCGCTTCTACGTTTAGCCGGACTATGGAACGATGTTCAGGATGGAAACAATTTTATTGCGGAAGCAGAAATACTAACCGATAATAAAAAAGCGGTTGCTCATGTAGCCATCACCCCATTAAAACTAAGTTTAAGCACTTTTAAGTTACCTAAAACGACAGAAGTAATCGATTTGGGAAAACTGATGGCTGCCAAGGCCAAATCGCCCGATTATCCGCAATTGATCAAGGCCTTTGCCGGCTTTTAATTTTCTGATGCGGGCGTTTCCGGCTGAATTTCTTCCGGTATTGCCGCTTCATTTTTTTGTTCAGGGAATAATCGATTTTGAAAGATTACGATCAGAAATATTCCTACTGTGATGGAAGAATCGGCCACATTGAACACTGGCCGGAAGAATTCAAAATACTCACCGCCCCATAATGGCAGCCAGGTTGGGAAGAACCCATGAACAATTGGAAACCAAAGCATATCTACCACATAACCTTGCATAAATGGCGCATAGTGAAATGCTATTCCATAAAAAGCGCTATCGATGAGGTTACCTACAGCTCCGGCAAAAATCAATGCCCCGCAATAGGCCAATCCGGCGGGCTGCTTTTCGCGAATCACGCGCATCAGCATGTAACCAATTCCGGTAATCGCGAAAACGCGAAACCACGACAATAATAATTTGCCATACTGACCCGGTAGCTCCATACTAAAAGCCATTCCGGGGTTTTCAACAAAATGAAGGCGAAACCATGAGGTGATAAAAAGCTCTTGATTTTCGATCAAATGCGTTCTCACCCATAATTTTAAACCCTGATCTAACAGCAATACTGCGAGAACAATCAGGATAACATTGCGTTGTACTTTCACTAACTAAACTTTTTCGATTTGTAATTTCAATTCCCCGTCATTGAATTCTACCACCACGGCGGGTTCCAAATTTTCCAACAACTGAATATCATCGGCCAGAATTTCTCCGGTCACGTACTCCATAAACTGCTTCAACGCCTCTTCTATTGCAGTCTGCTTTTCCAGTTTTACGCGAATGCGGTCCAACACCTGAAACCCGGAATCTTTCCGCAGGTTTTGGATCTTGTTCACCAGTTCGCGCGCAACTCCTTCGTTGCGCAACGTATCGGTAATGGTTACGTCTAAGGCTACTGTGAGATTATCATCATTCGCCACCAGCCATCCCGGAATATCTTCTGCAATGATGGTTACATCTTCTTCTTCCAACAAAAATGTTTCCCCATCAATGGCCAATTGTATTTGTTTCTCTTTTTCAAGTTGTTGGATAGCGGCCTGCGATAAAGCGTTCACAGCTTCCTGAACCACTTTCATTTTCTGACCAACCTTCTTTCCCAGTTTTTTAAAATCGGGCTTGGCTTTTTTCTTTACTACGCCTTCCGTATCGGTCACAAACTCGATGTGTTTTACATTCACTTCATTCAATATATAGGCGCATACCTTTTCAATTTGTTCTTTCACTTTTTGATCAGTTACCGGAATCAGGATTTTTTGTAGCGGCTGGCGTACCTTCAGCAATGATTTCTTGCGAAGTGATAATACTAAAGAAGTGAGCCGCTGCGCCAACTCCATGCGTTCTTCCAAATCTTTATCAATGGCATTTTGAACCACCGTAGGGAATGCCGTAAGATGTATGGATTCCCACTTCAATGGGGTATCCTTTCTTATGGCGGTTTCGCGCACCGAATTGGTTAAACAACCATATAACCATTCTGAAAAGAATGGCGTAACCGGGCTCATGAGTTGGGCGGTTACCAGCAGACATTCATACAATGTTTCATACGCGGCTTTCTTATCGGCCGTAAGCTCGCCTTTCCAGAAACGGCGGCGCGAAAGGCGTACATACCAATTGGACAGGTGTGCATCTACAAATTGTTCAATGGCGCGGGCGGCCTTCAGCGGCTCGTAATCTTCATAGGCGCTTTGTACTTCGGTAACCAGTGAATACAATTTGGAAAGAATCCAGCGATCGAGCTCTGAACGGTCAGATGGGGCAACGCGGCTCGATTCATCCATTTTCCATCCGTCGATGTTGGCATACAGAGCGAAGAAGGAATAGGTGTTATACAGCGTTCCGAAATGCGAACGCGATGTTTCCTCAAGCGCTTTGATATCGAATTTAAGATTGTCCCAGGGGTCGCTGTTGCGCATCATGTACCAGCGCGTGGCATCAGCGCCATGCGCTTCGATGGTGTGAAACGGATCAACAATATTGCCGAGCCGTTTGCTCATTTTTTGTCCTTTCGAATCGAGCAGCAGGCCGTTACTCACTACATTTTTATAGGCCACCGAATCGAAAAGGGCAACGCCTAACACATGTAAGGTAAAGAACCAGCCGCGTGTTTGATCTACTCCCTCAGCAATAAAATCAGCAGGGAAATGATGCTTTAATTCCTCTTTGTTTTCAAACGGCCAATGCCATTGCGCGTAAGGCATAGCGCCGCTATCAAACCACACATCTATCAAATCTGGTTCGCGCTTCATAGGCTTTCCGGAATCGGAAACCAACGTTATTTCATCTACATAAGGTTTATGCAAATCGGTGATTGCCATAGGCTGCATCATTCCTTTGGCGACCGATTTTGAAATTTCAGTTTCCAGTTCTGCAATCGATCCTATACACTTTATTTCTTCACCGTCTTCCGTTTTCCAAATCGGCAAAGGAGTTCCCCAATAACGGCTGCGCGATAAATTCCAGTCAACCAAACTTTCCAGCCATTGACCAAAACGTCCTTCGCCTGTAGAAGCCGGTTTCCAGTTGATGGTTTTATTGAGTTCTATCAAACGGTCTTTCACCGCAGTAGTTTTGATAAACCAGCTATCGAGTGGATAATAAATCACCGGCTTATCGGTACGCCAGCAATGCGGATAGGTGTGCTCATATTTTTCGCTTTTGAAAAGCAAGCCTTCCTTCTTCAGTTTGTCTACAATCCGGATGTCGACATTCAGATATTTATCGCGGCCCTGAGCTTTAGCCTGTTCTTTCTTTTCATCTTCAGTGAAGTAATCTTCCTTCACATATTCGCCTGAAAATTCGCCCACACCCGAAGTGAATTTTCCTTGCCTGTCTACCAGCAGAAAATCGGTGACGATTCCGTTCTGTCGGGCTACGCGCATATCGTCAGCACCATGTGTGGGCGCAATGTGTACGATGCCGGTTCCGTCGGTAGTAGTTACAAAATCGCCGGTGATGACTTCAAACGCCTTTCCTTCCGGTTTCGAAAAAGGAAGTAATTGATGATAGGAAATGCCTGCAAGTTTTTCACCGGTCCCGGCACTTTGTTTATCGAGCAAAGGAAGGTTATTCCATCCGAAAACTTTTTCAACCAGATCGGCAGCCAGGATCACCTGCACTTTTTCTTTGGTATAGAAATTTTCGGTTGCCACCTTCACATACTCAATGCCTGAACCTACGGCCAGCGCTACGTTCGACGGCAGCGTCCACGGCGTGGTTGTCCATGCCAGAAAGTAAACCGCTTCATTTCCATTGAACAAAAATTCACTCTTCTCGTTTCGTACAATGCGGAACTGAGCGATAGCGGTAATATCTTTTACATCGCGGTAACATCCCGGTTGGTTCAGTTCATGCGAGCTGAGTCCGGTACCCGCGGCCGGTGAATATGGCTGAATGGTATAGCCTTCATACAGCAACCCTTTATCGAACAGCATTTTGAGTAAATGCCATAAGGTTTCGATGTAGTTGTTTTCGTAAGTGATGTATGGCTTTTCGAGATCTACCCAATAACCCATTTTCCGGGTAAGATCGTTCCACAAATCGGTATAGCGCAGCACATCTTCGCGGCAATGGCGGTTATATTCGGCTATCGAAATTTTTGAGCCGATATCCTTCTTAGTAATTCCCAGATGCTTTTCTACGTTGAGTTCTACAGGCAGGCCGTGCGTATCCCATCCGGCTTTCCGATCTACGCGAAAGCCCTGAAGTGTTTTATAGCGGCAAAACAGATCTTTGATGGTGCGGCTCATCACGTGGTGAATGCCGGGCTTCCCATTTGCGCTTGGCGGACCCTCATAAAAGATGAAAGGTTTGTTTGAAGGGCGCGTTTCCACGCTTTTCTTAAAAATATCTTTAGCCTGCCAGAAATCCTGAACCGACCATTCCAGCGACGGGAGGTGAAACTTTTCGAATTCCGGAAAATTGCCTGAAGTAGCGTGTTTTGCTTGCATAAATTTGGGGCGTGAAAATAGGAAAATTAGCAGTGCGGGCGGGCAAAACTATAGTTGGCAACACCAGCTCATAAAAAGGCCCAGTTACGGATCTGACGGTGGCAGATCTCGGCTTTGAGATTTTTGTAGAAAAGCAGGCCTTTGCGTTTAAGCACTTTTTCGTCAACAAAAACAGCGCGCACCGACTCTTTATAGAATACCTTTTTAATGGTTTGTTCCACATTGGCCGCGCTATCGGCCATAATAAAAAGTATGACCGGCTGATGTGAGGATCGGGCCAAATCGTCCATGGCTTGCGCCGAGCACACATTGCATCGCGTAGTTTGAAGCAGATAAACCGTAAAGCAGGAATCAGCGGTTACCGGTATTTTAGAATCCGGAATCACCTGTAAAAGATTGGCGACCCTTTGCTGATAGGGGTCGGCAACTGTTTTGGGTTGCCTGTTACACGACCAGTTAACGCAAAAGAAAACAGCTATAATCAACCACCGTTTTATTGTTGGCATAGGTTATTCCGTTGAAAATTTTAAAAGTATCGCCGCTGAAAAAGGCAATGGTGCCAGCCGGTTTTTTTTTGAGCCGTAAGGTGTGAATCAGGGTATTGTCGTTCTCGTAAAGCTGCAGCACCATCACTTTGTCGTCAAAATCGCTGTACGCATCGCCGATCTTTTCTTTCACCCCATCTTCCAGCATGCGAATGGCAAATGTCCGATTTGGATGCCGGTAATAACCCAGAAACCATGGATTGTATTTTAAATGGTCCATTTTGGGTTGGATATCCAATGGATCGCCTTCGTACGGTTGCACATTAAAATCCAGGCCTTCTTTTGAAAGCATCACCCGTTTGGTGCGGTGCGTTTCCCGGTTATAAAACACGATCTCGGGCGAACCCAGAAATGCATAGCAGTTTTCTTTACCGGAAATAGTTCTTTCAACCGAATTTAAATCGCCCAGATACGATTTGCTGAAACTACCCGGATAATAAACCGGCACCTGGCTGAAATAATTGCCCCTGAAGTGATAAACCACCTCCACCGGTGCGCTATACCACTCTTTAAACCACCAGTCAACGTCAATACGATAACGCGACAGATACAGCAAATCAGCAGCCGCATCGTAATATGGCGGAAAATAATTTCCAAGGCTGCCATAGTGATACATAAAACAACTGTCCTGTGGGTTCAATGTATCGTTCAAATGGCGCTCAAACAGTACGTTGCCATTTTTATCGGCAATAACAAATTGATTTTGGCTGTAAAATATGGCGGAATCGCTGTTAATGATCTGGTAGTCTTCAATGCCTTTAAAAATCGCGGGAAACTTGTAGCAGCCCTGATTTCCGAACAGCGAATCAAATACATACACACAGCCTTGAGCCATATCGGCTCCGGCTAAAACCGTTTTCTTAGGAGTTGCCGCAAAACGAAGCAGCGCTAACTGGTGTGTGTTGTTGTAAAGGATTCTCTGGTTGCCGATTTCTTCCATCCGATGAAACTGGCGGCATCCAAAGAGAAAACAAAAACCGGCTATCAGTAAATGGTGAAAACGAATCACTATTCCTCTTCCTTTTCAAATGTTTCCTTGCCAATCAATAGGTTGAACACGAAGTCATGAAAATCGGAGGAATAATCGCCATCAATCATGCCATTGGCCACCCATTTTTCGGTTTCCTGAGCTGCGATCTGTATGGCTTTTTCGTTGCTTAACGGAAGCTCATCCATTGATACGGCTGCGCCCCCAATTGCCTGACAACTGGAAGGCTCTTTGCAGCCTTTGGATGCTGCTGATTGACATTTTATTCCGGCTTTATTGTCAACAATACAACCTCTTGGCACATACCCGCCGGCTAAACGATGTTGCCCCTTCCCTGCCGTTTTCATTTCCAGAACAGGATCTTTGGAACAACTTTGAATGAACACTAAAAGGGATAGCGTGAAAACTGCAATTAGATTTTTGTACATGGTGTGTGATTTTTAGCAATTTTAATTATTAATTTGATAATCAACAAATTGCATTTTTCTTTTATGTGTTTGATTTGAAAAGGGACAGTGCCTTCTTTGCTTTTCCCGCCATGTAATAAACGTCTCACTTCCGCGTTAAGCATCCAAAATTTCTATTTTCGGAATATGAAGAAACAGGCGTTGTTGCATTTGCTGATGGGTTTGGCATTTATGGCCGCAGCCCAGCGTCCGCTGGGAACCTGGCGGTCGTTCAACTCCTATGGCGCGGTAAAAAACATCGCCTTTGCCGAAAATGAAGTGCTGGCTGCGGGCGATAAGGCATTGTATTCGGTAGACAAAAACACCCATCAGATCAGTACCATCAAAAAAGCCGACGGACTCAGCGATGTAGGTATTCGCGCATCGGCATACCATTCCGCTAAAAAAGCGTGGATAATTGCGTATCAGTCGAGCAATATTGACCTGATCGTCGACAATGTGGTTTACAATATTCCCGACATCAAAAACAAAGTAACCGGAAGTTCGAAAAACATCAATTCCATTTCCGTGATTGGCGATTTTGCCTATTTGGCCTCCGATATTGGCATTGTGGTTTTAGACATTGAAAAGAAAGAAATCCGCAACACCTATGTGATCGGCAATAATGGAAACAATGTGCGTATTAATGCCGTGGTAAGTGATGGCAATTCGTTTTTTGCAGCAACCGACGACGGATTGAAAACCGCACCGTTACAGGGAGTGAATCTGCTCGACTATTCTCAATGGAAGCGCATTGGCCCCGCTCGGGTTTGCCAATTAACCGGAGCGGTGAACGGAAATGTATATGCTGTGGAACGCGATTCTCTATTTATAAGAAACGACACCAACCTTGTTGCCGTGCGCGCTAATTATAACTGGAGCTTTAAGCAAATGACGCTTTCCGATGGGAATTTGTACGCCACCCAATGGTATGATTCCACAGGCGGCGCATTTGACGGACGAATACTGAAAATAAACGCTAGCGGAATCATTACCGACATTTATCTGGAAGGCGCTAAACGGCCCAATCAGTGCATCGCTGAAGGCAATACGCTGTGGGTAGCCGATGAGTATGCGGCTTTACGGCAGTATGAAAACGGCAGTTTCAAAGAAGGTTTTTTACCAAACTCACCGCCATCGCCCGGAGGTTTTGATATGAAGTGGGCCAACGGGATTTTATATGCCGCTCAGGGAAGTACTGATCCTTCCTACATTGAATTGAGCTATAATTCCGATGGGCCCGTAGAATTCCGTTATGGCGAATGGAAGCGTTTTCCACCCAATGCGTACGGAATCGGAAATTGTTACGATCTGGTTTCAGTTGCCGCAAATGCTTCTGGAAATCATGTGTACTACGGATCACTGCAATGCGGATTGATTGACTGGGATATCGACAACAATAGTTTTACGAACTACGACGAAAGCAACAGTATTATTGAAAGATGTTATCCGGGAAACCGAAAAATCAGTGCGCTCACTGTTGACCAAAAAGGCAACCTTTGGATGAGCAACACCTGTTCATCGCATGGTTTGAAAATGAAAACACCAGATGGGCATTGGTATCAGTTCAGTGTGCCGAACGAATTGGTTACCGTACGAAAAATGATGGTAGATAGTCGCGGCTGGGTGTGGATGTGCGGCCGGGGAAGCACTATAAATGTTTATGATCCGGGAGATGATCTTACCGATCCTTCTGACGACCACTTCAAATCGTTGGGCATAGGTGAAGGAAATGGCGCACTGCCAAACAGCAACGTTTTTTGTATGGTAGAAGACAAAAACAATGATGTTTGGGTGGGAACCGACGAAGGTATTGGCACCTTGTTTTGTGCCGGAAGCATATTCAGCACAGGAGGCTGTGATGCGGATAGAATCAAAGTGGAACGCGATGGATTTATCGGCTATCTGTTTGCTACGGAAATTGTGCGTTGTATGGCTGTAGATGGCGCTAACCGAAAATGGGTAGGTACTACCAACGGTCTATGGCTGATTAGCGCCGATGGTAAAACCGAAATATTGAAATTTACCAAAGACAATAGCCCGTTGCCGGTAAACAGCATTCTTTCCATTGCTATCAATCAGCAAACCGGCGAAGTGTTCATTGGAACGGAGAACGGCATGGTGAGTTACCAAGGCGATGCCATTTTAGGTGAAGAAACCAAGAGCACCGCAGTGGTTTATCCGAATCCGGTAAAACCAACATACAATGGTCCTATAGCGATCAAAGGTTTAGTTGACGATGCTTACGTGAAAATTCTCGACAGCGGTGGAACCCTGGTATTTCAGGGAAAAGCAAATGGCGGGCAAATGATCTGGGATGGAAAAGGCTATACCGGAAACCGCGTGGCTACAGGTGTTTACATCGTTTATTCAGCTACTGAACTGGGAGCGGAACGCGCCATCGGTAAGATCATTTTTATGAATTGAACAGGAGACAATTATTCCAATTCCAAAAATTCCAAAAAGAAACATACAGCCACACCAAAGTTCAAAAACATATTTCGGGTGAAAGAAAAAGCAGGCGTTTTCACATCCTTTGGGCATGTTAAGCTGTAAAAAGCCGAATTCATCTTTCGTAACGTCCAAAACTCTTCCGCAAGCTGCCGCTTTCCATCCCGGAAACCAGAATTGCGAAAGCGATATCAGACCTGGATACTTGGATTGAACGGTAAAACTGTTTGGCGAGAAGCCGATTAGCCTGATGAATCCATTATTGCTGAAATACAATCGGCGCTGTTCCAGTATATTCCAGTAGTTTTTGTTTTCATGGAACTGAATGGCACTTTTAAGTATAAAGCCATTGTAGCCATCATGTGGAATTTTCCGCTCATAAAATCCGTTCGCCTGCCAAATCACCGGTTGTAATGCCTGTGGTGTCCACTGGTTTTGTTCCACCAGTTTCAAATTTTCAGGGATAGGAAAACCACGTGGTTGTGAATATAGCAGTGAATTGATCTGATGAAGCGATTTAGACGTTTCCAAATCTGCATAGAAAACAAAATGCGTAGTTACAGCCACTTCTATAAGCAGCAGCAAAGGCAGTGTATAACGCAGCGCCTTATTACTAAATAAAAGAACAGTAATGCCTGCGGCAAGAAACACCAAAACAAAAAACAGGTTAAACAGTAACACTGTTGATGTACTTGCATTTTGTAAAAATGCAATGAGTTTGATCTCTTTAAAACATAGTGTAAGTGATGGAAGTGATACCTGATTGTAAAGTAATATCACACTAATGATACCGGCACTTAATGCAGCATACGAAATCACCGCTACTACTTTTTTTAAACTAATTTCTTCATTCAGCAATGCCTGAAGCCCTTGAGCCGTAAAAATCAGAATAGCCATGATCACAAACACTCTTATAACACCGGTATGGCGAGAAATATTCATCAATGGAAGATGGTGATATGCCCAGGCTCTTACAGGTGTAAACGGTCCTAACGACAGCAACAGCGCGATTGTCACTAAGCCTAAAAGCCAGTATCGCTGCTTCGGTTTAGTTACCCCTATGCCCACGAATGCAAACAGCAAAACCAGTGCGCCGGTAAAAACATTGCGCATGGTAAATTCAGCCTGAAAATGAAACCCTTCATTTAGTGTTATCCAACCCATGCAGGAAGTGAGTAGCGAAACCGGCGAAACCGGATACGAAAGAGCCTGTTCGATGGAAACCGATTCTGCCCGATTCATATATGGAAATGCCGTAAATATGGAATACAGCCAGCCGGAGCTTAAACACAAAAACAACATAGCCAGAATCAGATGCAACTTCAATTGGTTTTTGAGAAAAACAGATTGCCTTTTATTTTGAATAACAAAGTAAACGGCAATAGCAGTAAGCACATACACTAAAAACAGATTTATACCAATGTAACCGCCGCTAACATTCAAATACGCAAACCATGCCGTGGTCAACACCTCTTTATTTTTGGCAGTGCGCCACAATTTTAAGTACGAAGACAGGAGAAACGGCATCCAGCAATAACTTTGAATAATAATGCTGTGCGAGGCATTTCCAATAAACAAGCCACTCATGGCATATATCAATCCCAAAACAGCAGCAATTAGTTGGTCGAAATCCAAAGTTTTCAGAAGACACCAAAATCCTATGGCGCTAAGTACTACATGCGTGAAAAAATAAAACTGCATCAGGTTTATATTAACAGGCAACAACGAGAAAAGCAGACCGGGCGGATAAAATAATCCGCTTTGAGGATCAGCATAAAAAGGATAACCCAGATTTTGATAGGGACACCAATATGGAAATATGCCATGATGAAAACTGTCGCTCATGAACTGTAACCAGGGAAAAGTTTGAGCTGTGAAATCGCTGCCTATGGTAAATTGCATAAACACCACCGGCCAGTACACTAAACATAACACCACCACCATAAAAATGATGATCCATCTGCTTTTTAATCTGGTGCTCATAAATGGAAGTTAGTCTTCCAGTTTTAATTTCCGCATTGATGGCACCAACGTGTATATCAACCCCACCACAGCAAGAGTCATACAACCACCAAAAACTACCGAAGGTACAGTGCCCAACATTTTAGCGGCTACGCCGCTTTCAAATGCCCCTATTTCATTTGATGAAGAAATGAAAATCTGGTTCACACTACTCACCCTTCCCCGCATATCGTCAGGTGTCATCAATTGCAAAATCGTTTGGCGTATCACCACGCTGATATTGTCGAAGGCTCCCGTCAGGAAAAGCATAAAGAAGGAGAGTATAAAATTATGCGAAAAGGCAAAGCCAATGGTTGCCAGGCCAAATCCTGTAACTGCTATAAAAAGGTTCTTACCGGCGCTTTTTACAGGAGGGGAAAAGGCCAGGAATAGACCCATGATCACACTTCCTAAAAACGGGGCAGCGCGCAATACGCCTAAGCCTTGAGGGCCGGCATGTAAAATATCGCTTGCAAAAACCGGCAACAACGCAACTGCTCCGCCAAACAAAACGGCAAACAAATCTAAAGATATGGCGGCAAGCATCTCCTTTTTCCCAAATACAAATCGCAATCCTGCGGTTAGTGAATCATATAATGTTTCTTGTTTGGTACGTGGCGGCGTTTCCTGAACAGGAACACGGATGAATACAAAAAAAGAAGCGGCCATCAGCGCTATTGCAAATCCGAAAGATATTTCAACATTGGTAAAACCATACAACAAACCGCCTGCTGCCGGACCCACCACTGCCGCCGTTTGCCAGGTGTTACTGGCCCATGTAGCCCCATTGGCAAACAACTGGCGTGGCAATAATTGCGGAAAGATACTCTGATAAGACGGCGCCATAAATCCACGGGCAATGCCACTTGCGCCAATGGCAATATAAATTGGAAGCGCCCCATACATCTTCAATAAAGTGGCATCGCCACTCATAAACAAACCAATTGCAGCGAAACACAAAGTAATACCTACAATACTAAAGCGGGCTATACGATATCGATTAAAAGTATCAGCGGCATGCCCGCCGTAAATAGAAGTAACTATAAATGGCAGCGCCTCGCTTAAGCCTAACAAGCCAAGCGCCAGCTTATCGTGAGTGATTTCATACACTTTCCATGCAATAATGGTTTCAGCCATCTGCACCGCAAAAGTTTGTAAGAAACGGGCTAACTGAAAGTTCCGGAATCCGGAAATTCGTAGAGCTGCATATGGATCGTTCTTAATTTCGCTCACTTCACAAACATAGTGAAACGCCCGATGCTGTTTGCATTTGTATAAAAACAAAAAACCGGATGTGGTACCCACATCCGGTTTTTCAGAAAAGCATTTCTATTCTATTTGGAATGCCGCTCAAATGCTACCGTTCCTGCCGGTATGGCTGATGGCTGATGTGCCACCGTTATCGTTGTTTCCGTTTTAACCGGAGCTTTAATAGCCGTAGTTTCGGTATTCACAGCAATCAGTGGAGCAATAGTTAAACCTACCAGCGATGATAATTTGATCAGAATGTTCATAGAAGGCCCTGAAGTGTCTTTGAACGGATCACCTACCGTATCGCCAACCACCGCTGCTTTGTGCGGCTCCGATTTTTTATAGAATACTTCTTTCCTTCCATTCACTTCAATTTCCACGCCTTTTTCAAATGATTTTTTTGCATTATCCCAAGCGCCACCGGCGTTGTTTTGGAATATGGCCCATAACACCCCACTTACTGTTACACCAGCCATATAAGCACCTAAAGCTTCGGCACCCATCACCAAGCCAATAATAATGGGTGTTACAATCGTGATGACTCCTGGAGCAATCATTTCGCGCAGCGCTGCTTTAGTAGAAATTTCAACGCACTTGCCATATTCAGGTGTTCCGGTTCCTTCCAAAATTCCTGGAATTTCGCGGAATTGACGACGAACCTCGTTCACCATGTCCATTGCCGCCTTACCAACACTATTCATAGCCAATGCCGAAAAAACAACCGGAATCATGCCTCCGATAAACAATGCCGCTAAAACTTTTGCGTCAAAAATATTGATGCCGTGAATACCGGTCAGAGTAACATAAGCAGCAAACAAAGCCAGTGCGGTTAAGGCTGCAGAAGCTATGGCAAAACCCTTACCTACAGCAGCCGTTGTATTTCCTACTGAATCTAAAATATCAGTCTTTTCACGAACTTCCTTAGGTAATTCGCTCATCTCGGCAATACCGCCGGCATTATCGGCAATCGGACCAAATGCGTCAACCGCTAATTGCATGGCAGTTGTGGCCATCATGGCCGAAGCCGCAATGCCCACGCCATAGAATCCGGCAAGTGCATAAGCACCCCAAATCGCAGCAGCAAAAATGATCACCGGAAAGGCTGTTGAAAGCATGCCGGTTCCCAATCCAGCAATAATATTCGTAGCAGCTCCTGTGGCTGACTTCTGAACGATATCGCGAACCGGACGCCCACCTAAACCGGTGTAGTATTCCGTAATGAATGAAATCAAATATCCTACAGCCATACCGATACAAACCGCGAAAAATACATTCAAAGAAGAAGTAGTGATGGTGCTAAAACTACCTGCACTAAAGGCGCTCATCTGAATGGTTTCCGGCAGCATCATTTTGATTAAACCAAATGAAGCGCCAAGAGCCAGCAACATGGCAAGGTTATTACCTCGGTTCAGCGCGCTTTGAACGGTATTTGTATCCGCCTTTGCATTGTCGGAAATGCTTACAAAGAAACTGCCCAGAATGGATGCAATGATACCCACACCGGCAATGGTCATTGGCAATAAAATCGGTCCTATGCCACCAAAGCTATCGGCTAGGCTTCCGCCATTGTCGCGAATAATATAATTACCCAAAACCATCGATGCCAAAACGGTTGCTACATACGAACCAAATAAATCGGCACCCATTCCGGCTACGTCGCCTACGTTATCTCCCACGTTATCGGCAATAGTTGCCGGATTGCGCGGATCATCTTCCGGAATTCCGGCTTCCACTTTACCTACCAGATCGGCGCCCACATCGGCTGCCTTGGTGTAAATTCCTCCACCTACACGTGCAAACAAGGCAATACTTTCAGCACCCAGCGAAAAACCGGCCAATACCTCCAGAACACGTGTCATACCATCATATCCGCCACTGGCAAAATTGCCATCCATAAATTTCAAATAGAACATAACGAACAAGGTGCTTAAACCAAGAACCGCTAACCCCGCAACACCTAAACCCATAACAGTACCTCCACCAAATGACACCTTAAGAGCTTTGGCTAAAGAAGTTTTTGCAGCCTGAGTGGTACGAACGTTTGCCTTGGTGGCAATGCGCATACCAATAAATCCGGCAAGAGCCGAAAAAAAACATCCGGTAACAAATGCTGCAACAATCAAAATATGAGAGTGTACTGCCACTTTTGGCACTTGCGATAAAACGCCCAGGCCTACACCTGCAACAACCACATAAATGCCAAGAATGCGGTATTCCGCTTTCAGAAACGCCATAGCACCTTCAGCAATATTATTGGCAATACCGCTCATTTTTTGGTCGCCCGCGTCTTGCTTGTTCACCCATGCCGACAAAAATGCCATGTAAATCAAGGCAATCAGTCCAAAAACAGGGAGGATGTAAATCAAGTTCTCCATCAGTAAGTTAGATTTTATTATATGTTTTTTTGAAAAGGACGGCAAAAATAATCTTTCATACGGGAAAAGAAAGCTATTCCGGCAGTTTACTCACCATCGGTTGCAGCGGTATCGCTAGTCCCGTTGATCAGATTAAAAATGGGTTGCACCTGATAAACCCCCCGATTATACCGATTGCTCAAGATGACCAATGCAAAACTATCGGGCAAATACCGGTAATATACAGTGTTATTGCCATGCCACCAGCCATTGTGATAAACTAAATATTGTCCGTTCGGCTGCTGCATCAATCGCCATCCCAGCCCATAATTTCGAACGCCTTTGTGCTCAAAGCTGTACGGCTGTATGGCCCGTTTTTCGCTTTCTGCTGAAATGTTACGATGTCCGTAAAAAGCGTTATCCCAAAGCAATAAGTCTTCTATCGATGAAAAAAGATTCTTATCGCCATAAACACCGTCATATGGATCATCTTTTTGAACATTCCATTTTGAATTATAACTCAGCGCAGAGCGCTGTTGATCATCTTCAGCCTTTACATCCCTTACATAAGTGCTCTTCATACCAAGCGGCGCAAAAAAGGTTTGGCTCATGTACTTGGGAAATTTTAGACCGGTTACCTTTTCAACTATAGAAGCAAGAAGGGCATAATTCGTGTTGCAATACTGAAAATGAGTTCCGGGCCTGGAAGTTCCATCTATAGATTTATTGCTTACCAGCAATTGTACCAGATCGTCATTGCTCATGTATCGGGTTTTGTCACGCCAAAGTTTCTCGCCGAAATACAAATAGTTGGGCAATCCGCTTCTGTGGCTTAAAAGATTTTCGATGGTAACCTTTCTATACGGTATTCCGGGAAAGAACTTTCCCAGCGTATCGGTGAGCGCGAGCTTCCCTTCTTCAACCAGTTTAAGTATAGCCGCTGCAGTGAAGGGCTTGCTTGTGGAAGCTAAATGAAATGCGGTTTGTGCGGTTAAGGTATCGTGCGTGGCGTAGCACTTATAACCAAAACACCCTTTATATACAATCCGGCCTCCTTTGGCAACCAAAACATTACCGTTAAAACCATTGAAACGATAACGATTCATGAAGTAGGTGTCTAACTTATAGTAGAGTAAGCCCTGCCTGATATTTTCAGAATCTATATGGGTAGAAATTACAGCAGCGGAAGCTGATGGAATAGGATTATGCCCATTTTGACATGCTGATAAAATTCCGCCAGTAATTACGGCCACAATAAAGGCAATCCACCATTTCACACAGGCAAAAGAAGAAAAACTACCGAAGGCCTGCAACAGCGGTTAGCCGGCAGTTGGCCGGAAAACCCAATATTTCATTAATGTAAAATTAAATCCAATCGATACCAGAGCATCTACTCCTAACCGAACTAATTTATAATCAAAGTGCAGCAATTCGGTGAAGAAATAAGTACCTGAACTTTTAAGCGCAATACTTCCTGCTACCACAAATACAAATCGCTTCAACTGCACGCTTTTGTCCTCGTTTCTTTGATTAAAAGCCCAATATCGATTTATCGAGAAATTGATCACGGCTCCTAACATTCCGCTCAACACTATCGAAACCGGATAAAACAGATGAAAAAGTTCCGTTAGCGCTATCATGATTCCATAGTCGGTGATGCCGCCTATAAAGGAACTCAACTGCGCCTTCATGAATACATGAAATTCGTTACGCCACCTTGCGATCTTCGCTGGCGATGGGTGTTGTTGTTTTTCGTTCGGCAGCATCGCGCTCATTCGCAAGGTTTAACAACTTGTTGAAGTCAAGAAGGTTTACGATTACAAGTATGATATTAATACCAATCGCGAATGCTTCCAAACACCCGGGGAATATAATTTCACTAAAAAAAACAGCGCATATGGCTATTCGCAATTCAGTTGGACCTACTAACCCGGCATCAATCATATAATGCCCGGTTACCCGGTATTTCATCAGCGCCAATATCATGAGCCAGCCATATGAACACACAAAAGTAAAAGCCAGAATTTTATAGCTATCCGGGAGGAAATAATGAAATGCCAGGCCTATTATGATTGTGGAAATCCAGTCCATGCTCATGTCCAGCGAAAAACCAAACCATTTACGAGGTTGATTGCGATAATAAGCGATACGGCCGTCCAATGAATCTCCGAACCATTGCACTATAAAACCAAATATGGAAAGTAGAAGAAAATACTCGTTCTGCTTTCCCAATACAAATCCAACTCCAACCAAAACGCTACCCATCAGTCCAATAAAAGTGAGCAAATTGGGAGTCATAAATGCAGGCATCCTAACACACAAATAGGTAAGTGTGGCTTGCTCTGCACTTCTCAGGATGTTGGTTCTGGCTCGATCCTCGAAAATCTTCTTTGTAGTAGTACTCACTTTTGTATTCAACGGCGTGCTAATCTGTATCATAATGCTGTAATTAAATGCCTGTTAAGTTTTCTTTAACACAACAAAATTGTGCCGCACTACAGCAAATACAGCAACAGTTCCGGCAAAAGTATCTCGTTAAACAAACACCTGCTAGGATGCACCACTTCTTTCAACCAACGTTAAAATTATTCGGGTAAACTATATCGTTCCGGCTGATGCGATAGCTGCAACGCTCAATTTGCTGGCACTGGCAGCTAAGATTCCGGTTCCGCAAGCTTCCAGAGTAGCCCCGGTAGTAATCGTATCATCTAACAACAAAATGTGCCGTCCTTCAAGTAATTCAGGTTGCTTAACTCGGAAAATATCTTCCACATTCTTCCACCTTCCAAACCGGTCGAAACGGGTTTGAGAAATGTTCTCTACCCTCCGTTCGATCGCTTTGGTGAAAACCGGAACACTCATCACTTCACTCATTCCTTCAGCAATAATATCGCATTGATTGTATCCTCTTTCACGCTGGCGTTTCCAATGAAGAGGCACCGGCACAATCGCATCAATTCCCTTTATCAAACTACCGGGCATTGTCAATTCCTGAGCATATAGTTTGCCAAACTTCGTACCAATAGCGCTCTTCTCCCGATATTTAAGATCATGCATCAGCCGTTGAACCATTCCACCCTTAGTGAAGTGCAGAAAGGAGGCAGCGTGCTGCAAGGGAATCCTTCCCCAGAAGCGCTGTGCTACCGGATTTTCAGGATCTAAATGAAAATAAGTTCTTGGCATTTCACTGATACATGAAAAACAAAGGTCGGTCTCGCCATTTGCCTGCGAACGGCGGCAAGACATGCACAGATCTGGAAACCACAAATTCCAAAAGGCGGAAGCATAAGCAGGGAGCAACATCATTTTTTCATGCAAACCTATCTATCACCCCTCATCTTCACCACCTGTTTCTAGTATTCAAGGCACCTGCCTTAGAATTTGAAATCATGTAAAACAAAAAAGGCCGCTATCAAGCGGCCTTTTATAATAACATAGGAAAATTTATTTGTTCGATCCTGCCTTCAATCCCGGATGAGGTGCCGGAGGATTGCTTTCCCCGCGGTCGCCATCGGCTGCATAGTGGAAGTCAACTTTGCGGGTTTGTTTTCTTTCATTCGGTGTGCGCGCAGTAGACGCCTTTTTACCGCCTTCATACTTCACGATGAAACGATCGCGAGCAATACCGTACTTTTCTACCAGATAATCTACCACAGAAGTAGAACGATTGTAAGCCAATTGCTCATTGTACTTCTGATTGTTGGAAGATTCATCGTAACCGGTAACTACCAGTTTCACATCCGGGCACATCTGCATTTTCTCAGCCACCTGATGTAAAGCACTCATGTACTCGGGATTCAGATAGTACTTATCGTCATCAAAGAATACACCCGGCAGTTCGATCTTAGTGCAATCGTATCCGCCCTTGCGGCCACGGCCTGCACCCATCATACCACCGCCACCGGTTGTATCATTATCGCAGCAGGGATTTGGTGGAATTTGAGCTACACCAAACTGATCAATCGGATATCCCGGAGGAGAGAATGGTTCCTTATCGTCACAATCGGCAACACCATCTTTATCGCTGTCAAGTGCCACACCTTTAACGTCAACCGGACACCCTTTTTTAGTATTAGGTTCTTTGTCTAATTTGTTAGGAACGCCATCTTCGTCATCGTCCTTAAGGATTTCCGCAGCAATCTTATCAGGATTAGCATCGCTGATTTTTTTGTACGTGTAATCCATCGGGTTCAGCCAGTACAGCGGTTCCACGCGATTCTTGCCTAAGTGGAACAACAGTTGGAGGCTGGTATAGAAGATGTTATCGTTGTTCGGCGTTAAGCCATTGTGTTTATCTTCCTGCCACTGGTAACCGTCATACAAATCGTTCTGGCTTAAGGTAACTCGTTCTTCCAATGCAATGGTCATGAATTTTGTTACGTGAAAGCCGAGGCCAACACCCAAATTCAAACATGGGTCAAAATTATATTTAGCTATACGAGCATGAAAACCATTATTCGGCGCTTCTGCATCGCTTTCATAAGTTCCATCCTGAAGCGCTTTTAGCGATTTCAGAATTTCCTTTTTAACTGTAGAACGTGATGCGTTTTGATTGAATAGTAAATCGTTGTACTGCGTTTCAATAGGCTGATAACGATACATTTTATTGTTCTGGTCAAGCGCATCAATCTGAGTTCTCGACAATTGCGCTCCTACGCCTACAATGAGGTTCAAATTTACAATGTTGCGCTCTCGGTGGAACATCATATTTCCCAAGTTGAAGATTCCATCTACCGAAACATTGTGAATCATCGTACGGTAATTGCGGAAAACATAACCACGTTCGGTGGCCGGAATCTGATCGAGAATGGTAGTGGTGCCATCAGGGTTTTTTACTTTATAAACGCCTGAGTAATAGTTTGCTCGCGGATCATCGGTTCCGTTGTAGGCATTATCAAAAGCCACGTTTGCGGTCGACATCCAGTTGTGCCCATAAGCGATTCCGAAATTATATCCGAAACGCACCGAGAAATAGTAGGACAATGCTTTGCGAACTGAAATACCCAAGCCTACACTGCTCAATGGAAAGCCTTTTCCTTTATTGATAATCGGATCGCTATTCAAGTCGCCCGAAATTTGCATGGAACCGAAATTGATACCCAATTCCCACTGGTCTTTTGGCCGGGCGGGATAGTTATATTTATGGTTTACAAAAGCTTTTTGCTGTGCTTCTTTCTTTTTAAACCCTTTCTGATAAACGGCAGAATCAAGGTCATAACGCGGCATCAAAGGCGAACTAATCTTTTTACGATCGTAAAAATTGTAGTCCTTTTGTTCCATATCAGGCTTGAAGTACTCCGTTTGATTTTGGTTGTCCTTCACCCCTTTACCCGCTTTGTCGCTCTTTGATTTACCAGCTTTTCCGCTGTTCTTGCTCTTATCATCATTTTTCGCAGCCTTAGAATCCGACTGCGCGTATGCGCTTCCGGAGAACAGACAAGCTACCGCCAACACTTGTAAAAGTAGTTTCTTCATAAAAAGGAGGTCTCTGTTGGTTTGTTTGATGACAAACTTAGTGGAATATTCCGCATTTGCAAACTTATAAACAGAAAATCCACAATTGCCCACCATCCAACACAACACGCCTAACACAAACGGCTTAAGGACTGATTTTTAAAAAATTGGACAGCAGCTATTGGATCGGAACCTGAGCCCGTTTAAAAGGCCGATAACAGCCCTGACTGCTTTAAAATCAACCATTTCCAATTAAAAGATAAAAGTTAGGCTTAAAAACCGTACTTTTGCGCGCCCAAAAAAAGGGGCATACATGAACATTCGTAACATAGCTATCATCGCTCACGTTGACCACGGCAAAACTACATTGGTAGATAAAATTCTCCATCAGTGCGCCCTTTTCCGTGAAAATCAGCAAACCGGCGAACTGATCCTCGACAATAACGACCTGGAGCGGGAGCGCGGTATTACTATTCTCGCAAAGAACGTTTCCGTAGAATATAAAGGCACCAAAATCAACATTATCGATACTCCGGGTCACGCTGACTTTGGCGGTGAAGTAGAGCGCGTGCTGAACATGGCCGATGGCGTGTTGCTATTGGTTGACGCATTTGAAGGACCAATGCCACAAACGCGCTATGTGTTGAGCAAAGCCATTGCTCTGGGTAAAAAGCCCATTGTGGTGATCAATAAGGTTGACAAAGAAAATTGTCGTCCTGATGAAGTGCATGATGCCGTTTTTGAATTGATGTTCAACCTCGACGCTACTGAAGATCAATTGAACTTTCCAACTGTTTATGGCGCTGCCAAAAAAGGCTGGATGGGTGCCGATTGGAAAACACCTTCTGAAGATGTCACCTTTTTGCTGGACACCATTTTGGAACATATCCCACAGCCTAAAGTGATAGAAGGTCCACTTCAAATGCAAATTACATCGCTGGACTATTCTTCTTTCATTGGTCGAATCGCGATTGGACGGGTAGCTCGGGGTGTGATCGAATCGGGTAAGAACGTACAGTTAATCAAGCGAGATGGCCGTATGGTGAAGTCGAAGATCAAAGAACTGTACACGTTCTCCGGTTTGGGGAAAATGAAAATTGAAAGCGCCTCTTGCGGTGATATCTGCGCCGTAGTGGGTTTGGAAGGTTTTGAGATTGGCGATACCATTGCCGATTTCGATCAACCGGAGGCATTGCCTCCTATTTCAATCGACGAACCTACCATGAGCATGGTGTTCACGGTGAACAACGGTCCGTTTTTTGGAAAAGAAGGCAAGTTTGTGACTTCGCAGAAGATTCGTGAGCGCCTGATGAAGGAATTAGAAAAAAATCTGGCCCTCCGCATTGAGGAAACTGCTTCGGCCGATACCTTTATGGTGTATGGCCGCGGGGTATTACACCTTGGCGTTCTAATTGAAACTATGCGCCGCGAAGGTTATGAGCTCTGCATCGGAAATCCTAAAGTAATTGTAAAAGAAATTGATGGCGTAAAATGCGAGCCTATTGAAATCCTAACCATTGATGTTCCTGAAGAATCATCAGGCAAATGTATTGAGCAGATTTCGCTTCGTAAAGGCAGTTTGCTGGTGATGGAACCTAAAGGTGATTTGATGCACATGGAGTTTGAAATTCCATCGCGAGGCATCATTGGTTTGCGCACGCAAATACTGAACGTATCGGCAGGCGAAGCCATCATGGCGCATCGGTTTAAAAATTACCAGCCATGGGTGGGCGATATTCCATCGCGAATTGCCGGCGTATTAATTTCAATGGAACAAGGAAAATCGGTGACCTACGCAATGGATAAGCTATCTGACCGCGGGCGCTATTTTCTGGAACCGGGCGAGGATATTTATGAAGGTCAGATCATTGGCGAACATATTCGCCCCACTGATATGGTAGTAAACATCAGCAAGACCAAGCAGCTTACGAACTTCCGGGCCTCGGGAACTGACGACAAGGCGGTACTGGCTCCTCCTATCAAAATGAGTTTGGAAGAATCGATGGAATATATTCAGGAAGATGAATATGTGGAGGTGACGCCAAAAAGCATTCGCTTGCGTAAAATTATATTGAACGAGAACGACCGCAAGCGCGCTTCAAAATAGGGAACAGGGCCACGGCGCCCTGCGGAATTTTCAGTTTAAGCGCACCTTACCGGCGCCGGCGGCCGGGATAGGAATGGCCACGCCGAAGGCGTGGGTGCGTAGTGAAACGAAGCACCGAAGCGCCAGCGTAGCCATGGATAGCCCGTAAGCCGCCCTGATTATTTCTTAAAAATAAAATAGACCGCCAGAACAAGAAAGGAAAATCCAATGAGGTGGTTGAGGCGCAGCGTTTCGTTTCGGAAGGCGATAAGCGTAAATGCCGTGAATACGATTAGTGTAATCACTTCCTGAATTACTTTTAATTGCCAGAGTGTAAACGGTCCGCCATTCTCTACGAAGCCAATTTTGTTGGCCGGCACCTGAGCGGTGTATTCCAAAAGTGCGATGCCCCAGCTAATGAGTATTATGGAGTAGAGCGGCAATTGACTAAACCAACCGTATTGTTTGAATCGGAGGTGACCATACCAGGCAATGGTCATGAAAATATTGGACAGAACCAGCAGTAAAATTGTGAAAAGCCCGCGCACTTTTTTTGAGCGAATATAAGCGATGGCTTAGAAAGTTCGTTAATGGAGCGATGCTTCAACGCGCTCTTTGAGCTTTTCGTTCATTAGTTCAAAACCCTTTCTGGTAGGGCCTTGCAGCGATTTCATGAAGAGCCCCACCAATATTCCGCTGAACTTTTCGGAATGCAGAAAGGTAGTTGTACCGTTAGGGTTAGCAAGCAGTTGAAAACGATGTTCGCCGTCGAAAAGGCCGGTGACAAGCAGTTTGCCTAACCACCGCAATTCCCGATTCGGTTCAAAAGTCAGCACGGTAGGTTTGAAGGTCATGGCAGTGCCTCCGGCAGGTTGAATATGCGCTTCGATACGGTTACCTTTAGCTACAATACCGGAAATACTTTTTATGAACGGGTTCCATTGTGGATATTCTTGAAAATTGGCAAAAACCGACCACACCTGTTGAGGTGTAGCGCGGATAATAATCTGAGTTTCCAGTTCAGCCTTCATACGAGTGTTTATGCTGTAAGGACGAGCAGCGCATCAAAATGTTTTATAGAAACCAAAAACAGGCGTTTGTTGTATATTCGCCGGCTAATCTTTTTTATGCGTCAAGTCTATACTCTACTGTTGATCACCCTTTGGGCGGTAATTGCCGTGGCCCAGCCGAAGGCCAAAATACACTGTGGTTATGAAGCGGCCATGCAGCGCATGGAATCGCGCTTTCCCGGATTTCGTGTAGCTGCCGACCGCACTTTTGCGGAATCGAAGCAAGCTGCTGTTTCTGCCAATTCCAGAAGTGTGAACTATGATATCGGAATTGTATTTCACGTGTTGTATGATAGTGCTGCTGAAAATCTGGGCGATAGTGTTCTGTTCTCTGAAATTGCGGTATTGAATGAAGATTACAGCCACACCAATGCTGATGCAGGAAATGCACGGCCGATATTTGATACCGTATCGGGCGATACGCACATTCGTTTTCATATCAAGCAGATCAATCGCGTACACAGCACGGCATCCTTCACATCTTTGTTTGGCTTTCCTGAAGATTCGATCGTAAAAGAAACTGCTAATGGAGGCGATGATGCGGTAGCGCCGGAGCATTATCTCAACATCTGGATATTGAACATCAAATCTTCTTTCCTGGGAAGTGTTTTGGGTTTTGCCTATCCCCCGGCGGGGCTGTCGAACTGGCCCAGCGGTTCAGAAGCACAGTATCAAAAATGGGAAGGCGTGGTGGTAGATTACCGCACAGTAGGTAGAAACAATCCAAATCCTTATCCTGATCCAACGGGCGGATCGGGTAATCTTGTGATTAAGGGCCGTACGTGTACGCATGAGGTAGGTCACTATCTTGGATTGCGCCACATTTGGGGTGATGGCGGGGGTTTTTCGGGCACCAATGATTGTTTGCAAAGCGATGGCATTGATGATACACCTTTTGCGAATTCGCAATCAGACTTCGACTGCAATACCAGCAGGAATACCTGCGGAGGCATTGAAACTTATTATGGAATTAATGCGCCTGATATGATTGAGAACTACATGGACTATTCATCGGAAAGTTGCATGAATATGTTTACCCGTCAGCAAGGCGCTTTGATGCGAAGCACCATAGAAAATCAGCGTACGCATTTGCTGGATGTTGCCGGCGTTTCTTCAGTGGTGTTACCGCAGGTTCACATCAGCCCAAATCCTTCTAACGGAACTTTTTTAATTACCGGAGCGGGTGACCACGCCACCATTGAGGTGTTTTCGTTGTTAGGAAAACAGATTGCATCATTGGTAGAAAAAACAGCGGGCAATTATACGGTTGACCTCACCGGAAATGCAGCAGGCATTTATATGTTACAGATTAAAGCCGGCAATTCGATCAAAACAGAAAAAGTGATTCTTCAGTAATAAAATGAAACCATTTCGAACGTTACTTTATTACAAATATGTGCGCATACCGAATGCGGAGGAAGTTGCTGCCCGTCATCTTGCCTTTTGTGAACGCATTGGTTTAAAAGGCCGTATTATTATTGCCCCTGAAGGCCTGAATGGTACTGTTTCCGGCACCATTGTTCAATGTCAGAAGTATATCGACTATTGCAATCAGCATCCGTTATTCAGCGGCATTGATTTTAAGGCTGATGATGTAGATGAGGTTTCTTTCAATGCGTTGCATGTTCGTTGCAAGGATGAAATTGTGAACTCAGGAACGAAGTGGATGAAGGATGTGGATCCCACTAAACGTACCGGCATTCATTTAGAACCGGCCGAGTTTGCCTCAATGAAAGATGAAGAAGATGTGGTGATTTTAGATGTGCGCTCCAACTACGAAAGCAATCTGGGTCGTTTCAAAAATGCAATTGCTGCAGACATTGACAACTTTCGCGATTTTCCGGAAGAGATCAAGAAGTATGCTCACCTGAAGGACAAAAAAGTTTTGACCTATTGTACCGGAGGAATCAAATGCGAAAAGGCTAGTGCGTTATTACTGGAACACGGGTTCAAGAATGTTTACCAATTGCATGGCGGTATAGTGAAGTATGGGAAAGAGGTTGGAGGAAAAGATTTTGACGGCGCTTGTTATGTGTTCGACAAACGGATTTCCGTTCCGGTAAACACCATCAACCCCACTGTGATTTCAAATTGTAAGAAGTGCGGCACGCCGAGCACACATATGATCAATTGTGCCAATCCCGATTGTAACGAACATTTTGTATTGTGTGAGTCGTGCGGTTGGGAAATGAAAGGCTGTTGCAGCGAGGCTTGTATGCAGGCTCCCGAATGCCGGGAGTATGATGGCACCGGATACTATTCGCGGTATTAAGCTTTTGTGCTTACCGGTATTTTTTCGTCTATCAGAAAGACGTAGATATCTTCGGGCCCTTCTGCTTTCAGCACCAGGCTTCCATCATGATAATAGTGTCCCTTAACGTTATCGCACAAGTCGAGAACAGAAGGCAACTCTCCGCGGTTGGCTGCAGCAAATTGCATGATTGCCTTGTTCAGATCGGCACGCAGTTGTGATACATCAGCAAGGAATATCTGCGTTTTAGGGAATACCGGCAATCGTCTTCTGGAAGCTTGTTTTGGGTTCAGCAGTATTGCTCCGCTGGCGGCTACCAAGCCTTCGCACAAACACATTGCAGCATCCGAATTTTCAATGGTATATCCAATTACGCCGCGTTGAAAATTGTTTTCGTGAAAAGCGTCTTTGATTTCGTTTTCCCAGCAGAACACATGCGCCCAGCCGTTATCTTCAGCCTGGCGTTTCAGCTCTTCAATAGCCGCAGCCATGCTTTCGCAATACATAAACTTCCCTCCCTTTTCAATTAAGCCGGTGGCAAACTGAATATCCAGATCGGCCGGTGGGTCGAGCGTTACAATTTCTGTTGCCGCCTTTTCCGGAGTTTCCTCGAGAAACTTTGGTGCAGTTACCGGCACGAATTCCGTATGGCTGAAATCGACAGTACGTGTAGCCATTGGCCGATTGGTTGGAGCGTCGTTATCGGTGCGTTGGATGATGGGCATTTCCAATTCATCTTCGGCAATTAATACTTCATTATTCTTTTTTGAAAACAGATTTCTGAAGTTGCTAAAAAAGCCATGTTGCTGTTCGTGTGTATCCATGCGTACTGAGGTTCCTCAAAATTTGCGATTCCTGCAGCACTATCCCAACATTACTCAGGCGTATTGTCAACTATCGGAGGATCGTTAACTACATTTTTAGACACTGTTACGCCGCCTTCTTCCACGGTGTATGTTGTAACCACCTTTTCATGTTGCTTTTCGTCAAACGGACGTTTACCTAACAAACGCTCCAAATCATCTTTAAAGATGACCTCTTTTGCAAGCAATTCGTTGGCTACAAGATCCAGCTCATGACGTTTTTCAGTAAGTAATTGTTGTGCCCGAACATACTGCTCATTAATGAGCCGTTTCATTTCTTCGTCCATGATGCGTGCTGTGTCATCGCTGAATGGCTTGCTGAACGCCTGTTCGTTCATGATATTATAGTAAGAAACGTTTCCTACTTTTTCACTCATTCCATACACAGCAACCATGGCGTATGCGGTGCGTGTGATCTGATCGAGATCGCTCTGCGCGCCGGTTGAAATTTTTCCGAAAACGATTTTCTCGGCTGCACGGCCGCCCATTGTCATGCACATCCTGTCGTGCAATTCTTCAGTAGTAGTAAGGTATTTTTCTTTTGGAAGATACTGTGCGTATCCTAATGCTGCTACGCCACGAGGTACGATAGAAACTTTTACTAAAGGGTGCGCGTACTCAAGGAACCAGCCACAAAGTGCGTGGCCAGCTTCGTGGTAAGCGATTACTTTTTTCTCTTCGGGTTGAATGATTTTGTTCTTCTTCTCCAACCCACCAATTACGCGATCGATGGCATCATTAAAGTCTTGAAACTTTACATCAGTTCCACCTTTACGTGCGGCAATCAGCGCGGCTTCATTGCAAATGTTAGCGATATCAGCGCCAACAAATCCGGGAGTTTGCGCGGCCAGTTTAGATGCGTCCACTTCAGGTGCCACTTTGATGCCTTTCAAATGAACATTAAAAATCTTCTCGCGTCCTTTCAAATCCGGTTCGTCGATTGAAATTTGCCTGTCGAAACGACCCGGACGGAGCAACGCCTGATCAAGAACATCCGGGCGGTTGGTTGCGGCAATCATAATCACACCTTTATCGCCGCTAAAACCGTCCATTTCCACCAATAATTGATTGAGCGTGCTTTCGCGTTCATCGTTTCCCTGCACTACATTTTTACCGCGAGCGCGGCCAATAGCGTCGATCTCGTCGATAAAAATAATGCAAGGGGCTTTTTCACGAGCTTGACGGAACAGGTCGCGTACCCGCGAAGCGCCTACGCCTACAAACATTTCTACGAAATCACTTCCGGATATGGAGAAAAATGGAACCTGAGCTTCACCGGCCATTGCCTTGGCGATCAAGGTTTTTCCGGTACCAGGAGGACCAATCAGTAGCGCCCCTTTAGGGATTTTTCCTCCAAGCGCAGTATATTTTTTAGGTTCTTTCAGGAAGTTCACGATTTCCATCACTTCCTCTTTAGCCTCATCTAAGCCGGCTACATCTTCAAACGTTACTTTGATCTTTTCATCTTTATCGAACAAAGTAGCTTTGGAACGGCCGATATTAAAAATATTGCCCCCCGGGCCTCCCACATTTCCACCCATTCGACGCATCATTACAATCCATAATCCAATAAACAACGCCACCATAACTACAATACTTATGAGGTTGCTCCAGTCTTTGCCAGGCTCATAATCCACCTGCGTTTCCCGCAGACCGGGATTGTCCTTATAGAATTGTGTGATGAACTTATCAAAGGCTTCATTAGAAGCTACAGTAAAACTGTAGTGAGGGCCGTGATTAACTACATTGAAGCGGTTTTTAGCAATAGCGGTGTACTTTTGTTTCAATAGTGCAGAATCGCTAAGGTAAACTTCAGCATCCTTGCCACCCACAATCTTAATTTTAGACACATCATTTGCAGCAAGCATTTCCCGCAACTGAACGGTGGACACCGCTTCAAGAGAAGGACTCATGATATTGATGAAACTCCACAACAGAATCAATCCTACTATGGCGTACACCCAAAAAAAGCTAAACTTAAATTCATCACCATCTTCATCGCGATTTTTACGCGGCGTACTATCGCGAAAAATCCGGCTTCCCGTTTTCCGATCGCGGACTTTATTGCCGGATTCATTTCCCGGCTCCTGAGATTTCTTATTTTCTTCCATGATACTTCTTAATGCTATCGCACGGAGCGCTTTGATTTTGTAGCAGGCGTTTTCTTTTTCGCTGCGGTTTTTACAGGACGAACCAATTTGGTTTTTATTGCACCATTCTCATCGTGTTCTTCAACAATAGCATCGCTCCAAAGTTCTTCCAATTGGTAAAAGTCTCTTTTTTCACGATGAAAGATATGTGCCACCACATCTACAAAATCCACGATAATCCATTCGCCGTTCTTTTTGCCCTCATGATGATAAGGCTGTTGGCCATTTTCTTTTGCCATTTCCAGAATACTTTCAAATATGGCATTCACCTGGGTGGCCGAATCGCCATGTGCAACAACAAAATAATCTGCAACAGTATCGTGAATGGAACGGAGATCGAGGCTAACCACGGCCTGTCCCTTTTTTTCTAATATGGCATCTACAACTAGTGCCTTTAAATCTTCTGTGGTGAAGTTTTTCTTTTTCGCCAATAGTTTCTGATTTTTGATGGAATAAAAATAATTGATTTTACGAGAAGAAGTGTAATTGCTGCAAACCGTTGCCGTCACTTCTTTACAACTCAAAAATGCTCGACACTCTTTTTACCGGCAGGCGCGTGATTTCACTGGAAAGCATCGATTCTACAAACAACTTTGCCAAAGAATTGTTGCGGACTGATAAGGTTGTGGAAGGAACACTGATTAGTGCCCGTGAACAGGTTGCCGGTAAGGGGCAGGCAGGAAACAAATGGTTAACAGAACCCGGCCAAAATCTAACCGTCTCCTACATATTACAACCCGGATTTTTACCGGTTGACAAGCAATTTTATTTAAGCATGGTTGCGTCACTGGCAGTTCGGGAATGTTGTGAAACCCTTGCACATACTGACTTTCATATCAAGTGGCCGAACGATATCTATTACCTGGATGAGAAAATTGCAGGCATTCTTATTGAAAACATATTGACTGGCAACAAGATCAGTAGCGCTGTTATCGGTATCGGCTTAAATGTGAATCAAACCTTTTTTGATATTTCCATACCCAATGCTACTTCCTTACGGAATGTAAATTTTGAGCAGTATGATTTGGCAATTGTTCGCGACACCTTATCGTATTTTTTAGAAAAATATTATCTACAGCTCCGTCTGATGCATTATAATTTCATTGAAAGAGCTTATGTAACCTCCTTATATCGTTATCATCAAACGGCGCTATTCATATCCGGCAAAAAAACATTTCGAGGTCAAATTACTGGCGTGAGCAAGGACGGAAAATTGCTGATTGAAAGTGACGGCAAGGAAATGCGCTTTGCTTTCAAAGAAGTGCAGTTTGTTATCGACAAATAAAAAAGGGTTGCGAAAACGCAACCCTTTCTGAAACTGTTTATGTGTTCTTATTTGTAAGAAATCAAAATTCGGATAGTTGCAAAACCTCCCATAGGTTCTTTTACCACTACACCCAGTAGCATTCCTGAAGTTGCTTTAACAGCCTGACCTTGAGCGTTAGTAGTAACCCAATCGCCAACATGAAGATCAGCGCCATCTACTTTTACTTCTGTTAACCCCGTGGTGTTAAAAATGCGGTCAACACGATTGCTTTGTTCGCCAGAATATACGCCAATGATATTTGGGTCGCCGGCTGTAGAAGGAATATACAATTGCCCGTCAGCAATGCGACCTGTAGTAGATGCTATTATATCGCCCTTGCTAAACGTATTTTGTACACGCATGGTTGGATCCTGAGCAAACGTTGCGAAGGATAGAAGCATTAGTGCGGCAACAAACAAATTTTTCATAGTTTCTTTTGGTTTTCTTTTAAGGACGGATTTCAGTTACTGACAGATAGCGCTCGCCCAATACGAAGCTTTCTGTTGATGCTGCGTAGGAGTTCGACATCCAGTATTCTACGGTATAAGTATGGCTGCCACCACCCACGCCGGCATCGTGGTAAGTAATGCCAACATTTCCAGTGAGGATAAAGTAAGCAGCTCCGTTATCGCTGGTCCATGCTGCGGTACGTGCAATTTCAGTACCATCGCGAAGCACGCGGAAATAAATGGTTTCCGGCTGGAAGCGATTCAGGAAGTCGGTTTCCCAACGAGCTGTAAAGCTAACATTTACAAAACTTCCGGCAGTGATGGTACGAGTTACCGACATACCAGCAATACCTTGGAAGGTACCCGGCGTGTATCCATTCGTTCCTGTTGCGGATGCTGCATTAGAGTAAGTACCGGTATTATTTCCAAGCAATAGTATTTCAACCGAAGAAGAAACCGATGAAATGCCCTGACCTGTTGTGCCAGTTGGACCGGTAGGACCGGTTACACCAGTAGCGCCGGTTGCTCCTGTATCACCTGAAGGACCAGTTGCTCCTGTGGCACCTGTTGCGCCAGTAGCTCCTGTAGCACCTGTACTTCCCGTAGCACCTGTGCTGCCCGTGGCGCCTGTAGATCCTGTTGCGCCTGTAGTTCCGGTGGCGCCCGTTGCACCAGTAGATCCTGTGGCGCCGGTAACTCCTGTTGCACCAGTTACACCGGTTGCACCTGTAATACCTGTTGCACCTGTCGCGCCAGTGGCTCCGGTAGCACCTGTACTTCCCGTAGCACCTGTGCTGCCCGTGGCGCCGGTAGATCCTGTGGCGCCTGTAGCGCCTGTTACACCAGTTGCTCCAGTGGCTCCAGTAGCACCTGTACTTCCCGTGGCGCCGGTAGATCCTGTTGCGCCGGTAGCTCCGGTGGCTCCAGTAGCCCCCGTGCTTCCAGTTGATCCGGTTGCGCCCGTTGCTCCTGTAACTCCTGTGGCACCGGTTACACCAGTTGCACCTGTAATACCAGTTGCGCCAGTGGCTCCAGTTGCACCTGTACTTCCCGTAGCACCAGTGCTGCCCGTGGCGCCAGTAGATCCTGTTGCGCCGGTAACACCAGTCGACCCAGTGGCTCCAGTGGCACCCGTGCTTCCAGTAGACCCGGTTGCGCCGGTAGCTCCTGTGGCACCGGTGGCTCCTGTTGTGCCCGTTACACCGGTTACACCTGTAACACCGGTTGCGCCAGTGGCGCCGGTTGCACCTGTACTACCCGTAACACCAGTAGATCCTGTGGCGCCGGTAACTCCTGTGGCACCTGTAATTCCTGTAGGGCCGGTAACTCCAGTAGCGCCGGTAGCACCTGTTGGGCCTTGGTTACCTGTAGGGCCCGTTACGCTTAAACCCGTAGCACCTTGTGGACCGGTAACACCGATTGAACCGGTAGCACCTGTTGGGCCCTGGTTACCTGTTGGTCCCGTTACACTTAAACCCGTAGCACCTTGTGGGCCGGTTACACCGATTGAGCCGGTAGCTCCTGTCGGGCCTTGGTTACCTGTTGGACCCGTTACACTTAATCCTGTTGCACCTTGTGGGCCCGTAACACCGATTGAGCCGGTAGCTCCTGTCGGGCCTTGGTCACCTGTTGGACCAGTTACACTTAATCCTGTAGCACCTTGTGGACCGGTTACACCGATTGAGCCGGTAGCTCCTGTCGGGCCTTGGTCACCTGTTGGACCAGTTACACTTAATCCTGTAGCACCTTGTGGACCGGTTACACCGATTGAGCCGGTAGCTCCTGTCGGGCCTTGATCACCTGTAGGGCCCGTTACACTTAATCCTGTTGCGCCTTGTGGACCGGTTACACCGATTGAGCCAGTTGCTCCTGTCGGGCCTTGGTCACCTGTTGGACCAGTTACGCTTAATCCTGTTGCGCCTTGTGGACCGGTTACACCGATTGAGCCGGTTGCTCCTGTCGGGCCTTGGTCACCTGTTGGACCAGTTACACTTAATCCCGTAGCACCTTGTGGGCCGGTTACACCGATTGAGCCGGTTGCGCCCGTCGGACCTTGATCACCTGTTGGGCCCGTTACACTTAATCCTGTTGCGCCTTGTGGACCGGTTACACCGATTGAGCCGGTTGCTCCTGTCGGGCCTTGGTCACCTGTTGGACCAGTTACGCTTAATCCCGTAGCACCTTGTGGGCCCGTAACACCGATTGAGCCGGTAGCTCCTGTCGGGCCTTGATCACCTGTTGGGCCCGTTACGCTTAATCCTGTGGCACCTTGTGGACCGGTTACACCGATTGAGCCGGTTGCGCCCGTTGGGCCTTGATCACCTGTTGGTCCCGTTACACTTAATCCTGTAGCGCCTTGTGGACCGGTTACACCGATTGAACCGGTTGCGCCCGTTGGTCCTTGGTCGCCTGTTGGGCCGGTAACACTTAATCCTGTTGCACCTTGAGGGCCGGTTGCGCCTACGGCACCCGCGGCGCCGGTTGGGCCTTGGTCGCCTGTTGGGCCGGTAACACTTAATCCTGTGGCGCCTTGTGGACCGGTTGCTCCTGCAATTCCTGTTGCACCTGTGGCTCCTGTAGCTCCGGCTCCTGTAGGGCCGATAGGACCTGCGGGGCCAGCAGGACCGGCTGCACCTGTAGGGCCTACCGGACCGATAGCACCAGAGGCATTACACAGGCTTTGCCATTTATTAGCCAGCACAGAGGATGCATTCCAAAAATAGAAGCATGAATAGTCGGTATCATAAACGAGCAAGCCGTCAGCCGGGGCAGCGATTGCTTTTCGACTAACGGAGTCCATTCTCGGAATCAATATACCCTTGGTATTGGAAGTGATATCGAGTTTGGCCGACGCACTGGGCGTTAATGTACCAATGCCGACATTATCCTGCGCAGTTGCACAGAATGCCAACATTGTGGCGAGTACACATAACAAGTAGCTTTTCCTCATAACTGAGTCTTGGTTGTATTATCTTATTTATCGAACTAAAGTGACATTTCCCGAAGCAAACTTTGTAGCTGTTGCTCCATTCAGCTTATATTCTGCTTTCCACACATATACCCCCATATCCTGTTTCACTCCGCGGAAAGCGCCGTCCCATCCTTCTTCTGCGTTTTCGGTTTCGAAAACCTTTTCGCCCCAACGATTAAAAACCTGGAAGACAATTTTGTCCAAATTTTTATTTGCGGGGCGGAACACATCATTATTCCCATCTCCATTTGGCGTAAAACCGGTTGGTACCAATAAGTTTTCCGGCAAAACGCTAATTTTCATCTTATCGGTGGCTATACATCCTACATCATTTTTAACAAAAATGGTGTATTCTATATTTTCTACCGGCGTAGATTTCGGGCTTGCAATATTATCAAAATCCAGATAATATGAAGGCATCCACTGAATATTTGTTGCCGGGAAGTTGATGACCGGATCGAGCGAGGTGGTTTCGCCAGGATAAATCTCTTTATCGGGGCCGGCATCTACGGTGATTTTTTTAGCCGCCAAAGCGAAAGGAACCGGATTAAAATCGCCCCAATTTTTCACCTCAACTGTTGAAAATGAACCGTTAGCAGAAACAGAAGCGGTTGGCATATAATTCCAAACTGCTGCCTTCCAGTGGCCGATATCGGTCCATTTTCCATCATTTGCACCATCAAAGAACATTTTAATGGATGCGTTAGCGTTTCCTGACTGATGGTAAATATTATGATAGAAAAGCGGATTTACCTTACAAAGTTCATCATTCATAAGATCGGGGTCGAAAGAATCGGCAAGGGGATTGTGGGCTAAGCGGGCGCCATAGCGATTGGAGGTGGCTGCGACCGGTGTAATTTCAAGCGGTCGATAATAGAAAACTGCGCCGGTGAGAGCCGATGGCGTTCCAAGCGGATAAAAGTAAGGTGTAGTTGCAGCGGTGGCGCGCGTAAGGCGGCCCGGCCCCATGCTACTCACGAAACCGGCTGGGCCGGCTGCCTTTTGAATAGCACCGGTGGCGGTATTCAACACCAGCATTTCATTGATATCGGTGGCCAATTCGTGATCGTTAAGATTCAGATTTCCGTCAACGGAAGCATCAATAGTTTGTGCTTTTACGCTGCCCGGAGTGCCGCTTAATATAAGGTGGTGAAAAACGGATGGCTGGGTTCCTGTGATAAGCTGATTACCGCCGTAAAGTTCTACAGAATCGGCAAAGGGGGTTGTGATTCCGTTATTGATCCAATCGCCCTGGATGCGGTATAATCCGGTTGGGGAGGCGCTACGGCCTGCCAGTGTAGCATCATTATATATATTTCCCTCCACTACCAGATTACCGCCATTTTCGATACTACCTGCATGATTATGGAGGGAGTCGGCTTTAACAATCATAAAAGCACCCGGCATAAGATGCACATCGGCGCCGAGATTGTTAAACAATGCCGTTTGTGCCTGCATTTGAAGCAAACACATTATAAAAAAAACTATGGCGTAGTGTTTTTTCATTTTAATCCGTTTTAAAATTAGATAAAAAGTTGAAAGTGGGAAGTGGAGCATGCAAGAGAAAAGATGCAAGACGCAGGATGCAAGACAATAGACACAAGACCTAAGGGGGAAAAGCGCAAGCGGGCGGCAGGGAACCACGAAGTGGTTGTGCGCAGGGCGTGAAATGAAATGGAACGCCCGAAGCACCGGAGCGTTAGCGTAGCCCGAAAGCACGCGGTGCTGCGCCGCGCGCCAGCCAACTTGAAAAGCGCCCTGCCGAATGCGCAGCATGCGCCAAAAAAAAACGAAACGCTTCCAGCTATTGCGGCTTTGGAGGGCTATTCTAATTTTACGTCAAAACATATTATGAAAGTTGCGGTGGTAGGCGCTACGGGATTGGTAGGCGGAAAGATGATTCAGGTATTGGAAGAGCGAAAATTTCCGGTTACGGAATTTTTGGCGGTTGCTTCAGAAAAGTCGGTTGGAAAGCAGGTGATGTTTCAAGGGCGTGAATATACGGTGATGGGAATGGATGCTGCCGTAGCCGCAAAGCCTGATGTGGCCTTGTTTTCGGCAGGTGGCAGTACCTCGAAGGAATGGGCGCCGAAGTTTGCTGCAGCAGGAGCTGTAGTAATCGACAATTCATCGGCATGGCGGATGGAAAAAGGAATTCCGTTGATAGTGCCGGAAGTGAATGCCGGCATATTGACTGCGAACGATAAGATTATTGCCAACCCCAATTGTTCTACCATCCAAATGGTGGTGGCGTTGAAGCCTTTGCACGACAAATGGAAGATTAAACGGGTGGTGGTTTCCACGTACCAGTCGGTTACGGGAACCGGCAAAAAAGCGGTGGACCAATTAATGAATGAACGTAGCGGGCAGCAGGGCGAGATGGCATACGCTTATAAAATCGATTTGAATTTATTGCCGCATATTGATGTATTTCTGGAAAACGGATATACCAAGGAAGAAATGAAAATGGTGAATGAAACACGCAAGATTATGGGCGACGAACACATCCGGGTGACGGCCACAACCGTGCGTGTGCCGGTAATAGGCGGACATAGTGAAAGCGTGAATGTAGAGTTTGAAAACGAATTTGAGTTGAAGGAATTGGTGCATTTGCTGGAGCAGGCGCCCGGCGTTATTGTGACTGACGATATTGCGAATTTAAAATATCCCATGCCGCTGGACGCGCATGACAAGGATGAAGTATTTGTGGGACGCATTCGCCGGGACGAATCGCAGGAGAAGACGGTAAACCTTTGGGTAGTTTCTGACAATTTGAGAAAAGGAGCGGCCACGAATGCCGTGCAGATTGCAGAATATCTTTTGCAGAAACGACTTCTACCTTCCCTCACCCCGTTTAACGCAAAGGGTGATTTGGGGATTTGAGGATTTGAGGATTTGAAGATTTGAAGATGGAATGAAACCTACGCTGCGTGCTTTGCGTTTCAGTAGCGGCCCGTTTTTACCGCAGCGTACGCAAAGGCATCGCAGTGAACGCAAAGGGTGATTTGGGGATTTGAGGATTTGAAAATGGAGTGCTTCGGTTTTTCACGTCCCAATTGTTCACAGGCTTTTAAAGGCTTGCAGCAATTGATAAAAACCTACTTTAGCACGGGTGTGAAGGGCCAAAGCCATGCGTCATTTTTTTTCAGTAAAGCTTAGTGGTGTATTTAGGCTGCCTTTGTGGCTGACGTTGCTTTCGGCAGTGTTGATAGCGCTATGGGCTTTTGAGTATGGTGTGCCGAAAACGGTTGTGATGTATCATGCCGCGGTTGCATTTGTGTTTCACTTTTCGTTGTGGTTTACGGCATTAATTCTGAGGCGATTTATGGGAAACCGACTTGCTTCGGTGCTTGTACTTACTATAGGTTTAAGCAGTTTGGGGCTGTTCTATTTTCTGATCTTTTTATCAATGAATTATTGGGGCGATGTGATTACGGTAACTATTGCCCGCAGCTATGTTAAAGCCTTACCTCAATTTTTAGACTCGCTGCCGATGGAAAGGTGGTTAGCTGTATTGCTGTTATTGTTACCTTTTTTATTTGTAGTGACGTTATTGTTACTATTCCGGAAGAAGATTGCAGCGCAACTGGACCTTGGGGCGAAGCAACTTCATTGGAGCAGTTTGGCGCTGCTTGCGTTGATGGCCATATTGTTATCGGCGGGCGCTGTGCCAACGAAACGCTACTTGCATTTACGTGGAGAGCCTATGCTGGTGTTTCTGTTTGACAAAATGTGGGGATGGAACAATAATCCGTTTTTTGATGTAACACGAAATGAGGCGGGAAAGCGCGATGCTATTGCGTTTCAGCAATATCTTCGAAAACCGTTAAATGGAAACCGCAAGCATGTGATACTGATAGTTTGCGATGGCCTGCGCGCTGACCATTTAGGTGTTTATGGTTATGGAAGAAACACCAGTCCTTTTTTAAACCATTTGGTTGAAAACCAACAAGCGATTGCGGTACGCGACGTTTATGCATCGGGCGCAGCCACTGTGATAGGTGTACCTTCGCTGCTGTTATCGCAGTATGCAACAGCATGCTCGCCCTATGGCTTCAATTTGGTGAAACTGTTGCATGCCGCGGGATACAACACTCACGTACTGGTAAGCGGCGCGCACCGCGAGTGGTACAACATTGCATCGTTTTATTTAAACGATTGTGACAGTTACTTTGATGGAAAGGATTCGAAATTGTTTTATTTCAAAGATGACCGCGTGTTAAAGGAGGGATTACGCCAAACGGTGATTAAAAAAGATGTTCCTCAGTTCTTTTATTTCCATTTGCAAAGCCCGCATGAAACCGCATTGCTGCGCGACACATTTGCGGTTTTTCGTCCATACAAAAAGGGTGTAGGTATAGCCGGGGAAACCGCTGCGGTAAACGCCTATGACAACAAGATCATTCAAGCCGATGCCACTATTGCGGAATTACTTCAAGAACTGGATCTACTTGGGGTTTTGAAAAACGCCATAGTAGTAGTAACCTCTGATCATGGAGAGGGATTAGGTGAGCATGGAATTTGGGGACATGTAGATTGGTTGTATCAGCCGCAGGTTAAGATTCCATTGATTATAGCCGACCGCGAATTGCAATATTATAAGAACCGGGAATTTGCGCGGCAAATTGATATTGCTCCAACCCTTGTTCACCGTTTGGGATTACCCATACCGGAAACCTGGCAGGGACGAAGCCTTGGTGATACAATAGCAGGAGAAATTACTGCGCGAATGGAAACGGGCAGCAGCGGATTAAGCACCGGCCGGGAGCGAAAGGCGGAAGTTGTTTTTAGCAGCAAGCGATACGTGAAACACATTTACGGCGGAGGCGAAAAAGAGGAATGGTATGATTTGCGGACGAATCCGCGAGAAGAGAGAGGAAAGATGAAAGATGAAAGATGAGAGTGGAGAGTGGGGCCTTGTAGTTAATGTTTGAAGTGGCGAATGCCGGTGAGCACCATGGCTTGTGCATTGGAATTGGCGGCGTCGATACTATCCTGATCTTTGATGCTACCTCCGGGTTGCGAAATGGCGGTAATACCGGCGTTGTGCGCAATTTGAACGCAATCGGGGAAAGGGAAGAAGGCTTCTGAGGCCATCACAGCGCCCGATGTATCGAAGCCAAATTCCTTTGCTTTTTTAAGCGCGCTTTGCAACGAATCAACGCGGGATGTTTGTCCGCAGCCCATACCGATGAGTTGTTTATTCTTTACCAGCGCAATGCCATTTGATTTGAGATGTTTTACGGCTTTAATAGCAAATTCCAGATCGGCAAGCTCGTTATTACTTGGTTTCTTATCGGTAACGCTTTTAAAAGTTTCCCGTGTTTCGCTCACGCGATCGGCATCTTGTTCCAGCACTCCGCCAAACACATTTTTAAAAACTTTAGCAGGGCGGGAAGTGTTGGTACGACAATCTTTGAGCAAGATGCGATTCTTCTTTTGTTTTAAAACTTCGAGGGCATCGGCGTTGTAAGAAGGCGCGGAAAGCACTTCGAAGAATAAACTATTGAGCGCATTGGCCGTTGCAAGGTCGATGTTGCGATTTGCGGCGATTACGCCTCCAAATGCTGAAGTGGGATCGCAGGCCAGCGCAGCGGCGTAGGCCTCGGCAATGGTATTGCGCGAGGCTAGTCCGCAACTATTGGTATGCTTGATGATGGCTACTGTTGGTTCGGTAAATTCATCGATCAGATTGAGGGAAGCCTCCACGTCAACCAGATTGTTGTAGGACAGTTCGCGGCCATTTAGAATTTCGAATACCTCATCGAGATTTCCGTAATAGGAGGCAGACTGATGCGGGTTTTCGCCATAGCGAAGCGGTTTGGCCGCATCAAAGCACTGCCTGAATACCGGGATATTTTCGGTTTGATTGAAATAGTTGAAGATTTGCGCATCGTAATGAGCGCTTTGTTGAAATCCTTTAGCAGCAAAGGTTTTGCGATCGGCCAGATCAGAAGCGCAATTTTTTTGTTCGAGCAATTGCAGCAATGCGGCGTACTGGCTTCGCGAGGAAACAATAAGGGTATGTTCGAAGTTTTTTGCTGCTGCACGAATAAGGGAAATACCGCCGATGTCAATCTTTTCAATGATTTCTTCAGCGCTTTTGCCCTGCGCCACGGTTTCCTCGAATGGATAGAGATCAACGATCACCAGATCAATTGCGGGAATTTGATGGGTTTCGAGCTGAGCCACATCCGTTTCGTTATTGCGGCGGGCGAGGATACCGCCAAACACTTTTGGATGCAAGGTTTTGACTCTTCCGCCCAGGATTTCGGGAAAACCGGTGAGGGTATCAACGGCTACAACAGGAATTTGAAGGTCTTGCAGAAACTTCAGTGTGCCGCCAGTAGAGTAGATGGTAACGTTGTGCTGATGGAGCAGCCGGGCGATGGGTTCGAGATGGTCTTTATAATAAACAGAAATCAGGGCTGAACGAACCGGCTTCGACATGTGCGATTTTTGATGCAAAATTAACAGCGTTTACGGCGTGGTGGTTTGAAGTTAATAACGCGTTTTCCACGAGCTTGATGGAAAGTGATGCGCAATTTTATTGCGATTCAAATCTTCAACTTACATTCGCCACAATGCAGCAATTAAAGATTTACAACACCCTTACGCGAGAAAAAGAACTTTTTGAACCGTTACATGCGCCCCATGTGGGCATGTATGTTTGCGGACCTACGCTTTACAGTTATGCGCATCTGGGCAACTGTCGTACATTTTTGAGTTTCGACATTGTGTTCCGCTATCTAAAGCATTTGGGTTATAAAGTGCGTTATGTACGCAACATTACCGATGTGGGTCATTTAGAAAGCGATGGGGATGAAGGGGAAGACAAAATTGCCAAGCGCGCGCGTTTGGAAAAGCTGGAACCTATGGAAATTGTACAGTTATATGCTATCGATTTTCATCAGGTGCTGGAGCAGTTGAATTTGTTACCACCCAGTATTGAACCATCGGCCAGCGGCCACATCATTGAACAAATTGAGCTAACCAGGCAGATAATGGAGCGCGGATTTGGCTATGAAGTGAATGGCACAATTTGGTTTGATGTAGAGAAATTTGCGAAGGAATATCCCTACACTGAACTGAGCGGCCGCAAGCTGGAAGACCAGTATGAGAACACGCGCGACCTTGACGGACAAAGCGAAAAACGCGGTCGTTTAGATTTTGCCTTGTGGAAGAAAGCATCACCAGAACACATTATGCGCTGGCCATCGCCATGGGGTGAAGGGTTTCCCGGTTGGCATATTGAGTGCAGCGCGATGAGCGCCAAGTATTTGGGCCAGCAATTTGATATTCATGGCGGTGGCATGGATCTGATACCTACGCATCACACCAATGAGATTGCGCAGCATGCCGCGTGTTTTCATCACAATCCGGCCAAAGTTTGGATGCACACCAATATGCTGACGGTGAACGGGCAGAAGATGAGCAAGAGTTTGGGCAATTCCTTTTTGCCCGGCGAGTTATTTTCAGGCAACCACAAGTTATTAGATCAAGGTTATAGCCCGATGACGGTGCGTTTTTTTATGCTGCAGGCCCATTACCGCAGTACGCTTGATTTTTCGAACGAAGCGCTAAAGGCGGCAGAGAAAGGGTATCAGCGTTTGATGAATAGCCTGAAGCTGTTGCCGGGGGTAAAAACCGGATCTACTTCAACCATAAATTTGGCAATTTGGAAACAAAAGGTGTATGATGCGCTGAATGATGACTTCAACACTTCGCTGGCCTTAGCCGCATTGTTTGAAGCCGTAACTTACATCAACAGCTTAAACGATGGCAAGGCATCGATCACGGAGGCCGACAAAAAAGCACTTATTGAATTTTTGGGGGAAATGGTAACGAACGTACTAGGCTTGAAAGAAGAGACTAGTGGCGGAGGCGATAAGCTGGAAGGGTTGATGCAATTGATTTTGGAATTACGCAAAGATGTGAGAGCGCGCAAGGATTTTGCCACCAGCGACAAGATACGCGATGAATTATTGAAAGCCGGCATTCAGGTAAAAGATGGAAAAGACGGGGCTACATGGAGCGAAGTGTAAGAGATGAAAGATGAAAGATGAAAGATGAAAGTTAAAAGATGAAAGTTAAGAGTTGAGAGTTGCGTAAGCGGGCGAAAGGGCGCGAGCTTTAGCGAGCGGTGCGAAGGAGGTGTCTTGTCCTAAAATAGGTTTACACAAAATGTAAACTATAAATGGACACAAAACAAGAACAAGATCCGAAACGACCTGCAGGCTCTTATTATTATTCACCAACATTTAAACAGCAAGTTATAGATGAATATCTTCAGACAGGTCAGCCCAAAGAGCACATTGAGCGCAAATATGGCCTGAGCGGCCATGGCATAATTTGCAAGTGGCTACGAAAAGCAGGTTATGCGGATCCTTATGCACCAAAAGTATTACGTAATTTTGCGGCACTAAACGATTTTCCTTTGTCTCAATCAAAAGATCCGCAAAAGCAGTCGCAGGCGTCTCTCAGTATATTGGAGGCTGAAATTGCTCGTTTAAAGAAACGTTTGGCAGACGAACAACTTCGTTCGGAGCTCTATGAGCGTATGATTACGCTGGCCGAAAAGGAATATAAGATTGCCATCCGAAAAAACTCCAACACCAAGTAATCCGTGAAACTAAAGACAGCCGACCCCAAACAAGTCTGGTTCGATGCTGTTGTTTACTTGGTATAACCAGACAGGCTTATTATCAACAACAGTGGCGACAGCAAACCAACTCTTTTGAAGAGGAACTGGTATTACAGCAAGTCCATCAAATTCGGCGGCTTCAACCTGCCATTGGTGGCCGTAAACTGCTGTTGCTTTTGCAGCCATTTTTATTGGAACATCAAATCAAAATGGGACGCGATGCGCTATTTGATCTATTGGCAGCTCACAAATTATTAATTAGAAAAAAACGTAGGAAAATGACTACCACACAATCTAACCACTGGTTCCGCAAATACCCCAATATCATACGCGGCTTTACGCCTACATCTTCTAATCAGTTATGGGTATCGGATATTACCTATTACAAAACCGCCTTGGGATTTAGATATATCAGCTTCATAACCGATGCCTACAGCAGGAAAATCGTTGGGCATCATGTAGCGGATAGTCTTGAGGCAATACATACAATTAAAGCTTTGGAAATGGCTATTTCTATGAGCTATGGGCCGTTGTCCGGACTAATCCATCATTCTGACCGCGGCATACAGTATTGTTCGGCTGATTACGTAAAACTATTAGAAGCTAACCACATCAAAATCAGTATGACTGAAAACGGGGACCCATTGAAAACTATCGCTGAACGTGTAAATGGGATTTTGAAAGAAGAATTTTTAAACCATTACCAGCCGACAGATGGGCAATTAATGGAAATCCTAACACGTTCTGTTTTGATTTATAATGAAGTTCGACCCCATATGAGCTGCAACATGCTGACCCCTGAAGACGTTCATCGAAATAACCTTCCAATTCATAGGACATGGAAGAATTATTACCGGCCAAAAACTACATTTGTAAACTCCAATCAGGATTAAGCCTGAATTGTAAACCTATAACAGGACTTATTTTTTAACCTGTAAACTTTTTTTAGGACGATACAAGGAACGACTGAGCACGGAAGCGATAGCGTACCCCGATAGCACGCGACCCGAACCCCGCATCAGTTGCGGGTTTGAGCAATTACAAACCTTTGCCTGCGGGGTGAGGGTTACGCCCAAAAAACCCTTTTAGTTTTCTTTTTGGTATAACTCCACTTTTACCGGATAATGATCGGAAAGCGGTTGGCGGATGCAGGCATACGAGGCGGCGCGCAGCGAAGGATCATAGAGCACATAATCGATACGGAAAAACCCGATAGGATTGGCAAAGGTGTTACCGATTCCCGATCCGGCATCGCAAAAAGCATCGCGAAGATTGGCGCCAATACGATGTGCTGCGTAAGAAACGGGCACATCGTTAAAATCGCCGCAGAGCAACCTGGGTTGTTTGTAACGCCGGATATGTGCCGCAATGATTTCTGCCTGAAGGGCGCGTTTTCGGTTAGCGCGCCGAAGCTTTCGTAAGATATTGCGAACGCGGGTCCATTGGGTGTTTTGGGTTTCGCGCAACTCATCCAAAGTGTCGTAATCATCATAATCGAGATGAACAGAATGCAAGTGTGTATTGTACACCCTTAGCCTTTGGCCGCCCACGTTCAAACCGGCGAAAATGCATTGTCCGCTTTCGTTTTTTTGAAGGGTTACATAGCCGGAATCGACTATAGGATAACGTGAAAAAATGGCCAGACCCCAACTAAGCGGCCGTTTTTGTTCGTTTTCATTACTGTAGATGTAAGCGTAAGATGGCTTGAAATACACGAATGGATATTGAAGCGAATCGCGCAGGTATTCGAGATTGGGATGCGCTACAGGATCGGTATAGAACTCCTGAAAGCAAAGAACATCGGCGTGTTGGGCCTTTAGCAAATCAAAAATTTTGCGGCGCGTTTGAAGGTTGCCGCTCCAGTTGTACAGATCGAAATTTTTGACGTTGTAGGTGAGTACGGTTAACCAAACTTTTTTTTGATTAGAAGAAGAGAATGAAATGTTGAACACCTTTTGTATGACCGGCCACGAGAGGGCCAGCACTAATGCGTTTACAAAAAATAATTTGCTTCCAAAAATCGCCGCCGGAATTTCGATAAGCATTAAGGCCACCACCAGAATGGGAAACGCCAGGCCTGCAAAAGCCAGCCACCAGCAACGTTCAGGGCTTATGAAGGCCGCCGCAAGCGACATGGCGTAAGCCATAAGGGCGAGTGCATTGAATGAGAGGAAGAGTTTGCGGCGCATGCTCAATTTTACATTTAAACCGCGATAAATTCATTTTTTCGCTACCATGAAAAAGCAAACCGTGATGCAGCAATGGCTGTTGCTGGGCAGTTTGACGTTAATATGGGGCACCAGCTATATTCTTATGAAGAAGGCGCTGGTGGTTTACGGTCCGTTGCAACTGGCAGCGCTGCGCATGGTTTTTTCGCTGTTGTGTTGTTTGCCTTTTTTGCCAAAAGCATTTCGCCACATTTCTAAAAATGATTACGGAAAAGTAGCGATAGCGGGGCTTTTGGGGAGCGGGATTCCTGCGTTTTTGTTTGCATTGGCGATGACGCGCACCAATAGTTCAGTGAACGGCATTATTAACTCACTTTCGCCATTGTTTACTGTAATCAGCGGCGCATTGTTTTGGCAAATTTCTGTTTCAGGCCGCAAACTGGCCGGTGTGCTGATTGGTTTGTTGGGTGCAGTAGTTTTGGTGATGGGCAAGAGTGGCTTTCATTTTTCGGTAGAAAGCGGGTTTGCGATTTTTCCGGTGATTGCTACCTTTTGTTATGGATTAAATTCGAACTACATCAAACAAAAGCTGGCTTATGCGCCTGCGCTGGAAATCACGGCCATGGCGATGCTTTTTTTGGGAATTCCGAGCCTGATCATTTTATCATTTACCGGCATGGATCAGGTGATGAGTCATCCGTTTTTTTACAGAAGTACAGCTTGTCTTTTTTGTCTGGCATTATTTGGAACCGTAGTAGGCTGGATTCTTTACTATAGATTGGTGCAGCGGACGGATGCACTTTTTGCTGCCTCGGTAACTTATCTGATTCCGATTGTAGCCATTGCCTGGGGGTTGCTTGATGGCGAAAGGCTGATGCCTGTTCAATTAGGCGGAATGTTGCTGATACTTACCGGTGTTTATTTTGTGACCCGTTAATGTTGTGGAACGCCTGATGCATTCCGGAAATATTCGATAGTGCATTTGTCTTGCCACCAAATTTTTGGATCTTTTTCATCATAAAGAAAAATTGATTGCGGGCGATTTTTGATGGCGGGTAATGCGGTGAAATTATTATACCGACCTTGTTCCAGTAGTTGCATCCGGTTCAATATTTCTGCCCTATAGGCTTGCAGCGTTCCTTTGCTGAGATCATACAGGATACTTGCCCCGTTTTGATTCAGGGCCATAAGCAGCATGGCGGCAATGAGTGTACTTGAAAAAAATGAAGGCGTTTTCAGGAAAAGAAGTTTTTGACTGAGGTGAAACTTTTCAGAAATTTTGACTGAAAGCAGCAGGGTTAGCGGGAGTGTGAACCACCAGGCGAAGTTGAGCGTGCGATGCTGACCCAGCATACCTGAAAAGAACAACGGTAAAAAAACACTGAAAAAAATGATGCCGTAAATGGCTATGAGGATAACCGGAATTTTAATCTGTTTTAGTTTTTGAAACTGATTGGGCCCGGCGAATACCATGGTGAGCAGGCATAGCAACGCGATGGGAAGGGAGCACCAGGAGGCGGCAAAGCGGAACACCTGAAACTGCGAAAACACCAGCGCATGAAGTAACTGATGCGGTGCGGTACTTTGAGCCGCGCGAACCGCATTTCCAGGGGCTAGTACCAGAAAGGCTCCCCCCAAAAGCGCCAGAAGCAGCATCACTGCGATTACCGGCCGCTTTTCCTTTTCTATCAAAAACCATCCGGTAAGGAAGGCTGTTACCACCACCAGAATCAGTTCGTTGAAACCCACTAGTACCGGAAGGAGGAGTATGGCCACCATCACAGCCAGTTTGCTGCTTTTGAAGTGATATTGCAATAACAACCACAGCCAAAAACCAAATAGCAAATTCGACCAATAGTAAACGGCATAACCATTGAACCAGTATAAACCTTCGCTTAGCACCGGCATTTGAAACTGATAGGCAAGCTGCAGGGCCAACGCCAGGATGATGGCGGTAGTTTTACGCTTTACTAAAAAACGGACCAGTAAGAAATTGATAACCACGCCAGCAATAATTCCGAATGCCGCGGTGAGCTGATAAGCGGCCAAACCCAGCAGTTGAAAAGGGTTGAACAACACCAGCAGTACTGCAGTGTATCTTCCGGTCCACCCCCGATAGATACTTTGAAAGGCGTTTGTGAAGGAAGGATGGCGCTGCATTTCCCAGGCAAAGCAGTAATCATCGGCAAGAGGAAAGGCACAAAGGCATAGTAAGAAATAAGGCAGCAGGCAGCCACAGGCAACAGCAATCAGAATTTGGAATTGCTGTTTAGAGGTCATGCGTCGTTTTTAAGCGCTTGCTTTTTGCGCAAACGGATATTGAGTACTTCTACCAAAAGCGAGAAGGCCACAGAAATGTAGATGAAGTTTTTTTCTACATGACGGCCAAAGCCTTCCATGATTAGCGTAACGCCAATCATAATCAGAAAAGAAAGCGCCAGCATTTGCAATGTTGGGTATTTATTCACCAGTTTACTCACGGGTTGGGTAAACACCATCATTACCAAAATGGAAAGCACTACGGCTACGATCATGATGGAAATTTCGTCGGCAATACCAATTGCGGTTAGAATAGAATCGAATGAAAAGACGATGTTGAGCAGTGCAATTTGAACGAGCACTGAAAAGAACGATCCGCGCTTGTGCGGTTCATCTTCATGGAACTCATCATCATCGCCCGTCATTTTATGATGAATTTCAGTTGTGGATTTGTAGATCAGAAAGATGCCACCAAGCAAGAGAATGATGCCTTTTCCGCTCAATTCGAGACCCCAGCCTTCGGGTAAAAGATTTTTATCGAGGCTCATAATCCAGCCCAGGAAGAAGAGGAGAATAATGCGCAGGAACATGGCCAGCAGCAGGCCCAGATTCTGGCCTTTTTTGCGCGAATCTTCGGGTAATTTTTGCGTTACAATGGAAATGAAAATGATGTTATCGACGCCCAAAACGATTTCCAAAAACGTGAGCGTAAGTAAACTGACCCATGCGGCGGCATGACCAAACACAGAAAAATCGAGATGCATGGTGCGAAGGTAAAAAATGGCAGAAAGTAATGATAGCCGAAGGCGGCTCACCTGTATAAATACTATCTTTACCGCGTGATTGAAAACAAAGTTGTAAAAATAGAGCGCGCGGTGTTGGCCGGTTTGGTAACGCGGCAACAATCGGAAGAACAGTTGCAGGAATATTTGGCCGAATTGGAATTTTTGGCCTCAACAGCAGGAATTGAAACGGTGAAAAAGTTCTGGCAGAAATTGCCGACACCCGATAACAAAACATTTTTGGGTAAGGGGAAACTGGAAGAGATTGCTGCGTATATCGAGGAACGGAACATTGATTTGCTGATTATTGACGATGAAATTTCGCCTTCGCAACTGCGGAATATGGAGCAACTGGTGAAGCGCAAGGTTTTAGACCGCAGCATGCTGATTCTGGAGATCTTTTCGAATCGCGCACAAACGGTTCAGGCGCGCACGCAGGTAGAACTGGCGCAACTGCAGTATATGCTGCCGCGCCTGAAAGGGATGTGGACGCACCTGGAACGGCAACGCGGTGGCACGGGAACGCGGGGCGGGGCCGGAGAAAAGGAAATTGAAACGGATAGGCGAATGGCCGAGAAGAAAATCAGTTTGCTGAAAATTAAACTGAAAGAAATTGACAAGCAAAACGAAACGCGGCGCAAGAATCGCGCTGAGATGATTCGTGTGGCGCTGGTTGGTTATACGAATGTAGGGAAAAGCACCCTGATGAACCTGCTGGCCAAGGAAAGCGTTTTTGCCGAGAACAAACTTTTTGCAACGCTAGACACTACGGTGCGTAAAGTGGTGTTCAATGCCATTCCGTTTCTATTGAGCGATACGGTTGGTTTTATCAGAAAACTACCACACCATCTTGTAGAAAGTTTCAAATCGACATTGGATGAAACGCTGGAAGCTGATGTGTTGCTTCATGTTGTAGATATTTCGCACAATGCCTTCGAAGAACAAATGAGAGTGGTAAATGAGATTTTGGAAGAATTGGGCGCAAAAGACAAACCCGTAATTGTGATTTTTAATAAGATGGATTTGTACGAGGCCAAACAATTTGATGAATTCGTGCCGGCCGAAGTAAAACGTTCGTTGCTGCGCGAGCTGGAAGAATCGTGGATGGCGCGAACCAACGACAATGTGATTTTTATTTCGGCTACGCAAAACCGAAACACTGCGGCATTGCGCGAAAAAATATTTGAAAAAGTAAAATTGCTTTATCTGCAACGCTATCCCTACAAAGCTGGTTACTGGCACGATTGGATGAACACCGGAGAGGTGTAAAGCGGCTATATTTTCTCAAAAGTATCTTTTGGAATCCAGCCCACTTTGCCGTCGGCCAGCCTGATTTTAAACCATTCACCCACTTGATCGAGCAATTGCATTTTCAAACCTTCGTGTATCAGGAATAAATCAGTAGCGCCACCGTCGGGGGCGCTTTTCACATAGGCATTGTCGGCCATCAATATGGCTTCGCCGGAGTGTTCTTCATATTGATATTGCGAAAAAGAAAACACGGTAGTTGTTACTGCCGTAAGCAATAGCAATATGCCGAAAACAAAACCCACGCGTTTTATTGATGGCATGAAGAGATATATTGCAAAAAACAGCAGCGCCATCCAAAGCAAGCCCGCTGAAATCAAGGCCCACGATCTGGAACATTTGGAATGAAGAAAGTTGTCCCAACTTTTCACAATGGCCAGTTGCGGGACTTGCTGCAACCGGTCGGTAGTTTTTAAATTGGCCAACTTCAAATTGTGTTGAACATCCTCATCGTCGGGCGCCAATTTAGCGGCGCGTTCATAATTCAGTATAGCTTCGGCTATAGCGTTGTTTTTGTAATACGCATTACCGAGGTTGTAGTAAAGCGCTTCGCTTTCCACTCCCTGACGGCGTGCTTTAAGATATTGTGAAATGGCTTCGGCGAAATTGCCATTCTTGTAAGCCATGTTTCCTTGCGCAAAAAAATTGTCGGGCGCAGCAGCCTTCAAGCCATAAAAACCAAAGGCGACCCAAAACAGCGCCAACAGATTTCTTTTTATGTTTTGCGTGGCCTTCATTTGATTTCTTCCTCCAGATTTGCGATCAGCGAAATAGCCGATTCGTAGTTTAGTTGCATTTCAGCGCCTGCACCAACAGGAGCGTAAAGCGCCTGCTGGCAAATTCCTATGAGGTGCTGTAGTTGTGAGATGGTTTGCGGATTAACCTTCTTCTCTTGAAGTTTTTCCGCTACGTTGTCCTGCGACAACTGCGCCGGATCGATGCTGAGTTTATCGCCCAGATAACCCCAGATGGCGCGGCTCACCTCATCGTAATAACCGGTTTTGTTTTGCGCTTTCAGCAATTTTGCAGCCGTAGCCAGGCGTTTTTTTGCAAGGCGCGTGGCTCGTCGTTTTTTGGCGCCAATAACATCAGCCGCCAGATCTTCATTTCTTTTTCTAACAAACAGCAATCCTGTAAACAACAAGAACGGACTAACCATAAGCGCCAAATGCGTTGGCGTGCCGAAGAACGAAGCGCCGGAAGGCTTCCATTCGCCGGCTTTGTTCTTGATATATCGGATATCGCTGCCCAAGGCGGTAACATCAGATTTAGAAGCCGCCACCGGCAGATTATTGTTGGGATTGGCCGATGGCTCACCAGTTATTTTTACACTATATTCAGGAGCATTGATGGTAATATACTTGCCTGCAGCGGGGTCGAAATAACTAAATGCACTTCCGGGAATCTTGTAATCGCCGGGCTGATGCGGAATTAGCAGATAGTCGTACTCCCGCATACCACTCATACCTTCGGCAGTGTTGGAGAGTTGTTCGTTTGTTTTGGGTTCATACACTTCAAACGCTTCAGGAAGTTCCGGTTTTGGAACCTCTACGGTTTTCAGGTTGCCGCTGCCGGAAATTTTTACGGAATAGGTGAGCGGCTCATCCGTCTTTCCTTCTTTTGATGAAAGCTTTACCTGATAATCAAAACGACCTACGGCTCCACTAAAATTTTCGGGTTTTCCGGCTTGCGGTAACTCCTTCACTGTAATGTTCAGTGCGTTGCTCACCGGTTTGTACTGCATATTTTGCGCGCGAGCGAAAAAATCATCAAAGAAACTGCGCCTCCGGTTTTGTACCGGAACCTGCACTACCAGATTGGCCTCGGCAGGCGACACTTGCAGGTTGCCCGATTTTTGGGGATACAAATTGAACTTCTGGAGTTCTACCACATAAAATTGCTGACCATTCCAATTTTCGATTTGCGGTTGTTTATCTTTTGGCAATTCAATTTCCTGACTCCAGAAACCGTTAAACGAAGGCGCTTTGGTAACGCCCGCCTGCCCAACATTCAGTTTGAAGTAGAGCTTTAATGATGCTGTTACTTTTTCGCCCATATACACATTGGTTCGGTCGGCAGAAAGGCGAATAAAAACGTTATCGTGCAGCGTTTTTTGCATATCGCCGGTATTTGCGGGTTCTTCCGGTTGCTGCTGTTCAAAGGGGTCGTCCTGCGCGAAAATGTCATCAAACGGGCTCCATTGCCGGCGTTGTTGGGCCCGTGGTTGCGCCTGCACCGGACCGGTAACGGTTATGGTAAGCTCATTCGATTCGAGCGTTGCGCCGGAGATGGAAGCCACCGCCTTACCGATTTTGAATACGCCTTCCCGTTTGGGTTTCAGAATATAAGTGTAGGTAATGGATTGCGACATGTCGCCATTCATGAACTGCGTACTACTGGATACGTTCGGGCCGCCCAGCACCTGAAAATCGTTCACGGCAGGAGGTTTAAGTTGCGTGAGGTTGCCGTTTTCGCAGGTAAAATTGAGTTGGAACGCCTGGTTAACCGGCACTTGCTTTTCAGATGAAGCATAGAACTTCACCTGAGCTTTAGCGGCAAAATTTCCGGCCAGCGCCAGGGCCAGCAGCAAAATTTTCCCGTAAAGCGAAGCGTAAAGTCTTTTTTCTATAAGCACCCGTTTCACATCGCAAAGATGATTGAAGCCAAAGGAAAACGCAATTTATAGTGGGGTGAGTTAAGATTTTTTAGGAGGAAAGGGTGGCTTAAGCCTTTAACGCTACCCGCGGCAGAAGAAATTACGAATGAAAAATTACGAATTACGGGGAGTTGTGATTTGATGATTCGGCAATTTGATGATTCGTTGATTTGGTGATGCTTTGCTGACGATTCCTGAAACAGGCGTAATTTGAAATTTGAAATTCGTAATTCCCTCCGAAACGTAGGCACGGCAATGGTTTTATGGCCTCCCGCGGCAGCGATAGAAGCGGAAAGCCCGCAAGCCGCAGCATAGAAATTACGAAAGAAAAATTACGAATTACGAAATGAATCAGGCTGTTGTTGTTATGACCAACCTCCTGTTTCGTAATTCGTAATTTGAAATTCGTAATTCACCCGGGACGATTACACAGCAATAGTTTTAGGCTTTCCGCGGCTGAGGACTTGCAGCGGATAGCGCGGTTGCCGCCATAAAAAATGGAGAAACCGCCTCATTCCTGCCAGCAATTAGGAAGATTCTGGTGTTCCTGTATGGCCGGATACGCTTCTTCTTTATCACTTTTTAAACAATCGGGCTTCTTTTCCGTTTATATTTGCAGTATGGATCTGATACTGATGTGCATTTTTGGCGGGGCGCTGTACTACATGGCCATCAACTATAACATCCGGCCTTGGCGCTGGGTGGGCATTTATGTAGGCGCTTTCATGGCAACTGTTTTTGTGGCCGTGATGGTGCTGTATGGTATTTACGGCCAGGGGTTGATTTCTGATCCCGAGGCTATAAAAAAAGTGCAATTGTTGATTCCATTCACGCTGCTCTATCAATTTTTGCTGTTTATGTACTTCCGCTCGATGATGAAAAAATATGTGGCACATCTCGATAAAATAGATGCGTATCAGGAAAAATCGGAGCGAAATCAGCCAACCGACAACCGCGATTTTTCACATTTTCGTTAATGGCTCGTTATGTAGTAGTGGGTCAGGGCATAGCCGGATCGCTGCTCTCCTATTTTCTTTATAAGAACCGGCAAAATTTTGTGGTTTATGATCCAGGTTTGGGATCGGCCACCAGCGCTGCGGGCGGCTTATTGAACCCGATTACCGGCAAGCAATTTGCGAAATCGTGGATGGCCGATACGCTGATGCCATTTGCGAAGACCACCTATCGCGAACTGGAACAATTGCTACAAGTTTCCTTTTATCATGAACGCCGCTTTTTAAAAGTTCTTCAGAATGTAAAAGAACAAAACGATTATTTCCTGCGTGCTGCTGACGAGGGGTATTCCGCTTATTTCCCGAACCCCGGCGTTGTGGAAACCGATGCGGTATTGCAGCCTTTTGGTTGCATAGAAGTGAATGGCTGCGCGCAGTTGAGCACTCCTGTTTTCCTTCCCGCTTACCGTTCTTTTTTAAGGCAACATCAATTTTTGGTTGAAGAAAATTGGGAGGCTGCCAAAAAGAAAGACGATGATATTGTGATTTATTGCGACGGCTATATGGCCCAGCAACCGGAACACCCCTTCTCCTATTTACCCTGGCAACTTGCCAAGGGTGAACATCTGTTGGTACGGTTACCTCATTTCCCGAAAAACACCATCATAAAGGGAGCTACGATGCTGGCGCCTACCGCTGATGCTCACATTTTTTACGCCGGGGCTACGTATCAGTGGCATTTCGAAACGCTGTTGCCCACTGAAGAAAAGCGAGTGGAAATTCTTTCCAGTTTAAAAAAGATGCTGCCCTTTGAGCCTGAAATTACCGGAGCGGGAGCCGGGGTACGGCCCGCGGTTCGCGACCGGCGTCCGCTCATAGGCCGCCATCCGGAACAATCCGATCTGTACCTTTTCAACGGACTTGGCACCAAGGGCTTTTCGCTGGCGCCTTATTTTGCACAGGAATTGGCAGCACACCTGCTGCATCAGCAACCCCTCACACCCGAGATCAACCTTCAACGTTTTTCCAAAGTTTAGAAAGCAGGTATTAAACCGTAATTTTGCCGAATGAGCATGAAAATTAAAGCCCTGATACAGGCATCTATTGATGTAAAAAGCGCGTTGGTGCGCGATGAAAAGCTAACCAAGCTGATGCAGGAAATCTCAGAAAAAGTTTCGAAGTGTTTTCGCGAAGGCGGAAGAGTGTATTTTTGTGGAAATGGCGGCAGTGCTGCCGATGCGCAACATCTGGCTGCAGAATTCACCGGGCGATTCTACAAAGACCGCGACCCGCTGCCTGCCGAAGCGCTTCACGTAAACACCTCGTTCTTAACTGCCGTGGCCAACGATTATTCTTACGAACAGGTGTATCAGCGCCTCATCAAAGCGCAAGGGCGTAAAGGAGATGTATTATTCGGGCTCTCTACTTCGGGAAATTCTAAGAATGTGATTTTAGCGCAGGAAGAAGCGCAGCGCCGCGGCATGATTGTAATTTCACTAACCGGCCAGAGTGGTGGAAAAATGAAAGACAGTTGTGACTACTTGCTGAACATGCCTAGCAGCGATACCCCGCGCATTCAGGAAGGACATATGCTGGTAGGGCATATTATTTGTCAGTTGGTAGAAGAAGAACTGTTTGGCGCATGAATGTACCTGCAATTATACTCGCCGGCGGACTGGGCACGCGGCTTCAAAGCGTTGTAAGCGATTTACCTAAGCCTATGGCGCCGGTGAATGGCAAACCATTTCTGCATTATGTTCTTGAAGATTTGCAAGAACAGGGCATTACTGAAGCTATACTTTCGGTAGGCCATAAGTTTGAAAGCATTGTTTCGTTCTTTGGTAATCATTATTGCGGCATTTCGCTTCGGTATGTGATTGAGAGAAAACCTTTGGGCACCGGCGGCGGCATGATGCAGGCGATGGCGGAAGTGGAAGGACCTTGCTTTATTTTGAATGGCGATACGTTGTTCAAGGTGAACCTGCGTGAAATGAAACACTTTGCGCACGATAAAAACGCCGATCTCACCCTGGCGTTGAAGCGCATGGAAAAGTTCGATCGTTATGGAACGGTGACGTTGGCCGAGCATAAACGGATTTTATCGTTCGAAGAGAAACGCTACTGCGATTCGGGTTTGATTAATGGCGGGGTTTACTATGCGCAGGCTGATATTTTTAGCGGCCGCCACTTACCCGAAGTCTTTTCATTCGAAAAAGAAATACTTGAAAAAGAAGCCGGCGGATCGCTTTACGGTTTTGAAAGCAATGGTTACTTTATCGACATTGGCATACCCGAAGATTTTGCCCGTGCTCAAAAGGAGCTGAAAACCTCCTGATCTGGTAGCGCCGCAGCACTTTTTGAAACGGGTTGTTATTGTTGAATGCTAAATACTTCTAACAGGAGCCGCATTCCTGCTGCTACTTTGCTGCAATTTCACTATGTTACCTGCATGAACCAATCATCAAAATTCAGTACGTTGCTAGCCGACATCCCATCGTCGATAGTCGTTTTTTTAGTGGCGCTGCCGTTATGCCTGGGCATAGCGCTGGGATCAGGTGCGCCATTGTTCTCGGGCATTATTGCCGGCATTGCGGGCGGTATTGTGGTAGGCTTGTTAAGCGGTTCGCAATTGAGCGTGAGCGGCCCGGCAGCAGGCCTTACGGTAATTGTGGCCGCGGCTATCAGTAGCCTTCCCACGTATGAGGTGTTTCTGCTTTCGGTAGTTTTGGCCGGTGCGCTGCAATGTGTTTTTGGCGCAATCAAGGCCGGGGTGATTGGCGATTATATTCCTTCCAGCGTCATAAAAGGCATGTTGGCCGCAATCGGGCTTATTTTAATTTTCAAACAATTGCCCCATCTGGTGGGCTTTGATGCCGATTTTGAAGGAGATGAAACTTTTCTTCAACCCGATGGCAACAATACTTTTTCGGAACTCGCCAATGCTTTTGGTTTTCTTACACCCGGAGCTGTACTGATTGGCGCTATGGCACTGGCCATCCAATTCATTTGGGACCGCGATATCATCAAAAAAATTAAACCATTGGCTGCGGTTCCTGCGCCCTTGATTGTGGTAGCTCTGGGAACTGCTATGGCCTGGGCTTTCCGCCAACACTATCCGGCGCTTGCCATTGATGCAGCGCATTATGTAAAACTGCCGGTATCAGATAGTTTGAAGTCGTTTGCCGGCTTTTTTACTTTCCCTGATTTTTCAGCCATTGCCAATAAAGAAATGCTAATTGCTGCATTTACGATAGCTGTGGTTGCCAGCTTGGAATCGTTGCTAAGTGTAGAAGCCGCTGATAAGTTAGATACTTACAAGCGTGTTACACCCGGCAATCGCGAACTGATGGCACAGGGAGCAGGCAATATGGTTTCGGGAATGCTGGGCGGGCTACCGGTTACGGCGGTTATCGTACGTACGGCAGCTAATATTAACGCCGGAGCCAAAAGCAAAATGTCGACCATTATTCACGGATGTCTTTTGCTGATTTGCGTTTATGCTATTCCGGGTTGGCTCAACAAAATACCACTTAGCGCGCTCGCAGGCATTTTGATTTTTGCCGGATTTAAACTCACCAAACCGGCGCTGTTCGCTTCGCTGTTCAAAAAAGGCTGGAACCAATTTCTTCCATTTGTAATTACCATTGCCGCTATTTTGTTCACCGACCTCCTGATCGGTATTCTTATCGGCATGATGGCGGCGCTGTTCTTCATGATTAAAAGCAGCTACAACACCAGCGTGTTATTGGTTCAGAACGAAAACAACTTTTTGCTTCGGTTCCGTAAAGATGTTTCTTACCTGAATAAGCCTTTGGTAAAATCGAAACTGGAAGGTGTGCCTAACAACAGCGCTTTGCTGATTGATGCCACCCGGGCCGATTTTATTGACAGCGACATTGTGGAAGTGGTGAACGACTTTGTTGAACACGCCGGTTTAAAGAACATTCGGGTTGAATTCAAAACCACGCCCGAAGGGAAAACTAAATTTGAAAACTAAGTGATACGATGAAGACTTTTGAAAAATTACTGCTGGAAAATAAAAGTTGGGCTACCGAAAAAGTGCTCGATGATCCTGATTTTTTCAACCGTTTGTCAAACATTCAAACGCCGGAATTTTTATGGATAGGTTGCAGCGATAGCCGGGTGCCGGCCAATGAAATTACGGGAACCGCTCCTGGTGAAATTTTTGTGCACCGCAACGTAGCCAATATGGTGGTGCATACCGATCTTAATCTTTTAAGTGTACTGCAATATGCCGTAGAAATACTGAAAGTAAAGCACATCATCGTTTGCGGACACTACGGCTGCGGCGGTGTAAAGGCGGCTATGACCCAGCAAAGCCTGGGAATAATCGACAAATGGCTGCGCAACATTAAGGATGTGTACCGCCTGCATCGCGAAGAACTCACTCTGATAACCAGTGAGGAGAAACGTGCTAATCGCCTCACCGAGCTGAACGTGCGCGAGCAAGTCATGAATTTGGCAAAGACGGCCATTGTACAAAAAGCCTGGAAACACGAACAACGTCCCGATTTACATGGTTGGGTATATGGATTGAACGACGGCATTCTTCATCCGGTTTTCGAAATGGAAGCCGGTACGCATATCGATCCGATTTATGAGTATGAGAATTTGTAAGTGGTAAAAAGAAGCCAGCAGTGCTTTCCATTCAGGAAAGTATGACTTCTGAAACCTCTTGCATCTTGCGACTTGTGTCTTGTGTCATGTGTCATGAGTCTTGCGTCTTGCGTCTTTTCCCCCCTCGCTCCGCGCTCTTTCTCATTCATAACGAATAGTTTATATTTGTTTTGTCATTAATCTGAACCATGTCACCGCTCCGATGCTGCAACCCGCAGCACTACATGTTTTCAGCTCATTTTGCACCTCCTTTTTCTGCAAATGGAGGATGCCGGAAAACTGTCTATTTAAACTTAAACCCCATTTCATCTATGAAAACCAAAAATGCAGGCAGTTTGCTGCTTATGCTTTGCCTATGCTGTTTTTATTCCATTATCCAGGCTCAGGATCAATCGGTTTATTTCAATGGAACCGATCAATATGCCCAGGTGTGGATTCCAGATATGCCTGCCGGAAGTGCGGCAAGAACAATCACCTTCTGGATGAAAGCCGACGGGCGCCAAAATGCTTTTGAAAATCATGAATCGCTGCTTGAATTGGGCAAGCCGGCAGAAAGCGGTTCAGCATTTGGAATCTATACCCAATTCGCAAATGGCAAAACGCAACTCTGCTTTTGGGGCAATAATGCCGATAAGCTCAACATAGCTGAATTGCCCGATGATCAATGGCATTTTGTAGCCGTAGTTTATACGGAACCGAATTTGCGATGCTACCTGGATGGCATGCTGCGATCAAATAACATCATTGCTACAACCTCTGGCGGCAAACGCCTCAACACCCTACCTGACACTTGCTATTTCGGCGGCCTTCCCTCCAAAAAATGGTACTACCGCGGCGCTATCGACAATATCTGCATCTGGAAAGGAATGCGAACGGAAACACAAATCCGGCAAGATATGATTCCCTGGCCTTGTTTAACGGGCAACGAAAGTAATTTGGCAGCCACTTTTCGCTTTAATGAAGGTCACGGCATTACATTCCGCGATCCTAAAAAAACATTGGTCGGCACGTTAATAAACGGTGCGGTTTTCACGAAGGCCATAGACGCGAATCCTTCTTTATTGTCGGAAGGTATTTGGTTTGTAATTCAAAACAAAAGCCATACTGATGCAGATCTTGCCATTCCGGCGGCAGCACGCGCGCTGAAATTGGAAAGCGATCGTGTGGTGATTGCCAACGTACCGCTCACCGGCGATTACGATGCCTTTCTTTGGCGGGTGGTGCGTTTGTACGATGGAAGGTTTAAACTGCTGAACAAAAAGTGGGGAGAATCTAAAGCGCTCGACTGCAACCAAAGCATTCCGGTGTTGGTGAAATACGAAGATGTGAGCGGTCAGGCCTGGGCTTTGAAAAATGAAAATCCTGAAGTTTGGGGAACCAATGTTTTTACACTTTCGAACGAATTCATAACCGATTCCAAAGTACTTTCTATCCGAAATAACAATGTAGCTGTAAGCGAGCGCAAAACTACCGACAGCACACAACTTTGGGTGTTTCAACCTATGGCTGTTGCTGCCGGATATCATATTCCTAATGAAGAAATCGGGAATTGCCCCTTCACCCGCAAGCTGAATATGAACAATGGATTCACGCTTCGCGCCACCAATACCGTTTCAGAATTCGTGATTTTGAATACGCATTTGATTCAAGCCAATATAATGAACGCGCTAACCGCACCGGTGCGCGGCAAAATGAATTCTGAAATGCGCAACCGCCAAATCCAATTATTCTCGGGTTCTGACAGCAGCCGTTTGGTGCCCCTGTATCCCGAGATGCGCGATGCGTGGAACTACGACTGGATCGCAAAGTATCGCGGAGGTACCGATAATAGCGGCCGGCTGTTCGTAGCGCTATCTTCCGAAATGATTTGCAAACGAGGCGCGGTTAATAGGCTGAACGATAACACCTACAGGGAGTTTGACCAGGTGGTTCATGAGATGGCACAAGCCATAAATTATCTCTGCGAACTGAAGACCGATAAAAACCCATTAGCTGGCGGCGAGAAAGAGTGGTTTCCGTTGCGTGTGCAATATTGGTTTAACAGCGCGCCGGCCAACGGAATACTCAACCGAAATCGATTGCCGGAAACAGAAAAATTAGAACTGGCCAAATATTTCTATTCCGAAAATTCGTGGCTGCCGCCACGGAAATTGAGAGAACTACCGTGAACGATTTCGGGTGAATGCGAAGTTGAATTTCTTGAACTATTTAAAATGGCAAACGCTAGCGGAGGCTATAAAATCAAAGCTGCGCTTCTACCCCGGGATATTGGAATGGCGCCAGCACTTCAGGCACATTAGAACTTTCCTTCCGCGAGGTGATCAATTTAGAAATGGTATAGGCCCTCATGTTTTTTGACGGATAAGGTTGCAGCATCGCTGCAATCTGGTTAGTAGTAAGCTCCGATTGCAACCACCTCACAGCTTGTTCATCGGTAAGAATCAACGGCATTCGCTGTTTCAGATTGTGGATCACCGCCATTATTTCATTGGCTGGCACGGTGATCATTGAAAAACCCTGGTGCACTTCACCGGTTTCTTTATCAATTCGGGTTCGATAAATGCCACCAAAAAAGAAGGGTCGGTCATTGCCTTTTTCATCAGTCACTTTAATGCAGTACGGAAATTTTTTCCCGTTTAGAGTTCGCCAGTCGAAAAAGGCATCTGCTTCAATCAAACAGCGGTTATTCCTGATTTCATTTCGAAATGCAGGCGAGGTGAAAATGGTTTCTGCACGCGCGTTCAAACAGTTGAAATCATCGCCCGGCAACCAATCGCCCCAGCGGAAATACTGCACTACGTCCGGGCTTTCCTGCGTAATAATGGGAAGTTTGTTTTTGTTGAACCCATTGGTATGATAGAAGTGTGGATGGAAATCCAGATCGTCCAAACCACCCTTGGCAATGATGTCCTTGCGCCTTCGTTCATCAGCCTTTGAGTAAGCCGAATAGTTGTAACACATATTCTAAACTAGAAAAATTTGAGCCGCCAAACGATACCGGCAACACAACAGGCAACAGCCAATACGTTAAAAGTTGCGGCAAAAAAAGTGCCTGGAACGAAGCGCTTTCCTAATCTTCAGCTTCTTCGCCTTTTACCTTTTCTTTTAGTTTTTTCCACGTTTCGGCAGCTATCACCGGCTTGGTTTCCACCTCCTTGCCTTTGCAATATTCTACCAGATACTCCCCGCGTTCTTTCGAATCGGGATGCGTGCTGATCCACGATAAATATTCACCGCCCGGGCCTTCTTCAGCCGAAAGTTTGTATAAAAAATCGGCAAGCGCCACCGGATCGATGCCGGCTTCAACCATATAATCGGCTGATTTAATATCGGCCTCTTTTTCAAGGCTGCGGTCAAATGCCGATGACGAAAGGGTTTTGGCCGTTTGCCGCGCCAGTTCGCCACCGCCTCTTCCGGTTGTCATGGCAACCAGAGCCGACAAGCCTACTTCCTTCACCAGTTTCTTCATCACGTGATGCAATTGTATGTGCGCGATTTCGTGCCCCAGTACCCCGCAAACTTCTTCGGGCCGGTCAGCAGCGCGCAGCAACCCTGTATATACTACCAGATGTCCGTTTGGCAATGCAAATGCATTTACTTCTTCGCTTTCCAGAATGTGAAGCTTGATGGTTTTGCGATCAATTTTATTGGCGGCGCAGATCACATTCACCATGGTATCTACTGGCCTGAGAATAGCCGGCCGCGAAACCAGTTGCTCATAATTTTTATAGGCATCCCAAAACACATCGCCCAACTTTTCCTCTGTTTTGTCAGAAGCTTTGTCGAGATGCATCTTGTGCGTCCAGTCGATGCGTTGCAAACCCAACCAGGTGCCCAGGAACAAGGCCACCAATACTATTCCCTGTATTAGAATTTTAATGATGTTCATGGTTTGCAAATGAGATTGGTTAAACCGCCAAAAAACCACCATTGCACATGTATCCCTTTTCGGGTTTGAATAGCCGTGTAAATGGTTCCAATAAATTCGAATGCATTGAAAAGAATGGCTGTGAGGATATAGGCTACATATTTGTTCGTAATGGTTTCATCGGTGAATATTATTGAAACCGTCCACCAAAAACCGGTGCTATTCACCAATAGCGTTGCGAATTGCGACAGCAGCGCCTGCATGCAATGCCACCGTACGAAATAGGAGCCTTTTCGATTTCCAACAAAAAAGATAAGCGATGCGATGAGGTTTACGATAGGAATGGGTAAACCGGCAATCAGCGCGATCAGCGACATCAGATAGCTGTTCGACGCCTTCTCTGCTTCATGTTCTCCGGGTATGTACATTTCTGCATTCATAGTCCTTTTTTAATGTTCCAGATCCAGTTTGCCACTACCAGTGTAATCAGCAACACTGCTGGCAGCGGACGCACCATCCATTTTTCGCATCGGTGATAGGCTTGTAACAGCGAATCTTTTTTTAAAACAAGATCATAAACGATCCAGAGTGGCGCCATCAGCATAATTCCCGCCACCAAAAAACCGAATGGATTAATGAAGAAGGCTGCATAAAAATCACCGCCGAACAAGGCCATTACCGATCGCGTAGTGCCGCATGACGGACAGGCATAACCGGTAATGCGCTTGATCAGGCACACATCTGTTGCCGGGCGGTTATGTTGTTGGTAGAAATTGTAAATCAGCCAAACGTAACCGGCAACACAAGCGGCCAGTAACCATCCGTACAACTTACGGGTCATGCATTAATACAGAAACTGCTGCATTTTCTGCATGTTCTTCTCGCGCGTTGCAGCCTGGATCATGAACCAATCTACAATTGACCAAATTCCCAGTCCGCCACAAGTGAGCAATTTGCCTACACCAAGACCGGTATCACCAATAATAAAACGGTCGATACCCAACGAGCCGGCCAGAATAGAAACGATGAGGCTGGTGGTGGGGTCTTTAAGCTGCAATGTAGAGATCATCGGCCATTTGGCATCATCAATCGCCAAAAGGCGTTCGCGAATGGCATTGAGGTGATGACTTTCGAAAAACTTGGCGTTAGACATTAGGAACATGTCAACTTTCTGTGCATCCATGTGGTATGTGGTTTTTAGATTTCGCGAAACAACTCGCGGAATGCCAAGATAAAGGAAGTTTTGATTTTAAAAACTTCCGGATGTTCTAAACTCTTACTGCTTCACAATTTCCATGGAATGAATTTCACTTCCCACAGTCAGTTTCACAATAAAAACACCGGCGGCCAGATGGTTCTCCTCGCCCGAAAAATCAATGTGATAAGTGCCGGCTGGTTTTTGAATCTTGTTTTCGGCAACTGTAACAATGCGCCCATGGATATCGAAAATTTCAAGCGAAACCACCGCATCATTTTTTAACTCATATGTAATTGCCGTGCGGGTTTCAAAAGGATTGGGGGTAGCGCTCATCATAAAGCCGCTCTGCGGAAGCTCTTCTTTCACTTCTGTTTTGCTAAGATGCAATTCGCTGTTATCGGTTTTGGTAAGATCGGTATAACCACCGGTGCAGGGATAGTAGGTGCCTTCCTGAAAACTTTCTGTAGAACCAATCAGTTTCAACTGTCCATCCGATTTTCTGATTTGCAAACCACCCGATTTCATACACCACACAAAATTTTCGCCAACGGCTTTCGATTTCACCTGATATTCTTCAAAATAAAGTACATCACCCACAATAGTGCCGCGAAGCAGAATGTCAGCATACTCGCCATTCGAACGTAAGATCGTAGAATAACCCGTTATGTTTTTTCCTTCCTGTTTAAGCTCAAATTCGTAGTCGAAGGATTGCATGACAGAGCGGTGGTCGTAGGCGTATTGGTGGCGCTTGCCTACATACTTTCCGGAAAGGTCCACATCGTTTAATTCTTTGGCGGTGAGTTTAGAAGTGGTGGGAAACGTAACCGGCGAAACGGCAAAAGCTAAAGCCGGAGCCAACGTGAGAAGAAGTAAGCGTAATTTCATAACCATATTTTAGTGTTGAGATGAAGATACGGCAGAATTTCCATAAAAAGGAAATTTCCTGAAATCCCAGATACCTTTATCTTTACAAATAACTCTTTCACTTTTGCAATGAAGCGTCATCTCTTTAACCTTTTACATCTAAGCGGGATATTTATCACTTTAATATCCGGGATCTCACCATTGTTATTCGGTGTAAAATTAAATCTTATCGTTGTAACCGAAGCTGTTCTTCTTACATGGTTGATCTTAACCTCATTGGCCTTATTGTATGGTCGGATTAAACAAATTAAAAATGTATTTTGGTTAACTTATTTAAATAGTAAAAACGATGAATACGGGACCTTTTCCTTTGTCTTATTTCATTTGGTTTTTATTTTCTTGATAAACCTTTTGTTTCTTTTCTCTGCATTTATATATTATCTGAACAATAGCTACTTCTTTGCTGACAGAATTGATGCTGAAACTGCCCAAACTTTAAGTAACTTAGGGGGATTCCTTGGAGGTTGTTTAGGGCCATTAATCTCTTTGATTTCTACGCTATTAATTTTCACAACACTCAAGCTACAAAATCAACAACTTAAAGAAACAAGGGAGTCTCTAATTCAGTCGAAATATAAAGAGCCAATTCCCTTTTTTATTCAGGAATATGAAAAAGCGAAAATTGATTTAAACATTTTGATTACGAGCTTAGACGATAACAAGACTGCTGTTTCTAAAAACTTTTTCAATTATTATGTGTTATTAGAAGACCGTATAAGCACGTTATTACAACAAACTAATTATTATCAGGCAGATAAGCTATTTATATTTATGGAATTCTTTCCTCAGATAAAGGGGCGCGGGGAGAATGAAAAGTTGGAGAAGGCGATCAAAGAATTTGTTGAGGCCAAAGATGTCTCGGTACATACTTTAAAACAAAATCAAGAAACTTATAAGGAATTAACGGATCTGTATTTTGCCGCTACAAATCTTTTGTTTTCGCATCTAACAAATGCACAACAGGGGGCAGGTAACTATTCAGGCATCGAACACTATATTGCTTTAGTTGCTGCAAAAATCACTCCGGCGGAGCGAAACTTTCTAATTAAAACAAACGTAGTACCATCAAAACTGCTAGATCACTTTAGGATATAAAGGCTGGCACGAAGTTTTCCTCATTTCATTTGTGGAAAACTTGTATCTTCGCCAACTCCTTAAATCAAATAAAGCTTTGTAATTATGAGTACAAATCTCAATATGGATATTCGTAAAACGCCGAAATCTCCTTCTGTAAGATTGCTTGAAGCTGTCAAGGCGGCTGAAAATGAACAATCGCTGAAGTGGGAATACACCGATGAGATAAGAGACGCCTTACAGAAAATTGAACACAAAAGAAGGATAACTAGAATGTCAGCAGACATTCTAGAGTTAACCTTCGGGTATAGAGAAAAGTCTTAATGTTTAAAATTCACCTTATCCCTAAAGGCTCCAAAATTGAGGATGCTTTTTTGGATCTCTTTGCTACTTATACTGATGAAAACTATCTTCTTAGGCGCAGGCTTATACACTTTCTGTTTCGTTTCTTTCAACGGCACAGCGTATTCAACGAGTCAGAAGTTGGCCATGATATAGTTTGTGTAGAAGAAACAAAATACTATAGCGAGTCTTACGTTGACGACTTAGTTGCTTATCATACACTGTCATTTAAACAGCGCGATAAGTTCTGTAAGCGAGTTCACTTTTTCAAAAGGACTTGTTCTGCGGGGACCTTGGGGTTTCATGACAATTCATCCTTAGAATCTTTTTTGCTTTCTACCTCAGGTATTCTTTCTCAACTTTCTGATCACTATCTTGGTTACATAGTTATCAAGCCAATTGAAAAATTTCCAATTGGTGCAATTTTAGCAAAGCCGTGGTCAGGCAAGGACGATCACAATGTCCTGAATATCAACAGTATATTGCCTGAGCAAATTAGCTTTTTTGGAATTCCAATTGATTTTGATGCGCTTGTTATGCAGCCACAAGATGCAAGTGTAAGTCTTTGTACTGTTAATGCCATTTGGTGTGTCCTACACTTTTCCTGGAAAAAGTTTAGGAAGTCAATGGTTTCTCCTGCAAAAATTTCTCAAAAATCAGGTATTTCAATCGAGGACGGGAGAATGTATCCGATTGGCGACAGAAGCGGATTTACACTTAAACAAGTATGCGAAACATTAAAAGCTTTTGATCTTCAGCCTGAAATTTACAGTTTAAAGGACAATAATCTTTCAACCTTCGATTGTGTTTCACAACTTAAAAAAATCGTTTATTCCTATAACAGCGTAGTTGGTATTCCATTAATGTTGGGATATCATTACGAGGGCGAACATGGAACAAACGATCATTTAGTGGCTGTTACAGGTTACGAATTTTCGCAAACCAAAACGCTTTCTGGTCGCTCCTACAATCTTAGAAGTGCTCAGATCTCTAAACTGGTAGTTCATGATGATCAGTTTGGGCCGTATGCAGCAATTGACATTGACAGTACTTTAGGAGCATCATTCTTATCAGCACATGAACTCTACGGTAATCGAAATTTTGCTGCACAAAAAGCAAGGCCATCCGTACTGGTAGTAGCTTTGCCAGAAGTTATTCGAATTCGTTATGAAGCTGTGGAGGCAATTGTAGAGAAATTCAGCAGTGTGCTTTTTCCATTTAAGATAAAAGACAAAACGTTAGCAGAGTTGTTACCGGATATAGAATGGGATATTCATTTAACAGAATCAATGGCTCTCAAAGCTTATTATTCAAAATACATTAGGGAACAACTTAGTGAGCAGAATTCAGAGGTGTTAGACAAGTCGTCTGAACGTTGGATTAAAAAATTAGGCTTAAAAATTGCATTTTCCTCCTATCCGAGATTTCTCTGGGTTGCCAGACTAAAAGCCGGAGGTGAAAGCGCTGGAAATCACCTTATGGATATTATCATAGACCCGACAGGCTCGCCTGACGGGGATTGTATTTATCAAATGAATTTTTCGTTTTCATTTCATTTGACTCTGGAAACAATAATACCAACATTGCTTGCCTCACTTCCACAGGATAACACAATGCCATATCGCCTATTTAGACTTATTAAAGAAGAACTACATCGGAATGACGCCAAGGCTTGTTTCGATAACTATCACATTCATTCAGCAAAATGACCGACTCAACCCTCATCTACCACATAAATATCGCGCAGATTTCTTCCGAAGCCATTATAATCGAGGCCAAAGCCTACAATGAAATCGTTTGGAATTTCAATGCCGGAATAATCTACCTGCACCGGTACTTTTAGCGCATTCGGTTTATGAAGCAGCGTGGCTACTTTTAGTGATGCCGGACGTTGTTCACGAAATGATGGCAGCACCTTGGCAAGGGTGTGGCCGCTATCTACAATATCTTCCAGAATGATCACATGCCGCCCTTCGATTGATTCGTTCAAACCTATTAGCGACGCCACTTTCCCGTCGGTTGAAACGCCCTGATACGAAGCCACTTTAATAAAGGAAAGGTGGCAATCGCATAGCAATTGTTTCATCAAATCGGCGGCAAACATGAACGAGCCGTTTAGGATAGGCACCAGCAAAGGGCATTTTCCAATATAGTCGTTGTTGATTTTCTCAGCAATTTGCTTGATGGCTTGCTGAATTTGTGATTCCTTGAGGTAAAGCCGGAACGTGCGATCGTCCAGAGTCACTTTTTGCATGCGCGCTAAGGTATTAAAACTGCGGAAAGAAATCCTCGCCGGGCATCAAAACCCACAGAAAAACACCGTTTTATTTTTTTAAATTGGAATCATGAAAAAAATAGTTTCAGCCATTTTGTTTAGCGGACTACTGTTTTCCGCTTCGGCCCAGCAGGGCGTTAATGTGAATAACAAAGGCGCTTCAGTGAAAGGCAAAAGCGGCGGCGGTGTTGAAGTTCACAACAAACAGGTTTCCGCCAAAAGCAGCAACGGCCACGGGGTAGAAGCCAACAAAAAAGGACTTGAGGTTAAAGGCTCGAAAGGCGGAATGACAGTGCAGAAAAAAGGACTGAATATTCAGTCGAAACACCTGAATGTGAAGCTGGGTAAGTAATCGGAAAGATTACGCCATGTTCAAATTAGCAAACAATAACGGTTCACATTGGCGCAACTTGAATTCTTGCATGGCATGAACTTGCTACATTTGTGCTAATGGCCAAAACGAAGCTCAACTTCAACAACTTCTGGCAGGTGTTCCGCATCGTGCAGCTCACGTTCTGGACGCTGGTGCTTTTCATAGTTTTATTCTTTGTAGGAATCGACCTTGGCCTTCTGGGCGAAATGCCCGACCTGCGCGATATTCAGGATCCCAAAAACGATATCAGCACAACGGTTTATTCTTCGGATGGGGAAGTGTTGGGCAGCTACTTTAAAGAAAACCGGATCGAAGTGAGTTACGATGAACTTTCGCCATATCTGGTGAAGGCCCTTGTAGCTACTGAAGACAAACGTTTTTACGATCATGCCGGTGTTGATCTGAAAGGATTGTTTCGTGTTTTTGTCAGAACCGGAATTATGCATCAGGATGCAGGCGGCGGCAGTACCATTTCGCAGCAGCTGGCCAAAAACCTCTTCCATCAGGATTTTCAGAGAGCAGGCAAACTGAAGCGCGTAGCTCAAAAACTGAAAGAGTGGGTGCTGGCTGCAAAAATTGAGCGAACATTCACAAAGGATGAAATCGTTAATCTTTACTTCAACACTATTGGCTTCGGCTATAATTCCTACGGAATTAAAACGGCCAGTTTTACGTACTTCTACAAACAACCCAAAGAATTAAAAGTAGAAGAGGCCGCCATGCTGGTGGCGATGCTGAACGGTCCCACTTATTTCAATCCGCGCAAGCATGAGGAGCGAACGCGCGAACGGCGGAATCTGGTGCTGGCGCGAATGGTTGAACAAAATTTTATTACCCAGCAGCAATATGATTCAGTAAAGTTGAAGCCTATCAAACTGAACTTTCACAATCCCGATTACCGCGAAGGGTTGGCTACTTATTTCAGAGAATATTTACGTCAGGAACTCAAGAACTGGTGCGAGAAGAACCGCAAAGGCGACGGTTCGAAATATGATATATCAAGAGATGGATTGAAAGTGTATACCACCATTGATTCGCGGATGCAGCGTTATGCCGAAGAAGGCATGCGGGAACATTTGAAAGAATTGCAGGCGACTTATTTCCGCGACTGGAAAGGTAAAGAGCCGTGGAAGTTCGGATCGCGGGCCAAGCCGGAATTGCTGAACAAAATGATGAAGGAAACTGCGCGTTATGCCGACTTAAAAGCGCAGGGAAAATCTGACGCTGAAATTCAAAAGATTTTCAATACCAAAATCGAGATGACCATTTTCAGTTATGATGGCGATAATGGTTCGTATGATAAGGACACTACGCTAAGTCCGATGGATTCGTTGCGTTATTATTTACAAATTATACAAACCGGATTTCTTGCCGCTGACGTGCACACCGGCGAAATCAAAGCGTGGATAGGCGGACCCAACATCAGTTATTTTCAGTTAGACCACGCCAAGAAAACAACCAAGCGTCAGGTAGGCAGTACAATGAAACCGTTGCAATATGCGGTGGCTATTGAACATCAATACGAACCATGCCACACTATTTTGTATCAGGCGCCGGGCTGCGGAGATAACGGCTGGAACCCTGATGGCAGTAAGCATTGGAAAGAAGGCGATGAAGTGCCGATGCAGGAAGGACTTTGGTATTCCGACAATAAAGTAACGGCTAACCTGATGTGCGATTTTGGTCCGCAGGCATTGGTAGATATGGCCCGGAAACTGGGGATTGAAAGTCCGTTAGACGCGGTACCATCCCTTTGTTTAGGCGTTAGCGACATCTCTTTGATGGAAATGGTGGGCGCGTATTCCGCATTTGCGAATCTGGGCATTTGGAGCAAACCGTATTTCATCAAAAAGATTACCGATAAGAATGGTAACACCCTGGCGGTTTATGGCGATAGTCAGCGCGAGGCGCTTACCGAGCAGGTGGCTTATACAACCACTGAAATGATGAAAGGGGTGATCAATCACGGCACCGGTACAAGGCTGCGCAATAATTACGGATTGAAGGATTTACAGATGGCAGGGAAAACAGGAACTACTCAAAGCAATGCTGATGCTTGGTTCATGTGCATTACTCCCGATCTGGTTACCGGTTGCTGGGTGGGCTTTGAGCAACCTTCGGTGCATTTCACATCGGCGGGGCAGGGCGCCACAGCAGCATTGCCCATTGTAGGAAAATTCCTGAATCGTTCTTATGGCGATTACAAATTGAAACTGAACCGCAAAGCGGGTTTCCCGATGTTGAGCGATAGCACGGTAACCATCAATTTCGATTGCTCGAAGAAAGAAGAGGAAGAATAAAGTAAGAGTCAAGAGGTGGGGTTAGGATATCACGATAAGACTGAAGGTTTAGAATTTTTCTATCTTCAAGTAAACCAACCTTATGAAAACACGCTATCTTACTATAATAACAGCCTTCATCCTTGTTTCATTCACCATTAAGGCACAATGGACGAAATGTCCGGGACCATTCGTTCCTGACGGTGTAAAATTCGCACTGCTCGGTTCAGGGAAAGTTTGGCTGGGCACAACCAGTGGAATTTACAGCTCTACCAATAATGCGCTCACCTGGCAAAAAGTACCGATTCTTGACAATCTGGATTGTATGAGTGGTTATATTAGAAATGATAGCATTTACTTTGTAGCGATTTCAAGTGTAAAAGGGGACCTGGCTGATCCGGACACTCTGTTTTTTGCTCAATCAACAGATGGTGGTGCTTCCTGGAGTCAACAAAGGTTATCGTTCACCACTTATAATCCTCTGAGCCTCACAAAAGTTCAAAACACCTTAATTTTATATGGCAGCCCTCAGTGCTTTTACTCATTTAATGATGGGGCTTCCTGGGGGACACTCGACTCGGTGTCAGACAACTTTGTTTTTAATGATCGTGATATATTATGGACTAAAAATGAGGGTTACCCGTTTACAGGCGTATATAGTTATTGGGTTTCTTCTGATGGGCTTCATACCTTTCACTACCTCGATTCTGCCCGTTATGATCAGGTGTTGTTAAGTGGAACCGCGATGTTGGCCGTGAAAAGTTTCAACGACTCAGTTCCATATTTTGAAATTTATCACTCCCTTAATTCCGGTGTTTCGTGGGACACCTCTTTCAGAGGTTCACAAGGAATACTGCTTCAAACTATAGCGGATTTTCAAGGAGTTTTGTGGTTTGATAGTTTTTCAACGGGTGGAAGTTATTACGTAAGTACCGATCACGGCTCTACCTGGCAGCTAAGGGCATATGATACTACAGCAATGGAAATGGAACTGCAACTGAATTACCCAAGAACATTATTACCGAACGGAACGTATTTAAATGTGCAGTCTGGCCGTGTGTTAATTGAAGATAAATTTGCTCATGTCTGGCAAACGGCAACAACAGGTCTCAACAACGCGTACTTCCATTCTATTTTTGCTCATCGTTTCATTTTATATGCAGGTTATTACGATGATGTAATGAGAAGTGCCGATGGTGGACAAACCTGGACCAATGTATTGCACAACTTCGGACACTTAAGTGACCTGATTTATCAAGGCGATACTGTATTTGTGGCTTCAGACCTATTCGTGGCATGGTCATATGATAATGGATTGCACTGGCAAAGCAGGTCTGGAGAAACAGGCCAGGACATAGGCACATTAACGCGAATAAACAACCGCATCTTTTTTAGTGGAGCATTTCAATTTACCGACAATTTCGGTGTTACCTGGGATAGCTTACCAAAACTGCCCTTGTTGGATATGATGTTCAACACTTACGGCTCCTTAAAAGCCATTAGCAACAATTTGTTTTGCGTGGAAGAAACGGGAATTGTTTTTAAATACAACACCATATCACAGCAATGGGATAGTATTTTTTCATTTTGGTCAACTGGTGCTCACGTCAATAATTTGTTTTACACGCTAGGTGATGTTATTGTTTTGGCCGGGCGGGATGTGGTATTACGTTCTACCGATTTTGGAAACACCTGGCAGAATATTAGACCGGCAACAACACAAGCTTCAGTGCGTTTAAGATCGTTAGTGGCGTTCAACGATAAGTGGATTGGAATATTAGACACCATAGATCAATCAAGCATTTCGAACCATTCCCTATATTCCAGTTTAGACAGTGGCCGTACCTGGCAGCGGTTTGAATCAAATGATGTTCCTTTTTATATCGCCAATCAGGAAAAGTGCCTCGCCTTGATCAATAATATTCTGTACAGCACGTCCAGGTATACCGGTCTATGGCGGCGAAGCGGAAGTTTTTCTACCATTAATGGCACCGTGTTTCAGGATGATAACCACAATGGAATCCGGGATGTTGGCGAGCGGCCGCTTAAGGGATTTGTGGTGGCCACGGCAACCGGTCAGATGGCCGCATCTACTAACAGTTCCGGCGATTATCATCTAAGTACCGATGAGCAGGGTGCAACTTTTCAGGTCAGCCTTCCTGCTTATGCGCAGTCAACGCCTACTTCGCGTGTTACAACCGGAGCAGCCATGAACGCACAAGATTTTGGTCTTTATGTTAATCCTGCCATTCACGATCTTTCCATAGATATTGCATCACTTAACCCATTCCGCTGGCTGGATGATAGCAACCAGCTTTTCCTGACCGTCAGAAACAAAGCCGGATTCCGCCAACCGTCACATCTTACTCTGGTGTTCGACAGCAATATCGTTTTCAGAAATGCATCACCTTCACCGCTTACCCGTCATGGCGATACGCTTTTCTGGAATACGGATACTTTAGACTTTCTGGATCAGTTTCAGGTGCAGCTCGAAATTGGTTTTACGGGCTCAATAGGCCAGCATGTTATTTGTCACGCGTGGGCCGATCCCGTTGCAGGCGATTCCATTCCGGCAGATAATAGAGTTGAACTACATCAACCAATCACCGGCCCATTCGATCCGAACTTCAAGCAATGTGAAAATGGTGATTTCATTACGCCACAACAAGTTGCAGCGAATACGGAAATGGTGTACACCATCCATTTTCAAAATGAGGGCAACGCACCCGCAGTGAATATTCATGTTTCCGATACACTGAGTTCACTTTACGAGCCTACAACGTTGCGTGTGATTAACAGTAGCCATCCGGTAGATTTCATATTAAGAAATCACCTGGTAGATTTCTACTTTACAAACATCAACTTACCTCCTGCCATGCAAAGCGAACCACTTAGCAACGGTTTTGTGCAATATGGAATACAGTGTAAAAACACACTGCAGTTGGGCGATGTACTTTCAAATACCGGCCACATCTATTTCGATCATAATCCTGTTGTAAATACCAACGAAGCGCTTACTGTAGTGGGAACACATGGCCTTGTAATGAATGTACTTACCTCCGCAGATGTAACCGTGCTGAAGGTTTTCCCTGTTCCCGCAAACGAAGTGTTGAATGTTGATGTACGTGATTTTAAAGACCCGCAAGTGCAAATCGAAATCTTTGATGCATCTGGCTGTTCGGTTTCAACAATCGAAACTGGTGATATTGCAGTCATCAACACCGAATCTTTTGCCGAAGGAGTTTATGCCGGCCGGGCCTTACATGCCGGGCAAATGGTCAATTTTCGTTTTGTGGTGAGGCATTAAGAACTTTGGTAGAATGAAGTATGGCGGATGCCGCGTGCTACGTTGCAACTCCTCGCGCCGAGAAGGTTTTTGTTTTTAGTTTTTGGTTTGGCGAATCGCGCTGCGGGGTTTCCACTTCGCCCGCTACCGCGGTTTGCGGCATTCGCTGCGGTGTGTAAAAGCGCATGGTTTTTTTGGAGGCCGCGCCTGAAGTTTGTGGTAATTCGTGTATGAGTTTAGGCTGTTCTGGCCATAAACTTCTTCAAATTCCCCATAGCGGTGTGCTGCACTTTGTTGCGCATAAAACCGGTCCAGCCCAGCAACATTTCCGGAAGCCCCAATGCCTGCGAGGCCCATTTGTAAAAATTGAAGTGATCGCGGTGCGTTTTTATTTTACCATTCTCAAAAGTAAATGTGGCGTGAATGCGATTCACTACTTGTTTTCCGGTAGAAGAAAAAACATAATTCGCTTCCCAATAAGCGCTGCCGCTGTTCACATCGGCCTTTACTTCTGAAAATTGTAACGAAAAATTTTTGGCGTTCTTGCAAAGCATTTCCCACATGGCCTTTGTTTCTTCGCTGTTCAGCGGGCCAAAAACTTCATCCTGAAAAACGGCATCATCGGCATAGCATTGTTGCATGGTTTTATAATCGCGGTTGGCAAAGGCCGTATAAAAAGTATGAATCAGTTCGTAGCTCGTCATGTTGCAATGTAAAGTTAATGCCGGAATTTACTGCAGCCAGGCGCATGCGTAAGCGGGCGAAAGGGCGCGAACGAAGTGAGCGGTGCGAGCGAGGTGTCTTGTCCTAAAATAGGTTTACACAAAATGTAAACTATAAATGGACACAAAACAAGAACAAGATCCGAAACGACCTGCAGGCTCTTATTATTATTCACCATCATTTAAACAGCAAGTTATAGATGAATATCTTCAGACAGGTCAGCCCAAAGAGCACATTGAGCGCAAATATGGCCTGAGCGGCCATGGCATAATTTGCAAGTGGCTACGAAAAGCAGGTTATGCGGACCCATATGCACCAAAAGTATTACGTAATTTTGCGGCACTAAACGATTTTCCTTTGTCTCAATCAAAAGATCCGCAAAAGCAGTCGCAGGCGTCTCTCAGTATGTTGGAGGCTGAAATCGCTCGTTTAAAGAAACGTTTGGCAGACGAACAACTTCGTTCGGAGCTCTATGAGCGTATGATTACGCTGGCCGAAAAGGAATATAAGATTGCCATCCGAAAAAACTCCAACACCAAGTAATCCGTGAAACTAAAGACAGCCGACCCCAAACAAGTCTGGTTCGATGCTGTTGTTTACTTGGTATAACCAGACAGGCTTATTATCAACAACAGTGGCGACAGCAAACCAACTCTTTTGAAGAGGAACTGGTATTACAGCAAGTCCATCAAATTCGGCGGCTTCAACCTGCCATTGGTGGCCGTAAACTGCTGTTGCTTTTGCAGCCATTTTTATTGGAACATCAAATCAAAATGGGACGCGATGCGCTATTTGATCTATTGGCAGCTCACAAATTATTAATTAGAAAAAAACGTAGGAAAATGACTACCACACAATCTAACCACTGGTTCCGCAAATACCCCAATATCATACGCGGCTTTACGCCTACATCTTCTAATCAGTTATGGGTATCGGATATTACCTATTACAAAACCGCCTTGGGATTTAGATATATCAGCTTCATAACCGATGCCTACAGCAGGAAAATCGTTGGGCATCATGTAGCGGATAGTCTTGAGGCGATACATACCGTTAAAGCTTTGGAAATGGCTATTACTATGGCCGGTGGGCCGTTGTCCGGCCTAATCCATCATTCTGACCGCGGTATACAGTATTGTTCGGCTGATTACGTAAAACTATTAGAAGCTAACCACATCAAAATCAGTATGACTGAGAACGGCGATCCATTGGAAAACGCTATTGCTGAACGTGTGAATGGGATTATCAAAGAAGAGTTCTTAAACCATTACCAGCCAACAGAGGAGCAACTAAAGAAAATCTTAACGCGTTCCGTTTTGATTTATAATGAAGTTCGACCCCATATGAGTTGCAACATGTTGACCCCTGAAGACGTTCATCGAAATAACCTTCCAATTCATAGGACATGGAAGAATTATTACCGGCCAAAAACTACATTTGTAAACTCCAATCAGGATTAAGCCTGAATTGTAAACCTATAACAGGACTTATTTTTTAACCTGTAAACTTTTTTTAGGACGATACAAGGAACGAGCGAGCACGGGAGGCGAAGCCGTACCCCGATAGCACGCGACCCGAAACCCGCAGTACGCCAAGCCTTGAACGATTACTGCATTTTGCTGCGGGTTGAGGGTTACGCCATAAAAAAAGTCCCGCCGGAAAACCGACGGGACTTCAGTATCAAAACGAATCTGCTTATGCTTCGTCAGAAGATTTCTCTTCGGTAGCAGCAGCTTCTTTTTCTTTCTTCGCCTTTTCTTTGCTATCGGCTTCCATGCGGTTTTTAAGATCGCTCAGCGCAGAAAGATCACCCAATGTGGTTTTCTCAATGCCTTTCTGAATGTCTTTCACCTTTTTGGTTGCCTTTTCAGCTTCAGCGCGTTTTTCCTGACGTTCGCCTTCGATAGCTTCGCGTTTTACCTCTTCCCAGATGCGGGCGTGGCTCAACATGATTTTCTTATCGTTGCGGTTGAAGTCGATCACCCGGAATTGTGCTTTCTCATCGTTCGCCAAAAATCCGCCGCTTTCCTTAGCGCTGTGTTTTTTGTTGCAGTAGCCTTCCAAACCGTAAGGCAGTAATACTACGCAGCCTTTTTCATCGGCGTGAATTACGGTGCCTTCATGAACGCTTCCAACCGGGAACACATTCTCGAAAGTATCCCATGGATCTTCCTCAATTTGTTTGTGGCCCAGGCTCAGTTTGCGGTTCTCCATGTCGATATCCAGCACTACCACTTCCAGTTCGTTACCTACTTTGGTAAACTCGCTTGGGTGGTTGTATCGCTTGGTCCACGACAGGTCGCTTACGTGAACCATACCGCCGATACCATCGCCCAGTTCTACGAATACGCCATAAGGAGTGAGGTTTTTCACCAATCCTTTTACGCGCGTACCCACAGGGAATTTATCAGAGATCTTCGTCCAAGGATCTTCAGTAAGGCGTTTCAGCGACAGCGACATTTTGCGCTCTTCGCGATCTAACGTCATTACCACAGCTTCGTGTACATCGCCCATTTTGAAGAACTCGCGGGAGTTGATAGGAGCGGAAGACCAGCTGATTTCCGATACGTGAACCAGGCCTTCTACGCCTGGAGTAATTTCCAGGAATGCGCCGTAGTCTTCGATGTTCACTACTTTGCCTTTCACTTTGCTGCCTATTTCGATATCGCCGGCCAGCGTATCCCAAGGGTGAGGCATCAATTGCTTCAAACCTAAAGAAATGCGTTTTTTCTGATCGTCGTAATCGAGAACTACCACATTCAGTTTCTGGTTCAGTTCCAGTACATCTTTCGGGTGCTCGATACGTCCCCACGAAATATCGGTGATATACAGCAAACCATCTACGCCGCCCAGGTCGATAAACGCACCGAAATCGGTGATATTCTTGATAGTACCTTCCAATACCTGACCTTTTTCGAGTTTGCCGATGATAGCTTCGCGTTGCACTTCGATATCTGATTCGATCAGCGCTTTGTGCGATACTACAGCATTCTTGATGGCTTCGTTGATCTTCACCACTTTCAGTTCCATGGTTTTGCCCACGTACACATCGTAGTCGGTAATTGGCTTCACATCGATTTGTGAGCCCGGCAGGAAGGTTTCCAGGCCGAACACATTGGCGATCAGGCCGCCTTTAGTTTTCGAAGTGATACGACCCATAACGATTTCGCCAGAGATGTTGGCAGCCACGATGTTTTCCCAGGCTTTCAACAGTTTGGCGTTCTTACGGCTTAGGATCAAATGACCTTTGCGGTCTTCTTTGCTTACTACGTAAACGTCGTAAACATCGCCGATGCTGATTTCTTCCTGATCGCCGCGGAATTCGGAGATAGGCACCAGACCATCAGATTTGAAACCGATATTAAAAACCACGTCAGTATCCGTGATGGCCACTACCTGACCTTTCACGATCTCGTTGTCTTCAAGGGTTTTGAGCGTACCGCCGTACATGGCATCGTACTTTTTGCGATCGCTTTCGTTGTAATGAATAACGTTTCGTTTGTCTACTGACCAGTCGAAATCGTCGTGTGCAGAGGTGCTAACCGCACCGGTTGATTCACTCATGTGAGTTTCCTCCGTTGTTGTTTATTCCCGTCCGGAGTTCACGGGTTTTGTTAGTATAAAAATCCTTTTTGTGAAAGGGGTTGCGAATATAGCTTAAAAAGCGGAGAAAAGCAAGGTGAAGGGTGTGGTAGGTGTGGTAGGTGTGGTAGGTGTGGTGGGTGTGGTGGGTGTGGTGAGTGAACTCGCGGCTCGTAGCTCGCGCCTCATAGCTCATAGCTTTCGTCCTTAATTGGAGTTTCAGAAAATAAAGAGCATTTATGAATTTCATTTTTATCAAATAAAGCAGCCGGCTTTACCGATTCATGACAGCATTAGATTTTTCACGGGCCCGAATTCAGGAACTGATTACGCACCATGTAGGCAATAAAGTAAATGACGAAGGCATTCACCTGAGCGATGAACTTTCGGCCTTTCCGCCCGAAACAGAAACTTTTCTGTTGCAATACTTTTTGTCGCCTTTGCGGGAGGAATTATTTTACGCTTTCACACATGCTGTAAAGCTGGATATGAACGAGGTGTTCACGCTGGTAACGCGCATCTTTAACGATCATTCCGACTTTATTAATGATTCGAAAAGGTTAGCCAAAATGCTTTATGAATACACAGCGCACCCCAAAATCAAAAGTGGCGAGCTGAACGTGGTTTATCTTACCGAGGTGATGCTGGACAACAAAAAAGTGGATGCGCTCGGTTTGTACAAATCAGAAACAAATGTTCCTTTTTTGAAGATGAAGAACCGAAGGGGAAAATACGACATTGATCATGAAATGGGGTTTGAGATCAAAAGCGTTGATAAAGGTTGCCTCATCTTCAATACGCAGCCGGAAACGGGATTTAAAGTGCTTACTATTGACAACTCCAGCAAATCATCAGAGGCGCAATACTGGAAGGATGATTTTTTAAAGCTGCGACCTATTGCTAACGAATTTCACCAAACCCATCAATTTTTAGCCATCACAAAAAACTTTGTTACCCAACAATTAGATGAAGATTTTGAAGTGTCGAAGGCTGATAAAATCGATTTGCTGAACCGGTCGGTGGCTTATTTTAAAGCGCACGATACTTTCGATAAATCCGAATTTGAACAACAGGTGTTGCAGGATGCTACCATCATTAAATCGTTTCAAAATTTCGACCATCAATACCGTACAGATCACGATATTGAATTGAAGGATAGTTTTGATATTTCTGCTTTAGCAGTTAAAAAGCAGGCCCGGGTTTTCAAAAGTGTATTGAAGCTGGATAAGAATTTTCACATTTACATACATGGCAACCGCGAACTGATTGAGCAAGGGGTGGAGAAAGATGGAAGAAAGTACTACAAGATTTATTTCGATCAGGAGAGCTAGGAAAAGAATAATTTACAAGGGTTGCTTTCCTGAAAACGATTGGCGGAAACTTGATTAAATTTCGAAATGGGGAAATATAGAATGTGTTGTTGGCACTTATTTACTCCCTTCGTTTTTCATATAAACTATTTTTATGTTTAGAAAGATTGGTGGTGTGGTCTGTCTGCTTCTGGCGCTGTTACTAAGTTTGGCGTTGCTGAAACAATTGCCCGTTGTTATTCATCATATTTTAAAAGCCCTTTCAGCATTTGGAGAAGCCCGTCAGATGGGTTATGCTGCAGGGCAAATTATCGGCTTTTTCTTGTTTTTGATTCCCACCATTTTTCTTTGGAAGTACGGTATCCGTTTACTGAAGGCGCCGGTATCAAGATAATTCAAAACTCCCGCACCACATCCATTTCGGCATCCCATTTTAAGTAAGAATCACTTAGCCTAAATGATTTTATCCTTCCAAATCTTGACGGATTCTTACCAATTAAAAGCTTACTTTTTCAATCTGGTATTTTTGCGGTAAGCAATTGAGCCATCTAACTTAACTTAGTGATTGCTCCGTATGAAGCTGATTTAAGAACCTTATTGTAAGCACATGAAAACGCAGTTGATTACCACTTTTTTTGCGCTGATGTTTTTAGGGAACATTTCTGCCCAAAGTTGCAGCGATTTTCGTTTGAAAAAGGGCAGCAGTCTTACTTTTCAGCAGGAAAGCGCACCACCGCAAATTCATGGGCTCGATTATTTTAAAAAAAGCAAGAAAGAACAAGAAGCTGAAGATGCTGAGTTTACGATGAAAGTGAACAACGGCACCTTAAAGCCCAACTATGGCCGATTCAGCATTCAGGTTTTGGATGTTACCGACGATGGCGATACGCGGTTGTTTCAACTGGGAAAAACACAGTGGGGAAAAACCGTAGTTACTCGTGAATTTTGCACAAATGGCGTGCTTACAATTGCACCCGAGAAAGACCGCGATACTGCTACAGTGTCGCTTCCAACGGGATCAAGCTTGGTGACCAATATTTATGGGTACAAAAAAATTCCTTTGCAGTTGAAAGTTGGTGATACGCTTCCTGATTTTCAGAACTTAACTTTCAGAAGTCCGTTCTATTTTGAGATTCCGGTATATGCTAATCACTTTGTGAAGGATTTTTATGGCGATACGTGGATCGTTCAAACCAAATCGACCACCAATCTTGATATACAAAGTTTTACTACAGTGAAATACGCCAATCGTCAGGTGATTGAAGCGGAAGACCTGATAATTGACAGCGTGGTTTACAAAGCCTTTATTATTCACAATGAAGTATTGACCAAAGAAGAATTGAAGCCCGGCAGCAAATCGTCATTCATCAACGCACTGGCCAACTATCAGCGTACCAAAGTTGAAAAGCGGGTAAACAAAGCCCTGGGCGGTACACCGGATGGAATAAAGGCCGCAATTACATTAGAATGGTTTGTGCCATCACTAGGCGTTATTGCCAAAACAGAAGTTTACGATGCCAACGGCCGTAAACTAGCCACCAACCAAATTACGCACATCGATTTTTAGGGAATGAACCATTAAAACCGAAGGGTTAGAAGCGCAGGATTCAAGGGAACGGAGATACAACTTCTCCCATTTTCCTGCGGATGCCTATTTGCTAAATCTTCTTTAATTCGCTGCAAAATTACAGTATGGGTCGCGCGTTTGAATATCGTAAAGAAAGAAAGATGAAGCGCTGGGGCGCTATGGCCAAAGCGTTTACACGAATCGGAAAAGATATTGCCATTGCCGTTAAGGCCGGCGGAGGAGATCCTGACACCAATGCGCGGTTGCGGGCATGCATCAACAACGCCAAAGCGGTAAACATGCCTAAAGATCGTGTAGACAACGCTATTAAGCGCGCCGTTTCAAAAGATACGGCTAATTATGATGAGGTAACTTATGAAGGTTATGGTCCGCATGGCGTAGCCATTGTGGTTGATACCGCCACCGATAATCCTACACGAACCGTTGCGAATCTTCGCGTTCATTTCAATAAGACCGGAGGAACCATGGGAACTTCCGGAGCCGTAGAGTATATGTTCAAGAAACTGGCGTTCTTCAAATTTGCGAAAGGAGCCATGAATGTGGAAGAATTGGAGCTGGAACTGATCGATAATGGACTTACTGAAATTCAGGATGACGAAGGCGTTTTGACGGCTTATGCTGAATTTACCGACTTTGGAAATTTGTCGAAAGCACTGGAAGAAAAAGGCATTGAAGTGACAGAGTCGGGTTACGAGAAAGTTCCTGATTTCTTTAAAGAGTTGAGCGATGCCGAGGCAGAAGATGTGATTAAACTGATTGAACGTTTGGAAGAAGATGAAGACGTGCAGCAGGTTTTTCACAATATGAAATAGCAGGAGCGGCAAAAAGACGCAAGAGGCAAGAGGCAAGACACAAGACGCAAGTTGCAAGTTGCAAGTTGTGAGTTGTGAGTTGTGAGCTCTGAGTTGTGAGCCACGAGCGGCGAGCTGCGAGGGCTACCGCACCTACTACACTTACCACACCCACCATACCTACCACACCTACCATACCTACCACACTAATACACCTACACCAGCGTAAAACGCGTCCAAACACTTTTGTTCTTTTTCCCGTTGCGCACATCCAGGCGGATGTAACAAACGGTACCGGGGCGGGCGTTGTGAATCTCGCGCATCATTTCTTTGGAGGGGCGTTCGGCTTTCACGTACATGTTCTTGTTTCCCGCAGGGTTTACCAGCGAAACCGTAATTCCGGTGATGATGTTGTCTTCGTCGTACGAATCGTTTTCTGCAAAATGGAATACGGAAGATTCTGTAAAATTATCGCGTTTGTATTTTTCGCCGCGTTCCAGAGCGAGGTTGTTTAGGGTGATGTTCATTACTGCTTTTGGAACAATTACCGGGAACGATTTCTGTTCCGCTTCCACAAAAAAGTAGTGATACAATAATATTCTTGAATTGTTTGAAAAGCCGATGATGCGAAGCGTTGATGTATCGTACCCATAGGCCATTCGCGTACTTGGCACAACGCGCAGCACCGAATCGGTGCGAACGGCAATTCCTTTATCGAACAACAATTCCGAGAACTTGTATTTTTCGCTGAACCGGATCTTGAATCGGTATTCTTTATGGGTTTTAAGCGTGTCGGGCAGCGGTTCAAGCTTTACTTCTTCGCGGCCTTTTAATGGAATATAAATATCAGTGCTGCTATAATTACGCACAACTTTATTCTGCTGCGCCAAAGCCGGCATGCTGATCAGCATGGCCAGGCTAAGTGCTGCGCACCAACAAAAATGCGTAAGCGTTACTCCACCGTTTCGGTCCATTCGTTATACAATTCGCTGAGGAATTGATTTTCCTCTTTGGTTATCGGCTTGGTGGCTTTGGTGAGTTGTATGGCGAAATCAATCAGCTCCATACGCTCCTTTTCAGTGCTATCTTCATAGAAGTCATCCATCGCCTTTTGAAAATGAAGCATATAGTCGTCTTCATTCAACCGGCTAATCACTTCCAGTTCGCGGTCGAGTGGTACATGTATGGGAAAATTCTGTGCGATATAATCGGCAATCACGGCATCTTCTGCAGCACTGAACTTGCGGTCAACGGCCGAAAGAATCATTAGCAGATGATATCCCGCGATCGCTTTGTTCATTTTATACGTATTCATAATACCTTTCATTTGAAAGCCGTAAGATAGAAAAATAGAATGCTTGAAAGGAAGATTTCAAAAATTGATTTTCACCCACCCTTGCATCGGATTTGTAAAGTGGAAATTTGAATGTTTCCGGCATAAAAAAAGCGCCCCTTTCGAGGCGCTTTTTCATGTAAGCTGAAGTAATTATTTCACCACAGAAATCCGCTTGGTAACCGTACGGCTGCCTGTGCTCAATCGCAACAGGTAGATGCCTTCCGGTGTATTGGTCATGTTGAATTCGAACGTTTGTTCGCTCACATTAGCCGCGTTTTGAACGGCAATCAGGCGGCCTTCCATATCGGTAAGCTGCACATTCACATCGCCGGCAATGGCCAATGTTGCCTTTACAAACAATTTTGAAGTCACCGGATTTGGGTAAACTTCGTAAAGCGACAGGCCTTCTGTTTCTTCAATGCCGGTAACAATCAGTTTCACGGTATCGGTATGGGTAGCCGTGCAACCGTTCTTATCGCTTACGGTAACGGTGTAAACCCCGGCATCCAAACCGGTGCGGTCTTCGGTAGTAATACCGCCACCCCAGTTAAAGGTATAAGGTGTGATGCCGCCGTTTACCGAAATGTTGATGGCTCCCTTAGCGCCGTTCTGCACTTCATTGTTCACCACTGAGGTAACTGTGATAGAAGACGGTTCGCTGATGGTAAGACTTTGAGCGGGAGAGTAGGTACAGCCATTGGCATCAGTGATGGTGCCGGTATATGTTCCTGCCGGAAGATTAGTGTTGTTTAACGTATTCACACCATTTGACCACAGATAAGTATAAGAACCGGCGCCTCCGCTAACATGCAAGTAGATACCACCATTGTTCTGGCCATGGCATTTTATGTTCACAACGCTATCGATTGTTCCAACCAGGGCAGCAAATTGCGTTATTGTTTGCGGGCTTGATGCTTTACTGCAACCCAGGCTGTCAGTAACGCCCAAGGTATACGTGCCTGCTGCAACATTCACCAGGTCTTGTGTAGTGGCATTATTGCTCCAGAGGTAAGAATAACTGCCTACGCCACCTGTTACAGAAACGTAAACGGATCCCGTGAGCTGGCCATTGCAGGCGATATTTTTTACGCTATCCACAGTAATCGCAATCGCAGGATTTTCAACAACCGGAATGGCGACAGGTGTGGAGAAGGTGCATCCGTTCAGGTCGGTTACCGTTCCGGTATAAGATCCTGCCGGTACGTTAAGCAGATCGGATGTTGAAGCTCCGGAACTCCAGTTGTACTGATATGGAGCTGTTCCACCGGCAACGGTTACATAAATAGCGCCGGTTGATGCACCATTACAATTTACATTATGAACGGAATCCAACGTGGCAGTAAGCGGAGCAGAAGGCTCGGTTACGGTTGCAGATAGCGCCACCATACAACCATTGGCATCGGTGATGGTATCAGTATAAACCCCACCGCCAACACTGCTGAGGTCTTCATTAGAAGATCCGTTACTCCACATCGAGGTATATCCTGATGTTCCTCCAGATATGGTAACGGCTACACTTCCGTTTCCGTTACCGAAGCAGTCCACATGATGCGTACTGTCAATTACGGCGCTAAGCGCTGAAGCCGGTTGTGTTATCTGGAAAGGTCCGGCTACGGCATGGCAGCCGTAAAAGTCAACGATAGAATCAGAATACGTTCCTGCCGGCATATTGATGAGGTCAACAGTGCCGAATCCATTGCTCCAGTAAGCTGAAAACGGAGCGGTGCCTCCGGTAATGGTTACATCAATGGCACCGGTACTGTTGCCATAGCAAAGTACATTGGTAATAACTGGTGTAGCGCCAATAACCGGATTTGAAACCACTTTTACGGTTTTGACCGTAGAATCACAAGCGCTCACTTTGTATTTTATTTGAAACGTACCAACACCTGCAGTAACAGGATTGAATACGGCTCCGCTTACGCCGGTACCGCTAAATGTTCCTCCTGCCTGAACAGGAACTAAAGTTACCGGAGCACTGCCTTCACAATAAACACTATCCAACCCGCTGAAAGCAGAACTGGTAGCACCCATATCGGTTAAGATGATACGGGTAGTATCGCCACTTGAAGTGGAGTAGGCATCCAATTGAACGAAATAGGTTTCTCCTGGATTCAGACATGTGGCCGTAACAAAGGAAGAATATTGAACACCGCCATGCGTAGCATAAGCAGTATCATCATCGTTAGCGGCTACAAGTGTTGCTCCGGAAGCACTTAACAGCGAATCGCAGGCTGCGGCTTTCCAAAGTGCCAATTGCGTATCGAAATCAGGCGATTGGATAGTCACCCTTCCTGAAGCCGGAGCCACAAAACTAAACCACATCGAGAAATTGAGATTGGTATTGCACCACGAATTGTTGGTTTGGCAACCAGAACCCGGAGGAACTACTTCGCCACTTTGGGTGGTTGCTGCCGTATTGATGAATGGCCCATTGGCGCCCAAATTCAGCGGAATAGCATCGCACACATCATTTCCATGAAGGGTAATGATAATTTGATGCGGTGCCGTAGAATCTTTACAACCGCCAACATTCATTACCAGGGCGCGAATGTAAACCGTATCAGCAAGATCGAGCGAAACCACCAGGCTGTCATCGTTTGGACCCAGGTTAGTGTACGGTCCTGCAGGGTTAGTGGCAAATTGCCAGCGAATGGTATCAGCCGTACTTCCATTCAGCACAAAAGTACCTAATGTGTTGGCTTGCGCTGCAGATGGACCGGAGATGGTTCCTGCTACCGGCAGGGCGGTATTGATAGTAAGAACGTTGGAATAAGCAGTATCGGCGCAAATAACGCGAGCGCGGAAATACGTAGTTCCGGCTATGCCCGGTGTGTTCAGAATAGGATTGGTAGCAGCGGCAATATCGCTGAAGGTGATATTATCGGTTGAAGACTGCCACTGCAATTGCGTACCCAACGTTTGACCGCTGATCAGCAAACGCGCTGAGGTGTTTGGACATACTGTTGACGGACCGCTGATAGTGCCTCCACTTGGCGGATTGGTACAAGTAGGCAAAGTAGCGATGGTGATAGTATAATCTTCAGTTTCACCAGAGAAAAACAAAGAACAAGCATCACCGGAACCGTTTGGATTGCCGGCTGAACGCGAACGGATGCGCATTTTTGTTGTACCGGTAAGCGCTGTATTCGGAATGGTAATGCTGATCGAAGTAAGACCGGGAGCCAGATTGGTGCCCACCTGAGTCCATTCCGAAGCTTCAAAAACACCGTTTTGGTTATAGTCGATCCAAAGTGATACAATATCATTATCCGTTCCATCCATGGTGATATTGAACACATAGGTTTGGTTTTGATACAATGTAGCGGTGGTGGTTCCTGAAGCTGGGAAATCCTGGTACGAGTCAAAATTTGGGGTGGTAACACAAGTAGAAGCGCTATTGAGTGTAGTTCCAACGATTTCTACATTAGCAATAATATTATCGCCGCAATCGCCGCCAATATCGGTAACGCAGTAGCAAAGTGTGGCAGGATTCAGCGCCACATGTACTACGGTAGAAGTATCGCTTTCGCCGCTGGCCGTGCACGTTGCGATAAGGCGATAAAAGGCATCGGCGCTTTGCGACATATTAAAGGAACTGGTGGTGGCGCCTCCGATACTCACAAAAGTGATACTATCAGAAGAAGTTTGCCACTGATAGGAAATTCCGGAACCGGTAGGAAGACTGCTCACATTTAAATTGAAAGTAGTTCCTGAACAAACAGAGGCTACAGAAGCGGTGGCGCTGCCTAAGGTTGGCGTTCCTGCGCATGGCGCCGCTAAAGTCCATTCATAAACTTGACCGGCAGCCGGTGTAGGCGGGTTAAACTGCATACTGCTGAATTCATCTACTCCGGGTTGCGAAGCGGCCCAATCGCCACCTACATCTACAAAACGGTTATTTACGTTGGTGGCAAAAGTGTTGTCGGGCCCCTCGATGCCAACTTCCGGAGTTCCGGTGGCGGTAGAAGTTCCCGATACGGCATCATAAACAAAATCAATGGTGCCGGTTACGGTGTTTAAACGAACCTGAAAACTGAACACTTCAGTATTGGTACCTGAACGATAGCGATGCACATCTTTCCACTGTACCACAATTTCGTTGCCCACCTGAGCATATCCAATTTCCGGTGAGCCCACATCGGCATTTTCCAAATCGCGGCCGAATGGCGACAGAATACCTGAAACGCCAAGGGATGCCGCACCATCCGAAATCGGATAATAACTACTTCCGCCAAACCAGGCCGAACCGCCCAAACCGACAAATCCGTTCGGATCCACGAATATTTCAGTGTACGTGTTGCCATCATACGTAAACGCCGGAATGCTTACTGTTGCCGGGTCATCATCATCAAACGTTCCTGAAAAAAGAACCGAAGTGGGTGTAATGGGTGTGTACGTTCCGCTGTACTGGCTAAAACTGTAATTGGTAGCTACCTGCGCCATCGTTGGAAGCGATGCACACAAAAGAAGTACCGTTAGTGCTCTGTAAATTTTTATCATGTTCATTCGTTATGTTTGTAAAGGTAAGCGAACAAAATTATTTTCTACAATGAAAAATACTGATTTTGCAAAAGCAGTTTAAAGGCAGAAACTTATTTTTTGCGGCATGCTTTTTTTGTTTGCTACCCCCTTTTGCCGCAAATGCGCAGCAAACCAAACCCTCCGACAGCTTGTTTTTTTATGAAGGAAATTTCAACGCATTCCTGCAAAGAGCAGCTTTTGAGAACAAGCCTTACCTTGTTTTTTTCACCGCACCCTGGTGTGCCCCTTGCCATCGGTTGATCAACGAAGTTTTTCCGCAGCCCAAAATTTCAGCAATTCTTAAGAACAGTTATTTGCTTTACCGAATTGATTTAGACGACCTCAACGACGCCCAACTCAATAAATCATTGTTTAATGTGGAACAACTTCCCACTATTTTATTTTTCGACCCCAAAGGAAAACGTACCGATTCGGCAACCGGTTTTTTCGATGGTTATTATCTTTTCAAAAAACTGAGAGCGCATATTCCTCCGTCGCAGCGGGGCAGCGATTGGGGCAGGGAATAATTTCAGATCTCGAAAGTTAGACGCTCCAAAGGTTGTAGGTCTTTCTACCAGTATTTAAAAAGTGATATATTGGTAGAAATAAACCGCAGCTATGAATGAATTTGTTACCATACTTACCGCCAATCATCCTGCAGAACTTTCGGTAATTGCCAGCCGTTTGGAAGATGAAGGCATTGAACATCATATCGAAAACGAGTTGTTATCGCAGTCGAACGCCTTTCTTTCGCGCGCCAGTGGCGGCGCCCGGCTGATAGTGCATCAAAGCGATATAGCCCGTGCCACTGAAATTTTAAAAGAAAATGGCAAAATTACCGAACACGATCTGGAACAGACTCCGCAACTCAGCAACCATTCGCTGATCTTATTGCTTACGGGAGTTGGCATTGCTGCAGTGCTGTTGATTTTGATGGTTTACCTTTTTTCTTAAAATATCATCTTCAAACGTTTTTTCACAAAAGGCTTCCTCGCAAAAGCCGTACTTTCGAAAATGCGTTATGTAATTCTGTTCGTCAGCTTTTTGGTGCTGGGTGTTTCAGCCGCAGCGCAAACTAAGGTGAAGCCGTTTGAACAAACCGACTATCCTGCGGCTCGCTATTTATCAAAAATCGACTCCTTCCGTTTTCGAAATCTGGGCGTTTCCATTATTCAGGTAAAGCGAACCGATTCTGTTGCCGGAGGCTTTAACTGCCGTGGATGGATTACGGTGTATAAAGGAAATTCGATTACCGGCCAGCAAACTTTTCCGAATATGGAATCGAATGGCGGTTGTACCGGATTCTTCTTACCCGAGCAACAACCCCGCCGCGATTATTTTTTAATTACCAAGTATGGCGATAACAGCGGCCGCGTGCTGATTATCGATACTTCGGGCACCATAATTTCGCGGCCGGGCGGCGTATTATACATTTCCCGCGAAAAAAAATATCTGTTTTCGAATGCCGACTCTTCGGCAGCGGGCCTTACTGTTCAGGATCTGGATTCGCATGAAACCCTCTACTCCGGCGAGGTAGATGTGGCTCCAAGCGACTGGTTTTTTAAGAATGGCGAGTATTTTTGTGAAGACCTCAGTTTCAATTCCGATGGCGATGATATGCGGATAATTAAATTCGATTTGGTAACAAAAAAGCCGGTAATCATGATGACGGATAGAAGTATGTTGAAGGGTGCCGTAAAACTGAAATCGTACAACAACACCGAATCGCGAAGCTGCGATTGTGGCGATTAGCTACTTCAGCAATAAGATCTTCGCCTCCACACTATCGAGAAAGGGATGATATGCCGAAGGAACACTGCCTCGCATTTTATCAATCAGCCAAAATTGATGCATATCTCCTTTTTCATATTCAATATAATAGCCGCCCCAATCGCCGGCATCCGGCGCGCCAATCACCGTTCTGCTCTCGTTCAGCAACGCCATAGGAAACATGTTTTTTAAGTTTTTCACGCTTTCATATTGTGCGGTAGATAGCATGTCGTAATTTGCCGAATAGAAAGCCGTAAAGGACGGATATTGATCATTGCGGTCTTCAAACAACTTCCTGTTTTCAATTTTGTAAATTTCAATGCATCGTTCACCGGCACATTCACCATAAAACTGACCGAACACCAGCCGTTCAGGAGGAAGCGCCTTTTCTTTTTTGCAGGATACAAGAACGAGTAGAAGCGCAAAAATTCCCAGCTTTTTCATACCAAATAATTTAAATGAATTTCAATATCGGCGATATAGGGTTGCATCATAAATCATGCCTTTGTGCGAATGCAATAATGTGTCCATCCGGGTCGGCAAAATAGCAGGCCTTATCGCCCCAGTTCCGCGGTTGCACCTCGCTCAGGATTCGGGCTCCTGCGGCAATTGCATTTTGGAACTCCAGATCTACATCGGCAACATACAAATAAAGTTCGCAACGAGCCACGCTCCCTGCTTTATCGGGATGTTCAATCTTTCCATCTAAAATTTTTACAATGCCTGAAGACGGCATCAAGCCTAATTTTATGTTTGCTGCAATTTGAAACTCCGTCATTCCGGGTACATGCAGCGATGGCGAACGGCGAAAGATTTTTTCGTAGAACGAGGCGCTTTTTTCCTGATCATTTACATACAAAATGGTTTCAAAAAGTGCGATGTGTTCCATTCCTCAAAGATGACAATCTTAAAATCTGTTTTTAATTCTTATTTCGCAGGAATGAGAATTCTGTTTTTTCTTTTAACTGTTTCTGTTGGTTTTTTACAAGCACAACCCTTTTCAAATCAAGGTGCGCCCATGTTCCATGGCGCCAGGGTGGTTGGCAATCGTCCAAACACCGATTTTCTGTTCACCCTTCCGGTTACCGGTATGCGTGCCATGCATTTTACCGCCGATAATTTACCAAACGGATTGGTGCTGGATGCTGAAAAGGGCATTATTACAGGCAAGGCCGGTCCTGCTGGACGGTACGATGTAGTGGTGCATGCCGAAAATCCTGCAGGAAAGTCAACAGAAACCCTTACGCTTGTTTTTGGCGATACCCTTTGCTACACGCCGGTGATGGGATGGAACAGCTGGAATGTTTTCACCAAAGATATTGATGAAAAAATGCTGATGGAAATGGCCGATGCCATGGTGAATTCCGGGATGCGCGACATGGGTTATCAGTATATTAACATCGATGATTTTTGGCATGATGCAGAACGAGAAGCTGATGGACGCCCGAAGGCCGACCCCAGGAAATTTCCGCACGGCATGCGATATCTGGCCGATTATATTCATTCAAAGGGTTTAAAACTGGGCATTTACAGTTGTGCCGGCAACAAAACCTGCGGAAAATGCTTCGGCGGTTTTTCGTATGAAGAAATTGATGCCAAAACTTATGCAGAATGGGGTATTGACCTTTTGAAATACGATTATTGTTTTGCGCCATGGGGTCGCAGTGCCGCCAAAAAACGCTATGCGGCCATGGGTAATGCCTTAAAGCATTGTGGCCGTTCCATTGTTTTCAGCGTTTGCGAATGGGGCATCCGCCACCCGTGGAAGTGGGCCGCCCAAACCGGCGGCAGCTATTGGCGCACCACCCCCGACATTTTCGACACCTGGAGTGGCGGCACGCCATGGCAAATGAGCGTAACCAAAATTGTAAAGCGGAACAGTAAGCTATTGCATTATGGCGGACCAGGCCACTGGAACGATCCCGATATGCTTTTGGTGGGAAACCATGGCACGGGAAAGGCCACTTCGGCTAATGGCCTGTTTAAGGGACTAACCGAAACGCAATACCGCAGCCATTTTATGTTATGGTGCGTGATGCAATCGCCTTTGCTGGCCAGTTGCGATTTGCGGCACATGAACGAATACGATCATGAGTTGCTCACCCATTCGGCCTACACCGATTTACAACAGCGCGAAATGACCGGCCCTGCTACATTCAGGAAGGTGAAAGGATTGTATAGAATTACCATTCCTGTGGGCCAAAATTCAGAACGAATCTGGTACTTCAATCCTAAAGAAAAGGCGCAACTGGTGGATGGCATTACCGTGCCGGCTTATGAGGTGGTTTCAAAGGAAAATGGAAGACCATGAAGAAGGTATTGATCCCACTGCCGGCTTATGGTTTCGACCCTACTGAAGTGGCCATACCATGGAAAGTGTTGCATTCGAAAAATGTTCAAGTTCAATTTGCCACGCCGCATGGCGAAACAGGAAAAGCCGACGAGCGAATGCTGTTGGGAAAAGACCTTGGCATTTGGAAAAGCTTGCTGCAGGCCCGCAAAGATGCAGTAGAAGCATACGCTGAAATGCAGCAGCAGCAAGCATTTCGTGCGCCACTTTCCTATGCTGAATTACAAGCAGAAGATTTTGATGGTTTAGTGCTTCCGGGCGGCCATGATAAAGGGGTAAAGGACTATCTCGAATCTGTAACCTTGCAAAATCTGGTAGCCGCCTTTTTCGAAAATCGGCAACCCGTGGGCGCTATATGCCATGGAGTAGTTTTGGCGGCAAGAAGTAAGGATGCTTTTCAAAAACCGGTATTGCGCGGCTACAACACTACTTGTTTGTTGGAAGCACAGGAACTGCTGGCCTATAGGCTCACCCGGTTGTGGCTGGGCGATTACTATCTCACCTATCCCGGCCTTACGGTTGAACGGGAAGTGCGGTCGATACTTGAGAAGGAAAGCCAATTTCAAAAAGGTCCGCAACCGCTATTCCGCGATGCACCCGGACACATGAGTCGCGGCTTTGCGTTGCGAGATCGGAACTATGTTTCGGCGCGTTGGCCCGGCGATGCCTATAATTTTTCGGCCTTGTTTCTGGAGGTGTTGCAAGGGCGCTAAGCACATTGGCCTGATGGCTGCCGGTTATACTTCAAGATTTTCAAAGTGCCGCCTTGCCTTGTTTTTCTTAAAAATTTAGGACAACTACATTTTAACAAACAGGAAAATTACTTTAGCGTAAAACATGACTACACATGCGTAACCTGTTCATTTTATTTTTGTTAGCCCTACAGTTGGAGGCATTCGCCCAATTCAAAACCATTGCCACATCTTCATCCTTCCCGGAACAACAGGGCGGGTATGTGAAATTATTGGTGCTCCCCAATGGCAACACCGTTCATGCGGCCATTGTTACATCAGCACTTGGAGGTATGCCAATTTTCGGAAGACAGCAAGCCGGCACCTTTCTCGATATTACTATTTATGGCCCTGACCACAAACAGTTGGTTCAAAAGAAAATTCCAGTTGATCTGCACGGAAAAATGTTCTATGAATTCACGGCATGTTTTAATGTGAACAACGACATTGTGGCGATGATAACCGGATTCATGCAAGGCTATCCGATGCTTAAAAGGATGGTACTTGATGGCGCTACCGGAGGCGTAATCAGTCAGGACGATCTTGCCGATGGACCGCAAATGACCAAGAAAGATATGCAGGCATTTACGCAGGCCAATAGGTTGATGATGCCGTTTTACATCGCTAAAAAAGATCCGTTTTCCGAGAACTATGCGGTATCGCTTTTCGGTTATTTGAATGGTGACGGATCATCTTCTACAACCATAATGCACTTCAATTCGGCACATAAAACCCTTTCGAAAGTGGTATTAAAAACGCCGGGCGATAAATTTGCATTTATTGATGTGCTTGACATTGCCGTTGTGGCCGATAAACAAGTAGAAGTGCTTGACCTGGGCTACAACACCACGCGAACCGGAGGAAAAGACAATCAAACCTTTATTACTACGATAAAAGCAGGAGGTGAACAATTATTCACCAATCTGAAGAATAAGACCGACAAGCTCACCCAACACGGATTGATTAGATACAACCCGGTTACCGATCAGTTAATGGTACTTACACTTAACAAAGGCGCTACCGAAAACAATTTTATGGCGGCCAATGTGATGCACTATAATGTGCTGTTGGCCGCATTCAACGCAAAAACGAAAGAAGAGGCAGGGCACAGTTTCGATATCAATCTGGAGGAGGTGAATCAGGCCTATCGCGATTATTTTTCAAAAAGAAAAAGTTTTGGAGGCGTGCCGGAAAATCTGATCGTGAATCGCGACGGTAGCTTTTGCATTTTACTGGAAGGATTGGAACAAATTACTCAGGGCGGCGGCGGTTATGGTATGGCCGGCCGAAGTGCGGTATTGAAAGATCTGGCGGTGTTGTACTACGATAAAGATTTTCATCTGCAATCCTCATCGCTGGTTCCTAAGGAACATTCGTATTTCTATGTAGAACCGCTTTACATGGCCGATCGCGATGTGCGCCCAACGTATTGTGTAATGGGCTTTCAATACAAATCAGCAACATTCCTGAATGGAAAGAATAAAAACTATGTGTTGATGAACGATGTGCAATCAAACGCCACTTCTGCACCGAATGGGAAGGTGACCAAAATTGTAGGAGTGGGCGATTGCGATGCCTTTGCCTTTGATGTATCGCCAGGCGCCAAGCCGCTGCCCGACAGGCAGTTGGTGTTTGGAAACAATGGCGGTCATTCGCTGGGCTTTTTCAGCACTTCTGCGTATGATGCTGCAAACAATGTGCTGGTGACGCTGCAAATTGATCGCGATAAAGGCGATAAAATGAGCCGTATTGTTTGGCTGCAGGGCGAGTAATAGAAAAGTAAAAGGCGATGGATCTTCCGCTGCAATTCCGCAGATCAAACTATCTAAAATTTAAAATATCAAATTGTAAACAGTAGTGGAGGCGTGAAGAAACTACTTTGGTCCTTAAACACTTACAATTTACCATTTTAAGTTTTTAACTCTTGCGGCTTCCGCGCGATTTTGTGCCTGATCTTACTCATGGCTATCTATGTAATTTCAGAAGTGGTATATTTGCGGCGCAATAAAACGCAGGATTATGACCACGGAAAAAGTAGATGTTTTGGTTATTGGCGCCGGTCCTTCCGGAACTGTTGCAGCTTCCATTATTAACCGCGCCGGCTTCACTACAAAAATTGTTGAAAAAGAACAGTTTCCACGTTTTGTGATTGGTGAAAGTTTGCTGCCGCGCTGTATGGAAGCGCTGGAAGCAGCAGGATTTCTGGAGGCGGTAAAAGCGCAAGGTTTTCAGGAAAAGTTCGGAGCGAAATTCGTGAATACCAAGGGCGATATCATGGACTTCAATTTTTCTGACCAGTTTACAAAAGGCTGGTCGTGGACCTTCCAAATGCCGCGTGCTGATTTCGATTTGACGTTGGCCAACGAAGTTCAAAAGATGGGAGTGCCGCTGGAATATAAAACTACTGTTACCCATATCGATTTTCATGGCACGCATTCCATTACTACCACTGTGGATGCTAATGGAAATGAAAAAAAGATTGAAGCGCGTTTTATCGTGGATGCCTCGGGTTATGGTCGCGTAATTCCGAAACTGTTCAACCTGGACCGGCCATCGCATTTGCCTCCGCGCAAGGCGCTTTTCAGTCATATCAAGGATCCGCGCCGTATGAACTATGTGGAACCCAACCGCATTCTGATTGTTGACCACGCTCCGGGCGTTTGGATCTGGTGTATTCCATTCAGCAATGGCACTACATCGGTTGGCTTTGTTGGTTCCCCTGAATTTTTTGAGGGCTTTAACGGAACTCCTGAAGAACACCTTCGCCAGCTCATCAGCACTGATCCGCATTTGGCAGAACGCTTTGGCGAAAGCGAAATGCTTTGGGAGCCGCGCACTATCGCGGGCTGGAGCACCACCATCGATAAATTCTATGGTGATGGATATGTACTTACCGGAAATGTTACTGAGTTTTTAGATCCTATTTTTTCGAGCGGCGTTACCCTGGCTACTGTTTCATCGCACCTTGCTGCCAATTTGGTGGTTAAACAATTGCAAGGCGAAAAGGTAGATTGGCAAAAAGAATATCAGGATGTGGCTATGATAGGAGTGGATACGTTCCGCACTTATGTGATGGGATGGTATGATGGCTCGCTGCAAACCGTATTCTTTGCAAAAGAAACACAGCACGATGTGATCCAGCAAATTTGTTCGGTGCTGGCCGGTTATGTTTGGGATCAGGAAAACCCGTATGTGCGGGAGCATCAAACCCGGCTGAAACGCCTGGCACGACTCATTGATGTGGAACAGCGGCTTCGCGAATCGGCACGGCTGATCGACGAGCAGGCGAAAGTTTAATTCTTAAAACTACCGGTGAGGTTGCTCAAAACAAGGGGCTAATTGTTTTGGCTGGCCGCGGTACTGTTCGGCGCGAAAAGCCCGCAAGGCCGCAACCAAGAAAATACGAATGAAAAATTACGAATTACGAGATGGCTTAGGGTTTTGATTTAAAAGCTTACCTCCTCTCGTAATTCATAATGGCGTTGTTGCATGAATAATTCAGGAGCCAAGGAAAGGCATTGCATAAAAGGGTGATGAAATATTTAAGAGGACCTATGTATGTTGTTCAAAATGAATAAGGCTTGATATTTTGGCAAACCGCGGTAGGTACTGTCTTAAAATCCAAATCAAACGAAATATTTATTTTCGTTCCGCTGCCCGTTTAACAAGTTAAACGGTGACTTCGGGTATGCCCCTTCTTGTTAAGGGGCTACTTTTTTTCTCTTCCTTTTGGATGATTTCGGCATGGTTATATTGAGGATCAAACAGTTCGTTTTTGGTCCATAAAGCGAACATCAACAACAACAATTTCCTTTGAACCGCCACATAGCTCTTCATTTTTACCTTGTGTCGGTCAAAAGTTCGAGCATATAGATTTGCAAATGGCGCCACACCAAAACGGACTACACATAACGCTGGCATATGCAGAATTCTTCTTACATGGGCGTTTCCAGCTTTCGATACATGCGATTTTCCTGTGGTCATACCCGAATCGTGCTGAATAATTTCATAGCCACAATATTTTAATAACTGGCCGCGGCTCTTAATAAGAGCGAAGGCATTGGTTTCAGCCAACACCACGGCGGTGGTAAGCAGTCCGACACCTTTAATCGACATTACCTTCAACGCTCTTTCATAAATATCAGGATTGCTTTTCAGCAATTGCTTTATCTCTTGCTCCAATTGCTTTATCTGCTTATTATAAAAGTTTAGCTCGCTCTTTAACTGCGCCAAAACCTCTTTGTCAGTATGCATGGCGTTCTTTAACGCATGAATCTGATTGTTGGTAATCGTCTTCTTCATGTTCAAACTTTCATGGCGTCGGGTTTTTGCGCGTAAACGCAATATGAACGGATCCATGGGTTGCCAAACCGGCAAGCATTGTTCTGCTCCCATTTTTGCCAGACCAGCCGCATCAATCTTATCCGTCTTGCTTTTATAGCCTGAGGATTGAAAATGAGCCTTTGTGCGAGTAGGTAACATCACGGAAACCGAATAACCGGCTTCATGCAGATACATCGCACAGTTTTCGTGGTACACGCCCGTAGCTTCCATCGTTATCACCAGAGGTATTTCCACATCGCGACGATACTTCACGATCCAGTTTACCAAAGCCTTAAATCCCGAGGCGTTTTGATTAAAACGATGGTTGCGGAGTACACTAAAAACTTGGCGCTGGTCAATAGTGCCCAAACACACATCGATATACTTCATGGAAATATCGATGCCTAAAGAATACTTTAACATAAAAGGTACTTTTTGGTTAAAAAATATGCCTGAAAAAATCTTCTCTGTCGTCATCTCTCATCCTTATAGCGTATACAGTTATCAAAACTGTTACTTGGGTACTGTTGCGACTCCGGAGAAGAGACCCGATGTGATTAAAACCTACCGCGGAGTATAGTCTTATCGACTTACAAGGGATTGAATGTGATTGTCACACCGGGTTCTCTCAAGCTCTACAAAGAAAATAGTATCGTTTCAAACAAAAGCAAAGATATGAGGGATGGTAGCGGAAAGCCCGCAAGCCGCGCCAATGCTGCATTTCAAGGATCACAAACATTAGGCCGCGGCTGAGGACTTGCAGCGAACAGCCCGGCATCCGCAAAAATAAAAATCATGTTTAGACGATATTTTCATGCAACAACGCCATTCGTAATTCGTAATTCGTAATCACCTCGAAAAGAAGGCACGGCCAACGTTTTATGACTTCTCGCGGCCTAAGAACCTTCAGCACAGCGCCCGGCATCTGCCACTATTCCATTCTTGTAAAAAGTGCTTTACCAAAACACCGAATAGAGCGCCACAAGGATGCCCACAATCAACAAACTTCCAACAAGAAAAGCATTGGAAACACCAAACATTGAGGCGTTAACTTTGATGCCGGAAGAAGTGCTTTCCTCTTGCTTTTTAAATACACTGATCAGCACCATGCCTGCTACACAAAACAAGAATACAAAGCCCATACGATCTAAAAAGGGTATCTCATACACCCCATTCTGACCGGCCTTTGAAAATCCTGCCGGACTCATCCATGAAAGATCGGTAAAGTGAGGAAGGAACTTTAGAAATACTGAAAACAGAAACCCGCCAATTGTGGCAAACAGCGCGGCTCCTGAAGTGGCTCTCCTCCAAAATAGTCCTAATAAAAACATGGCAAAAATTCCGGGGCTTACAAATCCGGTATATTCCTGTATGTATTTCAATCCGCCTTTTTCAATGCCCAAATAAGGGGCAATAACCAAAGCAATGGTGAGTGCGGTGATAACGGTCCATTTACCTACCTGAACCAGAGTGCGTTCATTGGCGTGCTTATCCCCTATTTTTTTGTAAATATCTAATGTAAAAATGGTGGCAATGCTGTTGGCTTTACCCGCAAGCGAGGCCACAATGGCGGCTGTAAGTGCAGCAAAACTTAACCCCTTCAAACCGGCAGGCAGTAAGTTGAGCAACATCGGATAAGCTTTGTCGCCCATCACCATCCCCGAGGCGTCTTGCAGTTCGTTATGAAAGTTACCGTGTTGATACAAAGCATAGGCTGCAATGCCCGGCAACACTACAATAAGCGGCATCAACAGTTTCAGAAATGCGGCAAACAAAATACCACTGCGGGCCGTTTGCAAATCGGCACCCAAAGCGCGTTGCGTAATGTACTGGTTACAGCCCCAATAACTGAAATTGGCTACCCACATTCCCCCTAAAAGAACGGTTAAGCCAGGCATGTCTAAAAACTTAGGGTGAGTTTGCGGTAAGATCAGATGAAAGTGATCGCGTGAGTGTTGTAACAGCAACTGAAAACCTTGCCACGACGAGCTTTCACCATTTTGCTGTGCCACTAGAAGCAAAGCCAGATAGGTTGTGGCCAATCCGCCGAGGATCAGGAAAAAAACCTGAATTACATCGGTAAAGCCGATTACCCGCATGCCGCCAAGGGTAATTACCAATGCAAACAGCGCCAGCAATAACGAGCATACATGTATGTTGATTCCGGAAATACTGCTGATGGCCAAAGCGCCTAAGAACAAAATACTGGTAAGGTTCACCACCACATACAACAGCAACCAGAATATGGCCATAATCAGCGCCACAGTTGAGTTGTACCGCGTTGATAAAAACTGCGGCATGGTAAAAATGCGATTCTCGAGATACACCGGCATAAAAAAAACAGCTACGATAATTAGCGTAGCCGCAGCCATCCACTCATAACTGGCCACCGCCAAACCCATGCGGAAGCCCTCACCGCTCATGCCAATAAATTGTTCAGCCGAAATATTGGAAGCGATTAGTGATGCACCGATGGCCCACCAGCTCAGCGAGCCCTCAGCCAGAAAATATTCAGTGGTAGAAGCGGCTGCATGGCGGCGTTTCTGATACACATACCAGCCATATCCGGCAACTATCAGAAAGTAACCAATAAACACCGCTATATCAAGAAACGCCAGTTGTTGCATCATTTAAAAGGTATGTTGGAAATGTATCAATTATTTGGAAATCGGCGCATTACGTCTTACTGCTATTGTAAGATGGGTTTGGTTGGAAGATACTACATTCGCTGTTGCATGAAAATCGGAATTGTTTGTTACCCTACTTATGGTGGCAGCGGCGTGGTGGCCACCGAACTTGGTAAGGCACTAGCCCGTAAGGGCCATCAGGTTCATTTTATCACCTATCAGGAACCGGTGCGTTTGGAGCGTTTTCAGGAAAATATCTTTTTCCACGAAGTGGCCGCATTAGACTATCCGTTGTTCCAATATCAGCCTTACGAATCGGCACTGGCCAGCAAAATGGTGGATGTGGTGAAATTTGAAAAGCTTGATCTGCTGCATGTACATTACGCCATACCTCATGCATCAAGCGCGCTGATGGCCAAATCGATTTTGCGCGACCAAGGCATTGATGTACCCTATATCACTACACTTCACGGTACCGATATTACTTTGGTGGGCCGCGATCCGGGCTACAGGCCGGTGGTAGAATATTCGCTTAACAGTTCCGATGGTATTACTTCCGTTTCCGAACATCTGAAAAACGACACCCTGAATACGTTTCAACTTCGCCGCGACATTACTGTAATTCCCAATTTCATCGATTTCGATCGTTTCAAAAAAACCGACAAAGAGCATTTCAAAAAAGCGATAGCGCCTCAGGGAGAGAAAATCGTAATGCACGTTTCCAATTTCCGACAGGTGAAACGTGTAGATGATGTGATCAAGATGTTCTATCTCTTGCTAAAAAAAATGCCCGCTAAACTACTGTTGGTTGGCGATGGTCCGGAGCGCGCTTCCTGCGAGCGTATGTGCCGTACGCTGGAGATTTGCGATCAGGTGCGTTTTCTTGGAAAACAAGATGCCGTGGAGGAAGTGCTGGCCGTTGCCGATTTGTTTGTATTACCCAGCGAGCAGGAAAGTTTCGGATTGGCAGCGCTCGAAGCCATGGCCTGCGAAGTTCCGGTAATTTCCTCCAACGCCGGTGGTTTGCCAGAGATCAATATTTCAGGAAAGACCGGTTTTTTAAGCGATGTAGGCGATGTGGAGGACATGGCGAAGAATGCTGCCTATATTCTTGACGATAAACATCTTTCTACTTTTAAAAAGAATGCATTCGCTCAGGCCAATGAATTCCACATCAACAAGATACTGCCGCGCTATGAAGCTTACTACGAAAAGGTTTGCGGCATCAGCGCCTTATAGTTTCACCAACGTTAACAACCACGCGTTTCAATTTTCGCTACTTTAGGCGCAGCATCAAAATGGAAATAACCAGGCAATATCAGTCGCTGATCGAAAAGCTGGATCAGTTTACCCGCAAGTACTACACCAATCAACTGATTCGTGGCGGCATATTTGCGGCTATTTATGTGCTGGCCTTCTTTCTGGCCATCAATTTGCTGGAATATTATCTCTATCTGCCGGGAATACTTCGGAAGATTTTGTTTTTCGGATTTCTGCTGAGCTCCATCGCCTTTGTAGCCTTGTACGTAGCGCGTCCATTGCTACACTATTACCGTTTGGGCAAAATTATTTCGCAGGAACAGGCGGCCACCATTATCGGCACACACTTTCCTGGTGTGAAAGATAAACTGCTCAACGTTCTTCAACTTAAAAAACTGGAAACGCTAGACGATTATTCGCTGGTGAACGCCAGTATTTCGCAAAAGATTACTGAGCTGAAACCATTCACCTTCTCCAGCGCCATCGACCTGAACCAGAACCGCAGGTATTTAAAATTTTTGGCGCCGCCGTTATTGCTTTTCATCGGCATTGCGCTGGTTGCCCCTAACATTATCAAACAAGGCACTTCGCGGTTATATCATAACGACACCACCTTTGAGAAACAAGCGCCCTTTCAATTTGTGGTCAAAAACCGCAATCTTCAAACCCTGCAATTCAACAACTTTACGCTGGAGGCCACCACCACCGGCGAGGTGTTGCCCGCTGAAATTTTTGTAGAAGCCGATGGCGCGATTTTTAAATTGAAAGAAGTTTCAAAAAATAATTTCTCGCACGATTTTGTAAATCTGCAACACAGCACCTCCTTCCATTTCACGGCTAATGGATTCCGCTCAAAAGAATATTCGATTGATGTGATTCCAAAACCGGTAGTGTCGGGTTTTGAAGTAGCTGCTGATTATCCGGCCTATACGGGCAAACCGGATGAAGTGATTCACAATGCCGGCGATCTTTCTGTTCCTGCCGGAACCCATTTGACCTGGCGTTTTGAGGCACAACACACCGATGCTATTTCTTTTGTGCTGGGCGATTCAATTTATGCCACTAAAACCAATGGCAACGGAGTGTTCAGCTTTTCCAAAACTTTTCTTACCGGAAACTCCTATGGCATCAAGGCGTCGAATGGCGCGGTGAAAAATGCCGATTCGGTATTTTATTCATTAGGCGTAATTCCCGATCAGTATCCGGTGATTAATGTGGAAGAAAAGCGCGATTCGCTGAATGATAAGTTCTTTTACTATTTGGGCGATGTTAGCGATGATTATGGCCTGAAACGACTCACCTTCAATTATCAGATTCTTCAGGGTGATTCGGAGCGCACCTTGCCGATGAAAAGTGTGGAAGTTCCCTTTGCAGGAGGTGCGGCCTGTCGTTTCAGCTACTTCTGGAATTATGCTGAAATGGGTATTCGTCCGGGCGATAAGATGACTTACTTTTTTGAAGTGTGGGACAACGACGGCGTTCACGGCAGCAAGAGCAGCAAAAGCCAATTAATGCGCTTTGATATGCCTTCTCAAAATGAGATCGAAAAAAATTTAGCCAAAGAAAGCAATGAGATCAAGGACGATCTGAAGCAAAGCGTAAAGGAAGCCAGGCAGATGAAAGACAAGCTTCAGGAAATGCAGGATAAGTTGCTCGACAAGAAAAACCTGACCTGGGAAGACAAAAAAAATCTGGCCGATTTAATGGCCAAACAAAAAGAGATGCAGAAGCAATTGGAAGAAACCAAAAGCAAAATGCAGGAGAACAATGAAAAACAGAACGAATTCAAGGATCTGAGCGAAAGCGTGAAAGAAAAGCAGAAGCAACTGGAAGAACTTTTCAACCAAACCATGAATGATGAGATGAAGAAGCTTTTCGACAAACTCGAAAAGATGATGGACGAGTTGCAGAAAAAAGATGCGGTAGAGAAGGTAGATGACATGAAGGCCAACCAGGAAAAAATGGAAAAAGAGCTGGACCGCATGCTGGAACTTTTCAAAAAATTGGAATTCGATCAAAAAACGCAGGAAGCCATTGATAAACTCAACAAGCTGGCCGAAAAACAGGAAGAGCTGGCCAAGGCAACAGAAAAGCTGAACGATAAAAAGCCTGGCGATAAGAATAACGAAAAAGCCCAGCAGGACTTGAAAGACAAGCAAGATCAACTGAACAAGGACATGAAAGAGGCGCAAAAGCTGGCCGAAGATTTGAAGAAAATGAATGACGATGCCAAGAATAGCGAGGATATGAAAGGCGCCGATCAGAACATGGATAATGCCGGCAAGGATCAGGAAAGTGCACAAGAAAACTTACAGCAGAATAAAAACCAGAACGCTTCAAAAAAACAAAAATCAGCCGCCGATAATATGCGCCAGGCCGCTTCCAAAATGCAGAAGATGAAGCAGAGCATGGAACAGGAGGAAAGCGCGGAAGACATGCAGTTGTTACGTCAGTTATTGAAAAACATTCTCACGCTTTCGTTTGATGAAGAAAAGCTGATGAACAACATCAAGGCCACCAACATCAATACGCCAAAGTATTTGGAGCTGATGAAAGAACAGCAGCGTATCAAGGAAAATTCGGGTATGGTGGAGGACAGCCTGATGGCTCTTGCCAAACGAAATTTCCAGATCAAAAGTTTTGTAACCACACAAATTAATGATGTAAACAAATATTTAGGAAAGAGCATTCAGGATTTGGAGGACCGCAACACCTTCCGCGCGGCCGGCAATCAGCAGTATGTGATGACCGGTTACAACAATTTGGCGTTGATGCTAAGTGAAACGCAGGAGCAAATGCAACAGCAAATGGCGCAAAGTCAACCTAAGGATGGCACACCCAAAATGTGTAAGAGTTGCAAAAAGCCCGGCAATGGCATGCCGAATCTTTCAAAAATGCAAAAACAGTTGAGCGATAAAATTTCTCAAATGGGCGAGCAAATGAAACAGATGGGCGATAAAGCCGGGCAACAGGGAAAGCCCGGGCAACAAGGCATGAGTAAGGAATTTGCCGAAATGGCAGCGCAGCAAGCTGCTATGCGCCGCGAACTGGAACGCATTAATCAGCAGCAAAACAAAGATGGCAAGCAGGGCCTGGGCGATTTAGGCAAGGCCATTCAACAAATGGAGCAGAACGAAACCGATTTGGTGAATAAGCGTATAACTAACGAAATGCTCCGCCGCCAGCAGGAGATTATGGTGCGTTTGCTGGAAGCGGAAAAGGCTGAAAAAGAGCGCGGCGAAAAACCGGAACGCGAATCGAACACGGCCAAGGAAACCGAGCGGAAAATGCCGCCTTCACTCGAGGCCTATTTGAAGCAAAAACAAGCTGAGGTAGATTGGTATAAAACCCTTCCGCCTTCACTAAAACCTTATTATAAAACCTTAGCAGAGAAGTATTTTAAAAACATAAATTAAGGATCGCTTTCACCGCCTTCACCTTTTTTTTAACCGCAGGAATTATATATTTGAAGTTACCATGGAAGCCGCTGAAACACTGAAAATAAGCTCAGACCCTCACAATATCGCTCAGGTTGAAGGATTCATAGAAACCCTTCGCGATAAATATAACATTGGCGACGACGCCTTTGGAAACATACTTATATCGGTTACCGAAGCCGCCAACAACGCTATCATCCACGGCAATCACAACGATGCCGCCAAGGAAGTGGAAATTTCCTGCGTACCCGATGGCCGCGGAAAAGCCGTTACTTTTTATGTGAAAGACCAAGGCCGCGGATTCAATCATGGCAGTCTTCCTGATCCCACAGCACCTGAGAACCTGGACCGCCCTTGCGGCCGCGGCGTTTTCCTGATGATGCAACTGGCCGATCTGGTGGTGTTTTCCAACAACGGTTCTACCGTTGAAATGCAATTCAGAATCTAGCCTTATGCCAGTTTCTTTTTTCAATGTACGTGTCAAATTCGTATTGAAAAGAAAGGAATTACTTAAAGTCTTTATACTTAAAGAATTTACGGATGTTACCGGCAAGGACCTTTCGCTGCATTACATTTTCTGCAGCGATGCCTATCTGCTAAAGATCAACAACGATTTTTTAGGCCACGATTACTATACTGACATCATTACTTTTCCATTGGAAGAAACGCCCAAACGCACCATGGCTGAAGTGTATATTAGTGTAGACCGAGTAAAAGATAATGCTTCTAAACACCGCGTACTCATGGAAGATGAAATGCTGCGGGTGATGTTTCATGGGGTATTGCACCTGATGGGAATGCACGACAAAACTGAAGAAGAACAAGCCGCCATGCGCCGTGCTGAAGACGCCTGGATCGAAAAGTATAAGGCTGTTATCGCCCGATGATTCGTATCTTTACAATATGCCAAACGTTTTCGCATTCGTATATGCCATCTGGTTTTTTTCTGAAATCGCATTGAACCGATTGATGCGGGCATCGGCAGCCGACAAACAAGGTGCCGACAAGCAATCACTCGGATTAATCTGGATCATCATTGTTGCAGCAATTACTGCCGGAGTTTACGTTTCGGTGCGCTACGTTTTGCCTTTCTACAATAGCAGTGTAGTGAATTATATCGGTCTTGCTTTAATGGTTACCGGTATTACCCTTCGGCTTTTGGTCATCCGCAGTTTAGGTAAAATGTTTACGGTAAATGTTACGATCCGCGAAGGTCATCAATTAAAAACCGATGGCTTCTATCAAATGGTACGGCATCCGTCATACACCGCGTCATTGCTTACTTTCATCGGTTTTGGAATTAGCCTGAACAATTGGATGAGCACCATTGTAATAGTTACCGCTGTGTGGCTTGCGCTTTCGTATCGTATCGAAATTGAAGAAAAAGTTCTTGAGGAACAATTCGGCGAGCAGTATAGCAACTACCAAAACAGAACCAAACAGCTAATCCCGTTTTTGTATTGAATATGTTCCGCTTCCAAACAGGAACCACCAGCCGGCCATTGCAGTATATTTTGGGGTTGGCACTGGTAAGCATAACCGCTTTGATCTGCTTCTTTACCAGCGCGCTAATTGGATATAAAACGGTTGCACTTGTGCTGATGGTAGAAGTATCGCTGCTGGCCATGGTGTTCGACATTCTTCCCGTGTTGCTTGCAGCTGTTTTCAGTGCGTTGTCGTGGAATTATTTTTTCATCCCTCCGGTTTTCACTTTTCATATTTCCAGCGCCGATGATGCCCTGATGTTTGCCCTCTATTTCATAATCGCATTGGTGAACGCCGTGCTAACTTTCAAAATACGGCAGGAAGAAAAAAAATCGCGCGACCGCGAAGAGAAAGAAAAAGCCATTCAGTTGTACAACACTTTACTTCATTCCCTTTCTCATGAATTGCGCACGCCCGTTGCCACCATTCGCGGAGCTATTGATACCATCTTGGAAGACAGCGAAAAACTGAGCCCTAAAAATCAGAACGAATTATTGTTTCAAATCGGACATGCCGCCGACCGCCTCAATCGTCAAGTGGAAAATTTATTGAACATGAGCCGATTGGAAAGCGGCATGCTTCAGTTGAAAAGTGATTGGTGTGATTTAAACGATTTGATTTACGGTGTTATCCAAAAAACCGCCGCGCCACAATTCATCAGCTTTCATACTCAGGAAAATTTACCACTGGTAAAACTAGACAGCGGTTTGATGGAACAAGTGCTGGAAAACTTGTTGCATAATGCCTTGCAATATACGGCCGCAGGCACCCGAGTGAACGTAACTGCCGAGTATACCAATGGATGGCTAACACTCTGCATTGCCGATGAAGGCGCCGGGGTTGATCCCGATAAATTACCTTTGTTGTTCGAAAAATTCTATCGTTTGCCACATACCAAAAGCGGGGGAAGTGGCCTGGGTCTTTCGATTGTAAAAGGATTTGTGGAAGCTCATGGCGGAACAGTTCTGGTTGAAAATAAAACAACCGGAGGTTTGCATTTCACGATTAGGATACCTGCTGAAGCCACCTATTTAAATCATTTGAACAATGAGTAATGGAGTAATACTGGTGATCGACGATGAACCTCAAATTCAGAAGTTGCTCGAAATTTCGTTGGAAAGCAATGGATATAAAGTGATTCAGGCGGCAACCGCAAAAGAAGGAATCGCTCTGGCGGCCTCTCACACTCCTGATCTTATTCTGCTTGACCTTGGTCTTCCTGATAAAAACGGACAGCAATTGCTTGTGGAATTACGAAGTTGGTTCAAGCACGCCATCATTATTCTTTCCGTAGAAAATACAGAAAACGCCATTGTAACAGCTCTTGACCACGGCGCAACCGACTACCTTACCAAACCCTTTCGAACGGCCGAGTTGCTGGCGCGGATCCGGTCGGCATTACGCCACAATTTATCGTCTAACCTTCAACCGCAGTTGCATTTTAGCGATTTGGAAATTGACCTTCAGGCGCGGTCAGTAAAAAAATCGGGCGTTCTTTTAAAGTTAACCGCCACCGAATTTCAATTATTGCAATTAATGGCGGTAAACGAAGGCCGTGTGCTTACACATCAATTTCTGCTGAAAGAAATTTGGGGCGTAGGTGCACAAAATCAAACTCAATATCTACGCGTGTTTGTTGCTGCACTTCGAAAAAAACTGGAAGACTATCCCAACCAACCCAAACACCTGCTCACCGAAAGCGGTATTGGATATAGGTGGGTGTAGTAGGTGTGGCTGGTGTGGTAGGTGTGGTAGGTATGGTAGGTATGGTAATTGTAGCACGACTCACCACTCATAGCTCAAAACTCGCAGCTCGCAACTCATTACTCGCAACTCACTGCTTCCATCTTGTGTCTTGTGTCTTGTGTCTTGCGTCTTGCGTCTTGCCGCTTCCCCTGCGTCTTTATATTTTCTTTATACCAAACCACTACACTTTTATGATTCACCAACACACTTCCCGCCACATTTGCAGCATCTAAGGATGTATGTCAAATCAAAAAACGCAAACGGCTACCAAAGTTACTGCAGCCTCGCTGCTGGTAGCATTAGGAATAATTTACGGCGATATCGGAACAAGCCCTCTTTATGCACTGAAGGCCGTGGTTGGCGAGCGGCCTATAAGCGAACTGCTGGTGTATGGCGGCGTTTCCTGCATTTTCTGGACGTTAGTTTTTCAAACCACCATAAAATATATCTGGCTTACGCTGAAAGCCGATAATGATGGCGAAGGTGGTGTGTTTTCATTATACGCCCTGGTGCGGCGTTACAGTAAGCAACTGGTCATTCCTACTATACTTGGTGCAACAGCCTTGCTTGCCGATGGCATCATTACCCCTCCTATTTCCGTAGCCTCGGCTATTGAAGGGTTGGGAATGGTGAAAGGGTTGGAATCGACCATAATTGCCGGCAACACTATCACCGTTGGTATTATTATCACCTTGCTTTCCCTATTGTTTTTCTTTCAACGATTCGGAACCGAAGTAATCGGAAAGACTTTTGGTCCGGTAATGTTCATCTGGTTCTCCATGCTTTTAGTTGTTGGCGGCGCACAAATCGCACAGCATCCCGAAGTGCTGCGTGCATTAAATCCGATTTGTGGTTTCCAACTGCTTACACAATATCCCGGCGGGTTCTGGTTGTTAGGCGCGGTATTTCTTTGCACTACCGGCGCCGAAGCTTTGTATTCCGATCTGGGCCATTGTGGGTTGAAAAACATCCGCATTACCTGGGGATTTGTGAAACTGAGTTTAGTGATAAACTATCTTGGACAGGCCGCCTGGATTCAACATCAGCAAACCACTTCGCTCAATGGCCGAAATCCTTTCTTCGAAATCATACCACATTGGTTTTTGTTGCCGGCAATCGCCATTGCAACTGCAACTACCATTATTGCCTCTCAGGCGCTCATCAGCGGTAGCTATACCTTGATTAGTGAAGCCATGAGCCTTAACTTCTGGCCGCGCATTGCTGTGCGGCAGCCTTCAGAAAGCAAAGGCCAGATCTATATTCCAAGCGTGAATAACATTCTTTGGTTTGGTTGCATTTTAATGGTGTTGTATTTCCGCGAATCATCGCATATGGAAGCAGCCTATGGATTTTCCATTACGGTAGCCATGATGATGACAACCGTACTGCTTTCCTATTTTCTTCTTTACAAATTAAAATGGAATAAAGTGGGCGTGCTGTTACTGCTTTTGCTTTTCGCCACCATCGAAGTTTCCTTTTTCGTAGCCAATGCCGCAAAAATTAAAGAACGCTGGATGTTCCTGTTTTTTGAACTGTTCATTTTCCTTACGATGTACACCTGGTATTATGCGCGAAAAATCAACAATCGCTTTACGCGCTTTACCGATCTTGGCAAGTATGTTCCATTAATTCGCGAATTGAGCGGTGATGATGTTATTCCGAAATTTTCAACACATCTCATCTATCTCACCAAAGCGAACAACCGCCATGAAATCGAAGAAAAAATAATCCGATCTGTTTTTTCGAAAAACCCCAAGCGCGCCGATGTGTACTGGTTTCTGCATATCAACCGCACCGAACATCCTTATACGTTGGCCTATGATGTTTCAGAACTTGTAGACGATAAAGTAATCAAGGTTAATCTGCACATCGGCTTTCGCATACAACCGCGTACCGAACTGTTCTTCAAAAAAATTGTTCGCGATTTGGTTCAACGCCGCGAACTTAACCTTCATATTCGTCCTGATGGTTCTTCTAAATACAATAATGAACCCGACTTCAAATTCGTAGTAATTGAAAAGTTCCTGTCAGTAGAAAACGAATTCGCTGTGCGCGATGAAGTATTGTTGAATGGCTATTTCTTTTTAAAGCGTCTTGGTCAAAGTGATGAAAAAGCTTTTGGGCTCGATAAAAGCGATGTGGTAATCGAACAGGTTCCGCTGGTTTATGAACACACTCCAAAACTTGAATTAACCCGCATTTAATTTTTAGAATATGAAAAAGCTACTACTCCTTTTGTCGTTTTTCGTTACGGTAAAATTTGCGGGTGCGCAACAGCTTTCTGCTGCTGAAAGAAAACTCATTATTGAACAACTGCGCAGTGAACTGATGGATAGTTTGCGTAAAGAAATGAAACCCGAACAAGAGGAGCCGCCGGCTATGAAAAGTAGCCAAAAGGGCGAAGCTTTTGAAGGTATAGACGTTTCCTGGCAAAACGGCAGCGATCGCCGCGAAAAGAACATATGGAAAGACCTGAAATTTTTCACCCCCAGTCTATTGATTGATGTGAACTACACGTATTCGTTCAATCACCCCAACGATAATACAGTAGTGGGTTCTACGGCTTTGGCTCGCAATAATGAAGTAGAACTTTCGGCTGTTCATTTCGGTGGCGATTTTTATTACAAAGGCGCCCGGGCGCGCGTGATGACGCAGTTCGGTACCCGTTCAACGGTTGTGCCCCGCAACGATTACAGTCCATACCGCGGACAGTACCAACTGGCGAATGTGTATCGCTACATTAGCGAAGCTTATGCCGGATATCACATCAATCGCTTGTACGGCATCAACATTGACGCAGGAATGTTTATGTCCTACATCGGCCTGAATTCGTTCTACCAACCGGAGAACTGGGAATATCAGGCGTCATTTACTTCCGATAACACCCCCTGGTTTTTCAATGGACTTCGGGTACAGATTTTTCCAACGAAAACTTTGAAGATAGAACCTTGGATTATTAATGGCTGGCAGAGTTACGGCAAATTCAACAGCATGCCAGGCTTTGGGGGCAACATCACCTGGATGCCCAACAGCAATATCAAATTGCTTACAAATGATTACTACGGAACAGATGCAGCCGGAATTCCCGCCAGAAAAAGATTTCACAGCGATAACAGTTTTCTGTGGCGTTATCTTGATAGACCAAAATCAAAAGGCATTTCGAGAATGGCATTTTCAGCCACACTTGATTTTGGTTTCGAAAAAGGCGGAGGTGTAAATGGTTTTACAAAAGGCGATAGCGCACATGGCCCGGCCCAGTATTTTCTAAGCGGAATGATCTATAACCGGATCTGGTTTCTGAAAAACAAACTCGCCATTACCATAGGCGGCGGCGTGATGACCAATCCGGGACGATATTTGGTGCTTTATCCTACCGGCCAGGCCAGTCCGCTACCCAATCCGAACGATCCAACTAAAACCGAAGGGGCATTTCCTTTTTCCGCAAATCCGGGTGATAAGTTCTTTGGCTGGGATTGCTCCGGAAATATCGACTATATGCCCAACCAAAGCATCACCTTCCGGTTAGAATATGTTTATCGCCATGCCAATATCCCATACTTCGCAGGGCCAGGTGGCGTTACCTCACAAACGGGTTATAGCACCAGCGCTTTAGATCCGCTGTGGCGGCCCGATTTGGTGCATCAGGAACACCGTATCATTTTGGCAATTTTATTCAGAATTTAAGAAAACAGTTATGGGATACCAGGTGCATATCACACGAAAACAAAGCTGGTTCGATGAAACCGGCAGTGAAATAACTATGAAAGAATGGAAAGACTTTGTAAAAAGCGATCCTGAACTACGGCTCGATAATTTTATAGAATGGTCCAATGAAGATGGAAAAATTCTGAAACGCGAAATAGACGGACTCACGGTTTGGACAGCCTATTCGAAAAATAGAGACGGAGGCAATCAGGCGTGGATCGACTGGAATGAAGGAAATGTAACAGTAAAAAATCCCGATAACGAATTTTTACTCAAAATGTGTGCTATGGCAAAACATCTGAACGCCCGCGTGCAGGGCGATGATGGTGAATTTTATACCGAAAAAATGCTGCGGCAGCAAATGGCCAACCGCAAAAAGTGGTGGCATTTATGGTAAATCAAAAAGTTAACGCCAGCGCCGAAGTCACAAAAAAGTTGTGGTTTGCCGCCTTACCGTTCCGCTCATAAATTTTGCTCGCACTGCTTAATCCTCTTCCCTCAAAACGCCACACTATTTTCGGGTGAATTTGAAAATCAACATTCATCGAATAGCCCCAACTTTCAAAACCATTTTTGCCACCTACTGCGATTATCACCATCTGGCTATCGCTATAATATTCCCCCCGAAATGCAATGCGCATCTTCGAAAACGGAATAATGCGGGCAATTAAAACCGGTGAATACCAAACCGCATACTTTTTTAGCTGTTGTTGTGCCCCCACGTCGAAACCGGCAGTAATTCCGAAATAGGAATTGGCTTGCCACTGCAAAAATAAATTATGAAATAATCGAAGTTGCTTGTAACGATAGCTTCCCATCCAACCCACAAATGAACTGCTGTTAAGCAGCAACCCTGAAATGGGCTGGAACACCAATTGATGTCCAAACGCCGGCAAATAATTTTCATTCGCACGGTAAATACGCTGCCAGCCATTCAATACCAAACCGGCAACTATCCATTTCTCGTTTTTAGAAGTATAGGTAAGCTTCAATCCACTTTCCATGTAGGGGGAATTATCAGCCAATATACTTCGAGTGAGCGTCCAACAATCGCGGCCAATGGCGCTTTCAAAACCAATATGCGAAACAAATACGCCACCATCCAGCCAAAGATTTTTTTTCGAAGAAAGCTTTACACCAATATTGGCCTCGTTCAAAAACCGCAGCGGCAGCACTTCTTCCGAAAAATTTTCAACTGCATAAGTTCCGGCCATTACGGCAAAGTTGAAATGCCATTTACGAGCTTCGTAATTCAATTTGGCCAAAGCCAAATTGAGGTTTACCTGGTTAGAACGATTGTAAGAATAAAAAAAGGGCTGCCTGTAGCCGGAATGTCTTCGCGAAAAATCATAACAATAAAACGCCTCGGCATACCCGGTAAAAGTAAGCGTGCCCTTTTTAGCTGTTGAATCAATTGCAGCAGCTAGCGAATCGCAACCTTGCGCCATCGCAAGGTTTGAAGTACCTGCAAGAAGAAAAACAAAAAGCCGGACTATAAAAAACCGACTATAAATTATACTGTTCAATTTATACAAGATTAAAGAGCAAGCCTGCAAATTCAAAACCTTCTAACCAAAATCATGCGCCCATTTGGTAGAGCATCCCATTTCAGTTATTATTTACAACTTAACCCTGTTCACTTTTTGATGGCTCGGTAAATGGTTTTCTGCAATTCGCTGCGAACATTCATGCGCACCAGTTTTCCATTATCAGCATCAGGATAAACGCGATTCGAAAGAAAAATAAAAGTGAGTTGGTTTACCGGATCTACCCAAACGCAGGTGCCCGTAAATCCCGTATGGCCGAACGACGATAACGGCATGCCTTCATAACACGGACTCAATTTCTTCGGATCCGGCTCCGGCTTGTCGAAACCCAAACCTCTTCTCGACTTTGAAGAATATTGCTTCGTGAAAAGCGCCACCGTTTCTTCACAAAAAAAACGTTGCCCATTGTAAACGCCTTTATTCAACAACAACTGCATCAATTGCGCCAAATCAAATGCATCGGAAAACAACCCGGCATGACCCGCCACACCGCCATACATTGCCGCTCCCGGATCGTGCACATAACCTTGTATCAACTGCTTTCTGAAAATTTTATCGTTCTCGGTAGGCACAATCTCATATCGCATGAATTTTTCCAACGGTTTGTAAGCAATGCGCGATAAACCCATCGGCTCATAAAATGTGCTGCTCACATATTCATCCAATGGTTTCTGACTCACATATTCCACCACTTTCTGAAGAATGTAAAAATCAAGGTCGCTGTACAAATACCCGGGATCGGGTTTCACCGGACTGTGCGCCATGATATACCACATACTATCGCGGAAATCGCTGCGCAAATACATATCATCAGCCACTTTAATTTTGAAGGTGTCGTCGGGCTGCGTACGGTAATACTTCACGGAATTGCTATCAATCGTTCTTCTAAAAAATTCATAGAACGCTTTTAAACCGGCCTGGTGGGTAAGAATATCACCCAGTTTTAACCTGGTGATAGTGGCGCTGTCGTCAAGCGTTAAATAATCACCTACGGTTTTGTTTAAGTCAATTTGCTTTTCATCATACAACTTCATAACCGCCAAAGTAGTGGCGGCAATTTTTGTTACCGAAGCCAAATCATACAAATCGGTAGGCTGCACCTTATCAGTAGAATTTTCATAGATTTTGTTGCCATAACTTTTGTTCCAAACCACATTGCCGTTTTTCGCCACAAGAATTTGACATCCCGGAAAGGCATGACCAATAATTCCGTTCAATGCAATCTCGTCCATCTCGCGCAAAACATCAGCGCTCATACCTTCTTCTTCCGGCATACCAATTTTCAATCGTATCGCCTCATACACACTTCCCGTTCCCGCCGCAAAACGGCTTGAGGCACTAACCGGCAATTTCCCCGAAGCTCCTAAACCTCCAAAAATCACATTGGCCGCCGCCAATTGCGTTACCTCATTTTCTTCATACGCCACTACTACTGTTCGCAGCGAATCGAAATATTTCAAACTATACGGCGATCCGAAAAGCACAAGAATTACCTGCGTTCGTTTCGAAAGATCGTTAATGAATTGGATTGATGCATCTGCTAAACCGTAATTGCGGTTGTTCATGCGGCTCATGCCGTGAACATCTACAATCACCCTCGAATAGGCGGCCAGCGTATCCAGCAACGGATTCAAAATGGCGCTGCTTTCATCGCGGGCATTAAACCGATCGGTGTTGGCAAATCGCTGAACGTGATTCTGAAATTCTGAAATGGTTTTCGAATCAATTGAAAGCGTTGCTATTTTTTTCTCAGCAGGTTTCTTAATTGGTAACACCGAATCGCCGTTAGCCGCCACCGTAATCGCCCTTTCAAACAACAATGCGCGCAGCGCCTTTGCCGAATCGGTATTCAGCGAATCGTACAAACCTTCGGTTTCAACAGGCGTGTATGCATTCAAACCCAACAGATATTTGTAAGCCAAAACCTTTTTCACGCGTTCTTCCATATACGATTCTTCCAGCTTGCCGTTGGCCCACGCGCCGGCAATGCGCTGCAATCCGCTTTGCGAATTTTTTGAGAATACTAGAATGTCGTTACCGGCCGCAAACGCAATGCTGTCCAGCACTCCGGGCGGGTAGTTCTCACTCACCGCCTTCATGTTCAAAGCATCTGAAAACACCAGACCGTCAAAGCCCATTTCATTTTGAAGTTTCTGCTGAATAATTTTTGCCGAAAGCGATGCGGGCAATTTTCCCGTTGGGTCAAGCGCCGGAACATTCAAATGGGCCACCATCACCGAGCCTACGCCATTGCCAATCAGCGCGCGGAACGGATACAGTTCAAAGTCTTCCAGCTTTAGCAGCGGCTTCGTAATTGTAGGCAACGTAAGGTGTGAATCTTTATCGGTATCGCCATGGCCGGGAAAATGCTTGGCACACGCCAGTACACCGCCTTCCTGCAAACCGTTCATGTACTCGATGCCCTTCAGCGCTACCAACATCTTATTCTCGCCAAACGAACGATCGTTGATCACCGGATTTTGCGGATTATTGTTGATGTCAACATCAGGTGCAAAGTTCACGTTCACGCCAATGCGGTTGCATTCGCGCGCAATCTCGCGGCCCATTTCTCTAATCAGGTAGGAATCAGAAATAGCGCCAAGTGTAAGCTGGTGCGGAAATACGGGCGTAGAGTCAACACGCATCGCCAGGCCCCATTCGCCATCAATGCCAATCATCAGCGGCAACTTCGAAACCGCCTGAATGCGATTGGTCCAATAGGCCTGAGCCGTGGGATGGCCTTTGAAAAAAATGAGTCCTCCAATTTTTCCCTGCTTGGCCAGCGCCTCCAGTTCCAGCATGTTGAAGTTCGGTGTATCGGTGTATGCAGCCACCATAAAGAATTGCGCTACGCGTTGCTCCAGCCCCAGCGCCGAATAGGTTTCATTCACCCATTGCACACAGGCTTCATTGTTTTTCCAGTTGCGAAAACCTGGTTCTTCGCAAACCCCTTTCAGCATGGCGCAACCGCCAAGCACCAACATCAACAGCTTTTTCATTCGAAGTGAAACAACGGCAATTGAAGCATTCGCCCAATGTTACAAATAGACAACTCCAAAGCGCTGCGAATAGTGTAAAGGACAGACAAAAATCAGCTATACGATGCTAATTTTTGTTGATGGCAGTGCCTCCGCTAAAGCTCCGGCCCGGGCTGTACGCGGCTCCGCTGGCGCTCCGGTGCAGCCCTGGCTACGCTTCGCTCCGCCACGGCTGCACTTCCCGCTCCCATCCCTACTGCAACGCGTGCAGCTCCGGGCTTTGGAAAAAAAGATGAGGACCCGGGCTAATTCGAACGTCACATTACAATGCCGGAGCAGAAATTTTGGTAATAAACTTCACTTCAGGCGACTGCTTGAAGTCTATACAACTCATCCTTACATTTTCAAATGGTACGCCATAAACCTTTGAGAAAAACGACATAAGTACATCCAGATGCTTTAAAGCTTTACTTAAATGCTTACTATTCGTAAGGTGAGCTTTAGCATTATCGGTTTGTCCATTTCTTACATTAACTAAATATCTCGATCGGCGTGAAAGAACCTGAAGGTTTTGATACGCCACGAAAACATCTTCCGAAAGCTTACAAACAGAAGTTATGTTATAAGGATTAATGGCGTGCTCCACATCTTTATGCTTGCGATATTGAAGATCAAATTTTGCAATATGAGCATTAATCAAGTGCAGGCCTGAATAGAAACAGACCGTCACTTGCCAATCATCACAATCATTGATTTTCGAATTGATATGCTGCAAAAAGTCAAGATTTCGTCTTGCCTGATGCACATGTTCTTCAAAAGAAGGCACGGTTTAGGATTTCAGTAATTTATAATGATTAGGGATAGTCACATGATCTGATTCTTCTACAATCATGCTGTTCATGGTAAAGGCCGGATAAAACTGAGCGTTCACTTTCGCTTCTGTTAGCAGTAGTTTTTTTTCAAATTCTTCATCATTGTCTTTAATCTCAGCCCAAACCAGCACTTCGTTTTGGTTGAAATCGAAGGCAAGTTTTAATGGAAGCATACCGTTCAGTTCTTTGATATAACTAGCCACGATTTTGAGAACAAAATACTCTTGACGTGCCTCTTCAGCCTTATTAAAAGCCGACTCCAGATTGCCGTTAATAAGCGAGTCGTAAAAATTTTTTACTTCATCGCTTGCCGTACCTGTTTCTAATTGAAGTTGATTCACTTTCAACTTCGCTATAAAATCAGAAAACCACTGATCGTAAGTGTTTACAGCAGGGTTTGCGGGAGTTTGTAAGTGCTGCATATTGTTTACTGTTAAAACAAATATATATTAATAATGGGACACTCTACTTTTTCAACCGCTCCTTAAAAACCTTTTCAAACTTCTCCACTTTCGGCCTGATCACAATTTGGCAATATGGCTGACTGCCGTGCTCGTTGAAATAGTTCTGATGGTAATCTTCAGCCTTATAAAAAACGGAAAACGGAGTAACTTCTGTTACTATTTTATCGCTGTACACATGCGCCTTTTCCAAATCGGCAATCACACTTTCAGCAACCTTCTTCTGTTCTTCATTTCTGTAAAAAATGGCCGAACGGTATTGCGTACCCACATCATCGCCCTGCCGGTTCAATGTGGTGGGGTCGTGAACGGTAAAGAACACTTTAAAAATTTCATCCAGCGACGTTTTGGTTTTATCGTAAGTGATTTGCACCACTTCTGCGTGACCGGTTTCGCCGGTGCAAACCTCGCGGTATGCAGGGTTTTTCACATGGCCGCCGCTAAACCCCGACTCCACTTTCAACACCCCTTCCAAGCGTTGGTAAATAGCTTCAACGCACCAATAGCAACCGCCGCCAAGCGTAATGGTATCTACGTTTTCAGGCGATGTAGTTGCAGTAGTTTTTGATTCCATCTTTTGATTCTTTTCCGGTTTTTGAGCGCAACCGCCTAGCCATAGCACCAGCAGCAGCGTAAATGAAAAATAAGTTTTGGTCATATCCATATCGTAATTGGCCTTGAAACAAAGCTACGGCAAGTAAGGCACGAAAAAGAATTGTGCCTGTTAAAGATCTACAATTAGCTTCTGGCCGATTTGGATATCGTTTGTTTTCAAACCGTTGATACGGCGCAAACTGTCCACGTCCATGTTATAGCGTTGCGCTATAGAATACAAGGTATCGTCGGTACTAACCTGATGCACCCGGGCATCTGCCTTTTCAACTTTTGGCGCTACCATGGCCGGTTGGTTCTTCAACTTAAATCGAATTGGCACTTCGCGCGTACCGCGCAATACTACAATTTCACCGGGCAAGGGCTCACAGTTTTCGGTGATGCTGTTGCGCTTATACAGTTCACATAATTTTATACCAAACTTTTGCGAAACGTAGTGCATGCTTTCACCTTCGCCCAGTTCGTATTGGTGATACACACAATCGTTCTTCTTTTCCTCTACATAAATCAACTGACCGGCCGTTAGTGGCGAGCCGGCTTTCATATCGTTGTAAGCATATAGATTCTCTAAAGTGATGTTGTAGTGTTTTGCAATATCGGCAGGCTTCATACCGGTTTTGAACTGAATGGCTTTAACCCCATTCACCTGACGTTCGGCCATAGGCAAATCTTTCCAAAAGTCAACCTCGGGCACATCTCTCAAAATTTCATCCAAAGTTATTACCCGTTGTTCCGGTTTTGCGGCGGCAGGTGCCGGTGCCGTGGCCACCGGTTTTACGGCCGGTTTTTCGGGAGCGGCGGCCACAACCGGCGCCGTTGGCGCTGGGTGGTAATCAGCCAGTTTGTCGAGATTATCGAGCTTGTAATCCTCAACCAGTTTAATAATGATTTCCGGATATTTTGGGTTGGTAGCGTATCCTGCAGCTTTCAAACCGCGCGCCCAGCCTTTGTAATCGGTAATAGACAGTTCAAACAGCTTGGAGTAATGCCTGCGGGTGCGCAAAAAGTCGGAATGGTCGCGGAACGATTCATCTGCGCTTTTGTAAACGCGGAAACATTCCTGTGGGGCATCGTCATCGTGGTGATAGCGGTCGCCCGTCCACTCATTATGACACTTAATCCCAAAGTGATTGTTGGCTTCAGTAGCTAAAGGTGATTTGCCAAACGACGATTCATGAATGCCTTGGGCCAAAGTAATGCTGGCCGGCACACCCGAGCGGTTCATTTCGGCAATGGCAATATCGCGGTACTTTTCAATATAATCCCAGCCCGACGGCAGCGTTTGTGCTGAAGCCTGCATGGTAATGCCAAGAAGTAACGGGCCTATAATCTTTTTCATAACGTTAGACTTTTTGCCAAGCCTAAAGTACATTGGGTTCTTTAATAGCAAACGCCGGTTTTCTACCGGAAATTGTGCGTTTTCCATATATACGTACAAAAACACCTACAGGTTATAGTTTTTCAGCCAAATTTAACCCATCGCGCAGGGGCAGAATCAATTGCCGTAACTGCGGATGTGCGGCTACCTTTTCGTTATACAAATGCAAGGCGGCCGTGTCTCTGTCCTGCTTTTCTTCCAAAACCTTTCCTTTCCACAAAATATTATCGGCCAGAATAAATCCGCCCTTTCTCACCTTTGGAAGCACCAGATCCAAATACTCCGGGTAATTCTGTTTATCGGCATCAATAAACACCAAATCGTATGTTTCGCTTCGTTTTGGAATAATTTCCAATGCCTTACCCAACAACATTTCGATCTGATTTTCCACCCCGGCCAGTTTAAAGTACTTGGATGCAATAGGCTCCAGCTCCTCATTTACATCAATGGTAATCAGCTTGCCGCCATCAGCCAAACCGCGCGCCATACAAATAGCCGAATATCCGGTAAATGTTCCGATTTCGAGTATTCGTAACGGCTGCAACATGCGGCAAATTGAAGTAAGTAACTGCCCTTGTACCTGACCGCTTAGCATATTGGGCATGGCCACTTTCAAATGGGTTTCGCGCGTAAGGGCTGCCAGCACCTGATCTTCAGCACTGCTATACTTTTCAAGATAGGCCTCTAAACGGATATCGGCCAGCATCAAAATGTTCCTCCTCTGATGAACAAACCGGCATACACGCCGCCCACACGATAACTTTTCAGCCGTTGATAATCGCTTCCAAACACGCCACGTGCACCAACCACAGCTCCAATACGAAAATATTTAGAAGCATTCCAGATCATATTGATGGCAGGGTTCACCATACCATAGTGAATGTGCTGATCGGTGTTGTTGTTTTTGTCGTGAAAACTGATGTAGCCCCATCCGGCCATCAGTTCGGGTTGTACCGAAAATTTCCGAAAGGCGCGGAACACATAACCTGCGCCCAATTGTACGCTGAAATGTTTAGGCTGTACCCGTATGGAATCGGGAAACGGAGGGGTGAGAAAACGACCTACGGTGGCATTAGTAGTAAGGTAATGCGCCGAAACGCCTATCGTAATTTTATGGTTAATTACCCAACGCACACTGCCGCCGGTGAGCATGTTCGGCTTCGAAAGCATCCAAATTAAATCGCCCTCGGCTTGAACGTGAAAAGAGCTATGAAAGCGACGCGCTTTGAAAAATCCGTTCCGCAAGGTATCGGGCTGATGGTTCACCAACCGCTGCAAGGAATCGGTGCGCTGCTTTTCAGTTTGCTGCGCTGAAACAGCTATAGCGCATACCAAAAAGAGAAGGCAAAAGAAACGTTTCATCATGAGAAGCGGCAAGGTAGAAAAAAGTTACAGGCTAAAGAACATCAAACCCGTTATAAAAGCGTTTCTCATGGCATTTCTAGCCCAGCGCCTTGCGCACGCTTTCCCAAAGTAAGGCCGCACTTCGGCCAAGGGAAAACTGTACCGTTTGTTCAAACCCTTTGCTCACAAGGGTTTCAGCCAAATTCTTTTCACCTGTTATGCGTTGCATGGCCTTTGCAATTTCCTGTACCGATTGGGGATTGGCATATAAGGCGGCATCACCGCAAACCTCCGGCAGCGACGAAACATTGGAGGTAATAACCGGAACACCCGCACTCATGGCCTCAAGAGGTGGCACACCAAAACCTTCGAACAACGATACATACAAAAAAGCGGTGGCTGCAGCCATCAATCGCGAAATAGCTTCCGCCGATAATCGGCCGGTGAAAATCACCGCATCGCGATGCTGCATTTGCTTGAGCACTTCCTGCAATTCGCTGTTCTGCCAGCCCATAGCGCCGCCAATAACAAATTGCATATCGCTGTTCATTTGTGATTTGAACACCTCAAAGGCGCGAAGCATATTCGCCAGATTTTTTCGAGGATTGATACTTCCCACATAAAAAAAGTACGGCCGGCTTTGGGTGAACGCTACTCGGGTTTTTTGCTTTTCATCAGGGGTTGCGGGCCCAAATCCCGGTTGTGGCGCGTTGTACACTACGTCAATTTTTGATGCCTCCACACCATAGTTCGCCACCATATCGTTCTTCGAAAATTCAGAAACAGTAGCTATGCGCGCGGCATGCTTTAAAAATCTTGGAACATAGTACCGGTAATAGTTTCGGGGTAACCATCCAACATGCCCGGGATAATGCTCGAATGCAATGTCGTGCTGCACCGCAACTGTTGGCACCTTGCTTCGCAAGGGCACAAAACCATCGTGCGATAAAAACAGATCGATTGCATGATTGCGCAAATAACGGGTTACACTCCCCTCGAACCACCACCACCACAAAAATGGATGACGTGCCGGAGGAAATAGAACAGCGGTGGTAACATTTTTAACGAATGAAAAAGGCGGAGGTGTGCGGTCGAACAACAAATGAAACTCCACCTCAGGATGCGCTTCCACCATACGTTTCGTCATTTCATAAGAGAAAAAGCCGATGCCTTCCATCTTATTTTCAATTACGAACCGGCAGTTGACAGCTATCTTCAAGTGATGGTTTTGACAGAAGTTAAGCGATTAGGTCGAAACCGGTATAGGCTGCCAAAGCCTTTGGCAACCGCACTCCCTCTTTGGTTTGGTGATTTTCGAGTAATGAGGCCACAATGCGCGGCAAAGCAAGCGCGCTTCCGTTCAAAGTATGAGCCAACCGAATTTTTTTGTCCTCTCCGCGCATCCGCAATTTCATACGGTTGCTTTGGAAGGTTTCAAAATTGGATACTGAACTCACTTCCAGCCACCGCTGTTGTGCAGCGCTGTACACTTCAAAATCATAAGTAAGTGCCGAAGCAAAGCTCATGTCGCCTCCGCACAGGCGCAGGATACGGTAAGGCAACTCCAGCAGTTGCAACAAGCCTTCCACATGCTTTACCATACTTTCCAGCGTTTCGTATGATTTTTCAGGAGCAGTAACTTGTACAATTTCCACTTTATCGAATTGATGCACGCGATTAAGGCCGCGCACGTCCTTTCCATAACTGCCGGCTTCGCGACGGAAACAGGGCGAGTAGGCCGCCATTTTCTTAGGCAGGTCGCGCTCATCAATAATCTCATCGCGGAAAATATTGGTAACCGGAACTTCTGCTGTTGGGATCAAATAAAAGTTATCGGTTTGTGCGTGATACATCTGTCCTTCCTTATCGGGTAGTTGACCGGTTCCAAAAGCGGAGTGTTCATTCACAATATGCGGCGGTATTACTTCATTGTATCCCGCAGCAATGGCCTGGTCAAGAAAGAAACTGATAAGACCGCGTTGCAGTTTGGCGCCTTTTCCTTTGTAAACCGGAAATCCCGCACCAGTAATTTTCACGCCCAGTTCCAAATCGAACAGCTCATATTTTTTGGCCAGATCCCAGTGTGGCAACGCGCCTTCAAACAAGGCAGGAATTTCGCCAACTTGTTTCACCACAGTATTGTCTTCCGGTGTTTTTCCTTCAGGAACGGAAGGATGCGGGAGGTTGGGTAATTTTACTAACAACTGAAACTGCTGCTCATCGAGCGATGCCAGCGCTTCGTTCAATGCGGCGCTGTCTTCTTTGTGCCTGGCCACTTCTGCCTTCTTCAAATCAGCTTCATCCTTCTTTCCTTGTTTAAACAATTCGCCAATTTCTTTTGAAAGAACATTCTCTTTATTGCGAATTTCCTCAAGCTGCTGTTGAACTTTGCGGCGTTTTTCATCTACCACGGCCAACTCATCAACCAGATTCATCTCTTTAAAATTCTTTTTCTGCAATCCGGCCTTCACACGCGCCATATCGCTGCGCAGCACATTCAATTCTAACATGATTCAAAATTTGAGCGGCTAAAATAATAAAGCGAAGGAAGGTGTGGAAGGTGATGTGGCCGGCTGCGTTATTTCAGCATTTTCTTCCACTCATTCAATTTCATCAGCGCTTCAATTGGCGTAAGGGCATTCACTTCCAGCTTTTCCAAATCGGCGGCAATTTTCTGCAATTGCGGATCAGCCACATCAAAAATATTCAGTTGAAAGTTTTTTGCGGGCATTTGCTTCACGGCATCTTGTACATTGCTGTTCACTCGTTTGCTTTCCAGTTCGGCCAGAATTTCATTGGCGCGATCCAGAATTAATCGCGGCATTCCGGCCATTTTCGCTACATGGATTCCAAAGCTGTGTTCACTGCCACCGGGAACCAATTGCCGAAGGAAAATCACTTTATTACCCACTTCACGTGTGCTGATGTGAAAGTTTTTGATGCGTTCGTATTTCTCAGCCAGCTCGTTCAATTCGTGATAGTGTGTAGCAAACAAAGTGCGCGGATGGGCTACCGGATAATGATGCAGGTATTCGGCTAATGACCACGCAATGGAAATGCCATCGTAGGTAGAAGTGCCGCGGCCAATTTCATCTAATAAAATGAGCGATCGGGGCGACAAATTGTTCATGATGCTGGCCGTTTCGTTCATTTCTACCATGAACGTACTTTCGCCGGCGCTCAGATTATCGCTGGCGCCAACCCGCGTGAACACTTTATCTACTAATCCAATGGCGGCCGATGCCGCGGGCACAAAACTTCCGGTTTGCGCCATCAGGCAAATTAATGCGGTTTGCCGTAGTATGGCCGATTTACCCGACATGTTCGGCCCGGTGATCATCAGAATCTGCTGCGCCGTATCATCTAGAAACACATCGTTCGGAATATATTTCTCACCGGCGCCCAATTGCTTTTCGATAACCGGATGCCGGCCTTGTTTAATATCAATGGTGAACGTGTCGTTCACCTCAGGCATGCAGTAATTATGGGTGATGGCGGTGCAAGAAAACGACAGCAAACAATCAAGCGAAGCAACGGTTTGCGCGTTTTGCTGAATTTGACGGGTGAAATCTTTCACAAACCGAACCAGTTCGGCAAACATGGCTTCTTCCAGCGTTTGTATTTTTTCTTCCGCACCAAGCACCTTGGCCTCGTACTCTTTCAACTCCGGCGTAATATAGCGCTCGGCATTGCTCAGCGTTTGTTTGCGAATCCAATCTGCAGGCACTTTGTCTTTATGCGTGTGCGTTACCTCAAGAAAATAGCCAAACACATTATTGAAGCCTACTTTCAGTGAAGAAATGCCGGTGCGCACCACTTCTTTTTGCTGTATGGAAGCAATATATTCTTTGCCAGAGTTTTTAATGTAGCGCAGTTCATCTAATTCAGGATTCACCTGATCGCGAATAAAATTTCCTTTCGAAACTACCGGGCCGGCATCATCCAGCAGCGTAGCCTCAATTCTTTCGGTAACCAATGGCAGCAACTGAATTTTTTCGGCCAGCTTTTTCAGTTCGGGATGATTGCTGCGCACCAGCAATTCGCGAACCGGCTCTAAAAGCAACAATCCGCGTTTTAATTGCACCAATTCGCGAGGATTTACTTTCAACAGCGAAACCTTCGAAATCAAGCGCTCCAAATCGCCCATCTGCCTGATTGCCTTGCGCAATTCATCGGCCATCGTTTTTTCTTCCGTAAAAAAACGGACGGTCAACTGGCGTTCGCTGATTTGCTGAAGATCAATCAAAGGCATGAGCAGCCAGCGTTTCAGCAAACGCGCACCCATAGGCGACACGGTTTCGTCCAGCACATCAATCAGGGCCTGGCCGCCTGCATGCGGCGTGGTTACCAACTCCAGATTTCGAATCGTAAACCGGTCGAGCCACACATAATTGGTTTCGTTGATGCGGTTTAGCCTCGTGATATGCGAAAGCTGGTGGTGTTCCGTATCTTTCAAATATTGAATGGCTGCGGCCGCGGCTATTACCGCTACTTCCTCCTCTTCTATACCAAACCCTTTAAGTGATTTGGTTTCGAAAAGTTTCATCAGTGTTTCATGCGCATGGTCGGGCGAGTACACCCAATCTTCCAGTTTGTTGGCCGGAATTTTCGTGCCGAAAATTTCGATCATGTCGCGCTGTTTCGCCTTCGGATACACCAGTTCTGAAGGCTGAAAGCTTTGCAATAATTTATCGATGTAGGTTGAACTGCCTTCTGCAATCAGGAATTCACCGGTTGAAATATCTACGAATGCTATTCCGAAAACATCTTTTACCGAGTAAATAGAGGCAAGAAAATTGTTGGTTTTGGTATGAAGAATATTGTCGCCTGTAATTACTCCGGGCGTTACCATTTCAGTAACGCCGCGTTTCACAATACCTTTGGCCATTTTGGGGTCTTCCAACTGATCGCAAATGGCCACTTTGCGGCCCGCGCGAACCAATTTGGGCAAGTAGGTGTCCAACGAATGATGCGGAAAACCCGCCAAATCAATTTCATTGGCTTTTCCATTAGCGCGCTTAGTGAGCACAATGCCCAGGATGGCAGATGCTGTTCGGGCATCTTCACCAAAAGTTTCGTAAAAATCGCCCACGCGAAACAACAGCACCGCATCCGGATATTTGGCTTTGAAGGTGTTGTATTGCTTCATCAGCGGCGTTTCCGTTTCGGCTACCGTACTCTTATTGGTGTTGCGCTGCTGCATGGTGCAAGAATAAATCTTACTTTTTAGTTTTCGGCAGTGGCACTCTGATTTTTAAACTTTATTTCGTGTGGCATCCGCCGCAGCCACAACGCTTTATTGTTATGCGCAAATTATTGAACGAAGAATTGAACCGGCCTTCGGCCGAAGCCTTTCGCCAAAGCGAAAAGATGCCGCTTGTGGTAGTGCTCGACGGTGTGCGTTCGCACCTGAATGTAGGTTCCGTGTTTCGCACCTGCGATGCGTTTGCCGTTCAAGCAGTGTACCTGTGTGGCATTACCGGAACGCCGCCGCATCGCGATATTCAAAAAACCGCATTGGGCGCTACCGAAACCGTTTCGTGGCGATACTTTCAGCATACCGTTGAAGCAATAAGAGCCTTGCGTGAGGACGGCTATTTTATTACCTCGGTAGAACAGGCCGAAAACGCCACATCGTTGGAAAAGGTGTCTTTTTCAGGCAAAAAAATGGCCGTTGTATTTGGCAACGAAGTAGATGGCGTATTGCAGGAAGTAGTTTCTGCTTCTGATCAGGTAATTGAAATACCGCAGTGGGGTACCAAGCATTCGCTCAATATTGCCGTTTCTGCTGGAATTGTAATTTGGGAACTGGCGCGGAAATTTCGCTTCTAAGCACTCGCGCCTTGCATCTTGTATCTTGTGCCTTGCGTCTTTCCCCCTGCTTCTCTTTTTTGCCGCCAAATAATTTGAAAACCTTACCCGTTTTTTCGTCAGACGCACTCACTTTACTATCTTCACGCACTAAAATAAAATCAAGCAATGAAAAAAGTATTTACGTTTTTGACGGCCGCTGCGTTTTCCGCTTCGCTTTTAGCGCAGGCGCCCGTGCCAAACGGAAGTTTTGAAACATGGACGGGTGTAGCTCCGGGGCAGTGGAGTTCAATCGACCAGATCTTCTCACAAGTGGGAAGCAATCCGGGATTGGTGACCAAGAACACTGTAGCCGCCAACGTAGCTGCAGGCAGTAATTCGATGAAATTGAAAACTGATTCGGTGACCATTACGCTGATCGGACAAACCTTTCTGGTACCCGGTGTAGCTGTATGCCAAAAATTAGGTTTTGACCTCGCTACGCAATCTCCTTCTATCAATGGTATTCCTTACACAAGCCGTCCCGACTCTATTTCATTCCAATACAAATATGCGTCAGGCGCCGGTGGTGCTGATACCGGAGGTTTATACGTTCGTTTGTCAAAATGGGATGCGCTGGCCGGTGCATCCATTGATGTAGGATCTGTATTCGTTACAGTAACCGATGCGGCATCATTCAATACCGTTAAGGCTAAAATTCAATACACCTCAGCTATGGCTCCTGACACCTTGCTTATTGTTGCTGCATCCAGCGCTCCTGCCGATGGTCTTGCAGGTTTGGCCGGCGGCGGCGGCGGCTTGGGCGCGTTGGCTTCCGGATTAGGAGTGAAAGGAACAACCATGTATCTGGATGATCTTCAGTTCCACGGCTTGGATACTGTTTTCAAGGCATACATCACGCCAAATTCCGATCAGGAAATTTGCGTTGGCGATACCACAGGAATTCTTACTGATAACATTGCCGGAAACACCATTCAGTGGTATCAAGGCGCCAATGCCATTCCGGGCGCTACTTTCTACGCTTTGCCAATTACTACAGGCGGCGATTACTACGTAAAAGTAGTTCATAATGGCAATACTTATTATTCCGATACCGTTACGGTAAATGTAAATCCTAAGCCAAATGTGGCCTATAGCGGCTTGCAGGATTCTATTTGCCGCAATGCTTCTGCTATTTCGCTAAGCGGTGGCTCACCGGCAGGAGGAACGTACTCTGGCCCTGGCGTAGTGGGCGGCATGTTCAATCCGAATGTAGCCGGCAATGGAACAAAAACAATTACCTATACCTATACCGATCAAACAACAGGGTGTTCTAACGAAGCCAGTAAGAACATCGTGGTACACGCTTGCTCAAATGGTATAGACGCATTACAGAATGACTTGCAAATTTCGATGTATCCGAATCCGGCAACCACAGCCGTAATCATCGAAGGAAACGCCAAACTTAACGATGCAACCGTAGTGGTTTATGACCTCAACGGAGCGGTTGTTTCCACCAAAAAAATTACTGCTGCAAAAACTTCTGTGGAAGTTCAGCATCTTCCGGTAGGATCGTATTTAGTTCGCGTGGTGGATGCGAAAAACACACCATTGGCAAAAGGAGCGTTCAGCGTAGTTCGCTAAGCTCTTCTAACCATAATAAAAAAGCCCCGGAAGATTTTCGGGGCTTTTTTATTTAAATGAGATCGGCCAGGCTGTTTAGTTTGAAATCTACCAATAAGCTTTCAACCGCATCACTACTTTCACGATCGGAAACCAGCATGGTGAACATACCGGCATTGCGGCCAAACTGCATATCGGTAATTGAATCGCCAACAATGATGGCCTTGGCAAAATCAATTTCAGGAAAATCAAGCTGCGCCTGCATAGCCATACCAATTTTGGGCTTACGCAATCCATCAGGATCATCATGAGCCAAAGATGTGGCCGCATAAATGGAGTCGATACGCCCGCCTGAGGCTTCAATTTCAGCCATCATATTCCGATGTATCGATAGCAATGTGTCTTCCGTCATCAATCCTTTGGCAACCCCTTGCTGGTTGGTCACCACTACAATCTTTCCAAAAATCTTAGAGAGCCGGGCAATGTGCTCCAGTGCACCTTCCAGAAAATAGAATTCGCTCCAGTCTTTCACATAATCCTTTGGGAAATGCAAATTAATAACGCCATCCCGGTCCAGGAACAACGTCCAGTCGCGATCTACCTTTAACTGTTTGAGAATACTCATGTGCCGGCTACGATTTAGCGGCGAATAAAATGAAAAAGAGAAGAACGAGTGGAGATCACTTCATAATCACCAGTCGTTTTCCGATTGGCGCTTTGCCGCAATGCAATTGTAGTTCATACACTCCAGCAGGTAAATTGCCGTGTATGGTGTTGATGCCTTGCCGCCAGGTTCCGTGCTGCCATAACTTGCCCGTTTCGTCTAAAATCTCAAATGTGGCTTCGCCATTCCAACCCCTAAGCACCACTTCAAAGTTTCCATCATTTGGATTCTGACAAATGTAAAAGTTTACGTCTTCCATTTCTTTCAATCCATTATAACTTCTTACAAAAACAGAATCTACCACATCGCAACCATGTTGGTCGGTAACAGTAACTACATACCATCCGCCATAGAGCTGAGTAGCCGTATCGCTATGCTGTTGCGGATTCGAATTCCAGGAATAAAGATAAGGTGCGTTGCCGCCACTGGCGGTCACAATTGCCTTTCCATTTGCGGGCGAAGAAGTAGAAGCTACACTATCCATACTCGTGGTTAGCGCATAGGGCTGCATCACGATCACGGTATCTCTGGCTACACAGCCATTGGTGTCAGAAACTTGCAAAAAATACTGACCGGCTTCAACGTGAAGGAAATTAGTAACCGGAGGTGTGCTGCTCATTTGATAACCGGGCGTTCCGTTGGAAACAGCATTTGTAATGGTGCCATCATTACCGCCGAAACAATTCACTGCTGTAGAAGTACTATTCAAAACAGGCGCCGGATGAGCTAAAGTGACAGTTGGCGCCGAAACAGCGTAACATCCTAAAGAGTCCATGCTGTACACTTCAAAAACCCCATTGCCTCGTGAAATCAATGTGCTTGTGGTATCGCCGGTGTTCCACAAATATTTTTTTGATGTGGAAGCGCTCAGTACAACACTGTCGTTGCCGCACCATTGTAAAGGCCTTTGGGCAGAAATTGTTGGTATTGCAGGATTACAACTTCCCAACTTCAAAATGAAATTATCGCCCGCTGTTGGATTGGCTGGAATAGGCGAGGCACAAACCAAAGTGTCGTTGCCAACAATCATGGTGCCGTAAAAACTGCCATTCATGAATACATTCCCACGGCCATCTTCCAGCGCCATTATCGGGTATAAAACAGAATTTCCCGAAGTAATCTTCGCCCATTGCATATTCATGTCGGCATCTGCTTTCGCAATGTAAGCGTTATTTGAAGTGGAACTCACATGAACGGTGTCGTAGGTAATTCCGCCCGAGAATCTACCCAACAGATAAGCGTTACCGATCCGGTCAACCAACATATCTTCCGCAATGGCGCTGATTAGTGCCTTGTTATAACTTTTGAGTTTAGCAACGCTGCCATCCGGTTTAAGTTTCATCCAGAAAACACTTTGGTTGGAATAGGGCGAAGCCGGTGTTGGCAGCGTATTGTTGTAGCGCAGTTTTCCGTACGATAAATTTCCATATACCCATGCATTATCGAAATCATCGGCATCAATGAACATCGCTTCACCGCTTACAGCCAGGGAAGTAAGCGAATCTAAAGCGTAAGATTTCACCCATTGGCAAACCAGATTAGAGTCGAACATGGCAACCTGGCCCTGTACCTCTCGCCCGGCCACGGAATGCGCCGGCCAGGCCAAAGGTTTATAAAGGGTGCTATCGGTTCCATAGGTTAACACAAAAATATGACCCCGGTTATTCACCGCCAGATCTTTGAAATCGCAGTAATCAGAAAAATCGCGGCGATCGATAAGTTTAAGGGCGTTGGTATAATTTCCTGAGGTATCCATTACCATCAGCGAATGGCCGGGAGAAAATGTTATAGTTCCAAAGGTATCAGCAAGAAAAGGAAGCGTACTTACGCTGAGTAGTATTCGGTTGCCCAATCGTTGAACTCTGGAATATACACTTTGGTTGTTGTTTTTTTTAAACCAAACCAGATTGCCAGAGGGGTTGACTTTCATTACATAGGAAGAAAACCCTACTGGTGGCGGAAGGATGGTATCACCAAGTACTACTATCGTATTGCTGAAATCACCCCAAAGATAAGTGCTTCCATCGTCGGCGGTGTATTGTTTATTGATATGAAAGGAATGATTGGAATAATCCATCGGTAGGGCCTTTGCCCACAGCACGTTTCCCGAAACATCGCGCTTCAGCAAATAGTTGCGGCGCGCTGTACTTCCCATGGTATTGATTAACGTAAAACTGCCGAAGGTAACGCTGCTGCTATTGAATTGCCCGGCCTCGTAAGTGTTGCCATTACGGTCAACACCCAAGCCCAGCGGTTGTTCCATATTGTTGGATCCGGCACGCTTTGCCCATTTCCAATTGGGTGATTGCGCTTGTGCCCAAAATCCGCTCAATAACATTATGATCAACAGTTTTTTCATGGTTCTGAAAATAAATAAAGCTCCGCAGGCAAACTACCTGCGGAGCCGTTTAAAATTACTTCGTAATCACAATTTTTTCTACGCGTTCGTAGCTGTTCACAATGAAACGAAGGTTATAAATACCTGCAGGTAGATTTTCCAGATTAAACTCATTGATGCCCGGCATCACAGTTCGTTCTGCTACTCTGGTTCCTGCAACATCCATCACATACATCCATCCCTTTTCAGAAGCATTGTTCAATTCTACTTTGAATACTCCGTTATTCGGATTTGGCAATATGCCAATGGAAGGAATACTGGCCTTATCGAGAATGCTATAAACATTTCCCTGTCCGCCACCGTGTGGTGCCACCATGTTCTGGTAGTTAGTTACAGCAGCACAATAGCGCGTCACACATCCGTTCTTCGACATCTGCGCCCCATAGTTGGTAGTAACTCCGGGGGCCGATGTGGCGAACAGCCAACTACTGTTTCCTACCGTTGGATTGGTGCGGTAAACCGTATTCGGCAAAATGGATCCGGCGCCAAAGCCGCTAACCCCAGCCGTACAATTGTACCAGGTATATTGGGTAGTTCCGGTGCCGCCATTGGTACCACCACTACCGGTAACGTCCAATTCAGCCATGGCTGGATCGGGAGGATTGGCGGCCAGGTAGAACGGACCAGTGAGCGAGAACGGTGCAGTACCACCATTTCCGGCACCACCGGCACCAATATTAATGGTAGAAGAAGCCGTTGCTGTGTTACAAGTTCCATTGGAGGCATAGCAGGTAATGGTAACATTGGTGGAAGCAGGGATTACAGTTCCGTTATAGTTAAAGTTCACGGTAGGAACGGCAGTTGAAACCGCGCTCAAAGTACCATAAGTGGTTGGGGCGATCGACCACGTATAGGTAGTGGCCCCTCCACCTCCGGTTACTGTAACCGGCACAGTGCTGGGCTGTGTCATTACCGTACAGTTCATTACCGGATTGGTAACGGCAGTAGGTGCAAGACTTACTGTTTTGGTTGTTGCTGCCGTTACACAGGCCGGAGAACTTCCGATTACGGTTTCGGTTAGTGTTACCGTACAAATTCCGGCAGTTCCCGCAGTAACGGTGATGCTGGTATTTGCCGTATTGGCGCCACAACCGGTACAGGTATAACCGGTTCCCCCTGTAATTGACCAAGTGTAATTCACACCGGTTACAGGAGTGGTGCTAAGTGTAGAAGTGCCGCAGGCGGCCGCTGCAGGCAGAATGCTAGGAGTGGCTGGTTTGAGGCTAACACTGTAGGTATTGTTAGGATAGGTGCCAACCGGACAAGCTGTTGGGTTGTTGCTACCTCCGATAGTTACGGTGTAGTTGCCAACTGCTGATGCTCCCGGATTCATAGCAATGGTGCCCAGGTTGTTATAACTGGCTGTAAATCCTGCCGGTGCTGATAAACCGGTAAATGGCGTGTTCAGTTGAGGAATTCCCGAAAGACCTCCGGCACTGGCCGAGCCTCCGGCTATAGTTGCATTGAACGGCGTTCCCACTTGATTGCACTGCGGTACGGAGAACATGTTCGAAGCGTAGGTACGATTTACGTTGATCACATCCTGACGGGTGCAACCGGCAGTAGTAGTAGTGGTAAGCGTAATGGCTCCGGGGTTATTGTCAGCGGCAATGCTTAAAGAATTACCGGTGAATGGCTGCGCCGGACTATTCCAGGTGGCAGGTGTCCAGGTCCATTTATACGTATTGGAACCTACTACAGAAGCGCCAAGAGTAGTTGAACCCGAGGTGTTTGTGCTGGCGCAAATATTGGCTGGGAAGGTACTCACTGCCGCAGTACTGGCACCTGTGAATGTAACGGTAATCGGCTGAGGAATCAGATTAACGCTTTGACTCACACAACGTGGACTTCCGGAAAGTACACCGAACTGTGAGTACTGATTGCACAAACCATAACAGCACTGAACTGTACCTCCGGTGTAACCGGCTGTTGTGGTAAAGGTAATCGAACTACTATCGTTAGAATAATAATCGATAGTAACGCCGGCAGGAACTGACCAGAAATAACGGTCCATACCTATTTGTTCGAACAAATTATCAGAAGCCAATGCATCAACTGAAAAGGTGTACTGCTGCAGCTTGTCCAGGCAAGTTGGTCCTACAATAGGGCTCACATTAGTAGCATCATAAGTCTTGAACACATCGAAATAGCAGGTTTGTCCGCAACCGCCGCCGGTATTGTAGGTTAACTGCACCCGGCCCTTGCTTTGTGAATAGTCTTTCACACCAGCACCCGTTCGCACACTTTTGTTAGTAGATTGAATGGTGATAGAAGTAGAAGTGCTACTAACTATCGAAATATCTCCTTTTACCTGCCACCCTACAAAAGTAGCGCCCCCGGCGTAGGAAACGTTGAAGGTGTAGGAAGAAGAATTAATGCCGCCTAAGGCGCCATTATGGGCGTTGTTTAGCGGAATGCAAACTTCCTGCGAGCAGGCCACCGCCGAGCCTATGGCCGTAGCGCCTGTTGTAAAGTTTTTTTCGCCTGCCGTACCCAGGGTAATGGAAGGTTGCGCCATTACACTTATGCCATAAATTATAAATGCACTGCATAAAAGTGTTTGGAATACTTTTTTCATAATTAAAGGTTCTTGCTCTGAGTTAGTTGCGATGATGAGCGGTATCGCAACATCCGATTTTGTTGACCGACCCGGGGATGAGGCCGCACCTGTTTTTCGGGAAAATCTGCCAGGCTGATAAAATGAAGGATACTGCCCGTCCGAGCTATTTATATCCTACTAATATGTATTTTTGCAGCTCGGGAAAAACGATTATATATAAAAATTCGTAAGATGTAGTGCCGAGGCTGAGCTAAGCCGCGGGCTATGTTGCCCGGCGTTGACGCGCCGGGTTTTTTTATGGCAAAAAGTTGCCGAACCAGCCATAACCGGCTGATCTATAAAAAGAAACAAAATAATATCAGAAATGCTCCCCTCGGATCTTAACAGACGGGAAGAATAGAGGAAACAATCAGGTTCAGCGTGTAAGTATGGGTTTGAATCAGGGGTCATAACTTAGTGTGCTCGGTAAACCTAAATTAAAAAACAGAGATTTCCAAACCCTGTTCGACAAAAAAAATCCAAAAGCAAAAACTACAACAATTTATAAATCAGTAAAATACGACATAAAATAGCGCCCCGCTTTTTACCTGATCTTTTTTTGATTTTGTAGGGCATGCCGTTATTGATTATTCCATACGAAGCACAAAAAAATGCGCGCCTCTTACGAGGCGCGCACAGGTGTAGTTTCTAAGTGGTTTAGTTTGTTTGCGTAGCCGCGCAGTTCAGCGGCATTCAAAACCGTGGCGGTGCTAGTGCCAGCTTCGCATTGCAATTATTTTGTGGTAATCGAAATGGTGCCACCATTAATGCTCATACATACACGACCACCCGACGATTTGTTGGTAACGGTCATTAATATGGTGGAAGAGGTAGACATGAATTGTTTCAGGTCAACATTACTAAGTGTAAGCGGTATGGAAGTGCCAACGGCCCCGGTGCTGCCGCCGTCGTAGTGCGCAATGATAGTGCCATCGCCGGCAGCGCCTTTCACCTTAATGGCCACCTTGATTTGTTCCACATCGCCCAAATCACCATCAGTTACGTTAGCATTGATAGCCGTAAGCGTAGCAGTAGTTACCTGCGTAGAGTCAAAAATAAGCCCGGAAGTGCCAAATGCCTGACGGAGGTCAGCCTGGTTCACGTCCTGTGTTTCGGTTGTAGTATTTGGCGGAAAAACGCCGGATACGCAGACGGTATGGCTGGGAACATAATACGTTCCGGTTTGCGTTACCGTTTTTTTACAAGAACCGATAGAAAGGGTGAGTGCGAGCAATGCAATTGCAAATGAAATTTGTTTCACAGTTTAAAATTTTCTCAAACATGTAAAAAAGCATGCCTGAGCGCAAAAATTTTAATGTAAAATAACCTTCTTCACTTCATTAAGGCCTTTCGATCGTATCATAACCTGATAAACGCCTTTAGGTTGTGCACTCAGATCAACAGGCATAGTCCAACGCCCTTCGATAACAGGAACGGTTTCCGCGTAAACAAGCTGTCCGTTCAAACCATATACGTTTACTTGCACATTTTCCAAGGTCACCGGCGCCTCAAAATCCAGATTTATCAAACCTTCCGATGGATTAGGGAAAATATTGCAACTCACTTCAGGAGTGCCGTTCTTTTCAAGTTCTTCGTTAATGAGACGATAAGCCGTAGCCGAAACGGATGCTTTCAGCGAATAACAGGTAGATGCATTATAAGCGCCGCTATAACCTACCACGCGCACATAAAATGTTCCGGCTGAAGAGGTATTGTATTTCAAACTTTCGGAAGTGGTGCCTGAATTATAGCTATAAGCCAATAACGTTCCCGACGAGTTATAAAGGTACAGGTCGTAATCAGCAGGAAGGCCGGTGAGCGTTACCTGAATATTTTTTGCAGCAGTAGTGGTGGTAAACTTAAAGTAATCTACATCGGTTGAAGTACCGATCTTTCCGGTAATCAACGTATTGGTAGCAATTGTTTTTGCTGCGGTGCGGCTTTCATTTGGTTCGTAAGCATCAGTGCAACCGGTAGAAACGGCACTTGTAGCAAATGAGGAAGCCGTTGAGGCAACAGCAGAACCGGAACTGCAAACGGTAGTTACAATAAAGTTATAGGTAGTGGAAGCAGTGAGTCCGGTAAGCGCCAAACTATTCGTAGTAGCGGTATAATTTGTATAAGTAGTGGCGGTGCTGGTCTTCACACCTACCGTATAGCTACTGGCTCCGGAAACAGCCGTCCAGCTAAGTGTTGCTGAAGAAGCGGTGACAGAACCGGCAGAAAGGCCAGTAGCGGTAGCACAGGTGGTGCCACCTGATGGCGCCTGGCAGCCAAGTGAAGTTACCAAACCTACTCTTGCACCTCCGGTGGCAAAAAGCGCATTCATGCGGCTCGATTGCCCTGAAGTGAACATATACATACAGGCATCATCGGTATAGTCCATATAGTTCATCGACATATCGCCGGCATTACTGCAGGTAACATGCGGATAGGTAGGACAGCCATAGTTGCTGGTTTGCTGGGTTGGAGTATCGTTCACCAGATCGCTGCCGCAATTGGCATCGCCCCAGATGTGGCGCAGATTAAGCCAGTGGCCAACTTCATGAGTGGCAGTACGCCCTTTGTTATACGGCGATGCGGCCGTTCCGGTATTTCCGAAAGCGGTGTAATTAATTACCACGCCATCCGTAGCAGCGGCGCCTCCCGGAAATTGCGCATATCCCAGCAAACCTCCACCCAGATTACAAACCCAGATATTCAGATATTTTGTTGCATCCCAGGCATCGTCACCACCCTGTGCAGCATATTTAACTTTATCGTCATCAATAAACGAGGTGCTGGTGGTCGATTTTCTTACAATACCGCTTGTGGCTGCTCCGGCCGGAGTGCGCTGTGCCAAACAAAACTGAACACCGGTATTGGCAATCAAACCGGAAAACGCGCTTGGCGTATTGGTGCGGTCAGCATTCGTAGCGGCATAATCGGCATTCAGCACGGCGATTTGCGATTGTACCTGTGCGTCGCTGATATTCTGAGTAGCAGTATTGTACACCACATGCACTACAACGGGTATAGTAACCACTGCGCGATTATTTTCACTTGGGTGTGCGGCTATATATTGTTGGGTGAAAGCTTCAATGGCCTGCATGTTTGCGCTGTAAGAAGGGTCAAGCGCTTCCAGCCGTTGCAGATTGTGCATGGTGGCACAAGTGCGTTGCGCAAAAGTTACCGTAGCGGCTGTGCATAAAAATGCAGCCAGAAAAACTTTTTTCATGAGTCGGATTTTTTGCAAATGTAAAAGGATTGTGGTTTTTACAAAACACAGAATATCAGCGCGTGATCCGGCTTCTTAAACAACATCTAGTTTTGAAATAAAACGCATTTCAAACCCATTGCCCACGATGTTTTGGCGTGTTTTTTCCCTTCCGCAAAAATTATCGCTGCAGCCGCAGGTTGTATACCCCAAAGTGTTTCCACTTCGCAAAATGTTGTTTCCCAAAATTCGCGCTTCATTTTTTCAAGGTACAACTTTTAGCAAAATGGATGGAGCTGAAAAAATCACTTCATCTGTAATGAATAGCACAACCTACAGCCTCTCCTTCTGCAATTCGAACGTTTTTTCCGTTCAGAAGATCGTTAAGCGCATCTATCAAATAATGGCGCTGTACCAGCTCGGGATGATTACCGTTATCGTCAATTGCCCCTCGATATTTTATGATCCACTTTCCCTGCTCGCGCCACAGCACAAACGCATGCGGTGTTTTTTCGGCCTTAAAAGAGCGTGCCACATTTTGTTGCGGATCGAAAAGAAACGGGAAGCAATACCTTTGCTGCCGGGCCAGCTTGCTCCTATTGGCGCGATTTATTGCGCGCCGGCTTTCTGCATCAGCAATAACACGAATACCAATAAAGTAATGCTCAGCTTTTGAGTTCTGAATAACATAATTGCTTGCTTTATAAAGAAAATTTAATGCGCAATAGTAACCTGGCGGCTCACCACTTCTTCACCGGCGTAAATCTTAACTACATAACTGCCGTTGTAAAGCGTTCTTGTATCGAAATATCCAATTGTGGATCCTTGATACAATACTGCGCGTTGCACCAATGTTCCGGTGATATCGTACAACTCCAGCTTAAGGTTTTTACGCGCTAACGTTCCTACCTGAATGGCTACTACATCGCTGGCCGGATTTGGAAATACACGGATGTTGAGCGCTTCCGCATTGGTTTCAATACCATTCGGCGAAGAAGGTACGTATGTGGTAACCGTTTCAGTAATGGAAGTAACGGAACGATTAGCCCAAACGCCATAAAACGTTGGTCCTACAAGGTAAGGATAGGCCGAATTCCAGTGTTCGTCAACTGTAGCAAAATAGCAATAGGTTCCTGCCGGATATTCAGGAGTTACACAAAAACGGCCGTTATGATCATCGAGATAATCGGGCGTTGCTGCCGATGTGGTGTTGTATTGATAATCTTCACGGAAATAACCTAACGGATAAGTGGCGTTTACCGGCGGACCAGCAGTTACCGAAGATCCATCGGCATAAGTAGTACGTGTAGTAATGTTACGAAGCGAATAACTTGATTTCATGCGCACAATTCCACCGCTGCCGTCGGCATTTTTGTAAGCATAGGCGCCATAAACCGGAAAACCATCATAGGCAAAACCAATGAGCGGCGAATGTTTGGTGCTATCGATGCGATATAAACCATCAGAAGCATACAAATCACAAACATTTGAAAGCACATTCAAATCGAGGTTGAAAGCGCTTGGGTTTTGGTGGTGATGGTAGTTACCCATTGCCGGATGTGCTTTAGAGCAGTCGAAGCCGGCACGTTCGGCCACCACAGCATCGCGGTTCCAAACATTGTCGCCCTGGCAAGGCGGATGAATAGGACCACCGCACAAGCTGCTGGTGGAATTCTTCCACGATACGCCATCGCGATAATCGAACATGGCAACACCATTAATGAATATGCCAATGTTGCCAAGCGTGGTAGCTTTAGGTGTTCCGGTGTTTTTTGTTGGATTCAATGGCATTTGAAAAATAGCGTTTTGCGCTGTGGCCAGCGAAGGATTGCCATCTTGAAACGGACCGGTGATATAGGCCGGAATGCCTTGCGTGGTAACATACACCGAGGTTGCCGAATATTTTACCGACTGCACATTAGCATGGGCGGTGTCAGTAATAGGGGTGGAGTTTCCCGCTACATAATGGCGCCCAACAATTCCTGTGGTGTTCTGCAGCCACGAAGTAATGGCCGGCCCTTGCGCAAAGGCGCTGAAACTGCAAAGCAGCGGCAAACAAAAGCTTGTGATTTTTTTCATACGTGGTTTTTAATTTCAGTACATCTGTCTGTTCGATCTCTAATGTGCGGGAATATTGCGGGGATATCGGAATTTTTCGGTGAATACAAAATTTCTATCGGTTAAGGTGAGTAGAAACGCCAACAGATCGGTTCGTTCATTTTCGGTAAGCAAAATGGGTTGCTGCAGATGGGTGGAAAGTGTGGCGCTGTGCTTGATTCCGCTAGTATAATGCTGCAACACTTCACGAAGCGTTTTGAATCGGCCATCGTGCATGTAAGGATAACTGAACTCTGCATTTCGCAATGTGGGCACCTTGAACCGTAGTGAATCTTCGGGGCGCTGCGTCACTTTGATGCGGCCGGCATCGCGAAGCAATGTATCCTGCGGCAATCCGTTGTTTTCAAAATTGTTGTTGGTGAACAAGGGTTCAGTATGGCATGCAGCACAGTTCTTTTTATACAAAGCATAACCGCGATCTTCCTGTGCGGTGAATTGCGATTGATGCCGCATGACGCTGTCGTATTTCGACTGATCGCTGATGAGCATTACTAAGAATTGCGACATCGCCTTTAAGGCGTATTCGCCGGTGATACTATCGTTATGAAAAGCTTCGCGGAATAACCGGCGGTATAATGGCGAGCGCTGCAACTTTTCTACTACATGCGCTATGCTTTCGTTCATTTCAATAGGATTGGAAATAGGGCCCAGCGGCTGCACATCCAAATGATTGATAGCGCCATCCCACATAAAACTTTTAGCCCAGGCCATATTAATAAGTGCCGGTGCATTTCGCGTTCCGATCTGATCGCCAATACCGTGGCTCAGTTTGTGGTCGGCATGCGAAAACGCATTGAAAGACGTGTGACAGGAAGCGCAGGAAATAGAGCTATCGCGTGATAGTATAGGGTCGTAAAACAGCATTCGGCCCAACTTGATTTTCGATTCGCTAAGCGGGTTATTGGCGAATGAATACTGCGGTGGCGGCCAATTTTCGGGCGTTGGAAATACCGGACCGGAATTGCCGGTGAACGACCATGCCGTTATTGCCAGAAAGCAGAGCGGCAGCAGCTTTCGCGCAATCATGGCATTTCGGTTTTAAAGCATGCCGGAATTTTTTTCGAGAGCCGTACCGCATTGCTTCCCGGGCTCATCACTTTATTAGTTTCTGATAAGCGAATATCTTCCAGAAAATTTTTTGCGTTGATCTGAATTACATCGTTTGGTTTCGAAATTGAAAGTAATACCGCTGTAAGCGTTGCAAATGGCGGCAGGTATCCACCCAAATGAAATTCGTATTCTTTTGCCGGAACGCACTGGCGGCAGGATCCTTCTATTTTAAAATTGATGTAGCCGCTTTGCCATGTCCAATACATTCCCTTTGTAGGGTCCAAATCACCGCCAAATACGCCTGAAACATTGGTGATGCTATCAATTCCAACATTGAAAAACAATTGGTCGTAGTTTGCTTCTTTAGGCGCGCTCAGGCGCAACTGAAGCGATTCGGGAACGGCAATATCAATCAGGTGATAACTGTTTGTTTCTTTCCAAATGGTTTTTCCATGGCTTCTTAATTCCACATTAGAGATAAAGAATCGCCAGTTGGTTACACTTACCGTATCGCCGGAAACCGCATAGCTATTACCTTGCAGCAGTTGTTCCTTTCCGAAAACCGGCAGGAATTTAAATTGCTGAGCGGGCAGGAATATGGCAAACGCATTCAGCCAAGCCAATAAAAAGAGCTTCAGTTCGATACGAACCATAATGCAAATAAAAAAAACAGACTGCTTTTGTGGGAACGCTTAATCGAACTTGCGTTTCTGGAACCACAGGTTGCTAAGGGTGAAACCGAAATACACGCGATAGTAGTTTTCTGAAAGAAGGGTTTTATCGCCGGTACCCCTCGAACCAATATCGGCCATCAGGTGAATCCGGGCGGCTTCACGGAATATCGCCCCTAAACGAATAGGAAGACTGAGACCCAACGTGCCGCCATACTCGCTCAATTGCTTTCCGGCATATATCACCTCGCTTTTGCCGTAATAAGCGCCTCCTTTATACTGCACGCGACCCAGGAAATTCTTGGATTCTAAATTTGGGGTAATCCCGGCGCCAACTGAAAGTCTCCAACTGTTGGCCAAAGCTTCAGTTTGAATGGGAGAATTAAACTGGCTCCATCCCGCATAACGAAAATCAACACCGGCAAACCACCAGGCTTCATTGCCCGCGGTAAAGCCTACACCAAAATTGTAAGGCATTACAATTTTTCCTTTTTGGTTAGAATAGCTGAGCGGTGTATCTACTACCACATCGTTTCCAAGCGAAGAAGAATAATAATACCGCTCCCAGTTCGTGCTTACCGTTGTGTTGAACTTCACACCTCCTGAACCGTAGGCTCCGGCGGTAAAGTTGACGTCGGTATGCAAACTATTCTCACTGGTCTTTTTCTTCAGTCTGATTTTGTATTGCACGCCAATATTGTAGTTGAATCCGCCTACGCGCATTTGGGAATTGTTGCGCACGTTCAATGCCAGCAGCGAATCGGTAAAGGCGAAACCGCGGTAGTATTCCAGTTTTCCGAATACATAACCGAAGTTCACACCAAACGAAAATCCTTTCACTTTAAAACCGGTTCCAACAAAAACCTGCGCTAAACTTCCTGAACCCCGAAACACTTTAAAGCTGTCGATATTGCGCTGGGTAAAATTGTAATTGAGCGATGAAAATGGCAGCAGCCCGAAGCTGAGCCCCCATTTGCCGCGAATTAACGGAACGCCCAGTGCTAAATGACTTAGGGAGCCGTTGAACCCGCTGTATGTAGAATCTTTAGTGCGGATGTTTACCGCATCCAAATTGGCGCCCACTTCAAAGTTGGTTAAAGTGAACTCGCTGTTCGAAGCCGGGTTCACCGGGTTGATGTACATATTGCTGCTGTAGCCGGCACCCAGTTCGGCCATGGCGCGATTGCTGCTAAAAGCCACTGGCCGTACAAATCCCAATCCGTAACGCGAGAACGGGGAAGCCGCCTGCGATACGGCAGTAAGCGATAATACAACACAGAAAAGGAACAGTCCCGTTTTACGCATGGTGGTTCAAAATCCCGTTCAGCCCTTCAAGGAGCAGCGCGGGGCGGGCAAATATGCTATTTTTAAGATGGGCTGCCAATAATGGGGCATCTCCCCCGGTCACAATAATCATTAAATCAGGAAATTTGTTGCTGTAACGCTCGCACATACCGTCAATTTCAGCGGCAGCGCCAATCACAGCGCCGCTGAGCATTGAGGTGGGAGTAGATTTACCCAGAACATCCGCCACGTCTTCCAATTTCAAAAGCGGCAGGCGCGCCGTAAATTGATGCATAGCGCGCAACCGCATATGCACGCCCGGCGAAATGGCTCCGCCTTCAAAACTTCTTCCATTGCAAACAAAATTGTAAGTTATGCAACTGCCACAGGCTACCACTAAAACGTTCTTTCCGGGAAAGGCGAATGCCGCGCCAACAGCCAACGCCAGGCGGTCGGCACCCAAAGTTGCCTTTGTTTCATAGTTCACCTCAAGCGGAACACCGCATTGTTCCAAAAGCACAAACGGAATTTTCCGCTGCTTCAGAAACGCTGTGATGGCCTCGGTTTCAGCCACCGAGCAGATGATGGCACGGCTAATCACATAGTGCGAAACGGCTTTTTCCAACTCCGGCATTCCCGTTCCGGAACAAAGCAATTCCGACTGGCAGAAAACGCCAAACTTCATGCGGGTATTGCCTGCATCAATACATAAATTTAGTTGGCGCTGATCCATTCTGCAGGGTTGAGCTTGTCTTTACCGCGCCAAATTTCCAGATGCACTTTGGTAAGCGATTCCGACTTGTCTAAAAACAAAGTGCCGATGTTCTGACGGGCTATCAGGTTGTCGTTGGTACTCACTGCGGCCTTCATGATATTAGAATACACCGAAAAATAATCGCCATGCTTTACGATAATGCAGGTTTGTGTAGTGGGCAACGTGAAAACGCTTACTACACTGCCTCCAAAAATACTGCGGGCATTACTGCCGTCAGCCGTTTTGATGTCCAATCCGTTATTCTCAATAAAAACGCCTTTGAGCGTGGGGTGTTCGCGCTTGCCGAAATAGGCGATAATGGTGCCTTTGGCCACCGGCCAGGGCAAATGGCCTTTGTTCGAGGCGAAGTCTTTTGAAAGCTCCTGTTCCTTAGGTGTAAGCAGTACAATCGTTTGTTTGGGTTGGGGTTTTACGGGTGTGCCGGGGTTAGCCTTGGCTTGTGCCGCAGCCTGTTTGCGCGAGGCATCCTCGGCCTTTTTGCGTGCCTGCCTGATTTCTTCCTCAATAATTTTCTGGATTTTGCTGTTCAGCGCCATGGCGGCCTTGTTCTTATCGTCCACATAACGCTTCATCTTTTTCTCCTTTTCGCCCAGTTGCGCAATCATCTTGTCGGTTTCCCCCTTTTCTTCCTCCAGTTTTCCCTTTTCCTGATTCTGTTCTACCAACAACCCTTCTTTACGCTTTTTGTTGCGCTCTAAGCGCGTTTTCTTATTGGTAAGATCATCAATACTGGCCTGCAGCGCAACAGCTTGTTGTTTCCGGTATTCTGAAATGCGCTTCAGATAACCATAGCGGGCAATGGCTTCGTTGAAAGAAGATGCTGAAATGATGAAGGTCCACTCGTTTTGGATGGCCAGATTACTGTATGTGGTGCGCAGCATTTTGGCGTAATCCTGCTTCATCACTTCGATTTGACTGTTTTGACGGTCGATATCCTTTGCGGTGGCAGAAATACTTTCTTCTAATGCAGAAAGCTGGTGCGTATAATTCTCAATAAGCTTTTCGCGCTTCTCAATCTTTTCTTTCAAAATATTGAGTTGTTCCAGATTTTCTTGTTTCTGGTTGCGCGTTTTTTCAAGCTGCTTTTCCATATCGGCAATTTCCTTACGCAGCTTTTTCATTTGCAATTCCAACTGTTCCTTTTGTTGCGCTTTTTGCTGTGCGGGTACTTGACCCACCACCATAGTAATGCCCAAAAGCAGTAGGGCCGCCAGTACAAAACGGCGGTGCCGGAATTCAAAAATTTGGAGCAGCAATGGCATTACTCAAATGGAAATTGTAAAAGAGGGTTCACTTTCACCTTCGAAAATTCTACCTCTATTTTTCGCTCGTTGTTTCCTTCCCGTATCTCCATGTGGCGTTGCATAGGGAACAGTAGAGAATCCACCGATTCGATGCCGTCAAATGTAGTTCCCAATTGCCGGTTCGCGAGCTTATCTGTCAACACACTTTTCTGCAAGGTGTAGTTTCCTTCGTTCACTGTGGCTACATAACGGTACGATAGCTGATCGGCCACGGCCTCTGCAATTCGCAATGGGGTATCTACTACTTCATATCGCGTAAAGGCCAGCGGAAGCAATTGCCCATAAATAAATCGCTCTACTACTTTCAGGTCAGCATTTATGGGCAGATATTTTGAAAGCGCTTGAAGCGGCTGCCGTGTTTTTTCGCCCGAAAGTTTATTATCCATAAAAAAGGAATCGCGTGTAAGCAACACCCGGCCGCCTTCAATGCCAAATGGCCCGAATAGCGATAACCAGATTACACTATCTTTTTTCATGCGTAAAGTGCCGCCAAACGACATGGAATTGTTTCCGCTGGTATAATCGATCTTGAGTTTTGCCGAAAGTGTTTCAAACGTTTTGGCAATAGCATCAGGCGGAATTACAGCCTCCATTCGCGTTTCTGTTGCCGGCTTCGTAGCCACAGGAACAGCCTTTTGCTTGCACGAACTCAAACACAGCAGGGTAACTGTTGTTAAACCAAAAAAGCAAAAAGAAAATGGGAGGCGCATGCCACAAAGCTAATGCAAGCCAAACGAAAAGCACTCCTTTTTTCAGCAATTAACGCAGCAGCGTAACATTGCCCTTCTTCAACACCTTATCGCCATCGTAAGTGGTGGCAGTGATTATCCAGGTATAAACACCTATATCAGCCGGTTCGCCATTGCGTTTTCCATCCCATCCGGCATTGATGTCGTTGGTAGAAAAGGTTTTCTGCCCCCAACGGTTATATACGTCAAACGCTTGAAGTGAGGCTATATTGAGGTATTGCACAATTCGGAACACATCATTCTCGCCATCGCCATTTGGGCTGAAAGCCGTTGGCAACATCACAATAGTATGTGGTTCTACAAAAACCGTCACACTATCTTTATTGCGGCAACCGTATTGCGACACGGTGAACAGCCAGTAGGTGCTGGTTTGCAGTGGCCGCGTGGGGGCGTTAGCCTTGAGCGGTTCCAATACCAGTTCGCCGGGCCACCAATAGAACGAATCGGCATCGGTACTGGCATGAAGAATGGCCTCGGTGTTGCGCCAGATGGTAGTGTCTAAACCCGCATCGGTTATTGGTAAGGGGCGAATAATGATTTCGGCCACAGCAGTATCGCTGAAACAATCATTCGAAACTTTTACAATATAATTTACCGAAGAGGAAGGTGTGGCGAATGGATCTGCCACATTAGGATTGCTGAGCGCTCCTGCCGGTTCCCAGTGATAATAAAATCCTCCGGTGGCATGCAGGTGCACCGTATTGCCCACACAAACATCATAGGGCGATTGCGCATCGGCCACCACCGGCAATTGTACATTTATAGTAATCGAATCATCGGCATGGCATTGATGAATATTGAACACGCGAACATAATAAGTGGTGGTATCAAGCGGGGTGGCAATGGGATTTGAAATAGTGAGCGAGGAAAGCGACAGATCGGGCTGCCACGCATAATCAACCCCGCCGAAGGCCCGCAATTCCACCGGCTGGCCCTGGCAAATAAATGCAGTATCGGGAAGCACCAATGGATTGGGCAACTGATGTACCCACACCAAAACCGAATCGCGGTTTACACAACCAAAGGTGTCGGTTCCCTTTACGTAGTACATCGTGGTATCTGCTGGAAAAACGACAGGGTTGGGAATGGTAGAATCGCTTAAGGTGACATTATAGTTCCAATGATAAAAAACAGCGCCCGAAGCATGAATCTGAACGCTATCACCTATACAAACCGAGTCGATGTGCTCTGTAGTGAGCGGTGGTAGCGGATGCACCAGTATGGTTACCGTATCACGCTTTTGATAGCAATAGTTTTCTACATAAAAAATATACTGCGAGGTATCATGCGGAAAGAAACGCGGACTATTGGCAAAGGGGTTGCTGATACCAAGCGGTGGCGACCAACTGTAGAACGAATAACCTTGCTTGAGAACCGTAAGCGTGGTGGTATCAAATCGGCAGATGGCTTTGAAATCTTCTGCAATCAGGTTAAGCGCCGGATCTAACACATACACCGTTACCGAATCCGTAAGTTTACAATTGTTCGTATCCGTTCCGGTAACAAAATAGGTGGTGTTCACTGCCGGACGGCTGGTGGGGTTGGGAATGTTGGTGGCCGTAAGTCCGGTTGGCGGCGTCCAGGTATAACTCACTCCTCCTGTAGCGTGCAGTTGCACACTGTCGCGGAAACTTCCGGGGTTCAAACATACTGAAGTGTCAACACCTGCATCAATTTGCGGTATCGGATAAAGTGAAATCACCACCGTATCGCGCTTGCTGCAGCCGTTGGCATCGGTCACTTTCACCACATACAAGGTTGGATTCTGCTTTGGCGATGCCACCGGATTGGCAATAGTAGAATCGCTTAAAGTGCCGCCATTATTCCACAAATAAGATATACCGCCGGAAGCGCTGAGGGTAGTGGAGGTAAACGGACAAATCTTTTTATCAGGCGAAGTGGTAACCGCAGGCAAAGGATGAACCACCAATTGCTGACGAACCGTATCACGGCAACCTTCATCGGTAACTACCATCAGTGTAACCGTCTTGGTTCCCGGGGTGGTGTAAACTACACTGGGGTTAGCCAATGTGCTTTGCTGACTGTTGCCGAAGTCCCAATAATAATTGGTGATGTTGCCGGTGCTGGTATTTTGGAAAGAACTGGTATCGGTAAGACATAAAGGCGTAGCAATAAAATTGGCCACCGGTTGCGCCCGCACCCGTATAGTATCGCGAGCAATGCCATAGCATCCTTTATCGTTGAAAACAGTTAGCGACACCGGAAAATTCCCTGCCGAGCCATAAATGTGAGAAGGATTTGCTGTATAAGCCGCTGCGCCATCGCCAAAGTTCCAGGTCCAGTTCGTTTTCACACCATAAGGAGAAGCTGAAAGATCAGCAAACGTTATGGCCGAATCCTGGCAGTGTTCCTGAACGCCTAACATGGCCGTAAGGCCCGGATAGATTTTCACCAATGCAAACGTGGAATCATAACAGAATTCGCCGTTCTTCTGTTTAAACACTACAATCTTAACCCGGTAAATACCGGTGTCGGGATACGTATAAGTGGGGTTTCGTTGTGAAGAAGTATCAGTGGTAATGCCGGGCACACCGAAGTCCCAGGCGTAATTCAATGGAATGTTGGTAGGTGTGGGGTTGTAATAGGTGATGTTGTTGCTAAAGCTTACCGTTCTGTCGTTACAGTTCAGAATGTAGGTGTTAACTGTTCCCGGAAGAGGAGTAATGTTCACCTGCGGGATGTCGCAAGGCACTACGTTAAACTGGAAATCGCGAACGGTTGTAGAAATCAATACTCCATTGCGATACTCTTTTACGGCAACGCCAACCACATATTGTCCGGTTTGGTTGGGAATGCCACTCAATAACCCCGTAACCGGGTCGATGCGCAGGTTATCGGCATTGGAAGGATTGTTCAAAGGGTTGGTGGCGCTGTAACCGGTTTCCCATGGTACTGAATTGTACGGCGGCGGCGGCGGAGAGGTAGGGCAGGTAGTACTACAACCCGGGCCACCACCGGTAACTGTAGGACTAACCACAGGACAGCAGCCATCGGCGCCATCCAGCGGATTTACCAACTGATAAGCCAACGAGTCGCCATCAGCATCAGTAGCCGAATGGTCGAAACTAATGCCGGCATTCAAACAAACAAATGTGGGTGGGAACGAATTAAAATGCGCGGAATTATTACAAGTGATTCCGGTTTCACTTCCCGGAATATGAATGGTATAGGTAGAACCCGGAGGCGTAGCGCCGGAAGGCCCGCCCTGCTGAATGATCAGATTAGAAATTGTTACGTTGCGGCAGCAGCGCTGAAATACCAGTGTATAACCGCCAACTATAGGCGGCAAGGTCATATCGCCCTCATAAGTAGCCGATTCCACACAAACGCCGGTGGGTTCCAAACAAGGATAATCTGGCGGATCAACAGGAACCGAAGGTTGCAACGGCATTCCTAAAGTGGTTATTAAATTTCCGGCCTGATCAAACGCATATACATAGGCGTTTGCATCATATTGTGTTTGTGAATTGCAATCGCGAAAAATCTTAAGCGTAACGTGATAGTTGTTCCCTCCGGTGCAGCTATAAAAAAAATCGCCACCCACCAGGTGATTGGCGAAAGCAATGGCCGCATACATTCCGGCAGCAACTGTAAGTATCAGTTTTTTCACAATCAAAAAAGGGCACTAAAAGTAGTGTTTAAATCTTCAACTTCTGTTAAATAGAACAAAGGAAGTTTCTGTAAACAGATGAGAATTTGAGCGCTGAGGCTGCACGTCTCTTTTATTCCCATTTGTTTTCGATGCCTTCCAAACGGTGTGCCTCTTTCATTTTTTCGCTGATCTGCCCGGTAAGAATGTGCCAGAACATCACAAAGTCTGACGCCAAACTGTAGAACGGATAGGTAAACGTAGCCGGCCGATTCTTTTCCATGAAAAAATGGCCCACCCAGGCAAAACCATATCCCGCCACTGGCAGCAACGCCAACAACCACCATTTGCCGGTAACGATTCCGGCAATCAACATCGCTATCACTAATCCGGTTCCAATGAAATGCATGAGGCGGTTCACCGGCCGTGCATGCTGTGTGAGGTAGAATGGATAAAACTCGCGGAACGTTTGATATTGCTTTGGCATGCGTGCTTTTTTCGAAATTAATGAAAACCCTTTGCAGAACACATTTCCGGTGAAAGAAAATTACTTTTCCGGAAAGGAGAGCGCCAGCCGTTCTACAATCCTGCCGTTCACCAAATGCTCTTCCACAATTTCCTCAACATCGCTCAATTGCACATGGCCATAAAACACCCCTTCGGGGTAAATGGCCACATTGGGGCCCGATTCACAAATGTGAAAGCAGCCCGATGACTGCGCGCGCATATTTACATCAAGACCCCGCTGCTTCATCTTTTCGCGAAACGCTTTTACCAGTGCCGCGCCGGTAACATCGCCGCAACTAGGGCGCGAAGCGCCTTCCGGCCGCTGATTGGTGCAAACAAAAACATGACGATCGTACAATTTTCGGTTTTCCATGGCCTCAAAGAAATGGTGTTGCGTTGTAAAAGTGAAACAAGTGGCGCACTATTGATAAAATCTCCTAAAGCAAACCGCCCTTCCCCCAAAATTCCTATTTTGCGCTTCCTTTAAAAGTTTAATGCGCTACACACTTAGTTTTCTTTTCGCTATCGCCGTTTTTACTGCTGCGGCCCAAAAAACCACAGCCGATAAAATTGTAGCCATTGTGGGCGACAATATCATTTTGCAATCGGAGATCGAAGCGCAATACCAGCAACAACTGGCCAACAACCCATCGCTCGCAGGCGCTGACGGCGAAGAAGCCAAATGCCGACTGTTCGACAATCTGATGCTGGAAAAACTATTTGTTGCACAGGCCAACCTCGACAGTTTGGTAGTTACTCAGGATGAGATTGATGCCGAATTGGACCGCCGCGTGAAATACTTCATCAATTTGTTTGGCTCGCGCGAAAAACTGGAAGAATACAACGGCAAGACCATTGCCGAAATGAAGGATGAGTTTACCGATGATGTACGCAGCCAATTGTTGAGCGATAAGATGCGCAGCAAAGTTTTTACGGGCATGAAAGTGTCGCCACAGGAAGTGAAAGATTTCTTTGCAAAAATTCCGAAAGACAGCATTCCTTATTTCAATAGCGAAGTGGAGATTGCGCAAGTGGTGATGTTCCCCAAAGTAAGCGAAGAGCAAAAAGAACTGGCTCGCAAAAAACTAGAACGTATCAAAAAAGCCATTGAAGACGGAGCCGATTTTTCGCTACAGGCCATTTTGTATTCCGAAGATCCGGGTTCGGCCAGCGATGGTGGAAATTTAGGAATGGTAGAACGAGGTGAACTGGTGCCCGAATTCGAAGCCGTTGCTTATAAGCTAGACGAAAAGAAGATGAGCGATATTACCGAAACTCCTTTCGGCTATCACCTCATCATGGTTGATGAAAAACGCGGCAATCGCCTGAAACTGCGCCATATTCTAATCAAGCCGAAGTCGCTGCTATCAGATCTCACCATTGTGAAAGAGCGTATGGATAGCATACAGCATCAACTGGCCACCGATAGCATGAGCTTCCGCGATGCGGTAAAATATTTTTCTGACGATGAGAACTCCAAAGGAATGGGCGGCCTGATCACGAATCCGAAAACCGGCAACACTACTTTTGAAAAATCAGAGGTTGATGGTTCGCTCATCTTTACCCTCGACAATTTAAAAGTAGGTGAAGTGAGCCCGGTTTTACCTTACTCTTCAATGGAACGAACAGGTGAAAAAAAGGAGGGCTACCGCATCATTCTGTTGAAATCAGAAACCAAACCGCACAAGGCCAGTCTGGAATCCGATTATTCGCGCATTCAGGCCGCAGCCAAACAAAAGAAACAACAGGAAGAACTGGCACGGTGGGTGAGCTTGAACAAAGACCACGTTTTTATTAAGTTAGACAATCAGTATGCGGGATGCAAGCTCACGCAGAAATGGTTGAAAGAAGAAAAGCAGTAATTACCAATTCATGTACAATTCAGATGTTGAGGCCTTAGACGCCTTTGCGCAACGCTATAAAGACCTAAAAAAAGAAATCGCCAAAGTAATTGTTGGTCAGGAGGAGGTGGTTTCCAATATCCTCATTTCTATTTTTTGCGATGGCCACTCGCTGCTTATTGGGGTGCCCGGTTTGGCCAAAACGCTTACTGTGCAAACTATTGCGCGCATCCTCGATCTGAGTTTCAGCCGCATTCAGTTCACGCCCGATCTAATGCCTTCCGACATTATTGGTTCTGAAATTCTGGATGAATCGCGCAGCTTTAAGTTCAACCACGGTCCGATTTTCAGCAATATTATTCTGGCGGATGAGATCAACCGCACACCGCCAAAAACGCAATCGGCGTTGTTGGAAGCCATGCAGGAACGAAGTGTAACTGTTTCGGGAAGAAAACACTCGCTCGATTTGCCCTTCTTTGTATTGGCCACTCAAAACCCAATTGAACAAGAGGGAACCTATCCGTTGCCAGAAGCGCAGTTAGATCGCTTTATGTTCTCTATCAATCTCGACTATCCAAGTTTTGATGAAGAAGTGAATGTGGTGAAGACCACCACTTCGGGCGTGAAAGTGGATCTCGACAAAAAACTAACCGCAACCGAGATATTGTACTTTCAAAGCTTAATGCGCAAAATTCCTATTGCCGACAACGTATTGGAATATGCGGTGCGGCTGGCTGCCAAAACCCGTCCGAATCGGCCCGATTCGTTGCCTATGGTGAACAACTATATTGCCTGGGGCGCCGGTCCACGCGCTTCGCAGTATTTGGTATTGGGTGCGAAATGCCATGCCGCCACCAGAGGTAAGTACTCGCCTGATATTGATGATGTAAAAGCAGTAGCGCTTCCTATTTTGCGCCATCGCGTGTTCAAAAATTACAAAGCGGAGGCCGAAGGATTAAGCATTGAAAAGATTTTGGGCGATTTGATGTAATTGCCCTTACATTTTTATCGGGATATTAAAACCTGCCGCCGCATAAAAAGAGTTGAAGGTATAGTTGTAACCGGCCTCCAGATTAAAATAGCGAGGATATAGACAAACTGCCGCTGTAAAACCATAAGCGGTTCGCGTTACCTTGTTGTAATAGTAATCCGTTTCCACCACATGGCGAATCAGCTGTTGTTGGCTGTAAGTAATTCCCCCTTTCAAATAAAAACAAGCGCCAATGTTCAGCAATGCTCCACCTTCGTGGTAGGTGAGTTTTTGAAGCAGTTGCTCAGAACCAGGAAGTAGAGTAGGCTGAATTCCATATAAAAGTGTGTGATCTAGTTTGCCGCCATAAATTCCGGCGGTGTAGTAAACCCCAAGCCACCGATATAGCAGTGCAACCGACGGACAAAAAAACTGAAGTTGATTAAATGTGGCAGCAGATTGGTTAAACGAAATAGGGATCATGCCGAAGTTGAAAGCAATCTGTAAACAAAAAGCGCGACGTAAATTAGTTTCCCGAATCTGGATATGGTGCTCGTCGTTAACTATTTTTTTGTCGAAATAAACCGTATACCTTCCATTCCAAGGCCGCTTTTTAAACGATTCGAAGAAAGCATTTTTCATTTCTTCATCAACAGCCTTACCCGTATTTACATTTATCACCTTTCGCCTGCTCAGCACCTTCCATTTTTCAGAGGCGGTAACAAAGCGGATGTTGGCCTCCACCTCCGGATATATGGTGCGGAAGCTATAGCTTTTACCGTTTAGCGAATCTTTGGCGGCCGGTGTTTTGGTTTGGGCAAGATGAGTAGCCGTGAGATTATTCCATCTTCTTTTTAAAATAGTTGCTGTGTCTTCAAATAAAAACTCCCGGGCACGACTTCCTGAATCCACAATCATTTTACATCGTAAATGATAGCTTTTTGTAGCGCCCAAGTCTTCATCATTAACATGTTCCAGAAGATAAACCCCCAAGTTATAATTCACCTGATTTGCGGCTCGCGCATCGGCAACTAAACTTCTGTTAAGAAAGAGCCCTCTGGCCGAATCTTCTGCCTGTCTTTTTTTAATTTCGGCTATCCTTAAAGCTTCAATGCTGTCGGCAAAACGTTTGGCCTGCCAGATAGCTGTAGAATCAAAAACAGGACTCTGTTCTTTTTCTGCGGGATACAAAATTCCAAGAAGGTCCACTCTTTCCGGTTGGTTATAAACGGCAATACTTTTTAAAATCAGTTTTACCCGGCCTTCATTTTTTATCTGGTAAAAAATTTCAGCATGAATAATGCGGTTACTATTGGTAGTGTTAAACTGAGTGCCGGCAGTTTTACTAACGGTTAAAGCAGGTGTAAAGTCGCGAAGATTTTCCGGTTTTAGCGAAAAGGAACAGTTCAGATTTGGAGCAATGTTTTCGAGAACAGGAAAGAAATGGATTGGAATAGTGCCGGTTTCCTGGTCAAAATCCTCAGTGGTTAGCACCCGGAAAACGCTGTAGGTGCGATTCATATTGAACTGTTCCAGCTCTTGTGATAATTCGAAACGGCACAATGGCAATAGCGCTCTTCGCGACACATCCTCCTTTGCCTCCGGATGAAAAAAAACAACGTATTCATTCAACAGCAGCGAGTCCTTTCGATCGGGAGGTTCTTTGCTATATCGCAAAGCGTATACCGAACGCAATTCCATTTCGCTTTTATTATTGTTGGCAACGGGTTCCGGCTTCGGAGTTGGTAAGGACTTTGGCCGTACCACAGGCGTGTGAACAGGCGCTGGTTTTGCCGGCACCGGGCTGGCTGCTGCCTTGGGCTTGTTTGGATTGAATTGTGCCTGTGCACCAAATGTGGCAATGAAAAAAAACAACAAAACAAGAACTCTCATCAATTCGATTTTTGTGCGGTGTAAACAGTTCCGTCAGATGCTGTAAGTGACAACTGATTTTTTGTAGTGTGTTGAAGTTTAAATTCACCATACGGCTGGCCGTTTAGCGTTAGAGAGATCAATCCATTACGAATCACCCATGTTCCCTTTCCCGAGGAACCATCCGAAAAGTTCGTACTCCAGGTTCCGTTTGACGTATAGGTTGCTGTATTTTCGGCAAACCGCCATTTACCGTTAAGCAAAAAAGGCAATCCGTTTTCCAGCAGTTCAGTTTCACCAAGGCCATCTCTGAAAATGGGGTGAGTTTCTACTATCTTCCATTGCGCATTTCCTAATCGGTAGTATTTGCAGTAAAAGATCAGGTTCTGAAGATTGTTATTGTCACTAATCTTAAGCGAAATCAACAAATCGGTAAATTCGGATTGAACTGAAGTGGATAGCACCTGTGGTTCGCCCACAAACTGTTCGGTGCTATTATTAAAGTAGGCAAAATCCGGGAAACTTTGGTTCAGAAAATCTCTTTTGATTTGATCCGTTTCCGGTCCATTAGTTTTCAACGCCTGCTTTTTTTGATTGAATTCGTTGGTGAGGACCGAGAGTTGTTCGGTGTTGTGCTCGCAATTTTTTGAGCTTAGGATATATTGCTGTTGGAATGGCTCGTCCAGATTTTTCTGCATAAAATAGCTGAGGCGCTCTTTATACTCCGATTCGATACGTATTTCACATTCCTGAAAATCGGCAATCAGATTTTTATTGATCGAATCGAAAAACTGGTCGGCATTAGTAGCATTCTTAAAATGATAGTCGTCAAAATTGCCGTTGATTTGTTGCAGCATTTCCTTTTGTTTCAACATCAGGGAATTGTTGCAGTCACATTTTTGTTGCGCCAGCTTTTTAGCGTCGCGTTGTGGATCGGGTTTAAAAAATGCCGAATAGATCCAAAACATTGCCACCACTCCGGCTATTACTGCAGCTATTGGTTTTCCATACTTATTGATAAAACCGCGAAAGATTGCCCCCAATGCTTTCCAGTTGAACTGCACCGTTTCGGGCTGAGCCAATTCAGCCGAGGCCGTATTATTCGCGATTTCTGCAAATACTGAGATCCATTCGGTAATAAACCGGGCAGCAAGTAAAACGGCAAAGCCTGTAGCCGGAGCCAACAGCAGAACAAGCCAGCCATAATCGGCTATAAAGCCTAAACTGCGAAGAGCATTCAATTGTTCGGTACTGCGCAAGGCTGTTGCGACCAAAATAATTATCCCACTGCTTATACCGAGAACGGTGATGCAGAAGGCAACTGTTTCAGCCACCGTAAAAAACAGATGGCACACTATAGGAATAATAAAAAAGCGGCCATGTGCGCGGCTTACCCCGTTTATGGTTTCTGCCCGCAACCACCAAAGCTGAAACAATAACCACGACAGCAAACTAATTACAAACAACAAAAGGAAAAACGCAAACACCACTGTGCCGCCCATATCAAAGAATTTTTGATCGAAAAAGACATAGAGCATAGCGACGGGCGCAAGCAAGAAACAGAACGCAATACCCCGAAAAACCCACTGCATAGGTTGCCGGAATATCTTACCGCTATCTGCGTAATAAATGTACGGCTTAAGAAATTCGTAAAACGGGTTGTTCATTTTATAGTTATAAGCTCAAAAGTTGAGTGCTATTCCCGCACTTTTATTTCGGGTAACAAATTCAAGATTTGCCGTGGAGCCGCAGTATTGGCGGCTCTTTCTTGATCCAATGATCAACAACGGCACACCGGCGCCAGCCGCAAGAATGGATGGTGTGATCAGAATAGCTCCGGCAACATAAGCGCCATAATTATTCCGGGAATAATAACCATAACTATCGTATGAATACGAACTGCCTACTGCTAACAAAATAACGGAGGTTAGAAATCCTGCTCCGCCGCCAATGGTAAGTCCAAGTCCGGCAGTTTTCATTTTTTTAAACCTGACGCATTTTTCATCATCGGTTGGTGCCATTGTTGTATTTGCAGGCACATTGCCAGGGTTTACATTACTGCCTGTATTTCCTAAGTTCTTACCGGAGGGGTCAAAGACGCTAAAGGCAAACGCTTTGCCTTCTTTTTTGCTGGGATCAGAAAACACATACTCGCCAACCGGAAGCGGATCCTGGAATATTACTTTGTATACGCCCGGGATAATTTTTTTAAAATCTACAGCAATTGTTTTCAGATTTGATTTAGATCCTGCGATTCCTCCGGTAGCAAGAATATACTCCCGTTGTTCCCGGTTTTTATGATCGTTAACCTGAAGCGCCATCAGAACAAGTAAGGAAGAAGGGTCTTCGGTAGGATTGGGTGTCTTAAAAATAATTACCGGGGGATTATTCACATCAAACTTTACCGGTGAATGCATTCCGGCTATATATGCATAGGATTCGCCCTTATACATTCCGGCAACTCTAGTTCCTATATTTACTATAGGGCGTTCGAGATTTTTCAGAATCCCAGCGTTGGCATCGTACCACATGGGAACACCGGAGAAATCCGGCTCAGGATAAGATTGTGCCATCACCGCCAACCGGAATAGCATAGCAATAACTAGGAGGTTTTTTTTCATTGTAAACTTTTATTGGATTAATTAAGATTGCGTAAACTAACAGCAGTGATACAGCCCTGACCGTTGTGGATGTATCGGTTAGCCATGTCGAAGTATTCGATATTATCGTCGGTAAGCACTATCGAAAATTCATCCCTTCTTTCAAAATCGGGCAACCACCCATCGGTGGTAATACACACACAACTCAACACATTAGTTTCTCTATTGTAATTGAAATTAAACACTGCACGATTAGGTGAGCCATCGGTATCGGTGAAATCATTTCTCAAAACGAAATCAGAGGAATAGGCGGTTGGGAAGGTGAGGTGGTGTACTATGAAATCAGAAGTGTTGCCGGAGCAGCGGAAGTGAAAGTCCCAGTTTCCCGAAAGGTCGGCATTGATCCTGCAAACCGTGTAGTTTTCATTGCTGTTCCGGAACCAATATTTGTCATCAATATTTTTAATCACAGGGCCTCTTGACAAAGCTTTGTTTTGGCTGCATGAATAATTCGGATCACCGCTCGACATTGATACAAACAAGTTGCCTTGATCGTCGCGAACCACCATCCCGATATGATGATAGGTCTTACTGCCCGGATGAATCCAGGCTACAAAGTCGCCAGATTGCATTTCAGAAGAAGGAATTTGGCCAAGAGCTTCTACTTTGCATTTCCGCAACTCGGGGATGTCGCGGTGAATCGCACTTTCAATATTTGATGGAATAATTTCATCGGTGGCCTTGAGGTTTCCAATATGAAAACCGGCTGTACGGCAAATCAGATCCACAAAGCCGGAACAATCCACCCCATAAAGCGATTCTCGACATCGGGAAGTATAACCCACTCGCCGTTGGTCAATATCTCTACTGCCATATACATATGCCAAACCGTTTTGCGCAGGCTTTCCTTCTCCTTCATCAGGAAAGTTGAACCGGCTTCTGTTGCAATAATAGTAGGCAGCATTGCAAATTCTTCCAATCAAAATATTTTTTGAATTGGTAGGTCCCACTTTATCGTACAAGGTTCCTCCGGTCTTATGCCATTCACTGTAATAAGCCGAATCCATATTAGAAAGAAATGCCTCGGCCGACTGTCCGTTAGGCAAAAGGATATGATCGGCCGTAAGGTTAGTAACCGTTTGGCTTTTATCAAGATTTTCCAGCTCTTCCGCGTTTAGGTATTCAACATAACTGGCCTCTTGCACTACGTCCTTTCTACATCCCGAAAACAGTATAGCACACACCAAAACGATGGCAGTAAAAGGACCGAAGCGCGGCTTCGAAAAAGAGTTGGAGTTTTTCATACGCGGTAATTCTCGCAAATGAAAAACCAAAGCACAAAGACAAGTTTTTCTACTTTTTACCAGCTTTCTTTACGTACATACTTTTTACTTTTATCGATAAATGTGACTCGTGCATCTTCAGAAGCTTACAGACATTTTAACTGAATTTTCACCGAAATCACGTAGTCGGTTCAACCATTTCATCGAATCGCCCTACTTTGGAATATCAGCGCCTGCACGAATTCTGTGGCGCTACTTGTATTCACTACCGTTGCCGTATGATGAAGAAAAATTATCTGCAAGAAAGATTTCCGCTGTAAGTAAAACCTTGTCCACAACTTCGCTTCAATCGAAATACGGAACCGAACTCTATAAGGCCATCGAGCGCTTCATTGCGTTGGAGCAAGTGCAGCAAGAAGGACTCGACCTTGCTCTTATAAAGGGTTTAAAAACGAGGGGCTTGCACCTCTTAGCTGATGCGCAGATGCGTCAGAAGCTATCACGTATGAGCTTGAATAAGTACGCCACATTTGATGATTTGTATGAAAAGCATCTGATTTTGGAACAACAACTCTCCGGTTTCGAATCGAAACGACAGCGTACCATTTACAACGATATTAACCCGCTAATTCGCTCATTGGAAGTTTTTTATCTGGTAAAAATGCTCCGCTATCAATGCGAATTGATTTCCCGAAATCAGGTTCTCGGAATTCCCTGTAAAGGGTTTGACGATTTACTTATTCAATATGAAACGGATGAAGAACTTCTGAAGAATGAATACGTCAGCACATTCATTTTGGTTTACAAAACGCTTTCAGCAAAAGATGTGACCACCTGCCGCTACTACTACCAAAAACTGAATTCGCGTATTAAATCGCTGATCCATTCCGCCAAAATTAATTTCGGACATGAGGTAATCAGCTATATTATCAATGTATGTTTATACTGGAATAATTGTGGCGATAGAAAATTTGGTGCTGAATACTTGCAATGGATTGATTATAAAACCGAACATCGGATGCTGCCGGAAAACGGAGGTTATCTACAGCCAATCACTTTTAGAAATGCCATATTACTAGGGCTCGACGGCCACCGCTCTGATAGTTGGATAAGTGCATTTATCAATCGATACCAGCCGCTTCTTCCTCCGGATGTTAAAGATGCGAATACTGCTTTCGTAAAAGCGGTGTGGAGCTATCATCAAAAAGCATATGAAAAAGCACTGCCTCTTTTCCAGTTGGCTACGGTGAAAAAAGAGCCCGTATTCAATGTTATTTCACGGCGTTGGCAATTTATGTGTATGTACGATTCTCAAAAAATATCTGCCGGAATTCTGATCGATTTTCTTAGTGCTTTTGAAAAATATCTATCGCGCAACCGTAAGGCGTTATTGCCGGCTTTCCAACCCTGTATGGCATTTATTGGTTATTCCCGGCATCTCTTAAAGTTAAGTGCTGCCTCGAAACAAAAGTTCATAAACCAATTGCAGCAAGAGGCTCATTTTCCCGGAAAACAATGGTTGTTGGCGGCTGCTCTAAACGAAATAATAAGGCGCCCGTAGGCGCCTTATTGCTCATAGCTTAAATGTAAATGAACCACTACCCTTTTCTTCCTGAACATACACATAATAGTTCCCCGATGACAATCCGTTCAGATATAGATAGCTCTTACCACAACCGCAGGCCTCTTTCATCACAAGCTGCTCATGGCTGTCGTAAACTTCTATCAGCTCAATCTGGTCATCCGGATCCGCCGTGGTAATCAAAACCCAACCCTCGATTACAATATCGAGTGTGCCGCCACCACCGGCTTTCCGTGGTTCAACTTTTTTTGCATTGCAAAACAGAGCCGCCAACAGGCAGCAGGTTAAAATCAGACGTTTCATAATTTTGTTTTTATTAATGAATCGTCCTTTGCCGTTCTCGCCGGGCCCGACTTTAACTAGTATCAATTACAGCGAAGAACAAGACAAATATCACTACCCGCCTGCTATTTGTTTTTTGGATTTTATATCAACCTAAAGATTTCAGTACCTAATCCAATAGTTCTGAAGGCGCTCAGGAACCAATGAAAATTCGCTTTGGTTTTTATTCAAGATTAAATTTTATGTCAAACAACAACAACGACCTGTTCGCTCTTATACATGCCCTTACACCGAAAGAAAAACGTTTGGTGGAAAACCATGTTTTTGTTTATACCAAAGGTGGAAGTTCCGCATTGCTTAAGCTTTATAAGGCCATCTGCCGGCAAAAGGAATTTAACGATGAGCCATTGCGAAAGTTGATTCCTAATTTGTCGGTAAGAAAAAATGAACTGTGGAACAAAATCATGTTAGTTCTGCAATCGAACGAACAGGATATTGCCGTAGTTCGGATGCGCCGAAAACTGGATTTTGCACACATTCTATTTAAGAAACAATTGTTTCATCAGGGCGCCCCAATTCTGGAAGAACTTATCGAATGGTGCAATCGATATCATCAGCCTTTTTTCCGAGGGGTGCTGCTGCAATATGAATCGCTTTTCTATCAGGCTATGTTCGACAACTGGCTTGACAAACTAGATACACTTCGAACGGAAGGAAAGCGCGTAGCGGGAGAAATTGAAACCGCCACGGAAGCTTATGAATACTATTGTCTTGCAGAAGCTATTGACCGCAGGCAGTTTGTTCCTCGCTCTGATAGCTACAAAGTGCGTGCGCGGGAATTACTGCAACATGAATTACGCCAACTCGACGAATCGAAGATGAATCTGCAGTCGTATTGCGTTTTTAACTCCGCGGTTAGCGGTCTCTATTACCTTTTAGAAGATTATACCACTGCCGATTTCTATGAAAAAAAAATGCGCACCGCATTTAATCTGGTGAAAGAAAAAACGCCTATCGACTGGATAAACTACCGCAATTTTTTATTAAGCACAATGGCGAACACCGAAAAGTTGCAACGATATAATGAGATGGAGGCCGATCTGAATGAGTTAAAATCGGTAATGGAAACGTATTTCCCGAATGATCTGATTACCCATTCAAAATACTACATCAAAATGCTTGATTTCATTTTAGGCGCTCGTCAATTTGAAAAGTATGCTGATAACATTCGCGAAATCGAATCCCATTTAACCAAAACCGTGGATCATATGCTGGAAGAAGATCGGATATTTCTAAGTTGGTCATTGGCCTGTTTGTTCTTTGAAATCGGCAATCTTAAAAAAGCCTGGAAATATTGCCATGATATTTTGATGAGTAAGATGGAATGGCATAACGAGCTCCGTGACTTCATGAAAATTTTTATTTGGCTCATTTATTATGAATCCGGTGAATTGCAATTGATTTCCACCGCTATTGCCAGGGTAAAGAGCGATATCAGGAAACACCCGGGGCTGGATTACCGTTTTGAAAACACTTTTATTCGCTTTTTTTCAAAACTGATTAAACAACCTTTTGGTAAAAAAAACACATCTGCTTTATTTTTTGCTTTCGGCAAGGAATTGGAAGATGAGCTATCTGCGGGCCACTTTCATATACGGCAAGCCTTTATTGCATACAATTTTTTTAACTGGATCAATCGGCATTGCAACGGTAGCTTCACTTTCACTCCTCAACAGTACTTGCCGGCAAACCACCAGATTTAGCAACACTCAATAATCCAACCCGGTATCGGCCAATTGCGCCAGCGCCGTTTTAAGCTGCTCATCGTTTGGCGCTACGCCATGCCATTTGTGTGTTCCTTCCATAAAATCAATGCCGGCGCCCATCGCGGTTTTCATAATCACAAACACCGGCTTTCCTTTGCCGGTGCGGATTTTAGCCATCTTCAACCCGGCGAGAACCTGTTCGATGTCATTACCCTTTTCGATGGTGAGCACCTCCCACCCAAAAGCAATGATCTTGGCGTGAAGATCGCCAAGCGACAACACCTTATCGGTAGGTCCGTCAATCTGCTGGCCATTGTAATCGCAAGTGGCAATAAGATTATCTACTTTATGATGTGCACCAAAAAGCAGCGCCTCCCAGATCTGGCCTTCGTCGAGCTCGCCATCGCCATGAAGCGAGAACACCAGGCGGTCGTCGCCATTCAATTTTTTAGCCATAGCTGCACCCAGCGCTACACTTAAGCCCTGGCCCAGCGAGCCCGATGCCATGCGAACACCGGGCAAATGTTCATGAGTGGTTGGATGGCCTTGCAAACGGGAATTGAGTTTGCGAAAAGTAGCCAGTTCGCTAACCGGAAAATATCCGCGGCGCGCCAGCGTGGCGTAAAACACCGGCGAAATATGGCCGTTGCTGAGAAAGAACAGATCCTCTCCCTTGCCGTCCATATTGAAGTTCGGGTCGTTCTTCATAATTTCGAAATACAAGGCCACAAAAAATTCGGTACAGCCCAGCGAACCGCCGGGGTGGCCGCTTTGAGGGGCGTGCACCATCCGTAAAATATCGCGGCGCACCTGCGCGCAAATTCCTTTCAACTCTTCAATAGCAGCCATGAATTGTATTTTTTACGAAGGTAGGAAAAGGAGGAGATTTTAAGGAAGAAGGAGGAACTTGAAGCGCCGTTGGTTAGGAGAATTACAAATGAATAAACAGGAATGATCGCTGTTGTATTTTTCTAACGGAATAACCCGGCTGCTGCCATATTCCAATCTTCCGTAATTCGTAATTTGAACTTCGTAATTGACTGTTTTGCTGACGAAAATCATAGCAGCAGTGCGGCTTTCAGCATAATTTAGCCGCTGAAAAGTAGGTGGTTGCGCCTAAAGTGCGCGGCTGCTTTAGCTTTCATGGTTTCAAAAAAAAGACGTTAATTATTGTATGCAGAAAAAAAAGAGTGCCGCTCCATCCAAAGCCAAAAAATCTCCTGTTCGAAAAGCATCGCGCGGCGATATTATTGAAGGAAAAACACCTTCCATTATCCGCAAGAATACCGTAAAACAACAAGTGCAGGCGCGCATCAACAGCGAGGCAGCTGTGTTAAGCGATAAAATCGAAAAGCATCATAAGAATCGCGCAGTGGCTGAAAATTATTTAAAGAATTTTCCGGGCGAAGAGCGCAAATACCTGCTGGAAGTGTTGCTGGAAGAAACGAATGGCGAAGCGCCAAAGCGCCATCCCGATGATGAGCTGAACCCGAACTGGCGCGATGGCGAATATCCTTACAAAAATTTGATGTCGCGCAAGAATTACGAGTTCCAGAAATACAACCTGCAGGTGGAGTTACTGAAACTGCAAGCCTGGGTGAAGGCTACCGGTGCGCGTGTGGTCATTTTGTTTGAAGGCCGCGACGCTGCCGGTAAAGGAGGAACTATAAAAAGGGTGATGGAACATCTGAATCCGCGCGGTGCGCGGGTGGTGGCGCTGGAGAAGCCGACTGATGAAGAGCGCGGCCAGTGGTATTTTCAGCGCTATGTGAAACATCTGCCTTCAAATGGCGAAATCGTGTTGTTCGACCGCTCGTGGTACAACCGCGCCGGAGTAGAACGGGTAATGGGCTTTTGCACCGATGCCGAATACCAGGAGTTTATGCGGCAGGTGCCCGAGTTCGAACGCAACCTGGTACGCAGTGGAATTGTGTTGTTTAAGTTCTGGTTCTCGGTAAGCCGCGATGAACAAAAACGCCGGTTCAAAGATCGCGAGAATCATCCACTGAAACAGTGGAAGTTGTCGCCTATTGATAAAGCATCGCTCGACAAATGGGACGAATACACTGAGGCTAAAGAAAAAATGTTCTTTCATACCGATACATCTGATTCGCCATGGACGGTGGTGAAATCGAATTGTAAGAAACGCGCGCGGCTAAATGCGATGCGCTATCTTTTGCACAAACTGCCCTATACGAACAAGGACGCTGAAATGATTGGCAAAATAGATTCGCTTATCGTAGGCCGTTCGAACATGATTTATGAAAAAGGCGAAAGCGTTGATGTGAAGTAATGCGCTACGACGCGGTTTCGGTTTGCGTGGGAAGGGTAAACGTACGGGAACAAGAATGTTGTGATAACAGCAAGATAATTTCTACCCCGATTTGAGCACTCATGGAAACAAATACGGTTCTTTGTTTTGAATCATCTTTCGAATATTCTCCAATACCTGACGCATATAGCGTGGCCAAAATAATTTAGCAAACAACCATTGCAGCGGCATCAAAAGGTTGGAATTAGCATGTAAGGTATAAGTATAAATAATCTCTATTTCACCCGGCGCGATTTCGCGGGTGGCCCATTCGCCGGTGAATTGATAAAAACCCAACATCCACGCCTGAAAGTCGGCCACCTGAATTTTCCAGTATTGGTTTTCTATCCGTTCCACAACTTTATCAACCGAAGCGAAGCCTCCCTTCTGCGTAAGCGATGGCGCTACAAAAACCTGCTTGGCCGAACCGGGTTGCCCCCAGCCGGAATCGTTAGCACAGTGTGTTACCCGCGGCATCACCAGCAAGCCGGTGTGTACTTTAGTAACATCGCTTAAAATGGGCGTTTTGAAGGCCTGTTCGAGCGTGCAATGGTAGATGGTGGTGACCGTTATGCGGTAATCCATAATTCAAAGGTTAAAAAAGTTTTTTACCATTTGGAAATTGCCAGAAGCAGCGATTCAAAACACTTGTACCGATAATCTCTTAATTTCACGGCATTGAACCAGATGAAGCGCTATTATTTTGCATCAGACCTGCACTTAGGAACACCCAACAGCGAATCGAGTTTGCAGCGCGAACGGGTTTTTGTGCAATGGCTCGATAGCATCAAGGCCGATGCAAAAGCCATTTATCTGGTTGGCGATCTTTTCGATTTCTGGCATGAATATAAAATGGCGGTTCCTCGCGGCTATACGCGCTTGTTAGGCAAGTTGGCCGAGCTGAGCGATTCAGGAATAGAACTCCATTTGTTTACAGGAAATCACGACCTGTGGATGGACGATTATCTGGAAAAAGAACTGAACACCAAAGTACACCGCAATGCCATTGTGCAGGAATTGGAAGGCAAGCGCTTTTTTATTGCTCATGGCGATGGCCTTGGCCCGGCCGATCATGGCTACAAATTCATCAAACGCGTTTTTACCAATCCTGTTTGCCGCTGGCTGTTTCGGTGGCTGCATCCCGACTTAGGCATCCGCCTGGCCAGTTATTTATCGCGCCGAAGCAGGTATGGCAGCGGCGGTTATGAATTGGAAAAATTTATGGGCGAAGACCGCGAATGGCTGTGGCTGTATGCGCGCCGGAAATTGCAGCAGCAGCATTATGATTATTTCATCTTCGGGCATCGGCATTTGCCACTCGATATAGAAGTGCAGCCCGGCTCGCAATACATCAACCTTGGCGATTGGCTCGATTATCGCAGTTATGCCGTTTATGACGGGAACAAAGTACAGTTGTGTTATTTTTCAACCGGCAACAACATCATAGCATGAATCGCAAATTCGTTTTTGGAACCCTGCTCACGGCACTTTTGCTGCTTTCTTTTGCCTACGAAAAAATTAGCAGTGTGCCTTCAAAAGCAAAATTTGTAGTAGCCGATAGTTTTGGAAATTTCTATGCGGCTGAAAACAACAGCCTGCGCAAGTTCGATAAGAATGGTGTACTCTTCTCACAACCCTATCAGGAGTTCAAACGCGGCAACATCGGCAGTGTAGATGTTTCCAACGCTATGAAAATTACAGTGTACTATCCCGACTTTCAAACAGCCGTTACCCTCGATCGTTTTCTTTCGCCACTAACCACTTATGACTTTACCCAATTAGGCTACCAGAACATCACCGCTGTTGGTTCTTCTACTGACGGAAAATTGTGGTTCTTCGATAATGTTGATTACAAATTGAAGAAGATTGATGAAAGCGGCAAGGTGCTCATAGAAGGCCAACCGCTGAATCAGGCCGCGGGAAAAATCATTGTACCAAACTTTCTGATGGAAAAAAACGGCAATGTGTATGTGAACGATACGGCTGAAGGAATTTGCGTGTTCGATCTTTTCGGCACGTACGCCAGAACTATTCCAATAAAAGGATTGAAAAGATTTCAGGTGTTTCAGGGTGCTGTGGTTTATTTCGAAGATCATCATCTGAAAAGTTATAATCCCGCTACGTTCGAAGCCAAAGAAATTTTATTGCCCGATACTTCAGCATTGGTTCATGCCGCCATTGAAAAAGAGCGCATCGTGCTGCTGCGCGATGGCCAGATGGAATGGTTCCGCTATCCTTAAAAAAAGAAGATTACAGAAATAGCGCCATGCGATACACCATGCGCACGCTTTCCCAGGTCCAGTCCGGGCCTTCCCAATAACCCCAGAAAAAGTACATCATACGCACGCTTATAAAAACCAACAGCGCGGCACCGGCAAAAAAGGGAATACTTAGCAGTTTAGGCCAACGCCAGGCGCGTTGGTACAACATGCCCAACGGAAGTATCAGCAGCGCATAAAATTCAATTAGCGGCCGGTAGCCGTAGCATGTTCCAAACCACCAGCACCACCAGGCTGCACAGAAATACCATGCAGGCACAATGGCCGCCCAAATGCCTGCCTTCTGCATTTCCTTTTCTCTCAAAAAAAGGCCCGCCAACACCGCAACAAGCACTATAGGCGCATACACAAACAAACCATTGGTTGTAGAAAAGAGCACTGAAAACAACATCGGATCTTTCCAGTTCGAAAAGGTTTCGGTGCCATAGCTGTACAACACCAAATGACCGCTCAGCATATACCAATACAGAAATTGCGGCACAAACGGCAACAGGCTGAAAGCCGCAGCAGTCCATACTTTGGGGCTGCGAAGCCACTTCGTTATCCGTTCGCCAAGGGCGGTGATGTTTTTGAAATCATAGAGAAGAACATACAACCCTATAACGCCATTAATCGGTCTGATTAATACTATAAGGCCGTAAACCCAACCCAACAACAACCATTGCCACCATTTATTCTCTGAAAAAAGCTGTGGTGTGAGCCACAACACTACTGCAAAAGCACAAAAGCTGTAAGTATGCGCATAGCCGGGGTGGAAGGAGGAATAAAATAGCATACTGGTGCCCAGCCATAAACTGAGCGAGGCTGCCAGAAAGGCCGCCAGGCTTAGCTTTCGCCTGTAAGCCAGATAGCAAAACCAAAATCCAAGCACCAGATAAAAGGCGTCGGCAAACAATAAGGCTACCATATAAATTCCGTTCATTCCATCAGGAGGAAATGTGGCCGGGAACAACAATGCTATGCCGTGTGCAATTAACCAGAACGGCGCCACCAGCAACGCCATGCCACAAGTGTACTTAATGAAAATCTTGTGCGTTCCGGGATAGTCAGGCAGATAGGGTTTTCCGTTCTCAATGAAAGTGCGGCGCGGCATTTCTTCCAAACCATACACAAAAGTTGCGGGCAAATACGCATAGTATCCTTCTGCATCCCATTGAATGGTATTCCCGATTTTTGCCAATGGCGTATGATTAAGCGGCACCCAAATGGTGGTCACCATCACCGCTACCAAAAATATCCCAATCCAAATTTTATGGGCCAAGCTCATTACTCCTGAAAATAAACGCGTTTCACTCGCGATGAAACACCGGTAAGAATTTCATACGCTATGGTTCCGGCAGCCTTGGCTACTTCATCAACCCGGGGCGATTGTCCAAAAACAATCGCCTCATCGCCTTCGTTCACATTTTCCAACCCGGTAACGTCCAGCATGGTCATATCCATACACACATTGCCAATGATAGGCGCCGGCTGGCCATTCACCAACATAGTTCCCTTGCCGTTGCTGAGCGATCGTGGCAGGCCATCGGCATAGCCAATGCCAACTGTAGCAATATCGGTAGGGTTATCGGCCTTTCCAATTCTTCCATAACCAATAGTGTCGCCTTTCTGCAAATGCTTGATTTGTGAAATGGTGGTTTTTAAAGTTGAAACCGGCTGCAACCGTTGTTGCACCGAAGGTGTAGCATCTAAACCATATAGGCCGATGCCCAAACGCACCATATCGAATTGCGCTGCGGTGTGCCTGCTGATGCCGTTAGAGTTTAAAATATGGCGGAGGATTTTGTAGTCAAATTGTTTCACAAAACGATCGCTCATTTTTGTGAATCGGGCAATTTGTTGTTGAGTGAAATCATCAAGACCGCGGTCTTCACTTCCGGCCAGATGCGAAAAGATCGAGGCTACCATTACCATGTTCGAAGAAGTGATTTTTTCGATCAGCGCAGGCAAATCGCTTTCTTCAAAACCCAACCGGTGCATTCCGGTTTCCAGTTCTATATGAATCTTATATCGGGCCTCATTTTCACTTCGCTTCAACCGAAGCACCTGCAAAAATTTTTCCAGCAGTGGTAAACTATAGATCTCGGGCTCTAATTGGTGCGCTATCATGCTTTCAAAACTCCGCTCTTCGGGGTTCATCACCATGATGGGCAATTGAATGCCATTGCGCCGTAGCTCTATGCCTTCATCGGCATAAGCCACGGCCAAATAGTTTACGCGGTGAAATTGCAATACATTGGCGATTTCAAAACTGCCGCTGCCATAACTAAACGCCTTCACCATGGCCATCACCTTGGTTTCGCGCTTCAGCAGCGATTGATAAACCTTCAAATTGTTCACAACGGCATTCAGGTTAATCTCCAGCACGGTTTGATGGGCCTTCTTTTCCAGCAGCATCACTATCTTTTCAAACTGAAATTTTCGCGCACCTTTCAGTAAGATCACTTCATTCTGAAACTGAGTACTGTCCATCTGTTTCAAGAAATCATCCGTGCTTTCGTAACATTGAAATAGCAACCCCGGAATTTGCTCAAAGGTTTTTCGTTCACGCATCAGCATTGGGCCAATACCTATCAACCTCGAAATGCCGTGCGTTTCCACCAGCCGCCCTACTTCGCTGTATAATTCCAGCACGCCTCTTCCACTTTGAAGGATATCGGAAAGAATAATAGTTTTTCGCTGATGTTGCTGTTGTTGTTGCAAAAAATCAATAGCAATGCGAAGCGATTCCAGATCGCTGTTGTAGCTGTCGTTGATCAGCGAACAGTTGTTGATCGCATCTTTCAGCTCCAGGCGCATGGCAATACCCGAGAGGTGCTTCATCCGCGAACGAATGGTGTCGAAATCTTTCCCAAGCACCAGCATACAGCAAGCGCAATGAATGGCATCTTCCACGCTGGCGCGATCGGCAAACGGAATTTCGAAATCGAATTCCCGGTCGTCGTACTTTCCGGTGATGAACGACCGGTTCTGCTGTTGCAGAATGCTCATAATCCTCAGGTTGGCATCGCTGTGCTGCGACCACGAGAAGGTTTGAATAGAAGCATCGCCTTTAAGCGCATTGATTTCGAGCAACGCCTGATTCACATCTTTATGATCCTTGCAATAAATCAGTGTTTTTACATTGCTGAACAACCGCAATTTTTCTTTCGCTTTATGCTTGATGTTCAAAAACCCTTCAGCATGCGCCTCGCCCACGTTGGTAATAATGCCGATGGTGGGCTGAATCATTTTTTCCAGCTTTTCCATCTCGCCGCTTTCCGAAATGCCGGCCTCAAAAATGCCAAGAGTGCTTGCTTCGTTCAACTGCCACAACGAAAGCGGAACACCAACTTGCGAGTTAAAACTTTTCGGACTTCTGGTAATATGGTAGTCTTCATGAAGCAGTTGATACAGCCACTCCTTCACCATCGTCTTTCCATTACTTCCCGTTATACCGATCACCGGAATTAAAAACTTGTTGCGGTGAAAAGCCGCAATTTTCTGCAAAGCGATTATGGTATCTTTCACCACAATAAAGTTCGCCTCACGGCCTTCTGCAAATTCAGGCTTAGAAATCACAAAGTTCTTCACCCCGCGTTTAAGCAAGTCGTCAATGTAGGCATGCCCATCGTTGCGCGCGCTCACCACCGCGAAAAACAACGTCCCCTCAGGATGCTGCAGCCTGCGGCTGTCGAGCAACAGCGAAACAATCCATTCTTCCGCGCCTGCGCCTTGTAACTTTCCGCCTGCGGCTTTAGCCAGTTCTTTAATAGTGTGACCCTGGTGCATGGCTAGCTGATAAAACTTGCCCTCACTTTATCCTGAACAATTTGCTGAATTCTTTGAATGTTAACTCGCTCTTGCTTCATGCTGTCGCGCTCGCGAATGGTCACCGTCTGATCTTCCAGTGTTTGGTGATCGATGGTGATGCAGAATGGCGTTCCCAATGCATCCTGACGGCGATAGCGTTTTCCAATGCTGTCTTTTTCATCATAAAAACAATAATGATCTTGACGCAGTGCAGCCATAATCTCGCGCGCCTTTTCAGGCAACCCGTCTTTTTTCAATAATGGAAGAACGGCCACTTTCACCGGCGCTAAAAATGCCGGAAAGCGCAACACTGTACGTTCCGTGCCATCCTCCAGTTTTTCGTTTTCGTAACTGTTGCTCAATACGGCAAGAATAGTGCGGTTGAGGCCTATTGATGTTTCAACCACATACGGCACATAGCTTTCGTTCACTTCATGATCGAAGTATTGCAGTTTTTTTCCACTCAATAGCTGATGTTGTTTCAAATCGAAATCGGTCCGCGAATGAATGCCTTCGATTTCTTTGAACCCGAATGGAAAGTTAAACTGAATATCAACGGCCGCATTGGCATAATGCGCCAGTTTCAGGTGGTCGTAATATTTCAAATCGCCCTCAGCAAAGCCTAGCGACCGATGCCATTTCATGCGGTTTTCTTTCCAGTATTGATACCATTCCATTTCTGTGCCGGGCCGCACAAAAAACTGCATTTCCATTTGTTCAAATTCGCGGGTGCGGAAAATAAACTGCCGGGCCACAATTTCATTTCGAAAAGCCTTTCCAACCTGAGCAATGCCAAAAGGAATGCGCTGGCGCGAAGTGTTCAATACATTCAAAAAGTTTACAAAAATTCCCTGTGCCGTTTCCGGGCGCAGGTAAATCGTATCGCTTTCTTCAGCCACCGAACCCATTTGCGTGCTGAACATCAGGTTGAACTGCCGCACTTCGGTCCAGTTGCGGGTACCGCTTATCGGGCAGGCAATTTCCAGCTCCACAATCAAATCGCGCAAAGCCGCCATGTCATTGTCTTCCATCGCTTTTTTGAATCGCGATTCTGTGGCGTTGAACTTGTCTTTAATACGCAACACATTTGGATTAGTAGCCATGAACTTTTCGTGGTCGAAGGCGTCGCCAAATTTTTTGCGCGCCTTTTCGGCTTCTTTGTTCATTTTCTCTTCCATCTTCGCCATGGCGTCTTCCACCAAAACATCGGCGCGATAGCGCTTCTTCGAGTCTTTGTTGTCAATCAGCGGATCATTAAACGCATCTACGTGTCCGCTGGCCTTCCAGGTTTTGGGGTGCATGAAAATGGCCGCGTCAAGGCCCACAATGTTCTCGTGCATTTGCACCATGCTTTTCCACCAGTATTCCTGAATGTTCTTTTTCAGTTCAATACCATACGGACCGTAATCGTACACCGCCCCCAGGCCGTCATAAATTTCGGAGGAAGGAAAAATGAAACCGTATTCTTTACAGTGTGAAATGATTTCCTGAAAAACGTTCTCGCCGTAGGTCTTGCTCATGCCGCGAATATATAGGGAATGAAGCAAGATGCAAGACGTTCGATGCTGAACGATTTGATGATTTGGAGATTTGAAGATTCGGAAATTTGGTGATTTGACGATGGCGTTAATACTTGTCTTTCCGTCCCAACCGTCCATCCCATAATCTTCCTGCGAATTCCAACCTTACTCACGTCTCCCGATATCCCTCCTCAATCTTTTCTTAAATTCGCCCCACAAATTTTGAAAATGAAAGAAACAGCGCTTACCGCTACTCATATCGCCCTCGGCGCAAAAATGGCCGAATTCGCAGGTTATAATATGCCCATCTCCTATTCAGGTATCAATCAGGAACACCTTCAGGTTCGCAACAGCATTGGCGTTTTTGATGTGTCGCACATGGGCGAGTTTATGCTGAAAGGCGATAAAGCCCTCGATTTAATTCAACAACTTACCTCTAACGATGCCTCTAAACTTACCGATGGCAAAGTGCAGTATAGCTGTATGACTAACAATCAGGGCGGTATCGTAGATGATCTTCTGGTTTATCGCTGGAATGAGAAGGAATACTACCTGGTAGTCAACGCTTCCAATATTCAAAAAGATTGGAATTGGATAAAAGAACATAACACTATGGGCGTGGAAATGAAGGACATGAGCGACGAGCTTTCCTTGCTGGCCGTTCAAGGCCCCAACGCCATAAAAGTACTGCAAACCCTAACCGATGTTGACCTCAGCGCTATCCCTTACTACGCCTTCAGCAGTGGAAGTTTGGCCGGTATTGACGACATCATTATTTCCAATACCGGCTACACCGGTGCCGGAGGTTTTGAGCTTTATGTTTGGAACAAAGACGCCAAAGCCTTGTGGGACGCCATATTCAAGGCCGGAGCCCCTTACGGCATCCTTCCCTGCGGACTGGCCGCACGCGACACCCTTCGGCTCGAAAAGGCTTTTTGCCTGTATGGAAATGATATCAACGACACTACCTCGCCTATCGAGGCCGGCCTGGGATGGATCACGAAGTTCACCAAGCCGTTCACCAATTCGGAATATCACAAGAATCTTAAAGATACCGGCGTGAAGCGCAAGCTGGTTGGGTTTGAAATGATTGACCGCGGTATTCCTCGCCAACACTACAAAGTAAAGGATGCCCAAGGCAACGAAATCGGCGAAGTAACCTCTGGAACACAGTCGCCATCACTTGGAAAGGCCATCGGTATGGCTTATGTGAATAGCGCCGCCTCCGCTCCGGGATCCGAAATTTTTATTGAAATCCGCAACACTGCAGTAAAAGCGCAAGTGGTGAAAACTCCTTTTCTATAATGGCCGAAAAACATCGCTGTGGCTGGTGTTTGAGCGATCCCATCTATATCGCTTATCACGATGAAGAATGGGGCCGTCCTGTTCACGACGACCAAAAACTGTTCGAGTTTCTTATCCTCGAAAGCTTTCAGGCCGGCCTTAGCTGGCTCACGGTTTTGAAGAAACGCGAAAATTTCCGAAAGGCATTTGCCGGTTTTGATGCCAAAAAAGTGGCGCGCTTTGATGCCGCTAAAGTAGAAGCGTTGATGCAAGATGCCGGAATCATCCGCAATCGGCTAAAAATCGAAGCAGCAGTGAATAACGCCAAACGTTTTCTCGAAATTCAAAAGGAGTTCGGAAGCTTTGATGCCTACGTTTGGCAATTCGTTGGCGGAAAACCACTGGTGAACTCGCGTAAAACACTAAAAGACGTTCCACCAAAAACAGAAATATCAGATGCCATGAGCAAAGATATGGGCCTTCGCGGATTCAAGTTTCGCGGTTCCACCATTTGCTACGCCTTCATGCAGGCCGTTGGAATAGTAGATGATCATCTGAACGATTGCTGGAAAAAGTCGAAAAACACAAAATCGAAAAAATGAAGCTGGCCGAACCGCTTTTGTTGGAAGAGGTGGCGCGCCAAAGTGGCGCCCGAATCCTGGGCAGCGCCGGCGGCTCTGTCACCGGTATCAACGAAATGCACCAAACCCAACCGGGCGACATCACTTTTGTTGACCATCCCAAATATTACGATAAGGCCCTGCATTCCGCAGCAACTTTTCTTTTCATCAATAAAGAAATGACAGCTCCCGAAGGCAAAGTCCTGCTTTTGGTAGAAGATCCATTCACCGCATACAATACTTTAGCCAGGCGCGTTGCTCCCGGCCTGCTTTCTAATCTTCAAATCCACCCTTCTGCCCAAATCCACCCTTCTTCTTTCATCGGCTGGAATGTTTTTATCGGGCCAAATGTGGTAATCGGTAAGAACTGTGTAATCCATAATCAGGTAAGCATCGGAAACCATACACAAATCGGCAACGGCGTGATTATTCATCCCGGAACCACCATTGGCGCCGATGCTTTTTATTTTAAGAACCGCGGCACGCACTTCGAAAAAATGCATACTGTTGGCCGCGTGGTGATTGGCGATAATGTTGAAATTGGCGCCAATTGCACTATCGATGCCGGCGTTTCTGCCGATACCGTTATTGGCTCCGGAACCAAAATCGACAATCTGGTTCAGGTGGCCCACGATGTAACCATCGGCTCGAATTGTTTGCTGTGCGCTCAAGTGGGTATATCCGGAAATTCAAAAATCGGTAACCGCGTTAAACTCTACGGTAAAGTAGGCGTGGTACAAAATATAACTATTGCCGATGATGTAATCGTACTGGGCGCATCTAATGTGGGTAATGACCTCGAAAAAGGCAAAACCTACCTCGGCTCGCCCTGCGAAGAAATGCGCACCACCGCCCGGCAATGGGCCGCCCTAAAAAAACTCCCTGATCTGTTACAACGGCTCTACGATAAGAACCCGTAACGGCTTTGGCATATTTACAATCCGGCTTCCCAACCAAATATTATTTTCGTATGATGAAAAATATCCTTGCAGCCATTTACTGCTGTATCGCACTGCTGTCAACAGCTTCCGATAATACTTACCATTACTCTTTCGACCTTTCTGCCATAAACGCCGATAAACTTCAGGTAACACTAATTACGCCAACCATTACCGAAAACGAAGTGGTTTTCAGTATGCCCCGAATCATTCCGGGAACCTACTCGATATATGATTTCGGAAGGTTTGCCGATAATGTTCAGGCTTTTGACAAAAACGGCATCGGCTTGCCCGTTTCACGAATCGACACCAATCAATGGAAGATCTCCAATGCCCAAAATATGGTGCGCCTCACCTATTGGCTGAACGATACCTATGACGATAATGGCGCCAACCCGATTTTCGAACCCGCCGGTACCGATTTTCAAACCGACTCGGTTTTTGTGCTGAACTGGCATACTATGCTCGGCTATTTCAACGGCCACGTGCGCCAACCGTATGAAATCACCGTAAAACACCGCCCCGATTTTTACGGAAGTACTGCGCTTACCGATCGCGACAATGCCGCGGCCACAGATGTATTCACCGCAGCCAACTACAATGAAATTATCGACAACCCCGTGATGTATGCCTTGCCGGACACCGCCCATATCACCGTAGGCACCACCGATGTACTCATCGGCCTTTACAGTCCTTCGCATAAGGCAAATGCCCGGGCACTGGCACAGCAACTCGATACGCTGTTGCAAGCACAAGGCAAATATCTGGGCGGAAAATTGCCTGTCGAAAAATATGCCTTCCTGTTGTTGCTCACCAACAAACCCGGGCGCACCGGCGGTTTGGGCGCACTGGAACACTCCTATTGCTCCATGTATTTTCTGATGGATGGCGATAACCAAACGCTGGCGCCTATGCTTCGCGATGTGGCCGCACATGAGTTCTTCCACATTGTAACACCGCTCAACATCCATAGCCGCCAAATCGAATTCTTCGATTTTGATCATCCTGAAATGAGCGAACACCTTTGGCTGTATGAAGGCTCAACCGAGTACCACGCTCACATGGTGCAGGTGAAGTACAACCTCATCTCGAAAGAAGACTTTCTGAATGTGATTAAACAAAAAATGGATGAAGCGCAGTTCCAGTTTAACGATACACTGCCGTTTACCGTGATGAGCAAAGGCTGCCTCGATGAATACAAAGATCAATACAACAATGTGTATGCAAAAGGCGCACTCATCTCCATGTGCATGGATCTGGAACTTTTGCATGAGTCTAATGGCAAATACGGCATCATGAATCTGATCCGCGATTTGTCGAAAGAATATGGCAAAAGCCAGTTCTTCGAAGATCAGGACTTATTCGCAAAAATCGTTTCACTCACCTTTCCTGAAATGAAAACGTTTACTTACAACTACATCGCCGGCTCACAGCCCCTTCCGTTTCAGCGCGACCTCGCCTATGCCGGTGTGAAATATGAAAAAATGGTAACCTCCAAAGGCTACTCCATGGGCCAGTTTGGAGTAGGTTACAATCCGGTTACCAACAAACTGATTGTAACAGAAACAAAAAACATGAACGACTTCGGCCAAAAAGTGGGTTACCGCGATGGCGATGTGCTGTTAAAGTTTAATGGCAAGAAAATTGTACCAATGAAGTTTCAGGAAATGCGCAGCAATTGGATGGCAGCCGCAAAAGATGGCGACAAATTCACCATGCTGGTAGCGCGAGCCGGGGCCGATGGAAAAATTAAAAAAGTAAAGCTTACCGCCACCGTTTTCCGCGCCCTTATTAAACGCTACAACGTGATTTCCTTCGATTCTAAAGCAACGCCCGAACAACTGGCTATTCGCGAGGCTTGGTTGAAATAAAAGCTTCGCTTTTCGATGGCATCAAATTTTTGTGGCGGCACCCGCGCTCTGCGTTGCAATCTTTTTGCGCAGCTTACATCAACTACAGCTTTCCGAATGCCGCGCAAAAAGGATTTCCACTTCGATCGCTGCCGCGGGTAGTCTTCATCCAAAGCATGCAGCAATTGAGGAACATTGCCAAAAACAAGCTGCAATCTTTACCGCAAAAAAGCCCTGTGTTTATTGAAATGAAATACGCCTGAATCGGCTTTAAAAATTCGGGGCGGTTAAAAGCCAGGCCTCCTCATTCACCTAAAAAGTTATCTGATAAAAAGCGTCAATCCCAAACCGGTGAAAAAAAGACTACCCAGTATTTTGAATAGCAATACCGAAAAGTTGATCCAGCCTTCGTGCTGAACCATAAAAACGGCAGGATCATCCGATTGATAAATAATGTCTATCGCTTTGCCTTGCGGAATTTCTTTTACAGTTTGTGCCGACATGTAAAAGTAGGGCAGGCCTTTGATCGTTTTGCCGTCTTCCGTGGTAAACGTAATTAAAGGTTGCACACGGTTATTATCGTCACTAACATAATGAACCATTCTGCCGGTACACGGAACGCCATTCTTTTTAATCCTGATTAGAAAAACTGCGCTTTCAATTGTCGAGTAAAGGAAAACAAGGCCAAAAACAAGAATAATCAGCAATACAAGTGGCGAATGTTCCATTCCGGAAAATACAAGTGTAATTTTAAATATACCAATTGCTATTCCACAGTAAACGCTCTGGCCAAATGTTTTTCCCCCACCTGAATTCCGGCCACATAATTTCCTTTTGGCAAAGCGGAAACGTCAATGTGAATTTTGTTGGCAGAAGCATACGTTATTCCCGCCGCTACCTCGCGGCCATTGCCATCATATACGTTAGCCAATACCTTTTCATTCGCTGTGTTTTCAAACCAAATGGATGTAATTTGAGTGGCGGGATTCGGAAATATCTTTAACGAAGTGCTGGCGCTTACATCACGTATGCCTACGCCGCCTTTCAGCCACGAAATACCATCCAGATTCCATTCCGCTTTGTTCTCCGGCCGAATACCACTGGTATAAATCAAATGGTGTAATGCCGTTACTGCAATGTCCCGCCCAAGCGGGGCATTGTGCAGGTAAGCCGCATTTACACACGTAGAATCGTACACCGTATTGGCGTGGCAGTTATAGGTACCGGGGTCGTTCGCATTAAAATATTGATGCGGGTCTATGGCGCTGCCCGATGCAATCCACCAGATATGGCGTTCTTCGTTTGAGTTTCCTCCATGAAAATAGCTTTTGCCACCGTGGTCGGTAATCACCAGTACCAGCCAATCTTCACTGGCGTAGTTAGGCCGGGCGTGCAAGGCAGTCAAAACTCTTCCTACGGCCGAATCCACACTTTCTATAGCGCTGATGTAGGTGGGGTTAGTGGGCGAAAATGTTGTGCTGTGCCCGGCCAGATCCACCTTGTCGAAATATACAAACAAGGCGTCCAAATCGGGATCTTGTAACTGCGCAATGCCCGAATCGGCTGTGGCTACCGTGCCGCCATCGGGCACTTTGATCTTGGTGTCCCATCCGCTGTGGTCCATATTGTCGGCCAACGGGTCCCATTCTACCACCTCGGCAGTTTTCAATGCTGGCTTAACCTGCTTTGCCAACGCCGGAAATAAATTGTACTGCCCATAGTTGCTTCCTGTAAAGGCATTACTGGTAACACCATGCTTTTGCCACTCCACACCGGTAAGGATCGCCGACCACGACGGTCCTGACCACGTAATACCCACATGCCACGAATCATAAGTGAACAAGCCGTTGGTGATCAACCCATCTAAATGTGGGGTGTTGGCTTGCTGGAAGGCATCGCTGCGGCAACCATCAATGCCAATAAGTAAAACCTTGCGCGGTTGTGAGCCGAATGCAAACGTTGAAAGGGTTACCAATACAAGGGCGGCGTAAATATTTTTCATAAACAAAATGTGAAGTTCAAATTAAAGAAACTTAAAGCGTTGCTATGCGCCTAAATTTTAGTTGAGAAAAATCAGTTGTGCGAATCGTTTTTCTTTAGAAAAGTTGTTAGCTTGCAGTATTAAACCAAAAAACGTAGTATGAAAAAACTGTATACGCTAATAACGTGCGTTTTGCTGGTAACCGGCCTCATGGCGCAGGTTCCGCAGCAAATGAACTACCAGGCGGTAGTACGCAATAGCGCCGGCAACATTGTAGCCGGCGGCACTTCAGTAAACCTCCGGTTTACGATTCACGATGGCTCTCCCACGGGCTCGTCAGTATTCACCGAAACTATAAACACCACGGCCAATAACCTTGGCTTGGTTACTGCCAAAATCGGCAGCACCGTTAGTATGGGCAGCGTCAACTGGTCAACCGGCGGAAAATATTTACAAGTAGAAGCGCAGGTTGCAGGCGGAAGCTTTGTTGACATGGGCACTTCTCTGATGGTTAGTGTTCCTTACGCGCTTTATGCGGCTAACGGAACTCCTGGCCCAACCGGTCCTACCGGTCCGGGTGCAGGTGCTACCGGATCTACCGGCCCTACTGGTCCGCAAGGCGTTCAGGGTCCTGCCGGAGCTACCGGTCCACAGGGACCTACAGGCGCTGGGGCTACCGGCGCTACAGGGCCTCAAGGGGCAACCGGTCCTGGCGCAGGCGCTACAGGGCCTACGGGTCCTCAGGGTCCTACGGGTCCGGGTGCAGGTGCTACCGGCCCTACGGGAGCTAATGGCAACCCAGGAGCAACTGGTCCAACTGGCCCTACGGGTTCAGCAGGTGCCGCGGGTTCTCCGGGTCCTACAGGTGCTGCTGGCGCCCCTGGTGCTACAGGCCCTGCAGGTGCTACCGGCGCTGCCGGAAGCCCTGGTGCTACTGGTGCCGCAGGCAGTCCGGGCGCTACTGGCGCAGCAGGCAGCCCGGGCGCAACCGGCCCTACAGGTCCGGGCTTAAGCGGTGGCACAGCCAACTATGTTCCAAAATGGACCAGCGCTACAACGCTTGGCTTATCACAGTTGTACGATAACGGCACAAACGTTGGTATCGGAACAACTTCTGCAGCTGAAAAATTTCATGTGCTAAGCACAACAGGAAATTCGCGCATTCTAGCCGAAACAAATCTTGCCGGCGGCGATGCGGGCTTCTATGCCAAGTCCAGCACTACAGCTAACGATCATTTGGTAATGGCAAAATATAGCGCAGGTGCGGGCGGCTCCATGGCCGGTGTGAATCTGGCCAACCTTAGCACCATTTATGCCGGTGCAGGAACCAGCGGACCGCTTTTCCTGAACGTGATTAGCTCTAATAGCATGTTGTTCGGTACGGCAAACACGGTTCGTCAGGTGATTTTGGCTGATGGTACAGTTGGCATCGGAACAACAACGCCAACGCCTTCTACCAAACTGAATGTTGTAAGCAGCAAGCGTAACGCCATTACTGCCACAACCGATAGCGTTGCGGGAAGTGTTAGTACCGGTAGCATGCTGCGACTGGCCAACCGTACGGCCGCCATTCGTGGCCAATATATCGGCACTGGCTCCAACGACGGTGTTGGTGTTTTAGGTCTTTCTACATCGCCTGGTATCGACTATGGATATGGTGGCGTATTCGTTGCTAATTACGTTGGCGTATATGGCGGAGTAGGAAAATCTTCTTACTGTGGGGTATTCGGTCAGGCCGATAGCGCATATGCAGGTGTAATTGGTTTTGGCTCCGGAACATCTAACATCGGAACGGTAGGTGAATCTCCTGAAAATGGTGTTGTTGGTATTAGTGATAATATCCGTGCTGAAGCGCAAACCGCCATTTGGGGTGGAATTCCCTATCGCGAAGCCATGGGTGTTTACGGCGTAAGCTATGGCGATACCGCCGATTTCCAATATGGTGTAGCAGGTGAAGCCTTAGGTAACAGCCTGGTAAATGCCGGGGTTTATGGATTCGGCGACTCTACAGCACCCGGTATCGAAGCACTGGGTGTTTTAGGTGTGGTTCGCAGCAAAACAGCAGGTAGCGCCGCTATCATGGGTATTTGCACCGGCTCCGGATCGAACGGCCGCGCTGGTGACTTTACCGGTAATGTGATCATCTCCGGATCTATTGCGAAAGGTAGCGGTACTTTCCGTATCGATCACCCACTTGACCCGGCTAACAAAATCCTGTTCCACTCTTTTGTGGAAAGCCCGGATATGATGAACATCTACAACGGAAACGCAATTACCGACGCCTCGGGCGAAGCGGTAGTAACGTTGCCTTCTTACTTCGAGGCTGAGAACAAAGATTTCCGCTATCAGTTAACTACTATCGGGCAGCCGGCTCAAGTTTGGGTATCAGGCGAAATTAGCGGCAATAAGTTCGTAGTGAAAAGCGACCGCCCGAACGTAAAAATTAGCTGGCAGGTTACCGGTGTTCGTCAAGATGCCTTCGCAAACGCTCACCGCGTAGTTCCTGAAGTAGATAAAACTGCCGAAGAAAAAGGATTTTATATCCATCCTGATTTGTACGGCAAATCTGAAGCCTTCAATATTAATCCAATGGTTAGAAGAACAGCTTCCGATAAAACTATCGAAATACCTCGCAAGAGTGTAAAACATTCGAAGTAAATCCTACTTCGAACGAAAACAAAAAGGGCCTCGCAAGGGCCCTTTTTGTTTTATCCGCCTTCCTGATTAGTTCTTAGAGGATTGCTCATTCTTATTAAAAAACTGATGCGGCCCGAACGTTCTAACCGTGCCTCATCAATCTGCGCAACATCTGAAGTGTGCAACGGTAAGTGAAGCGCTTCCTGTATGTCCTCCTCGGTAATAAGAGCCGCCGCCATATTATACCGGTCAGCAGCACCATTTTCTATCAAAACTATTGGCTTGCCCTTAAACACCACGCCAAATTTTTTGCTTTTAAACGTTGCATAGGCCATTAACTTGTGTAAAAAAACAATAACCCCGGCCGCCAGTAAGGCGCTGAAAAAAGAACGACCAGCCACTGCCAACCGGCCTAAAATGGCGCCTACAATAAGCAATGTTAATTGGTCAATCACCCGACCTTCCTAATATCCGAAATCCCGAAATACGCATCAGCGCCAATCCGATAAAGAAAACAACAGGCGCCCGCATCAGCATGTGCGGTGTATCCAAAAATTCCATTCGAAGTCCAAACGGATCGCTTAAAAACTCCTGCCACATGCACTTTTGGTAAAAGGCCGTGCCGTAACCTCAAGTGGAAAAGTTACAATACAAATGTGCAAGAGAATGAAATCGGCATGCGAATGGTATCCAGTTCCGTCTTAACTATTCATCTTGTTCCACAACAGCCCTTTCAGCGTTTCGATGTTGTATTGTGTGGCCGATGAAATGAAAAGATATTCAGGCCGATTCTTTTTAGGAAGTTTTTTCTTCAAATCTTTCTCTAAAAGATCCCGGGTTTCGTCATCCACCAAATCGCTTTTTGTGATTGCCAGAACGCGATCCTTGAACAGCAATTCCGGATTGAACTGTTCAAGTTCACTAAGCAATATTTTATACTGCCCTGCTATATCATCTGCATCTACCGGAACCATGAAAAGCAGACAGGCATTGCGTTCTATATGTTTTAAAAATCGAATACCAAGCCCGCGGCCTTCTGCAGCGCCTTCAATAATTCCCGGAATATCGGCCACTACAAAACTGTGTGCATTCTTATAATACACCATGCCTAATTGCGGCACTAAGGTGGTAAATGGATAGGCTGCTATTTCAGGCTTTGCTGCAGAAACAACGGATAACAAGGTTGATTTTCCTGCGTTCGGAAAACCGACCAATCCTACGTCGGCCAACAGTTTCAGCTCAATTACCACCCAGCCTTCCTTTCCGGGCAAACCTGGTTGTGCATAGGTGGGCGCCTGATTGGTAGCTGATTTGAAGTGATGGTTTCCCAATCCTCCCTTGCCGCCTTCGCGAATAATGCATTGCTGCCCGTCTTCCTGAATTTCACATAACACTTCACCGGTTTCGAAATCCTTGCAAACCGTTCCCAGCGGCACCTCCAAAATGATGTCTTCCCCGCTCTTGCCGGTACAAAGGGCACTGCTGCCCGGCTTGCCGTCTTCGGCCAGCACATGCTTTCGGAATTTAAGGTGTAGCAACGTCCAAAGTTGCTTATTCCCTTTCAGTATCACATGCGCGCCTCTTCCGCCATCGCCTCCATCGGGCCCGCCTTTGCGCACAAACTTTTCGCGGTGAAAATGCGCAGAACCTGCGCCACCGTGACCCGAACGGGTAAATATTTTAACGTAATCAATGAAGTTTTCCATGCGCGTTTCCGGCGTTTGAACAACCAGCCGATCAGATTATCTGATTCTCTTTAGCGCTAATACTTTCAATAGCACTGCTCAACAAATTTGAAATTTCATCAACCGATCCCTCACCCGGAATTTCTACCAGTTTGCCCTGAGTGGCATAGTATTTTGCAAGAGGCTCCGTTTTAGTGCGGTATTCTACCACGCGGTTTTTTACGATGGTTTCGTTCTGATCATCCGCACGGCCCGATGTTTTTCCACGTTCCAATATGCGCCGGGTGAGTTCTTCTTCGCTTACCTTCAAAGATAAAACCTTGTTTATTGGAGCATTTCGCGCAGCCAATAGCGCATCCAACGCTTCAGCCTGTTTAACTGTACGCGGAAATCCGTCAAATACAAAGCCGGAAGCTTCTTTGTTCGAATCCAACTTGTTTTCTATCATCCCGATTACTACTTCGTCGGGAACCAAATCTCCTTTATCCATCAGGGTTTTAGCTTGCATCCCCAAATCTGTTTTCAATGCAATTTCTGACCGCAACATATCGCCGGTGCTCAGATGAATGAGATTGAACTTCAGAACGATGTTAGCGGCCTGTGTACCCTTTCCACTTCCGGGAGGGCCAAAGAGAACAATGTTTTTCATGCTGCGAAGATAGGTTTAAAGCCAAAGGCAAAAAGGAATTGGAGATAAAAACAATTCAACTGTAAATTTTGCCGCTGATGGCGAAAACGATTACCGTAACTATTGCAGTCATCACCATTCCCCAACACATATCAACTACGGTTACCACTACCGGCCAGTTCTTCACTACCGCCAAATTCGTAAGGTCGTAAGTGCCGTAGGCGATTAGTCCAAACAATGCTCCTTTCAGTAATGCTTCTTGCCATTGCCCTGCTAAAAGCGCCGGCTGCAAAGCAAAATAGAGAATGCCAAAGGTGTACATCAGATAAAAAACCGCAGCCGCCACCCAATTCGGCTTATCGGCAAAAAGATACCCGATTTTTTCGCGCATGAAATTTTTTGCAATAAGACCAAGCCATAAACCGTCAAGAATCAACAGAAACAGCAGCAACAAGCCAAACAAGATCAGTAAACGAATCATATATTTAGTTTAATAACCAATATAGTAAATTATGCATGCCATCATTATCGGCGCTTCGGGCCTGGTAGGATCACATCTTTTAGGCCAACTGCTGCCTAACCCGTATTTCAACAGCCTTACAGCCCTGGTGCGAAAGCCGCTACCGGTCAAGAATAATAAACTCAAACAAGTATTGGTTGACTTCGACCATCTGCCAGACTATGCCGAGGCATTCTCCGGCGATGTGCTTTTTTCGGCCCTGGGAACCACTATCGGAAAGGCTGGCAGTCAGGACAATTTTTTCCGCGTGGATGCCACCTATCAAATTGAAGCAGCGAGATTGGCAAAAAGTAAAGGCGTTCAACAACACGCGTTGGTTTCGGCCCTTGGCGCCGATGCCAAAAGCAGTATTTTTTACAATAGGGTGAAAGGAGAAACCGAAGCCGCAATCACTGCAATGGGCTTTGCCACAGAAATTATTGTGCGGCCCTCTATTCTTCTTGGCGCACGAAACGAAAAACGCAACGGCGAAGCTGTGGCGCAATGGGTGGCAAAAAACTTGTCGTTCATTTTCAGCGGACCGTTGGCAAAATATAAAGGCGTTCCGGCCGAAATAGTTGCAGGCGCTATGATTGCGGCTGTACAAAATCAATACAAGGGTTTGCATATTGTTGAAAACGATCAATTGTGGGCCACAGCTAAGATGTAACTTCGGGCATCAATTGAATGACCCGCATGCGTTTTGGTTTACTGTTTGTTTTCCTTTCACTACAAGGCCTTCTGCTGGCGCAAACCGGCAATAATGTTCACGTAAGGCCCGTTGACTATGATGCGCTGGACGCGCCGGCAACCGTGGACTCCTTCCGCACCTTGCATCTGGTAATTGGCGGAAATATCTATCAAACAGAAGATCAAATCCGCAACGCCTACCTGCCCGCTCAAAAGAAGTTCGACTTTGGCCATGAACTGCGGTACGTCAATCCCATCCTGAATTTGGGCGATATCGTAATCGCCAACATGAAAACAAGTTTTACCAGCGATGGCAGCAACCCCTTTTCCGCTCCCGATGAGTTTGCGCTCTCTCTAAAATATTCGGGCATCAACAATTGTGTGATGGCCAATCAGAACACGGCCTATCTCGACAAAAAAAGTATGGTGCGCACCAAAAAGGCTTTGGAGGTTTTCGATATCAATACCACCGGTTCGTTTACCGATAACATCGCCCGAAATGGAAACTATCCGCTCATCATTAATCGCAAAGGCTTCAAAGTTGCGCTGTTGAATTATTCCAGCATGTCGCAGCGCCCGGGTATTTCCCGCGATTACCTGATTAATCAGGTAGATCAGAATCTTATTGAGCGCGACATGCGCATTGCCCGCGCACAGGAGCCCGACTTCATTATTGTTTATATGGACTGGGGCGGCAACTATCAGGAATATCCATCTTACTCGCAGGAATCGTTGGCGCGTTGGATTTTGGAACAGGGCGCCAGCATGGTAGTAGGTACCTTCCCAAACACAGTGCAGCGTATCGACCTGATGAACTATTACTACCGCCAGCAAGAACGCCAAGGCCTGGTTTGCTATTCGCTTGGAAACCTGGTGAGCAGCGCTACCGACGACCGCACCAAGGCCGGAGTGCTCATGGACATAGAACTGAAAAAGAACAACTTTTCGGGAGAAACCCATATCGGCGATTACGGCTTTATTCCGCTTTGGAACTACTACGATACCATTTCCGCACGCAGAAGACTTTTTGTGTTGCCGGTTGCTGCCGTGGAAGACAATTCGCTGTTTAACAATCTTCCATTCGATGAACGACGCAAAATGCTCACCAACACTATGGAGATTCGCAAAATGCTGGGGCGTGCTTCTGACGAAATTCAATACAACCTCAGTGAAATTATCGTAGAAAATGTTGAAGAATCCACGCAGCTCACCAATGCGCCTTTGAACAATAAGTTCAACCCCTTCGATGAGCGGAACATGCAACGCAGCGACGGTCCGGTACCCAAGCTTTCCATTCCAATTACGGAAGACACCGTTTTCCGGGTTCAGTTCTATGAGTTGAAGAAACTGATTCCAATCGACACCTCTTATTATGAGCACCTTAAAGGGTATGAAGTTTACCAGGAAGAAGGAACCTTCCGCTACCTCATCGGTAATTACCTTCGCTTCGATGATGTGAAGGAATTCTACTATCGCGTAATGAAACCGCGTTACAAACAGTGCTATATCGTGGCCTATTATCAGGGCCGCAGGGTAAGAACCATTATGCTGAAATAGTTTTTGGTTTTTTTATCAACTGCGCAGATACATTGCGCGGCAACTTCTTTACTTTGCAACCTCATTATTTCACCTAAATTTAAAAACTATGGCAAACGCAGTAGCAGACGAAAAAAAGGAAAAGCTGAAAGCCCTTCAGCTTACGCTCGATAAGCTCGACAAGGCTTACGGCAAGGGCACTATTATGAAATTGGGCGACCGCAAAGTGCTGGAGGTGGAAGCCATCAGTACCGGTTCACTAGGGCTTGATATTGCTCTTGGAATTGGAGGCATACCCAAAGGACGAATCGTGGAAATCTACGGTCCGGAATCTTCAGGTAAAACCACGCTGGCTATTCAGGCAATAGCCAATTGTCAGCGCGCCGGAGGTATAGCCGCCTTCATTGATGCGGAACACGCCTTTGATAAAGACTATGCCGTAAAACTTGGCGTTGACATTAACAACCTTCTCATTTCGCAACCCGATGATGGCGAACAAGCGCTTGATATCGCAGAACACCTGATCCGCTCAGGAGCCATCGATATTTGCGTAATCGACTCGGTGGCCGCTCTGGTTCCCCGCAGCGAACTGGAAGGTGAAATGGGTGAGTCTAAAATGGGCTTGCACGCCCGCTTGATGAGCCAGGCACTACGCAAACTCACCGGAACTATCAATAAGACCGGCTGTTGCTGCATTTTCATTAACCAGCTTCGCGAAAAAATTGGCGTGATGTTCGGTAACCCCGAAACCACTACCGGTGGTAACGCACTGAAATTCTACGCGTCCGTTCGTCTTGATATCCGCCGTATCGGCCAAATCAAAGACAAGGAAGAAATTACCGGTAACCGCACCAAAGTGAAAGTGGTAAAGAATAAAATGGCGCCGCCATTCAAAACAACCGAATTTGATTTGATGTATGGCGAAGGGGTTTCAAAGGTGGGAGAAATCATCGATATCGGAACAGATCTCGAAATCCTTCAAAAAAGCGGTTCGTGGTATAGTTACGATGGCACCAAGGTGGGTCAGGGCCGCGAAAGTGTAAAACAATTATTACACGATAATCCGGAATTGGCTGCTGATATCGAAAACAAAATTCGTCAGAAATTCATTCAGGGCGTTGAAATCGTGAAAACAGAAAAAGGCGACGAAGACGAATAATGCAATCGCTATCCGATAAAAACAAAAAAGCGGTCAGTTAAACTGACCGCTTTTTTGTTTTTAAGCCTATAGCATTTCAACTATCATTTAGAACGGCGGCATATCGTCATCATCATCCTGACCAGGACCGGCGAAGTCATCTTTGCCGTGTTTCTTTTGCACCACATCATCTTCGTTCATCCGGCTCGGAAGTCGTTTGAATATGCGCTTTTCGTCGCCGCTCTGCACTTCCATGTACGAATCATCACGGGTGAATTCTTCAAAGTCAGCAAACTTGGCAAATCGGTCAATGAACTTGGCGGTTACCGTTTTTAACGGGCCGTTACGATGCTTGGCGATAATAATCTCGGCCAAACCTTTGGTGTCGCGGCCTTCTTCATCCTGCAAAATACCATAGTATTCGGCACGGTAAAGGAAAATCACAATATCGGCATCTTGTTCAATAGCGCCCGATTCGCGGAGGTCAGATAGAATCGGCTTTTTGTTTCCGCCACGCGTTTCCGGAGCACGGCTCAGTTGCGACAATGCAATCACAGGAACGTTAAGTTCCTTGGCCAAACCTTTCAACGATCTCGAAATTTGCGAAATCTCCTGCTCGCGATTGCCGCCCGCCTTGCCTTCATTCGTACCGCTCATCAACTGCAAATAATCAATGATGATCATGCCAATATCATGCTTCTGCTTCAGCTTGCGGCACTTCGAACGAAGTTCAAAAATGTTGATGCCGGGAGTGTCGTCAATAAACAACTGCGCGGCACGCAACGAATCGATCTTGGTGGTAAGCTGATGAAATTCGTGCTTCTCCAAATTTCCTCTGCGTATCTTTTCAGCCGGAATTTCTGATTCCATCGAAATTAAACGCTGCACTAATTGGTTGCTCGACATCTCTAACGAGAATATTGCAACCGGCTTTTTATGATCTACTGAACTGTTACGGGCCAGCGCCAATGTAAAGGCCGTTTTACCCATGCCCGGACGTGCCGCCACAATAATTAAGTCGCTTTTTTGCCAACCACCGGTAGCCCGGTCCAGATCCGTAAAGCCTGAAGGTACACCGTTCAGGTTTTCTTCGCTGTTGATGCGGATGTCGATTTCTTCCAGTTCTTTTTTGATGATAGAACCAATGTCCTCGGTTGATTTTTTTGCGTTGTTCTCGCTGATCTTCATCAAATCACTTTCTGCGCGATCCAGTAATTCGAACACATCCGTAGTGTCTTCATAAGCATCCTTTATAGTTTGCGATGACGAAGAGATGAGCGAACGTTGAATATACTTTTGCGAAATGATGCGGGCATGGTATTCTACGTTGGCCGCAGAACCCACTTTGTTAGTGAGTTGAGCAATGGCGTATGCGCCACCCACTTCATCGAGATGGCCATTCTTCTTTAACTGCTCGCAAACCGTAAGCAAGTCAATGGGCGCTTCGGCAGAATACAGCATGCGAATAGCCCGGAAAATCTTCTGATGCGCTTCAACATAAAACGACTCTTCATGAAGTATGTCGATCACATCATCTACAGCTTTGTCTTCAATCATGACGGCGCCAAGTACCGCCTCTTCAAAATCCCGCGCCTGCGGCGGTATTTTGCCGAATTCCAGCACATTGGGGTCAATGGCGGATGCCGGTTTGCGTCCGATAGTCTTCTTTATGGTGTCGAAATTTTCTGCCATGATTTTTTTTGAAAGGGCGACAAAAATATTTCCCGCTTTTATGTTTCCAACAATAAGATACAATTAAAGTTCAACACAGTCAATTCACCGTCTAAATTGAAAGATGTTGATACACTACCTGCTGTTTATCAAAGTGTTGTGTTTTTGGTTGGTGAACAACTATTTTGAAAGAAAGCATTGGTAATCCGTAAATTTTTTTGTACAACCAAGCGGCTGCAATAATCAAATAGAAGCCGGTGGGGAAATGTTGGTACAAAAATGTGCTGCTCCTGGATGCCCGATGGGCGAAAGATTTGTACAGAAGCAAGCATCGGCTTCTTAACTCATAAATTCTTTCTGATTGTGGAAAAATTGTTTACATTTGCCGTCCTTTTGGAAAAAAGATAAATTAGAAGCAATGAAACGTACGTTCCAACCAAGCCGCAGAAAACGCGTTAACAAACACGGATTCCGCTCAAGAATGAAAACCAAAAATGGCAGAAAAGTACTGGCACGCAGAAGAGGACGGGGACGCGCGAAGCTTACCGTTTCAAGCGAAACAAGACTTAAGTAATCCTTTGCCCGATTTGAACCACCTTCGTTTTTCAAAGAACGAAAGGCTGTGCAAGTTAGGGCTTATAGAAATGCTATTCCGCGAGGGTAAGGCCGTTCATCATAACGGTTTTACCCTCGTTTATTTTTTTACCCCTCTTCCCAACCCCACCCCCGCCCAAATCCTTATGAGCGTTCCTAAAAAGAATTTCAAGCGCGCTCACGACCGTAACCGCATTAAAAGATTGTTGCGCGAATCGTGGCGCCACCGCAAAGGAGCCTTGTACATGAAATTGCATCAACACCAAATGCAAATGGCGCTGGCCCTTGTGTATAAAGGCAGCGCCATCCCGGCATTTGATGTGGTGAATGCAGCTATCGACAAACTGTTGTTGAAGCTGCACCACCAGTTCCCTGCTAAAACTTAGTGATAACGTTTTGCAAAAAACTCCACTAAATGCTCATCGGTCATTTTGTTGTTTGTGCTATCAGAAGCGGCAGCATGCTTGTACTGCGGCGTTTCTTTTAAATAGTGAATGAATTGCTCTTTGGCCGGGCCTGTTCCGGTTACATGAATCTCGTCGATGTTCTGCATTTTGGATGCAATTTCTTTGAAGAACTTATGCATCAATGCTATTTGCTCGTGATGTAACGAGCTTTCATTGCTGTTGCCATGGGTGCCGCTATTCTTGATGTGCGCCAGCACCATGAAATTTCCATTGTCGATATGCTCGCGGCCTACTACCGTGGCGTGGTGCGAATCCATCCAAACGCCATACTGCTTCTTGTGTTTTTCAATCATAGTTGTTATTTAACAACAAAAATAAAGGCTCCAAACCCGCGCTGCGCTTACATAAATCAGTCTTGGTGCTGTTAAAAATCATAGGCGAAAAGCGAAGGCGGTCAACATTTCTAATTAGCCGGCCTTCAGCAACTGCGCTGCTTTTATATACTTCTTACGCGTATAATTAAAAGCATATCGGCTTAGTTGAAATCCTAACCATCCGTCTTTATACCCTTTCTTCACAAAATACCATTTGAACCAAGCCGCAGGCGGACTAAACACCTGTTTTAAAAAATGGATCGGCTTTTTCTTTTGTACCAAATCCCGCGCAGCCAAATCAGTGTACAACTCCAGCTTTTGTTGTAGTTCTTCTTCAGTTTCGAAAGTGTAGTGGCGCACGTTACCGGCTATCACGCCTTCTCCGGTATGGCCTTCGGGCATTTCATGAACTATGGGTGACCGCTGAAATGAAGTGACGTTGCGGTTGTACAGCCGCACCGGAAAATCGGGCGACATTACCGGATAAATGGTATGTACTTGCTTGCCCAGCACCCACCAGGTGCGTTTAACCGCATAAGCATCCTGGTGAAATCCCTCGCTTTTCATTTTCCGCAGCGCCACCACAAAATCGTGATCAGGAACTTCGTCGCAATCCAGAAACAAAATCATATCGTGGCGGGCCGTTCTTTCGGCAAACAAACGTTGCTCTTTAAAGTTTGCGAATGGATGAAGAAGAAAGGTGACATCATTCAACTGCTTCGCAATTTTTTCAGTAGCATCGGTACTGCCGCTGTCGATCACCAGAATTTCATCGGCCACGTAATGCAGTTTCTGCAAAATTTCCGCAAGATGTTTTTCGCTGTTCTTGGTTAGTACGTAAGCCGAAATGGGTATCATTAATTCAAAGATAACAGCAAGCCTCACTTTATGGGCACCGCCAGGCGTTGCGGCAGCGGGCGGCAAGGGCCCGCCTTTGGCGGGCGTGCGAAGGCGAAGCCGTAGCACCGGAGCGTTAGCGTAGCCTGAAAGCACGCGGTGCCGCTGAGCCGCGAGGAACGAGCGGATTGCAGCGGCAGCCGCCATAAAAAAACAAGCCGCAGAAATGATTCTGCGGCCTGCTGATTATTTTTCAGAAAAATTATTTTGGCGCAACTACCACACGCAGGCGCAGATGGCCGGTAAGTACGCGGGCGCCGGTTGGCGCAGCAACATTGCGATACACCCGGGTGCGGATTTTGAAATCAGTGAAGTTTACAAACTTCGCCAGATCGTTAAACTGCGATTCCATTTTTACTTCCGCAGCCGTTTTATCAATGGTTCCGGCATAAGCCACTTTAACGGTATCGGCATCGCGAACAAAAGCCACATCGCCAAAATCGTAAGCATCCAGCAAATGGCCACCTTCAGCTTCAATACGAAGCGTATCCAGTTTCACTTCTTTCAAACGGTCCAAATCAGACTCAGAGATTCCGGCGGCGCTGAAAATACTTTTGATATCGCTGCCTTTGATGGTGCTGTAGCTTTCGATGTAATGATCGCGCACGGTGCCATCATCCATCAATTGCCAGGTGCCCAAATCAATATAAGCTGTGGTGTTTTCCTTAGAGCAGCCCGCAAGTATGAGCGCGCACAGCACCGCAACCGATGCCAGAATTTTTGTGGTTTTTTTCATGTTATTATTTTTAGTTATTTAAAAAGGAAGATCATCGTCCATTTCGCGGCCGCCGGGAGCGTCGTCGCGCAGGGTTCGCTCGGCACGGAAACCGGAAGCTGCGGCATTGTTTTCGCGCGCTGCGGGACCGGCAGCCGCTTCGATGCGCCAGGCCTTCAGGTTAGTGTACCATTTGCCGTTGTATTCGCGGCTATCAACATCAAACTGCACTTTCATATCGCTGGCAATCGGCAGGCTTTTTACCAGCTCTACCTGATCGCTCCAGGCTGTTAAACAAACTTTTTTGGGATATTTCTCCTGCGTTTCCAACACAAAGTCGCACTTTACCCAACGGCCATTTTTTCCTTCGCCGCTCACCTCGGGCAATACCGTAAATAGTTTTCCGGAAATTTCCATGTGGGCGAATGTAAAAAGTTTTTGTTTTCGTTTTCAATTGCGGAATTGCTTCCTTCGAAAAGCAAATTCGATGAACTCAAAATGAAAAAGTCAATCAACATCGTTGGCGGCGGCCTTGTAGGAGCCGTGCTTACCTGCTATTTAGCCAAAAGGGGTTATAACATAAACGTTTATGAGCGCCGTTCTGATATGCGGAAGGCGGGTTATATAGGCGGCCGGTCTATTAATTTGGCTCTTAGCAACCGCGGTTGGGCTGCATTAGAAAAAATTGGATTGCGAGAATTGGTGGAAAGTATTGCCGTGCCGATGAAAGGGCGGATGGTGCATCATTTAGACGGTTCTACCGATTTCATTCCATATGGCAAGGACGGACAAGCGATTTATAGCGTTTCGCGTGGCGACCTGAACATTGCTATGATCAACAGCGCTGAAAAAATGCCGAACGTTGCTTTTCATTTCGATCAGCAATTTGAGCATATCGATTTCAACACCAACGAAATCACTTTTAGAAATCCGCTGAATGGCAGTATTACAAAGGCTTCCAGCGATTTTATGTTTGGGGCCGATGGTGCCTTTTCGGCAGTTCGTTATGAAATGCAGAAGCTGCCCATGTTTACGTTTTCGCAAACTTATGAGCAGTATGGCTACAAGGAATTGCATATTCCGCAGGCTGAAGGCGGCGGATTCCGAATAGAAAAGAACGCCCTGCACATCTGGCCGCGCAAAAGCTTTATGATGATTGCGCTTCCGAATCCCGACGGCAGTTTCACCTGCACACTTTTTACAGCATTCAAAGGCGAAAATTCTTTTGAGCATCTTACCGATAAAACTGCCGTGGCGGCTTATTTTCAACAACACTTTCCTTCGGCCGTGCCCCATATGCCTAACCTGCTCGAAGATTTCTTCGCCAATCCCACTTCGTATCTGGCCACCATGCGCAGCTATCCGTGGGTGCATGGAAATGCCGCTCTTATTGGCGATGCAGCACATGGTGTGGTGCCGTTTTACGGACAAGGCATGAACTGCGGATTTGAAGATGTGCGTTTGCTTGATCAATTTTTAGATAGCGAAAAAGATTGGGACGCCGCTTTAGACCAATGGCAACAGGAGCGCAAACCCAATGCCGATGCCATTGCCGATTTAGCGCTGTATAACTTCATCGAAATGCGCGACTTGAGCGCGCAGCCGGCATTTCAGTTGCGTTTGAAAATAGAGAAAAGAATTGCAGCTGCTTTCCCTGAAAAGTTCAATACGCTATATTCCATGGTAACGTTCGACCAAACTCCTTACGCTTTGGCACGTAAAAAAGCCGACAAACAGGCCGAACTGCTCGATCAGATTATGCGTCTTGATACTATTGAAACGCGTTGGGAAAGCAGCGAAGTGCTGGAAATTGCAAAAAAGTGGTTAGATGAAAATGTTTGAATTTTTAGGTAGAAAGAATTGCTGGATGTTGCTGGCGATGTGGGTTTGCAGCTTTATAGTGAAAGCGCAGAACGATGAGGTGTTTGCCATTCCTGGGCAATATCTGATAAAGCTGCGTTCGTCAGAAACTCCCGAAACTTTGCTTCACCATTTTCCATCACTTAGCGTAGTAAAACCGTTGTCGCGCAGCATGAATATCTGGCTGGTGAAGGGCAACATCAACCAAAATGTTTTGCCTGAGTTAAAGCGGCATCCCGCGGTTCAAATCGCCCAATTCAATCACCGCATTCAAAATCGTGCGATTTATCTTCCCAACGATTCTCGGTTTTCTGAACAGTGGAACCTGCGCAATACCGGAGCATCAGCAGGCGTGCGGGGTGCCGATATCAGCGCTACGCTGGCCTGGGCGCTCAACACATCCAATCTTACCAAAACCGGCGATACTATTGTGGTTGCCGTAATCGACAACACTTTTGATCAGAACCACGAAGACCTTAATTATTTCTATAACTATCACGAAATTCCGAATAACGATATAGATGACGATGGCAATGGTTTTATAGATGATTACAGAGGCTGGGATGTGTTTGACAATACCGACAGTGTTTTTGTTTTTCCTTCCTCCCACAGCACCCACATTGCAGGCATTATTGGTGCAAAAGGCAACAACGGCATAGGCGTTTCAGGAATTTGCCCCGGCGTTAAAGTAATGGCCATAGCCGGTTCTTCTGAAAAAGAATCGGAAGTGGTGGAAGCATACGATTATATTTTAGAAATGCGCAAACTGTATCAGCAAACCTCAGGGGCGAAAGGCGCGTTTGTGGTTTCCACTAACACCTCCTTTGGTGTTGGTAGCTATGGCGCACACCCTGCCGATTTTCCAATATGGTGCAGTATGTACGATTCGCTGGGAAAGTATGGTATACTGAATGCGGTGGCCGGGCCCAACAGCGCCGTAAACATTGATGTGGTAGACGATGTACCTTCAGCCTGCCCCAGCAATTTTGCTATTTCTGTAACCAATACCACACGCACCGATCTGCTGCACGTTTCCGCCGGTTATGGACCGGTGAGCATGGATCTGGGCGCGCCCGGAACACAAGTGCTTTCCACTACTCCGGGAAATAATTACGGAACGCTAACCGGCACCTCCATGGCCACGCCTCATGTAGCGGGAACCATTGCCGCCATGTTTGCGATTGCTTGTCCGCAATTCCTCAATAACTATCACAATTATCCCGACTCATTTGCGCTTCTCATGCGCTCTTATCTGCTTGCCGGGGTAGATACCATTCCATCTATGGTCAACACTTCTACAAAAGGCCGGCTGAACATGTTCCGCGCCGTTTCCAATGTTTTAACTTACAACTGCAACAACTGCAATTTTGATGCGGTGGCCACTGCTCATGGCAACACTTGCTTTGGCGACACTTCGGGAAGTGTTTCCATCACCCCATCCGGAACCGGTCCGTTTACCTATCACTGGAACAATGGCGCTTCTGCCACCACCGTTTCACCTTTGGCCGCCGGGGCCTACGCAGTAACCGTAACCCAAACCAGCTCTTCCTGCCAGTTAGTTCGCGCCATTGATGTTTACGATCCGGCGCCTATTCGCATTGATAGCATTCATGTGGTTCCCATCAACAATGGCGCTGATGGAAATTTTGTGGTCACGGCATCTGCCGGAAAAGACATTCTGGAATACGCCATCGACAATGGACCATTTCAGGTGGGAAAAATATTTGTGGTGAATACCGCTGGGCCGCATCAGATTTCGGTAAGAAATCAATTTGGCTGTGTGGTAGACAGCATAAAGATTATGCGCGATGTTACCGGAATCGAAAGCGTGAATGGCGATGCGATGCGCATTAGTCCAATTCCGGCAAACGATCTCATTCATTTTGTTTTCAACGAACCACAAAGCGGCATTGTTACGATTTTTGATGCGCCGGGACGTTTAATTATGCAACAGGAAGTTCAAAATGAAAAGGATGGGGCGCTCAACATTGCTGAACTTAATAACGGCATCTACCTGCTTCGTTTTGAAGGAACAAATTCCAAAAATTCTACAATACGCATCTCCATTGCGCACGAATAGCGCATCTTTGCAGTATGCCTATTACAGAAAAAAAATGGTCGCTGCTCACCCCCGACCAAAACCAATTTAATGCCCTTCGGGAAAGCTTAAACATTCATCCGGTGTTGTGCCGCTTACTGGTACAGCGCGGTATTACGAACTATGAAGATGCGCGAAAGTTTTTTCGCCCATCACTTCACGATCTTCACGATCCATTCCTGATGAAGGATATGAACCATGCCGTGAATCGAATCATTGCCGCTATGGCCGGCGGCGAAAAAATTCTGATTTATGGCGATTATGATGTGGATGGAACCACCGCTGTGGCTTTGGTGTATCGCTTCCTTCTTAAGTTTTATGACCGTATCGACTACTACATTCCGCATCGCTATCGCGAAGGTTATGGCATTTCAACCGAAAGCATTGACTTTGCCGAAGCGAATAACTTCACGCTCATCATTGCGCTGGATTGCGGCATCAAGTCGATCGACAAAGTGAATTACGCTACCGCCAAAAAAATCGATTTCATTATTTGTGATCACCACTTGCCCGGCAATGAAATTCCCGCGGCCGTAGCGGTTTTGGATCCCAAACGAAACGACTGTCATTATCCATATAAAGAATTGAGCGGTTGCGGCATCGGATTCAAACTGATGCAGGCATTTTGTTTACAACAGGGTATTCCGCAGGAAGATTTATTTACAATGCTCGACCTGGTATGCACCAGCATCGCCTGCGACATTGTTCCTATAACCGGCGAAAATCGCATCCTCGCTCACTATGGACTGAAGCAACTCAATACTGCGCCAAGCGCAGGTTTGCGATCGCTGCTGGAAGTGGCCGTGGTGAACCGTAGCTTGTCTATCACCGATGTGGTTTTTATTCTTGGCCCACGAATTAATGCCGCCGGCAGAATGGATGACGGCCGCCATGCTGTCAAATTACTTATAGGCGAAGCCGCTCCTGCCGCTAACCAGGAAGCCGCCGAAACGCTTCAATCTTTGAATCGCGAGCGCAAAGACCTCGATAAATCCATAACGGAGGAAGCCATCGAAATGATTCTGGCCGAATCTTCTCTCCAAAATAAAAAGTCAACCGTACTCCATCATCCGGCCTGGCACAAAGGCGTGGTGGGTATTGTGGCTTCTCGTCTTATTGAACACTACCACCGCCCAACCATTATTCTTACCGGCCAGGGAGAAGTGATTAGCGGCTCTGCGCGTTCTGTAAACGGCTTCGATTTGTACGAAGCAATTTACGAATGCCGCGATCTGCTGATTCAGTTCGGCGGCCATCGCGCCGCTGCCGGACTTACTTTACGAGCAGAGCTTCTTCCTGCCTTCACCGAAAGGTTCGAAGCTGTAGTGAGTTCAAAAATCACACCCGAACAGTTGATTCCGGAAATTCCGATAGATGCCGAAATCGCACCCGGCGATATCGATTATCGTTTTTACAATATCCTGCAACAAATGGCGCCTTTTGGGCCGGGAAATATGAAACCCGTTTTTATGCTGAAAAACATGCAGAATAACGGCTGGAGCCGCGTAGTGAAAGAGCAGCATCTTAAACTATCGCTTCGGAATCCGGGGGCTGAAAGCCTTGCCGGCATTGGGTTTGGGCTGGGTCACAAAATGGCGCTGCTGGAGCATGGCCCGATAGACGTTTGCTTTCATATCGAAGAAAATCATTTCAACAACAAAACTTCCTTGCAATTGCAAGTGAAGGATATTCGCGAAGCAACCATTTAAATCGGTAGTGTTTTGTATGGTGATGCCGGGCTCTACACCGCAAGTTCTCAGGTGCGCAAAGAAATTACGAATGAAAAATTACGAATTACGACGAATAGAAACGTCATCCATCCATTCGTAATTCGTAATTCGTAATTTATAACTTGAAATTGATTATGGCGGATGCCGGGCCTTGCATGGCTGCGCTATCGCTCCGGTGCTCAGTCGTTCCACCTTCGCACTGCTCCCTTCGGTCGCACCACTCCAGTCCCTACCGCGGGTAGCCAAAACGTAGGTGCCGCGTGTGTTTCGCCTATCTTTTAAAATACGCTGCCGCAATATGTTCGCCAATAGCCAACGAAGCCGTTGCTGCCGGTGAAGGCGAGTTGAGCACATGAATACTTTTCTCCGCATGCTGTATCATGAAATCATCTACCACTTTTCCATCGGCAGCGGTTGCAGATGCGCGAACACCGGCACCTCCGGGCTCCAGATCTTCCATTTGAATTTCGGGAAGCAGCCGCTGCAATGCTTTAGTAAACGCAGCTTTCGAATAAGAGCGGTGAAATTCACCCATTCCGGTGCGCCAATATTTTTTTGCCAACTTCTGAAATCCGCTGAAGCGAAGGGTTTCCAGCAATTCACCCATGTTGATCCGGCTCTTGGTGTATCCTTCGCGGGCATACGCCAGCACGGCGTTCGGACCGGCCTCAATGCCTCCGCTGATGAATCGCGTAAAGTGAACTCCTAAAAAGGGAAAGTTGGGATCAGGAACCGGATAAATCAGGTGCTTCACCAAAAACTCTCGTTCCTTTTTCACCACATAATATTCGCCGCGGAATGGAACAATTTGTACTTCCGGCCGAAGGCCGCACAATTGCGCAATTTTATCGGAATACAAACCGGCGCAATTCACCAAAAATTTAGCTTCTGTTTTCTCCGATCCCGTTTCAATCATAAGCCCTGTTGCATTATCGCGAATAGCCGTTACTTTGCTGTTCAACCGGATTTTTCCGCCTGCAGCTACAATTTTTTCAGCATACTTTTTTGAAACTTCGCCGTAATCGATAATGCCGGTTTGCGGTACATACACCGCTTGAATTCCTGCTACATGCGGTTCAATTTTCCGGAATTCAGAAACTTCCATTTGCTGCAAACCGCCAAGGCCGTTTTGCACCCCACGTTCGTATATCGCTTGCAGGCGCGGTAGTTCATCTTCACGTGTGGCTACAATTAATTTTCCGCAAATATCAAATGGAATGTTCTCGTTTCGCGCAAACTCCAGAAGCAAATTATAGCCCCTGATGCAATTCAAGGCGCGCAAACTTCCCGGCTGATAGTAAATACCAGAGTGAATCACTCCGCTGTTATTACCGGTTTGGTGTTGCGCAATAGCGCTTTCTTTCTCAAGAATAGTTACCTGAAGTCCCGGTTGCGTTTCCAACATCTTCAAGGCTGTGGCTAAACCAACTATTCCTCCGCCAACAATTACCACATCACTCATTTCTTCTTTTTTTGTTTTGAAGAAACGGGGCACACATCCAGTTGTGGTGCGGGTTGTGGCGCGCTTATCATTTTTTTAAGTTCTTCTCCTATTCCAATGAACGACCTAAAATTGAGCGGAAACTCCAGAAATACATGCATCATACTCAGCAGAAATAACCACTCCAAACCGGTCACATAATCATAAGCATATAGCGCAACTGACGCCACCCAAATAGCCACCACCGCGGCCAAACGTTTTTTAGGCACCTTGTGCCATTTAATTACCGAAGTTTTTGAAAACCAGTTGAGATAATGATAGGTGTAAGCAAATGCCATAAAACGCATGGCTGTTTTTCCTGCCATACTGTGAAAAACGGTTTCCATTGTTACAGCACCCATGTGCAACATTTTCATTAACATGATCAAAGGCACAATGAATTTGCTGCCGGTCATACTTTTTACAATGAAATCGGAAGGTTCAAACGCCGTGAATGCCGGACGAAAAAAGAAAAAACTGATGGCGCACAAACCAAAAATAATGGCAGATAAAACGCCCGTTGTACTTTTACTTTTCAATGCGCCATAAACCATAAAGATGGCTGTGAACAGAAATACATGAATTAAGGTTGGCAGAAAAACGCCTACGGCAATTTGAAAACTATCAAAGGTGGATATACCATAACCAATCACCATCGCAATCACCAGAACTGCAATTTTTAGTAACCAGGAATCGAAAACCACCATGGCCAGTCCGGCCGCAAAACACATAAACAAAATGGTGTTAGCGGCACGCTGCTCTTCAGGCGTGGTGCCGAATAACACTAAAACGGTAAGCAGAACACCCAATACTACAAACACGATGTAGTCGAATTTTCCGGTGGTGAAGTATTGGCGTTCGTGCAGCCACGAAATTTCGGTGAGATAATGCAAAGGGCCCAGTACAGCATACGAGAACAGGAATAGCTCAAATGGCAAAACATATGCTGCCACGCAAGCAATCAGCATCAATCCGATGTTTACAAGATCGATACTTTTTGTTTCCATTATCCTAAACCTGGAATTTTTGGAAGTGCGCCCATCATTTCACTTTGCATCAGTCCATCAGCCTTGGCCAGCGCGGCATTCAGCACGTCTAATAATTGGGTTTCGTTTCCCGGCAGCAGCGCCTGTTTGAAAAACACTTCAGTGATTTTACGGTTGCCGTTCACCGAAATGCGCACCCATTCATTTTCTTCTGTTACCGAAACCGTGTCTAACCGCTTTTTGGTTTCGTCCATTTTCGATTTCAGTTCGTTCAACTGTTTGATCTGATCTAAAAAACCCATAACGTGCTGTTTTAAATTTCTCGTAATAGCGTTCGGAAGGCGTGATATTTATTGGGAAAAGTATCGGCCGATTCCTTTTGCAAACGGGCGGCGTGATGCTCTTTGTAGTCAAAATAGCTGGTCATGTTTTCGGCAAAATATTGAATAGCATAACTGCGCCCATCGGCTTGATTGTCTTCCAATATCGAATACATTTTGTAGCTGGTAAAACATCCGGTTTCCATTACCCTGGGTATGTGTTCTTCCTTCATCCAGCGCACCCAAAGCGCATCAATGCTCAGATCTACTTTAACGGTAACATTATAAACGATCATTCCTGTTTTTTTCCGCCATAAAGAAAGCCTTTTTAACTCAGAACAACAGTGGTTTTTTAACGAAATTCTTTTTACAAATGGTGCAACCGACCCATGGTTTGGCCGTATAAAAAAGTATTGATCACATTAAATTTTACAATATGAATCCGGTATTAAAAACCTCCCTTGGAATGCTCACTCTTTTGGCCGCAAATATCATTTTTGCTATAGCCGTGGCAAACATTGCCCGCATGGCGGGATGGATCTGACCGGGCCGTTTTCTGCTGCGATTTCTTAGTTTTGCCGAACATGGCAGCCTCGCAGGATTCTTACAGTATCAAACTACCGCAATTCGAAGGACCTTTCGATTTGCTTCTGTTCTTCATCGAACGCGATGAACTGGATATCTACGATATTCCTATATTCAAAATCACACAGGATTTTCTTTCGTACATCAATGACATGGAGCGGCTAAACATTGAGTTAGCCAGCGAGTTTATTTTGGTTGCCGCCACGCTGATGCGCATCAAGGCCAAAATGCTTTTGCCCCGAAAAGAATTAAATCCGGAAACCGGTCAGGAGATCGACCCCCGTGAGGAGCTGGTGAATCGTTTGATCGAATACAAGAAATTTAAAGAAGCCACAGAAACACTTCGTCTTTTAGAAGATGATCGCCAGAGCATTAATAAACGCGGTAACATTTCACACGAAATGAAAGAGATTGCGGCCATGTTCGAAACCGAATATGAAATGCAATCGCTTACGATGTTCCGATTGCTGAAAGCATTCCAGAATGTGGTGGCGCGCATGGAACGCGAAAAGAACAAACCGGTACACACTATCGTTCAACCACCCTACACCATTCAGGGCGAAAAAATGGTTTTGCGCAATTTGGTGCAGAAAGGCGCAAAGGTTGCTTTTGAAAAAGTGTTTGAAACCTGTGAAAACAGAATTCACGCCATCTTCACATTTTTATCGATGTTGGAATTAGTTCAGGAACAAATTCTCACCATCGTGATTGGCGAGGGCTACAATAATTTCTGGATAGCCGAAAAATCGGAAGACGAAAAAAATCTTCCGGTGGTGGAACACTAGTATGCTTTCTTGCCGGATTCTATTCTAATACACCATTTGAGTAGGCCCATTTTATCAGGCCAACAATGGTATTTGTTCCGGTTTTCTTGTAGATATTTTTGCGATGCGTTTCCACTGTTCGTTCGCTGATGTAAAGCGCTTCGGCAATTTTAGCGTTTGAATATTCCTGTGCTACCAACTTCATAATCTCCACTTCTCTCTCCGTTAATGAAACCCGCTCCAACTCTTGCTTCTGCGCGTGATCGCGATGAAGGGTACGCATCATCTCGGCTGCAATTTCTTCGCTGTAATAAACGCCTCCATCCTGTACCTTTCTTAATGCCGATAGCAATTCTTCGTTGCTGGCGTTTTTGTAGATATACCCTTTTACACCGGCATCCAGCATTTCCTGAATGTGAACGCTATCGCCAAACATGGAAAGGGCAATCACTTTAACGCCTGGAAACCTTGCTCTGATTTCCTTTGCAAGTTCATAGCCATTCATCACCGGCATGCTAATGTCGGTAAGTACCACGTCAACCACATTTTCTTCCAATACTCGTAAAGCTTCCTTTCCGTTTTTTACTGCCGCAGTAACTTGCACATCAGGCGCACTTCGAAGAATAGACAGCAAACCGTCTAGCATAATTTGATGATCATCTGCTAAAAGCACTTTCACGATTAGGCTACTCCGCTTTGTTTTTTCACCTCCGGTAATTTCGGAAAGGTGAGCTTTAATTTTTCAAGTTGCTCCACAATGGCCGAACAGATCAAATATTCCTTATACCAATTTTCATCGGATGGAACAATTTGCCAAGGCACATCATTGCAATGTTCGAACACATCTTCATAAGCCTCGCGGTATTGGTTCCAGAAGGTTCGCTCCTGCAGATCTGCAGCATTGTATTTCCAGTTTTTTGTAGGATCGCTGATGCGCTCTTTAAGGCGTTCCAATTGTTTTTCGCTTGACACATGCAAATAGAACTTCAATACGATGGTATTGTTTTCCGTAAGCAGTTTTTCAAATGCATTAATGTGCTGAAACCTTTGATATACCGTGGTTTCATCAATCCACTTATGCACCCGCTGAATTAAAACATCTTCATAGTGCGAACGATTGAAAATGTGGATCATGCCTTTTTCGGGCACCACCTGATGCACTCGCCACAGGAAGTCGTGCTTCATTTCCAATTCCGTTGGTTTTTTGAACGAGTGAATCCGGCAACCGGCCGGATTTATGGCGTCAAAAACTTTTCTGATTACTCCATCCTTACCAGAAGCATCCATTCCCTGCAGCACTACAAGTACCGCATACTTACTTTGTGCATACAATACATTCTGCAATTCAGCGAGGCGCAATTTTAATTTAACCAGATCAGCCTTCACCTTTGATTTGTGCAGTTTTTTTGGGGAGCGGGTATCGATTTTATCGAGACGAACTTTTCCGGATTTTGAGTTTTTCTTCATGCTATAATTTTACTTCTATTTCTAATTCCCACTTCCCTTTTAGTTCGTAGGTTTCTTTAAAGTTAATGATGCGCTCTGGCTGGCGATAAAGGTCAATATTGCCGCTGTCCCACTCTCCATTCTTATTCTCATCTTCTATTGCCTGCAGCTTGTAGGTTCCGGCATGAACGTTTGGCAGCGTTAGTTTGCGCTCCTTGTTCCCGGTATAGTAAAAGGTTTCAACCGTACCTCCTGAAGCATCCAGTATTTTAAAGATGTAATATTTCTCGGGGTGCTGAAATTTTACAGAGAGTAAAATGGTTCCATAATTTTCAGCCGGCTCGGTATGGTAGTGATATACAAGATATGGATTTGGGCGGTTGGTATAATCGGTTAAAACCGAATCAGGCAAACTGATGGTGTAAGCCGTATTTTCCTTTTGAGGAAAGCTAACTTTTAGAAAGGTGGGTTTTTCAGGGTTAAAAGAAATTTGGGGAACGAGTGTTTGATGGGTAGAATCTTCAGTAATCAGAGCGCTTTTAAAACTGCTTATTCCGCGCAATGGTAGAGATAGTTCCAGTTCAACGGGTTTAAAAGGGCTTTGCTTAACCGTTTCAGCTGGTTTTGACGTGTCTGATGTCTTTATATATTCTTGATTTTCAATGGATAGCAAATAATTCTTTGATTTTTCAATAGAATCTTTCGGTACCGAAATCAAATCCAATCTGGTAGAATCAACAAGGGTATCATTGACGGTTGTTACGATTAATGACCTTTTTGCTATACGATTGGCGTACCAGTAGGTAACGGTATCGCGGCTTGCGTTCAAATACGCGCGGTCTAAGGAATCCAATACGTCCGCATCTAGTTTAAAGGAATTGATAGGGCCGCTAAACGCCATGCGGATTTTACCGGGTTTAATGGGAGTCATCTCCGAAATATGCGGCATCATACTTTTCATTTCGAAAATGGTAAGCGCGATAGGCGAGTTGGCGCTGTCAGTAATTTTTATGGGCTGATCTTGAAAAGCTACCTGTTCATTTGGTTGATCAAAAATGTAATTAAGGTTTTGATCAACCAAACCAAAGGCCCGATAATATCCGGGTTTAATGTTTTCAATTTTGAACGTACCATCTTTCTCGGTTTGTGCGAAATAATAGGGGCGTGATGTGCGGATATTTTGACGCACGCTATCGGCCGGATAAAGTGCAACAATCACATTTTCCACTTCCTTTTGGGTGAGTGCATCCACAACCAAGCCGCCAATTTTTGCCGAGTCTAACTGCCCTCCGGTTGAGAACACATAAGTGAAGTTTTTAAAGATATTGCCTTCGTTATTGTCTTTGATTGCGTCGCCAAAGTTCAGCGTATAGGTGGTATTTGGTTTCAGGGCCCCCTTTAAATGAATGGTAACCGACTTGCCTTCAGCGTAAATTTGAGGTGGCAGATCGAGTGGTGGAGAAATTAATACTTCTTGAGGATTGATTCCTGGCTGAATGAATTCCGAGAAATGGAGTTTAATGGTTTTTGCGTTGAAGAAAAGCGTTTTGTTGGGTGGCGTTGCCGACTTTAGCTCCGGTGGCTTTGTGTCTCGCTTTCCACCAGTTGGCGCCACAATATTAGCACACCCGGCTAGCAACAGCATGGTGGTAATCCATATTCCCAAACGTGTTTTTGTATTCATTATCTACCCAGGTAAACCATTAGCACCGCAACATCTGCCGGCGACACACCACTAATCCGCTTTGCCTGTCCTAAGGTTGCCGGCTGAATCTTACTTAGCTTCTGCCGAGCTTCAATAGAGAGCGATTTGAGTTCATCATAGTTGAAGGATGTATTCAGTTTTATATTTTCTAACTGGAGCATCCGATCGGCCATTTCTACTTCTTTTTGAATATACCCTTCATACTTCAGCTCAATTTCGGCCGACTCCACCACTCTAGGATCGTATTGATTCATCAAATTCCGAAGTTCCGGAATGCCCCGGGCTAGTAACTCCAAACCAACGTGTGGTCTAGCCAATACCTTGTCGAGTTTCACCTTTTGCTTCATTTCTGCACTTCCTACGGTTGCCAAATCTGCATTTACTTCTTCAGGGGAAACGCTGTAGTTTCTAACAAAATCTGAAATTTGGGAAATGGCGGCTCGCTTATTTGCCACTGCTTCCATTCGGCTCTCATCAGCCAGTCCGATTTGGTGCCCGAGTTCTGTTAACCGGAGGTCAGCATTGTCCTGACGCAGTAAAATTCGATATTCAGCACGGCTAGTAAACATCCGATAGGGTTCTTCTGTACCTTTGTTGATCAAATCATCAATAAGCACGCCGATATAAGCATCGTTACGTTGTAGCAGGACGGGAGCCAACTGACGGGCTACGGAATGCGCATTGATGCCAGCCATTAATCCCTGACAAGCCGCCTCTTCATACCCCGTAGTACCATTGATTTGTCCTGCAAAGAACAATCCCTTTATCAATTTGGTTTCCAAAGTATGGGTAAGTTGCGTTGGTGGAAAGTAGTCGTATTCTATGGCATATCCCGGGCGGAAGAAACGCACATTTTCAAATCCGGGAACCAATCGAAGGGCGTTGAACTGTACTTCTTCCGGTAAGGAGGTAGAGAAACCATTCACGTAGATTTCTACGGTATCCCATCCTTCCGGCTCTACAAAGATTTGGTGTGATTCTTTTTCTGCAAAACGATCAATCTTATCCTCTACACTGGGGCAATAGCGCGGTCCCAAACCCTTAATCCTGCCGGCGAACATGGGCGATTTGTCGAACCCCTTCCGCAATTCTTGGTGGACGGCAGTATTAGTATGCGTAATCCAGCAGCACTTTCCTACCCCCTTTTCATCCCGTTTTACAACGGGCTCTATCTTTTTGTAGGAAAACCCTTCCGGATGCTCATCTCCCCATTGTTCTTCCATTGCCGCATAATTCAAACTGCGACCATCCACGCGGGGAGGCGTTCCGGTTTTCATTCTTCCACTTTCAAAACCCAATTGTACAAGTTGTTCGGTGATGCCATGGGCTGCTTTTTCGCCAGCGCGTCCGCCACCGAATTGCTTCTCCCCGATATGTATAATTCCATTGAGGAAGGTGCCATTGGTAAGTACCACGGCCTTTGCGCTAATCTGAGCTCCCATTCCGGTTACCACGCCCTTTACGCTCCCATTTTTAACCAAAAGCCCCGCTACCATATCCTGCCAGAAATCCACATTTGGGGTTTCCTCCAACAACTTTCTCCACTCTGCGGCAAATAGCATTCTGTCGTTTTGTGTGCGCGGACTCCACATGGCAGGGCCTTTGGAACGGTTCAGCATTCTGAACTGGATTCTGCTTTTATCGCTTACAATTCCGGAATATCCTCCCAATGCATCAATTTCCCGAACAATTTGACCCTTGGCAATACCCCCCATAGCCGGATTACAACTCATTTGCGCTATGGTTTGCATATTCATCGTAACCATTAACACCTTTGAGCCGCGATTAGCAGCGGCGGCGGCGGCCTCGCATCCGGCATGGCCTGCGCCAACAACAATTACATCGTATTCGGGAAACACAGGGCAAAAGTAGCGTATTTGTACCAAAGGACTGCGACGGGAAAAACCCGACCAGTCCAAACCAAATGTTGGGGTAATGAACACCTTGTGAATGAAGCCCTGTTTACAACGTGACTAACTAACCGATAAATTGAATATCAATGGGTTTTTATAAACATGGGCGGTGCATATCCCTACTTCTCATTAGAATGTTCCACATGGAACAATTTAAAAATGCGGTTCCACGTGGAACCTGTTATTCCGCCATATTTCTATGTTTGCGGAATGAGGGGTAAGATCAATTTCGCAACAGCTTTATCGGTAGTTATTGCCAACATGGTTGGGACTGGCGTATTCACCAGTCTTGGGTTTCAATTACCGGGGATTCCCGACTATGCAGCCATTCTCATCTTATGGATTGTGGGAGGTATAATTGCTTTACTAGGCTCTTTCAGTTATAGTGAATTGGGCGCAGCACTACCCCGATCAGGTGGCGAATACCACTTCCTTTCTGAAATATTTCACCCGTCAATCGGATTTCTTTCCGGTTGGGTTTCCGCAACTATTGGTTTTGCCGCACCAATAGCTGCGGCTTCCTGGGCGTTGGGAAGCTATATGAACAAGATCTTTCCTTCGCTACACCCGCAAACTACAGGAAGCATAGTGATTGTGCTGGTAACTATTATCCAAAGTATCAGCTACGAGGTTGGCGGTGGCTTTCAAACCGTAGCAACCAGCCTAAAGGTCTTGCTCATTCTACTATTTGCGGGATTTGGAATTTTTGCGGTAAGTCAACCCAACTTACATTTTCTTCCAACCATTTCTACTTGGCATGCGGTAGCTTCTCCAGCATTCGCCATTTCGCTGGTGTATGTGTCTTTTGCCTATTCGGGCTGGAACGCTTCAGCGTATATTGCAGGAGAAATGGAGCAGCCCAAAAGGAACATTCCTTTGAGTATTTTGGGCGGAACTGCTTTAGTATCAATTCTTTATATATTATTAAATTTTGTGTTTTTAAAAACCGCGCCGGCTAAGGAGATGGAAAATGTACCAGAAGTAGCGTTTGTTTCGGCTAAGTATATTTTTGGAGAAGAAGGCGGCAGAATCATCTCGTTAATCATTTCCATTCTCTTGGTTTCTACCATCAGCTCTATGGTTATAGTGGGTCCGCGTATCCTTCAAATGATTGGAGAAGACTATCCCCTGTTTAAAGCCTTGGCAAAACCAAACAGCAAAGGTATTCCGGTAACCGCTATCGTCACACAATCGGTTATTGCGCTATTGTTGCTCTATAGTTCTTCGTTCGACATGATCATCACCTATATTTCATTTACACTAACGCTATTTTCTACTTTAACAGTTTTAGGTGTAATTGTTCTACGTTTTAAAGATCCACATTTAGAGCGCCCATATAAAACGTTCGGTTATCCAATAACGCCTGTGCTTTACATACTTGCCAACTGCTGGTTTTTGTATTTTGTTTTCCGAGGTAAACCAACAGAGGCGTTAGTAGGCCTGGGCATTGTGGCCGCGGGTGCACTGGTTTGGCTACTCATTAAAAAGCCTGCCAATGGCGGCGAAATCAAAAGAGTATAATATCTTCGCCGCTCTTTAAAACGCCTGTGTGCGTGTGCTATGAAAAAAATTTTTTCGTTCGTTCATCTTCTTCTTCTTGGAATAACATTCACTTCTTGCCATGGTAACCAACCGGCAAATGCTGCCGGTACAGAGGTAAAGCAGGATACCGTAAAGGCTTCGGTAATTGTGGCTGACAGTACCGTGAACCGGGCAGGAAGCAATAAGCTAAACGACGTAGCCCTATTTATTGCAGGTTTGAAACCTGATTCAGCAATTGCCGTTCCACAGCGTTTACAGAATATGTCCTATTACCAACGTTTTTGTGATACCATGAATCGGGGATTTCAAAATATGGAAAACAACCGCTTCAAATTGATGCGCGCCTGGGCATCAACCGAAATGAAGGAGGAGCTGGCACATCCCAAAACGGTATTTTACCCTTTTAGCGGCCCTGATATTCTTCATTGTCTTCAATTTTATCCTGATGGTGACCAATACGTAATGATTGCATTAGAAAAGTACGGTTCTTTACCGGTACTTGACAAAATGGACAGCGCTCAAACCGTTTATACGCTTAATAGCATCACTCGTTCCTTAGAAGACATTTTTGGAAAAAGTTATTTTATAACGCGTAAAATGTTGCGCGATGTTTCCAACCAATGGAATGGCTTTACGCCACTGGCCTGTGTATTCCTGGTGCGCACGAATCATGTGATTCTCGACATCAAGTATAAACACCTTGCTGATGACGGAACTTTCGAGGATATCAGTAAAGACAGTTGCGGCAGGCGTACCAACGATTGTGTTGAAATTTATTTTAGAAAGAATGGCGCTGAAAAAGTGCAAAAAATCATCTACTTCAAAACCAATTTGTGCGATAAACCTTATGGTGGAATGGGTTCCTTTACCGATAATAAAGCGCTTCAAAAATATCTGGAGGCGATGCCAGAATGCTACACTTACGTAAAATCAGCATCGTACCTCATGAATTATCCCGACTTCAACATCATCCGCAATATTTGTTTGAAGCGCAGCAAATCAATACTGCAAGACGACACCGGCATTGCGTATCGTTATATAGACAAACAAAAATGGAACGTGAAACTTTATGGCAGTTACACTAAACCGGTAAGTGATTTCACCGGAGTGTTTCAGGATGATTTGAACCTGGCTTATCGCGATTCTTCAAAAGTGCAAAAACTCAATTTCTCTCTCGGCTATCATTGGGGAAATCAGGCGGCGCAAAACCTGATGAAGTTCGAAAGGAAGTAATTATACAGGTGTTCTTCGTGGAACACAATTTTATATTTACAAAGCTGTTTCTATAAAGAACCGGCTTTTTTCATGCTTTGTTTCAGCCTCCGTTTTCGACCATTCTTGTTCCTGCTGCTGCTTTGCTGCAGTGTACCTGTATATGCGCAAAGCGATTTTTCTTTTCAGGAACTTTTTTCAAAAAATAGTGCGGCATTTGATTCCATAATAAATCATAAAGCAGACTATCGACTGCAAATCATTTACACGCAAATTAATCGCAACAAAGCCGGTAAGCCAATACTCACCAACTATACATTTGATGCCGACAGTTATTATTACTACTGTGCCAGTATGGTAAAACTGCCGGCGAGCGTTCTAAGTTTAGAAAAGGTGAATTCGCTTAAGACCGCAGCGGTTACGCGATTGGATACGCTGCTTATTGACAGTTTATATTGCGACGACCTCAATCAGGAAAACACAGCGCAGCTTATTCAACCACCAACTATTTCGCAATACATCAAAGAAATGCTGTTGGTGAGTAACAACTATGCTTTCAACCCACTTTATGATTTTCTGGGTCAGCAGTATTTCAACACCCGATTACAACAATTGGGATTCCGGCAATCAGCTATTGCGAATCGTTTCTCGAACTGCGATACAGCAGAAAACCGAGTTTCGAATCCAGTTACTATAAGCGGAAATGGAAAGATAAAATACCATCAGGATATTCTCACCAACTATCAACCGCAATACTACCAAGGCCGATTCAGCGCACAAGTAGGAAACGCTTACGTTGGCGGAGGCGGCGTAATTAAACACCCCAAAGACTTTAGTTTTTCCAACTATTTGCCCTTAACTGAAGTCCACCGACTTTTGGAATTTATTGTTTTTCCAAAAAGCGTTCCCTTATCCATTCATCTCAACGAAGATGATCATCAGTTCCTGATGCATTGCATGGGCATGTTTCCACAGGAATCGGCACAACCTAAATACGACAGCGCAGGCTTTCCCGATAACTACATGAAGTACTTCATCAACCTGGGAAGTGAAAAAAAATTTCCTGATAACATCCGGGTGTTCAATAAGGTTGGGCAAGCCTATGGTTTTATGACCGACTGCAGTTATGTTTTAGATTCTTTAAATGATGTTGACTTCTTTCTATCGTGCAGCATGTATTTGAACAAAGATGGGGTGCTGAACGATGGCGTTTACGAATATGATGCTGTTGGGTATCCATTCTTCCACAATCTTTTCGACGCTATCTACAAATATGAATTAGAAAGAAAACGAAAATATCTTCACCCATTAACCTTACCCAAGTTTTCTGAAAATTCTGAAAACAACAGCGCATTTTCTGAAAACGAAATCAGCGAGAAAACGCTTTGCGATTTAGCCGATTCTATGTGGCAGGAAAGAAATATTCCTATTCTATACGAAAACAATGCGTCCCAACGTTTCCACGTGGCACTAATTAATGCTTTGAACAAAACCAATAACAGTAACCACTTTGATGCACTGCGCAATCACCACATCAAAATAAACACCAGCAGCAACGGTAAAGTTAGAACGTTCAGCTATGCGTCAGGATTATCTTACAACGGGGATTTAATTGTGCAGCAAACCGGAAAAAATGGTAGCGCGAAGAGTATAGCAGAAATTACAAAGCAGAAATTACCCGCACAAGAAACCCAACAAATCCATGCGATTGATTCCAGCCATTACCTGCTTGTAACCGGAACCAAAGATTGCAATCAGTTTATTCACACCATTACCTTAACCAGCAATGGCCCGGTAGCTCATCCTATAATAAATTGGCAGGAGCAAAAAGCATCCACTTTATTAGTGGAACAACCCGGTAAAAGGTTGGTGAAGTATGACGAAAAACGGCAATTGCTTTCTTTTCCATACCATACTAAAAAGAAGATAAAGATTGCGAAAATCCACCTTAGGTAATGGACCGTTGCCGCACTGCTTCAAACAAAAGTATAGCTGCGCTTACCGAAACATTTAGCGAGTCAATAGCGCCACCCATTGGTATTTTAATTCTTTTATGTGCCGCTGCGATCAGGTTAGGAGATAAGCCGGTGGCCTCAGTGCCCACCGCAATGGCAGTAGCAGCAGTGAAATCACATTCGTAATACCAATCTGAACTTTCTAATTCGGCTGCAAATAGTTGCACGTTTTTCGCCTTCAGAAAAGTTAGCACCTCTTCCAGGTTTGCAATAGCAATTTGATTCGTAAAAACGGTTCCTATACCTGAACGAATCACATTTGGATTATAAAGATCGGTGCGTGTATCACAAATAATCACCGCATCCACAGCGGCGGCATCAGCTGTACGCAGCATGGCGCCCAGGTTTCCGGGCTTTTCCACTCCTTCGATAATCAATATCAGCGACTGGTTTTTTAGCATCAAATCATCAAGCAAATGCTCACGAATTTTGAATGTTGCCATCACCCCTTCTGTACCTCCGCGGTAAGCAACGGCATTATATACTTCTTCAGAAAGAAAAAACGGTTGGGGTAATTGAAAGTCTTTCAGATTATAGATTTCATTTTCGTGCAAAATGCTTTCGCAAATAAATAGTTCGCTGAGGCTATAACCGGCCTTAAGGGCAAGACACACTTCGCGCAAACCTTCCACGAGGAACAATTGCTGCTCGCGCCTTTCAGATGCCTTATCCAGTTTTTTCAGATTCCGGATTCGCGGATTTTGTACACTTTTAATGTGCATGGTTAATTACGTTCCACCCAAAACATTTACCTTGCATGGTGTGGTAAACGAAAATAAAAACATATCGCATGCTGTTGCGCAGGATGTTCCACGTACAACATCCATTCATGTGATCCGTTTTAGCGCTGACCATTTTGAACAGCGCGAATTCTATGATCCCGTAGCCATTAACGAAAACGCCGGCGATCATCAGGTAACCTGGATCCGCGTGATCGGTTTAGGCCAAACCGATATTATCACTTCTATATGTAAAACCTTTCGGGTCCATTCCCTGGCCATTGAAGACATTCTTCATACCCGCCAGCGCGCCAAAGTAGATGACTACAACGACTCGCTTTTTGTTGTGCTACGTGTTTTTGGAATTGCAGAGAATATCAATTCGCACCAGATAAGCTTTGTGTTGCGCGATAATTTTTTGCTGAGTTTTGAAGAAGAACCTATTCCCGGTTTTCAAAATCTAATCGAGAAAGTGGGAGCGGGGAATACGCCTATTCGAAGAAAGGGCGAAGACTATTTGCTTTATGCCTTGCTGGACACCGTAATTGACAACTACCATGTGATTGAAGATTATCTTTCCAATAGTATCATGCGCCTGGAAGATGAGGTTTCTGTTAATCCACAAAAAACCCATTTCGGTACCATATTGTTGTTGAAGCGAGAAATTATTTCTTTACGAAAGAATATTGCGCCGGTGCGCGAACTGATCGGAAATTTGCTGCGAATCGACATCTCCTTTTTTGGAAAAGAAAACAAGCATTATCTGCGCGATCTCAACGACCATGTATTGCGCGCCATTGAATCGATTGAAGCTTTCAGTGCGCTGGCTGATAATTTAATGGACATTTACCATTCTCAAATCAACAGTAAGATGAATGAAGTGATGAAAACCCTTACGGTCACATCTACCATCTTTATTCCCTTAACCTTTATTGTTGGCGTTTACGGAATGAATTTTGATTTTATGCCCGAACTGCACAGTCATTACGGATACATTTCGGTATGGATCGTAATGGTATTGGTGGCGGTAGGCTTGTTGTTTTTCTTCCGTTACAAAAAATACATTTGATGAAAGTCGGATTGTTCTTCGGATCCTTCAATCCAATTCATAACGGGCATTTGATTATCGCCAATTACGTTTGTGAAACCACCGAACTGGATCAGGTTTGGTTCGTGGTTTCGCCCCATAGTCCTTTCAAAGAAAAGAATACCCTTCTAAAAGAATATGACCGGCTGCATTTGGTAAAGTTGGCTATTGAGGGTAACCAAAACCTTCGCGCATCAGATATTGAATTTAAGTTACCACAACCATCGTACACCATGGACACCCTCGCTCATTTAAGAGACAAATTTCCTGAGCATTCTTTTTCACTAATCATGGGAGGCGACAATGTGGTAGGATTACCTAAATGGAAAAATGCCGAATTGCTGCTGCGCGACTATCCTATTTATGTTTACAATAGAAAAGATGCGGTAATCACTAATCTTCCAAAAGGCAGAGCCATACATGTTCTGGACGTGCCGCTGCTCGACATTTCTGCCAGTTTTATAAGAGAACACTTGCGGAAAGGTGTTTCCATGCAATACTTCTTGCCCGACAAGGTGTGGGAATATGTAAGAGATTACCGTCTTTACAAATAATTCTACCAAGAAAAAAGATAAACAGTTCCACGGGAAATGAAGTGAATTACTGTGGACAGTTGCGGTAAAAATCAGATTTGGAAATACTGAAAATAATACGTGCGTAAATGGTTTCCCGAAAGTGTTTGTGGAACTATGTTTCACAAACAGTCACCTTCGCCTGATGTGAAAAACAAATTATGAGACCGCTTTACAAACAGCAGAATCCACAGCCTGTGGAGAACGCTGTAAAAGTTAGGGTTCCACTTCATTCCACGAGGCTAAGGGATGTGAATTCCTGTTACAAAAAGGTAGAAAACGAAAGAGTCAATAACAGCTGAAGAAAAGTTTTACGCTTATCCACCGGCTTAATAACTGTAGTTCTTTCTTTTTTAAATTTTAAAAACTACTTACTATAAGTTAAGCATGTGGATTGTAAAAAAGTGTTCCATGTTCCACGGAGGAAAGCAGTAAATGTTTTCTTTGAACTGCAAATGCGTTTGTTGCTTATGTTTTCATTAGTGGCGCTGACCGGCGGAAAAATTTTGGCGCAGCCCGATACGTTTGGTGTTTACCAACGCCAATGTTCGCGCGTGGCCGAAGCATTTGCCGGAAACGATACGCTGATACAGCGAAAATTGAAGGCTGTGGGAGTGCGTGGTGCACCGGAAATTTACATCAGAGCCTTCAAACAGGAATTGTTGCTGCAAGTTTGGGTGAAACACCCTTCAGGCCGATTTGTACGTTACGATAATTTTAAAATTTGCGCTGCCTCGGGAAGGCCGGGGCCCAAGCGCAGGCAAGGCGATAAGCAGGTTCCCGAAGGATTTTACCGCATTGTTGTTTTTAATCCGCTGAGCAAGTATCGTTTATCAATGGGAATAGACTATCCTAATTCGTCGGACAGTATTAAGAGCAAGGCATTAAACTTAGGTGGCGATATTTATATCCATGGGGAATGTTCCAGTATTGGCTGTTTGGCTATGGGCGACCGAATAGATGAATTATACGCTTTGGCCGTGATGGCGCGTGAAGGCGGCCAACAGGAAATTCCGGTTCATATCTTTCCATTTAGAATGAGCGAGAAAATTTTTGCGAACTATGTGCAGCCAAAAAACCGGAACATGGCGTTCTGGACCAATTTGCAGCAAGGATTTCTGTATTTTGAAAAACGAAGGCAGCTACCGGAGGTAAGTGTGGATAACCGCGGTGGATATGTGTTTAAGTGAAATGAAAGTAAAACCATGAAGAAAATTTTGAAATACACGGCAGCTTTGTTGCTGATAATTGTGGTAGCGGCTGCCGGATTTTATAATATATGGTTTCTGCGCCAGCCCAAACGGAACATTCCCGGAAATGAGCATTTGTTTGTTAGTCCGGCTAATGGCCAGGTAGTATCCATCACCAAATGGAATGCAGCCATGCTCACCGTGCTAAAAAAGGAAGATGGGTTTATCAACTTGTGGACAAAAGATGTGGATACTGCGGGGACCATGATTTCGATACAAATGACGCCCATGCATGTTCATTATCAGCGTGCCCCGCTGGCAGCAACGGTTTTGGCGCATCGGCACGAGGCCGGCGATTTCAACAATGCTATCAACATGAGTAACGAATACGGTATCAGGCATGAAAATGAGCACAACGAAATTCTGTTTACAACCAATAACGGTTTGCGTTTCAAAGTGATACAAATAGCAGGATTTGTGGCCCGGCGAATTGAAGACTACGTTAAGGAAAAACAACAAGTAAAACAGGGTGAAGTGATTGGGTTGATTAAGTTAGGATCGCAGGTAACTATTCTTCTTCCACATGGTGTGGATGTGAATGTGCATAAAGGTGAAACGGTAATTGACGGTGAAACGGTATTGGCTACTATTCCGCAGGTTACTCCATAAGCGCCAGAATTTGTGCAGTGTGATCTTTGGTAATCACCTTATCGATAATTGAAAGAAGCTTTCCTTTTTCATCAATAACGAAAGTGGTGCGGTAGGTGCCCATATAAGTACGGCCATACATTGATTTTTCGCCCCAGGTTCCATATTTCTGATGAATTTTCTGATCGGTATCGGCGATGAGTGGAAAAGGCAGATCGAATTTTTCGCGGAATTTTTGGTGTTTTTTTACCGGATCGCTGCTGATACCGATTACTACGAAACCCTTTTTCAAAAGGCTTTTATAATTATCTCGCAGATTGCAGGCTTGAGCCGTACAGGCCGGTGTGTCGTCTTTTGGGTAGAAATAGAGAATTACTTTCTTACCCAAAAAATCGCTGAGTTTTATAAGGTTGTTGTCTTGATCGGTGCCGGAGAAAGCCGGTGCTTTTGCGCCAATTTTCATGATGAAAGAATAAGATAGCGAAGCTATTGCGAAGATGAAGTATTAAAAACTAAATACGATTTGCAAACTTTTGTTTTTCTTGCCAAACGTAGATGAAGATCGATATTCACACGCATATTATACCCGAGCATTTGCCAAAGTGGGCCGAGAAATTCGGCTACGGTGGGTTCATTCATCTCGACCATCACCAGCCGTGCTGTGCGCGCATGATGAAAGACGATGAATTTTTCAGAGAAATTCAATCGAATTGCTGGGACCCTGAAGTGCGCATACACGAATGTGATCATGCCCATGTAGATGTACAAGTGCTTTCTACTATTCCGGTGTTGTTTCATTATTGGGCAAAGCCGAAAGATGCGTTTGACACGTCTCGTTTTTTCAACGATCATATAGCAGAAGTTACCGAGCGCTATCCGAAAAAGTTTATTGGATTGGGAACCCTGCCGCTTCAGGATACCGATTATAGCATCAAAGAGCTGGAACGCTGTAAGCAATTGGGTTTTGCGGGAATTGAAATTGGTTCAAACGTTAACGATATTAATTTGAACGAACCCCAATTTTTTCCGTTGTATGAAGCCATGCAGGAATTAGACATGGCGGTTTTTGTGCATCCCTGGAATATGATGGGCTCCAAGAATATGAGCAAGTATTGGCTGCCGTGGCTGGTGGGCATGCCTGCAGAAACCACGCGGGCGATTTGCTCGCTGTTGTTTGGCGGCGTATTTGAAAAATTTCCAAAACTGCGTTTTGCCTTTGCGCATGGCGGAGGATCTTTTCCGGCAACTGTGGGAAGAATAGAGCAGGGCTTTAAAGTACGGCCCGATCTTACCGCCATTGACAACAATGTGAATCCACGCGATTATCTCGGTCATTTTTGGGTGGATTCGTTGATGCACGATCCGCATTTTTTGCAATATGTGATGGGATTAATTGGCGACGATAAAATTTGTATTGGAAGTGATTATCCATTCCCTTTGGGTGAAGCGGTTCCCGGGGCCGAAATTGAATTGCTCAACTTACCCAAAGCGATTACTAAAAAATTATTCTCGGAAAATGCGTTGAACTGGTTGGGGGATTCGGCGCGCAAACAATTGGAAAAGGGACAGGTTCAACATCGGCATACACATTAAACCAAAAGAAAAAGCAAAAGGCATCAGCCATGAAATTTCAAAATACTCTCGCCTTTGCCCGTCAAATGGATAAGACAGACCCGTTGCGGGAATTCCGGAAACAGTTTTTCATTCCAAAAGTTAATGGCAGCGAAGCCATCTATTTGTGCGGCAACTCGCTGGGACTACAACCAAAAACGGCGGCAGAATTTATTCATCAGGAATTATACGATTGGAAAAATTTAGGCGTGGAAGGACATATTCACGCCAAACAACCGTGGCTGTACTATCATCATTTCTTTTCGAAATCGCTGGCGAAATTAGTTGGCGCCAAAGAAAAAGAAGTGGTGGCCATGAATCAGCTTTCGGTGAACCTCAATTTAATGTTGATCAGTTTTTACCGGCCTAAAGGAAAGCGGGTGAAAGTGCTGATGCAGGCCAATGAATTTCCCAGCGATTATTATGCTGTGGAACAACAGATGCGATTGCATGGCATCGATCCGAAAAAACATTTGATTGAAGTTATGCCGAGGAAGGGCGAAGTAACATTGCGCACCGATGACATTCTTCAAAAAATAGAATCGCTGAAAGACGAATTGGCTTTGGTGTTGTTCAGTGCCGTGAACTACTACACCGGTCAGTTTTTCGATCTTAAAAAAATTGCAGAAGCCTGTTGTAAGCACGAATTGATTTTTGGTGTTGACCTGGCGCACGCCATTGGTAATGTGCCATTAAAACTTCACGACTGGAAAATTGACTTTGCGGTTTGGTGCAGTTACAAATATCTGAACAGTGGTCCCGGTGGTGTGAGTGGTGTATTTGTGCACGATTACCATTCAAAAAATGCCACCTTGCCAAGGCTGGCCGGATGGTGGGGAAATTCAGAAAAAACCCGCTTTCAAATGCCAAAGCATTTTGTGCCACAGGAAGGTGCGGCGGGTTGGCAGCTTTCGAATGCGCCGGTAATGAACATGGCCGCGCACAAAGCTTCGTTAGAAATTTTCGACAAAGCCGGGATGGCCGCCATTCGAAAGAAAAGCGAATTGCTTACCGGATATCTAGCGTGGATTATTGCTGAAGAAATGGAGAAAAAGGGAAAGGCCGATTTCAAGATCATTACTCCTGAAGCGCGCGGCGCGCAGCTTTCTATTCAAACCGGAAAAACGGGAAAGGCGTTGTTTAAAAAATTAACCCAAGCCGGAGTGATTGCTGATTGGCGGGAGCCTGATGTGATTCGCGTAGCACCGGCGCCGCTGTATAATTCTTTTGAAGAGGTGTTCCGGTTTGCACAAATTCTGATGAGCTGATCAACGCAGTTGCTCTTCTATTCCCGATTTCAAAAAAACAGTTTTCGAAAAAACTTCAGGATACTGTTGCAGTGTATCTTTGAGAGTGGTTTCGGTTTCTTTGAAATGCGACCATCCTTTTGTGTGAATCGGAACAATGGTGTTGGGTTTCAATACCCGTGCCGCTTTAAGCAGATGAGTGCTGTTCATGGTGTATTGACCAAAGCCCGACAGGTAGCGGAATTGCGCCGAACCCACATGGAAAATGCCAACATCAATCTTGAATCGTTTGGCGATTTCATCAATGCCGGAAAAATAAACCGTATCGCCCGAAATATAGATGCCGCCGCGATCAGCAGATTGCTGTGAGTCAAACTCAATCATAAAACCAATCACATTTCCCGAGAAAAATTCAGGCAGCCACCACGGATGGTGCTGACAAGGCGTGGCCGTGATGCGGAGGTTGGGTACCAATGGCGTAGGAATTGAAATAGTTTCCCAATTGTTTAATCCTTTTGCATTTAGAAGTTCCCGGGCCGCCTGAGGCGTAGAGAGCACCAGGGGCACTTTGGAGGTGAGTGCTTTTCCTTTTCCATCGAAATTATCTTTGTGCTGATGGTGGCTGAGCAGCACCAAATCAATGGGCGGTAATTTTTCGGCCACGATGGCCGGGCCTTGTGTTTTTTTTGAAAGCGAACCGAAGCCATGGTGATACCAGCCACCGGCGGGATCGAGGGTTGGATCAGTAAGGATGTGATAGCCGTTGATGTTGATGAGGGCGCAGGCGGTATCGATATGCGTTATAGAAACGGCCATGGAAAAGATTTCTTCAAAAGTAGAAATTATAGAGCGCGAAAGGCCCGGCCTTGATCAAATTTTCTTCCTTTGTTGTATGGCAAAATTTACCACCGATTCAGGAATTGAAATCCAGCGCATTTATGAAAATAAGATGCGCGAATATGAGCAGCCCGGCGAGTTTCCGTTCACGCGCGGTGTGCATCCTGAAATGTATCGCAGTAAACTGTGGACCATGCGGCAGTACGCGGGTTTCAGCACTGCTGAAGAAAGCAACAAGCGCTACAAATATTTGCTCTCGCAGGGCGTGATGGGCCTTAGTGTAGCATTCGATCTTCCCACACAAATAGGATACGATAGCGATCATTCACTAGCAGAAGGAGAAGTGGGAAAAGTTGGTGTGGCTATTGATTCCATAGAAGACATGAAAGTGTTGTTCGACGGCATTGCCCTGGAAACAATTTCTACTTCCATGACCATTAACGCCACTGCATACATTTTGCTTTCGCTGTACATCGCCATTGCCAAGCAACAAGGCGCCGATCTGAAAAAGATTTCGGGAACTATTCAAAACGACATTCTGAAAGAATATGCGGCACGCGGCACCTATATCTATCCGCCCAAGCCGAGTATGCGGATTATTACCGACATCTTCAAATTCTGCAATACGGAAGTGCCGAAGTGGAACACTATTTCTATTTCAGGCTATCACATTCGCGAAGCCGGATCTACAGCTGCGCAAGAGCTGGCGTTTACTTTGGCTAATGGCAAAGCCTATTGCGAAGCGGCTATCAGCAAGGGCTTGGATATAAATCAATTCGGCCAGCGCCTTTCTTTTTTCTTCAATGCGCACAACAATTTTTTTGAAGAAATAGCCAAGTTCCGCGCCGGCAGAAGGATGTGGGCGAAAATCACTCAGCAACTGGGCGCTACCGATGCCCGTGCGCAAATGTTGCGCTTTCATACCCAAACCGGCGGTAGCACCCTTACTGCACAGCAACCCCTTAACAATGTAGCGCGCGTTACCCTGCAGGCTATGGCCGCAGTTTTGGGCGGAACGCAATCGTTACATACCAACGGTTATGATGAAGCGCTATCGCTGCCAACCGAACAGGCCGCCAAGTTGGCGCTGCGCACCCAGCAGATTATTGGATATGAAAGCGGTGTTACGGAAACCGTAGATCCGTTGGCCGGTTCCTATTTTGTAGAACAGCTCACTGATGAACTGGAAGCGAAGGCGTGGCAATATATTCAGCATATTGATGCGTTGGGTGGAAGCGTGGCTGCCATTGAACAGCAATATATGCAGGAAGAAATTGCAAGAGCTTCCTACGAGTATCAAAATCAAGTGGAGCGAAGCGAAAAAATTATTGTTGGTGTAAATAAGTTTACAGAGAAGGAAACCGCTTCGGTAGATATGTTACGCATTGATGATTCGATACGCAAAGTGCAAAGCGAAAAACTGGCAAAACTGCGCGCATCGCGAAATGCCGAACTGTGTAGCAAAGCGCTTGGCGAACTTAAAAGCGCTGTGGTGGAAGATCGCAACATCATGCCTTATGTGATCACGGCCGTAGAGCAGCGCTGTACGCTTGGCGAAATCGCCGATGTGCTTCGTAGCGTTTATGGCGAATATCAATCGTAATGAAGATCTCGCCGGCACATATCATCTCTTTTTTCTGCGCCATGCTCAGCAGCCTTTTGGTGGCCTGCCTTTGCGCATATCAAGGCGGATTTGTAAAACTGGAAGTATGGAAATCATCCATTCTGGCTACGGCGGTTTTTATTGTGGTGTATCTTTCCTGTTACATTTTATTGCGAACGCTGGTGTTCGAAAAAATAAAAGTGATAGGCGAAATGATCAGCGAACTCAGCGAGCGAAACGGAAACAAGAACACTACCGTTGATCTTGATAAAATGAAAGAAAAGGTCACCGCCTTTTCGCTCAGGAAAGGCGAAGAGATTGAACGCTTGAAAAAATTGGAACAGTATCGGAAAGAGTTTTTGGGAAATGTATCGCACGAATTGAAAACGCCCATCTTTAATATTCAGGGCTATTTGGAAACGCTTATCGACGGCGGGCTGGACGACCGCAAAATTTCTGAAAGCTATATTCTAAAAGCGTCGCAAAATGCCGAGCGATTGAACGATATTGTAAGTGACCTGCTCTCCATATCGCAATATGAAAGCGGCGCATTGAAGCTGGATGTAGAAACCTATGATGTGAGGGCGCAATTGGCTGAAATCCTTGACACGTTTCAGTTACAGGCCGGCACCAAGAGTATTCAGCTTCGGTTTCGCGAAAATTATGAAGGCCCGTTTTATGTGGAGGCCGATAAAATGCGCGTGGGTCAGGTGATCAATAATTTGGTTTCAAACGCCATAAAATATAACAATGAAGGCGGATACGTTTCTGTAGCGCTGGCCGAGCACAACGATACCGTTTTGGTAGAAGTAAGTGATAACGGACCCGGCATTGCGCAGGAGTACATCGGCCGTTTGTTTGAACGTTTTTTCAGAATCGACAAAGCCCGCTCGCGCGAGCAGGGCGGCACCGGCCTTGGCCTGGCCATTGTAAAGCATATTATTGAAGCACACAAACAAACCATTACGGTGCAAAGCACCGTAGGCATTGGCACCACTTTTACCTTTTCATTGAAGAAAGGCTAGCTGCGGCGTGCAAAAACCCAGCGCGCCATTTCGCGGAAAGTGGTTTTCTTTCCATACATCAATATTCCGGTGCGGTAGATTTTTGCAGCAATCCAGGCGCAAAAAATAAACCCGCCAATCAGCATGGCAATTGAAAGCGCCACTTGCCACCAGGGCGGACCAAAAGGCATAAGCGCCGGCATAATGATGGGCGAACTGAACGGAATGATGGAAGCCCAAAAAGCCAGATTGCCTTCAGGCTGCCCCAGAATGTTCATGAGTATGATTACGGAAATGATGATGGGCAAAAGGATAGGAAAGGTGAGCGACTGCGAATCGGTTTCATCGCCACCGGCGGCGCCAATAGCCGCAAACAGCGAACCGTAAATCAGAAACCCGCCTAGAAAGAAAAGGAAAAAGATGATGAGCACCGGGCCGAAATGAATGTCGGCCAAGCCTGAGAACAACTGCTGCAGTTCATCTGCATCCATGTTGTTGTGAATTTCAGGTTGCGAAAGCATGGGGCCGTGGGCGGTTTTAATGCCAATTAACGGCAACAGAAAAATATTGGTTAGAAAAAGCAAAACGCCCCACAGGAAAAATTGCGTGAGCCCCACCGCGCCAATGCCAATGATTTTGGCCATCATCAACTGAATCGGCTTTACGCTAGAAACCAACACTTCCATGATGCGGCTCGATTTTTCTTCTACCACACCTTTCATAATCATGGTGCCGTAAATGATGAGCGTCATGTAAATGGCAAACCCCAACACATACCCCAACACCGCGCCGGCAGTAGATCCTGCGCTGTTCTTGCTGTTTTCGTTCACGCGAAGGTAATCGAGCTTCACCTCTTGGTTCAGGTCATCAAGCTGCGCCTGATTGAGATGCAGGCTTGCCGTACGCAACTCTCTGATTTTATCGGTAAACGTTTTGTTGATAAAGGAGCGCGACATGCCGCCCACACTTTTTGAAGAAAGGTAATTGATGGTCACCTTACCGGGATTTTCAAGTTCATAGAACTTTGGAATTTCAATGATGGCATCGTAACGCGGTTTTTCTTTTTTCAGATCTTCTTCCAGCGCCTTCAACTCTTTTTCGCGATGAAAAATAATGGAGCCGTCAGGCGCATCAGGAAAAACTACCTTATCGAAAATTCCCGACTCATCTACAATAGCCACATGTTTATCGCTGGTGCTGTAAGAAGAAAGCGCCACTGTTGACACCATCAATGCGATAAAACCAACCGGCGCCAGCAGCGTGGTGATCAAAAACGATTTTTTTCTAACGCGCGTGATATACTCGCGTTGTATGATGATCCAGATCTTATTCATGCGATTGTTTTACGGCGGTGATGAAAATTTCATTTAGTCCGGGAAGCACTTCGTTATATCCGGTAATCGGGATATGGCGATCTACAAAATACCGCAACACTTCGTTGCTGCTTTGTTTCGATTGCACCAAAGCTTCATTTTCGTGCACCGAAAGCGGAGCAAACTTTTCGGTAAAATCAGCAGGAAGCGCGCCCTCAAACTGCACCCGAAACTTATTCTCTTTGAAGCGCTGCTTCAACTCGGCTACACCGCCTTCCAGAATTTTTTTGCCTTTGTTGATCAGCACAATGCTATCGCAAATTTCTTCTACCTGTTCCATACGGTGGGTTGAAAAAATGATGGTGCAGCCTTTCTTGCGCAAATCATAAATTTCATCTTCAATTAGTTGGGCGTTTATCGGGTCGAGACCGGAAAAGGGTTCGTCGAGAATCAGCAATTCGGGTTCGTGTATTACGGTAGAAATGAACTGAATTTTTTGCGCCATGCCTTTGCTGAGCTCTTCAATTTTTTTGTTACGCCAATTGCCGATGTCGAATTTTTCCATCCAAAACAACACGCGTTTCGAAGCTTCGGCAGCGCTCAAATCTTTTAACCGCGCCAGATACAGCAGGTGTTCATACACCTTCATCGTCTTATACAAACCGCGTTCTTCGGGCATATAACCCACGCGATTGTTGTGCGCTTCGCGAAGTTTTTCGCCATTGAATAAGATGGTGCCGCTGTCGGGAAAAGTTATTTGCGTGATCATCCTGATCAGCGTGGTTTTTCCCGCGCCATTGGGCCCCAGCATTCCAAAAATGGAACCTTTGGGAATGTCGAAACTCACATCGTTGGTGGCGGCATAATCGCCATACACCTTGTGGAGATGTGAAAGTGAAAGTTGATTCATTGTACTATTTCAAAGTGGTATTGTCATTATTGTTTTACCAGAACATTTTTTGCCTCTGTAAAAAAACGCAACGCTTCCCAGCCGCCTTCGCGGCCTACACCGCTGGCTTTCATGCCGCCAAAAGGAGTGCGCAAATCGCGAACCAGCCAGCAGTTGATCCACACAATGCCCGACTCTAATTTTTCGGCCATGCGATGCGCGCGTTTCAGATTTTCGGTCCAGATGGTTGCCGAAAGTCCGTACTGCACGCTATTGGCCATTTGCAGCACTTCTTCTTCAGTTTCGAAAGGCGTGAGCGTTACCACCGGCCCAAAAATTTCTTCCTGTTGGGTGCGGCAGTGGTGTGGCAACCCTTCGATAATCGTAGGTTGAAGAAAGAAACCGTTACGGCAGCGTTCGGGCAGCGCTTGCTGTTGCGCCGCAGTGAGCGCACCACCCAGCAACAATTTGCCGCCTTCCTGTTGCGCCAGTTCGATGTACGACAATACTTTTTCGCGATGGGCTTTGGAAACCAAAGCGCCAAGATTCGTATCGGCTGAATTTGGGTCGCCCACTTTTAAAGTGGCGGCCCGCGCTACAAACGCATCGCGGAATTTTTCGTAAATATTTTTCTGCACAAAAATGCGCGAACCGCACAAACAAATCTCGCCCTGATTGCTGAACGAAGCCGTTACCACTTGCTTCACCGTTTCTTCCAAATCGCAATCGTCGAAAATGATGGTAGGGTTTTTTCCGCCCAGTTCCAGCGACAACTTTTTGAACATAGGCGCAGCCGTTGCTGCAATGCGCTTGCCCGTTTCGGTGCCGCCGGTGAAGGAAATGGCTTTTATGTTGGGGTGCTCTACAATGGCCTGGCCTACGGGATTGCCAAGACCATGAACAATGTTGAGCACGCCGGCCGGGAAGCCAATTTCTACACAAATTTCAGAAAGCAAATAGGCGGTGTAAGGCGTAATTTCACTAGGCTTGGCCACCACGCAATTTCCGGCAGCAAGCGCAGGAGCAATTTTCCAGGTGAACAAATACAATGGAAGATTCCAGGGCGAAATACAACCCACTACACCAATAGGCAAACGAAGCGTATAGTTGATGCCTACGCCCGGCATGTGGTGACTTTCGCTGGCGAAATGCTGAATAGCCGAAGCGAAGAACCGAAAGTTCGACACCGCTCTTGGAATATCCACAGCCCGCGCCAGCTTTAGCGGTTTGCCATTGTCGCGGCTTTCGGCGGCTACCAACACATCCATTTTTTGTTCGATGGCATCGGCCAGGCGCAGCAGTTGCATCATGCGTTCTTCCAGCGGCGTTTGGCTCCACAAAGGAAACGCATCGCGCGCGGCCTCGTAAGCCAGTTGCACGTCATCGGCTGTGCTGCCGGGCACCTGCGCGAAAACCGCGCCGGTAGCGGGTTCTACGCTATCGATATAATGCCCCGATTGCGGCGGCACCAATTTTCCGTTGATATAGTTTTGCAGCTTTATCATGATGTGAAAAGGTGTTTTTGAAAGAAAAATTCAGGGGAATGTTCCTCAATGTTACACAGGCCGTACATTTTGACCAACCGCGGTAGCGATAGCAGCGGAAAGCCCGCAAGCCGCAGCGTGAAAATTACGAATGAAAAATTACGAATTACGATTTGGAACAGTATGGCATTTTGAAGACCAGCCTTTGCTTTCGTAATTCGTAATTTGAAATTCGTAATCACCCCGAAAAGAAGGCACCGCCAAGGTTTTATGACTTCCCGCGGCTGAGGACTTGCAGCGGATAGCGCGGCATCCGCCAAAAGAAAGCCGATATGTTGTAATGCGCGTTTCATGCCCTATTCGGTTGAATTACAAACTTCCGGTGCGGCCGCCATCAACCGGAACATTGATGCCGGTGATGTACGAAGCTGCCGGTGATGCCAGAAACACCACAGCCGCCGCCACTTCATCAGGTTTGGCAAAACGCGCCATCGGAATTTCGTGCAGCATTTCGCTGCGCACCGCATCGGCGCTTTGTTTCGTTTTTTCACTCTTGGTAGCAATAATGGTTTTCAGCCGTTCGGTTTCTGTAGCGCCCGGCAGCACATTGTTTACGGTGATGCCGAAAGGACCTAATTCATTGGCCATGGTTTTGCTCCAGTTGGCCACTGCTGCGCGAATGGTATTGCTAACGCCCAAATTGGGAAGCGGCTGTTTTACCGAAGTGGAAATGATGTTTACGATACGGCCATATTTTTCCGTTTTCATGCCTTCGATGAAGAGCCGCGCCAAATTGTGATTATTAATGAGATGCAATTCAAATGCCGCCATAAAATCGCGGTCTTCGGCATCGGTGATTTTGCCGGCCGGCGGTCCGCCCGTATTATTCACAAGAATGTGATACGTTTTATTGGTCTTTTTCATGTGGCGCTCCACGGCAGCGCGCACTTTTTCGGGCTGTGCGAAATCAACCGACACATAATCATGCCGTTGTTCGGCTTTGCTGATAAAGCTGAGGTCGATCAGCACCTGCATCAGCGAAGGTTCTTCGCGGCCCACCAGCGTAACACTGGCGCCACATTTGGCCAGTTCGAAAGCCACAGCGCGGCCAATTCCCTTGCTGCTGCCCCCTACAAAAGCATTTTTCCCGGAGAGATCAAGATTCATGCACGCAAACTAAAAAAAAGCAAACGGTTTGCAGGATTTGCCTGCGGTTGCTTTAATTTTGCAGTATGGCTAAAGACTATTATCAAATTTTGGGCGTTGCCAAAACCGCAACGGCCGAAGACATTAAAAATGCGTATCGGAAGCTGGCCAGAAAACACCATCCCGACCTGAACCCGAACGATAAAAAAGCCCATCAGGTTTTTGCCGAGATCAACGAAGCCAAAGAAGTGTTGAGCGATCCCGAATCGCGGAAGAAGTATGATAAGTATGGCGAGAACTGGAAACATGCCGAGCAGTATGAGCAATATGAAAAGGAACAAGCTGCACGTGGCGCCGGCGGCGGGTTTGGCGGTTTTCAAGGCGGCGGCAACTTCCAGGGCGGCGGCAATTTTTCGGAAGAAGATTTTGGCGATTTGTTCGGCTCGATGTTTGGCGGCAGCCGCAGCAAAACCAGCGGTAAATTTCGCGGTCAGGATTTTCAGGCCGAGTTGCATTTAACCCTTCGCGAGGCGTACACCACGCACAAACGCACCATAACTATCAACGGAAAAAGTTTGCGCATCACCATTCCTGCCGGTGTAGCCAACGAGCAGCAAATTAAGCTGAAAGGTCAGGGCGGTGAAGGCCGCAATGGCGGCCCTGCAGGCGATTTGTACATTACGTTTGTGGTGGAAGAAGATCAGCAATTCAAACGCAGCGGAAACGATTTGAACGCAACGGTGAATATTGATTTGTACACGGCCGTTTTGGGAGGAGAGATTATGCTGGACACGCTGAGCGGCAAGGTGAAGCTGCCGGTGAAAGAAGGCACACAGAACGGCACCCGGGTGCGGTTGAAAGGCAAAGGATTTCCGGTTTATAAAGAAGAAGGCGCGTTTGGCGATTTGCTGGTGACGTATCATGTAGTGTTGCCCGCCACGCTGAACGAAAAGCAGAAGGAACTATTTCGCGAACTGTCAAAAACAACAAAGCCATGATTACGAACGAACGTATAGCCGTAACGGTTTACTGTACGGTTCATGAAGTGGAGGAAACCTTTGTGGAATCGCTGGCGCGGGCAGGATTAATAGAGTTAATTGAAGAGCAGCATCAGCATTTTTTAGCGTTTGAAACCTTGCCGCAATTGGAAAAGTACATTACGTGGCATTACGAACTCGACATCAACACTTCCGGCATTGAAGTTATACAGCATTTGCTGGAGCGGCTGGAGCGCACCGAAAGCGAGTTGCGGGAGTTGAGGGGTCATGTGCGGTGAAGGCGGTGTGATCATTCGGTGGGCGGTTTTTGAGGGAATAAACAGACGATTAAAAACTGAACATTAACACAAAAGCAAACCATTTCGACAAGTATACCGACATACAGACCATATTTCAAGCGCACAGCGAGTAAGCAAACACTCCCTGCCGACCCTTCCTGTTTTTTATTTTCCCCACTGCACATTTTTTAATTCAAGAGCCAAACGTTGACCCACGCACAGAAAAAGGCATCATTAATTCCATTATATTTGCCAATATTTGTCAAGACAATAATTTTATAATGGCGAAACAACTCGGAGACAAAATCAGAGAGCTTAGAACAAAGCAAAATATGCTTTTAAGACAGGTTGCTTCTAAACTTGACGTTGACACTTCTATCATCAGCAAAATGGAGAGAGGTGAAAGACCAATCAAGAAAGAACAAATAGCAATCTTGGCAGACATTCTCAAAGCTGACAAACAAGAACTGTATACTCTTTGGTTGGCTGACCAAGTTATGGATGTGATTAAAGACGAGCCATTGGCTGACGAAGCACTCAAATCAGTAACCAAAAAAATTAAGAAGTTTAAGTGATGTCAACAAAGTTTTTTACAAACGAAAATGAGAATACACTCATCAATAAGATTGAAGGTATTTTCAAGCACAGAAACATTCATTTCTTTGACGCATTAGTAGGGTATTTTCGGGCTTCGGGATACTTCCGTATTAGGCAATTTGTAGAGAAAGCAGCAGAAATCAGAATACTTGTCGGTATCAATATTGACAAACTCATTTATAAAGCACACCAACAAGGGTTGCTTTTTGATGGCAATTTTGAAAATGCAGAAGAAGATTTCTTTCAGCAAATCAAAAAGAACATTCAAGATTCGGAATACGACAAAGAAGTTGAAGAAGGAATGTTGCAGTTGATTGACGACATTGTAAGCAAAAAAGTAGTAATCAAGGTTCACCCGAAGCAAAACATTCATGCTAAGATTTACATTTTTAGAGAGCAAGAAAAACACAATCACGGTTATGGAGCAGTAATAACCGGTTCAAGTAACTTAACTGATGCCGGACTTTCGCAAAACTTTGAATTCAATGTTGAACTACGAGACAACACAGACATTGAATTTGCGTCTGAAACATTCGAGAAACTTTGGAGTGAAAGTGTTGAAATCAGCGATGAATACATTGATAGGTTAAAAAAAGAAACTTTCCTCAACGACACATTTACACCGTATCAGGTTTATTTGAAATTTCTGGTTGAGTATTTCGGAAAGAGCATTGAGTTTGACCCAAATTCAATTTCCGATTTACCAAAAGGTTTTAAACGTTTATCTTATCAAATTGATGCGGTAAATGACGGCTATACCAAAATGATGCGGCACAACGGATTTTTCTTAGCCGATGTTGTTGGACTTGGAAAAACCATAGTGGCTACACTCATTGCAAAGAAATATTTTTACTCAAATGGTTTTCCCTCATATCGTTCAAGAACTTTAATAATTGTTCCGCCAGCATTAAAAGACAACTGGACTGAAACGATTGATAAATTTCATTTAGACAATGTTGAAATTATAACCAATGGAAGTTTGCATAAAATTACCAACCCCGAAAAATATGATTTAATCATAGTAGATGAAGCTCATAAATTTCGTTCAGATACTGCCGATATGTATAACGACTTGCAGAAAATTACCAAGGCAACAACCAAAAAAGGGTTACCTAACGGAAGCAGAGAATCTAAGCGGGTAATTTTAATTTCAGCAACACCATTAAATAACCGACCCGAAGACATTGCGAACCAAGTTTACCTATTTCAGGACAGCAAAAACTCAACACTTGAAGTTGGAAATCTGCAACACTTTTTCCGATTACAAATTGATGCTTACAGAAAGTTAAAAGCCGAATCAGACTTGAAAATTGTAACAGAAGGAGTAAAAAAAATTTATGACCTCATAAGGATAAAAGTCATAGAACCTTTAACTGTCAGAAGAACAAGAACGGATTTAGAAATTCACGACCAATATTCTGCCGACCTGAAAGAACAAGGAATTCGTTTCCCTAAAGTAATGAAGCCCGAAAAAGTATTTTATGAGTTAGAGCCAAAACTTGAACAACTCTATGACAAAACAATCTATTATTTAAGTCATCCTACACAGGGTTTAACTTACAATCGTTACAGGGCAATTGCCTATTTGAAGCCACACAAACGAAGTAAATACCATAAAGCAGAGAATGTTGCTACACAGTTAGCGATAATAATGAAAACGCTTTTGGTAAAACGAATTGACAGCAGCTTTTATGCCTTTAAGCAATCGTTACTTCGCTTTACCGATGCGACTAAAGCTATGGTAACGATGTTTGACAATGGTAAAATTTACATTGCACCTAATCTTCCTGTTTCAGAATTTATTAATGACGGAAGAGAGGAAGAATTACTTGACCTTGTTTTACAGAAAGCACAAGACGACCCAACAATTGAAATTTGTGAGCCAAACGACTTTGAAGAAAGTTTTGTGAAGGGATTAAAGAAAGATTATGAAATATTGAAATTGTTAAGTGCCGAATGGAACAAAGTTGAAGAAGACCCGAAATTGGATGAATTCATTGAATGTTTAAACAACAAGTTGTTTGACAAAAAGAAAAATCCCGAACAAAAGTTGGTTGTCTTTTCTGAAAGTAAAGAAACAACAGCCTATTTGGAAGAAAAACTAAAATCAGCCATTCAGCACAGAATAATTACAGTGGACAGCAAGTCGCGAAAAGAGAAATTCCCAATAGTGAGAGCAAATTTTGATGCAAACATTTCACCAACGGAGCAACAAAATGATTACGATATTATTATCTCCACTGAAGTATTGGCAGAGGGAGTGAACTTGCATAGGGCAAACATCATTGTCAATTATGATACGCCTTGGAACTCAACACGACTAATGCAACGCATTGGACGTGTGAATAGAATTGGTTCAAGGGCAAACGAAGTACATATTTTAAACTTCTTCCCTACTGCACAAGTAAACAGTGACATTGAATTACAGAAGAAAGCTATTATGAAATTGCAAGCCTTTCATGCAGCATTGGGAGAGGATAGTCAAATTTATTCGCAAGAAGAAGAAACACAATCGTTTGGAATTTTCGACCACAGTATTGAAGAAGAAAAAGACGAGAAATTAGTTTACCTGATGCTTATTCGTGAAATACGAGAAAGCAACCCTGAACTTTTCAAAGCAATTAAAAATATGCCTTTGCGTGCAAGGGTTGGACGCAAAAGTAAAATCTTAAAGCAAGGAACCATTTGTTTTATCCGTGATGCAAGGCGTGATGCTTTCTTGTATGTAAAAAATGAAAGCGATATTGAAGAACTTACATTTTTAGAAACTGTAAAGCAGTTTGAAGCTAAGCTTGAAGAACAATCTATCAAACTTCACGACCTTCATCATGAACAAGTTAAAAAAGGTGTTGAACATTTCGCTAACAAACAAGAAGAAGAAAAAGCGAGAGACAGAAAGATTGACGTAAAGCAAGGTCCGAACGAAACAAAGGCATTGAGTTTTTTAGATGCTTTTTTGAATTTACCATTTTCAAATGAAGCTGACAAAGAACTTATTTTATTGGCGAAGGAAGCCATCCGAAAAGGCACGTTTCAAAACTTGCAACGCGACATCAATAAACTGCAAAAGGCAGTAAAGAAAACACCGTTGAAACCTGTTTTGCTTTTGGAAAAAGTAATTGCCATATTAAAAAATTATCCCCTACAAAAAGATGTAGAAGAACCTGCTACAGAAGTTGTAGTGAAGTCAATAAATATTTTTAATCCTGAAATTATCATTTCGGAAAGTTTCAGTTAAATGCTCTGATAAATGAAAGTGCCACCACTACAATACGACAAATGGTTTGAAACCATTAAACTGAAAATAAAATCTGCCCAGTTAAAAGGGGCTATAACCGTAAATACGAACTGATGGAGCTATACGGGGATTTGGCCAAAGACATTGTAAACAAACAAAAGGAAACGAATTGGGGAGATTCGGTTTTAGAACAACTTGCAACAGATTTAAGGTTGAGTTTCCCCGACATACAGGGCTTTTCAAGACGAAATTTGTATGCCATTAGCCAATGGCAGTTGTTTTACAACACAGTGTCTGAATTTGTGCCACAACCTGTGACACAAAACCCGTGGGGGTATAACCGACTGATTATTTCAAAGGTGAAAAATATGAAGGAAGCCTTATTTTATGCTAACGCTACTATCGAAAGCGGCTGGAGCAGAGAACAATTAGAAATCAACATCAAAAACAAATACTTCCAATCAAAAGGAAAAGCGGTAACAAATTTTAAAACCACATTACCAAAAATACAATCACAACTGGCGGTTGAAACATTAAAGAATCCTTGCAATTTCGACTTTTTAGGATTGCAAGATGATGCGTTCGAAAAAGAAAATGAAAATGCAATGGTTCAACACCTAACCCGCTTTTTACTTGAATTGGGTAAATGCTTCGCTTTTGTAGGACAACAGTATTCAATTGTAGTAAGCAACAACGAATATTTTATTGATTTGCTATTTTATCATTTGCATCTGCGCTGTTATGTTGTGATTGAACTAAAATCGGGAAAATTTAAACCTGAGTATGCGGGTAAACTAAATTTCTATCTATCAGCTATTGATAGTCAGATAAAACATGAACAGGATAATCCGAGTATTGGCTTAATTCTGTGCAAGCACAAGGACAAAGTTGAAGCCGAATATTCGTTGCGTGATATACAGAAACCAATTGGAATCAGCGAATATAAATTGACACATGCCCTGCCAAAGAAGTTTCAAACCCAATTGCCTACAGTTGAACAGTTGGAAAATCAATTAAACAAATCACAATCAAGACAATGAGTTTACGACAAAACCTGCAACAAACGTATAGTCAAAATAATTGGAAAACTTGGTTTCCTGAACTTTTTGGCACCAATATCAGCATTGAGAATAAAGCTGAAAAAATTATTGTAAATAACAGCAATGCAAAATCTATTGAACGTTTTGCTTCTTTAAAGTTAAGCGAAAGCAAAAACATTGCTGTGTTGGATATAACAACCGATAAGAATGTTCAGATAAATAAGAATAAAGTCGGCTTGCGTAATCTTGTTTCTAAATTTATTGACCAAGACAAGTATCACGGCATTTTGGCATTTTATCATAGTGAAGATGAACGCCAAAAAGATTACCGCTTGTCATTTATCAGCAGCCAATCTTCATTTGACGAGGAAGGAAATTTCAGAACAGAAAACACCCATTCCAAGCGCTACACCTTTATTCTTGGAGCAGCTCAAAGTTGTAATACAGCAGCTAAGCGTTTTAGTGAGCTACAAAAAAAGAAAAGCATTACACTGGAAGATGTTACCAACGCTTTTTCAGTTTCTTCACTTACCAAGGAATTTTATAATGAACTCTTTAAGTGGTATGAATGGACGCTTTCAGAAGAAGTTGGAGTTTCGTTCCCACGCGACACGAACACCGAGTTAGATAACCGCGAAAGGTTGGAAGAACAGATTATCAGACTTATCACACGATTGCTATTTGTATGGTTTATCAAGCAAAAACATTTAGTGCCTAGCAATTTGTTTGATAAAGAAGAACTGAAAAATATCCTAAAGGACTTTAATCCTTACGACAGTAAGAACGGAAACTATTACAATGCCATTTTACAAAACCTGTTTTTTGCCACACTCAACAAAACGGTGACCGAACGAGCTTTTGCAAAAGAAGAAAACACCCGCGACATCAAAACATTGTATCGCTACGCTGAAATGTTTCGAATAAAAGAAAAGGAAGTGTTGGCGTTGTTTAGCAAAATTCCTTTTCTGAATGGCGGTTTATTTGAGTGCTTAGACAAAGAAACTTCTACCGATGGTGTAAAATATCATTTAGATGGCTTTAGCCGAAACGATAAAAAAGTGAAAGGGCAATTTAGCCATCGTGCCTTTATTCCAAACTGTGTTTTCTTCGATGAAGAGAAAGGTATTATACCGTTATTACAACGTTACAATTTTACTGTGGAAGAAAATGCACCTGAAGATGTGCAAGTGGCTCTTGACCCTGAATTGTTAGGCAATGTGTTTGAAAACTTATTGGGTGCATTTAACAACGAAACCAAAGAATCTGCCCGTAAGCAAAGCGGAAGTTTTTACACGCCACGAGAGATTGTTGATTTTATGGTTAGTGAAAGTTTGCAGGCATATCTGAAAGAAAAAATTGGCGATGTTGATTTGAATGGTAAACTGACTGATGCTGAAAAAAAGAAGGTTTACAATACTTTGAAAGGGATAAAAATTCTTGACCCGGCTTGTGGCTCGGGTGCTTTTCCCATGGGAATTCTAAACGGAATAATTGCCATGCTGGAGAAAATTGGCGTGGCAGAAAAATTGGATATGTATCAACTAAAACTGCACCTGATTGAAAACTGTATTTATGGTGTGGATTTACAAACCATAGCTGCACAAATCAGCAAACTTCGTTTCTTTATTTCCTTGATTGTGGAACAGGGCGAAATGGATATTAAAAAAGAAAATTACGGTGTAATTACGTTACCCAACTTAGAAACAAAATTTGTGGCTGCAAACACTTTGCTTGGCTTACACAAAAAGCAAGCACAAGGAAATTTATTTGAAGACCCAGCCATTGAAACTACTAAACAGGAAATTTTGAATGTGCGGCACGAACATTTTTACGCACAAACGGCAAAAGAGAAACGACAACTGCGTGAAAAAGATGAAAAACTGCGAAACAGGTTGGTAAAATTATTAGAAGCTAATCATGAGTTTGCTCCCGAAGATGCCAAGCAGGTAGCCCAATGGAATCCTTACGACCAAAACAGCAGTTCTCCGTTTTTTGATTCCGAATGGATGTTTGGTATTAAGGATGGCTTTGATATTGTAATTGGAAATCCTCCTTATGTGCAGTTGCAAAAAGAGAACGGCAGATTAGCCAAGATGTTTGAAAAGTCTGGTTACAAAACGTTTGAACGCACAGGCGACATATACAGTTTGTTTTATGAAAAAGGAACTGAACTTTTAAAACCGCAAGGCCACTTGTGTTTCATAACTTCAAATAAATGGATGCGTGCAGGCTATGGTGAGAGCACTCGCAAGTTTTTTGCCGAAAACACCAACCCTGTTTTGTTGATTGATTTTGCCGGACAAAAGATTTTTGACTCTGCCACAGTTGACACCAATATTTTGTTGTTATCTAAACAAAAAAACCAGCAAAAAACGCTTGCCTGTATGGTGAAAGAAAAGGTGTTAAATAATTTGAGCGTTTTGGTTAGACAACAAGGCAATATTTGCAGATTTAATACTGCTGATAGTTGGGTCATCCTCTCAGATATTGAGCAACGGATAAAAGAAAAAATTGAGCGAATTGGAACACCCCTAAAGGATTGGGAAATACAAATCAACTACGGCATAAAAACAGGTTTTAATGAAGCTTTCATTATAGATGGAGCAAAGCGAAAAGAACTAATTGAGCAAGACCCCAAAAGTGAAGAAATTATACGACCCATTTTAAGAGGTAAAGATATTAAGCGTTATGGCTATGAGTATGCAGACCTGTATTTGATTGCTACTTTCCCAAGTCTGAAAATTGATATTGAACAATATCCTGCCGTAAAACAGCACCTTTTAAGCTTTGGGTATGACAGGCTAAAACAAACTGGCGAACCTGGGGCAAGAAAAAAGACTGGAAACAAATGGTTTGAAACGCAAGATAGCATAAGTTATTGGGACGATTTTTCTAAACAGAAAATCGTTTGGAAACGTGTTGGTTCAATTTTACGATTTTCTTATGATGAAACCGGGACAATGGCATTAGATAGCACTTGCTTTGCAACGGGAAAACACATTAAGTTTTTAGTCGCTGTTCTCAATTCGAAAATGGGTCATTACTTGATGAAAGATGCACCTCAAACTGGAACAGGTGATTTATTGATAAGTGTTCAAGCTATTGAACCACTCAAAATACCTATTCCTGATACAAACACAGAAAAATCCATCGATAAAATAATAGATGAAATCTTGCTCATCAAAAAACATGGATTAAGTTCATCAGAATTAGAGTGTAGACTTAATAATGCAATTTATGCTCTATATAACCTTGAAAAAATAGAAATTGATTTTATTAACGTTCTGTAATAAAACCAATGGTTTTGCGTTCATCTTGTTAATAAGTATAAGTCAAAAATCTTTTCGTCAATTTCAATTTCCAATTCCGTTGTTGGTTTCTCCTTTCGCAATAAATCTTGAAGTTTAAGAACTATTTTCTTGAACTCTAAATTGGTTTTATTTCTTTTCAATTTGAATAACAGGATTTTGTCAAAGAAGATTTTACTCAATTCTCTTGTTCCACCTGCAATTCAGGAAAAATTATCACGGAAACAATATTTGAACAATGAAGAATTAAAAATGCGGTTAAAAATTCAACATTCATTTCCTGTAATGATAAAACACTTTTTGATTAGTCAAAAGCCCTTTATCATCATACACAAACGGTAAGTATTTTGTCATGTTTTGCATAAGGATTTTTTTGGTCTAAGAAAATCGTCCATATAAACACAGTTACGCAAATTGTAAGGTGCTCACCTTTTGTCCACGCGTTTTTCTTGCTCCGGTTCAATATTGTTTTAGCCTGTCACACCCATAGCTTAAGAGGATAATCCTTGACATTTACAGGCTTAATACCTTGTTCTTTACTCAATTTTCAGCTTGGGTATTTATCAACCATAAATCTCCAAAGTCATAGCCATATCTTTTTATGTCTCTGCCGCGTAAAATGGGTCGTATAATTTCTTCACTTTTGGGGTCTTGCTCAATCAGTTCTTTCGCTTTGCTCCATCTATAATGAAAGCTTCATTAAAACCTGTTTTTATGCCGTAGTTGATTTGTATTTCCCAATCCTTTAGGGGTGTTCCAATTCGCTCAATTTTTTCTTTTATCCGTTGCTCAATATCTGAGAGGATGACCCAACTATCAGCAGTATTAAATCTGCAAATATTGCCTTGTTGTCTAACCAAAACGCTGGAATGTTTGCCACAAAAAATGCATAGGTTTTCTCTATACATTTTTGGTTTAATTTAAACAGCGATAAACAGTATTAATTTAAACAAGAAAAATCATGATTTACGGCTACATTCGGGTAAGCACCGACAAACAAACAGTAGAAAACCAACGCTACGAAATCAACCAATTCTGCCAAAGCAATGTGTATGTGGTGGACAAATGGATTGAAGAAACCATTTCGGGGGCAAAAAACCTTCATGACAGGAAATTGGGTAAGCTTCTTAAAAAAATGCGGAAAGGCGACATTCTGATATGTTCAGAGCTTTCACGCCTCGGCAGAAATCTTCTAATGATTATGGGCATACTTAATGAATGTATGAACCGAGACATTCAAGTTTGGACAATCAAAGACAATTATCGTTTGGGGAGCGACATCAACTCAAAAGTGTTAGCATTTGCCTTTGGTCTTTCTGCCGAGATAGAACGTAATCTGATTTCGCAACGCACCAAAGAGGCATTAGCCCGCAAAAAGGCAGAGGGCGTAATTTTAGGCAGACCCAAAGGAAGAAAGTCAACGGCAACAAAACTCACAGGACAAGAGAAAAAAATTCAAGAACTCTTAGACAAGAAAGTTTCTTATTCAGCAATCGGCAGAATTTTAGGCGTGCACAGATTAACTGTTTCGGCATTTGTAAAGGAACGACTGAAATTAGCAGCATAAAGCCAACTATTTGCCAGCACATTGCCATAGCCCCACAAGCCAACCGCAAGGCAAAGCTTTGTCAAAGAGCCCGCAAAGCCAACGCCCTACAAAATTGTTTTTAAAAAATTCCCAACCCTTCAAAAAAAATAAAAAACGCCACCTACAACCCGACAACATACCAACAGACAGGGAAAGCCGAACATTACATAACCAACGACCAGACAGGCACGGTGGACAAGAACGCCACCACCTAACACAGGTTTTGCCTGGCGGGCTGAAGTTCAAAATTCAGGGTATGTGCTCCGATTCCGATAGCTATCGGAACCGCCCGAATGCAAAGCCCGCAATCCATTGGCGGTAGCTTTGTTTCAACACAATTTATGGTCGCACAGATGGCGTCGGGGTCGTTTCAATATCGCGTATTCAGGATAAAGTTTTTGAATTCCAAAGACAGGAAGAGGATTAAAAAATAATTCAAACCACTTGGTTAATCCAAATGCCCATCTATCTTTGAAGGAACTTAACCAAAACCAACCATGACCCGAACAGCTACCAACCGCTCTGACCGCTTTCTGCCAAATTTTATTTTCTGAATTGTTGCTGCTGTAGCGGTTGAACTATTTTATAAAATAAAATTTCACGTATGAATCCGTTCTGGAGTTCCGTAAAACAATCAATAGACGCGCGCAACCTCATCCGCCGCGGCGAAGGCAGTTTGTCGCTGCTGCAAATCCTGGGCTTCTGGCTGATCATAGCAGGAGTAATCGCCCTTTTCTTTCAATTGGGATTAAACGCTAAAGGCAACGAAATATCGGGCCAGAAATTTGGCATCACCTTTTTCATCATCATGCTTGGCGTGGCTTTCGCCAACCCGGATCTGCTGCAAGATGCTACCGGCGGCCTCAGCACTATGCGGATGGTGGTGTTCATGTTTACCAACGTTATTTGTCTGATTTTTATCAAAGTTGGATGGTCGGTACATAATCTGGAGGAATTTCATTTAAGCGCTTCGTGGGTGAGCCTTATCGCTTTTGTTTTCGGCTCAAAAGCAGCTCAAAGTTATTTTGAACGGAAATTTCCCGATGAACCCAATTCGGGCAAGGGCACGCCGCCCACACCGCAGAAAGTAATGCCATCCACCTCTAACCCTCCTGAGCAAGGCCCACTTTAAAACAAAACAAAAAACCAGCTTATGAACACTAAAACTATACTTCTAACCTTTTGCTGCTTTTGCGCGGTAACTGCATGGGCGCAAAAAAATTGCGGCGCGGAAAATCAGGGTTCCTGGTATTTTTCTGAAGCAAAAAAACTGGCGCTGCTAAAGCAGTTGATCAAGAGCCACGACGACAAGGGGTTGTTTCAATATGATGGCGATAGGCATCAATATCGTTATGAGCCGGAACGCTTGCTTCAAATTCTAAAGCAGGACGTTAAAAACAACAACGGCCCTACGCCGGCAACCGTTAACCCCACCCATGGCGATCTTCCGGAAGGAATGGAAGCGCCTCCACATTCCCAAATTGCGCCCATGCATGTAGAGCGTGCGGGCGCAGGCCGCACTAACGATTCGGAGGTTTTGGTAAAACAGGCAAACGAAAGCATACGAGAAATGGATGTGGTGGTACAGGTGCTGAATGGATGTGGACCGCTTAAAGAAACTTCATACTCCGCAAATACATCTGCCATACTTACAAAAGTATTGAATCAACTTTCTGAAACCGGCGGCAATGCGCAGGCGGGAATTCCGGGAATGGATGCGGGTTTGAGTTTTCTGGAAAATCAGATCATTTACGGCATTACCGATTTTGCGATTAAGCGCGCTAAAGAAGAGTTGATGGAAGCGCATGTGAACGACCTGATTGCTAAACTGGATGCCGATCCCGTAATGCCGAAGCTGATCCCTAACGCTTTACTGGTGTTGCATCAGTTCCAACAGGAAAATGCGTTGAGCCTGGCCAAGTATGGCGATCGTTGGAAAGTGGCGTTCGAAGCGGATTTCCGCAACTTGCCGGTGGCTTTTCAAAGCGATAATCTGGTGAATGCGATCAGCGATAAATTTCATTGGAAAAATGAGGACGACAAAAAAATATTTCAATCAGAAGTAACGCCGCTCATTACCACCACCGATGCCATGGTGTATCAAATTGCACTGAAAAAGCATCCGGTAGAAGTAACGGCCAATCTGGCTTCGGAATATCTTTTGAAAAAAGATAAGCATGCTGAATTACCGGTGGTTCGCCGCGCCGTGGTAGCTGCCGATATGCTGCTGAGCGTGAGCGGTTCGATGTGCAATGGTGTTTATTATCCTGCCGACTGGAATGTGGTAAAATCGATGAGCGAGGAGGAATGGAACATGTTGGTGAATCTTTTTCTTACCAAAAACCAGAAAGCCATTATAGCTGTGGGCGGTGAAGAAGCGTTTGATAAACTATGCGAAAATCACGAAGTGCTGAAACAACAGATTTATGAAGTGATTGCAGATGCCAATACGATGGCGCTGTTGATGGATAAGCCTTCCAGCACACAAAAAGAAAATACTGACGGCAAAAAACTTTCGGCCGATGAAGCCTTTAAATTGATGGAACTTTCGGTGAACCAAATCCATCACGGTTTGGAGTTAGTAAAAGCGATGAGCAGCGATGGGTTGAAAGCGCGCATCAATTATTATCAGGGATATGGCGAACCGGTTTTGAAAAGCGCCACTCAAATTGGCCAAGGTTTGGCCAACAAGCAATACAGCGAAATTGTAAATGGGGTTACCAATATTTTGAAATTGATTGAAGACAGCGTAGTGAGCAAGCAGCGCCCGGCAAAGGAAGTTCAGGTTTTGGAAAGCCGCGAGCTCCGCAATCCACTGAATGAAGACGATAGGCTGCTGGTGAGTAATTTTAAGGGAAGGAAAATTACACGGGCCGATGGGGTAACGCTGGTGCTGAAAGAACGAACCGTTTCAAATCCGTATTTCAGTTTGGCGAGCACGCTGCAATACCTTACCCGCTACGGCAGTTTTATGCTCAATATTCTTTCGGCAAAAGATGGCGATGCGGTGGCCAAGGCTTTAGATGAAATTATTCCGCGCGGGCAGTACAAGTTGAAAAACACTACAGCCGTGAGCGCTTCGCTCAGTTTGTATCCCGGGGGCTTGGTGGGCGTCGAAAAAATTCCCAACTCGTCTGCTTCAAAATGGGTGGGCTCTGCAGCATTTCACCTGCCTATTGGTATCGACGTTAACTTTGGTCTTCCCAACCGAAGAGGGGTTGCAAATTCCAGCCTGAACGTATTTATCTACCCGCTTGATTTTGGCGCGGTGCTGGCCTATAGGTTGCATGGCAACGATACGTTTCAAACGGCAACCGGTCGCGATACGGTTTCTAAAGATCCGGTGCTTGGCTTTAAGCAGTTGCTATCGCCGGGCGCGCAAATCACCTGGCATTTTCCCAAATCGCCAGTGGTGATTGGTATCAATGCCAACTACAGTCCGGAATTGAGGAAAATCAAAAACGGCAGTACCGAAACCAAAGCCGGCGCTATACGTGTTGGGTTGGTGATTTCGGTAGATGTTACTGCCATTCATATCGCGCTTACCAAGAGCAAAAAATACCGACTTCAAAAATGAGCATCTTATACAGCAACGACGAAATCACCAGAGTTGGTGGCGCCGGATACGGACACATCGGCGGGTTCTTTCAGTTTAAGAAAGGCGGCGATATTTTTGCTTTATCGAACAATCACGTAATCGCCGATTTGAATCGCTGTGCCAAAGGCGATCCGGTTTGCCGCTACAAAAACAGCAACGAGCAGTTGGGCACTTTGGCGTATTGGTATGTTATTCAACCCGGCGCGGTAAACACCAAGCCGGATGCCGCTTTTTTTAAAGTGGATCGGGAACAAGCGCAACCCAGATGGTATAACAATCATCGCCCGAAATATTTTTGTTATGCAGAAGAAGGGTTGGAGGTGCAATTGCATACCAGTGGTGAAAGCCGCGGCATCGTACGCGGGTTGAATCGCCGCAATACGGCGGTTGAAATGGATGGCGAGCCATATTGGTTTGAAAATTTATTTACGATTGAATCGTTGAACGCCAATCCGTTTTCGATTGGGGGCGACAGCGGCTCGCTGGTGTACTGCGGCGATGATTATTTGATGGGAATCATTGTTGGCGGCGATCCATCGCGGCTCATCAGTTATGCGCTGCCTTTTGTAAACGTAATTTTCAAAGAAGGCTTTTCGATGGAGATAGCGGAGGTGTAAAGGTTTCAAGCTAAAAATACCAAATATATCATATGAACAACATGGAGCGATACGCGTGCTTTGCGATTTTGATGGTATTGATGGTAATAGCCTTTTGCGGCTCTACCATCAGCATTTCCGTTATTGAGCTTACGGAATTGGAGTCAGACTATAAATTGATGAGCGCTCAGGTTGCAAAAGACTCTACATTAAAAAGTCCGGTAACGGTTTTTCTTAACAGCTTAAATCAGGAGATTGAAGAAAAAAGTCCGGAACTCGCAACGAACAGAGAAAGGCAAGAAAAAATAAGAAGTTACTTACAGTTCGCTAGCCAAAAAACAGGAGTTAATATTGATAACCTGCCCGACAAACTGAGCGTGTTATTATGCGGTTGCTTTCTGGGTTTGATTGGAATGATCATCAGCATATTAAAGGAAACGGTTTACGATAAAAAGGAAATCAGCGTTCTGGAAATGCTTCAAAAAGTGGCATTAGGTTTTTTTTCAGGAGTGTTGGTGGTATTCCTTTCCTACGTGCTTCCTGTAGTTTTATTTAAGTCAACAGATTTCAAAATTCGAACAGAAACACTTATAGCCACCAGTCTGCTGGCGGGCCTATTCTTCGAATCATTTATTAACAAAATAAAAACAAACGAAAAATGAAAAGGCTACTCCTTTTTTGTATTGTAATTTTCACTCTTGATCTATCAGCTCAAGAAAGTCAATCCGAGAAGATATTCCTCATTATACCCCAAAAGGCTGATCCTTACTGGGTTTCAGAAAAAGGAAAGAACATTGTTGGTTCAAACAATAAAATCAATTCCGGAAAGAAAACCGATTTGGTGGTGCATTATGAGGGAATGGAGCATAGCGATACGGTTTTTACAATTAATGTAAATAAGAAAAATACGATTCGCGTTTCCGATAAGTTCCGGAACATTGAAATAATAGACAAAGAAATAATTCTAAAGCCCGACGGTAGAGCTCCGGCATCAGTAGACGATAATCCTTATGAGATTAAGGAGAAAATGTATACACCATTGCAATGTAAAAACCACACACCGCCGCACACCTCTACAGACCCTAAAAAATTTTTGAAAACATGCTGTTTCGTTTCAGGATGCCAATAAAATTCAAATCAAAATCAACAATATGAAAAAAGCGTTATTTATCTTTCTGTTTATCGTCACCTATCTAAACGGACACACACAAACACCGGATCGAGCTCCTGCTGTTTTACCGATAGAACCGGGCACATCAGAGGAACACCCGGATGGCACCGTACATCCCGCTGGAGAGAATACAACTCCCGAAGGAGACAATGGAAGCGATCACACATCGCCGGATAACGGTAATGACAGCAAACCGGATACTGATCGCGGAACCGGCGGCGGAAATGATTCAGAAAAAGGCGATGGCGGTGGCGGTCCCGAATTTTTGATTTATGACCATAGGAAGGAACTGTAATTTACGTCAGATGATTTTAAAAAGAAGAAAACACGTCTTGTTTTTGATGCTCGTGCTTATAAGCCTTTCGGGTGTTTGTCAGGTCGCACCATTATTCAAAGTTTCCGGAGATTCTATCAATGGGTTAACGGCGGCCAGAGAAGTGAAAATGCGTGAAACGTTGCTTTTGTTTGCAAAGGCTATGAATGACACGTCTCTTCAAAATCAAATTGGCATGTTTCCATATAGCTACGATGTGCCTGATGATCCTATGCGAAAACTCTCACCCAAACAAGTTGAAGAAAAGCTTTTTCAGGCAGAAGAGAATTATCATCCGGGCAAGGATAACGTCGCAAATATTTTTTGGGTTATCGTAATGAAAAAAAAGCCATTAAAGCCGCATGCGGCTGTTGGTTATGGTAAACCCGGAGATAAAATCATTTACACCTATAGCTGGTTTTTTGATAACGCCTCAGAGTCCGAAATAGCCGGCCATATAGCTCATGAATGGTCTCATAAAGTTGGATTCGACCACCGTTATAAGCCACATCCAGGTCGCGAAAACACAGTTCCATACGCATTCGGAACATTGATTCAGCGATATATCAAGCCCTAAAAGCCGACTGATTTGGAGGGCCGGTTTTTATTGTATTCTGGCCAAACATGTACTATCAGTTTGAAGAAGCATTATCCTAGCCTATGTACTGCTTTCGCCCTTATTCTCTAACTTTCAATAACTTGCCGCTGTAGTTGCTTACAGATGAGCAAAGTGTAATGACCGATTATAAAAACCACAACCATAAAAAGTGCAGCCCGTTTTTTGCCCAGTTAAGCATATGGGCCTCTACTCTGTTTTGGATGGTGGTTGGTATAACTCAATTTCCGCTCCGGATTTCGGCGCAGGAACCCATGCAATACCGCTGGGATATCAGCGACGGCCTGGCTTCTAACACCGTTTATTGTATTTATCAGGACCACGCCGGCTATATTTGGCTGGGAACCAATATGGGCCTTTGTCGTTTTGATGGCAGCTCGTTTAAAACCTTCACCACCTTAGACGGCCTACCCGATAATGAGGTACTCAATGTGGCCGAAGATTACTTGCACCGATTATGGATTACCTGCTTTAAATCGGCACCGGTGTACCTCTATGAAGATCACATTCATGCTTTCCCTCTAAAACTATCGGCAATAACCCGCGATACCACAGGTTATTATCCAATTAACATGTTTCTGAACCAACAAAAAGAATTCACCATTGCTTATCCCGAAGGATTTTTCCTGATAGACTCTTCTCTGCATCATACTTCTTTCAAAAAGCATGTGAAAGCTTCGGTTACCTTTTACAACAGCGGCAAATACCTTTTGCAAAACGGCGACTCTATCTACGTTTTTGAAGGAGATAAGCAACGGTCTGTTTTTGGTAGAAATAAGTCAGAAATTATGGCCGTCCGTCCGATTGTGAATGTGGGCGACCAATTACTTTTTGCTGTGCTGGACAGCAACTGGAATACGATGTTCAAGATCATGGATCCGGAACGGCCGTTTACCACTAAATTGCTGTATCGAACGCCACAATCGGTAACCACAATAATATCGCAGAACGGCAGCTCTTGCCTCGCATTGCTCAACGACCACAATGAGGTGCGCCTATACACCCACCGGCAACCCGCAATGGACACACTATACCGGTTTAATTGCGAGCTGAATAACTTGTTGCGCGATCGCAGCGGCAACACCTGGGTGTCAACACGCGGCGAAGGACTATATATGTTTCCCAACCAGTCATTCTTTGTTTACAATAAGTCGTCTGGTTTGCGCTCCAATATGGCGATGTCGATTTGTGGAAATGGAAAGGATAAGCTTTTGGTAGGATTTCAGGATGGAAATCTTGACCTCATTGATATTAAAGAAGGAAATCGTATTCAGCACATAAAAATGAAGACGACTTCAGAAGTGGTGAACAGCATCCGATATCGTAACGATACCTTTTTGCTGGCCACCAACTTTTCGCCGCAAATGCTTTCGCTGAAGGGCCAACCGCAATTTATTTTCGACAGAAAAACCGGCAACTCCAAGGATATTGATTTCGGTGACAATGAATTTGTTTGGGCCAACAGCGCCTGCGCCCTGGTGGGAAAATTTCCCGGAAATACACAACACATCACGGAAACCAGATCTACAACAGTAACGCGATGGTATAGGGGTTGTTATGCTGTTGGTACACTTCAAGGGGTTTTGATTTATAAAAATAATGAAACGGTTTCTTTAACCGGCGACTCTGTTCTTTCGCAATCGCGTATCATTCGCCTGCGCGCAGGTACTGACAGTGTACTTTGGATAGGAACCGCTTCAAGTGGATTATTCTATGTGTATCAAAATAAAATTCACCGCGTGTCTTTTCACGACTGGACTTCAGAACCTATCATTAAATCAATTTTTGTAGATGCAGAAAACCGATGCTGGATGAGCGCGAATGTGGGCCTCTGCCGAATCAGTTTGAATGAAGATAAAAACAAAGCACCCCATGTAGTGTTGCTCGACGGCCACCAGGGCTTTGGTATTAATGATATCAACGATGTGTATGTGGGTGGTGGCAAGGTTTTTTTGGCAACCGGTTTAGGCGTGGTTACTTTTAAAGAAGAAGTATTGGAAAATTTGTGGAAGTTCAAACAGCCGCCTTCGGTTTACATTCAATCTTTCAAAGCAAACGATTCGCTATACGGCATTAACACACCCATCGTTTTGAAATACGATCAAAACGATATTGCTCTTGAATTTGTAGGCATTTCTTTTAGTAAGCCAAATAGTGTGCGTTACAAATATCTTTTAATCGGCGGTAGCCGCGATACGGCCTACTGCACAAACGGATCGTTACAGCTTAGTAGCCTGATGCCCGGCACTTATACCTTTTGTGTATGGTCGCAGAATTATGGCGGCGAATGGAACACCACGCCCGCAAAAGTTTCTTTTATTATTAAAGAACCCTGGTGGACGGCAGGGTGGTTTTACCTGTCTGTAATGCTGCTTTTAGGAACCATCATCTGGTGGTACTTCCACAGGCGGTTGCAGAAAATTAAACATGCCGAATTGGTGAAGCGGCGTGTAGCCGAACTGGAACTTCAGGCGCTTCGCGCACAAATGAATCCTCATTTTATTTTCAACGCATTGAATTCGATTCAAGGTTACTACGCTATGAGCGATGAAATATCAGCCAACCGCTACATCAAAACTTTCGCAACGCTTATTCGGCAAATCTTAGATGCATCACGGCAACCTACTACCACCGTAAAAGAAGAATCGCAACTACTCGAAAATTATTTGAAGCTGGAACAAATGCGTATGAATCATTCCCTCCAATTCGAAGTATTGGTAGATAAGGAAGTGGATAGCGCACAACGCTTACCGGGAATGTTGGTTCAAAACTATGTTGAAAATGCGGTGAAGCATGCGTTTGTGGGCTTGCCCAAACAGCAGGAACGGCAAATCCGCGTATCGTTCTTTAACCGCCACCAAATGCTGATAATTACGGTTGAAGACAACGGAATAGGAATTCATTCTTCAAAAAACAATTTAGAAACCGCCGATGATGCGCACCGTTCGGCAGGTATGGAAATTACGAATCAGCGGATAGCCATCAGCAATAGCCTTAATGCCGGAAAAATAGCCGTGGAAATAATCGACAACAAAGCAAACGGACGCGCCGGTACAACCGTAAGCATTACCATACCCAAAAACATTTAGGCGTACCGCTCCACCATCCGCGCAGCTTCTTCCTTTATCTTTTTCGCTAGCGATGCGGGTTTTATCACTTTTACGTTCGAACCATAACTGAGCAGTTGCATCACCAGCTCGGGATTCACCGCAACAAATAATGCTATGCGGGTTTCTGAAGCCGTCTCCTTCACCAATTGCTGCGAATGATGCAGCGGTTGCGAAAGCACATACTTGCCCTGCGCCGGCAGAAACGACAATTCGATTTTCTCTGCATTCCCGCCACCCGAAGTAATTCCAAAAACACTGCTGTAAAATTTTTCGGGATCAAATTTCTTTCCATCGAAATTTTTATCGGTAAGCGCAACCTCCACAAACCGGTCGAACGCAAACGTAAGCACCTTCTCGCCTTTGGCCGATACGGCATTTCCGATCAAATAAAAGCGGCTTTTGAACTCGCGCACCAGAAACGGTTCAATCAGGTGCTCGCGGCTCTCTTTGTCTTCAAAACGGCGGTAATGCAATCGCAGCCGCCGCTTTTCGCGAATGGCGCGAACCACCACATCCATAAACTCAATGCCGCGATAACTGTTAGGCCGGTCGAACTGAATGATTTTTTCCTCGCCCTGCTGCTCGCGGTTGAAGCGCACCGTATCCGCAATTTTGCGAATCGCATCTTCAAACTCATTGATGGCCGGAAATTGTTTGAACTGATCTAAAATGCTGATGGCAAAATCCAGGCCGTGCAAGTCGTCGGCTGTAACCGGAAGGTTGTGGATCGAATAGTCGGGGTCAGAATAGCGATAGGTTCTTTCGGCGCGATCGTAAATGATAGGCGCTTCAAATTTTAGCGATTGGTTATAGCGCATTTCCTGAAGGTCGAGCTGCAGCGTGCGCCGTGGCAGCGGTTTATCGAGTTGGTCGCCCACATATTCCTGTAGTTGTTCTAATGTGGGATAGGGTTTTTTGCGCAGGCGGGCGTCAATCAGGCGGTAGCGCGAATATGCATCTCTGTTAAGTGGCACGGAATTTTTTGTGAAAAGTAGGAGTTTTTTTCATCTGCGCAAGTACATTGCGCAGCGCTCCGGCTTCTTTGTTTCATAAAAAGCGCGAGCTATGAACACACAGAAAAAACCGACATTCTTTCGCAATGAAATTTTCTTCAGCATGATTGAATTTTTCAATGCCGATGAAGTAACGCTGATTGGTCATATTGAAGAGAACCATCACTTAGAGCACGCTCAATACATTACCAACAAGAAAAATTTATATCGATTGTTGAAGAACTCCGGCAAATTGGGCGCCGAGATTATTCAGATAATAATTGATGCTTTTCAGCGGCCGCATGGCGTTCCGGTGCAAATTGATTTGAGCGAAATTTTCGGCAAACCTATTTGTTTGGAAAGTTGTTCTCTCAAACTCGATCGGTCGTTTTATCAGGACGATGCCGGCGATTGGAAGATCGATTTTAAAACCAATCTTTTCTTTATCGATGAAGTTCGCCCGCTAAAAATGGCCGCGTAATAACATCTCTGCCACAACAATTTTTAAAGCACACATCGCCCTACTAAGGCCGTCATTACTTAAAGGAGACGCAATGGTCAATTACGAATTTCAAATTACGGATTACAGTGAAGAGCGTGCATACATCCGCTTCTGTATAATTTGGAATTGATTGTGGCGGATGCCGGGCTGTTCGCTGCAAGTCCTCAGCCGCGGCCTAATGTTTGTGATCCTTGAAATGCAGCAGTGGCGCGGCTTCCGGGCTTTCCGCTACCATCCCTACCGCGGTTTGCCATAATACAGAGCCTTACCCACTTTGAACAACATACACAGGTCCTTTTAAATATTTCATCACCTTTTTGAGACAATGCTATTCATTGGCACGCCTGAATTAATCATGCCACAAGGCCATTACGAATTACGAATTTCAAATTACATACCACATCCATGCTTCATTGTTTTGCCAATTACCTTGGTTTGAATGGAGTAGTGAGAGTGAAAAAAAACATACCTTGCGAAAGCGGCAGTACCAAAGTGAAGTTACTGCTGAATTTATTAGAAATGAAAGCCGTTATCTGGATTACCTCAACCGGTTGGTTTTAAAAATCAAATAGTCGATTTGCGACAGTTTTCTTTAGGGCAAAACAGATTTGATACCCATCTTGATCAAGACGATTTCGTAACCTACGTAAGAAAAGAAAACTTGAAATATGATCAAAACTACTATGAAAAGTTTGTGTTGGTTTTTATCGCGAAAGGAAGCATTACTATCATTCCGTTTGACTGGTTTAATAAATCAGGAGGCGACTATGGTTATGTTTGGCCAGCCACTGCTCAGTTTGAAAAAGAGAAGAATAAACTATATGGCCGGGGAATGCGAATGAGCAACTTTGTAATTGATATTGAAAGCGTTTACCGAACTAAGGATGTAAAGCACTTTGATTCGGCAACCATTTCCACCCCAATTATTGCCGATAATTGCAGCACCACATAACCCATTAACACAAATGAAAACAACAAACATCATTCTGGCCATTTGTTTAACGGTTTTCACTTCCACCGGCTTTGCACAGCAAAAAGCAAACTGCAATCAGGATCTTTTTACCGATACCTTGTTAACCCAATTGGAGGGCCAATGGACCGCAACCGGCAGCGTTGGTACGGAAAAAGTATTTTATCAATTCTCCAACCGGTGGGTTTTAAATCATCAGTTTTTCGAAATGACTTTTGCCGACACGGCAACCGTTCCGAAATATACCGCCAGAGTGTTCGTGGGTTTTGATTGCAAAAACGCCCGATATGTGATCCATTGGATGGATAATTTTGGCGGAGCTTTTTCCGAAACCCTGGGTTATGGAGAAAAGAAAGCAGATTCTATTGAAATGCATTTTAACTATCCGGAAGCATTGCTCGTTAACACCTTCACTTACGATCTGAAAAAACAAGAATGGACGTCGAACTCGGTTATCAAATCCGAAGGAAAATGGGTGGCGTTTGGCAATATCCGGCTTAAGAAGAACCAACCATAAACCCCTCACCACACAGATGCACGGCAAAAGTCGCAAGCTTTTAGTGTCTGAAACCCTATATTGCAATATGCCGAAACAATGGATTTTGTGGATGCTAGGCTGCGTATTCGCCGCCGGCGCTCACGCA